>RXJJ01000013.1:89107-138805 GCA_003963145.1 Bradyrhizobiaceae bacterium
CCTGCGGCGTGTCCTATATTGGCCGTATCCGGGCCTGAACTTGGGCCTCGACTGGGGACTTTGTCTTGAAGGGGCGTGGGCCTGAAGGACATGCAGCATGAATCGCGCCTGGGCCGCCTCGCTTTCTGAATTCTGGCATTCCGCAAGCTTTCCCTTGTGGCTGACGATCATCGCGGCTGCCTTGTTCGCGGTGATCCTTGTCATTACGCTGCTGCGCGCCGAGAAATCGGCCGCGAACGGCGCCCTGATCGTCATCACGCTTCTGGCCGTCGGCATCGCGGCGGTGGCGATGATGCGCTCATCCTCCGTCAGTAACGCTGCAAAGGACGCGAGCCGCCAGTCATTGCAGGTCGTCGCCGGACTGCCGGCGCTGTCCTGCCTCGATGGACTGGCGGGAGAAGACGTTGAAACCGCCTGCGAGAAAGCGGTTTTTGCGTCTGCCGATTCGACGGCCGCCGCAGTCTCCTACGTCGCCGCCCAGATCAGCCGGCTGGCCTCCTATGGCAATGTCGCCGCCGCCGACAAGGTGATGACGCCGGAGTTGCAGGCGCTTCGGCGCGCGGTCGAACGCGATCGTTACGGCATTGTCGCGCATGTGCTGACTGTTCGGGACGGCTGTAATCTGTCGGCCTGCGCGTTCTTCCAGTCGCTGACCAACACCGCCCAGATCTCGATCAACATGAGCGAGAAAGCCTATGAGGGGTTTGTCGGCCAGTACATGCCGTCATGGAACGCGCCGGCTTCAGCTCCTGTTGCGACATCGGCGCTGCCGCCGAGCGTGCCGTCGGGAAAGACTTTGACGGGCGAATTCCCGGCAAGTTCGGCGTCGATCCCGCCGGTCAACATCATGACTCCGGAACCCGCGGCGGCGCCCCCAGCGCCGAAAACGGCGGAAGAGGGATCGCCGCGAACAAGCGGCGCGTCGGCGGCTAAAAAGCCTTCTGCACAGAAACCACGCGCGCAGGCACCCGCTTCGCTTGCGCCGCCGGCCGCGACTGACGATAACTGAGCGTCTACACGTCCGGTTTTCTCTGTCATGGCCCTCCATCTCGTCAAGCTCAGCGTCGGCGCGACCTCGGTCAAGGATCACCGGGACTGGGTGAACGAGCGGGTGAGGCAGGCCAAGGCCAAGGGCCTGCCAGCGCATCACATCCACATCACCCGGATAACGCCGAAGCGGGACGTGGAACTTCTCGACGGCGGTTCGATCTATTGGGTGATCCGGGGCGAGATTGCAGCCCGCCAGAAGCTGGTCGCCATCGAACCGTTCCGCGACAAGGACGGCATCGGCCGCTGCCGGCTTGTGATGCAGCCGAAACTGATCGGGGTGTCGCCACGCCCCATGCGTGCTTTTCAGGGGTGGCGCTATCTCGATCCCAAAAGCGCGCCGCCCGATCTTGGCAGCGCCGAAGCCAGCATTGCCCGCATGCCGGAGCCGATGAAGCGCGAACTGCGCGAACTCGGGCTGCTCTGAGCGCTTTTCAAATCGCGATATTGTCGATCAGCCGCGTGGTGCCGATCCGCGCCGCCACCAGCATGCGCGCGGGGCCTGCGCTTAAGTCCGTGATCGGCGCCAGCGTTTCGGCGTGGCGCGCCTCGAGATAATCGAGCTTGAAGCCGGCATCCTCGATCGCCTTCGCCGCCGCGCCGATCGCGGCCACGAACGCCTCACCTGCGCGGATGTTTTTGGACGCGGTTTTCATGGCGCGAAACAGGACAGGCGCGGCGCGTCGCTCGTCGGCGGACAGATAGACGTTGCGCGAGGACATAGCCAGGCCGTCGCGCTCGCGCACCACCGGCGCGCCGACGATGGAGACGCGAAGATCGAGGTCGCGGGCCATGCGCGTCACGACCTTCAGTTGCTGGTAGTCCTTCTGCCCGAAAATCGCGAAGTCCGGCCGCACCTGCGTGAACAGTTTTGCGACCACGGTGGCCACACCGCCGAAGAAATGAGGACGGAAGCGGTCTTCCAATCCAGCGACAGCGGGGCCTTCCGGCACGATGCGCGTGGCGAAACCGTCCGGATACATCGTGTCCGTATCGGGGTTCCAAACAAGATCCACTTCTTCATCGCGCAGTTTTGCAAGATCGGTCTTCCATGTACGCGGGTAGGAGGCGAAATCCTCGTGCGGAGCGAACTGCGCGGGGTTCACGAACACCGAGACAACCACGCGCTTGGCTCGCTTTTTTGCGAGGCGAACCAGTGACACATGCCCGTCATGGAGCGCACCCATTGTAGGCACCAGCGCAATCGTTGCGCTGCGTTTCTTCAAGTCGTTGCAGGCGCGGTTAAGAGCAGGAATCGTGCGCGCGATCAGGGGTGCGTGGGACATTTTATCCGTCTAAATGTGGATGCGGTTTCGCAAGTATATCCGATCGCCGGCGATCCTAGCCAATGGCTCCGCGACGTGCGAGGTCCTCGTCTCCTCAAAGGCGATCGGCTGGTTTTGCCGGTGCGAAAAGACGGATTGCGTATTTTACTTGACCCGCGGCCTGCATGATTTGAAGATATCCACAGGGGTGATTTGATGCTGTTGCAGGCGAATCCTGGGGCGCAGTCCGCGCACGTGATTGTGCTCGGCAATGAGAAGGGCGGGTCGGGCAAATCGACCACCGCGCTCCATGTGGCCGTCGCTTTGATGAAAGCGGGTCAGCGCGTCGCTACAATCGACCTGGATTGCCGCCAGCAAAGCTTCACCCGCTATATCGAGAATCGCAAAACCTGGGCTCAGCGCAGCGGAGTCGAACTGGAAATTCCCGATCATAGCTGCATCGCGATGGGTTCCAGCATGCAGATCGGCGAAAATGAATTGGCGGAGTTCACCCAATTTTCCGCCGCCGTCAACGCGACTGAAAAGACTCACGACTTCATCGTGATCGATACGCCGGGGACGGACAGCTATTTGATGCGTCTGGCGCATGCGATGGCCGACACCCTGGTGACGCCGCTGAACGACAGTTTTCTCGATTTCGACGTGCTCGGGACCATCGATCCGGCTACCTATTCGGTCACGGGCGAAAGCCATTATTCGGTGATGGTAAGGGACGCGCGCAAACAGCGCAGAACACTGGATGGCGCCAGCACGGACTGGATCGTGGTGCGCAACCGCCTGTCGATGCTCGGTTCCCGCAACAAACAGCTGGTTGCGGAGGGGCTCGACCAGCTGGCATTCCGTCTTGGATTCAGGCCCGTCGACGGTTTCGCCGAGCGGGTGGTGTACCGGGAGTTCTTCCCTCGCGGCCTGACGGCCCTCGATGAACTCGATGAGGCCACCCTCGGCACGCGGCCGAACATGGCTCACGTCACCGCACGCGAAGAGGTCACCAATCTTTTGCGCGATCTGCGCCTGCCTCTGGACGAACGAGGCCGCCGCCGCGCCGCAAACCGCGCCGAGTGGTTCGCCCATATCGACAAGCCGCTCGAAACCCACGATCTGATTGCTTGACGGCTCGGTAGCTGCTGCCGACGCAGACGGTTCCCGCAACTTATAGAGTCGTTAAGGAAGCCGCCAGCGTCATTAAATTCAGGAAAATTTTCCTGTGCGCCGCACAAAAGCCCTTGTGATCCGGGGCTTGCGCGCAGACATCATCATAAAATGATGCAATGGGCAGAAAAGGAAACGTCATCGCCCTGTGATAAAGACCCTCGACAAGAAGCGCGGTTTGAAAAACACTACGCGATGACACCGGAACGAGGATGAAACGAGTCCTGATCATCTGTCTGGCCCTGATCGCTGTCGGAATCGGCGGCTATTTCGGCGCGAGCAAATGGGCGATCCGGCACGAAACCTTCCATTTCTACGATGCCGCGCGCAATCGTCCGATCGATGTGGACGTCGCGGTGAGACGCGATACCGAAATGAGGGCAAGGGCGGGCATGCTGGTCATGCCGGTCGCCATCATCAATCACGGCAACACGGTCAAATTCACTGAATACTCGTTTCTCGCAAATCTTCTGGCGGCACGTGGCTATCTCGCCGTCAGCATTCAGCACGATCTGGCCAGCGATGCACCGTTGGTCACCAACAAGGGCGAGCTGTATGTCGGCCGCCAGCCGGTCTACGAACGCGGCGTTTCCAATATCATTTTTGTCCTGAACGCGCTTGCGAAGATTCAGCCCCACGCCGATTACGATCATCTGACCCTGATCGGTCATTCCAACGGCGGCGACATCTCGATGTATTTCGCCAAGGCGCATCCCGATCAGGTCAAGCGAGTTGTAACCCTGGATAATCTGCGCGTGCCGCTCGCGCAGGGCGCATTCAAGATTCTGTCCTTCCGCTCCAAGGATCCGAACTTTGTGGCGGATCCCGGTGTCGTTCCGAGCGACGAAATATGCCGCAAGTCCGGCATCACAGTGGTCAACACCGAGTATCAGCACACCCAGATGACCGATCACGGGCCGGATAAATTGAAGACCAGTATCGAGAACACGCTGGACAAGTTTTTGAATGACGACAGCGATCTGGCGCCCGTCACATCCGACGCGATCAATGTTCCGAAGCCGCCCGATGTGGTGGCGGGCAAACCCGCCGGTTGATGCATAAACCGGCGCGTGCTGCCGGTCAGACAAGCAGATTTGAGACAAAATACCTCATTCTGCCCGCTGATGTGCCATAATGGGATGTTGGCATATCACGTGCTTGGTTCACCGTTGGATGAACTTATGAGGTGATTAGAATGGCTGACCTTCCGACCAATACCCATCATGCTTCACCTTCGTTGGCGCCCCGCATGGACGCCAACGCCATCAATGCGATGAGCGACGATGAATGCGTGGCCCGGCTTACCGAGGCCATGGGACGCCACGACGATACCAAGCTCGACGAGATTGCCGCGCTGATCGGGCGGCTGGCTGTCTGCATCGAAATATAGGACGCGGGCTTTATTGATTTTGTCAGGGAAGGCCACGGACCTTCTATTGACCGTTTTGTTTCCGGCTTCCACATAGGACTCGTACCGATTGCGGGTGACTATGCCGGGTAATTCTTCCGACTCGAAAACACAGGCGCCGATTCCTCGCGGCGCGACGTCGTCTTTGGTGGACGACCACCAATCGTCGGCTTCCGATATTTCCGCTTTTGTCGCCAAGGCGCGCGCGCTGGCGCCGAAGAGAAGCGGCAGCAACGGACGCCTGGTGTTCGCGCTCGATGCCACCATGAGCCGGCAGCCGACCTGGGACATGGCCTGCCGGCTGCAAGCCGACATGTTTCGTGAAGCGGGCAATATCGGCGGCCTCGATGTGAGGCTGGTTTACTTTCGCGGCCTTAATGAATGCCGCGCGAGTCCCTGGATTTCGGACACAGGACAGCTCGCACGGCTGATGAGCAGAATTCATGTCGAGGGCGGCCACACCCAGATCGGGCGTGTCCTCGGCGAGACGCGGCGCGAGGCAGTGAAAGAGGGCGTTCGCGCGCTGGTTTTCGTCGGCGATGCGATGGAGGAAAATCTCGACGACCTCTGCGCCAGAGCCGGCGAACTGGGATTGTTGAAAGTGCCGTGCTTCATGTTTCAGGAAGGCGGCGATCCCGTTGCCGAGAATGCCTTTCGTGAGATCGCGCGGCTGTCCGGAGGGGCCTGGTGCCGCTTCGACCCGGGAGCCGCGGCCCAGCTTCGTGAATTGTTGCGCGCGGTCGCGGCCTACGCTGCGGGCGGCCGCGAGGCGCTGGCGCGGTTGTCGCAGACCGAGCGCGGCGCTTCCGCGCTGCTCACACAACTGCGATAATGGATCACCTCGGTTTGAGAGCCTGAAACCATGCCGACCCTGATCGCAGGCGTTGTTGCCATTGCGCTGATTTATGCCGCGCTCAATGTCATCAGGGGCGCGGACCCGAAATTTCTCGCGCGCCTTATCAGGACCGGCGGTGGCATCCTGACGCTGGCTTTTGCCGCGTTTATCGGGGTGCGTGGCGAGATTGCCGTCGCACTTCCGATCGCGGTGTTCGGCGCCGGGCTTCTCGGCTGGTCGCCGTTCGGCACCTCGATCGGTTCAGCCTGGGGCAACTGGAGCGGACGTACCCGCAAATCAAACGGGCAGAAATCCGAAGTACGGTCCAAGTTTATACAGATGACGCTCGACCACGACACCGGTGTGCTTGAGGGGCGTCTGACGGCCGGCCCCGAAGCGGGGCGCTCGCTCGGCGAGTTCACGCTCGACCAGCTGCTTGCCCTTGGCCGGGGCTTCGACGACGAGAGCCGGGCCCTTCTGGAAAGTTATCTTGACCGCCAGTTTTCCGGATGGCGTGAGCACGCGCAGGACGCAACGGCAGGAGGGCGTCGCGGCGAGTTCGGCAGCGCGCCGCCTAGCGGCAAAATGACGGCGGAGGAGGCGTATCAGATCCTGGGCTTGCAGCGGGGCGCCGGGCGCGACGAGATCAGCCGGGCTCACCGCGGACTCATGAAGAAACTTCATCCCGACCAGGGGGGGTCGACGTACCTCGCGGCCCGGGTCAATGAGGCCAAGGACACTCTTCTTCGCACGCATCGCAACTAACTCCACGCAACAAAACGCTTCGCTTGCGAGCGGCTTTCCTTCTTCTCTGCGAGATGCCCCGGTGGCGCCCGCCGTTGTCCGGCGTGGTCGATCGTGTGCTTAAGGTTTTAGAGACCAAACCTTGAAAAAAGGTTTTCAACCCGGCTTTTCGGACAGGCAAAGCAAAACGCCCGCGACAGGGTCGCGGGCGTTCCAACGAGGCGGGAATCTTTTTTAATTCTTGATGGCGATGCAGCTGATGTCCGAACGTTTCAGCGTGCGGCAGACAGCCTCGGCGGAGTCCTGATCGAGGCCGGCGAAGCGGGCGCGATAAAGCGTTTTGTTGCCTTTCGCGACGGTCTCGGTGAACTGGTCGGCGCGGCCGAGCAGTTTGCCGGCGCTGCCGCGCGCCGCTTCAAGGCGCTGCAAGGCTTCGCTTTCGCTTTCCAGCGCGCCGACCTGGATGATCCACCCACTGCGGATGGGGGCGGCTTTGATGGCGCTGGTCTGCTGGACGGCATCGGGTTGCGGCGCGGGCGACAAGGCGGCGACGCGTTGCGCGGGAGGCGATTCAAGAGCCTGAGCCTGTGCCCCGAGCGTGGTTGGTGGTGCGCCGCGTCCGGCTTCGGCATAGGCCAGCGTTGCAGGTGTGGGAGCTTGCGAGGGCGCATAGCCGATCGAACCCTGGCCCATGCCCGGCGAATTGTGTGACACCACGATGGGTATCGGCGCCGGGAAGGACGGAGTGGCGTTCGCCGTTCGCGGTGTTTCGGCGGCGCGTGCCGGTGCGCGCTGTGTATCGACACCTGCATCGCGCACGGGAATGGCGCTGGTGGCGGCCGGCGCAGCGAGGGGCTTGGGCTCGGCGGCGGACGCAAGCTTTGTGCCGTTCATGCGGACTTGCACCGTTTTCACGCGCACTGGAGTCATCGGTTCGGCGGAACCGGGCACCGCCGCCAGCGGCGCGGCGATCACGCCACTCGTCAGCGGAGCAGGTGCGGAGTTTTGCGGTGGTTGAGATGAGGTTTCTGTGGCCATCGGCATTGGCTTGGCAGTGGGGACCGGCGCGCGAGGCGCGGGGACTGGCACGGGCACCGCGTCGGGAGCGGCGGACGCCGTCTGAATCGCACCCTGGACCTGCACCGTGGCTTGTGTCGGAGCCGTGCGAGACGGCGTGTCATCTTCAGAGGTACTGGCGACGCGGGACTCGCCGGCATTGCGTTCGGTAATCGCCGCGACGGTGCGTCGGGTCGAGGCTTCGTCGAGATGCTCGGCGAGCAGGTTGCGCATGATCGCATCGCGCGATCCGCCGCTGCGTCCGCCCATCACCACGCCGACCAGAAAGCGGTTACCGCGATGCATGGAAGTGACAAGGTTGAAGCCGGAAGCACGGGTGTAGCCGGTCTTGATGCCGTCCACACCGTCGACATGACCGAGCAGTTTGTTGTGATTGCGGATCGAAGTGCCGCGCCAGTTGAAGGCTTCGGTCGAGAAATAACGATAATATTTCGGGAAGCGGTCCTGGATCGCGCGGCCCAGTGTCGCCTGATCGCGCGCGGTGGTGATCTGGTCGTCATCGGGAAGACCTGACGCATTCACATAAGTGGTCTTGCTCATGCCAAGCGCGCGCGCCTTGCGCGTCATCAGCTTGGCAAAATCGTCCTCGCTGCCGCCGATGGCTTCGGCGATGACCACGGCGGCGTCATTCGCCGAGCGGGTGACGATGCCCTTGATTGCGTCCTCGACGCGGATCGACTGGCCGGGCCGCAGTCCGAGTTTGGTCGGCGCCTGCTCGGATGCGTGTTCCGACACGTTAAGAGAGGTATCCAGCCTGAGCTTGCCGGTCTCGAGTTTCTCGAACAGCATATAAAGCGTCATGATCTTGGTCAGCGACGCGGGATGGCGCGGACTGTCGGCGCTGGTCGCCTGAAGGGTCGCACCCGAATTGGCATCGACAATGATCGAGGCAAAGGCCGGACTGTAGCTCGAGCGCTCGACGTGATGGCTGCTGTGATGACGGTAATGGCGGCGCCGTGCGTCGGCGCGGTCGGTGGTGCAGATCACGCCGACGGAAACGACAGCGAGCCCCAAAAAGATGCAGCGTACGGCCTTGTTGGCCGCCGATTTGCCACCGATCATGAACTTCCCCGTCCAGTTCCCAGATCAATCGCCTCGTTCTGAGGCCAAATTTGGTCGGCGCGCAGCCTGACTTTTCAAGGCTGGGTCGTCCTTGCGATGCCGTCACCGCCGACACTCCCGGCGGAACTTCGAGTTCCCGCTAAGAGATTGGCGGATATGCCTTTTCGGGGACCTCACGGTATTCCCGAGGGCACAGGGAATCACCGTAAGGGGCCGGGGTTTCCAAAAGATTAACGAACCGTTTCCCGTATCTGCCGGTTTTATGGACAATTTTTATTGTGCATCGCAACATAAACTTGACTTGTTTTGTGCAATGCAGTATCAATCCGGGGTGGTCAGGAGCCGGGCACCTCCCGGCATGTAAGACTTCAGTCTGGGAAAGGATGACCGATGTTCAAAGTTGAAGACTTTCAGGTGCAGAGCAAAGAGCAACTCGACGCGGCGATCGCTTCGGCGAAGACCTTTTCGTCCGGCGTTCAGGCGCTCGCTACCGCTTACGGCGATTACTCCAAGAAGTCGTTTGAAGACACCAAGTCCTATGTCGAAAAGCTCGCCAGCGTGAAGTCGCTCGACAAGGCAATCGAACTGCAGACCGAATTCGCCAAGTCGGCTTACGAAACCTTCGTCGCCGAGTCGCAGAAGATCGGTGAACTCTATTCCGACCTCGCCAAGCAGACCTACAAGCCGTTCGAAGGCCTGGTCGCCAAGTACACCCCGCCGGTTCCGACGCACTGATTTGTTCTATTCAAATCTGAAAATGAAAAGCCCGGCTTACGCCGGGCTTTTTTGTGTTCGGGGAAGCCGCGCGCTCACTGAGTGATGCGCAGTTTCGCAAGCTGCGTGCCGATCGAATCGAACGTCGTAATGATCTGATTTGCGGTCGTCAGCATGAAGAACTTGCTGGGATCGGATGCGCAGTACTGCAGCACGCTCGATGTCGGATCGCTGCCCGTGTTCACCTGGATGGTATAGATCGTGTACAGGGAATTGCCGTTGGAATCCTTCACAGCCTTGATGTTGTCGCACAGCTTCTGCTGGCGTGCGTCGATGCAGGGAGAACCCGAGCAGGTGCTTTGTGTGTTGCCGTTGCCATAGCTCGGCCAGCGATCCTGCGTATTCAAGCCGTCGGACAGCAGGATGATGACGTGGCTCCACTGGTAGTTCGAGTCCTCCGCCGGCGCGTTCAGAGGATTGGCCTGGATCAGCGACAGCCAGCCCCATGCCATGCCGATGGCCTGGTTGGTGCCGCCGTTCGGCTGCATCGCCGCGATCGCGTTTTTCAGCGATGTCCAGTCAGAGCTGAGAGGCATGACGGAGGCCGGGCACGCTGAATATTGCTCGGCTGGAAACAGCGTGCTGGAATTTGAGCTGTCCGGCGCGGTCTTGGCGATATCGTAATCCTGATCGCGGTCGGTCACGCAGCCGTTCCATTTCGAATGACTTGAAGGCGTCCAGACGGCGTTGGTCCACACACCCGCTGTCCATACACCTGTCGTCCAAGTGCCACCATTTTTGGTGCATTTGCTCTGCGTCGTGTTGCTGCTCGGAGACTTGGAGCATACGCCTGCTGACTGGCAGTCGCTTTGGGTGGAGTAGCCCGAAATCGAACAGCTACCTGCGGAGGTGCAGGAACTCTGCGTGCTCTTGCTGGAGATGCTGCAGGAGCCCTGCGCCTGACAGGTGCTTTTGGTCGTGTACCCCGACTTGCTGCAGGAACCGTTATTCTCGTCCCAGGTGTCGCTCTGGCCGGACCATTTGACCCAGAACTGCTGATAATTGCTGCTGCCCACATTCACATCCTTCGCGAACGGGACCAGCGAGATCATGACGTCGCCGGAGTTCGTGGCGGTGGCGCTCAGCTGAGTGACGAGGTTGGTGGCGGCCGTGCGCAAAGCGCCGATCTTGCCGCTGTCCGACATCGATCCGGTGTTGTCGAGCGCGAGGGCCACGCGCAGTTTTGTCGATCCCCATTTGGTGGTGGTGGCGCCGTTGAGATTGATCTGATTGAACTGGCTGCCCAGAACTTTCATGAAGTCGGTCTGAATGGCGGAGTTCGCGGTCAGGATAATGCTGGAACCGCCGCCCGTATTGGCGCTGTAGACAGCGGTGAAATTGCTCACAGGCGCTTCGGCGCTGTGGGTGTAGAGCGCATTGAAATATTGCTGAGCCCTTGTCTGGATCTGGCTGGCTGTAAGGCCTGCGGCGTCCTTCGAGATCATCAGCGCCGTGGTATCGAGCGCTGTTTGCAGGGCGGTGCGGGCATTGTTTGCGCGTGCATAATCGACGGCCGCGCCGACCAGGCCGAGCATGGGCAATAACGTGATCGCGAAAATGACCGCGACGTTGCCGCGTTTGTCGCGGCCAAAGCGTGCAAGCAGCCTTTGCAGGCCTGAAACCTGATTGAAAATTCTGAAGCTGCTCATGGCCTCACCGCACCTTTGACAATGTGGAACTTTGCTTATGTGCGGCAGGTGAAGAGGTAGTAAAATGATCCTCAGAAAGAGGGACGTATTGGCAAAACAGGCTTTTGCGCCCGTTTTAGGCTGATTTATCGTCAACAAAACGTTTTCCGGATTGAAGAAAAAGCGGCCGTTACGACATAAGCCGCCATTAACCGCATCCGCACATGCCCATCACGTGCTCCGCGGGGCGGGAGCGGCGGCGCAATGTCATGGATGGTGTCATGTGACAGATGGCGAATTTCTCAAATCATGCGCGTTTTGGACCTATTTTAAGCTGGCCGACGCGCCTGTTTTCCTTGAGACTTGAGAAGGGGACCGGATTCCCGTTCTTGCGGCGAAGCCCGGTCCGACCCATATTCTGGTTAACGATAACCCGCTGTTCGCATGCAGAATCGGAGCGGCGGTCCACGGACATCCGACGCGCGAGCCATGCTTGAAGTGCCTTCAGATAAAGAGCCGACCATCCAAACGGCCAAAGTGATTGATGTCGCCGGTTTAACAGTCCGGCTGGCGAAGGGAGACGAGCGCGGAGGAGCTCCGGGCGGCCCTACATCTTCGGTCATCACGAGGACCAAGCCGAAAACCAAGCGGCCGAGTCTGTATCGCGTGCTGATCCTGAACGATGATTATACCCCGATGGAATTCGTCGTGCATATTCTGGAGAAGTTTTTCCAGAAGGATGTCGAGGCCGCGACCCAGATCATGCTGCATGTTCATCATCACGGTATCGGTGAGTGCGGCGTGTTCACTTACGAGATCGCCGAGACCAAAGTGACGCAGGTGATGGATTTTGCGCGCAAGCATCAACACCCTTTGCAATGCGTGATGGAAAAGAAGTAGGCTTGGAGTCGCCGAACTGGAACCGAGAACAGGGAAGAAACAAATACGCCGGCCAATTGGCCAGAGACTTGCATGGCAACATGCATCGAAATTGAAAGTGGCGGGGGCCATAAGGGACGCGAATGCCGACTTTTTCCCAAAACCTTGAACAATCCCTGCACCGCGCGCTCGCTGTCGCGAATGAGCGGCATCATCAATATGCAACGCTTGAGCATCTTCTGCTCTCCCTGATCGATGATTCAGACGCCGCCGCCGTGATGCGGGCCTGCAGCGTCGATCTCGACAAGTTGCGCGCCAGCCTGGTCAACTATCTCGAAACCGAATTTGAGAACCTGATCGCGGACAGTGGCGACGACGCCAAGCCGACGGCGGGTTTCCAGCGCGTGGTTCAGCGCGCGGTGATTCATGTCCAGTCGTCTGGCCGCGAGGAGGTGACCGGCGCGAATGTGCTGATTGCGATTTTCGCCGAGCGGGAAAGTCACGCCGCCTATTTCCTGCAGGAGCAGGATATGACGCGCTACGACGCGGTCAATTACATCAGCCATGGCATCGCCAAGCGTCCCGGGGTGTCCGAGGCGCGGCCGGTGCGCGGCGTGGATGACGAGGCCGACACCAAGGGCGGCGATGACGCCAAGAAAAAGGGCGAGGCGCTCGAGACCTATTGCGTCAATCTCAACAAGAAGGCGCGAGAGGGCAAGATCGATCCGGTGATCGGCCGCAACGCCGAGATCAATCGCGCGATTCAGGTGCTCTGCCGCCGGCAGAAGAACAATCCGCTGTTCGTCGGCGAAGCCGGCGTCGGCAAGACCGCAATCGCCGAAGGCCTTGCCAAGCGTATTGTCGACAGCGATGTGCCCGAGGTTCTTGCCGCTGCCACCGTTTTCTCGCTCGATATGGGAACGCTGCTGGCGGGAACCCGCTATCGCGGTGATTTCGAGGAGCGGCTGAAACAGGTCATCAAGGAACTCGAATCGCACCCGAATGCGATTCTGTTCATTGACGAAATTCACACGGTGATCGGTGCTGGCGCGACATCCGGCGGCGCGATGGATGCGTCAAATCTCCTGAAGCCCGCACTGGCTTCGGGCGCGATCCGCTGCATGGGTTCGACCACCTACAAGGAATATCGCCAGCATTTCGAGAAGGACCGCGCGCTGGTGCGCCGCTTCCAGAAAATCGACGTCAACGAGCCGTCGGTTGAGGATGCGACCGCGATCCTCAAGGGCCTCAAGCCGTATTTCGAGGACTATCACAAGCTGAAATACACCAACGAGGCCATCGAGGCGGCGGTGAACCTGTCCGCGCGCTACATTCACGACCGCAAGCTGCCCGACAAGGCGATCGACGTGATCGACGAATCCGGCGCGGCGCAGATGCTGGTTCCCGAGAACAAGCGCAAGAAGACCATCGGTATCAAGGAAATCGAAACGACCATCGCAACCATGGCGCGGATTCCGCCCAAGAGCGTGTCGAAGGACGATGCCGAGGTGCTCAAGCATCTGGAAGGCACCCTCAAGCGCACGGTGTTCGGCCAGGACAAGGCGATCGAGTCGCTCGCGGCGTCGATCAAGCTCGCCCGCGCGGGCCTGCGCGAGCCGGAGAAGCCGATCGGCTGCTATCTGTTCTCGGGCCCGACCGGCGTCGGCAAGACCGAGGTGGCGAAGCAGCTCGCGGCCTCGCTTGGCGTCGAACTGCTGCGCTTCGACATGTCCGAATACATGGAGCGGCACACGGTGTCGCGCCTGATCGGCGCGCCTCCCGGCTATGTCGGGTTCGATCAGGGCGGTCTGCTCACCGATGGCGTGGACCAGCACCCGCATTGCGTGGTGCTGCTCGACGAAATCGAGAAGGCGCATCCGGATCTCTACAACGTGCTGCTGCAGATCATGGATCACGGCAAGCTGACCGACCACAACGGCAAGCAGGTCAACTTCCGCAACGTCATCCTGATCATGACGACCAATGCGGGTGCGGCCGACATGGCCAAGGCCGCGTTCGGCTTCACCCGCAGCAAGCGCGAGGGTGAGGATCAGGAGGCGATCAACCGGCAGTTCGCGCCTGAATTCCGAAACCGTCTCGACGCCATCGTGTCGTTCGGCCATCTCAACACCGATGTCATCGGCATGGTGGTCGAGAAGTTCGTGATGCAGCTCGAGGCGCAGCTCGCGGATCGCGATGTCACCATCGAGCTGTCCGAGCCGGCCAAGGCATGGCTGGTGAAGGAAGGCTATGACGAGCAGATGGGTGCGCGCCCGATGGGCCGCGTGATCCAGGAATACGTCAAGAAGCCGCTGGCGGACGAGGTGCTGTTCGGCAAGCTCAAGGGCGGCGGCCATGTCCGCGTCATCCTCGTCAAGGACGAGGCGAATGCGGACAAGGAAAAGATCGGCTTCGAATTTGTCGAAGGGCCGGTTACTCCCAAGCCGGAGAAGCTGCCTGGTGCCCGCAAGCGCAAGCCGAGAGGCGATGCGGGACCGAAGCGTCCGGCCAAGGAGCCGCTTCTGAAAGTGTGAACTTTTGGGAGTTGAAATTGAAATACGATACGAAACGGCGGCCTCGAGGCTGCCGTTTTTGTTTCGGCACTCTCAGCGCCGTTTCAGCGCCTGAATCACCGCGTTGAATTTGGCGTTGATCGTGCCCGTCGAGGTTTTGGCAACGGCGGCGACCGCAAATGCGCCTGCCATCGTGACAAGCAGATATGGCAGGATCGTCAGCATGGCGATGCCGGTGCGGCGTGTGACGCGTCCGAGAAAAGTTTTGTGTTGAGGTTCAGGCATCATCATCCCGCCAGTGAATGGCTCCAGATTAGGAGAGGCGGGCGCGGGCGGAAACAGGGGGTTACGGAAAGGTCCTGTTAACCTAAACGCCGTGGTGCCGAGCTACGGTCGATTGGATCTCGGTTGACCTTCAATTGATCCGGAGCCGGGCGGGAATGCGAATGTCGGGCGCACAGCTTTGCCTTTTTGTCGCGGGCGCATTGATCGCCGCTGTGCCTCTGCTCGTTGCTGCGCGCGCTGATGATGCTCCGTCGTCCGATGCGTCGCCGCCTGCTGGGGCGTTGCCCGCGCCGACAGAGCCACTGAAACCGTCCGCCGGGACTACGATCAGGGACGACAGCGCGAGCAAGAACGCTGCGGGTAATGATGC
Organism: Bradyrhizobiaceae bacterium; assembly: GCA_003963145.1. Classification (GTDB taxonomy): domain Bacteria; phylum Pseudomonadota; class Alphaproteobacteria; order Rhizobiales; family Xanthobacteraceae; genus Afipia. The sequence continues at coordinate 104,168 of RXJJ01000013.1, forward strand.
GAACGGGGACAAGGATTCCGATACCCGTGAGGCGATGTGCCTCATGATCGAGTCCGCCGCGACGGCGAACGATCTGCCGCTCGAATTTTTCGCCCGCGTGATCTGGCAGGAAAGCCGTTTTCAGCCCGACGCAGTGGGACCGGTGACCCGCTCAGGCGAGCGCGCACAGGGTGTCGCGCAATTCATGCCGGGCACCGCGACCGAGCGCCGCCTGCTCAATCCCTTCGATCCGGTGCAGGCGCTGCCGAAGTCGGCGGAGTTCCTGAACGAGCTGCGCGGGCAGTTCGGCAATCTCGGTCTTGCAGCCGCCGCCTACAATGCAGGGCCGCGCCGGGTGCAGGAATGGCTCAACGGGATCGGCTACATGCCGGGCGAGACGCGCAATTATGTGTATGCCATCACCGGCACCAGCGTCGATGAATGGGCGCGGGCGGGGCGCAATGGCGCGGTCAGGGAACGGCCCCGACCGCAAGGGTGCCGCGAACTCATGGCGCTGCTGCGCCGCGCGCCCAATCCGTTCGTCGCCGAACTCGAGCAGCGCGTGCGAATTGTCGCCGCCGCGCCATGGGGCGTTCAGCTTGCGGCGGGCTTCTCGCGCGAGAAGGCGCTGGCGATGTATGCCCGTGCGATGCAGCGGCTGAACTCCGTCATCGGCGACCGCGATCCGAGCATTTTGACGTCTGTGCAGCGCAGCCGCGGCATGCATGCGTTCTACCAGGTCAGGCTGGGCGCGGATACGCGCGAGGAGGCCAACGGTCTGTGCGGTAAAATCCAGAAGATCGGCGGTGCCTGCATGGTTCTGCGGAATACGAATGCCAGAAATTAGTTGTGCGCGGGACCGGCGGGTTTAATTCGCTTGACTGATTTGCGATTTCACGTGACCTCAAGATACATTTCCCTCCAGAGTCGTCCGTGCCCAATTTTTTCATCAGTGCACCCGATGTCGAGCAGCATCCGTTCGCATATGGCATTTACAATGCGGCGACGTCGCTGCTTGCCGCGGCGCTGTTCGCCAATTTCATCGGTCTTGGCGCTCTGGCGCACGATGCAGGTTTCAGCCTCGGCTGGGTGCTCGCCAGCACGGCATTCGTCTGGGCCGCGCCGGCACAGATCGTGCTGATTTCCAGCATCCATGCGGGCGCCAGTATTCTCGAGGCGGCGGTTGCGGTGACGCTGAGCGCGGTGCGTCTGCTTCCCATGGTCATCGGTCTACTGCCGATGATGCGAATGCCGAAAACAAAGACCTACGAACTTCTTTTGCCCGCGCATTTCACCGCCGTGACGTTCTGGGTCGAGTCCTATCGTCTTCTGGTCGGCGTGCCGCGCGAGCGGCGCATCGTGTTCGCCAACGGGCTGGGCACGGGGTTCATCTCGATCTCGCTGGTGGCGACCGCGCTCGGCTATGTGCTGGCCGGGCGATTGCCGCCGCTGTTCGCCGCCGGCGTGCTGGCGCTGACGCCGCTGGTCTTCCTGCTGTCGACGGCCCATAACGGAACGCGTTTCGTCGATCGCGCGGGACTGATCAGCGGCCTCATTCTCTATCCGCTGGTCGCGATCGTTCTTCATACCGGCGTCGATATTCTGGTCAGCGGCCTTGCGGCGGGGACACTGACCTACGTTCTGCATCGCTACCGGCGTCGCAGGCGTGTCGACCCGCTGGACGAACTGACCGATGAGTAATTTCATTGGCGACTGGAACGCACTGCTGATCCTGCTTCTGGCGGGTGTGCTGCCAAACGAGATCTGGCGTGTGATCGGCCTTTTGATCGGCAAACGCATCCGCGAGGATTCGGAACTTCTCGTCTGGGTGCGCGCGGTGGCAACCGCAATTCTGGCAGGCGTGATTGTGCAGATTTTACTGGTGCCGCCGGGCGCGCTCGCGCTGGTCCCGCCGCTCATCCGCTATACGTCGCTGCCGGTCGGCTTCGCGGCTTATCTGGCTGCCAGAAAATCCGTTCCGGTGGGCGTTATCGTCGGCGACATCTATGTCGTCGCCTGGACGTGGTGGATGATCTGAACGCTAGTCCTGCAGCGCCGCGATTAGCCGGGTGGCATGATCTTCCAGCACTTTCAAATCTTCCTTGCGGCTGGCGGGCGGCAGAAGGTCTACACCGGTAAAACGCGGCAGCACGTGGATGTGCAGGTGGAAGACGGTCTGGCCGGCGGCCGGTTCGCTGAATTGCTCTAGGGTAATGCCATGCGCGTCGAAGGCCTTTTTCGCGGCGTTGGCGACCTTGTGGGTCACGCGCGCGACCTCGGCGAAATCATCCGGCTTGATATCGAGGATATTTCGCGCCGCCACTTTCGGAATCACCAGCGCATGGCCGATGGTGCGGGGCATGATGTCGAGGAAGGACAATGTCCTGTCCGTTTCATACACCTTGTAGCAGGGAAATTCGCCGCGCAGGATTTTTGCGAAAATATTGTCCTTGTCGTAGGCGGTCATGAAACTCTCCCGGCAAAATTGACGCCGCACCATCGCCGCGAGGGCTGGCGCGGTCAAGACGCTTTGCGGCCACGCCCTCGCTTATGCCTCGGCGTTAACCGCAGGTTGGCCCGTCGCGATTTCGTCGATGCGGTCGGCGAGGTCCGACAGGTCGCGGTGCAAACGCTCCAGCGTGAAACCCAGACCGAACACGCGGCCCGCGGTTTCGAAGTCGAGCGCGCGTGTCACGCCGGCGCGCCGCAATTCATCGAACGTATTGGCGAAGGCCAGACGCGCGGAACGCGTATCGCCGCGTTCGACCGTCCTGGCGGCGCGCAGGGCGACGGCGCATTGTCCCGTCAGCGTCGCGGCCGCGCGCAGCAGGGCCGCGCCGGCGGGGCCAAGCGTCGTTGCAACGCTCCCGGGAAGCGGCTCATTCAGCGCGGCGCCGATGGCGACGAGATCATTGCGGACGCGCCAGAGCGTGCGCGGGATCGCGGGCGGAATGTCGTGGTCCGCAAGATGCGAAGCCCGCTCGCGTTCGGCGTCTTTCATCGCCTGTTCGACCGCGCTCAGGGCCTGGCGCAGCGCGACGTGTTCGGTTGAAGGCGCCAGCGCCTCGCCGCGTTCGACGGCTTCGGCTTCCGTCAGCAGCAGTTTCCGGATTCGATCCAGCACCGTGGCCGCTCTCGCCACAACCAGCCCGTGGGAGCGGGCAGGGAAGATCAAAACCGTGGCGAGCACGGCAATCACGCCGCCGATGGCAATCTCGACGATGCGGTCTATGACGAAACCGGTGGCCTCGACATCGGGCGGCGCGGTCAGCAACAGGATCGCGGCGGTCACCGAGGCGATCCGCAGTTGCGGACGGATACCGGCGGCAAGGGTTGCGAGCGCGGTCACCAGCACCAGTGCAATGCCAAGACTGAGCGTCGTGCCGGTGTGCATGGCAACCGCGAAGCCGCCGAGAAAGGCGCCGCCCATGGTGCCGATCAGCCGATCGACCGCGGCGCTCAGCGTGCTGCCGATCGATCCCTGCATCACGATCAGGACCGTGAAGACCGCCCAGTAGCCTTGCTGCAGGTCGAGCGCCTTGTAGGAGGCATAGGCCGCCGCGACCGCAACCGTGATGCGCACGGCCTGGCGCAGATCGGACGCGCGTCGCGTGAGGAGACCGCGCAGGCGCACCGGGAGCGGCGTTTTCGCGGCTTCGGGATTATCGGCCTTGTCAGTCATCCGTATTGTCCTTGCGGAACGGTCCGGCCTGCGTCAGCTCGCGCACCGCTTCCTCCACATAAACACGCTCGCGATCGAGATACTCGCCGACGGCGCGGCGCAGCGACGGGTTGGCGATGTAATGCGCCGAATATGTCGTCTGCGGCAGATATCCACGCGCGATCTTGTGCTCGCCCTGCGCTCCGGCTTCGACCCGTTTCAGCCCGCGCGCAATGGCAAAATCGATGGCCTGATAATAACACACCTCGAAATGGAGGAACGGATGATGTTCGACGGCGCCCCAATGGCGACCGAACAGCGTGTCCGATCCGATGAAATTGATCGCGCCCGCGATCCAGCGATTATTGCGTTTCACCATGACGAGCAGGACGCTCTCGGCCATCGTTTGCGCGATCCGCCGGTAGAAGTCGCGGTTCAGATAGGGCCGGCCCCATTTGCGCGAGCCGGTCTCCATGTAGAATTCGAAAAATGCGTCCCAGGCGTCCTCGGTGATGTCCTTGCCGGTGAGGTGATGAATCGTAATGCCGTCGGCCAGAGCATCGCGGCGTTCGCGCCGGATCGCCTTGCGGTGGCGCGAATTCAGCGAGTTCAGGAAATCGTCGAAACAGGAATAACCTTCATTGTGCCAATGAAATTGCTGATCGGTCCGCAGAAGGAAGCCGTGCTTGCCGAGAAAATTCCATTCGTCCTCGCGCGCGAAGGTGACGTGGACCGAGGAGGCGTCGACCGTTCCGCACAGCGCGACCAGACCGGCGGCAAGCGCCTCGCCAACCTGTCTTGCATCCGTCCCGGCCCGGATCAGAAGCCGTGGTCCGGTCGCGGGCGTGAAGGGGACCGAGGCCTGCAGCTTGGGATAATAGCTGCCGCCTGCGCGCTCGAATGCATCGGCCCAGCCATGGTCGAACACGTATTCGCCCTGCGAGTGGTTCTTGGCGTAGCATGGCACGATGCCGACGATCCTACCGGCGTGACGGGCTACGAGATGGCGCGGCAGCCAGCCGGTGCGCGCCGCCGCCGAACCCGATTCTTCCAGCGCAGCGAAAAAAGCGTGCGAAATGAAGGGATTATAGGGTTCGCTGGAATCGATACGCGAATCGCTTTCAGCATTGCATGAGACAATCGCTGCAAGTTCGTCATCCACGGTCTGTTTGAGACGGGGATTGGCGCACGCATCCCATTCGTCCGCCGCGATTTGGGTCACGGACGAGACGGCTTCCAGAGTGATGTCGGATGAACTCATCAGCGGAGCGGAGGCCCTCTGCGGAGGCACGATTCAGCGCCAACTGTGGCGTGGAAATGTCGAGTCCGCTCAATACTGTAAGTTATAGTGTGCGGAGATGACTTCAAGCGGTGCTGCCCACAGCCGCCGGGACGAACCCCTCGAAGATCATCTGATCGGCATGACGCGAGGCGCGCAGGCGCTGTTCCGGCGTCCGCACGGTCCATGTCAGGAGCGCACAGCCGAAAATATTGCGTGCGATCCACGGCGCGGGAGCGGGGAGTTCGTTGATCCAGTAGGCGACGAAATGCGGCTGGGTCTGGAAAGCGTGCCGCAGATGAAACATGCCGCGCACTTTCTGCGGCGGCAGCGCCTGCCATTCGGCTTCCCTGTAATAACGCTCGGCCACGATGCCGCGCGGCCGGTCAGGGAGCAGTTCGCGGATGGCCATGACCTGATCGGGATCGAACGACATCGGCGCGACCGGGCCTTTGTAGGCCTCGAGAATCTGCGCCATCCGCGCGACGAGCTTGCGGTCGCCGTCGAACCGGCTCTTGACCTCGACCACCAGCGGAACACGGCCTGCGGCGAGATCGCATAGATCGCCGAGCGTCATCATCCGGTCGGTGGTGTCCTTGAACGCGACCTGCTTGAGCTGTGCAGCGGTGAAAGTGCGGATGTCGCCGCTCGCATCCTCGAGCCGGCCAAGGGTATCGTCGTGATGCACCATTGCCTCGCCGTCGGCGGACAGCTGGATATCGCACTCGATCGCGAAATTTCCGGCGATGGCCGCATTGGCGGCGGAGGGCATGTTTTCGACGATACGGCGCGCGCGGTCATGCAGCCCCCGGTGCGCGACGGGCCGCGCCGTCAGCCAACCGGGTGCGCGGCGGAAAATCAACTACGCGACCTCGAACAGGCCTTCGACCTCGACGGCGGCGTCGGAGGGAAGGGCGGCGACGCCGACAGTGGTGCGGGCGTGGCGTCCCTTGTCGCCGAACACCTCGACCATCAGGTCGGACGCGCCATTCATGACCTTCGGACCGTCGAGAAAATCCGGTGCCGAATTGATAAAGCCGCCGAGACGGACGACGCGAACGACCTTGTCGAGATCGCCGGTTGCGGCCTTGAGTTGCGCCAGAAGATTGATGGCGCAGCCCCGCGCAGCGGCGACGCCCTGATCAATGGACAGGGTCGCGCCGAGTTTGCCCTTGGCGATGAGGGAGCCGTCCGGTGCGTAGCAGACCTGTCCGGAGATCGTGAGCAGATTGCCGGTTTTCACGAACGGCACGTAATTGGCGACGGGAGCGCGCGCTGCCGGCAGGGTAATTCCAAGAGCCGCCAGTTTCTGTTCGACCGTCCCTGTCATGGCACTCTCCCTTTCGGTGCCTTGGAGATATCCAATCCGGCTTCCCGATGCAATTCGCCTTCAAGGGCTGGCTTTATTGCCGTTCCGTAACGTTCCGGTGAGCGGGAATGCGCGATCCGGACGCGATTGCCCCAGTTGCGGCGCAAATGGCGCGTCATTATCCTTGTGAGTCCAGATTTTAAGGAGACGGCATGATCCGGCCGCAGAAATTTTTCAAATTGAGTATACTGGCCTTTGCTCTCTCGGCCACGCCCGCCTTGGCGGCGACCAGCGTGCCTTTTCTGGCGCATCAGGCGGTCTATGACCTGAGCCTGCAAAAGGCGCGGGGCAATGCGGCGATCAGCAGCGCGCGGGGCAAGATCCTCTACAATTTCGCCGGCAGTGCCTGCGAGGGCTACACCACCGAGTTTCGGCAGGTTTCACAGATCGACAGCGGCGAAGACAAGAGCACGCTAAGCGACTTGCGTTCGACCAGCTGGGAGGACGCCGAAGGTAAGACCTATCGCTTCAAGATCGAGACCCGCACCAATGACGCCGACTCAAGCGCGGTGGACGGCGTGGCTGAGCGGGGCGAGGACGGCACCATCACGGTGAAGTTAAAACAGCCGGTAGAAAAAACCTTCACCCTGGAAAAGGACGTTGTGTTTCCGACCGAACAGGTCCGCCGTATCATCGAAGCCGCGAAGGAGGGCAAATCTCTCCTCGAACTGACGGTGTATGACGGGTCCGATAATGGCGAGAAGGTCTATAATACGTTGACCGTCATCGGCAAGCCGATCCCGGGCGACCGTCCGCCCAAGCAACCCGATGTGTCGACGGACAATGGCACACTGAAATCGCTGACCCGGTGGCCGGTGACGGTGAGCTATTACGACCGCTCAGCCAAGCAGGATGCCGGAGAACAGACACCCGCCTACGCGATGTCGTTCGAGCTTTACGAAGACGGCGTCTCGCGCGCGCTTGTGCTGGACTACAACGACTTCGTCATCGCCGGTGAGATGAACAAGTTCGACGTCAAGGACAGCAAGCCTTGCAAGTGAACGCGCGTTGACGCCGCGCCGTTATTCGTCGGTCCTTGCCGGCCCCTGATAGGCGATGCCGCGCATCACTGCGGCGTTGCCGAATTTCCTGCGTACATCGTCCATCGCCCGCTCGGCGTGCGCGGTGCGGCGGTCCAAAAGATCGCCGTCACCGGCTTCGCCTGACGGCTGCAGCGCGCTGACGCCCGCGCCGATCAGCCGGAAGGCAGTGCCGTCGATCTCGCGCGCCAGCATCTCGCGCGCCACGGCGAAAATCCTGTTCGCCATCTGCGTCGATCCGCTGATGGATTGCGAGCGAGTGCGCTGGCGGAAATCCGCCGTCTTCAGTTTCAGCGTGATGGTCGATCCGGCCAGGCTGCCGCCTTTCAGGCGCGAGGAAACTTTTTCGCACAGCCGCCAGAGAATGCGCTCCAGAGTCGCCAGATCGCGGATGTCATCGTCGAACGTCGTTTCGTTGGAAATGGTTTTCGCACCGCGATCCGGCACGACCTTGCGGTCGTCGATGCCGCGCGCCAGCCGCCACAGGCGCTGGCCTTCGCCGCCGAACTGCTTCATGAGCTCGATTTCGTCGGCGCGCTGCAGGTCGCCGATGGTGCGAAAGCCGCGCGACACCAGTTTGTCCTGCGAGGCCGGTCCAACTCCGAAGATGAAACCCACCGGCTTGTCGGCCAGCAGATCGCGCGCGTCGTCCTGGTCGAGCACGGCAAAGCCGCGCGGCTTGTCGAGATCCGAGGCGATCTTGGCCAGAAACTTGTTTACCGATAACCCGACCGAAACCGTGATGCCGATATCGCGTTCGATCTGCGAGGCAAAACGCGCCAGCGTTTTCGCCGCCACCGTGCCATGCACGCGTTCGGTGCCCGACAGATCGAGAAAGGCTTCGTCGATCGACAGAGGCTCGACCAGCGGGGTCAGCGCCAGCATGCGCTGGCGCACCTCGCGCCCGACCCGGACATATTGCGCCATATCCGGTTTTACCACGACAGCGTGCGGGCATAGCGCGAGCGCCTTGAACATCGGCATGGCCGAGCGCACGCCATAGGTGCGGGCGATGTAGCAGGCAGCCGACACCACGCCGCGCTTGCCGCCGCCGACGATTACAGGCTTGTCGGCGATATCCGGATTATCGCGCTTGGCGACGGTGGCATAGAACGCGTCGCAGTCGATGTGGGCCAGGGTGAGCGAGCCCAGAGCCGGATGACGCAGCAGGCGAGGGGAACCGCATGACGGACAGCGGCGAGAGGAAACGGAATCGGTGAGGCAGTCGCGGCAAAAGCCGGGAACAGCACGAGGATGTCCGTTTTGTTCCGCCGCGTTCACGTCAACGATCTCCGTCTCAGCCGAGCGCCTCGCGCGCAGCAGCGATGGTGGCTGGCGGCAACTGCGACGATTCGGCGAAGGCCTTCACGGTATCATCATCCTTGAGGATGAAATCGAGCACGCCGGCCAGAAATTTCGGGTCGGCCGCAGCGGTGCGCAGCGTCTGGGGCCCGATGCCGGTTTCCGACAGAAACCCGCCGAGCCGCACGGGATCGTTGGCAAGAAAGTTGAGTGCCTGAATGGCCACAATTTCAGCCACTTCCGCAGGATTCTGAGGCCGTTTGAGTGCCATGTCTATTTGCCTTTCCGTAACTTATCGTCTCTAGTTTGAGACATCATGCCCGACTCGTTCCGACGTGGCGACATGTCACGATTATCGGCCAAACAGGCATCTGCAGGGAGTGGAGGACCAGGGTGGCGAAAACCGTCCTGATCGTGGAGGACAATGAGCTCAATATGAAGCTCTTTCGCGATCTCTTGGAGGCACACGGATATCAAACGATCGGAACGAGCAACGGCCGCGAGGCGCTCAACCTTGCGCGCGCGCATCGTCCCGATCTGATCCTGATGGACATTCAGCTTCCCGAGGTTTCCGGTCTCGACGTCACCAAATGGATCAAGAGCGATCACGAACTTCAGGCGACACCCGTGGTGGCGGTCACGGCTTTCGCCATGAAGGGCGATGAGGAACGAATCCGCGAAGGCGGCTGCGAGGCCTATCTGTCGAAGCCAATTTCCGTCGGAAAGTTCATCGAAACCGTCCGGCGATTTATCGGTTGAAGGAATTGCAATGTCCGCCCGCGTTCTTGTCGTCGACGATATATCGGCCAACGTCAAACTGCTGGAAGCCCGGCTGTCGGCGGAATATTTTGACGTCGTGACGGCAAGCAGCGGCGCGCAGGCGCTTGAGATTTGCCAGCGAGCCGAATGCGACATCGTGCTGCTCGATGTGATGATGCCCGATATCGATGGGTTCGAGGTCTGCCGCCGCCTGAAATCGAATCCAAGGACGCATTTCATCCCCGTCGTGATGGTCACCGCGCTGGACAGCCCGGCCGACCGTGTGCGCGGGCTTGACGCCGGCGCGGATGATTTTCTCACCAAGCCGGTATCCGATGTCGTTTTGATCGCACGTGTGCGCTCGCTGACGCGGCTCAAGATGATGACGGACGAGTTGCGGATGCGGGCGGTCACCTCGCACGAGATCGGCGCGCAGGCCCCGGAGCGCAATGCCATCGCCGATACCGGAAAGGGCGGACGCATTCTTCTGGTCGACGACCGGTCGGCATCCTACGAGCGGCTTGCGCCAGTTCTGGCGAGTGAACATCATGTCGATGTCGAGCCGAATCCGGCGGAAGCGTTGTTTCATGCCGCCGACGGTGATTATGATCTGCTGATCGTTTCACTCGGCCTTGAGAATTACGACGGGCTGCGGCTGTGCAGCCAGGCGCGTTCACTGGAGCGTACGCGGAGCGTGCCGATCCTCGCGATTTCGGATGCCGACAACAATGCGCGGCTTCTGCGCGGGCTTGAAATCGGCGTGAACGATTATCTCCTGCGCCCGGTTGACAAGAACGAGCTGTTGGCGCGGGCCCGCACGCAGATCCGCAAGCGCCGTTACACCGATCAACTGCGCGACAATGTCCAGAACTCGATCGAAATGGCGATCACCGACGCTTTGACCGGTCTGCACAATCGCCGCTATCTCGAAAGCCATGTCGGTACGCTGGCGGAACAGGCGGCCTCGCGCGGCAAGCCGCTGGCGCTGATGATTCTGGATATCGACCATTTCAAATCGATCAACGACAATTACGGTCACGATGCGGGAGACGATGTGCTGCGCGAGTTCGCTGTACGAATTCGCAAGTCGATCCGCGGTATCGATCTTGCGGCCCGCTATGGGGGCGAGGAATTCGTCATCGTGATGCCTGAGACCGATCTGCATGTCGCCGGCATCGTCGCCGAGCGGCTTCGCCAGTCGATTGCCCGGGAGGGATTCTCGATCGAGAAGGGGGCAAGGCGGATCGACGTGACGATTTCCGTTGGCATTGCCACGCTCGACAATAAAGGCGAGCCGGTTGCCGACGTGCTCAAACGCGCCGATCAGGCGCTCTATCGCGCCAAGAAAGATGGACGCAATCGCGTCGTGTCAGCGGCGGCGTAAAGAGAAAACGCAAAACGGAGCCGAACGGCTCCGTTTTTATTAGCAGCACAGTTTTATTCCCGGCGTGGCAGAGAAGATTACTTGATCTTCGCTTCGCGGAATTCGACGTGCTTCTTGGCGACCGGATCGTACTTCTTCTTCACGAGCTTGTCGGTCATGGTGCGCGAATTCTTCTTCGCGACGTAATAGAAGCCGGTGTCCGCGCTGGAGACGAGCTTGACCTTGATGGTGACCGCCTTGGCCATGTTCAGAACCTCGAATGTCTGGAATCGAAAGCGGGCCTCAAACGGCGGCCCGCATTTGGCGGCAAACTAGCTTCCCGTCCTGCAAAGTCAAGGATTTTGGGTGTTGGGACGGGCGGCGCAGGGCTTTCGGAGCGGGAAAAATCACGTATTTTCATCGAAATACGCTCCGGAACCTTATCCGCCACTGAAATCCTGCGGCGTAAAGCTGAGATCGAGCACCCGCCATTCCTTGTATTTCTCGGCCGGCAGCATGTCGTAGGGCTGGCAGGCTTGCAGCGCCTTGATCGCTGCCTGCATCAGAAATGGTCCCTTGGCGGAGGCGCTGGCCTCGATCAGGGCCGGCGGCGCCATCAGCTTGCCCTCGGGCGACAGGGCCACGCGCAAGACGATCCTGATTTTGTCGGAAGACGTGATGTTCGGCGGCAGCTGTGAGCATTTCCGCAAGTGAAGGCGGAAGGTTTCCACCGTGCTTGCCTCAATCTTTGCCGCCACAGTATCACCGCTGGAGCCGGGTTCATCGGACAGGCCGAACAGGGCGCCGTATTTTTCGGTGATGTCCGGCTGGGCGACGGGCGGCGCATTGACAGTGAAAGACCCGATCTGCGGAGAGGCGGGCGCCGACGGCTGCGACGACGGAGGTGGAGGGGCTTGCTGTGCGGCAGGCGCGCTCGCTGACTGCTGCGGGGCTGACTGTTGTGGCGGTGCCTTTTGTGTCTGCGTCGCTTTCTCAGCGGGCTTGGGTTGATCGGCCTGGGCCTGTTTCGATGTTTCGGCTGCCCCGGATTTTTTATCCGGACTGTCGGACAGGCTGGGCTTCGGAATACTCAGATCCAGCTGCGTCAGCGTGTCCTTCTTCTTTTGCTCCTCGGGAATTTTCGGCTCGGGCGGTGCTTCTTCCGGCGGAACGAGTTCGACCGCGATCGCCTCGCTCGGCACGGGCGCAAAAAGGCGAACACCGGTGCCATAAACCAGCCAGAGCAGAACCACGATATGCGCAAGAATCGACGCGCCGATCCCCAGCCGTGTGAGGAGCGGCGATCCGATCGCTTCGCTGGATGTATCGATGCTCATGACCGGCGCGAACATACCAAAACGATATGCAGACGCGGTTATTTTTCGTCGGTTGACCGTGGCTGCTAGATCACGTCTCGCTGCATTGCGCCGGCCCGGTAATGAAAAAAGGGCAATTCCGGGTGGCGATGGGACAGGGGACCGGCCTCGAGCCGTTTTTCGAGTTCGGCAAGCACGCGGCGGGTAATAGGGTGCATGTCGGCCAGTGGCGGGGCACCGAGCTCGATCCATACCAGTTCGACAAGTTCGGCGTCGGCGTGGACGATGCCTTTTACTTCGTGCGCGATGGCGGACGCTTCGGCGGTGAAGAAGCGGGCGTCGTAGCGCCTGATGTTGCCGGGCGGTGTAATGGCCCGGGCGATCAGGTACAATTGCGAGGGATCCGGCAAAAGACCGGCTTCGGCGAACGGCGTCCAGGCGCCGGAAAGACGCATCGCCTGTGCCGCCTCGACTTTCGAGGTAACTTTTCTGCCGAGGCAAAGGCCGGTCTCCTCGCAAACCTCGCGGATGGCGGCGGTGACAAGGGCGCGTGCGCGAGCCGCTTCGATTTTCGGGCTGCCGTCCTGCAGCCTCTTTTCAAGGGCTTTCGGAAGCGCACTGGCGAGAGGAATACGGTTGTCGGTCGGATCGACACGTCCGCCGGGAAACACCAGCCTGCCAGGCATGAACACCAGGCCGTGATGCCGCTTGCCGACCAGGATTTTCGGCACCCGCCCGCTGCGATCGATAAGGATCAGCGCCGCGGCGTCTCGCGGCCGCCGATAGGGATGTTGCGCACGATCCGCACCGGCATCGGAAACCCCATTCATCGGCCCCGAACCCGCCCTCAGGAATCGCCGTGGTTTTTCCCGGCGGTTCGGGTGTCATCGAATCCATGCATCCGGAACGCCCATTGCAGTCCGACAACGGCTCCCTTGACGGGTTGCAGCAAGAGCAGGGAGGCAATCAGCGTGAGCGGCAGATAGATTGCGAGCTGCAGGGCGACCGGCGGCGAGAAATTAGTCTCGATCATCAGCACGATCGGAACCACGATGTGTCCGACGATGACGATGACGAGATAGGCCGGCAGATCGTCGGCGCGGTGGCCGCTGAAATCCTGACCGCAGACGGTGCAGGAATCGGCAACCTTCAGATAGGCGCAAAAGATCCTGCCCTTGCCGCACCGCGGACAGCGGCCAGCAAAGCCGCGCTTCATCGCGGTCCAGACATCGCGCTTTTCCGAGAGGGCGCGGTCGGAGGTCCAGATGGTTTTGGATTCTTTGCTGGATGCGCTGGGCACCACGCTCGATACCGGAGCAGGGGTCACACTGAGGTTATCCATCTTTCTCTCCTGTCAGCGTCGCCGCACCAAGGCGATCAACCCTTTTTCGGTTTGCGCGCCCGGGATTTTGAAGATTTGTTTCGCGAGGCCTTTTTGGAAAGCTTGCGCAATGTCTTCTTGTCCCTGGTGCGGCCTTTGCCGCCGTTGTTTTGCGATGTTGGTGCCGATCCTCGTTGATCGCGCCGCTGGCCGGAACGCGGGGCTATCGAACCCCCAGACAGAAGCTCGAACCGCAATGCACCGGCGACCGGTGCTGTTTCTACCAGACGAACCTCCACCACGTCACCCAATCTGTGCATGGTGCCGCTGCGCGTGCCGATGAGCGCATGGCGGGTTTCGTCGTAATTGAAATATTCGCTGCCCAGTGAGCGGACAGGGATCAATCCATCGGCACCTGTTCCAGTCAATTTTACAAACAATCCAGCACGTGTGACACCGGAGATGCGTCCTTCGAAAACCGCGCCAATGCGATCGGCAAGGAAATGCGCGATCAGGCGGTCGGCGGTTTCGCGTTCCGCCTTCATCGCGCGGCGCTCGGTCAGTGAAATGTCGGCGGCGACTTCGCTCAGCGTCTCAAAGGTTTCATTCTCCGGCAGCGCGCCTTCGCCAAGACCGAGCGCGCGGATCAGAGCGCGATGCACGATCAGGTCCGCGTATCGCCTGATCGGCGAAGTAAAATGAGCATAGCGGCGCAGGTTCAAACCGAAATGGCCATAATTTTCCGCTGCGTATTCGGCCTGCGCCTGTGAGCGCAACACGACTTCGTTCACCAACGGTTCGGCGTCGCGGCCCTTCACCTGCGCCAGGATCCGGTTGAACACCGAAGGCCGCAGCGCGCCGGTCGCCGAGAAGGGCATATCGAGCGTCTTGAGGAACTCACGCAGGTTGTGAACCTTCTCCACCGTCGGCTCGTCGTGAACGCGGTAGATCAGCGGCAGCGTCTTCTTTTCCAGGGTCTCGGCCGCCGCGACGTTGGCGAGGATCATGAATTCCTCGATCAGCCTGTGGGCGTCGAGCCGCTCGGGCGTCACCACGCGGTCGACGGTGCCATCCGGCTTGAGCAGGATTTTTCGCTCGGGCAGGTCGAGATCGAGCGGATCGCGCTCGTCACGTGCGCGCTTGACGAGCGCATAGGCGTCATAGAGCGGTTTCAGGATTGGATCGAGCAGCGGCCCGGTGGCGTCATCCGGCCGGCCGTCGATGGCGGCTTGCGCCTGCGCGTAATGCAGCTTCGCGGCCGAGCGCATCAGGATGCGGTGAAATGTGTGCGAACGCTTGCGTCCATCCGCGCCGATCACCATGCGGACCGCGAGCGCCCCGCGCGCTTCGTTGGGTTTGAGCGAGCACAGGTCGTTCGAGATGCGCTCCGGCAGCATCGGCACGACGCGATCCGGGAAATAGACCGAATTGCCGCGCCTTAGCGCCTCGCGGTCGAGCGCCGAGCCGGGCTGTACGTAAAAGGCGACGTCCGCAATGGCGACATCGACGATATAGCCGCCCTTGTTGGCGGGATCATCATCCGGCCGTGCGTGCACGGCGTCGTCGTGGTCCTTCGCGTCCGGCGGATCGATGGTGACGAGGGGCACGTCGCGCCAGTCCTCACGGCCTGCCAGCGTTGCAGGTTTTGCGGCCTCGGATTCGGCAACAACGTCCTTGGGAAATTCGTACGGAATACCGTGCGCGTGAATCGCGATCAGGCTCACCGCCTTTTCGGTGGCGATGGAGCCAAGCCTTTCCTTGACGCGACCGGATGGCAGGCCGTAGCCGCGCGACCGCATCAATTCCACGGTGATAAGATCGCCATCCTGCGCACCTGCGGAATCGGATGAAGCGATGGCGATCTCGCGCCCAACCTGCTTCTTGTCCACCGGAACAAGACGGCCGCTGCCGTTCGGCATCATGCGATAGATTCCGAGAATCAGGTTTCTGGTTTTTTCCAGAAGCTTGATGACACGCCCGGTGTAGGGCGCGTGACGTGCACCGCGCTCGGGCTTCTCGATCCGCAGCAACGCGCGGTCGCCGATGCCCGCGACAGTGCCAGGCTTTGGCTTTTTGGGGATGTGAATGCGAATGAGGGGAGCGGGGCCGTCCGCCTCCACCAGCCATTCGGCAGGCGCGGCGATCAGTTCGCCATCCTTGTCGCGGCCGGTGATATCGGCGACGAGGGTCGGCGGCAGCGATTTCGGCTCGGTCACCTTGCGGCCGCGCTTGGCGATCAGGCCCTCGTCGGCCAGTTCGGACAGAATACGCCGCAGCGCCGCGCGTGCCTCGTTCTTCAACCCGAAATGACGGGCGAGTTCGCGTGTGCCAGCCTCGGTGGGATGGTCGCGGACGAACGCGACAATGCTCTCCCGGTCGGGAAAGGCACTGCTCGCGTCACGTTTGCTTTTCATTATCCTCGTGCTTTTCCGGCGCTCTTTTTGGCTGAAGGTGCGGTCTTGGCGGCAGCGACCTTGGCAGCAGCAACCTTCGGAGCCGGGGCTTTTTTCGCCTTGACCGCAGCGCGGGGCTTGGCGGCCTTGATGGGCGCGGTTTCGGTCTTTTCAGTTGCGGGCTTGCCGGATTTTTTCGCTGCCGCCTTTTTTGCCGGTGTTTTGTCGGCTGCAGGTTTGTCCTCGCCATTGCCCTTGGAAGCGCTCCTGGCGGCATTCTTGGCAGGCGTAGGCCTTTTCGCGGCGCGCTTCGCCTTGCCGCCCTTGGCCGCGCGCTCCTCGATTAGCGCAATGGCTTCCTCAAGCGTCAGTTTTTCCGGCTCGATGCTGTCAGGAATGGTCGCGTTGATGCCGTCGATCGTGACATAGGCACCGTAGCGGCCCTTCTTTCGCATGATGGTGCCGCCGCGCGCCGGGTATTCGCCAACCGCTGTGCCCGGATCCGCACCGAACCGGCGGCTTGGACCCTTGGCGATCTTTTCCGCGATCAGCGTCACCGCGCGGTTGAGGCCGACGGTGTAAACCTCGTCGCCGGCCTCAAGGCTCGCATAGGTCTTGCCGTGGCGCACGAACGGGCCGAAGCGTCCGATACCGGCGACGATCATTTCGCCGTCCTCGGGGTGCGGGCCGACATCGCGCGGCAGTGACAGCAGCTTCAACGCAAGCTCAAGCTCGACATCACCGGGCGACATGTTCTTGGGAATGCCCGCGCGTTTGGGCTTTTCGTCCTCCGCATAGTCCTTGGCATCACCGAGCTGAATATAGGGGCCGAACCGTCCGGCCTTCACGGCCACTTCAAGACCCGTTTCCGGATCCTTGCCGAGCGAACGGTCGCTTGCGCCGCTGGAAGCGGCGAGCGGTCGGGTATAGCGGCATTCGGGATAGTTCGAGCAGCCGACGAACGCGCCGAACTTTCCGGCTTTCAGATTGAGCTTGCCGGTGCCGCAACTCGGGCACTGGCGCGGATCGCCGCCGTCGGCGCGTTTTTCATAAATGTGTTCGCCGAGCATCGCGTCGAGCACGTCGAGCACTTCGGTGACGCGAACGTCCTTGATCTCGTTGACGGCGCCGATGAAGTCCTTCCAGAAATCGGTAAGGACCTGCTTCCAGGAAATCTCGTTGTTCGAGATGAGGTCGAGCTTCTCCTCAAGATCGGCGGTGAAATCGAACTCAACATAGCGCGCGAAATAGTTCTCCAGGAACGCGACCACGACGCGGCCCTTGTCCTCGGCATAGAGGCGCTTCTTGTCGAGCTTGACGTAGCCGCGGTCTTTCAGCACCTGCAGGATGGAGGCGTAGGTCGAGGGCCGGCCGATGCCGAGCTCTTCCATGCGCTTGACCAGCGAGGCTTCCGAATAGCGCGGCGGTGGTTCGGTGAAATGCTGGGTGACGGCGAGGTTTTCGCGCTTGAGTGATTCGCCTTCGCTCATCGCGGGCAGGCGGCGGCTGTCCTCGTCGTCGGGATCGTCGTCGCGACCTTCCTGATAGACCGCGAGGAAGCCGTCGAACTTGACGACCTGACCCGTGGCGCGCAGTTCGAGCGTGCGCGCGCCGGCCTTGGCGGTGATGTCGACGGTGGTGCGCTCGAGTTCCGCCGATTCCATCTGGCTCGCGACGGTGCGCATCCAGATCAGTTCGTAAAGGCGCGCCTGATCATTATCCAGATGGCGCTTCATTTCGGCGGGGCGGCGCGCCACATCGGTCGGGCGGATCGCCTCATGCGCTTCCTGCGCGTTCTTGGCTTTTGAAGTGTATTGGCGCGGCGCGTCCGGCACGTAGGCGTTGCCGTAATCCTCCCCGATCACCTTGCGGGCCTGTGTGATCGCGGATGGATCGATCGAAACGCCGTCAGTTCGCATATAGGTGATGAGGCCGGTGGTCTCGCCGCCGAGATTGATGCCCTCGTAAAGACGCTGGGCGATGCGCATGGTGTGTGAGGGCGCGAAACCGAGCTTGCGGCTGGCTTCCTGCTGCAGCGTCGAGGTCGTAAAGGGCGCCTGCGGATTGCGCCGCGCCGGCTTTGCTTCAAGCGTGGTGACGGAGAAGTTGGCGCTCTCGAGCGCCTTCTTGAAATCCTCGGCTTCCTGACCGGTGCCGATGTCGAGACGCTGGATCTTCTTGCCGTCGGCGCCAACAAGGCGTGCTTCGAAACTCTCGCCGCGCGGCGTCGCCAGCGTGGCGATCAGCGACCAGTATTCACGCGGAACGAACTTTTCGATCTCAAGCTCGCGGTCGCAGACGAGGCGCAGCGCGACGGACTGCACGCGTCCGGCTGAGCGGGCGCCGGGCAGCTTGCGCCACAGTACGGGCGAAAGGGTGAAGCCGACGAGATAATCCAGCGCGCGACGCGCGAGATAGGCGTCCACCAGCGCGCCGTCGATCTGGCGCGGATGCTGCATCGCCTCGGTTACGGCTTGCTTGGTGATGGCATTGAAGACCACGCGCTCGATCTTCTGATCCTTCAGCGCGCGCTTCTGTTTCATGATCTCCAGCACGTGCCAGGAGATGGCTTCGCCTTCGCGATCGGGGTCGGTTGCGAGGATGAGCTTGTCGGCTTCCTTCAGCGCCTTGGCGATTTCGTTGAGACGGCCGGCGGCTTTAGGATCATTTTCCCACACCATTTGAAAATTGGCATCGGGATCCACCGATCCGTTCTTGGCGGGAAGATCCCGGACATGGCCATAGGACGCCAGGACCTCATAGGAGGAACCCAGATATTTGTTGATCGTCTTGGCCTTGGCAGGGGACTCAACAATGACGAGATTCATTTGTTTCCAAAGACTTAGGGTAAGATAACAGGCCGGAATCAGAGCTGAGTCACCGTCTGTCTGGCCGATACATGGGTAAAGAGCCATGTCCTGTCAAATCGCCGGGCTGTGATTTGGGTCCTAAACAGCCTCAAAAAAAGGTTGAGTATTTTAACTCAATGCTACTTAAAGTTGTAAAATCGCCGCGAATGGGATAAGGATTCCCGCCAGTGAGATGTATCCCGCTACGTCCTTTTCGGGAAAGTCGATGTCATCGCGCAGTCCGAACGGCGACTATTCGCAGCCGCAATGCAGAGCGAGCGACGGCAGCGCGGGCGATGGCGGCCCCGCCGAGGCCGCGGCTTTTATCGCGACCATGCTTTCCGATCTCAAGCAAATCTCGCGGCGTCACCGGCTGGAAACTCTGAACTATCTGTTGGAGCTCGCGCATCTGGAGGCGCAGGACAGTTTAAGCAGGCGCAAGGCGGGCGATGTTTGAGCCGAGGCGCTGCTCGGATCCACAAACTGTCTCCGACCCGATATTTCTCGACTTTATATTTAAAGTCAGCGCGGCGGCCGAATCCCGCCACCAGGGTAACGTGCAAAACGGCGCCGCGCCGTGGATGACGTTAAAGCAGCGACACCATCCCGCCGCCGTGCCGCTCCAGCCGTCCCGCAAGCTCGAGTTCGAGCAGCACGGTACGCACGGCCGCGGGTGAAATTCCGGATAACCTTATCAGGTCGTCGATGCCGACCGGGGAAGGGCCAAGAAGGCCAACGACCCGCGCCCGGTCACTGGCGCCAGGTTCATCTTCGATCGGATCGTCGTCCCGCTCGCCGACCGGCAATTCGATCGGCCGCTCCATGATAGGCTGAAGGGCATTGATGACGTCGGCAGCTTCGGTCACCAGCGTTGCACCCTGCTTGATGAGATCGTTGGTTCCGGCGGCGCGCGGATCGAGCGGCGAGCCTGGGACGGCAAAGACCTCGCGGCCCTGTTCGTTGGCAAAGCGCGCGGTGATGAGAGAGCCGGAGCGGTAGGCCGCTTCCACGATGATGACGCCCAGCGCGGCGCCGGAAATCAGGCGGTTACGGCGCGGAAAATCTTTCGCGCGCGGCGTGTGACCTATGGGCATTTCGGAAATCGCGCCGCCGGAATGTTCGATGATGGCAAGCAGCAGATCCTGATGTTCGGGCGGATAAATCCTGTCATGGCCGCCGGCCAGCACGGCGACGGTGCCGCCGCCAAGGCTCGCACGATGCGCCGCCTGATCGATCCCGCGCGCGAGACCGGAGGCGACGACAAATCCGGCATCGCCAAGACCGTGCGCGATGTTCTGTGCAAATTTCAATCCGGCGCCCGAGGCATTGCGCGAGCCAACGATGCCAACCATGGGCCGCATCTGCACATCCAGCGCGCCGCGCACGCCGAGCAATGGCGGCGCGTCGTCGATCAGCGCAAGGCGCGGCGGGTAGCCATATTCGCCGGGTGCGAGCATGGCCACGCCCATCTTGGCGCAAATGCCGATTTCACGCTCCGCGTCCTCCGCCGTCGGTATCCGGCCGGGTTTGCTGGCGCCGCCGCGCTTGGTGAGTTCAGGCAAGCGTTCGAGAGCGAGCCGCGCGCTGCCATAGTGCCTGATCAGGGAGCGAAAGGTGCGGGGTCCGACATTGTCGCAGCGGATCAGGCGCAGCCAGTCGATCCGCTGCGCGTCGGTGAGCATCTGGATGGTGCGCGGTTGCGTGTCCAAGCCGTCCCCCGGAACCCGGGAGAGTGTTGCCGAAGTCAGGGCCGCCGACAATGCGGGAATGACAGGAAATCAGCCTCTGGAGCCGATCCGGCTCTCGGTGCCGTCCCGCAGCCGTTCAATATTGGCGCGGTGCATGTACCAGAGCATTGCCGAGAGGACGGCGAACAGGAGCGCGAGCTGCAGAAAGCCCGACCACCACAGAAACACCGGGATCGTTGCGCTGGCTATCAGGGCGGCCAGCGACGAGTAACGCGACACAAAAGCGGTGCCGAGCCAGATGACTGCGAAGGCGAGGGCCGCCGGCCAGAACAGGCCGAGCAGGACGCCGAGATAAACCGCGACGCCCTTGCCGCCCTTGAACTGCAGCCACACCGGAAACAGGTGGCCGATAAAGGCGCCGAGTGCGGCGGCCATCGCAGCGTCACGGCCGAACACATAGCCGGCGAGCACCACGACAAGCGTGCCCTTGAGCATGTCGAGCAGCAGCGTCAGCGCGGCCAGATCCTTGCGGCCGGTACGCAGTACGTTGGTCGCGCCGATGTTGCCGGAGCCGATCGACCGCAAATCCTTTGTCCCCGCGAGCCTGGTGAGCAGGAGGCCGAAGGGGATCGAGCCGAAGGCGTAGCCCCAGATCAGGGCGACCAGAAGGATAAAGAGATGATAAGTCGTCATGCCGCTTTACACATGCTGATAGACGCTGCGGCCGCCGACAATGGTCCGCACCGCGCGCCCTGAGAATTTCGCCTCGTCGAACGGCGTATTCTTGCATTGCGACTTCAGATCGTCGCGGTCAAGCACCCAGGGCGCATCGAGGTCGATGACCACGACGTCGGCCGGTGCGCCGGGGCGCAGCGTGCCGCCGGGCAGGCCGAGCAGTTCGGCGGGCCGGGTGGACATGGCGCGCAGCAGGGTTTTCAAATCGATCTCGCCCGAGTGAACGAGGCGCAATCCCGCCGGCAGCATTGTCTCCAGCCCGATCGCGCCGGTTTCAGCTTCCGCGAAAGGCAGCCGCTTGACCTCGACGTCCTGCGGATTGTGATCCGACATGATGACATCGATGAGACCGGAGGCGACGGCAGAGACCAGCGCGACGCGGTCGTTTTCGGTGCGCAGGGGAGGCGACAGCTTCAGGAAGGTACGATAGGGGCCGATGTCGTTTTCGTTCAGCGTGAGATGATTGATCGAGGCCGATGCCGAGACGTTGAGTCCTTCGTCCTTCGCGCGCTTGAGAATGTCGAGGGATTCGATGCAGGTGAGAGAGGCCGCGTGGTAGCGTCCGCCGGTCAGCGCGACGAGACGCATGTCGCGTTCCAGCACCACGGCCTCCGATGCATTGGGAATGCCCATCAGGCCGAGGCGCGAGGCGAATTCGCCCTCGTTCATCACGCCTTCGCCGACAAGGTTCGGGTCTTCGGTGTGATGCACGATCAGCGCGCCGAAATCGCGCGCATAGGTCAGCGCGCGGCGCATCACCTGCGCGTTCATCACGCTGTGGCCGCCATCGGTGAAGGCGACTGCGCCGGCAGCCTTCAGGAGTCCGAACTCGGTCATTTCCTCGCCGCTCATGCCCTTGGTCAGTGCGGCCATGGGCTGGATGTTGACGATGGCGGTGTCGCGCGCGCGGCGCAGGACGAAATCGACGGTGGCTGAATTGTCGATCACCGGCTTGGTGTCCGGTTGGCAGACGATGGTGGTGATGCCGCCAGCGGCAGCGGCCTGGCTCGCCGAGGCGAAAGTCTCGCGGTGGCCGGCGCCGGGTTCGCCGACAAAGGCGCGCATGTCGATCAGGCCGGGCGCTACCACCTTGCCGGCGCAGTTGATGATGTCGGTGCCCTCGGGCACGCCGGCCGCGCCGATACCGCGCCGCGCGTCCCTGACGATGCCGTCCGCGATCAGAACATCGCCGGGCTCGTCGATATCGCGCGACGGGTCGACGATCCGCGCATTGGCGAGCAGGATGGGATGGCGGCGATCGCTCAGCATCACGCGTTCGGCAGGTTGCGGGCGAGTGCTTCCAGCACCGCCATGCGCACTGCCACTCCCATTTCGACCTGTTCGCGGATCAGCGATTGCGCGCCGTCCGCCACGATGGAGTCGATCTCGACGCCTCTGTTCATCGGCCCCGGATGCATCACCAGAGCTTCGGGCTTCGCATAAGCCAGCTTCTTCTGGTCGAGACCGAAATAGTGGAAATATTCGGAACTTGAAGGCACGAATGAGCCGTTCATACGCTCGCGCTGCAGGCGCAGCATCATCACGATGTCCGCGCCATTGAGGCCCTCGCGCATGTCGCGCGCGACCTCGACGCCCATGCGTTCGATTCCCGGCGGCAGGAGCGTGGAGGGGCCGACGACACGCACCCGCGCGCCCATCGCGTTGAGCAGGATGATGTTGGAGCGCGCGACGCGCGAATGCAGCACGTCGCCGCAGATCGCGACCAGAAGGCCCTCGATCCGGCCCTTGTTGCGGCGGATGGTCAGCGCGTCGAGCAGGGCCTGGGTCGGGTGCTCGTGCGCGCCGTCGCCGGCATTGATGACCGAGCCATCGACCTTCTGCGCCAGCAGTTCGACCGCGCCGGAAGCGTGATGGCGCACCACGAGGATGTCCGGGTGCATGGCATTCAGCGTCACCGCCGTGTCCATCAGCGTCTCGCCCTTGCGGATCGAGGAGGAGGACACGGACATGTTCATGACGTCGGCGCCAAGCCGCTTGCCGGCGATCTCGAACGAGGACTGGGTGCGGGTGGAGGCTTCGAAGAACAGGTTGACCTGGGTCCGGCCGCGCAGATTGGAGCGCTTTTTATCGACCTGCCGGTTGAGTTCGACGAATTCCTCGGAAAGGTCCAGAAGACCTGTAATATCGGCCGCGGAAAGCCCCTCGATTCCCAGCAAATGCCGGTGCCCGAGGACAAAACTCGATTTCGGAGCGAATGTCATTAAAGCCAACGCTATAGGCGCAGATTCCCGGTGGGGCAAGGCGGATTCGGCCGCTTGCGGGTTTTCCCCCGCTGATGTCGGCGCAGGGTAAATGGAGCGGCAATGCCGGGCTGGAACATGAGATCAACCACAGCGGTGCGGAGCCTGGTTCTCGTTCTGCTCGGCTTAGCTACGACCGGGACCGCGCGGAGCGCGCCGCTTCCTGCCGATTTCGTCTATCTGCGCGATATCGACCCCACCATCATTCAGGACATGCGCTATGCCACCGCGAACAACTTCGTCGGTCACAGGCTCAATGGTTATGAAGCGGGCGAATGTATTGTCACCCGCCGCGTCGGCAACGCGCTGGCGGGGGTCCAGCGCGATCTGGTGCCGCGCGGCCTGTCGCTGAAAATGTATGACTGCTACCGCCCGCAGCGCGCGGTGGACGACATGTACGCCTGGGCGCAGGACGGCCACGAGGTGAAGGCGCAGAAGCTCTATAATCCGAAAATGAGCAAGAAGGATCTGTTTCGATTGGGCTACATCGCGCGCCATTCTGGCCATTCCACCGGCAAGGCGGTGGACCTGACCATCGTGCCGTTGCCGGAACCGAAGGTGCCGCCGTTCGATCCGAAGGCCGATTACGGCGACTGCACGCAGGACGCCAGCGTCCGCGCTCCAGACTCGAGCGTCGATATGGGCGCCGGCTATGATTGCTCGGACGAGAAGGCGCATACCGCCTCAAAGGCCATCACACCGGACCAGCGCAAATGGCGAGATACGCTCGTCTCCGCGATGGGCAAGCAAGGTTTCGTCAACTACGACATGGAATGGTGGCACTTCTCGCTGCCGGGCGAGGGTAATACCGCCTACGATTTCCCGGTGGCGCGGCATCCCTGAGCTGTGGTTTGCGCCTTGAGCGAGCCGAAACGGACTGGCGGACCGATGGACCAGACGCGCGATACCAAAGCGGTATTCAACCAGTCGCCGCCTTTCGTGGATATCGATCTGTTCGCGCTGGATCGGCCATTGGCCGATGCGGTGTCGGCCAATGGCGGAGCGGACGCGGCCGCTGAACTATCGGATTTCGGCAGGCATTGGGGATCGGCGGCGATGGCCGAGCGCGGCCGCCTCGCCAACGAGAACATACCGAAGCTGAAAACGTTCGACGCGCAGGGCCATCGCCGCGATGAGGTCGAGTTTTATCCCGCCTACCACGAACTGATGGCACACAGCGCCCATGCTGGACTCCACAATTCAACGTGGAATGAAAAAGGCGAGGCAGCCGGCGGTGCTTCCGAGGTCGTGCGCGCGGCAAAATTCTTCATGGCTGCTCAGGTCGAGACAGGTCATCTGTGTCCGATCACCATGACCCGCGCCGCCGTCGGCGCGCTGGCGAGCGATCGCGATCTGCGCGGCAGTCTGATGGCGGTGCTCGGCACGCGCAGCTACGATCCCGCATTCGCGCCATGGCAGACAAAGCG
Source organism: Bradyrhizobiaceae bacterium (assembly GCA_003963145.1). GTDB lineage: Bacteria > Pseudomonadota > Alphaproteobacteria > Rhizobiales > Xanthobacteraceae > Afipia. The sequence goes on from RXJJ01000013.1 coordinate 128,910, forward strand.
CGGCATGACCATGGGCATGGGCATGACCGAGAAGCAGGGCGGCACCGATGTGCGCGCCAACATCACGCGCGCCGTGCGCGTTGGCGAGAGCTATCGCATCACCGGCCACAAATGGTTCATGTCCGCGCCGATGAGCGACGCGTTTCTGGTGCTGGCGCAGGCGGAAGGCGGACTGACATGTTTCTTCATGCCGCGCTTTGAGCCGGACGGACGTGTCAACGCCATTCACTTCCAGCGCCTGAAGGACAAGCTCGGCAACCGCTCCAACGCGTCATCCGAGGTCGAATTCGACAGCGCCTACGCGCTGCGGCTCGGCGAAGAGGGGCGCGGCATTCCGACCATTATTCAAATGGTGTCGCTGACGCGGCAGGATTGCGCTATCGCTTCTGCCGGGCTAATGCGCTCGGGCCTCGCGCATGCATTGCATCACACTCGCTATCGCAGCGTGTTTCAGAAACATCTCGTCGATCAACCCTTGATGCGCGCCGTGCTCGCGGACATGGCGTTGCACGCCGAAGCGTCCACCGCGCTGGTGATGCGGCTGTGCCGCGCATTCGACCGCGCACCCGCCGACAAGCTTGAAGCAGCCTATATGCGTCTGCTCACACCGGCGGTGAAATACTGGATCTGCAAGAGCGCACCGGGCTTTCTTTACGAGGCGATGGAATGCCTCGGCGGCAACGGTTATGTCGAGGAGGGCATTCTTGCGCGGCATTATCGCGAGGCGCCGGTCAACGCGATCTGGGAAGGTTCGGGCAATGTGATGTGCCTCGACGTGTTGCGCGCGTTGTCGCGCGAGACCGAGGCGGCACAGGCGGTGCTGCGGCAACTGGCCGATCAGGCCAGAGGACTGCCCGGCGTATCAGAAACGGCGGAATTCATCGCGGCCTCTTTCACCCGCGCCGATGCCGAGCGTTATGCCCGCCATGCGGTCGAAAAGCTCGCGCTTCTCGCCGCGTCCGCCGCCCTGAATGCGATAGCGCCGGATCACGCGGCGCTGTTCGCAAAGACACGGCTGGCTGCCGACCACGGCGCGCTCTATGGCGCCTGCGATCTTGCCGACAACGACATCCGCAACCTGCTCGAACGAGCATTGCCCACTTAAGGATCATCCATGAGCTCGATTGAAATTCCCGCGCCTGTCTCGTCCGTGAAGGAGCCGCGTCCGCCGCGAGTCTGGAAATTCTGGGGCACGCTGCTCTGGGGACTTGTGGTTTTCGCCGCGCTATTCCTCGGGCAGGCGGTCGTGGTCGGCGTTCTTTTGTGGAAACACGGATCGTTCGACATGGCGACGCTGAAAACGCTGCTGGCTGGCGGACTGACGCTCTCGCTGTCGGTGGTGGCGGGATTGCCGGCGGTGCTGGCGGCGATCTGGCTCGCGACCCGTGCCGCGCGCATGCCTTTCGCGGATTACCTTGCGCTGCGCGCGCCGCCCTGGAAACTGCTTCTGATCGGCGTCGTTCTTCTCGCGATTCTGGTCGAAGGCTGGGATGTCGTCGCCAAGGCGACAGGCCGCGATGTCGCACCCGGTTTCATGGGCGAGGTGCTGACATCGGCGCGGGCGGACAACACGCTGTGGCTGCTGGTGCTGGCGTTCTGCGTGGCGGCGCCCATCACCGAGGAATTCTTCGTCCGCGGGTTTTTGTATCGCGGCTGGTCGGAATCGTTTCTGCGGCCTGCCGGTGCGATTATCCTGTCGTCGCTGGTGTGGACGCTGATGCACCTGCAATACGACTGGTTCTTTCTCGGCGAGGTCTTTTCGATCGGCGTTCTGCTCGGCGTGATGCGTTACTGCGGCAATTCGGTCTGGCTGACGGTGGTCCTGCACGGCCTCAACAATCTCGCCGCCACCATTCAGACCATGTGGCTCACCGGGTCATAAGGGGATGCGAATATCAGAATCGGACCCTTAGCCGGTCGAGTGCGCCCTGCAGAATGAAGATCGCCGCGTGCTCGTCGATCACTTCGGCACGCCTGGCGCGGCTGACGTCGTTGGCGATCAGTTCGCGCTCCACAGCGGCGGTGGACAACCGCTCGTCCCACAGGCCGATCGCATGCTCGGTCAGCTTCGAAAAATTGCGGGCGAAGGCGCGGGTGGATTGCGCGCGGGGGCCTTCGCTTCCGTCCATGTTGATCGGCAGGCCAAGAACGAAACCGCAAACGGCGCGCTCGCCGGCGAGCGCGAGCAGCCGGGCGGCATCCATGGTGAAATTCTTGCGTTGGATCGTCTCGACGCCGGTGGCGAGTCTGCGGTCGGGATCGGAGACCGCGACGCCGATGGTCTTGGTGCCGAGATCGAGACCGATCAGCGCGCCGCGCGGCGGCCAATGTGCCGCCGCGTCGATCAAAGGCAGGATGAGCGCAGGCATGATTTTCGCTTATCATGCCGGGACGGGCCAAGGCAAAGCAGGCGGGGACAAAATACATGGATGGATTGACGCTGTTCGGGCTGTTCGCGGTCAGCGCAATGCTGGTGTGTTACGCCTTTGAGGAGCGTCATCCGCTATTTATCCTCGGGTTTGCCGCTGCCTGCGCGCTGGGTTCGATCTATGGATTTCTGCAGGGCGCGTGGCCCTTTGGCCTGGTCGAGGGAATTTGGGCCCTCGTGGCGCTGCGGCGCTGGTATTTGAGGTGGCGGGCAGGCGCATAGCTGCTTCGGGCGCGATGTGTTATTCCGGCGCCGGCCCGGCAACGATGTTCGCGCCGTCCCCCATCATCATCGCGAGCAGAACGCATGTGGCCAGACCGCAGACTTCTCGATTTGTTCAGGATCGAATCTCCGATTGTCCAGGCGCCCATGGCGGGCGTGCAGGATGTCGATGTGATGATCGGCGCGGCGCAGGGGGGTGCCTTGGCCTCGTTGCCCTGCGCGATGCTGGCCGCCGAGAAAATACGCGAGCAGATCGGTATTTTCAGGCGGCGGTTGAGCGCGCCGGTGAACATGAACTTCTTCTGCCATACGGCTGTTGACGCGGATCCGGCGCGCGAGGCGATCTGGCGCAGGCGCCTTGCGGGTTACTATCAAGAACTTGGCCTCGATCCCGACGCGACCGTGAACGCAGCCAACCGCGCGCCCTTCAGCGCGCAGGCATGCGAACTGGTCGAAGACCTGAAGCCGGAGGTGGTCAGTTTTCATTTCGGATTGCCCGACAGGAGTTTGGTGCAACGGGTCAAGGCGGCAGGGTGCGTCGTGGTCGGTTGTGCAACCATTGTCAAAGAGGCGGTCTGGCTTGAGCAGAACGGTGCCGATGCGATCATTGCGCAGGGCGCGGAGGCGGGCGGCCATCGCGGTATGTTTCTGACCGATAATATCGCGACACAGCCGGGCACTTTCGCGCTGGTGCCGCAAGTGGTTGACGCGGTCCGTGTGCCGGTGATCGCCGCAGGCGGTATCGCGGACGGGCGCGGAATTGCCGCAGCCTTCGCGCTTGGAGCGGCGGGTGTGCAGGTCGGCACGGCCTACCTGCGAACGCCGCAGGCCAAGGTCTCGCCGCCGACCCGTGCAGCCCTTGCGTCGGCGGACGACAATTCCACCGTGATGACGAATGTCATGACCGGACGCCCGGCACGCGGTGTTTTCAATCGGCTGATGCGCGAAGTCGGACCTATATCGCCCGACGCACCGGCGTTTCCCCATGCAGCGACAGCGCTTTCGCCGCTGAAAACAGCCGCAGAAAAGCTCGGCCGGGCCGATTTCACCAATCTGTGGGCCGGGCAGTCCGTCGCTCTGGGCAGGGAGACGGAGGCCGCCGATTTGACTCGCATTCTCGCCCGCGAGGCTCTGGAACGGCTGAGCGCTCTCGCGCATTAAAACGCCTGCTAGGCCCAGAAGGGTGGTTTCCACTCCGCCCGAAAATGCTTTATACGGCTGGCAGGCCGCAGGGTGCGGATTCCGGAATTACCAAGAGTTATCAATATGTCAGTCGATGCCGCCACTGTCCGCCGGATCGCGCATCTTGCGCGGATCGCGGTCAAGGACGATGAGATCGCCCACTTGCAGGGCGAACTCAACGCCATGCTGGCCTTTGTCGAGCAACTGGCCGAGGTGAATATCGATGGTGTCGAGCCGATGACGTCGGTGACGCCAATGGACATGAAAAAGCGTCACGATGTCGTCAACGACGGCGAGATCGCCGATCTGATCGTCGAGAACGCTCCGGCCACCGAGGATCATTTTTTTCTGGTCCCCAAGGTGGTCGAATAACACCGGACACATGTCATGTGCATTCTGTGCAACGACGAAAATGCCTATGCAGGCTACATGGCATATCTCGACGACATGGAGCTGCGGGGCAAAACCGCCGATCCCGGCGACGCCATGACGGCGGCGATGAAAGCCGCGGACGCCGCCGAAGCCGCCAAACGCGCCAGCAAATCTCCCTTCATTTGTGATCCCATAGAGAATGACTGATCTGACCGCACTGACGCTCGCCGAGGCCAAGGAAGGCCTTGCCGCGAAATCCTTCACCTCGCTGGAATTGACCGACGCGCATCTTGCCGCGATGGAGAAGGCGCGCGCGCTCAATGCCTATGTGCTCGAGACGCCCGAACAGGCGCGGGGAATGGCGAAGCAGGCCGACGCGAAGATCGCCAAGGGTGAGGCCGGCAACCTTCTCGGCGTTCCGCTCGGTATCAAGGATCTGTTCGCGACAAAGGATGTGCGCCTGACCGCGTGCTCGAAGATTCTCGACGACTTCAAACCGCCTTACGAATCCACCGTCACCTCGCAGCTCTGGCGGGACGGTGCGGTGATGCTCGGCAAGCTCAACAACGATGAATTCGCGATGGGCTCGTCCAATGAGACCTCCGCATTCGGTCCCGTCGTCAATCCATGGCGGCGCGAGGGCTCCGATGCAAGGCTGGTGCCGGGCGGCTCGTCCGGCGGATCGGCGGCGGCGGTGGCGGCCAATCTGTGTCTTGGTGCGACCGGCACCGATACCGGCGGTTCGATCCGCCAGCCTGCCGCGTTTACCGGCATCACCGGTATCAAGCCGACCTATGGTCGCTGCTCGCGCTGGGGCATCGTCGCCTTTGCATCCTCGCTGGATCAGGCCGGGCCGTTCGCGCGCACCGTGCGTGACACCGCGATCCTGCTGCGTTCGATGGCGGGGCACGATCCGAAGGACACGACCTCGGTCAACCGGGAGGTGCCGGATTATGAGGCCGCCATCGGCAAATCCGTCAAAGGCATGAAGATCGGTATTCCGAAGGAATACCGGATCGATGGCATGTCGTCCGAGATCGAGAAGCTCTGGACGCAGGGTGCCGATTGGCTGAAGGCGGCGGGTGCCGAACTGGTCGAGGTATCGCTGCCACACACGAAATACGCGCTGCCCGCTTACTACGTCGTTGCGCCCGCGGAAGCCTCGTCGAACCTGGCGCGCTATGACGGCGTGCGCTACGGCGCGCGAGTGAACGGCAAGAACATCATTGAGATGTACGAAAATACCCGCGCTGCCGGTTTCGGACCGGAAGTCCGCCGCCGAATCATGATCGGCACCTATGTGCTCTCGGCCGGCTATTACGACGCCTATTATCTTCGCGCGCAAAAGGTCCGCACGCTGATCAAGAAGGATTTCGAGGATGTCTTCGCCAAGGGCGTGAGCGCGATCCTCACTCCAGCGACTCCTTCGGCCGCTTTCGGCATTGGGGAGAAGGGCAAGGCCGATCCCGTTGAAATGTATCTCAACGACATTTTCACCGTAACGGTGAACATGGCGGGTCTGCCCGGTATCGCGGTGCCTGCAGGCAAGGACGCACAGGGCTTGCCACTTGGTCTTCAGTTGATCGGCCGTCCGTTCGACGAGGAGACGCTGTTTTCGCTGGGTGAGGTCGTGGAACAGGCCGCCGGGCGTTTCACGCCGAAACAGTGGTGGGGCTGACATGCCGTCCGGTCAGCACGCTTTGTCGGAGCTGCGCGCGACCATCGACCGGATCGACCGCGAGATCGTGACCCTGCTTGCGGAGCGCGTGCGGTGTCTCGACAAGGTGGTCGATGTAAAGACCCGGGAAAATCTGCCCGCCGCCATTCCGGAGCGGGTCGAGGAGGTCGTGGCCCATGTCCGCGCGCAGGCGCATGCCGCCGGCATGCCGCCGGAGCTTGCCGAACTGCTCTGGCGCAGGCTGATCGACTGGTCGATTGCCTATGAAGAGCGGCATCTGGGCGGACCGGCGCCGAAGACGTAAGGCTCACGGGAGCCACGGTGCTTCTCATGCATGGAATTAATGCTCGCCAGCGGGCGATGATATGCTGTTCGTTAACCGGCGGTGGCGATGGTGGCTGGGACGGTGGTGGGATGTAATGCGTTTCTGGCGACCCTTCCTTGGCATAGTGTTCGTATGCGTGCTTCTGCTTGGCTGTGCCACGATTCAGAATGCGCCGGTCAATGTTGCTGGAACGCCGGCAAATCTCTCCGATACGCTCAGTCTCAATTTCGAGGAGAGCGCGGTCGCTGATTCGACGGTCATTGGCCTGTCATTCTCCGGCGGCGGCACACGCGCCGCGGCCTATTCCTTCGGCGTATTGTCCGAGCTGGAACGGATTCCGGTTCGTGGCGCCGGCGGGCCCATGATCGACCATCTTGAATTCATCTCGAGCGTCTCCGGCGGATCGGTTACAGCAGCCTATTTCGGCCTGAAGAAACGCGCCGGCCTTGCCGACTTCCGCGAAAAGTTTCTCCTGCGTAACGCCGAAGAGGATTTGCAGACCAATCTGAACCTGGCGACGCTATCGCGCGCCTTCGCGGGCGGCGTCAATGACTCGACCGGGTTTCCGCGCTGGCTCGACGCCAACCTGTTCGATGGTGCGACGTTCGCGCAGTTCCGGACCGAAAAGCCGCGCGTCTGGATCAATGCATCCGACATCTATAACAGGACGCCATTCGTGTTTGGCGCGGTGACCTTCGACGCCATTTGCAGCGATTTGGCAAAATACCCTCTCTCCGAAGCAGTCGCGGCTTCAGCGGCCGTACCGGTGGCATTCGCGCCGGTAGTGATTCAATCCTTCCCGACCAAATGCGACAGGCCGCTGCCATCCTGGGTTGAGCGGGTGCGCAATAACAAAAACGCTCCGCCGCTGCTTGCAGGTTTCGCCAACGCGATCAACAATTATCACGACGGGGCGGTCCCCTTCATCAAGCTGCTTGATGGCGGTCTGGTGGATAATTTTGGATTGTCCGGATTTACGATTGCGCGTCTGTCGTCGGAGACGCCTTACGGGCCGCTCAATCCAAAGCAGGCAGTGAAGCTTCGCCGTGCACTGTTCCTGGTGGTCGATGCGTCGGCACGCGGACCATCTCCCGAATGGATTCAGACGGTTGAGGGCCCGAGAGGTGCGGACCTGGTCAGGGCTTCGACAGATACGGTCCTTGGCGCGAGCGTGGCCGGTAGTTTTACCGCGTTCAACAGTACCGTTAATGACTGGCAGGCGGCATTGGTCAGGTGGCGGTGCGGGTTGTCCTCAGCGGAGCGGATCAAATATGGCGCCGGTCCGGGCTGGAATTGCCGTGACATTAAATTCTTTGTAGGACGGCTTGGCTTCGACCAGCTCGATCCGGCGCGCTCTGCAACCCTGGAAACCGTGCCGACGCGTTTCCGGTTGTCACCCGAACAGGTCGACAATGTGATCGAGGCCGGCCGGGACACGCTGCGCAACAGTACGGTATTCAAGTCATTCGCTGCGAGCTTGTGACCTGAGGTTTGAGAGGGGTTTTCTCGTCCCACAGACCGGAGTAAAAGCCGCTCCATGAACGCACCTCTCGATCCCAAAAAGCTCATCAAAGGCGCCACTGGCGACTGGGAAGTCGTCATCGGGCTGGAAATCCACGCCCAGGTGACGTCGAACTCGAAACTGTTTTCGGGCGCCTCGACGGAATTCGGCGGCGAGCCCAACGAGCACGTCTCGCTCGTGGACGCGGCTATGCCGGGCATGCTGCCGGTCATCAACGAGGAATGCGTCGCACAGGCGATCCGGACGGGCCTTGGCCTGAAGGCGCAGATCAACCTGAGGTCGACTTTCGACCGGAAGAACTATTTCTACCCGGACCTGCCGCAGGGCTACCAGATCAGCCAGTACAAATCGCCGATCGTGGGCGAGGGCGCCGTGATCGTTGACATGCGCGAGGGCGAAAGCATCACGGTGGGGATCGAGCGGCTGCATCTGGAACAGGATGCGGGCAAATCGCTGCACGACCAGCATCCGACCATGTCGTTCGTGGACCTCAACCGCTCGGGCGTGGCGCTGATGGAGATCGTCTCCAAGCCGGACATGCGCTCTTCGGAAGAGGCGAGGGCCTATGTGACCAAGCTGCGGACCATCCTGCGCTACCTCGGCACCTGCGACGGCGACATGGAGAAGGGCAATCTGCGCGCCGACGTCAATGTCTCGGTCCGCAAGCCCGGTGCGCCGTTCGGGACCCGCTGCGAGATCAAGAATGTCAACTCGATCCGCTTCATCGGCCAGGCCATCGAGTATGAAGCACGCCGCCAGATCGGAATTCTGGAGGACGGCGGCACGATCGATCAGGAAACCCGGCTTTACGACCCCGGCAAGGGCGAAACCCGCTCGATGCGCTCCAAGGAAGAGGCGCACGACTATCGTTACTTCCCGGACCCCGACCTTCTGCCGCTGGAATTCACCGCAGGCTATGTCGAGGAACTAAAATCGAAGCTGCCCGAACTGCCGGACGAGAAACGCGCCCGGTTCATGGCCGATTTCGGCCTGACGCCCTATGACGCCAGCGTTCTCGTCGCCGAACGCGAGAGCGCCGACTTCTATGAGGCCGTGCTCGCCAAGCTGGCGAACAAGGCGCGCGACGGCAAACTGGCGGCCAACTGGGTGATCAACGAGCTGTTCGGCCGGCTGAACAAGGAGGGGCAGGATATTGCATCCTCGCCGGTGTCGGCGGCGCAGATTGCCGGGATCGTCGATCTGATCGGAGAAGAAACCATCTCCGGCAAGATCGCCAAGGACCTTTTCGAGATCGTCTGGACCAAGGGCGGCGATCCGAAGGTGCTGGTCGACGAACTCGGCATGAAACAGGTCACGGACCTCGGGGCGATCGAGAAGGTCGTCGATGACATTATCGCCGCCAACCCCGATAAGGTCGCTCAGGCCAAGGCGAAGCCGACCATGATCGGCTGGTTTGTCGGTCAGGTGATGAAAGCTTCCGGCGGCAAGACCAATCCGCAGGCCGTCAACGACATCCTGAAGACCAAACTCGGTATCTGACGCTTCTCATCGTCTTTTCGTGCACCGGATTCTGCGTTTCGGAGGTCCGCGCATGCCTGTTTCGACTCGTCCGAGGCGATTGCGGGGTTTGTGCCGGACGGTCTTTCGCGATGCGCGACGGGTGTTGTGACGACGTCGCGAGAGCCGGCACAGCGAGAATCGCCTGCCGAATCGGTTTTCTCAAAACAACCAAAAAGTTTGCCGGCGCGAGCACCGATCCCTGCAAAACGGGAAATCACTGAAAATAATTTCATTGCCAAAAATCGCGACTCAGAGTCCGCGAAAAGCTGTTTTCGCTTGCCGCTTTCACCTGTGCAGCCTTTCGAGGCCAGTGCATCGCTTCATGCAGCAATGCAAGATGTATGCGTATAGCAATGGCTTCTTGAAAAATTGATGCAGGCCGCAGACGAATTTCGCGCCGTCCTCTCACATCTTTCGAAGCGCGATGCGATGTCGTTGCGGCGCGCGCGCAAAGTGCGATGCCCTTCACACGTCAACACTTCCTTAAGCGGGACACTGTTTTTTTCAACGTGTTGGTGTAATCCAAATGCAGTGCATTTCGATTCCCGAGTGCACGAAGCGATTAAGCCATCTCACTAACTTTAGGAGGGCAACATGGCCAAGAAAGCGAAGAAGGCGAAGAAGGCGAAGTCGGCAGTGAAGAAGA
>RXJJ01000013.1:138864-218366 GCA_003963145.1 Bradyrhizobiaceae bacterium
GCCCGACGGTCTTCCCCTAGACGAGACTTGAAGCTCGATTTGACGAAAGAGGGTGTCGGCGAGACATCAGGCGAGACGGCCGGACAGCCGCAATAGGTTCACCCCTATGACGCGCTCCGGCAGAAGGGCTACAGGTCCTTCGTTCGTTGCGGATATTGTTTCCGCTATTCCGACGGAAACGCTGTTCGTTGGAATCTCGATCTGACGTGTTCACCGACGCCCTCGTTCTGTTTTTGACCGGAAGGTCTCAGCGTCGGGCGATCTGACCGAACCGTCTCACCACCCCTTTTTCCTTTCGGAATTTTCCCAGAGCTTCCAGTTGTCGGCTGGGCGGTTTGGTGGTGCTCAAATCACGCTGGTCATGTCTGCACCGCGAAAGATGCCGGCTTCTCGCCACGCAGCGCACGTTCGTACATCGTGATGTAAGCTGCCTCCAGATGCCGCGTATATTGTGCTGTGTCGAACAGCGGCGCCGTCAGCCGGTTTTCGGCGAGCTTGGCCTTGATCGACGCCAGCAGGACGGGGTCCTGCGCCAGTTTCAACGCCAGTGCTTCATAATCTTCCACCGAAGTCGTGATCAGTTCGGGCAAACCGACGGCACGCAACAGCGAACTCGCGACCCGGCTGGCGAAGGTCTGCCCCTCATACGTGATGACCGGAAGACCCGCCCATAGCGCGTCGCTCGCGGTGGTATGGGCGTTGTAATAAAGGGTGTCGAGAAAGATGTCCGCGAATACGTGGCGGGCGAGATGATCCGCCGTGCTGACGCGCGGCGCGAAAACCAGCCGGTCCGCAGGGACCCCACGCGCCTCGGCCTCCTTGCGGAGATTGGCCTTCGCGGTCGGATTGGCTTCGAGCAGCCACAGCACGCTGCCCTCGACCTGACGCAAAAGGCGCATCCAGACATCGAAGATATCGGGCGTGATCTTGAAGGAGTTGTTGAAGCAGCAATAAACCACACCTGAGGCGGGCAGGCCGAGATCGGTCCGGGCTGCCGTGGATCTGGGAAGCGGCCGTGTGTCGTCGTTGGGCTGATACGTGTGCGGCAACCAGGCGATTTTCTCGGAATAGAACGCCTGATCGGATTCCGGAATTACCGTCCGGTCGGCGACGATGTAGTCGATGAACGAAGCGCCCATGGTGCCCGGAAAGCCGAGATAGTTGACCTGCACGGGGGCGGGACGGCGGACCAGAATTCCGGCCCGCATGTCCTGGGTGTACCCGCCAAGATCGATCAACAGATCCACTCCCAGACGGTGGACCAGGCTCGCGACGTCGGCATCGCTCACGGTGCTGATGTCATGAAAATCGTCGAAGGCGTTTTTGATGCGCTGTCCGGGTTCGCTGAGCGGCGTTTCGGTAATCGTGGAGAATCCGATCACCTCGAATCGCTCACGATCGTGATGTTCGATCGTGCCGGCCAGCAGATAGGTCGTCGGATGTTCGCGGAAGTCGGCGGACAGATACGCAACCTTGATTTTCTGGCGCCCGGGGCCGGGCGCGGTTGCGATCGGAGAAAAGGGAACGGGAAACGCGTTTTGGGAAAAACTCGTTGCCCCGATGAGCTGCTGGGACGATGTCGTCGGAAGGGTAAAATAAAGAAACGGGGCGATGCCGGACTGGAAGTTATGCGGCTCCGCGACGAAATCGCGGGCCAGCGTTGTGTAGTCGCTCCAGTCGCTGACGGTCAGCTTCAGACGAAGAATATGCGCTTTGGCCCCCGCAAAATCGGGTCTGAGTTTCAAAGCCGTTTGACATGCCTCGAAAGCCTCGATCTCGCGGTTCAACGCGGCCAGTATGATGGCCTTGCCCAGATAGGCATCCTGATTGTCCGGCTTGAGGCTGATGGCTTTTTCGACGGCGGAAAGCGCGTGAGCGAAATTACCCCGCAAGCAGGAAAGCGTCGCGATCTCGTACCATGCTTCTCCCATGTCGGGCTTTAAGCGGGTGGCCTGCTGAAACGCTTTAAAGGCTGTTTCCGGCTCGCCGAGAAAGCAGAGCGATCGCCCTTTGTTAAAATGGGCTTCGGCGTAATGCGGCGATAATGCGATCGCCTTGTCGAAGCTGGTGACCGCATCACGGTATTGCTTCAGATCGTTGTGGACAGTGCCCACATTATTCCAGGTTTCAGATTCGGCGGGATTGATCGAAAGCGAGCGGTGGAACGCTGCCATCGCTTGTTCGGGCTTGCCCAGCGCCTTCAGGACGAGGCCGTAATTGTAAAATGTCTTGTCGGATCTGGCGTCGATGGAAATCGCCTTCTGCAAAAAGGGTTCTGCTTCCGCAAAGCGTTTTTGCTGGATCAGCAGCGCCGCATAAAGGTTCAGCGCGCCAAAATGCTCCGGCTCATGTTGAAGGAATTTCTGGAAGGCGCGTTCCGAGGTATCCAGCTGACCCTTTTGAAATGCGGTAACGGCACGTGTGAAAACATGGGACGGTTGCAACGCGTGGCTCCGGATGGGCTTGTTCCGTCTTTGCGCGGAATAACTTTCGATCAATGCGACTTCGAGTAGATGTGCTGCGCGAATCTCTGTCTTTCCGGGAGCGGGGCGCTTTCAGAAGGCGCCGATGTGCAGCGTGGCGGAGACGGAGGGATTCGAACCCTCGATACCCCTTTCAGGGTATGCTCATTTAGCAAACGAGTGCCTTCAGCCGCTCGGCCACGTCTCCACGCGCCCGACGATATGCCCGACACGGCGGCTGCCTGCAAGCTGCGCGGTTGGTTGACTCTTTTAAAGAGATATTCGCGATCGCTGCCTGCCATTTCGGCAATTTGGACGCGATGAGTGCTCCGATTCGGGCAACCCGCAAAACGCGCGGCTCCTTCCGGGGCGGTCTTGGGAACACCTGCACGGCTTTTGTCCCGTTGATTGGGCCGATTCAAAAAGACAGTTATTTCAATGCTTTGCGGATTTGTTCCATGCAAATACGAGTGCCATTTGTGCAACACATTTCCGAAAAGGGGGCAGGATGCCCTCATATGTGGCGGTCCTTTGTTGCTTGTGCGGCATCGTTAGGTAATTCTCCCCAAAGCGACGGAGGGGGGCATCCCGAGGTCGTCCCGTTTGGAAGTTTCGCTTAAGTCGCTCGCGTTTGTGCGGGAGTGTCCGAAAGCGCGAGGCGACCGGGCGGTCCACTGGGATCAAGGGAACCTACCTCGGGTGTGACTTACACCGGCGGACCGGGACCTTCCCAAACAGAGCAACTTGGAGGTTTTATGAGCAAGATTAAGAGCCTTGTCCTCGGATCGGCGGCGGGTCTCGTCGCGATCGGTGGAGCACAGGCGGCTGATCTTCCCGTCAAGGCCAAAGCGGTCGAATACGTGAAGGTTTGCTCCCTGTACGGAGCCGGTTTCTACTACATCCCGGGCACCGACACCTGTCTTCGTATCGGCGGTTACGTCCGCGCCGAATACAACTTCAACTCCGGTAACTCCGACGCGCCGTCGATGACCAACACCTACGCGCGCAACGGAACCTGGAACAACACCCGCGCCCGCATCCAGCTCCAGTTCGACGCTCGCACCGCGACCGAATGGGGTGTCGTGCGCGCGTTCGCTCAGGTCAACCCGCAGTTCTCGACGGGCGACCAGCTGACGAACAACGACGTCAACCGCTTCGACTTCGCGTTCATCCAGTTCGCCGGCTTCACCTTCGGCCGCTCGGCTTCGGCTTACGCGCTGCCTTGGAACGCCAACCCGGGCAACAACCTGACCTCGTTCCTGATGGGCGGCCCGAACTTCGACGGCGGCGTCTGGAACGTTCAGTACACTTGGCAGTTCGGAAACGGCTTCTCGGCCACCGTCGGTGTGGACGAGCAGAGCGAATCGAACCGCGTCGGTCTGATCAACGCGACCAACGGCCTCACCGTCTTCAACGGCTATACCAACTGGTATAACGGTGTGACCTCCTCGACGGGCGCCAACCAGGCTGTTCAGGGCTACTACGGTGGCGCTGTTGACGTGGTCGGCAACCTGAAGCTCGATCAGGCCTGGGGTCTTATCCAGGTGTCTGGCGCGGCTCACCAGGTTCGCTCGAACTACCTGACCGACGGCACCGCTTCGCCGTACGTGGTCAACGCACCTGCTGACAAGTGGGGCTACGCCGTCAACCTCGGCCTGCAGATCAAGAACCTGCCGACCGGACCTGGCGACGACATCAAGTTCACCGTCGGCTACACCGAAGGTGCGCTGCGCTACATCATGGGCTCTTCGAACGCAACGCCGCGCAATATCGGTCTGTTCGGTGGTTCGGACAGCTTCAAGTTCGCGACTGCTCCGATTGCCGATGGCGTGATCCCGCTTGTTGGCAACGAAATCCAGCTGACCAAGGGCTTCGGCCTGAACGGTGGTTTCAACCACTACTGGAACGCCAACTGGTCGAGCAGCGTGTTCGGTTCGTACACCAAGATCGACTACAACGACACCGCAGCTGCTTCTCTCGGAACTGCCTGGGCAGCTGCCGCGAAGAAGCTTGGTACCTTCACGGGCACCTACAATCCTGACTTCAACATTGCTCAGGTCGGTGTCGTTACCTCGTGGACCCCGGTCAAGGGCCTGACGTTCTCCGGCGAAGCGCTGTACACCAACGTCGACGGTTCGACCAAGGGTACGCTGGTTGCCGGTACGGGCCCGGTTGCCGGCCACGGCCCGGGTACCTACACCATCGGTTCGCAGGACATCTGGAGCGGTTCGCTCCGCGTTCAGCGCAACTTCTGATCCTTTCACCCTTACGGGTGAGATCAACGAAACCCCGGCAGGCAACTGCCGGGGTTTTTGTTTAAGGCTATACTTGTTTAGGGCTATACGATCGGGTTGCAGGTCGCGCTTGGTGCCATTGCCTCGTTACGTCATTGCGCGTGCGAGTGATCCATACCCGGGGTTTTCAGCGTATAGACCGCCGCAGTTTTTCCGACGGCGACGGTCATGCAGTCCGGCTTATGCTGCCGTGTCGCATCGCGCGCAAAATGCCGCGATCCTTGCGATGGTCGGTTGGTCCTCGAGCAGCGGCGCGTGGCCCTGATCGGCAACGGTCACGACTTCCAGATCGGGCCGCCGTGTCTGCATGTCGGCGACGCCTTGCACGGTCAAAAGATCCGACAGCGCGCCATGGATCAGCATCAGCGGCACGCCGGCCATCTTGTCGAACAGATCCCAGATCGGGGGAGGCGGATTTTCCGGGTCGACGGCATCGAACACGTGGCCGAGCCTGGGATCGTAGGTGCGAACAAGCCCGCCGCCCTCCTGCCTGAATGCGCGGCGAGTCCATTCCATCCATTGTGCGTCGGTGAGGGCAGGAAAGACCTTTCCAAACAATGCCTTAAGGCCGGCGCACGCGTCGTCCCAGGTCTGGCGCGGGGGCGGATCGCTGATATAGCCCTTGATCTTAACGAGGCCACGCATATCCAGCGCCGGTCCGATATCGTTCAGGATCACGCCGGCGAGCAGGGCCGGTTGGGTCGCCGCCAGCACCATGGAGATAATTCCGCCGCGAGACGTGCCGAGTAGAATGGCACGGCCAATACCGGCCTCCTTTGCTACAGCCAGAACGTCGCCGCTCTCGACCGCGACGTTATAATTTGCCGGATCCGGATCGTAATCCGATTGCCCGCGGCCGCGATAATCCATCGACACCACACGCCTCGGTGCCTGCGTGTCGCTTGCAAGCGCTTTCGCCACAGCGTCGAAATCCTCCGCGGTGCGCGTCAAACCGGGCAGGCAAAGCACGGGCAGATCGCTGCTGCCAACGGGTTCTATAGTCCGTCCGCGCAGTTTCAAACCGTCTGCCGAACGGCAGAAAAAATCCTCGAAGGCGTGGGTTATTTTCCGTCTCCCGATGGGCAATGGGTGTGGAAGGACGTCTTTGCACTCGGCTGTTTCGTGCCGAATTCCGACAGTGAACCATCATCAGCCCCGCTTCGCCACAGGCCAAGGGTATTTGGAGTTGAGAAGCTCTCTCGCAGATGTATTCTTAGCCGATCACACGTCACTTCGCCCGTTTTCATCATTTAAAAATTGGCTCGCGAGCGACCGCGCGGCTTCCGGATATGACTTGGAGCTGTTTCGGAATGGCGCGCAAGGGGAGCAGATACTGACATGAAGCATGTACGCTTATGAAATGGGCGGTTACCGTTGTTTCGCCCCCCAATTACATTCATTCGGCAGTGTTTCGAGAGGTGGCTGAGACCATTTTCTACGGCCTGAAAGCACTCGGATACGACGCGATTCTTACCGAGGAAGGCTCCCTGCCGGGACGCCGGCATATCGTCCTGGGAGCCAACTTGCTGGTTTATTATCCCCTTCCGCTTTCGGACGATGCGATCCTCTACAATCTGGAGCAGGTCGAAAACAACCAGACGTGGATCACGCCTGCGCTGATCGATCTATTCAAGAAGCATGTGCTTTGGGATTATTGCGACGCCAACGTCAAGGCTCTTTCGAATCTTGGTATCCATGCGGCTCATGTGTTGCCCATCGGGTATCGAAAAGAGCTCAGCCGTATTCAGAAATCGTCCGTGAAAGATATCGATGTTCTTTTCGTCGGGAGCATGAACGATCGCCGCCGCGCCGTGCTGGAAGCAATGCATTTGCTGGGTTTGAAGGTTGCTCACGTTTTTGGTCAGTACGGAGCGCAGCGTGATGAAATCATTGGTCGTTCCAAATTGCTTCTTAACTTGCATTTTTACGACGCGAAAATCCTGGAGGTTGTGCGGATCAGCTATTATCTCGCGAATGAATGCGCAGTTCTGTCCGAGCGCAGTGCAAATCCGGAAGATGACAAAATATTTGAAGGCGGCCTTTTCTTTTCTGAATATTCTGATCTGGCGCCTCGAGCGCGCTATCTATGTGACAATCCGCACCTTCTGACGGCAACGGCTGAGCGCGGATTCGCCATCATGCAAAGCCGGGATATCGAATCCTATCTACGATCGGCTATCGCGAGCCTGAATGCGCAGGAGTAACACCGGAATCGGAATTTTCAGGAGTTATCGCCGGGAAGGCTGGCTTCACAACGCTTGTGTCGTTCTCCGGTCCAGTAATTCCGGTGACGAAGTTGATCATTCCGTCGACGAGCCGCGCCGCAGGTCGGCCTCGATCAGAAGCTGGTGACTGCCGCCGAACCGTGCCCGGTAGACCTGAAGGTTCTCCATGATGCGCTGAACATAGTTGCGCGTTTCAGAGAACGGAATCTGTTCGACCCAGTCCACCGCATCGACATTCGAATCGCGTGGATCGCCATATCGCTCGACCCATTTACGCACGCTGCCACGGCCGGCATTGTAGCCGGCAAAAGTCATGATGTAGGAGCCGCGATAATCGTCGATCAGTCCGCCAAGCTCAGCGGCGCCCATCGAGGCATTGTAGGAGGGATCGCCCTTCAGCCGCGCCAGATCGAAGGTCGCGTTATATTTCTTGGCGACATAGCGCCCTGCATCGGGCGTGACCTGCATCAATCCATAGGCATTGGCCGGTGAAACGACGGCGGGATTAAAGGCGCTTTCCTGCCGCGCGATCGCGTAAACGATAGCTTTTTCGACCTGCGGGCCGATGTCCCGATAAGGCGGAATGCCGCTCACCGGGTAAGCGTAATAGTCGAAGGGCATGCCGCGGTTGAGCGCGGCCTTGCCAACCAGAAGCATGGCGCGCGCGTCGTTGTTGCGCTGGGCCAGTTCGCACAGCGCCAGCAGGGCGTCCTGATCCGCGCGCTCGCCGAGGTCACCGAAAATCGGAATCGCCAGTTCTTCCTCGTCGAGTGCGTAAAGCAGCGCCACCGCGCGGACGATCTCGAGCCGCTCGCCCCCATGCGATCGTCCGGGCGACTCGTTCAGCGCGAGTTGCGGCAGCCGCAGCTTGGCGCGCGCCAGCTGGCCGTAATAGCTGGTGGAATGGATAGCCGCGCTTCTGTACGCCTGCTGCGCCTCCTGCGTCCGGCCGGCGGCCTCGGCGGCGCGGCCCTGCCAATATCCGGCGCGGGCCAGCGCGGTGGGATTGACGGTGTCGGTGCCGAGGCGGGCGAAGTGCTGCGCCGCCAGATTGGGATCGTTGAGGAAACGGAGCGCGATCCAGCCGGCGGTGAACTCCCTCTCGGCTCTGTAGATCGGCTTGTCGGGGACGGCGGCATCGCGCGCGACCTGATAAGCGAGACGCGGCTCGTTATTGTCCAGCAATTTGCGGGCGACAAGCCGCCGCTCGATCCACCATTCATCGACATTGATCAGCCGGGCCGGATCGCGCGGCGCGCTCGCGAGCAATTGCCCGGCCTCGGCAATCTTGTCGTCACGGCGCAGCAACTGCACCTTGCTGAAGATGTAGCCGGCATCGCTGCGCAACTCATGCGGAACCGCTTCGAGGGCGGCGCGGGCGTTGGACGCCTTTTTGTTGACTGCGATACGGGCCTTGGCCAGTGCGATATAGCCCGGTCCCAGACGTTTGGCGGAGCGCAGCGCGGCCTCGCTGTCCGGGCTGTTGCCATACAGCAGCATGTCCATGCGCGTCTTGTAGTCGCCGCCCGTCAGCAGGGGGCTGAACTGAGCGAGCGCGGCTTCTTCTACGTCGCCGGAGAACGAATCTCCGCGCCAGGCTTCGCGTACCAGCCGTTCGGCCTTCTGGCGGTCGCCGCGAGCGAGCAGCACGCGGGCCAGAACGAAGCGGCCCTTCGCGGAAAGGGGTTCTTCATTGCCGAAATAGGTCAGCACAGTGGTGTCATCGCGGCGGTCGTCCCAGAGCGCGGCCTCGCCGCGGCGGCGCAGGAATGTCTGACTCGGCCAGCTCGGATTTTCCGACAGAAAGGCCCGGTAACGCTCTGCCGACGCGCCGTTGTCGTCGCTGCGCAGGATGATCCATTCGGACAATTTGCGCGCGATCGGGTCGCCGATCGATGCCTGCAATTGCGTGGCATCCTGCGGCTTTTTTGCGCGAACCAGTTCGATCACCTGTTCAAGCGCATCGGCGTCGGCCTTCGGCGTCGAGGTCGTGGTGGCAACGGCGAGCGGTGCCGAAGACGTTCGCTTCGGCGTGGCAAGGCGCGGTGTCGCCGTGAGCGCGGGAGAGGGCTGGACCGGAGGCTTCGGCGGTAGTGCGGCGACCGTGCTTTTGTCGGTCAGCTTCGGACCGGTAGGTAATTGCGAGAGTGATTTTGCGGTTTTCGGCACCACGCTGCGCGGAATCGGGCGCGGTTTCGGCAGCGGAACGCTCAACGCGGCTTGCGCGCTCAGCGCCAGAATCCCGGCGGCGAGCGCGACCAGGCGCCAACAGGATGCCGATTTTGAGACGAATAAGGTCACGGCGTTCCTTCGCGACGAATCAGCAAGCCTCTTCTTTACAGAGGTCTAACGTATTGAATCTCAACACTAAACAGCTAATACGCGGGAACCGGACTCCCGGCGCAGGAAAATAAAAAGGAATACCGGCCCACAGCGATCCTTCTATCCATGGACAATATGCTCCAAATGGGACGAGAGGCCGACTTTACCGCTCTTTCATCAGGACGCCGGACTCGTTATCAATCCCATCCGCCGCGTTTGAGGATATTTGCGGCATCAATTCGCGTTCGGAGAACGACCATGGCAGCCAAGACGAAGTTCCGGGGATCCTTTACCGCCTTGGTCACGCCGTTCAAAAACGGAGGCCTCGACGAAGCGGCTTTTCGCGGGCTTGTGAGCTGGCAGATTTCCGAAGGCACGAACGGTCTGGTGCCGGTCGGCACCACGGGCGAAAGTCCGACCGTAACCCATGACGAGCACAAGCGCGTGGTGGAATGGTGCATCGATGAGGCCAAGGGCCGCGTGCCGGTCATCGCGGGTGCGGGTTCGAACTCGACCCGCGAGGCGATCGATCTTGCGCAACACGCCGAGAAGGCGGGTGCGGATGCCGTTCTCGTCGTGACGCCCTATTACAACAAGCCGACGCAGGAAGGCCTGTATCAGCATTACAAGGCAATCAATGACGCGGTCGGAGTTCCGATTATCATTTACAACATTCCTGGCCGCTCCATCGTCGATATGTCGGTCGACACCATGAAGCGTCTGTTCGAGTTGAAGAACATCGCGGGTGTGAAGGACGCCACGGCCAATCTCGCGCGCGTTTCGCAACAGCGTGCGGCCATGGGCGAGGACTTCAACCAGCTGTCTGGCGAGGATATCACCGCGCTCGGATACATGGCCCACGGGGGACATGGCTGCATCTCGGTGACGTCCAACGTGGCGCCGCGGCTATGCTCGGAATTTCAGGGAGCGTGCCTGCGCGGCGACTATGCTGGCGCTCTGAAGATTCAGGACAAGCTGACACCGCTTCACGTCAATCTGTTTATCGAATCCAATCCGGCGCCGGTGAAATATGCGCTTTCGCTGCTCGGCAAGATGTCGGACACGCTGCGTCTGCCGATGGTGCCGGTCAGCGAACCGACCAAGGCGGCCGTTCGCAGCGCCATGGTTCATGCGGGTCTGATCAATTGAAGTTTTGTCGATAGAAGGACTGAACGGGATGCTCGAGGAGTTCAAGAAATTCGCGTTGCGCGGCAACGTGGTCGATCTCGCCGTCGGTGTCGTCATCGGCGCGGCGTTCGGCGCGATCGTCAACTCGCTGGTCGGCGACATCATCATGCCGGTCATCGGCGCGATCACCGGCGGTTTGGACTTCTCGAATTACTACACCGGCCTTGCGAAGTCGGTGACGGCGAACAATCTGGCCGACGCCAAGAAGCAGGGCGCCGTGCTGGCCTGGGGCAGCTTCCTCACCGTGACGCTGAATTTCGTCATTGTCGCTTTCGTGCTGTTCATCGTCATCCGGCTGATGAACCAGCTCAAGCGTCATGACGATGCAAAACCTGCGGAGCCCGCGCCGCCCACCAAGGATCAGGAACTGCTCACCGAGATCCGGGATCTGTTGAAGAACAAGTAACCCACGCCCGGCGTCTCGCCGGGAGATTGCGAATATCGGCGATGAGCGAGAAAAAGGAACGTCCGATCAAGGTCGTCGCCGAGAACCGCAAGGCGCGGTTCAATTATGCCATCGAGGACACCATCGAGGCCGGCGTGATGCTCACCGGCACCGAGGTGAAGTCGGCGCGCAACGGCAAGAGCACCATCGGCGAATCCTATGCCGATTCCAAGAACGGCGAAATCTGGCTGGTGAACGCCAACATTCCCGAATATTTGCAGGCCAACCGCTTCAATCACGAGCCGAAACGGCCGCGCAAATTGCTGCTGCATCGACGACAGATCAACAAGCTGATCGGCGCCATCGAGCGCGATGGCATGACTCTGATCCCGCTTAAAATGTATTTCAACGAGCAGGGGCGGCTCAAGCTTCAGCTGGCGCTCGCCAAGGGCAAGAAGCTGCACGACAAGCGCGACACCGAAAAGAAACGTGACTGGTCGCGCGAGAAGGGCCGCCTGCTCAGGGCGAGGGGATGACCCGGCGCAGCGATTTGGTGCGAAACGCGATCGACGAATTGATCAGGGAAAACGAGACGATGAACCAGCCGAATTTGCATGCTCCCGATTGGTCCAGTATTCCGGCGCCGGTCGATGACGGCGGGGCGCGGCATCTGACGGGCGCGAAAATTCCGCCCGTCGCGCTGCCTGCCACCGACAGCAGCGTGGTCACGCTGTCGTCCATTCCCGGCCGTGTCGTGCTGTTCGCCTATCCGCGCACCGGCGAGCCCGGCAAGATCGCGCTGGTCGAGGACTGGGACGAAATTCCCGGCGCGCGCGGCTGCACGCCGCATACTTGCGCGTTTCGCGATCTGATAGGCGAGTTAAAAGCGGCAGGCGCGGCGCACGTTTTCGGGTTATCGACTCAGGATACCGACTATCAGCGCGAGATGACCGAGCGGCTGCATGTGCCGTTTCCGGTTCTGTCCGACAGCGAGCTGAAACTGACCAAAGCGATGAACCTGCCGACAATGGAAGTGGCGGGACTGACGATGATCAAGCGCATTGCTTTCATCATCGACGACGCGGTCATCACCCATGTGTTCTATCCGGTGTTTCCGCCGGACCGGAATGCCGGCGATGTGCTGGCCTGGCTCAAGGCCAACCCGCGTCAGGCCAGATAATCGCGCACGCGCGCGAACACGTCGCGGAACATCTGCGGCGTCAGTCGGCCCGTATTGGTGTTATAGCGCGAGCAGTGATAGCTGTCGAAAAGCCGCAGCGGTCCGGCTTGCGCTTCGGCGCCGTGCGCGAACGGAGCCTGCGTCGCACGAAGCCTGAGAGCCTTGACGGTGGAGTCGTGAGACACGCGGCCAAGCATGACGATGGCGCGCAGATTTTTCATTTCATCGAGCGTTGCATTCAGGAAGGTGCGGCAGGTGTTGATCTCGGCGGGTAACGGCTTGTTGAGTGGCGGCACACAGCGAACCGCATTGCCGATGCGGCAATCGAGCAGAGTGAGGCCATCGTCGGGACGTGCCTCATAGGGCCCGCGGGCGAAGCCGAATTCGATCAATGTGCCGTAGAGGAGGTCGCCGGCATAATCGCCGGTGAAGGGACGCCCCGTGCGGTTGGCACCCTGTAGTCCGGGTGCGAGACCGACAATCAGAAGACGCGCGTCGGCGGGACCGAAAGCGGGCACCGGCGCATTGAACCAGTGAGGATGCTGCTGGCGGTTGGCGTCGCGATAATCTTTCAGGCGGGGGCAGAGCGGGCAGTCCGGGCCGGGCTCGCTATCCGAATGCACCGCCGCGAAAGCGGCGGGGCCGGCACCGAGGCGCCGGCTCTCTTTGGTTTTGTCTTCAGTCGTCGAAGTCTTCGTCATCGCCCCGTGGTGCAATCGAACTCGTCGCACGCTGCAGGAATTGCGGCGTGTGCTGGCGCGGTTCGCGCGGCGCGGGGCGTTCGCCCGGATCGCGGCCGAGCTTGGATTGTAGCTGCACCAGGTCCGTAAAGACATCCGCCTGGCGGCGCAATTCGTCCGCGATCATCGGCGGCTGGCTGGAAATTGTGGATACCACGGTGACGCGGACGCCGCGGCGCTGGACGGCTTCGACCAGCGATCGGAAGTCGCCGTCACCGGAGAACAGCACCATCTGATCGACATGCTCGGCCAGTTCCATGGCATCGACGGCAAGCTCGATATCCATGTTGCCCTTCACCTTGCGGCGGCCGCTGGCGTCGATGAATTCTTTGGTCGCCTTGGTGACGACGGTGTAGCCGTTGTAGTCGAGCCAGTCGATCAGGGGACGGATCGACGAGTATTCCTGATCCTCGATAATCGCGGTGTAGTAGAAAGCGCGAACCAGCGTGCCGCGGTTTTGAAACTCGAGCAGCAGACGTTTGTAGTCGATGTCGAAGCCCAGGGTTTTCGCGGTTGCGTAGAGGTTCGCACCATCAATAAAAAGCGCGATCTTATTCGAGGAAGAAGCCATCATATTTTCTCGTTTGTTGTTAACATTTTTGGCGTGGCGGCAAGCCGCCCTGCAAGTTGATCAAAAACCAGGGGAGAAGAATGTTTGTGCGGACATCACAACGTCCCCAAGGAATGTCCACCAACGTCATACTGATGAAGCAATGAAGCGATTTCTTGTCCATTGAAATTTCTCGCTGGGCTGGGGCGGTCCGAGCGGGGTCTTGCGCTTGGCCTCAAAAACCCCATTATTGTCGCTGAAACAGCATGTTTGTGCTGTTTCAAATTGGTGGTTGCGATTTCGCGGCAACCGCTATACCAAGCATGCATATCGACACTTCTGGACTCACTTAACGGAGCCGCATTTCATGGCGCGCGTCACTGTAGAAGACTGCATCGACAAGGTGGACAACAGGTTCGACCTCGTACTGCTTGCAGCGCATCGGGCACGGATGATCTCGTCCGGCTCCCAGATCACGATCGATCGCGATAACGACAAGAATCCGGTCGTTTCGCTGCGTGAGATTGCCGATCAGACCATCTCTCCCGAGGATCTGCGCGAGGAACTCGTGCATTCGCTGCAGAAATTCGTCGAAGTTGACGAGCCGGAACCGGATACGATTCCGTTGATCGGCTCTGCGGGCGCCAGCGTCGATGCTGACGACACCGAAGTTGCGGTCGAGCGCATGACCGAGGAAGAACTTCTGAAGGGTCTCGAAGGTCTCGCGCCGCCCGAGGAACAGCCCGAGGAAGAGGAATAACATAACTTTGCTGTTATGCGGTGCGGCATCGCGTCCGGTGCCGGCTGCCTCTGCTCCAGTTGCGTCTGGTATTATGTCTGGTTTAAAGGCCCGAAACTCCGTTTCGGGCCTTTTTGTTAGCAAATAATTTGAATTATCCGTGATTTTCAGCGAGTTCCTTGCGGTTCCGGCTTTTCGCGGCGATATTAGGCGGAGCGGGGCGATCCGGTGTCCTCCGCGCGCATTTTCGAGGCACTTGTCCGGTTGACCCATACCCCGGAACCGGTCGCTGGAAAATGATCAAAAATATACACTTGGCGCGTAGTCTTGTCGCAATGCCGGTGCGCCATACGCGCGAGAGGCAGGCTTGAGCTTGGAATGACGATTGGGCGCCGCACCGGACGACAGATGCAGGCGGCCGCCGATACGGCGGCCGTCGCGCCTGCGCCCGCGCCCAGGCGAGCCACCAGGACCTCCCGCGTCAAGATGATGCGGCAATACGATCTCGTCGATCGTGTCCGCGCCTATAATCCCGATACCGACGAGGACCTGCTCAACCGCGCCTATGTCTATGCCATGATGGCGCATGGCGAACAGAAGCGCGCCTCGGGCGATCCGTATTTTTCTCACCCGCTGGAAGTCGCGGCAATCCTCACCGATCTGAAGCTCGATGACGCCACCATCGTCGCCGCGCTGCTGCACGACACCATCGAGGATACCGAATCCACCCGGGCCGAGATCGATCAGCTGTTCGGCCCCGAAATCGGCGCGCTGGTCGAGGGCCTGACCAAGCTCAAGCGGCTCGAACTGGTCTCGCGTGAAGCCAAGCAGGCGGAGAACCTCCGCAAGCTTCTGCTCGCGATTTCCGACGATGTGCGCGTGCTTCTGGTCAAGCTTGCCGACCGTCTTCACAACATGCGTACGATGGAATTCATGCCGCCGGCTTCCCGCCGCCGCATTGCCGAAGAGACGCTGGATATTTATGCGCCGCTCGCCGGCCGCATGGGTATGCAGGAGATGCGCGAGGAGCTGGAGGATTTGTCCTTCCGCATCCTCGATCCCGAGGCGCATGCGGTGGTCACCCAGCGCCTCGATGCATTGGCGGAGCGTAACCGCAATCTGATCGGCGAGATCGAGGCGCAGCTTGTCGCCTCGCTGAAGAAGAACGGCATCTCGGCCATCGTGAAGGGCAGGCGCAAGCAGCCATTCTCGATCTGGGTGAAGATGGAGCGCAAATCCGTCGGCTTCGAGCAGCTCTCGGATATTTTCGGTTTCCGCGTCATTTTGAATTCGGTCGCCGAATGCTATCGCGCGCTCGGCATCGTTCATACCAACTGGCCGGTGGTGCCGGGCCGCTTCAAGGACTACATCTCGACGCCCAAGCAGAACGACTACCGCTCGATCCACACCACGGTCATCGGGCCTGGCAACCAGCGCGTCGAATTGCAGATTCGCACCGAGGAAATGGATCGCGTCAACGAATACGGTATCGCCGCGCACGCGTTCTACAAGGATGGCGTCGGCTCGCCGACCGAGCGGCTGAAGCGGGAATCCAACGCCTTTGCGTGGTTGCGGCACACCGTGGAAGTGCTGTCCGAAAGCGCCAATCCGGAAGAATTCCTCGAACACACCAAGATGGAATTGTTCCACGATCAGGTGTTCTGCTTCACTCCGAAGGGCAAGCTGATCGCGCTGCCGCGCTACGCCAATGTGATCGACTTCGCTTATGCGGTTCACACCGATGTCGGCAACAGCGCGGTCGGCTGCAAGATCAACGGCAAGTTCGCCCCGCTGTCCACCGAATTGCAGAACGGTGATGAGGTGGTGGTGCTGACCTCCAAGGCGCAATCCGCGCCGCCGTCCGCGTGGGAATCGCTGGCGGTCACCGGCAAGGCCAAGGCCGCGATCCGCCGCGCGACCCGTGCAGCGGTGCGCGATCAATATGCGGGGCTGGGCCGCCGCATTGTCGAGCGCCTGTTCATGCGGGCCAAGATCGCTTATGCCGACGACAAGTTGAAAGGCGCCTTGCCGCGTCTGGCGCGCGCCTCCATCGAGGACGTCATGGCTGCGGTGGGACGCGGCGAAATGAAGGCGTCCGACGTCGCGCGCGCGATGTATCCCGATTACAAGGAAGAGGCACGCCAGAACGTCATCAAGGGCGCGGCCGCCAAGGCCAAGACCGTGGAAGCCAGCCCGAAAAGCCCGGCAATTCCGATCCGCGGCATCAACTCCGATCTGCCGGTGAAATTCGCCCCCAATGGCGGTGCCGTACCTGGCGATCGCATCGTCGGAATTGTCACCAAGGGCGAGGGCATCACGATCTATCCGATTCAATCGCTTGCGTTGAAGGATTTCGAGGAAGAGCCGGAACGCTGGATCGATGTGCGCTGGGACATCGATGAAGCTGCGCCGCGCCGTTTCCCTGCGCGTCTTGCCGTGCAGAACGTCAACGAGCCGGGCAGTCTTGCCCAGGTCGCTGGAGTGATCGCCGAGCATGACGGCAATATCGACAACATCCATATGAGCCGGCGCTCGCCGGATTTCACCGACCTCACCATCGATCTTGAAGTTTATGACCTCAAGCATCTCAACGGCATCATCAGCCAGCTCCGCGCCAAGGCCGTGGTGGCTAGTGTCGAGCGGGTCAATGGATAGCGTTTTCAAGCGAAGTGGGAACCGGTTTGCGTGAAGAAAACGCGTCATAAAAAATAATTCAAGAGTCTTGGATGCCTCAAATTCCGCCGCTGCGCCTCGGCGTCAATGTCGATCATGTCGCGACCTTGCGTAATGCACGCGGCGGCGCGGTGCCGGATCCCGTGCGCGCGGCGCTGCTCGTGATCGAGGCAGGCGCCGACGGCATCACCGCGCATCTGCGTGAGGATCGCCGTCATATCCGCGACGAGGACATGGCGCGGCTGAAGCGGGAATTGTCGCGGCCGGACATCGCAAAGCCGCTGAATTTCGAGATGGCTGCGACCGCGGAGATGATCGGCATTGCGCTGGCGACCAAACCGCACGCGGTGTGCGTGGTGCCGGAGCGGCGTTCCGAAGTGACGACCGAAGGCGGCCTCGATGTCGTCGGCCAGCACCTTGCGCTGGCGCCTTTCATCGCGCGCCTGAACGATGCGGGCATTCGGGTGTCGCTGTTCATCGCGGCCGATCCGGCGCAGATCGAGATGGCCGCGCGGCTCAAGGCGCCGGTGATCGAAATTCACACCGGCGCGTGGTGTGACGCTGTCATCGAGGGCAAACGCAATAAATCAGAAGCGGAATGGACGCGCATCGTCGAGGGTGCGAAGCTGGCGCAGGCAGCCGGACTGGAAGTGCACGCCGGTCATGGTCTTGACTACGGCACTGCGGAAACGATCGCGGCTCTGCCGCAAATCGTCGAACTCAACATCGGTCATTTCATGATGGGCGAGGCGATTTTCGTCGGTCTTGGACAGACGGTGAAAACCATGCGCGCGGCGATGGATCGCGGACGGGCGAAGGCGGGCGCATCGGCATGATTATCGGTATCGGTTCCGATCTGATCGACATCCGCCGTGTCGAAAAGGTCATCGAACGTCATGGCGAGCGGTTTCTGGACCGCATTTTCACCGATGCGGAACGAGCCAAGGCCGAACGCCGCGCCAAGGCGCCAAGGTCCTATGTCGCGACCTATGCGAAGCGGTTCGCGGCAAAGGAGGCCTGCTCCAAGGCGCTCGGCACCGGCATGCACCGGGGCGTCTGGTGGCGGGATATGGGCGTGGTCAACCTGCCGGGCGGGCGGCCGACCATGAAGCTGACGGGCGGTGCGCTGGCGCGGCTGGAATCGCTGATTCCGCCGGGACATGAAGCCAGGATCGATCTGACCATCACCGACGACTGGCCGTTGGCTCAGGCCTTTGTGGTGATTTCGGCGGTGCCGCGGGCGGACCCCTGAAGAATCCGCCTACGCTCGCATTAAAACAAATTCACGTGCTTCATCAATGAATTATGCGTTTGTGATAGGCCGCTTGATTGCGCCGCCTGCGACAAGCGTCTAAAACCCGCGCGGGTGATTTGGGGTGCGACAAACGCGACCGGACCGGGACATCAGGCGGCAATGAGCGTGACATCAGGAACGAAAACCGAGGGCGGCGCTGGCGAGACCGTCCGCGTCATTATCCACGCGCTTATCATCGCGCTGGTGATCCGCACCTTTCTGTTTCAGCCCTTCAATATTCCCTCGGGCTCGATGAAGTCCACCTTGCTGGTCGGGGACTACCTGTTCGTCTCGAAATATTCCTACGGCTACAGCCATTATTCGATCCCGCTGTCGCCGCCTTTGTTCTCGGGCCGCATTTTCGGATCGGAGCCCAACCGTGGCGATGTCGTCGTGTTTCGTCTGCCGAAGGACGACACGACCGATTACATCAAGCGCGTGATCGGCCTGCCGGGCGACCATATCCAGGTCAAGGAAGGCCTGCTTTACATCAACGACGTGCCGGTCAAGCGCGAGCGGCTTGAGGATTTCGTCGGCGAAGACCCCTGCGGCTCGGGCGACGCCACTGCGCGGGTGAAGCAATGGAAAGAGACGCTGCCCAACGGCGTGACCTACAAGACGCTCGACTGCGTCGACAACGGTTTCTACGACAACACGATCGTTTATGATGTGCCGCCCGGCCATTTTTTCATGATGGGCGATAACCGCGACAACTCGACCGACAGCCGCGTGCTGTCGGCGGTCGGCTATGTGCCCGAGGAAAACCTGATCGGCCGCGCGCAGATGATCTTCTTCTCCATCGCGGAGGGCGAGCAGCCCTGGCAAATCTGGCGCTGGCCTTCGGCTGTGCGCTGGAATCGTATATTCTCCTTCGTGCGATGAACGACGGGACCGCCCTCGACAAATCCCCTTCTACCGCAACGTCTGACGTGAAAACGCCGGATGCGCCGTCCGCTGACGGCAATTCTGTCGAGCCAAAGCCCGTCAAAAAGGCCACCCGCAAGCCGAGGGCCAGACCCAGCGCGAAGGCAGCCACGACGGCCATCGAGCAGCGCATCGGCTACAGTTTTACCAATCCCGCGCTGCTGACCACCGCGTTGACCCATGTGTCCGCGCTGAAATCAGCGCAGAACCGCGAAGGCAGCTATCAGCGCCTCGAATTTCTCGGCGATCACGTGCTCGGCCTGATCGTGTCGGACATGCTTTATCGGGCGTTTCCCAAGGCCGATGAAGGTGAATTGTCGAAGCGCCTCGCGGATCTCGTGCGCAAGGAAGCCTGCGCGGACGTTGCCAAATCGCTCGGGCTCAACGAGGCGATCAAGCTCGGCACGGTGGGGCCGGGGGCGGGCGCACGGCTTCGCAATTCGGTGGTCGGCGACATTTGCGAGGCGGTGATCGGCGCGATCTTTCTCGACGGCGGCTATCCGGCGGCAGTGAAATTCGTCGAGGCGAACTGGCTGGAGCGGATGCGCAAGCCGGTGCGTCCGCTGCGCGACCCAAAGACGATCTTGCAGGAATGGGCGCAGGGCAAGGGCCTGCCGACGCCGGTCTATCGCGAGATGGAGCGCAGCGGGCCGCATCATGATCCGCGCTTCCGCGTCGCCGTCGAACTCCCCGGCCTGACGCCGGCCGAAGGCGAGGGCGGCAGCAAGCGCGCCGCCGAAAAGGCCGCGGCGACCGCGCTTCTCAACCGCGAGGGCGTATCGGGCGGCAAGGATGTCTAAGTCGGCAACACAAACAGGCCCCGCGCGCTGCGGTTTCGTCGCCCTGATCGGCGCGCCCAATGTCGGCAAGTCGACGCTGGTGAATGCGCTGGTCGGCTCCAAGGTCACCATCGTCTCGAAAAAGGTGCAGACCACGCGCGCTCTGATCCGCGGCATCGTAGTGGAAGACAACGCTCAGATCGTGCTTGTTGATACGCCCGGTATCTTCGCGCCGAAACGTCGTCTCGACCGCGCGATGGTGTCCACGGCCTGGAGCGGCGCGCATGACGCCGATCTCGTCTGCATGCTGCTCGATGCGCGTGCCGGTTTGGACGAGGAGGCGGAGGCGATCTTCGCCAAGCTCGATGCCGTCAAGCACCCGAAATTTCTCGTCATCAACAAGGTCGATCTGGTCGCGCGCGAGAAACTGCTGGCGCTGGCGCAGAAGGCCAACGAGCGGCTGCACTTCGACAAGACCTTCATGATTTCGGCGATTTCGGGCGACGGCGTCGACGATCTGCGGCACGCGCTCGCGCGGGCGGTGCCCGAAGGGCCGTTTCACTATCCCGAAGATCAGATGTCGGACGCGCCGTTGCGGCATCTCGCCGCCGAGATCACGCGCGAGAAAATCTACCGGCATTTGCATCAGGAATTGCCCTATCAGTCCACGGTCGAGACGGATTCGTGGAAAGAGCAGAACAACAAATCCGTGCGGATCGAGCAGACGATTTTCGTGCAGCGCGACAGCCAGCGCAAGATCGTCCTCGGCAAGGGCGGCGCGACCATCAAGGCGATCGGCGCGGATTCGCGAAAGGAGATCGCCGAGATTGTCGGCGTTCCGGTGCACCTGTTCCTGTTCGTCAAGGTGCGCGACAACTGGAGCGATGATCCCGAGCGTTACCGCGAGATGGGTCTGGAGTTTCCGAACGAATGATCGGTCCTGACGTCAAACTGCCGAAACACGTTCTGCATTTCGAGGTGTGCCTCTATCTGTCGCTGCTGATCGACAGCCTGACGGCCGCCTTGCTCGATACCATGCCCGAAGACATATCCGAATCCGGCGCGCGGCTGCTCAATCTGACCAACGCCGTGCTCATCCTGTTCGTGTTCTACATGATCTGGCTGGCGGCGCACCGGCGCAAGGGCTGGGCGCGGATGGTGCTGGTGGTGTTCCTGCTGCTGTCGACGGCCTCGCTTGTCACCGCCATTGGTGAAAATGGCGTCGATTTCGGGGCTTTCGTGGACCTCGTGTCGGTGGCGCTGTCCGCGGTCGGTCTGGGTTTCTCCTATACCGGCGACGCCAAGGGGTGGTTCGATAGTGCCCCAGTTTAGGATAGGCTGCCTGAGTCATGGAATGGACTGACGAAGCTATCGTTATGGGAACAAGGCGGCATGGCGAGACGAGCGCCATTGTCGAGCTCATGACCCGCAGCCATGGCCGTCATCTGGGTCTGGTGCGGGGCGGCGTGGGGCGGCGGATGCGGCCGCTGCTTCAGCCGGGCAATTCGGTCAGCGTGGTGTGGCGCGCGCGGCTCGACGAGCATCTGGGCACCTATGCGATCGAGGGCACGCGGCTGCGCGCCGCGACGATGTTCGCATCCTCGCACGCGGTTTATGGCGTCACGCATCTGGCATCGCTGGTGCGCCTTTTGCCCGAGCGCGATCCGCATGACGACATCTACGATCTGCTGGAATTCATCCTCAATGATTTCGACGATCCGGTTACCGCCGCCATTCATCTTGTCCGGTTTGAACTGGCGATGCTGACGGAGCTTGGCTTCGGCCTCGATCTGTCGGCCTGTGCCGCTACCGGCGGGACGAACGATCTGGTGTATGTCTCGCCGAAATCCGGTAGCGCGGTCTCGCGCGGTGCGGGCGAGCCGTGGGCGGACCGGATGCTGCGGCTGCCGGCTTTTCTGCGCGAGGGTGGCGACGCCGGCAATGGCGGAAGCGAAAGCGACATCGTTGACGGTTTCCGCCTGACCGGCACCTTCCTGATGCGCAACGTGCTGGAGCCGCGCGGGCAGGGCCATTCCGATGCGCGGGATGGATTCATCGCGGCGGTGATAAGGCCCCGCGCCCGGGTCGCGGCTGAATAACTCCACGGTTTCAAAGGTAAGCATGGGAGTACGGCCTCGGGCCGCAGTCCCGATTCATTCTTGTTCCTGCCTGAAACAGAGGTTAACCCGTTCAAATGGGCAAACGAGTGATTCCCCCGGAGCCGGAACCCAACGAGGTTCAGGACGTCGCGTTGCGCGAGGCGCTCGAGGAGCGCTATCTCGCTTACGCGCTCTCGACCATCATGCACCGCGCGCTGCCGGATGCCCGCGACGGCATGAAGCCGGTGCATCGGCGCATCCTTTACGGCATGCGCCTGCTGCGGCTCGATCCCGGTACGCCTTTCAAGAAATCCGCCAAGATCGTCGGCGACGTGATGGGCTCGTTCCATCCGCATGGCGATCAGTCGATTTATGACGCGCTGGTACGCCTCGCGCAGGATTTCGCCTCGCGCTATCCCTTGGTCGACGGGCAGGGCAATTTCGGCAACATCGACGGCGATAACCCCGCTGCCTATCGTTACACCGAAGCGCGCATGACCGAGGTCGCGCGGCTTCTGCTGGAAGGTATCGACGAGGACGCCGTCGATTTCCGTCCCAACTATGACGGCCAGTCGCGAGAGCCGGTGGTGCTTCCTGGCGGATTTCCGAATTTGCTCGCCAACGGCGCCCAGGGCATCGCGGTCGGCATGGCCACCTCGATCCCGCCGCACAACGCCGCCGAGCTTTGCGATGCCGCGCTTCACCTGATCGACAAGCCCGCGACCAAGACGCGCGGACTTTTGAAATACGTCAAGGGACCGGATTTTCCGACCGGTGGCATCGTGGTCGACGATCAGGCCTCGATCGTCGAGGCCTATACGACCGGACGCGGCGGCTTTCGCGTGCGCGCGAAGTGGGAAAAGGAAGAGGGTGCACGCGGCGGCTGGAATATCGTCGTCACCGAGATTCCCTGGCTGGTGCAGAAATCGCGGCTGATCGAGCGCATCGCCGAGCTTCTCAACGAGAAGAAGCTGCTGCTGGTCGGCGACATCCGCGATGAATCCGCCGAGGATGTGCGCATCGTCATCGAGCCGAAATCGCGCAATGTCGATCCAGAAGTCCTGATGGAAACGCTGTTCAAGCAGACCGAGCTTGAAAGCCGCATTCCGCTCAATCTGAACGTGCTGGTCAAAGGGCGCGTGCCCAAGGTGCTGGGCCTCGCCGAATGCCTGCGCGAATGGCTCGATCATCTGCGCGACGTGCTGCTGCGCCGCTCCGAATTCCGCCGCAAGCAGATCGAGCATCGCCTTGAGGTGCTCGGCGGTTATCTGATCGCGTATCTGAACCTCGACAAGGTCATCAAGATCATCCGCACCGAGGATGAGCCCAAGCCCGTCCTGATCAAGACCTTCAAGCTGACCGACCTGCAGGCCGATTCCATTCTCAACATGCGGCTGCGCAATTTGCGCAAGCTGGAAGAGATGGAAATCCGCGGCGAGGACAAGGCGCTGCGCGGCGAACTGAAGGGCCTCAAGGCGCTGGTCGCCTCCGAGGCCGAGCAGTGGAAGAAGATCGGCGAGCAGGTGCGCAAGGTGCGCGATCTGTTCGGACCGAAGACGCCGCTTGGCAAGCGCCGCACGCTGTTTGCCGACGCGCCCGAGCATGATCTTGCCGCCATCGAGGAGGCGCTGGTCGAGCGTGAGCCGATTACAGTAGTCGTCTCCGAAAAGGGCTGGGTCCGCACGCTCAAGGGCCATGTCGATGACGTCTCGAACCTTGCGTTCAAGACCGACGACAGTCTCGGTTTCACATTCTTCGCTGAAAGCACCTCGAAGTTGACGCTGTTTGCGTCCAATGGCCGTTTCTATACCCTCGATGCGCAGAAGCTGCCGGGCGGGCGCGGCCACGGCGATCCGATTCGCATGACCATCGATCTCGA
This sequence comes from Bradyrhizobiaceae bacterium, assembly GCA_003963145.1. Lineage (GTDB taxonomy): Bacteria > Pseudomonadota > Alphaproteobacteria > Rhizobiales > Xanthobacteraceae > Afipia. Next base: position 162,598 of record RXJJ01000013.1, read on the forward strand.
AGGCGATGCCAATATCGTGTCCATGTTTGTTGCCAAGGAAGGCCGCAAATTTCTGGTCGCAAGCAAGGATGGGCAGGGCTTCATCGTCAGCGAGAACGATGTCGTCGCCAACACCCGCAAGGGCAAGCAGGTGCTCAACGTCGCTTCGCCGAATGCCGCCGCGGCGATCACCACTGTCGACGGCGATACCGTCGCGGTGATCGGCACCAATCATAAAATGGTTCTGTTCCCGATTGATCAGGTTCCTGAAATGGCGCGGGGCCGCGGGGTGCGTCTGCAGAAATATTCCGGCGGCGCGCTGTCCGATGTCATCACGTTCAATGCCAAGGAAGGGTTGACCTGGAAGGACGGCGCAGGCCGCGAGCAGAGCATGACGTGGAAGGAATTGTCCGACTGGCGAGGCAACCGGGCTGATGCCGGTCGCCTCGCTCACGGCTTCCCGAAGTCGAACAAGTTCGGCAAGGTCATCGGCACATAAAGGGTACCGTTAGACAGTGGTGCGCCTGAAGGCCTCCCGCGCAGCCTGATTAGCACGATCAAATGCTGTCCGTGTCTCATCCAGAGCTGCCGTGAGGGCCGACCACGACTCATTGCCGGCGACCGCCAATTTCTTGAATGTTTTCTCCGCCGCTTCGGCATCGCTCTTCATGCGTTTCACGATCGCCTCGATTTCGTCGCGTCGTTCGGCTTTGAAATCCTTGGCTGCGTCAGCCAGCGCGTTCGCCGATTCATGCCAGGCCTTCAGTTGAGCTGCCGATTGAAGAGCAAACGCCGACTGTTGTTGCTCGATTTTCTTGCCGAAGGTCTCGATATATTTTTTGACGCCCGTCTCGAAATCCTTCCAGTCGGCCTCCAAGGTAGCCTTGGTATTGATCCAAGCGGTCTCGCCGGCTTCCGCCTGTGCCGTAACAAGATGCTGAAACGCATCTCGCTTTTTTTCCAATTCGGTAAGGGCCTTGTCGGCCTTTGAACGAAGGTCGGCTTCTAGACCCGTAATCTTGATGGCGAACGCGGTGAGTGCTGCGTCCATTTCATCAATTCGTTCTTTTGCCCACGAAAGATAAAGGTGAATGCTGCTTTCGGCCGACATATCCCTGCTCCTCTGTTCATCGATATTGATAGATAGGGCGCGGGACGTGAGGCGCGTTGCTCTAGATCAAATCGAACCGGTCAAAATGTCTCGGGTGATCAGTCGAGACGCTCGACTTTCAGCAGGCTCGGAAACAGCTTCATCCAGAGAAACGCGACCAGCACTGTCCCGACGCCGCCGAGGACGGCAGCGGGCACGGTTCCCATCAGCGCCGCCGTCACGCCGCTTTCGAACTGGCCGAGCTGGTTGGAGGCGTTGATGAACAGGAAGTTCACAGCGCCGACGCGGCCGCGCATCTCATCCGGCGTTGCAAGCTGCACCAGCGAGAAACGCATCACCACGCTCACGGTGTCGGCCGCGCCCATCACGATCAGCGCGATCAGGGAAAGCCACATGGTTTGGGAGACGGCGAACACCACCGTCGCGAAGCCGAACACGATCACGGCCTGAAACATTTTCATGCCAGCACCGCTTTTGATCGCGTAGCGAGCGAGCACGGCGGTCATCGCCAGCGAACCGATCGCGGGCGCTGTGCGGAGGAGGCCGAGACCGAGCGGGCCGATTTGCAGAATGTCGCGGGCATAGATCGGCAACAGCGCGACCGCGCCGCCGAGCAGCACTGCGAACAGATCGAGTGAAATGGTGCCGAGGATCGCCGGATTGTTGCGCACGAAACGCGCGCCCGCGAACAATACGCTGAGCGTCGGCGGTTCTTTTTCGATCACTGTGCGTTCAACGTCGATCATGCCGCTGAAGATCACCGACACGGCCCAGAGTACGGCCATGATCGCATAGGGCACCGATGGCGAGATGCCGTAAGTGATGCCGCCGATCGCGGGGCCGCCGATGATGGCGACCTGCGTGGCTGCGGTCGCGACGGCGGTCGCCTGCTGCAGCATGTGCTGCGGCGCCGCGTTCGGCAGCAGCGCGGCGGTCGCCGGATTTTCGAAGGCCGTGACGATGCCGAGAAGCGCCATCGCGACGAAAATCTGCGGCACGGTGATCCATCCGGCATAGGTCCCCCATGCCAGAAACAGTGCGACGACGCCTTCGATCGTTTGGCAAACCTGCAGCACGCGCCGCCGGTCGTATCTGTCCGCGGCGGCGCCCGCGATGAAGACCAGAATCGCGATTGGCAGAAACTGAACCAGCCCGACCATGCCGAGCTGGAAGGCGCTGTCGGTCATCTCGTAGATCTGCCAGCCAACCGCGACCGCCGCGATCTGGGTCGCGATGCGGGAAAATCCACGGCTGCCGAGAAAGAAGAGAAACGGGAAATGCCGGAACAGGCTTGCGGCGGCTGCGGTTGCCATTCGTGCTTCTGTTTGATCGCTTGCCGGGTTCTGTTGCCATTTGCAGCGGCCTTAGGCAACGCTACATTTGCGCGGCGCAGCCAGTCGGGAGGCTCAATGGTTCGCTATAACGAAATTCGCGAAGGGGAAGTCGCGGTGACGCCGCCACCGGCCACGGACGCAGGTCTGGTCTTCATCGGACGCATTCACACCCCCTGGGGCGACCGCATGCTGACACCGCGTCAGGGACGCGCCGACGGTCCGGTCTGCCGGCTGGAGATTTTCGAGCCATGGGTGGCGGCCTTGCGGGGTCTCGATCAATACGCCCATGTCGAAGTGATCTACTGGCTGCATCAGTCGCGGCGCGACCTTGTGCTGCAAAGACCCGCGAGCGACGCGAGCCTGCGCGGAACGTTTTCGCTTCGCTCGCCGGTGCGGCCCAATCCGCTCGGGACGTCGATTGCAAGGCTTGTTGGGATCGAGAATCAATTTGTGCTGGTGCGCGGTCTTGATTGCATTGACGGGACGCCGCTGGTCGATCTGAAGCCCGACCGCTGCGATTTCACGCCGATCGCGCCGCCTCAGCAGGGTGATTTCGAAACCGACGCTTGAGAACGCTCAATTCGAGTTTAGTTGAGGGATGGGCAGGCTGATCGCGCTCGACGCCCTCCTACAAATCGACGCCGGTCACGATCCGCGCGGCAGGCGCGTGAGCGTCGGCGTGGCAGACAGGTTTTCTGGCCGATCAGGCTACTCTTTCGTTCGAAAATTGCTGTTGCAAATCACTTGCAACTAGATGCGACGACCGGCATAGTTGAAGCATGAACGTTCCCAAGCCCGGATTCGAGCCCGATCCAAACGCCCCCAATAAGCTGGACCCAGCCCTGGTGCATGCGCCGGGAGGGTGGCGCGCGGCGCGGGGAGAGCCCTCGCTGGCCGACATGTTCGGCTCCGTTCGGGTTGCAAGAAATGGCGGCTTCTTCGCCAAGCTGGCCGCATTTCTCGGGCCGGGTTATCTCGTCGCCGTCGGCTATATGGACCCCGGCAACTGGGCGACCTCGCTCGCGGGCGGCTCGAAGTTCGGCTACGCGCTACTGTCGGTCGCACTGATCTCCAACATCATGGCGATCATCCTGCAGGCGCTGTGCGCGCGGCTCGGCATCGGCTCGGGCCGCGATCTGGCCCAGGCCTGCCGCGATGCGTTTCCGAAATGGGTGTCGTGGCCGCTGTGGCTGCTGGCTGAAATCGCCATCAGCGCGACCGACCTTGCCGAGATCATCGGTACGGCCATCGGGCTCAACCTGCTGTTCGGCATTCCGCTCGAGATCGGTGTGCTGATCACCGCGCTCGATGTTTTCCTGATCCTCGCATTGCAGTCGCTGGGCTTTCGCTGGATCGAGGCCTTCATCGTTGCGCTGCTCGGCGTGATCGCGGCGTGCTTTGCAATCCAGATCGCGATGGCCGATCCGGACTGGGGCGCGGTGATCCGCGGTTTTGCGCCGACGACTCAAATCCTCGGCAACCGCGAAATGCTGTATCTCGCGCTCGGTATTCTCGGCGCGACCGTGATGCCGCATAATCTTTATCTTCATTCGGGTCTGGTTCAGACCCGCGGCTATGGCGACACCGATGCCGAGAAGCGCGAGGCGATCAGGTTCTCGACCATCGATTCCACCATCGCTCTTTGTCTGGCGCTGACCATCAACGCCTCGATTCTGATTCTGGCTGCGGCGACGTTCCACAAATCCGGCCAGACCGATGTCGCCGAACTCGATCAGGCCCACGCGCTGCTCGCGCCGATGCTGGGTTCTGCCATCGCGCCGACGCTGTTCGGCATTGCGCTTCTGTGTTGCGGCCTCAATTCGACGGTGACAGCGACGCTCTCCGGCCAGATCGTGATGGAAGGCTTCATCAACATCAAGGTCGCGCCGTGGGTGCGCCGCCTTATCACGCGCGCCATCGCGATCGTGCCGGCGGCATTGGTGACGGTCTGGTACGGCGAGAAGGGAACGGCGCAGCTGCTTATTCTCAGTCAGGTCGTTCTCAGCCTGCAACTGCCCTTTGCCATCGTGCCGCTGGTGCTGTTCACGGCGAGCCGCGCCAAGATGGGCGCGTTTGTCGCGCCGCGCTGGCTCACCCTTGCAGCCGCCATTACGGCCGCCATCGTTGTCGCGCTGAACGCGAAGCTCGTCTTCGATTTCGTGATTGGCTAGGGCGCGTCCGGAATCTCAGTCCGCGCTGTCGTCGTCGCTGCGGGCCCCGACAAGATTGCCGCTTGAATCGAACTTTGCGCGCGCGCTGTGAATCCGGGGCAGGTTTTTGAATACCCAGTTGCCGAGATTTTCCACCGGCGCCCTGAGCGATTGCCCGAGTTTGGTGAGTTCGTAATCGACCCGCGGCGGGATCGTCGGATAAATCGTGCGGGTCACGAGACCATCGCGTTCCAGTCCGCGCAGCGTGAGCGTCAGCATCCGCTGCGAGACGCCGCCGATCATGCGCTTGATCTCGTTGAAGCGGCGAGGTCCTGCCGCAAGCTGCATGATCACGAGCACACTCCATTTGTCGCCGACCCGCGCAAGCACAGAACTGACGGCAGCGCAGTCGCCGGGCAAATGCAGCCTGTCCGTGGCGGTTACATCGATGTGCTCAGGTGTCATGTCTGTGCTCGAGTTCAAAAAATGTGCCTTCTTGAAGGTTTTAGATATGGGTACCAATGGTGTCTAGGTATCAATTTGATACTCAGATACAAGGTGATCCCATGAAACTTCTCCATATCGACGCCAGCATTCTTGGCGGCAATTCGGTTTCGCGGCAGCTTTCGGCTGCCATCGTCGACCATCTGAAAACCACGACGCCCGGACTTCAGGTGACCTATCGCGACATCACGGCAGCGCCGCTGCTCCATCTTGATGGCGCGCATCTGGCTGCGGCCCATGGCGCGGTGCCGGAATCCGCAGCGATTCAGGCCGATGTCGCCGCGAGCCAGCAGGCGCTCGAGGATTTTCTCGCCTCCGATATCGTGGTGATCGGTGCGCCGATGTACAACTTCACCATTCCAAGCCAGCTCAAGGCATGGATCGACCGCATTCTCGTCGCAGGCAAGACGTTCAAATATTCCGAGAAGGGTGTCGAGGGTCTGGCCAAGGGCAAGCGGGCCATCGTCGCCGTCTCGCGCGGCGGTCTTTACGGCCCCGGCGCGCCTGCTGCCGCGGGCGAACATCTCGAAACCTATTTGCGCTGGGTGTTCGGCTTTATCGGCATTCAGCCGGAGGTCATTATCGCCGAAGGCCTGCAGCTCGGACCGGAGCAGCGCGAGAAGGCGCTCGCGGGAGCCTTGCAGGCGGCAACGGGATTGCGCGCGGCGTAAACTCCATACGTCATGGCCGGGCTTGTCCCGGCCAACCACGACTTGGGTTTCATTGATGTAAGACCTGAATGCCCGCAACAGGTGCGGACATGATGATCTTTCTCAATCCTGCGGCTCGGCGGCCACCGTGCCCGACGCATCGACGCGCAGCCAACCGCTCGGCGCCAGCCGCTGCTGCGGCAAAAAGCGTGATTTGTAATCCATCTTGTCCGAGCCTTCGATCCAGTAGCCGAGATAGACGTAAGGCAGGCCAAGCCGCCGCGCGCGGGCGATGTGGTCAAGGATCATGAATGTGCCAAGCGAGCGGTTATTTTCGCTCGGCTCGAAGAAGGAATAGACCATCGACAGACCGTCACCCAGCACATCGGTCAGCGCCACGGCAATAAGATCGCCGCCCTTGCCGGTGATGCCGGTGTCGGGCGTGCGGCGGCGATACTCGATGATGCGGGTGCTGACATGGCTGTCTTCCACCATCATCGCGTAGTCGAGCACGGTCATGTCGGCCATGCCGCCGTCGTGATGGCGGGCGTCGAGATAGGCGCGGAATACCGAATACTGCTCGGACGTGGGAATGGCGCTGCGCAATTCGCCGACGAGGTCGGAATTGCGTGCCATCACTTTGCGGAAATTGCGCGAGGGCCGGAATTCGTTGGCGACCACCCGGACCGACACGCAGGCGCGGCACTGGTCGCAGGCGGGCCGATATGCGATCGACTGGCTGCGGCGGAAACCGCCATGGGTGAGAAGATCGTTGAGTTCCGGAGCCTTGTCGCCGACGAGGTGAGTAAAGACCTTGCGCTCCTGCTTGCCTTCCAGATAGGGGCAGGGTGACGGCGCCGTGAGATAGAATTGCGGCGTGTTGCGCGAATGTTGTGTCACGTCGTGTAGTCAGCCTCCGAGGTCACCCTGTCCGACACCAGCCAACAAGACCAGCCGCGATCGGATTCGCAACACTGACAGCATTGCGCTGCGATAACCGACCGTCAACAACGCTGACGGCCGGTCTGCCATGATTTCATGCGTTTTTCATTTGCCGTTCACACTTGCCGCGCCGGCTGCACGACGGGGAGGGTCACTGAGGCATTGACGATCACGGTTCCGAGCAGCAGGTCGTGCAGCAACTGGCTGCGGCGGTTGAAGAAGCCGACCAGAACGATGAACGGTGTGAGGAACGAGACGGATACCCAATAAAGCACGGCATGCGCGACGCCGAGCAGGAAATAGGGCGCATCGCCCGTGCGGGTGAGCATCCGCAGGTCCATCATCCGCATACCGATGGTCGCCCCATGGCGGCCGCCAAGCGAGGTGCCGTAATAGATCAGCGCCCAGATTACCGACAGCGGCGAGATCAGCCAGAACAGCGCCCAGCCGAGGCCGAGGGTGACGATGCCGAACAGCGTGATGAAAATGGTCAGCAGCAGGATCGGAATCGACAGCACGAACAGGTCGATCAGGAATGCGATCAAACGCTTGGTCAGAACGCCATTGTAAAGGCGCGGATCGTAGCTCGCGTCATAGGCCGGTGCGCCATAGGGATCATTGCGCCAAGTTGCGCTCCCGGTGTTCTGGCCGCCGGAGTTCTGGGTGTCGGACATCATATCTCCTCGCCGTCATCAAGAAGCGATGGGGTAAAAATGGACACGTCATTGTCACGCCGCAAGACGCAGGGCGAGGATGGAGAAAAAGTTATTTGTCTCGCGGATCACCGCCCAGCGCGGATTTTTTCGGCGGCCTGCGGTGCAAAGTAGGTCAGCACACCATCGGCCCCCGCGCGTTTGAAGGCGACGAGGCTTTCCATGATGGCGCGTTCGCCGTCGATCCAGCCATTCTTGGCCGCACCCGCGATCATCGCGTATTCCCCGGACACTTGATAAGCGAAGGTCGGCATCGCGAAGGTATCCTTCACGCGCCGCACGATATCGAGATAGGGCAGGCCGGGCTTGACCATCACCATGTCCGCGCCCTCGGCGATGTCGAGTTCGACCTCGCGCAGCGCCTCGTCGGAATTGGCGTAGTCCATCTGGTAGGTACGCTTGTCGCCGGTCAGTGTTTTCGCCGAACCGATGGCGTCGCGGAACGGGCCATAGAAGGCGGAGGCGTATTTCGCCGCATAGGCCATGATCTGCACGTCGAGATGGCCGGCCTCGTCGAGCGCCTTGCGGATGGCGGCGACCCGGCCATCCATCATGTCGGACGGCGCGATGATGTCGCAGCCGGCGTCTGCCTGCACCAGCGCCTGCTGCACCAGCACGGCCACTGTCTCGTCATTCATGATGACGCCGTCGTCGCGCATCAGCCCGTCATGGCCGTGACTGGTAAAGGGATCGAGCGCGACGTCGCACAAGACGCCAAGATCTGGAAATTCTTTCTTGATCGCGCGCACCGCGCGGCAGACGAGGTTGTCGATGTTCAGCGCTTCGCTGCCCTGCGCATCGCGCAGTCCGCTTTCGGTATAGGGAAACAGCGCGATGCAGGGAATGTCGAGCTTCACCGCGCGCTCGGCGTCACGCACGCATTGATCGACGCTCAGCCGGTCCACGCCCGGCATCGAGGCGACCGGCGCGCGGCGGTTGTCCCCATCGGCGACAAACAGCGGCCAGATAAGGTCGTCGGTAGTCAACACATTCTCGCGCACCAGCCGCCGCGCCCATTCCGACTTGCGGTTGCGGCGCATGCGAGTTGTCAGATCGAGGGCAGGGGAGCCATGCATGGTGTTTTTCGCGGACACGTCCTTCGCGACGGGCCCGTCGCGCATTTCAATCGGCCGTCCGAATTTAATCGCCATTTTATGCTCCTTGTGGTCGGGAACGTTTAGCACTTTTCGTTCCAGCCGTCATCGCGCCAAACATCACGATTGATTTTGCCGAGCCGAACGACCAAGACTTCCGACCGATGAAATACGGATTCCCATGGACGATAAAGACGCAGCTTCAGCCCGCTCCGGGCGAGGTTGAGGACGAATCGCGCGAGCGGGTCAGCGGCGGCCTGACGTTGCCCGAGGACAGCGAGACAGGCCAGCAAGTCTGGACCTCCCGGCTCGTGATCTTCCTGCGTTCGATGGCGGTGCTGTCGATGGCGATGGGGCTTTACAACTGGGCGCAGATCACCGGCTTCATCGGCGGCGAGGACGGTGCGTTCGAGGTGCAGACGACGCAGTGGCAGTCGGCGACAGTATATTTCGCGGTGATCGAACTTGTCGCGGCCGTCGGACTGTGGCTGGCGACGCCGTGGGGCGCGGTGGTGTGGCTGACCACGGTGGTTTCGATGGCTGTGATTGAACTGATGTTCCCGACCGTCTACGGCGGACATCTTGTCATCGTGATTTTCGCGCTTGCGATGCTCGCTGCCTATCTTGGGCTTGCGTGGATGGCCGCACGTGAGCGACCGCCGTAGTTTGAAGTGCCCGACACTCTTTGACGTGTTTGCCGCCGCTGCCCTGATGATCAACGGATCGTTTAAAATTTGAACGGATGGTGTTCAGGAACGTGACAGGGTGCGCGACGAAGCGTGAACACGGCCCTCTCAACGTGAATCAAGTGTAACGAAAAGCCCCAAAATAGCTGGCTAAATCAGTCGTTTACCGATTCAAATAAAGCTTCTCTTTATCGTGTTATTTAAGGTCGTCTTCAATCGCTTCCCTTAGTTTGTGGTCATCGGGCGGGACAAAAGTTTCGTCGAATAAGTCGTAAAAAGCGACAACAGGGGAAGTGTCATGATGAAGTCCGCAATGAAGGCGGTTGAACCCGCGCAGGAATCTGGTGCGCCGGTTCAACCGCTCTATCTCGAAGCTCTCACGCTGGTTGAGCGTCTGCATCGCCGTCTGCTCGATGTCATCAAGGATGAATTCGACCGTCGCGGCCGCGCCGACATCAACTCTGTTCAGGCGCTGTTGCTTTACAACATCGGCGACAAGGAACTGACCGCGGGCGAACTGCGCACACGCGGTTACTACCTCGGCTCGAACGTCTCCTATAATCTGAAGAAGCTCGTCGAGATGGGCTTCCTCGATCATCAGCGTTCGCGCGTCGACCGCCGCTCGGTTCGCATCCGTCTGACGGAGCAGGGCCAGGAGATCCGCCGCATTGTCGACGCGCTTTATCAGAAGCACGTCAAGACTGTGGAGCAGGTTGGCGGCATCTCGAACGAGGAGTTCGCGACGCTGAACAAGTCGCTGCATCGCCTCGAGCGCTTCTGGACCGATCAGATCCTGTATCGTCTCTGACATATCGCAATTGCGCCACGCATGTTCCCGTGCATGGCTCATAAAATTGCGTTTTCACAGAATACGCCGCTCCGTGGGGTCGGAGCGGCGCGTTTTGCTTTGAAACAAAACGTCAACAATCTGTCGGGATTTTAATCTCGTTCCCGCAACGTGAGCGCGCGCAAAGCATTGGCTCTTCGTCATATGGAGGAGAGCTATGAAAAAGACAGCCATTATTCTCACAACCGTTGCCGCTCTTGGCGCGGTGGCGATGACGGCGCCGGCGCCGGCGCAGGCGCGCGACGGCCGGAATGCTGCCGCGATCGGAGCAGGCATCGCCGCCGGTGCTATCGCTGCCGGCGTCGCGGGCGGGGGATACGGTCCCTATTACGGCGGCTACGGATATGGCCCGCGGTACTACGGGCCGGGTTATGGCTCCTACGCCTATTACGGCGGCGGGCCATATTACCATCGCCACTGGCGGCACTATCGCCGTCACCGGTAAGCGTGAAGAGCCCGGGTGAGCCCCGGGCTTTTTGCTGTCCGGGCTTTGCTTGCGGACAAGGCTCCGAATAAATACCAGCCAACTAGATAGGGGATTTAGGCCTCTCAACTTGGCCGCTGCAGCCATATATGGTATCCCGCCAGCTCGTTTCGCCCATGCCCCTAATACCGACCGCGACCGCCTGAGGGCCGCGGCGGCGGAGATAATTCTTCATGACCTCGCCCGCCAACAAGGCTGCTTCCGCTCCCGACGCATTCTTCTCCGCTTCGCTCGCACAGGCGGACCCGGAGATCGCCGCCGCGATCAAGGGCGAACTCGGTCGCCAGCAGCATGAGATCGAACTGATCGCGTCGGAAAACATTGTCAGCCGCGCCGTGCTCGAGGCGCAGGGCTCGGTGATGACCAACAAATATGCCGAAGGGTATCCGGGGCACCGTTATTACGGCGGCTGCGAGTGGGTGGATGTTGCCGAAAATCTCGCCATCGAGCGCGCCAAGAAATTGTTCGGCGCGGGTTTTGCGAACGTGCAGCCGAATTCCGGCAGCCAGATGAACCAGGCCGTGTTCCTCGCTTTGCTTCAGCCGGGCGATACCTTCATGGGCCTCGATCTTGCCGCCGGTGGCCATCTCACCCATGGCTCGCCGGTCAACATGTCCGGCAAATGGTTCAAGGCTTCGCACTACACCGTGCGCCGCGACGATCACCTGATCGACATGGACGCAGTGGCGAAGCAGGCCGAAGAGGTCAAGCCGAAGCTGATCATCGCCGGCGGCTCGGCCTATTCGCGCCCGTGGGACTTCAAGCGTTTCCGCGAGATCGCCGACAGCGTCGGCGCCTATCTGCTCGTCGACATGGCGCACTTCGCCGGCCTCGTCGCCGGTGGCGTTCACGCCTCGCCGGTGCCGCACGCGCATGTCACCACCACGACCACCCACAAATCGCTGCGCGGCCCGCGCGGCGGCCTGATCCTCACCAATGACGAGGCGCTGGCGAAGAAACTGAATTCGGCGATTTTCCCCGGTCTGCAGGGCGGGCCGCTGATGCACGTGATCGCGGCGAAGGCGGTCGCGTTCAAGGAGGCGTTGCAGCCGGATTTCAAGGTCTATGCGAAGAACATCGTCGAGAACGCCAGGGCGCTGGCCGAGACGCTGCGCGCCAGTGGTTTCGAGATCGTGTCCGGCGGCACCGACAACCATCTGATGCTGGTCGACCTGCGACCGAAGGGACTGAAGGGCAACATTTCCGAGCGGGCTCTGGTGCGCGCCGGACTGACCTGCAACAAGAACGGCATTCCGTTCGATCCTGAAAAGCCGTTCGTCACATCGGGCCTGCGGCTCGGCACGCCGGCCGCGACCACGCGCGGCTTTGGCGTGGCCGAATTCAAGCAGGTCGGCGCACTGATTTCCGAAGTGCTCAATGCTGTCGCGCAGTCTCCGGACGGCGCGGCGCCGGGCGTCGAGGCCTCGGTGAAGCAGCGGGTGCGCGAACTCACGGATCGTTTTCCGATCTATCAGTCACTCTAAGGCGGAGACCACGCGCGGTGCGCTGTCCCAGTTGCAACAGCCTCGATACGCAGGTGAAGGATTCGCGGCCGACGGAGGATTCGTCCGTGATCCGCCGCCGCCGCGTGTGCATGGCCTGCAACTTCCGTTTCACCACCTTCGAGCGCGTGCAGCTTCGCGAGCTCACGGTCATCAAGCGCAACGGACGACGCGTGCCATTCGATCGCGACAAGCTGGTCCGTTCGGTGCAGATTTCGCTGCGCAAGCGTCCGGTCGAGCCGGAACGGGTGGAGAAGATGGTGTCCGCCATCGTGCGCGAGCTTGAAAGCGGCGGTGAATCCGAGGTCTCGAGTGAGGCAATCGGCGAGATCGTGATGGAGCATCTGCGCCAGCTCGACGATGTTGCCTATGTGCGCTTTGCCTCGGTCTATCGTAATTTTCGCGAGGCCAAGGATTTCGAGGCCGTGCTCGGCGAATTGTCGGGTGATGAGGATCCTCGTCCGGCGGCTGTCCGCAAATGACCGTTCGCGGTCTTGTCCGCGCTCACCCGCGCCATGACTGAATCCACAAAATCCGATCTGCGCTACATGCGGCTGGCGCTGGCGCTCGGCCGGCGCGGGCAGGGTCGCACCTGGCCCAATCCGGCCGTCGGCGCGGTGGTGGTCAAGGAGGATGTCATAGTCGGGCGCGGCTGGACGGCGCCCGGCGGGCGGCCGCATGCCGAGCCGCAGGCTCTGCAGCGTGCGGGCGAGGCTGCGCGTGGCGCGACCCTTTACGTCACGCTCGAGCCCTGTTCGCATTTCGGCAAGAGCCCGCCTTGCGCCGACGCGATTATCGCGGCTGGCATCGGGCGTGTCGTTTCGGCCGTGGAGGATCCAAATCCCGAAGTTGCGGGGGAGGGCCACACCAGACTGCGCGCGGCGGGCATCGAGGTCGATGTCGGCCTGTGTGCAGAGGAGGCCGCGCACGATCATGCTGGACATTTCATGCGCGTGCGCGAGAAACGCCCGTTCGTCATTCTCAAGCTCGCGGTGTCGACGGACGACAGGATCGGCGCTGCGGGGAGGCGTCCCGTCGCCATCACGGGGGACGCAGCGAAAACGCGGGTGCATCTGCTCCGCGCGCAAAGCGACGCCATCCTCGTCGGCATCGGCACTGTGCTGGCGGACGATCCGCTTTTGACCTGCCGCCTGCCCGGGATGGACGCGCAATCGCCGGTGCGGGTGGTGCTGGACCGGGCGCTGCGTTTGCCGGGGGACAGCAAGCTGATTCATTCGGCACGCGCGCACCCCTTGTGGGTGATGACGTCTGACATCTCGGAACCTGCCGCCGCGACAAAACTCGGCGCGGCGGGTGCGCATGTCATGCATGTTCCGGTAACAAAAACACCGCCGCCCGGCCTCGATCTGCCGGCCGTGCTGCGCGCTCTTTCCGACAAGGGAATCACCCGCCTTCTGGTGGAGGGCGGCGCGCGCGTGGCATCGTCCTTTGTCATGGCGGGGCTGGTGGACGAAATCTGGCTGCTGCGGGGACCGGACGCCATCGGCGATGGTATCGCTGCGCTGGATGCACAGCCGCTATCCGTCATCACGCAGTCGCGTCATTGGCGCCCGCGTGCTAGCGAGACGCTCGGCAAGGACGTTCTGACGATCTACGGGAAAACCTGATGTTCACCGGTATCGTTACCGACATTGGCGAGATTGCAAGCCTGCAACCGACCGCGCAGGGGCAACTGCATCGCCTGCGGATCGCCTGCAGTTACGATCAAAAGACTATCGCCGATGGTGCGTCGATCGCCTGCAACGGTGTGTGTCTCACTGTGGTTGCTTCGGGCGTTGAGCGCGGCAAGACATGGTTCGATGTCGATACCGCCGCCGAAACGCTGCGCCTGACCACGGCGAAGGACTGGCGGGAGGGGACTCGCCTCAATCTTGAGCGTGCCCTGAAAATCGGCGACGAACTCGGCGGCCATATCGTCGCCGGGCATGTCGACGGCATCGCCACCATCGTTTCGCGCGATGATATGCCGGACATGGCGAAGTTCGAGTTGCGCGCGCCCCGCGATCTGGCGAAATTCATCGCCGCCAAGGGATCGGTGACCCTCGATGGCGTATCGTTGACCGTTAACACCGCCATGCGGGACGTGTTTTCAGTGCTGATTATCCCGCACACCTTACAGGTCACGACGCTGAGCGGGTGGAATACGGGTTCGCAGGTCAATCTCGAGGTCGATCTGATGGCGCGCTACGCGGCGCGGCTGGCGGAAATGCGATAGGCGCATTGCGCTCGAGCGTGCTGGGCACTACAAACGCCCGGCAAAACACAAGTGAAAATTGACTTACGGATTTTATCAATGGCTGAACCGCGCCGTGCAAAACTGGACGACACCACCGACATCACCGGCGCACGGGTGGTAATCGTCGAGGCGCGCTTCTACGACGGCATTCAGGACGCGCTGCTCGGCGGAGCGACGGCCGAGTTCGACGCGGCGGGGGTCAACTACGACGTCCTCAGTGTGCCCGGCGCGCTGGAAATTCCCGCCGCAATCTCCATCGCGCTCGATGCGGCCAAGAAGAACGGGCGGCCTTATGACGGGGCCGTGGCGCTCGGCTGCGTCATTCGCGGCGAGACATTTCATTTCGAGATCGTTTCGATGGAATCCGCGCGCGGCCTGACCGATATCGCCGTGTCGCGCAGCCTGCCGCTCGGCAACGGCATCATCACGGTCGATACCGAAGAGCAGGCATGGGTGCGTGCGCGCGCCGACGACATGGACAAGGGCGGCGATGCCGCGCGGGCGGCGATGGCGATGATCCGCATCAAGCGCAGACTGGCGAAGCCGTGATGGCCGACATTCCAAAAACAGCAGTGTCGAAATCCATCGAGAAGAAGGCCAACAGGCGCGGCGCGGCTCGGCTCGCCGCCGTGCAGGCGCTCTACCAGATGGACATCGCGGGGGCCGGCATCAACGATATCTTCGCCGAGTTCGAAAGCCACTGGCTCGGCGGCGAGGTCGAAGGCGAGACCTACCTACCGGCCGAGGCGGCCTTCTTTCGCGATGTGGTGGCGGGTGTGGTGCGCGATCAGGCGAAACTCGATCCTCTGCTGGACGAAGCGCTCAACAGGGGCTGGCCGCTCAAGCGCATCGACGCGATCATTCGCGCAACGCTGCGCGCGGGAGCTTACGAGCTCGAACACCGCAAGGATGTGCCCGCGCGCGTCGTCGTCAAGGAATATGTCGATGTCGCCAACGCTTTCGTCGATCGCGATGAGACGGGAATGGTCAACGCCGTGCTCGACCAGATCGCACGGCAATTCCGTGCTGGCGAGTTCTGATCATGTCTGCCGGCGGCAACAGCACGTCGGGCGAAGACGACCTCATCGCACGTTATTTCCGTCCGCTCGCCACCCATGACGGCGCATTCGGTCTGATCGACGACGCTGCTGTGCTCTCGCCGTCAGGCGAGGAAATTGTCGTCACCGTCGATGCCATCGTCGAGGGCGTGCATTTTCTTCCGGGCGATCCGCCCGATACTGTCGCGCACAAGGCGCTGCGGGTAAATCTTTCCGATCTTGCGGCGAAGGGTGCCACACCGGCCGGATTTCTCCTGACACTGGCGTTGCGTGAGAAAACCGATGCGTGGCTTGCGCCGTTCGCGCGTGCGCTCGGCGAGGACGCCGTCCGGTTCAAATGCCCGCTGCTCGGCGGCGACACGGTTTCGACACCCGGGCCGCTGACGATTTCGATCACGGCGTTTGGTCTGGTCGAGCCGGGAAAGATGGTCAAGCGCACCGGCGCGCGGGCAGGGGACCGCGTCGCGGTCACCGGCACGATTGGCGATGCCGTGCTCGGCCTCGACATTCTGCAAAATGGAAAAGCGGCGGCCGCGCTGGCTGGCGACTCGCTCGATCGCGATTATCTGGTCTCGCGCTATCATGTGCCGCAGCCGCGCAATGCGCTGGCGCAGACAGTGAGAGATTATGCCAGTGCCGCGATGGATATTTCGGATGGCCTTGCGGGCGATCTGACCAAACTCTGCGCCGCCTCGGGCGTATCGGCACAGGTCGAGGCGATCGCCGTTCCCTTGTCGGCTGCGGCACGGCGTGTGCTGGAGTCCGGGGCTGCCGGGCTCGAGACCCTGCTGGCGGGCGGCGACGACTATGAGCTGCTTTGCACGGTGCCGGAGGCGAACTGGGCCGTGTTTTGCGAATCGGCGCAGCGGGCGGGTATCCCTGTCAACGCGATTGGCACGATCGTCGAAGGCGCCGAGCCGCCGGTCTTCACGGACCGGGAAGGACGGAAGCTGGTTCTGAAACGCCTGTCCTACAGCCATTTCTAGGCTGCGGACGCCGGCGGGCCGGGGTCATTGAACCTTGGTTGAATCGGCCTAAAAACCAGCGTTAAACCCGCGGCGAGCGTTGCGCGCTACCTGTGATTTTGGCATTGTCCGCGCCGAATTGGGGCAAGGACCTGGCGCAAGATCAGGCCAGTCCCGTTTTCGCCGCCCGCATCCGCGGCCTGTCGGCGTCTTTCCGGGAAACTCTGAGGCAATTCAAATGACAGCATTGTGGTTGATCGTACTCTGCGGAGTGCTCTCCATCGTTTACGCCGGCTGGGCCACCTCGTCGGTGCTCGCCGCCGACGCGGGCAATCCGCGCATGCAGGAAATCGCGGCGGCGGTGCGCGAAGGCGCGCAGGCTTACCTGCGTCGTCAATACATGACCATCGCCATCGTCGGCGTGGTGATCTTCGCGCTTCTGGCCTACTTTCTTGGCATTCTCGTCGCAATCGGTTTCCTGATCGGCGCGGTGCTGTCGGGCGCGGCCGGTTTCATCGGCATGAACGTGTCGGTCCGCGCCAATGTGCGTACCGCGCAGGCGGCGACCAAGTCTCTCGCGGGCGGTCTTGAGCTTGCCTTCAAGGCGGGCGCGATCACCGGACTTCTGGTCGCGGGCCTCGCGCTGCTCGGCGTCACGCTCTACTTCATCTACCTCACGCAGGGCCGCGGTCTTGCACCGAACGACCGTCTGGTGGTCGATGCACTGGTGGCGCTCGGCTTCGGCGCGTCACTGATTTCGATTTTTGCGCGTCTCGGCGGTGGCATCTTCACCAAGGGCGCGGATGTCGGCGGCGATCTCGTCGGCAAGGTCGAGGCGGGAATTCCCGAAGACGATCCCCGCAACCCGGCGACCATCGCCGACAACGTCGGCGACAATGTCGGCGACTGCGCGGGCATGGCGGCGGACCTGTTCGAGACCTATGCCGTGACCTCGGTGGCGACCATGGTGCTGGCGGCGATCTTCTTCGCCAAGTCGACGCTGCTCGCCAGCATGATGACCCTGCCGCTCGCCATCGGCGGCATCTGCATTCTCACCTCGATTGCAGGCACCTTCTTCGTCAAGCTCGGCGCCAGCCAGTCGATCATGGGCGCGCTCTACAAGGGGCTGATCGCAACGGGCGTCCTGTCGCTGATTGGCCTTGCCATCGTGATTTTCGCGCTGGTCGGTTTCGGTCCGTTACAGGGCGTGAATTTCAGCGGTCTGTCGCTGTTCCTGTGCGGCGTGGTCGGACTTGCGGTCACCGGCGTCATCATCTGGATCACCGAATACTACACCGGCACCGACTATCGCCCGGTGAAGTCGATCGCGGCGTCCTCGGTGACCGGCCACGGCACCAACGTGATTCAGGGCCTCGCGATCTCGATGGAAGCGACCGCCGGTCCCGCCATCGTCATCATCGCCGGCATCCTGATCACCTACAGCCTTGCCGGCCTGTTTGGCATCGCGATTGCGACCACCACCATGCTGGCGCTGGCCGGCATGATCGTGGCGCTCGATGCCTTCGGCCCGGTTACCGACAACGCCGGCGGCATTGCCGAAATGGCGGGTCTGCCCAAGGAGGTGCGCAAGGCGACCGACGCGCTCGACGCGGTCGGTAACACCACCAAGGCCGTCACCAAAGGCTACGCCATTGGCTCGGCCGGTCTCGGCGCGCTGGTGCTGTTCGCGGCTTATAATGAAGACCTCAAATTCTTCATTGCGAATAGCGCGAAATTCCCGGCCTTCAACGGGGTCGTTCCAGATTTCTCGCTGAACAATCCTTATGTCGTGGTTGGCCTCCTGTTCGGCGGCCTGCTGCCCTATCTGTTTGGCGCGATGGGCATGACGGCGGTCGGCCGCGCGGCCGGCGCCATCGTTGAGGAAGTGCGCCGTCAGTTCCGCGAGAAGCCCGGCATCATGAAGGGCACCGACAAGCCGGATTACGGCAAGGCCGTCGATCTGCTGACGGTCGCGGCGATCAAGGAAATGATCGTGCCCTCGTTGCTGCCGGTGCTGTCGCCAATCGTCGTCTATTTCGCGATCTATTTTATCGCGGGCGGTGGCGCTGCGGGCAAATCGGCCGCATTCTCGGCGGTCGGCGCGATGCTGCTGGGCGTGATCGTGACCGGCTTGTTCGTCGCGATCTCGATGACCTCGGGCGGCGGCGCGTGGGACAACGCCAAGAAGTACATCGAGGACGGCCACTATGGCGGTAAGGGGTCTGACGCCCACAAGGCGGCGGTGACCGGCGACACGGTGGGCGATCCGTACAAGGACACGGCGGGCCCTGCGGTGAATCCGATGATCAAGATCACCAACATCGTGGCGCTGCTGCTCCTCGCAATTCTCGCGCATTGAAGCGAGTCGCATCGAAAGCCAAAAAGCCCGCGGCTGTGCCGCGGGCTTTTTTGCTGACGGTCCCCTTGCAGTGAGTCACGAAACAATCGGTCCGATCGTTGCAGTTTTAAGACAGTTTGAAACCGCGTCCGCGTAAATTTCAAATCGTCCCCGGAAACCTGTTCATGTTCATGCGTTATGTTTCCGATTGATCGAGCCATTCGGTCAGCCGACTTCATGCAGAGAACTCGTGAACAAACGGGAGCGAGACATGACACAAGACATCGCACGCGATACGGAACGCGACGCGGCAGCCGGCGACAATGACCCGTTCGAGGAGGGCAAGCTCGCCCGCTTCAATCATGAGCCGCGCCAGAATCCCTATCCGGAGGACAGCGAGCAGCACGCGCGCTGGGAGGCCGGTTATAAATTTATCGAGCAGGGACTGGTCGCGGTTTGACCGGCGCGCGGGTTCAATGAATTCCGCAACGCCTTTTGGGCGAGCCGATGCGCTGAACGAACGTCAATCGCCTGTAGCCCGGGGACTGAGGATTTTGAACAGCGGGGTCAGGTAACTGTTTTCCTGACCGCTCGTCGGTGTTGTGCGGCTGATGAAGTCGAAAATCTTGCCGTCCTTCAGGCCGTAATTGGCGATGCGCTGAACTTTCCGGTCCTTGTCGAAATAAATCGCAATCACGCGCTGGTCGATCACTTCCTGATTCAGGAACGCGACCTTGCGCTCGGTGCGCTGCGAAATGTAGTAGAACACCTCGCCGCTGAGGGTTGCCACGGTGGAGGGCGTGCCCATCACGATCAGGACCTGATCCTGACTTGCGCCGAGCGGGATTTGCTCGAGGGCGTTGGGCGGCAGGATGTACCCTTTCTGAAATTGCTCGCTGGTGCACGCACCAAGAGCTACGCATAGCGCAAGGGCCACGACGCCCGTCCGCAGGCGCGCGCCCGGTTTTCGCAAGCGCGCGCCGGTGCCGATCTCCGGTCCGTTTTCAGAGGCAGGGATCATGACAGGCGCGGGCTTTCTCGGATTTTCCTGAGGTTTCTTGGGACTTTCCTGGACTTGGCGATCTTGCTTCATCCGGAGCGTTGACGTACCCGGCAGGACTTGCGATTGCAACAGACCGAGTGACATTCGCGACCACCCGCGCGGTGTCCGCAGCGGACCTTCGAAAATGCTCTGGCCTTTCAATCGCTTCAGAAATCCCCCCGGGCCCCGGAGCACCATCGAAGCCATCTATGGCATGATCGTGGCACAGGCGCGAGAACCGGCTTTTTACGCCAGCCTGAACGTGCCGGACACGGTTAACGGCCGATTCGACATGCTGCTGTTGCATTTGTGGATGGTGCTGCGGCGGCTGCGGGCGTGCGAGGACGGGGAGGTGCCTGCACAGGTGCTGTTCGACCGCTTCTGCGCCGACATGGACGACAATTTGCGCGAAATGGGTGTCGGCGATCTCACGGTGCCGAGGCGGATGCAGGAATTCGGCGAAGCCTTCTATGGCCGCAGCGCCGCCTATGACGCCGCGCTGGATGCGGGCGGCGATGAACTCGCCACCGCCATCGGGCGCAACATTCTCGATAGCGCTCACGCCGCTAGCGCCACGAGAATCGCAGCTTATGTCAGGGAGGCGCTGGCGATTCTGGCACCCAGGGGGCGGGATGCGCTCTTGTCGGCGGACTGGCGCTTTCCCTCACCAGCGATCCGGGATCCCCAATGAGCGAGAAAGACAGCAATATTCCAAGAGCGGCCGCACCGGGTGCAAAGGCTTTGCCGTGGACCCATCCTGTGATGGTCTCGAAGATTCCCCAGGACGGCGCGCATGTCGCGTTCGAGGCGGATGGGGAGCAACGCGAGGGACTGGCACGGCTGGCAGGCTTGCGAGATGTGGTCGAGGCATCGGCAGAGTTCGATCTGACCCACGTTGCGGGCGGGGGAATTCATGCCACGGGTCTCGTGCGCGGCCTGGTCGGTCAGACCTGCGTCGTGACGCTCGAGCCGGTGGACAACGCAATCGAGGAAGTGGTCGATGTCGTGTTTCTGCCGGAAGGCCATGGCGCGTTCGCGCAGGCAGCCCGGCCGCCGGACGAGGAGGATGGGGACGCCCCCGATCCGCCGGAGCCCATCCGAAATGGTGTGATCGATCTCGGCAAGCTGGCGATGGATCTGTTGTTTTTGGGAATTGATCCCTATCCACGCAAGCCCGGAGCCGTATTCGAACCGCCGGTTGTGGAGCGGGACGTGGACGAGCATCCCTTTGCCGCCCTGAAGGCCTTGAAGGAGACACCACCTTCCGGTGGAAAGTCCTGAAACCCGGACCGCACAGCCGGACAAAAAAGGGGCGCAGGCCGAACAAGACAATTCCGTCAAGATGTTGTATCGCCGCGCTGACGCGCTATGTTCCGGCAGGCAGCCTTCAGGCTGCGCCGCATTTCGTAAATTCCTTCAGCCTCGGTAACGGTTTGTGGCCGGGCTTTCGACTGCAAATCAGGTACCGGAACGTATGGCCCAAAAGGTTCGCATTGCGCTAGACGCCATGGGCGGCGACGTCGGCGCTCCGGTGGTTGTGCCCGGCGCGGGACTCTCCCTGATGCGCCATCCCGATACGGAATTTCTCCTGTTCGGCGACAGCGCCAAGATCAATGCGGAGCTCGACGCGCATCCCGCGATGAAGGCTGCTTCGCGCGTCATTCATACCGACGTGGCCGTGACGATGGAGGAGAAGCCAAGCCAGGCGCTGCGCCGCGGTCGCAAGGTGTCCTCGATGTGGCTCGCGCTCGATGCGGTGAAGAGGGGCGAGGCCGATGTCGCGGTCTCCGCCGGCAACACCGGCGCGCTGATGGCGATGGCGCGGTTCAACCTGCGCATGCTGCCGGGCATCGACCGTCCCGCGATTGCCTGCGCATGGCCGACCTTGCGCGGCGAATCCGTTGTGCTCGACGTCGGTGCGTCGATTGGCGCGGACGCACAGCACCTGGCGTCGCTCGCCATCATGGGCAGCGCGATGGCGCGGGTGCTGTTCGATCTCGAGCGCCCGACCGTTGGCCTCCTCAACATCGGGGTTGAGGAAGTGAAGGGGGTCGAGGAGGTTCGCGCGGCCGCCGAACTCCTGCGCGCGATGAATCTTCCCGAACTCGAATTCATCGGGTTCGTCGAGGGCGACGGCATCGGCAAGGGCGATGCTGACGTGATCGTAACCGAAGGGTTCAGCGGCAATATCGCGCTGAAGACCGCCGAGGGGACCGCCCGCCAGATCGCCGAATATCTGCGCAGCGCCATGAGCAGGACCTGGCGTTCCAGGATCGGCTATCTGTTCGCCCGCGCCGCCTTCAGCGCGCTGCGCGAAAAGATGGATCCCCGCAAGGTCAATGGCGGCGTGTTCCTCGGATTGAACGGCGTGGTCATCAAAAGCCATGGCGGCACCGACGTTGTGGGCTTTGCCTCCGCGGTCGATGTTGGCTATGACATGGTCCGCTACGATCTCCTGAACAAGATCAATCAAACACTCAATCGCGACGGTGGTCTCCTGACCAAGGTTCCGGGCGCGCAGGAGGCCGTCTCGTGACTGTGATGCGTTCGGTGGTGCTCGGCTATGGCTCCTATTTGCCCGAGCGCATCATGACCAATGCCGAGCTGGCCGCGAAGGTGGACACCTCGGACGAGTGGATCGTCCAGCGCACCGGAATCCGCCAGCGTCACATCGCCGCGACAGGTGAATTCACGTCGCACCTCGGCACGCACGCCGCGCTGGCGGCGCTCGCCAATGCCAAGGTGGAGGCTCACACCATCGACCTGATCGTTCTGGCCACATCCACGCCCGACAACACCTTTCCGGCGACCGCCGTGCAAATCCAGAGCGCCCTCGGCATTCATCACGGCGCGGCGTTCGACGTGCAGGCGGTCTGCACCGGCTTTATTTTCGCGCTGGCGACGGCGGATAATTTTCTGAAAAGCGGCGCGTTCAAGCGGGCGCTGGTGATCGGCGCTGAAACCTTCTCGCGGATTCTCGACTGGCAGGATCGCGGCACGTGTGTGTTGTTCGGCGATGGCGCCGGTGCCGTCGTTCTGGAAGCGCAGCCGCAACCGGGAACCAACAAGGACCGCGGAATCCTAACCACGCACCTGCGTTCCGACGGTCGGCACAAGGACAAGCTGTTTGTGGACGGCGGGCCATCCTCGACTCAAACCGTCGGTCATCTTCGGATGGAGGGACGGGAAGTGTTCAAACACGCCGTCGGCATGATCACGGACGTGATCGAGGATGCTTTCAAGGCCACGGGCACCACCGCAGACGACATCGACTGGCTGGTTCCGCATCAGGCGAACAAGCGGATCATCGACGCGTCGGCCAAGAAGTTGAATATTGCGCCGCAGAAGGTCGTTCTCACCGTCGATCTCCACGGCAATACGTCGGCGGCATCGATACCCTTGGCGCTCGCCGTCGCTGCCGGCGATGGCCGCATCAAGAAAAACGATCTTGTGATGCTGGAGGCGATGGGTGGAGGCTTCACATGGGGCTCGGCGCTGCTACGGTGGTGATCCAGGCCGTGAAAATCAGGTGATTTTAGTTTTGATTTCATGCTGTTGCATTGATGTGCGCGGTTGACCCTTCGGCGCCAAGCTCATAATTTCAGTTACGAATGTTCGCCGAGGATGTTGGGGCAGGCGATGACGACCGGAACCGGGAAGACAGTCACACGAGTCGATCTTTGCGAGGCGGTCTACCAGAAGGTGGGACTGTCGCGGACGGAGTCGGCTGCCTTCGTCGAACTGGTCCTGAAGGAAATCACCGATTGTCTGGAGCGCGGCGAGACCGTGAAGCTGTCTTCGTTCGGCTCCTTCGTCGTCCGCAAGAAGGGTGAACGTATCGGCCGGAACCCCAAGACGGGAACAGAAGTTCCGATTTCACCCCGCCGGGTGATGGTGTTCAAGCCCTCCGCCATCCTCAAGCAGCGGATCAACGGCGGCAATGGGAGTGCGGCGGCGGCCGAAGCCGAAGTCGACTAGGTCCCCGATTCGCTCTGTATGACTGTCTGAACCGGATTCCCCTCAACGCCGAAACGCAGTAAATTTGCGCGTTCGATTCAGCGCGGCGGATCCGATTCCGTGCCGCGCATGGGGCTCACGGGAGGGTGTGCATTTGGACAAGGCGCCGGATGCATTTCGGACGATCAGCGAAGTCGCCGACGAACTCGACATTCCGGCGCATGTGCTGCGATTCTGGGAGACCAGGTTCGTCCAGATCAAGCCGATGAAGCGCAGCGGCGGGCGCCGTTACTATCGGCCCGACGACGTTCATTTGCTGCGCGGCATCCGCCGTCTGCTTTACGGCGAGGGCTACACGATCCGCGGCGTACAGCGCATTCTGCGCGAGCACGGCATCAAGGCGGTGCAGGGCATCCTCGATGAGGACCCCATCGCGCCCGCCGCTTTCAACGGTCCTTCGTTCGACAGTGATACTGGCAGGCACGCTGATACGGGTCTCGATGAGAGTGACGACGAAACATTCGACACGGATGATTTCGAGGATGAGGAGGACGATCCGCCTTCATTATCCGCGCGCGGCGCGATGGATTTTGCACCCTCCGACCATCGGCTGGCCGATCCGGTGACCGTGCGGCCGGTCACGCCGTCATCGGCGGTCCCAAGATCACCTTCGCGCCCGATCGCCGAAATTCCAGTGGCAGCCATGCCCGTGGCGCCCAAACCAGTTATGCCCAAACCCGTCATGCCGTCACCACCGCCGGATCTGTCCGGTGCCGAGGCCTACGCGCCTCCCAATCTGCGGAAAGGCGCGCGTCTGACCGACAAGGGCAAGCTGCAGGCCGTGCTTGACGATCTGATGAGCGCGCGCGAATTGATCGACCGCGTGCTCAAAGATTAAAAACCTCAGGCTGCGTTAGCGACTGAGGCGAACAATGGCCCACAGCAAACGGCACGTTGTATCCTTGCAACATCTCTCCGCAAAAAACTGGAATGGTGCGGCCCCACGCAAACGTGGCTTGGGCAAATGGAGATTTTCTGGAACTGACGCTCTTGCATTCTGCGTTGTTATTTTTTTTGAAGCATAAATTCGGAGACGAGCATGATTCGCCGCAGCTATTCCGCCATCGCCGCCTGTCTGTTTCTGGGTGCGCTCGTAACTCCTGTTATTGCTGGCGAGACCTCCGATACGCGCGAACTCATTCAGCGAACGGACGCGGAAAAGGCCTTCATTCTGGAGCAGATGCGTTTGCTGTTGGGCTCGATCGCTGAAGTGGAGGACGCGCTCGGCTCCGGCGACATGAACAAGGTCGCGGACGAAGCAGCCGCACGCGGCCGCAAGGCCAACATCAATCTTCCGCGCCCGCCAGGTCTGTCCGCCAAGGAAAGCGACGGGTGGAAGTCGATGTTTCAGTCGGTGCGGGGCGGGTTCGACCTGATAGCCGAAAAGGCCAAGGTGCATGCCCCTGCCGCGGAGATCAACAAGACGCTTGCGGATACGATGAGAAACTGCGTTGCCTGTCACGAGACCTATCGTATTACTGTGGAGCATTAGCCGCTTCGCTCGGACAGGGCGATTTCGCATCCAATATATTCGCGTTCCGGGCTATTGACCGGTTGCTTTGAAATGCAATTTTTCCTAACTACTCCAAGGCCCATAAGGGTGTCGGAGCGTAGCGCAGCCCGGTTAGCGCACTAGTCTGGGGGACTAGGGGTCGTGGGTTCGAATCCCGCCGCTCCGACCATTTTATTCCCACTTTTGGTCTATTCAGTTCGTTCGACCTGTCAGAAGAACGTGCGGGACCTCGCCTTGATGCTGAAATTGCCGAAACTCTCGCAATGGCTTGGCGCGATCGACGCCTACATCGTGCGGCTCGTGATGATGTCGTTTGCCATCGTGCTGATCTCGCTGACAGGCGTGATCTGGATCACGCAGGCGTTGCGCGGCATCGATTTGATGACGAGCCAGGGCCAGACCATTCTCGTTTTCATCGGCATCACCGGCCTTGCCATTCCGCTGCTGGCGCTGATCATCGCGCCGATCGCACTGGTGATCGCCGTCACCCACACGCTCAACAAGCTCGCGACCGATTCGGAAACCATTGTCCTGAGCGCTGCCGGCATGTCGCCGGAGCGTCTGATCCGTCCTTTCATGGTGGCGACCGTGATTGTGAGCGTCTTCGTCGCCAGCCTGTCGATCTATATCGCGCCGGAATGTCTGCGCGCGCTGCGGCGCTGGAACAGCGAGATCGGCGCCGACGTGGTGGCCAACGTGCTGCAGCCCGGCCAGTTCATCAAGCTCGGCAAGCTGACGCTGCGCGTGCGCGAGCGCCAGCCCGGCGGCGTTCTGGCCGGCGTGTTTATCGACGACCAGCGCAGCCCGTCCGAGCGCATCAATGTCATTGCCGAAAGCGGCGCGATTCAGAAAAACCAGCGCGGATCTTTTCTCGTTCTGCGCGACGGCAATCTGCAGCGCTTCGAGAACGACAAGAAGGAGCCGGCGATGGTCGGCTTCAAGAGCTACGCTTTCGACATGTCGCAGTTCTCGTCGGCGCCGACAGTGACCTACAACTCGCGCGAGCGTTTCATCTCTGAATTGATCTCGCCGCCGCCGGAAGATAATCTGCCGCCGTCTGAGATTGCGACCTATTGGGGCGAGCTGCATGACCGGCTGATGGCGCCGATCTATCCGTTTGTGTTCGCGATCATGGCCTTCGCATTTCTTGGATTGCCGCGCACCACGCGACAGGGCCGCAACTATGCGATATCGATGCTGTTGCTGGCGGTGATGACAGTCCGTATCGCCGGCTTTATATGCTCGACGCTCGCGCCCGCGCACCCCGAGGCGATCTACGTCCAATACGTCATGCTGGTGGTGGTGTCGGGGCTGAGTGTCTGGATGATCAGGCGCGGGATTGTGGTCGATCCGCCATCGGGGATGCTGCGCTTTTTCGCCAGCCTGCGCGCGCGAATGCCGTCTTTCGCGAGGGCATGAGCGCGTCTCTTTTCTAAGTCCGTCTGCGATTGGCCATATAGTCGAAGGCCGCGACATTCATCGCCCACATCGCACCGAGCAACATCCAGAAATGCCGCCAGTGGTCGACGTCGATGATGAAGGCCTCGCCGACCGTGCCGAGGAATGCGGCGAACACCGCCAGATAGGCGCGCTGCCAGGGCACCTTGACGAAGACCAGCCTGAACCCCATCGCCACCGTGATGAAGACCAGCGCCGGAAAACAGACGCCCGCGATCCAGCCGCCGGACATGAAGGCGTTCAGGAATGAATTGTGGGTGTCTTCCGGAAAGAACCGGGTGAATTGCAGGGGGCCGATGCCGAGTGGCAGATCGAGCGCCATCTGGAAGCCAAGCGCGTGGCGGCCGAACCGTCCGAAACGCCCTGTGTCGTAGGTCTGGTTGAAGCTGGCGCGCTCCTTGAACAGATTGTCGATGGAATCGAACGACAGCAGCACCATGAGGGCCAGACTCGCGACCACAATGGCCGCGATGGCCGTAAATACGATGCGGCTGCGCTGCGGCCGCGATGGACTGGTCAGATACATCGTCAGCAGCATGAACGCCGATGTCAGAATCAGCTGGCCCCAAGCGGCGCGCGAGAAGGCCAGCAGGATCGCAAGTGAAATGATGCCGAATGCGATGGCGCCGCGCAGCGCCTTGCCGAACGGCTCCGTCACGACGTTCTGCAATGTGAAAAGAGCGGGCAGGATGAGAAACGCGGAGATCACGTTCGGATCCTTGAACGTGCCTTTGACGCGGCCGTAGAGCGTAAACAGGTCCTCGCCGCCGGGCATGAGGTGGAAATAGCCGATAAAGCCGCAGATGGAGGCGATGAGTGCGCCGACGATCAGGCCGCGCCGCAAGGCGTCGAGACGCGCCGCCGTATCGTCGGCGAGCGCCATCGCGAAGAACAGCGCCGTGATCGCCATGTACCACGACGTCACGATCCAGTTCACGATCTTGGATTCCTCCAGCAGATACGCGGCGCAGATGGTGTAGCCGAGGTTCATCACCACCAGCAGGATCAGGAGCGGCAGGAACACCGGCCGCATCCGCATCCCGGTCGCATAGAAGAAGACGATCGCCGCCAGCGTCGCGATTTCGTAGGGGCTGGGCTCGACCAGCACGATCGCGCCGCCGCAGCCGACCGCCCAGAGCAGGGCGCGCTGCAAACGCGCGATGCGCGGCGGCGCTGTGCTTGTGGTGATAAGGCGGTCGGTGGCGAGTGCGATGGTCATGGGCCGCCCGTAAAGGAGATCAGTAGGCGTTTTCGCCCTTGATGAGAGCGAGTGGCGTCTTCAGCAGAATGTAGAGATCGAACAGCACCGACCAGTTCTCGATGTAATAAAGATCGAACTCGACGCGTTTTTGAATCTTTTCCTCGTTGTCGATCTCGCCGCGCCAGCCATTGATCTGCGCCCAGCCGGTGATGCCGGGCTTGACACGGTGGCGTGCGAAATAGCCGTCGACGGCTTCGTCGAACAGGCGGTTTTGCAGCTTGCCAAGCACCGCATGGGGACGGGGGCCGACGATGGAGAGATTGCTCTTGAACACCACGTTGAAGAGCTGCGGCAGTTCATCGAGGCTGGTTTTGCGGATGAAGCGCCCGACGCGGGTGACGCGCGGATCGTTTTTCGTCACCACCTTGGCGGCCGTCGGATCGGCCTGATGATGATAGAGCGACCGAAATTTGAAGACGTCGATGCGCTCGTTGTTGAAGCCGAACCGCTTCTGGCGGAACAGGACGGGTCCCGGACTATCGAGCTTGATCGCAAGCGCGACGAGCGCCATCACCGGCAAAAGCAGGATCAGCAGAATCGTGCCGACGATGTGGTCGAACAGCCATTTCGTCACCAGGTCCCAGTCGGTGATCGGCTGCTCGAACACATCGAGCGTCGGTACCGTGCCGAGATAGGAATAGGAGCGCGGCCGGAAGCGCAGCTTGTTGTTGTGCGCGGAAAGGCGGATATCGACGGGAAGCACCCAGAGCTTCTTCAGCATTTCCAGAATGCGGCCCTCGGCCGAAATCGGCAGTGCAAAAAGTACCAGATCGACGCGGGTGCGGCGCGCGAATTCGACAATGTCATCGATCTTGCCGAGTTTCGGCTTGCCCGCACAATTGTCCAGCACGCGGGAATCGTTACGGTCGTCGAACACGCCGAGAATTTTCAGGTCCGAATCTTCCTGCCGGCTCAGCGCCTGGATCAAATGTTCGCCGTTTTCATCGGAGCCGACGATGATGGTGCGGCGGTCGAGCCGGCCCTGACGCGCCCAGCGCCGCACCAGCGAACGCAGCAGCAGACGCTCTGCGATCAGCGTCGTAATCCCCAGAAAGAAGAACCCTGCAAGCCAGGCGCGAGAGACGACATCGCCGACCTTGGCGAAAAAGGAAATTCCGATGAACAGCAGGAAAACCAGCGCCCAGGATGACGCCAGCCGTGTGATCTGCCGGAGCTGTCCGCGATAAATGTCGATATCGTACAGTTCGGCGGCCTGAAAGGAGATCACGGAGGCCACGGCCATCGCGACGATCGCGGCCGTATAGCTCCAGGAAAAACCGTCGATTGGAACGA
This sequence comes from Bradyrhizobiaceae bacterium, assembly GCA_003963145.1. Classification (GTDB taxonomy): domain Bacteria; phylum Pseudomonadota; class Alphaproteobacteria; order Rhizobiales; family Xanthobacteraceae; genus Afipia. The sequence goes on from RXJJ01000013.1 coordinate 191,796, forward strand.
CGTAAATGGAATAAAGGGCGATGCCCGCGATGCACAGACATAGAAAATCCGCGATGCGCACCACGCCGTTGATGACGACGAGCGAATAGGCTCTGCCGACTTTCTGGTTCGCGACTTCAAGAGCAGCGGGCGACAGGCGCAGGCGACGCTCGATACGCGGCACGCCGGGCGCGCCCGAAACAGTGGTGGCTGTTGCGGCTGAATTGGTCATCGAGCGGACGTCGATCGGTTCCAAATCGGGTTTCCAAAATGTCCAGCTTCTGTTGGCATCGATCGTTCCGCGCAGTCACTGGATAGGATGAAAAGTGGGAACGTGTGTAGCGCTTTACCTTTCCCGTCTATCCAACAAATCGGAACAATTCGTTATCATTGGTAAATACGGGTTAACGCGCAGAAAATGCATCGCGGTAACCTGCCAGCACGCCATCGACCATCGCTTTTTGCGAGAAATGCATCAGGACGCGCTCGCGCACATTCGCAGCATTCGCACGCGCGGCACCAGGATCGGCCAGGGCGTTCTCAATCGCATCCGCCATCGCGCCCACACTGTTGGCGGTGAACAGACCGTCGGCATCGGGGCCGAGAATTTCGGGGATTCCGCCGATCCGTGCGGCCAGCATCGGCACGCCGGCCGCGCCGGCCTCGATCACGACATAGGGCATCGAGTCGCCGCGCGAGGGAACAACGAGAAGGCGGCCCTTCGAGAAGCCGTAGCGTGCCTTGACGTGGCCGATGAAACGCACCGCCTCGCCGAGATTGAATCGCTGGACCAGCGCCTTGAGCTTGGCGGTTTCCTCGCCATCGCCAGCGAGCGTTAATGTAATCGGATGACCGTCGGCACGCAGCCGCGCCACGGCCTCGATCAGCAGGTCCGCGCCCTTGATATGACGGAACTCACCGACATAGACGAGATCGGTGGCATCGTCGGCAAGCGGAACGGCGTCGAATTCGTGCGCCGTGACGCCATTGAAGACGCAGCGCACCAGCCCTCTGGGCATGCCGACCACACGGAAATAGGTGTCGCGCGCGAATGCGCTTTCAAACAGAAACAGCTCGGTCCTGTTCATCAGGGCCCGCTCCAGACGGGTGTAGAACTGGCCTTTCAGCGACCCCGGAGAATAATGCAGCGAGCCGCCATGCGGTGTGTAGACGCGAATGGTGCGTTTCGACTTCGGTGAGAGGCGGATAAAGGCGCCAGCCTTGGCGCCGTGGCCATGCAGCACATCCAGTTTCAGCTTGCGTGTCAGGCCGAGAACCTGCGCGGCGGTAAACGGATCCTGCGGGTGGGGCTCGCGCCTGATCGCGATGCGGTGAATGCCCAGTTTCATGCGCGGCGCGATTTCATCCAGCGCCGCCTGTGCGCGTTCGCCGCCGGTCAGGCTATCGGCGAGAATGCCGACCTCATGTCCGCGCTCGGCCTGACCGTTGGCCAGATCGAGAATATGCCGGATGATGCCGCCGACCGGAGCGCGCACGGCATGAAGAATACGGAGAGGGTGATCGAAAGGATCGGACATGACAGGGCCAGTTTGCCGGCGACGGTCGTCGCGGTGCCGCCATCCTGTCACGCATCGACAAAAATCTGATTAAGGCGCTAGATAATTAACAAAACATAACGCGCCGAATTAACCGCGCAGCAACCTTAATGGAATTTAATTGCCCTTGCGCGAGGCGTTTTTGTGACTCGCGGCGATAAGTTGCGGCGTTGGGAGAGTTCGATGCGTTTGGCGGTTTGGCGCGACCGGGTCGGTCAAGCGGGCAAGTCCTTTGCCAAATACATGATGACACCGGCCGCACCGCCGCCTTCTTTACCCGACTCTTCAAAACAGCTCGGCGATATCGATCTGCGCGCGATCTGGCAGGCGCTGGTGCGCCAGCGCAAATGGGTGATCGTGCCGACCGCCGCTGTCTTCGTGCTGGCGATGATCGGCGTCAATGTCGTCACGCCGAAATACAAATCCGAAGCCCGCATCCTGATCGACGGCCGCGAAAACGTGTTTCTGCGGCCGACCGGGGAGCGCGGCGAGGAGCGAACCTCACTCGACGCCGAAGCCGTCACCAGCCAGGTGCAACTTCTGCTGTCGCGCGACCTCGCGCTTGAAGTCATCAAGAAGAACCGTCTTGATCAGTTGCCGGAATTCGATCCCGTGCTGCGCGGAGTTTCCCCGCTTCGGACATTACTCGTTCTGTTCGGCTTCAGCCGCGATCCGTTCGGCATGACTCCCGAGGAGCGGGTGCTCAACGCCTATTACGAGCGTCTCACCGCCTACGCGGTCGACAAGTCGCGCGTCATGGTCGTGGAATTCCTGTCGCGCGATCCCGAGCTTGCCGCGCGGGTCGCCAATTCCATTGCCGACGAATATCTCGTGTTCCAGCAGGCCGCGCGTCAGGAGCAGGCCAAGGCGGCGGGCCAGTGGCTGTCCGGCGAGATCGACGGGCTACGCAAAAAAGTCGCCGAGGCCGAGGATCGTGTCGAGGCATTCCGGTCCAAGTCGAATCTCTTTATCGGCACCAACAGCACCTCGCTGTCGAACCAGCAGCTCGGCGAACTGAATACCCAGCTTAATAACGCGCGCGCCGCGAAGTCGGACGCCGAGTCGCGGGCACGGGCGATCCGCGAAATGCTGCAGGCCGGCAAACCGATCGAGGCCTCCGAAGTCCTGAATTCCGAACTCGTGCGGCGTCTCGCCGAACAGCGCGTCACGCTGCGCGCGCAGCTTGCCGAGCAATCCTCGACGCTGCTCGACCAGCATCCGCGCATCAAGGAGCTGAAGGCCCAGATCGCCGATCTCGAGCGCCAGATGCGGGACGAGGCGAGCAAAATCTCCCGTTCGCTGGACAACGATGCGCGTATCGCCAGCGCGCGGGTCGATGGGCTGACCGCCAGCCTCGACCAATTGAAGAAGCAAGCCACGTCGAACAATGCCGAGGACGTTCAGCTTCGCGCGCTGGAGCGCGAGGCGAAGGCGCAGCGCGATCTTCTCGAAACCTATCTCGCCAAATATCGCGAAGCGACGACTCGCGAAACCATCGACTCCGCGCCGGCTGACGGGCGGATCATCTCACGTGCCATCGTGTCCAACACGCCGGCCTATCCGAAGAAGCTGCCGATCGTGCTAATTGCGACGCTGGCGACGCTGCTTTTGACCTCCGGCTATATTGTCACTGCCGAATTGCTGCGAATGACCGCGCCGCGCGCCGGTGCCGATATTCTGTTTGAAGACGAGCCGCTTCGCAGGATCGAGCCAAGGATCAGCCGAATTAACGGCATCAATTCAAGCCCGGACCCAGGCACAGATCCAGGTATGGACATTGGCGGTTCCGAGATCGGGAGGCTGGCGGAAAGTCTCCAGGGAGTGGCCGGGTCTGCCCGCAAGATCACGGTGATCGGCGCGAAGCAGGACGAGGGAATCACACTCACGGCGCTCACGCTGGCGCGCCTGCTGGCTCAAAACAGCAAGGCCGTGCTGGTGGACCTGTCGATGGCGTCTCCGACGCTCAAGTCGATTTCCATCGATCCGGCCACGCCGGGTCTGACGGATTTGATGACCGGCCGCGCTTCGTTCGGCCAGGTCATCACGCGCGATCGCTTTTCCGGTCTGCATCTTGTGGGCGGAGGCCGCGAACCGGACCGCGCAGTGCTGCAGTCGCCGCGCCTCGGGATGGCCATCGACGCCTTGCTGCGCGCCTACGATTACGTTGTTCTGGATACCGGAACGGCGGCCGATCTGCCGGCCGCGCTGATCGCTTCGCAGGCGCATGCCGTTATCGTGCCGGCTTCCGGCCTTGGCGCGGAGGCCCGCGCAGCGATGCGCGATCAGCTGCTGGCTTCGGGTTTTGTCGCGGTGACCATTCTCGATGCGCCCGCAGCGCCCGCGCCACGCGATACCGAGCAGACAGTGGCAGCCTGATCGTTGCCGGATTTAGTGCTGCAGCGCGCCGCGCAGCCGCTGTGCCATTTGCATCAATGCGGGGTTCTGCTTGACCATGCGCTTGGCATGGGTCAGTGACGACATGCCGAGCGCGGCAAACTTTCCGCGTGCCGACAGCGCGATGAAGCTGTCGAAGATCGGCTCGTCGTCCTTGCAGAACTGGCGCTTGTAATCGTCCGAGCCGATGCCGAGATCGAACGCCGCATAATTTGCCGCGGCGTAATGGTCGATGATGTCGCGCACCAGAACCACGCCGGGACTGTTCTTTGCGTTTTCCGACATTGTGTAGGTGTTGAACATCATCGAGAAGCGGTCGCCGCCATCGACGCCGGCGAAGATCGCGAGTATCTCCTCGTCGCATTCCAGCGCATGAATAGTGATGGCGCGATTGCCGCTGCCGGTTTTTGCAAGGCATGCCGCGCGAACGAAGTCTTTCACGCCGGGTTCGGCGAAGACGTTCGGCAGATTCTGGGCCGCCATCCGCAGCGGCTTGATCTTGAAGAACAGATCCAGCAGACGGGAGATCTCCTCGTCGCTGACCGCCATGCGATAGCGATAGCCGGGCAGTGTTTGCAACTTGCGTTCCTTGCCGCGCAGGCGGCGGCGAAATCCGGTGCTGATATTATCCTCAGGTTTGCCCCCCCGTTTGTATCTGAGAAGCGGGCAGGCATTCGGGGAGGGCTGCGCGGAGCAGATCAGAAGCGGATTGGCGATGCCTTGCCACTGACCCGGCTGCTGGGTCAGCGCCAGAACGTCGACGCCATTCGCCGCGGCAACGCAAAAGAGGGCATCGAGATCGGCCTTGGTTACGGAACCGGCGTAGTCGCGGCGCCATAATCCCATGTTGAAACTCGGATGCTTGCCGCCGAGAAAGCGCGCGACATTGGCGCCGTTCTCGCGCCGCACGCCCAGGGGGAGGAGCACCAGCGGTTCGCCGTCGCGGTCCTTTGCGACCACGATGAAGGGCGTGCAGCCCTCGTGCGGTCCGACATGCCGCTGCCATGCGCCAAGCAGATCGAAGCGCTGAAAAGGTGTGAAGAGATAGTCGTCCGTCTCGCAGGCGCGCCACACCGATTCCGCCCGCGCGATGTGACGGATCACATCGATATGCACGACCCTGCTGACACCAGATCCGGCGTATGATTGTGCGGACCGGCTTTCAAAAATGGCAGCCTGGGTCATTGCGCGACCTTCTGTCGTTGGAATAGGTGTTAGGTGTAATATTTGCAGGCAGACCGCGGGGGACTTTTTCAAACAAATGTCAACAAAGAGTAATCGGATCGCGCGTCGGCGGGTTCCATTTGGGCTGGTTTATTGAGTACCCGGAGCGGTATACTTAAACGCGCCGGACTCGAATTGGCGCATGCGAGCGGCGTGTTTCGTCTCGCTGAAAGCCGCGCGGCCGGCAGCGGCGTCATTCTCCGTTTTGAGCGTGTCAGACCCAAAAGCGCCGCCGCCTTCCAGCCGCTTCAGCCGCATGAAGTCACCCCGCGGTTTCTTGAGCGGGTGATCCGCGCATTGAGGCGCTGGAAGTTCGAATTCGTCGATATTGCAGAGGCACGAACCCGCGCGCGGCTTCCGCGCGGCAAGACGCGCTTCGCCGCCGTCACCTTCGATGGTGCGTATCGCGATTTTCAGACCCATGCCTTTCCGTTGTTGCAGAAATATGACGTGCCGTTTGCGCTGTACGTGCCGACGGGCATCGTCGACACCATCGTTGAGCCGTGGGGACTGGTTCTGGAAGCTGTTGTCGCGCGTGCGCCGCGCGTTGTTCTTTTCATGAATGGCGAGGAGCGCCGCTTCCGCTCGGAAAGCGTGGCGCAGAAGTATCAGGTTTTCGATGCGCTCCGCGCCTGGATGATGACGTTGCCGCCGGACGACATCTCCACGGCGATCAGCGATTTGTGCAGCCGCTACGGTGTCGATCCGAAGACGGTGACGCGGGACGTTGCGCTGGAATGGCCGGACATTCTCAAACTGGCCGCTGATCCGCGCGCGACGATCGGCAGCGCGACGGTGTCTTATCCCGTGCTGACGAATATCAGTGCCGCTGCGGCGCTGCGCGAAATGAAGATGGGCAAGACGATCATCGAGGCCGCGCTCGGCCGCGAATGTGCCGAGTTCGCCATGCCTTTCGGCTGTGCCAATACGTTTACCCGCCGCGATGTCCTGCTGGTTCAGGACGCCGGTTTTGCAGGCGCGGTATCGGCATCTCCCGGACTGATCGGCGGGGGAAATGAAAACGAGACGCTGTGCCTGCCGCGTATTTCAATGGACGGCCGGCCGAGATCGCTCCGCGCGCTGCGGGTCACGCTGTCCGGGCTGACGATGCCTCGCATGCGCCGCGCTGCGGAGAACGCCGGGGAATTCACATCCTGAAAATCAGGCTTTCGGCATGTCCGGCCGCGACATCCATGCGACCAGCGGCATGGCCGGCAATACCCAGCCAAGACCCGCGACAACGTAGAAAATCACCTGCGCCAGACGCGAGGAGGCAAGCAGCGGAGTTTGCGCGATCGCCATGCCCAGGAGCGACCACACCACCACGAGGCAGAGCAGGCCGATGGTTCCGATCAGTTTCCGGGTCCGGATATTCATGAGGCAAAATGTCCAGTGGAATGGCGAGGCTGTGAAGCCGCGCGTCTTGCGCCCGAAAGCAGCGGGACTATAAGGACCGCATCCGATTGATCAAGCGCTCCACAAGCTCTTTCTGATGACCGTTTCCGCCATCACCGTCCCCGTCGAGGCCGACACAGCCCCCGCGCTGCGTGCGGTGCGCGTCTGGCTGATCGTGGTCGCGGCGCTGATCGTGGCCACGCTGATCGTTGGCGGCGCGACGCGGCTGACGGAATCCGGGCTGTCCATCGTCGAATGGAAGCCGATCACCGGCGTCCTGCCGCCGCTGACAGCGCAGCAATGGAACGGCGAATTCGAGGCCTACAAGACCATCCCGCAATATCGCGAGATGAATTACGGAATGAGCCTCGATGAATTCAAGACCATCTTCTACTGGGAATGGGCTCACCGCCTGCTCGGGCGTACCATCGGTACAGTGTTCCTTCTGCCGTTCCTGTATTTTCTCTGGCGTGGCGGCCTGTCGTCAGATTTGAAGCGGCGGCTGTGGATCATCTTCGCACTCGGCGGTTTGCAGGGCGCGGTCGGCTGGTGGATGGTGAAATCGGGACTGACCGAGCGCGTCTCGGTTTCGCAATATCGTCTCGCCGCGCATTTCATGCTGGCGCTGTTGATCTTCGCCGCCATCGTCTGGACCGTCCGCAGGATGGCGCCGGCACGGGCCGCGGATGCACCGGCGCGCGTCGGGCTCACCTCGAAAATCCTGCTCGTGCTGGTGTTCGTGCAGCTTTATTTCGGTGCGCTGGTCGCGGGCCTGCGCGCCGGCAAGGTCTTCAACACCTGGCCGGACATCGACGGCGCATTCATTCCCGCGGCTGACCGGCTGTTCTTCGAACAGCCATGGTGGCGCAATTTCTTCGACAACACCCTGACCGTGCAGTTCTGCCATCGCATGATCGCCTATGCGCTGCTGGCCATCGCGCTGGCTCATGCGGTCGATGTGGTGCGGTCGAAATGCGCTTCCGCTGCCGTGGGCGGCGCGCACGCGCTGGCGATGGCGGTCGGACTGCAGGCCGTTCTCGGCATCCTGACCCTGCTGCATCAGGTGCCGATCCCGCTTGGCCTCGCGCATCAGGCGACCGCCATTGTGGTGCTGATCCTCGCTTTGTTCCAGGCCGAACGGCTTGGCAGGACGCGCGTCTTATCCGTTTGAGGAATTCTAGCGTTTGAGGCCAGGCATCACGGCGTTTTGCATCGCCCGGTGAAGCGGTCTGATGTAAATCAGGGCAGGAAAGGCTGCGGTCTTGTGCCGTGCTTTTTTACGTTTTTACTAAAAAGTCCATGTTGCAAAAATAAAACGGCGCCATGCCCGGCGCCGTTTATTTTTTGCGACGAGCCCCAATCAGGTGCTGAGCGCCTGATCGAGGTCTGCGATCAGGTCTTCCTTGTCTTCGATGCCGACCGACAGCCGCACGACATCGACGCCGGCTCCCGCTGCGGCCTTCTGTTCGTCGGTGAGCTGGCTGTGGGTGGTTGAGGCGGGATGGATAATCAGCGAGCGGGTGTCGCCGACATTGGCCAGATGCGAGAACAGTCGGACGCCGGAGACGAGCTTGATCCCCGCGTCATAACCGCCCTTGAGGCCGAAGGTAAACACCGCGCCCGCGCCCTTGGGCGCGTATTTGCGCGCCAGCACGTGATACTTGTCGCCCGGCAGGCCCGCATAGTTCACCCATGACACCGCAGGATGCGCGGCGAGCCATTCGGCCAGCGCCTTGGCGTTGTCGCAGTGCTTCTGCATCCGTAGTGCCAGCGTTTCGATGCCGGTCAGGATCATGAAGGAGTTGAACGGCGAAATCGCCGGGCCGAGATCGCGCAGGCCGAGCACGCGCACGGCAATTGCGAACGCGAAATTGCCGAACGTCTCCTGCAATTTGATGCCGTGATATTCGGGCCGCGGCTCGCTGAGCATCGGATAGCGGTTGTCGCGTGACCAGTCGAAGGTGCCGGCGTCGACCACGATGCCGCCGAGCGAATTGCCGTGTCCGCCGAGAAATTTCGTCGCCGAATGCACGACGATATCCGCGCCGTGGTCAATCGGCTTGACGAGGTAGGGCGAGGCGAGGGTGTTGTCGACGATCAAGGGCGCGTTGGCCTTGCGCGCGATCGCGGCAATCGCTTCGAGGTCGGTCACGGTGCCGCCGGGATTGGCGATGGACTCGACGAATACCGCCTTGGTCTTCGGCGAGATGGCGCGCTCGAAACTCGCGATGTCGTCGGTGTCGGCCCAGACCACGTTCCAGCCGAAATTCTTGAAGGCATGATTGAACTGGTTGATCGAACCGCCATAGAGCCTGCGCGACGCAATGAACTCGTCGCCCGGCTGCATCAGGGTGTGAAAGATCAGAAACTGCGCTGCGTGACCCGACGCGGCGGCAACGGCCGCGGTGCCGCCTTCAAGTGCGGCGACACGCTCTTCCAGCACGGCGGTCGTCGGATTGGTCAGGCGCGTATAGATGTTGCCGAAGGACTGCAGACCGAACAGCGACGCGGCGTGATCGGCGTCGTTAAAGACGTAGGAGGCGGTCTGATAGATCGGCGTGATACGGGCGCCCGTCGTCGGGTCGGGCTGCGCGCCGGCGTGAACGGCAAGGGTCGAAAATCCCGGCAGGCGTTCGGTCATCTGGAATCCCTTTAAGTCGGAGGCCGGGCCGGATCATGCTGGTCGCCGCACGTCAGTCAAGTTGTCGTGCTGATCGCCGTTAACGCGCGAATAGCGAAAGGTGTTGTGCCTTGCCGCAGGAAAATATGGCTGCGGCAAACTGCCGTTCAGGAATTATCCTTTTTCGAGTCCTGACCGGCGGTTGCCACCCGGTCTGCCGCTGTTGTTGCCCCGCCGCCGACACTTGCGCGGTTGAGCGACAGACGCATGCCGCTGTCCGGGACCGGCGCACGTTTTGAACTGAGCGTGCGCGAGTTCACGCCCATCCACTGGATTTCGGACGTCAGCCGCCCGTATTCGATTTTCGGACAGCGGTTCATCACCACCTTGATGCCCGCGGCCTCGGCCCTGGCGGCGGCTGCATCGTTGTGCACGCCAAGCTGCATCCAGATCACTTTCGGTAGCACGGGCAGCGACAGCGCCTCTTTGACGACTTCCATCGCGCGATCGGAATTGCGGAACACGTCGATCATGTCGACCGGCCGCCCGATGTCTCGCAGCGAGCCCACGAATGGTTTTCCGAGCAGGTTGTTGCCGACCTGTCCGGGATTGATAGGAATCACGTCATAGCTGCGCTCGGTGAGATATTTGAACACGAAGTAGCTCGGCCGCACATTGAGCGGCGAGGCGCCGATCATGGCAATGGTTTTCACCCCAGTGAGAATTGCGCGGATATAGGTGTCGTCGTAGGCGTCATGGTCCATCGCGAACTACCGGTCTTCCCAGCGCGGCTCGCGCTTGTCGATGAACGCGCAGATGCCTTCGTGTGCATCGCGCGCCATCATGTTCATGGTCATCACTTGCGCCGTATAGCAATAGGCGTCGGCGAGAGACATTTCCGCCTGGCGATAGAAAGCCTCCTTGCCGGTTTTGACCGTGTAGGCGGATTTTGCAGCGATCTTTTCCGCCAGCGCGATGGCAGCATCTCGCTCGGTCCCCGGCGGCACCACGGCGTTGACGAGGCCGAGCTCACGCGCCCGCGCTGCGGAAATCGGCTCTCCGGTCAGCAGCATATGCATCGCATGCTTGCGGGGCACGTTGCGCGACAGCGCCACCATCGGCGTCGAACAAAACAGGCCGATGTCGACGCCGGGCGTGGCGAACGTCGCCGCATCCGAGGCAACCGCAAGATCGCAGGTCGCGACGAGCTGGCAACCGGCCGCTGTCGCAACACCCTGAACCGCCGCGATGACCGGTTTGGGCAGCGTGACGATGGCCAGCATCATGTCGCTGCATGCCGTCATCATCCGCGTGAAAAAAGCGCGCCCGCCATCGGCATCGCTGCGATGCGCGGTCAATTCCTTCAGATCGTGTCCGGACGAAAACGCGGGTCCCTCGGCAGCGATAACGACGGCGCGCACCGCATTGTCGTGGCGGATCTTGTCGAGTTGGGCATGAACGGCGGCGATCGTCGCCTGCGACAGTGCGTTGCGCGAGCGTGGAGCATTCAGCGTCAGGACAGCGACGCTCCCGGACGTCTCGCGCAAGACAGGCGCCATACCATCTCCCGTCCGTGCCGGCGCGTCTTGCAGTGTCATGAACAGGCCTACATTCGCGATTGTTGATCTTTAGTAGATGCGCCTCACGAATCCGCAAACTGCATCTTGCTTTTGCCGCCCGGCTGCTGTGATACAACTGTCATATAAGCGAGGGAAGCGGAACCACCGATGGCGAATCCGAAAATGACGGTGGCTGAACTGGAGACCTTTTTGCACAAGGAGTTTCCACAGGCGTTCAGCGGGGGCGACATCCTGATTGAAAGCGCGGATGGCCAGACCAGTCTGCTGCGTCAGCCTTACAACGAGCGCATGCTGCGGCCGGGAGGGGTGGTGTCCGGTCCGACTTTGATGGCACTGGCGGATTTTGCGATGTACGCGGTGCTGCTGTCCGCGATCGGTCCGGTCGGCAATGCCTTCACGACAAGCCTGAACATCAACTTCCTGCGCCGGGGCCAGCCCGGTCAGGATGTTCTTGCTGCGGCGAAACTCCTGCGTCTGGGCAAGCGTTTGGCCGTTGGAGAAGTGCAGTTGTTATCAGGGACTTCGCCGGATCCGGTCGCACATGTGACCGCGACCTATTCCATTCCAGCGTCTTGATGATTTTTCAGGTAATATAGCACCTTAATTATAAGCTATTGGTTTATATGATCTAATTTTGGCGTAACGCCATTGACGGCGCGCAGAGCCTTCTTTAGAAACGCGCGCAATCCGGCGCTTTTCGCCGAGACACAAATTTCACGGACATCACATCATGAAGACGTTTTCGGCCAAGCCTGCCGAGGTCAACAAGAAGTGGGTGATTATCGACGCCAAGGGTCTTGTCGTCGGCCGTCTCGCCACGCTGGTCGCGATGCGTTTGCGCGGCAAGCATCTCCCGACCTACACCCCGCACGTTGATTGCGGTGACAATGTCATCATCATCAACGCCGCGCATGTCGTCCTCACCGGACGCAAGCGCGACAACAAGATGTACTACAAGCACACCGGATTCATCGGTGGCATCAAGGAGCGCAGCGCCAAGTCGATCCTCGAGGGCCGTTTCCCCGAGCGCGTCGTCGAGAAGGCGGTTGAGCGCATGATCCCGCGCGGTCCTCTGGGCCGCATGCAGATGGGCAATCTGCGCGTCTATCCGGGCACCGAGCATCCGCACGAGGCACAGCAGCCTGAGGTGGTCGATATCGCTTCGATGAATCGCAAGAACACGAGGGCTGCATAATGTCGGATACCATTCAATCCCTCGACCAACTGTCGTCGATCAGGACGGCGGCTCCCGAAGCGCCCAAGCACGAGAAGAAGGTCGACAAGCAGGGCCGCGCCTATGCCACCGGCAAGCGCAAGGATGCTGTCGCACGCGTCTGGATCAAGCCGGGCTCCGGCAAGATTCAGGTGAACACGCGCGAACTCGAAGTGTATTTCGCGCGTCCGGTGCTTCGTATGCTGATCCAGCAGCCGATCGTTGCCGCGGCTCGTCAGGGCCAGTACGACGTCGTCGCCACTGTTGCCGGCGGCGGTCTGTCGGGGCAGGCCGGCGCGGTGCGTCACGGTATCTCGAAGGCGCTGACCAATTTCGAACCCGACCTGCGCGGTGTTCTGAAAAAGGGCGGCTTCCTTACCCGCGACTCGCGCGTGGTCGAGCGCAAGAAGTACGGCAAGGCGAAGGCCCGCCGCTCGTTCCAGTTCTCGAAGCGCTAAGGGGCGCTTCGCCGCCAGTTCTCGAGGCGCCAAGGCGCGCCTCGCCGCTGGTTCTCGAAGCGTTAAAACGTTCCGCAACCTGCGAACCCATTGCGGCAGGTTGCTTGACGAGACGTTTCCGGGTTCGGTTCGATTTTATCAAAAGGGCGCTCGCAAGAGCGCCCTTTTTTGTTCCAAATGAAACTGAATTACCGACACTTTTCCTGAAAATTGCGTGACAGGCGCAAACGGACTGCGAACGAACCGGTGATAGATAGCGTGCCTAGACAAGCCAATTCCGGCTTTTTCATCTTCGGTTTGCGATGACGTCCATCGGCACCACGATGTCTCTCGATATCTCGACGCTCTACCTCGTCGCGACTCTGGTTGCTGCATTGCTCGGCGCGATGCTGATTTTCATCTGGCGTCAGGAGAAGATTCCCGCGCTCGGATGGTGGGGCGCCGCCTATCTTCTGGGAGCCGCCTCGATCGCCTTGTGGACGATCGGCGGAGAGTCGCTCGGCTTCGAATTGTCTCTTGCGGTCAATGCGGTCGGCTTTATCGCCTGCGGTCTTGTCTGGGACGCAGCACGTGTGTTTCACGGCCGGGCCCCGAGCGTGATTGGCCTGCTGGCCGGCGCGGTGCTCTGGATCGCAGCCAATATCTTCATCGACCCGATGCCGAACGACTGGCGCATGACGCTGGGCGCGGCCATCGTCGCCGCCTATGCCGCGCTGACGGCGACAGAGCTTTTGCGGGAACGCCGCAAGACGATGCGCGCCAGATGGCCCGCGCTGTTCGTGCCGCTGCTGCATGGCGCGGTGCTCATGTTGCCGATCGTCGTCAGCGATGTGATGCATGCGCGCAGCGGCGCGCCGCACGTGTATGGCATCTGGATTGCTGCCTTCGCCGTGGAACTGGTGATCTATGCCGTGGGCACCGTGTTCATCATCTTCATGCTGGTATCCGAACGCGCGGTGCTTGCTCACAAGACCGCGGCTTCGGTTGATTCCCTGACCGGCCTGCTGAATCGCCGCGGTTTCGGCGAAGCGACCTCGCGCATGATCGAACGCGAGGCCAAGGCCGGGCGGCCGGTGACGGTCCTGGCCTTCGACATCGACCATTTCAAATCGGTCAATGACCGTTTCGGTCACGCGGCCGGCGACGAGGTGCTGAAGGTGTTCGCCCATAGCGTGACAAGCACCCTGCGTATCACCGACCTCGTAGGGCGGGTTGGCGGTGAGGAATTCGCAGCACTTTTGCCCTGCGATCTGGACGAGGCTGTTGTGGCGGCCGAGCGCGTGCGCGAGGCATTCCGGGATTCGGGCGTCGCCATCGACGAAGAGCCGCTCGTGACCACCGTCAGCATCGGCGTCGCCAGCGGGCCGGCCAATACCGAACTCGAAGTGCTGTTGGCATCGGCGGACACCGCGCTCTACCGGGCCAAGCGTGGCGGTCGTAACCGGGTCGAAGTCACGACCGACGAGCCGCTGTCGCCGGATCTGCCGCGCCGCAGGGCCAGCAGTGCGGCCAGTCAGATGGTGCGCGATCATCGGCGCGCCGCGATGGACCAGGCCATGCAGGCGTCCGCTTAATTTCAAAATCCGGCTATCGTGCTAACGCCTCGTTTACCATGCCGAGCCTAGCATCGCGGCATGTTCAGTTCGCGCGCACACGACATCCACAAAGACCTCTCGGCTCTCGAGGCCGCCGCAGCGTCCGCCCGTTCGGGTTTTGCCTGCATCTTTTCGACCTCGGACGAGTACGAAAGAGCGCTGATCGCGCATCGCCGCGCGGAGGGTCGCTACGATGGCCCGCGCGACTGGCAGGGCCTCATGTTGGCGGGCTGTATCCTCATGCTGACCGGCGCTTTGCTGGTCATGCTCTAGACGCGCGGCAGCGTCTTTCTCACAATTTTCGTTTCGTTCTCATGCCGGCCGATTTCGCGCGGCCGCGAAATGCTCTAAAGGCTGACGGGCGTTCAGGGCATGACCCGCTCATACGGCCCGGCAACAAAGGTGCAGAAAACATGATCACGGAAATCGCGCAGATCGAAATCAAGCCCGGCCACGAAAAGGACTTCGAGGCTGCTGTCGGGCAGTCGCAGGGAATTTTCAAACGCCAGAAAGGCTGGCGCAGCTTCGAATTGCACCGTTCGATCGAAAAGCCGTCGCGCTACCGCCTGCACATCAAGTGGGACACGCTGGAAAATCACATGGTCGATTTTCGCGAATCCGCTGATTTTCAGGAATGGCGTGCCCTGGTCGGCTCATACTTCGCCGGGCCGCCGGAGGTCGAACACACCAATACGGTGCTGAGTTTCTAGTTTCCGGCAAGACTGTGAGTGAGACAGGGCGTTCGCGAGAGCGCCCTTTTTGCTCAGGGCAGGGCCGTATCCTCGCGCACATCGTCGATGATGACCTTGGCGATGGCCATCACCGGCAGCGCCAGTGCAAGCCCCCACAGGCCGAATACCACGCCGAGCAGGATCTGGAATGCGAACAGCGTCGCGGGCGGAATGTCGATCGCCTCGCGCTGGATGATCGGAGTGAGAATATAGCTTTCCAGCGCATGCACGCCCAGAAAGAGCGCGAAGGCGCTGCCGACCGCGACCCAGCCCGAGGCGAGACTCGCCAGCACGATAATGAGGCCACCGAGAATGGCGCCGACGGTCGGGATGAAGGCGAGCAGGCCGGCCTGAATGCCGAGAATGAACGCGCCGGGAATTCCGATCAGCAAAAGGCCGATCCATGTCACCGCGAACACCGCGGACATGGTGATCATCTGCGCGATCAGCCAGCGCTCGAGCGTGACACCGATGCGGTCGGTGACGATCTCGACATGCGCCCGGTAGCGCGCGGGTGACAGATGGAGCAGACCGCGCCGGTAGACACCCGGCTGCGAGGCGAACGCCAGGCCCAGGAACAGCACGATAAACAGGTTTCCGACCGCGCCGACGGTGCCAAGAATGAGTTTGAGAGTCTGGCTGACGATGGCGCCGCCACCCGATGCGAGTTCGCCGGCGCTCGGAAGGGCGGATGGCTTGGGGGACGTGCTCGGCGACGAGACCGGCGTGGTCCCTGCCTCCGGTGAGGGCGGTGTCGTCACGCCGTTGATCTGCAGGTAGCTGGTATCGACGCCGTGCGACTCCAGAAATCCCTTGAGGTTGATGATCTGCGACTTGATCGTGCCGCTGAGCGCCGTGGCCTGCTGCGCGATGGTCGAGCCGCCCAGCACCATGACGCTGGCGAAGATCGCGGCCAGAAACAGGCACACAATCAACAGCCGCAGGCCGTGCGGGCCGCCAATCACCCGCTGGAGCAGATGGCTCATCGCCGTCAGTGCCACGCCGAGCAGCGCGCCTGCAAAAATCAGGAAAATCGTCGCCGCGTAATACCAGGCGAAAACCAGCGCGGCCGCAAAGGTGACGATGCTGATGCCGCCGACAGCAATCGCCCAGGCCATGTCGCCACGGGCCATCGCGCGCTCGAGAGGGGATTTCACGACCGTTTCCTTGTCCATACAGCAGTCTTTGCCCAAACCCTGCACGGGATCAAGCGAAAGAGCCTGCGGCAATAACGCTTGAGACACAAAAAAGGCGCTCGCGAGAGCGCCTTTTTCTTATGGATGTCGCAGCCGCTTACTGCGAGTAATACATCTCGAATTCGACCGGATGCGGGGTCATCTCGAAACGCTCGACTTCCGACATCTTCAGTTCGATGAAGCTGTCGATGAAATCGTCGTCGAACACGCCGCCGGCTTTCAGGAAGGCGCGGTCCTTGTCGAGATTTTCCAGCGCCTCGCGCAGCGAACCGCAGACTGTGGGGATCGACTTCAGCTCTTCCTTCGGCAGGTCATAGAGGTCCTTGTCCATCGCCGGGCCGGGGTCGAGCTTGTTCTTGATGCCGTCGAGGCCTGCCATCAGCATGGCCGAGAAGGCGAGATAGGGGTTGGCCATCGGATCGGGGAAACGCACCTCGATGCGCTTGGCCTTCGGCGAAGCGGTGTAGGGGATGCGGCAGGAGGCCGAACGGTTGCGCGCCGAATAGGCCAGCAGCACCGGCGCTTCATAGCCCGGGACCAGACGTTTGTAGGAGTTGGTCGAGGGATTGGTGAAGGCGTTGATCGCCTTCGCGTGTTTGATGATGCCGCCGATGTAGTGGAGACAGGTTTCCGACAGGTCGGCGTATTTGTTGCCGGCGAATACCGGCTTGCCGTCCTTCCAGATCGACTGGTGGCAGTGCATGCCCGAGCCGTTATCGCCGTAAACCGGCTTCGGCATGAACGTGGCGGTCTTGCCGTAGATGTGGGCGACCTGATGGATGCAGTATTTGTAGATCTGCATCTGGTCGGCCATCAGGGTCAGCGTGTCGAACTTCATGCCGAGCTCGTGCTGGGCCGACGCCACCTCGTGGTGATGCTTCTCGACCTTCACGCCCATCTTGGCCATGGCGCCCAGCATTTCCGAGCGCATGTCCTGCACCGAATCCTGCGGCGGCACCGGGAAGTAGCCGGCCTTGGTACGGATGCGGTGGCCGAGATTGCCGCCCTCATATTCGGTATCCGAATTGATCGGCAGTTCGGAGGAGTCCAGCTTGAAACCGGTGTTGTAGGGCGTGGTCTGGTAGCGCACGTCGTCGAACACGAAGAACTCGGCTTCGGGTCCGAAGAACACGCTGTCGCCGACGCCCATCGCCTTGACCTGGGCTTCCGCCTTTTTGGCGATGCCGCGCGGATCGCGGTTGTAGGGCTGGCCGGTCGAGGGCTCGAGAATGTCGCAGGTAATGACCATGGTGGTCTCGGCGAAGAACGGATCGATCGTCGCGGTGACCGGATCTGGCATCAGGGTCATGTCCGACTCGTTGATCGCCTTCCAGCCGGCGATCGAGGAGCCGTCGAACATGGTGCCGTCGGTGAAAATATCCTCGTCGATCATCGATACGTCGAAGGTGACGTGCTGCCATTTTCCGCGCGGATCGGTGAAGCGCAGATCGACGTATTTCACGTCGTTGTCCTTGATCGATTTCAGGACGTCCTTGGCGGTTTTCATGAATACCCCTTTGGTCGGTTAGGAAGTTTATGGTCGCACAAGCGAACCCGGCGTCGCTAAGGGTGCGGCGCGACCTCTTATCGGGGAGAGGTTATAACTTCTTAACTGGCGGGTTTAAATGGCGTCGACGCCGGATTCGCCGGTCCGGATGCGGATGGCTTCCTCGATGTTGGACACGAAGATCTTGCCGTCGCCGATGCGGCCGGTCTGGGCCGCGCGCCGGATCGCGTCGATGGCCTTGTCCACCAGATCGTCGCCGATCACGATCTCGATTTTCACTTTCGGCAGGAAATCCACGATATATTCCGCGCCGCGATATAATTCGGCGTGGCCTTTCTGGCGGCCGAAGCCTTTCGCCTCGGTCACGGTGATGCCCTGCAGTCCGACTTCCTGAAGCGCTTCCTTCACCTCATCAAGTTTGAATGGCTTGATGATCGCCTCGATCTTTTTCACTGAACGTCTCCCGGCATTTCAATCTTTTGCAGCTCCGCCGCTGCGCTTACACTCGCTACGCATGCAACCCCTGTTGTGTGCAGCCTATGAAAGCAGGGTCCATGCCAAGTCCGGATCGCCACCAAATACACTCGCTTTTCAGGCCTTTTTACCCGGCGGCACTCTTCTTGAGCAAATGCCAGTTGGATTGCAGCCTTCATAATAAGCAAATGCATATTTATTATGCATATGCAAATGGATACAGGTCCAGCCTAAAGCCTCTGCCTCATCAAGTGGCGACATGAGTAGTGACCCGCAGATGGAATTGCTGACCACACAGGAGATGCAGGAAGCCGACCGGATGACCATCGCCGGCGGCACGGAGGGTTTTGCGCTGATGCTGCGCGCCGGCCGCGCGGTTGCGGACGCTGCGGAGGCGCTTTCGCCGAGCGGTCCCATCGTGGTGGTTGCCGGACGCGGCAATAATGGCGGCGACGGATTTGTGGCAGCCGCCGATCTTGCCGCACGCGGGCGCGAAGTTTCGGTGATCCTGCTGTGCAGCCGCGACTCGCTGAAGGGCGATGCCGCGCGCGCCGCGCAGGAGTGGAAGGGGGAGGTTCTGCCCTGCGTGCCGAATTCGCTCGGTCATCCCGCTCTCATCATTGCCGCTCTGTTCGGAACGGGTCTCGACCGGCCGATCAAGGGCGATGCCTACACGATGATCGAAGCCATCAATGCCAGCAACGTGCCGGTGCTGGCGGTCGATCTGCCAAGCGGCATCAACGGCACGACCGGGCAGGTGATGGGAATTGCGGTGCGGGCCACGCGCACGGTCACGTTCTTTCGCCGCAAGACAGGACATGTGCTTCTGCCGGGGCGGCTGCATTGTGGCGAGGTCGAGGTCGCCGACATCGGCATCAAGGACACGGTGCTGGAGACGATCCGGCCGCCCGCGTTCGAAAACGTACCGCAGCTCTGGCGCGATGCGTTTCCCGTGCCGAAGATCGACGGCCACAAATACGCCCGCGGGCATGCGCTTGTCGTCTCCGGCGGCATGGCGGCGACCGGCGCGGCGCGCCTTGCCGCGCGCGCGGCGCTGCGTGCGGGCGCGGGGCTGGTGACGCTGGTCTCGCCCGGCGATGCGCTTGCCGTCAATGCGGCCGCGCTGACGGCCGTCATGGTGCGTGGTGTTGATACGCCCAAGCAGTTCGCCAAACTGCTCGAGGACAAACGGCTGAATAGCTGCGTGATCGGGCCGGGGGCAGGCGTTGGCGCGCGGACCCGCGACCTCACACTGGAAATCCTGTCGGCGCAGCGCCACGCCGTGCTCGATGCCGACGCGCTGACGAGTTTCGCCGATCATCCCGAGCAATTATTCACCGCGATCCGCAGCGCCCATGCTCAGATCGTGCTGACGCCGCACGAAGGCGAATTCGCGCGGCTGTTCAAGAGCGAGATCGCCGACGTGTCCCTCTCGAAACTGGAGCGAACGCGCATGGCGGCGACGCAATCGGGCGCGGTGGTTCTGCTGAAAGGGCCTGACACGGTGGTGGCATCGCCGGACGGACGCGCCTCCATCGCCGCCAACGCGCCGCCGTGGCTTGCGACGGCCGGCGCGGGCGATGTGCTGGCAGGCATGATCGGCGGCTTTCTCGCGCAAGGCGTCGATGCGTTCGACGCGGCGTCGATGGCGGTGTGGATGCATGGCGAGGCCGCGCATCAGTTCGGGCCCGGCCTGATCGCCGAGGATTTGTCCGAGATGCTGCCGGAGGTGTTTTCCGATCTTTATACGGAGTTCGAGATCGGAGATTGACCTTCCGGTAAAGCACGAGCCAAGCGCGGTCCTCAGGAAGAGGCGCCTCACTCCACCGCGTACCAGCGCAAAAGGCGCGGTGCGCTCCATGCGTTGCCCATCGCTTCCATCAGATAATTGCCGGGGAAGTCGGCGGCGAAGGCAATGCGCTGGGTCTGGCCAGGCTGGAACACCAGCGTGTCGAGCCAGAACGGCTTCCAGCCGTCATCCAGCCGGTCGAGCAGGCGAAAGTGATGACCCTGCAGATGAAACGTCGCTGGCGTCGCCATGCTGTTGGTGATCGCGAGCACGGCGGTTTGTCCGCGTTTGGCGCGCAGCACGGGTTTCGAATTCCTGCTGAACGAAGAGGGTGCGGTCCATTGCGATGGGTCGAGCGAAAGATCGGTGCGCTGCGCGTTTTTCAGGTCGATGCGCGGCGAGGCGCTGGGGACAAGCGGGATGGGCAGAGGCAGCGCGGAACGGCGCGCCTCGTCATTCGTGACGATGCGGCCGAGCGGCATCGCCTTGTTGCCGTCATGGAGAAGAATCTCCGATGTCGAGCCCGAGGGCCGGGTGGCATCGAGAAACGCATCGGCGCGCGTGCCGGGTCCCAGCACGATCTGGCCGCCGCGGGCCAGAAACGGTTCGGCGGCCTCGCCGTCGAACGCCATCACCCGCAGGTCGTGGTCGGCGATCTTCAGGGCGACGATGGCGCGCTGGCAGGCGTTGACGATCCGCAACCGGACACGCTCATTGTGTTTGACCCTGACGTCGAAGGAAGGCGAGCGGTTGAGCGTATAGAGTGTCGCCGCACTGCCCGCGTCCTGACCAGGCGACAGTGCACTGCCATCGCCGCGCAGCCGCCAGTCCTCGATCAGCAGCACCTCGTCGCGATCGGCGCCCTTTGCAATGTCTTCGATCACCAGCACACGCGGCAGCAGCGGGCGTTCGCCGCCATCTCCGAGCAGCCGCGGGTCGATCAGGAAGGTGCCGGGCTGGCTGACCGGGATGGTCAGTGTAGCCTTCCCGTTCGCCGCCAGAGGCGGCTGGCCCAGCAGGGGAACAGCCGCCGCGGCGCCGTTGATGCCGCGGGCCTCGACCGCGACAGTGGCCGGTGTTTCGTTTGCAAACTCAAATTCCAGCAGATCGCCGCGCAACAGCCGGGTGATGAAGCCGTCCTTGTCCGAATCGAGCGACCAGACAGGGGTGGGCGCGCCTTGTTGCAGCGCGAGCGAGGCAGGGCGCAATCGCAGGCCGAGCCGGGGAGGGCCCAGAATGCCCTGGGTGCGTGCCTGACAGAGCAAAAAGGGGCTGAAGGCCGCGCCGCCGAGAGCCGCCAAAGCGGTTCTCCGATCGAGCTGAAAATGCCGATTTGCCATGATTAGGCGGACCATTTTCCGGGCAGAAAGTCCAGCGGGCGGAGGGGTATGGCACTGCGTCAAGAATACCTTATTTTCTTGCTACGGAACGCCTGTCACATGTTATAAGCCCGCCGCTCGCGGCTGCCGCCGACGACGTGTGCTGCGCGCTCGTGGCGGAATTGGTAGACGCGCTGGGTTTAGGTTCCAGTGTCGAAAGATGTGGGGGTTCGAGTCCCTCCGAGCGCACCAAGCGCGACTTTATGAAGTTTGCGCGCCGAATTCCGGCAGACGTTCAGGCGTCCGCCAAAACCACCGACGCAGGTCCGGTCCGGCCGCGTCCAACATTGAAGACACGATCCGGTCGCCAGACCGGGTCCACAGGAAAAGAACGACGCCATGCAGGTGAAAGAAACCCTCGCCGAGGGACTGAAGCACGAATATCAGGTCAGCATTCCGGCCTCGGAGCTGGATGCCAAGGTCGATGCGCGCCTCTCCGAGTTGAAGAGCAAGGTTCGCATCAACGGCTTCCGTCCGGGCAAGGTGCCGGTCGCGCATCTGAAGAAGGTCTATGGCAAGTCGGTCGCGGCCGAGACGCTGGAGCAGACCATCCGCGATACCAACACGCAGATTTTCACCGAACGCGGCGTGCGGCTGGCCAACGAGCCGAAGATCACGATGCCGACCGAGGAAAAGGAAGTCGAAGACATCCTCGCCGGCAAGTCCGACCTGACCTACACGGTGGCCTTTGAGGTCGTACCTCCGATCGCGCTTGCCGACTTCAAGTCCTTCAGCGTCGAAAAGCCGGTGGCCGAGGTCGCCGATACGGATGTCGATGAGGCGATCAAGCGCATTGCCGACCAGAACAAGTCCTACACCGCGAAGGCGGAGGGCGCGAAGGCCGAGACCGGCGACCGTGTCACGGTCGCCTTCAAGGGCACGATCGGCGGCGTCGCTTTCGACGGCGGCACCGGCGAGAACATTCCCGTGGTGATCGGCTCCAACACCTTCATTCCCGGTTTCGAGGATCAGCTGATCGGGATCGCGGTCGGCGAGACGCGCAACGTCAAGGCTTCGTTCCCGAAAAACTACGCCGCCGCCAATCTGGCGGGCCAGGACGCCGAATTCGAAACGACCGCGAGCCTGATCGAGGCGCCGCAGGATCCGGTGATCGACGATGAATTCGCCAAGTCGCTCGGCCTGGAATCGCTCGACAAGCTGAAAGAAGTGATGCGCGAGCGCCTGACCCAGGAATTCGCCGGCGCGACGCGTCAGAAGGTGAAGCGCACGCTGCTCGACCGTCTCGACGAGACGCATAAATTCGATCCGCCGCCCTCGCTGGTGAACGACGAGTTCGACCTGATGTGGAATTCGATCAAGGCGGAGATGGAATCGAGCCAGAAGACCTTCGCCGACGAGAACACCACGGAGGAGGAAGCGCGGGAGGAATACCGAAAGATCGCGGACCGCCGCGTGCGCCTCGGCCTCGTGCTCTCGGAGATCGGCGAGAAGAACAAGATCACCGTGACCGACGACGAAGTCAGCCGCGCCGTGATCGAGCGCGCCCGCCAGATGCCGGGCCGCGAGAAGGAAGTGTGGGATTACTACCGCAGCAATCCGGGCGCGCTGGCGCAGCTTCGCGCGCCAATCTTCGAGGACAAGGTCGTCGACTTCATTCTTGAACTCGCCAATGTCACCGAAACCAAGGTGTCGCGCGAGGAATTGTTCAAGGACGAGGACGAGAAGGCCGCGGCCTGATCACCACGTGGAAGGACGAAATTTCGCGCCGTCCCCGCCAACGGGGCCGGCTTCGCCGGCCCGATGATAAACTCAGGCGGGACCGGAGCCCAAGTTTCGGACTGTGTAAGCGTATTTGTGAATCGGGTTGCCGATCATCTTTCGAGTGGTTCTTTCTGCAAGTCTGGGTCCCCGCCTGCGCGGGGACGACATTTCGTGTTAACTTCATTTTTGGTGAGTGCTTTGTGAGAGCCGCCGAATCGGCTTGAACCGCTGTTGAACATCGCTCGAATATCCCTTGCCGGGGACCGATCCTCGCTTATCTTTCCGGTACAATTCCGCCAACCCTTTTAGGTGACGAATGCGCGATCCGATTGAAACCTACATGAACCTTGTGCCGATGGTGGTCGAACAGACCAATCGCGGCGAGCGGGCCTACGATATCTTTTCGCGCCTTCTGAAAGAGCGCATCATCTTCGTCACCGGCCCCGTCGAGGACGGCATGTCGGTGCTGATCGTGGCGCAGCTTCTGTTCCTCGAAGCCGAGAATCCGAAGAAGGAAATCTCGATGTACATCAATTCGCCGGGCGGCGTGGTGACATCGGGCCTTGCGATCTACGACACCATGCAATTCATCCGCCCGCCGGTGTCGACGTTGTGCACCGGACAGGCCGCGTCGATGGGCTCGCTGCTGCTCGCGGCAGGCGAGAAGGACATGCGTTTCTCGCTGCCGAATTCACGCATCATGGTTCATCAGCCTTCGGGCGGCTTCCAGGGCCAGGCGACCGATATCATGCTGCACGCGCAGGAAATTCTGAACCTGAAGAAGCGGCTCAACGAAATCTACGTCAAGCACACGGGCCAGTCCTACGACAAGATCGAGGAGGCGCTCGAGCGTGACAACTTCCTCACCGCCGAAAAGGCCCGCGATTTTGGCATCGTGGACAAGGTGATCGAAAGACGACCTGAGGATCCCGCAGCCAAGGCGGCGTGATACGGCATTGCCGGTCACGGCGCTGAAGCGCTGGGGCAATTCAGGCGCGAACGCCGTGAGGCGTTCGCGTTTTCGTCTTGATCGCTGGAATGGTGACACGCTTGGGCCCGCGCGAATCCGTGCGTGATGCAACCAAATCGCGTCGTTGCATCCCTGGAACTGAAGTTCCAGACATATCAGGAGTGTCATTCACGCAACGGTTAAGTCGAATTCGCCGGACCAAACGTCGCAAATCGCCGGAAAATGCCGCTAGGATCGGTGAAATGGCGCCGCGCCGGTTAGCGAATTCTTGATCGTTGGATGACACCATGGTTGGCTGGCGTGAATGGGTTAGAGTGGATCGAGATTCGAGAGAGGACACGATTCCCGCATATCTGGAGTGCAAGGTCTTCTTGGTACGGAATTTGCTCCTATTTTAACGATGCCGGGTGCTCCCGGACAGGGAGCGATCTTTCGGCAGCAGATCGGCGGTAGACGGAGACAGGAATGAGCAAGGTCGGAACAGGCGATTCGAAAAACACTCTCTATTGCTCGTTCTGCGGCAAGAGCCAGCACGAAGTCCGCAAATTGATCGCGGGCCCCACCGTTTTCATCTGCGATGAATGCGTTGAACTGTGCATGGACATCATCCGTGAGGAGAACAAGTCCTCGCTGGTGAAGTCGCGCGACGGGATTCCGACGCCGAAGGAAATCTGCAAGGTTCTCGACGACTATGTGATCGGCCAGCAGCACGCCAAGAAAGTGCTCTCGGTTGCCGTGCATAATCACTACAAGCGGCTCAACCATCAGACAAAGCACAACGACGTCGAGCTTGCGAAGTCGAACATCCTGCTAATCGGTCCGACCGGTTCGGGCAAGACGCTGCTGGCGCAGACGCTGGCGCGTATCCTCGATGTGCCTTTCACGATGGCGGATGCAACCACGCTGACCGAAGCCGGCTATGTCGGCGAGGACGTAGAGAACATCATCCTCAAGCTGTTGCAGGCCGCCGACTACAATGTCGAGCGCGCCCAGCGCGGCATCGTGTATATCGACGAAATCGACAAGATTTCGCGCAAGTCCGACAACCCGTCGATCACCCGCGACGTGTCGGGCGAGGGCGTGCAGCAGGCGCTGCTCAAGATCATGGAAGGCACGGTGGCTTCGGTTCCGCCGCAGGGCGGCCGCAAGCATCCGCAGCAGGAATTCCTGCAGGTGGACACCACCAACATCCTGTTCATCTGCGGCGGCGCCTTCTCGGGCCTCGAGAAGATCATCTCCGCGCGCGGCCGCTCGACCTCGATCGGCTTCGCGGCCAACGTCCTTGCGCCTGAGGATCGCCGCACCGGCGAAATCTTCCGCGAGGTCGAGCCGGAGGATTTGCTCAAATACGGTCTCATTCCGGAGTTCGTCGGCCGCCTGCCGGTGGTCGCGACGCTGGAAGACCTCGACGAGAACTCGCTGAAGAAGATTCTGGTCGAGCCGAAGAATGCGCTGGTGAAGCAGTACCAGCGGCTGTTCGAGATGGAGAACATCGAACTGACCTTCGCGGACGAGGCTCTGGGCGCTGTCGCGCGCAAGGCCATCGAGCGCAAGACCGGCGCGCGCGGACTGCGCTCCATCCTGGAGAGCATTCTGCTCGAAACGATGTTCGACCTGCCGGGGCTGGAAGGCGTCGAGGAGGTCGTGATCTCGCGGGAAGTGGTGGAGGCGACCGCACGGCCGCTTTACATCTACGCCGACCGCAACGACCGCGCCGCCGAGACCAGCGCCAGCGCCTGACGGCGCTGAAACCACGGTTCCCGGCTTGAAGTCACGGCCGCCGGAGGTTCCGGCGGCCGTTTTCGATTTATTGAATGCTTCGAAAAAGCCTTTGTTGATCGGGGTTTATCGCTCACTTGACACCCCGGCGGGTGATAGCCACCTTATGCGGTGCAGCGAAACGATCTTCGGGGAGATTCGTTGCAAGACGACCCGGAACGGTGAGGGGCCGCGTGTGGCCTGAGGGCTCAGGAGAGCCTCCTGATCGGTTCGGCACACTGCACCTTGTGGTGGTTGCGTCAGAAGACGGGCTGCGTGCAAGGGGGCGAAATGAAAGGAATACGGGCATGACTGCCTCCAAACCTCGTCCAACCATTGTCGCCGGCGAAAGCAACGCCTATCCGGTGCTGCCGCTGCGCGACATCGTCGTTTTTCCGCACATGATCGTGCCGCTGTTCGTCGGCCGCGAGAAATCCATTCGCGCCCTCGAAGACGTGATGAAGAACGACGCCCTGATCCTGCTCGCGACGCAGAAGAATGCGTCCGACGACGATCCGGCGCCTGACTCGATTTACGAAATCGGAACGCTCGCCAGCGTGCTGCAGCTTTTGAAACTCCCGGACGGCACCGTGAAGGTGCTGGTCGAGGGCCTCGAGCGCGCGCGCGTCGAGAAATATTCCGATCGCGAAGACTATTACGAAGCGACCGCCGTCGCGCTGGCCGATACCGACGCCGGCAGCGTCGAAGCGGAAGCGCTTGGCCGCTCGGTGGTCTCCGATTTCGAAAGCTATGTGAAGCTGAACAAGAAGATTTCCGCCGAGGTGGTGGGCGTCGTTCAGCAGATCACCGACTACGCCAAGCTCGCCGATACGGTGGCTTCGCACCTGGCTGTCAAGATTTCCGACCGGCAGGGCATCCTTGAAACGCTGTCCGTTTCCCAGCGCCTTGAGAAGGTGCTCGGACTGATGGAAAGCGAAATCTCGGTGCTCCAGGTCGAGAAGAAGATCCGCTCGCGCGTCAAGCGCCAGATGGAGAAGACCCAGCGCGAGTACTACCTCAACGAGCAGATG
>RXJJ01000015.1 GCA_003963145.1 Bradyrhizobiaceae bacterium
GGTCAATCTGTGGAACGAGGTGAAGGGCGTGCCGGTCAACGCCACCGCCGATCAGCCCGATCCGATCGCGCTGGTGCGAATGATCGCGGTGGCGCGAATCATGATGCCGAAAAGCGTGGTGCGGCTCTCGGCCGGGCGGCAATATATGAGTGACGAGATGCAGGCGCTGTGCTTCCTCGCCGGCGCCAACTCGATCTTCATCGGCGACGTGCTGCTGACGACGAAGAACCCACAGACCGACAAGGACGCCGACCTGCTTGATCGTCTCGGCATGACCTCGAAAATGGACGAGAGAAGAATCTAAATTACAACAGGATAAAGACGCAGGTCTACGCGATTGTTTCGTTTACGCGGAAGCGGGAGGCATCGCTCTGCGAGCCTGGCTTTTCAAAAGGTCGTTGTCGATCTGGCAGAAGCCAAGAAAGACCTCGGCTTCCGCGGAAAGCGGCCTTTCGTTGAACCAGACGACGCCTGTTTTCATCATGGGAATGTCAGCCGCGATTTCGCGGACTTCGATGCGATCGCCTTCAAGCGACCATGGCCGATACATCATGTCGGAGAGGATCGTGACCCCTTGGCGTGTCGCGATGAAACTGCGGATCGCTTCGACGGATTCCGTGCGCATCACGATGTTAGGTGCGCGGCCGCACATCTTCCAGTATTCGGCGGTCGATGCTTCAGCGTCGTCGATGACGAGCTGGATATAAGGCAGCGCCGCCACGTCATCCAGGGTCACAACGTCCCGATATAAAAATGGATGTTGAGACGGGAGCCACAGACGACGTAGGGAATTGACCAGAGTATGACTGAGCAGACGGCGTCTTTCGCTTAAATTCGAGGTCAGCATCACCGCCAGATCGATTTCGCCCTCGATTAATCCGTTCTCTATTTCCGGCCGTTTGGCCTCTATGACGTTGAATTCAACATTCGGATAGATGTGTTTGAAGCGGGCCAGAAAAGGGGCGATAAAATAGCTCATCACCGTAATCGTCGTTCCGAGCGTGATTGAGCCGCTGACATTACTGTTGGGCCGGACAATTGCCGTGCTCGCAGACTCGACGCTCGACAAAATATTGCGGCCGTGCGCCAGAAACCGGTGTCCCTCATATGTCAGTTCAAGTCCGCGCGGAAAACGTACGAAAAGCGGAGTTCCGGTCAGCGATTCCAGAGTGGCAATCGCCTCCGTCACTGCCGACGGAGAAATTCCGATCATCGTTGCCGCGGCGTTTATTTTTCCGGTTTCGGCAACGGCAATGAAGTAGCGAATTTGCCTGAGCGTTACCGAAGTGGCGAAGCGTTCCGTCGCCGACTTTTGAAGAAGCGGAGCTGTCTCTTTCATCGGCATGCCAAGCAGCAAACTGCCCAATAAATGCTCAAGTTCATTCGTTTTTTCCGATGGGACCGTTCTAAACATAGCCCTTTAAAGATCGGCAGCAAGGTATTTGATATGCCAACGAGGCCCATTGTTTACGGAATAAAATGAGCATTCACGCCACAAGCGAGAGAAGTTTTCGGACTGCATCAACAAGCGGCACAACCTACTATCCCCGCGTATTCGGCAAACGCGGGGTTGTCACATCGCATCATTATTTTTCGGCTCAGGCCGGCATCGACATGATGAAAGCCGGGGGAAATGCGATCGATGCTGCGATCGCCGCGACTCTCGTGGAGGGTCTTCTCAACCCCAACATGCATACTATCGGCGGAGAGTGTCCGATTTTGATCGCGCCGGCGGGTAGCGACAAGGTGATTTGCATTAATGGCAACATGGTTGCACCTGCCAGGGCGACACCATCCGCTTTCAAAGACCGCGGGCTGGAAGAAGTACCTGCAGAAGGCATTCTGGCTGCCGGAGTACCCGGCGCGTTCGGAGCGTTAATCGTGGCCGCGCAAAGATACGGACGAATGAGTTTCTCCGATATATCGGCGCGTGCACTCGATCTCGCAACTAACGGGTTTCCGATCCATGCCGGCGTCATACGTCAGCACAAATTCGGAATTTCCGATAATCGCGAAAAATTCATCAACCAGTGGCCAGGAAGCGCGGCGCTCTATTTGCGGGATGGAGAGATTCCTGTCGAAGGTTCTCTGCAAAAAAATTCGGCGTTTGCCGATATGATCAGCTACCTGATATCGGCGGAAAGCTCGGCAGGCGGTGCGCGACATGATAAGTTGCAGGCAGTGTTCGATGCTTTTTACAAAGGAGATGTCGCGGCGAAAATGGTCGCGTTCTCCGATGCCAATAATGGGCTGCTGAGCAGAGCAGACTTCGATGCGTTCGACGCTCCCGTCGAGGATCCGGTCGCCATCAATTTTTCCGACACGCAAATTTTCAAGACAAACGCATGGACTCAGGGGCCCGCACTGCTCCAGACCTTATCGATACTCAAGTCTTTCGATCTTCCCGCGCTCGGCCACAATAGCGCGGCCTATGTGCATGTCGTTACCGAAGCCATGAAGCTGGCATTTGCTGATCGCGAACAATACTACGCCGACACCCGGCATGTTGACGTGCCTGTCGAAGCCTTGCTTGACGACCGCTATGGCGAGCGACGTGCCAGGCTGATCGATATGGACCGGGCCTCGCTCGAAATCAGACCGGGCGATCCCATGGGCGTGGATACTCTTCCAAAAGAAAAACGCCGTGTGGGTGCATCCTGGGGAGCCGGAACGGTTCACGTCGATGCGATGGATGAAGAGGGGAACGCCTGCGCGTTCACGCCGAGCGGCGCGTGGATTAAATCCAGCGAGGTTATACCGGAGCTGGGATTTCCACTTGGCAACCGCCTTTCGAATTTTTATGTCGCCCCCTCGGATCATCCCAATGTGATCGCGCCTGGCAAACGGCCAAGAACGACAATAAGCCCCACCATCGTCAAGCAGAACGGCCGCACCATGATCGCCTGTGGCAGCATGGGAGGCGATCAGCAGGACCAGTGGCAGGTTCAGTTCCTTCTCAATCGGCTGGTGTTTGGCATGCCGATGCAGGAGGCGATTGAAGCGCCGAAGTTTTCCAGCGAACATTTCACAGGGTTCTTCGCGCCCCACGACAATTTTCTTGGGCGTTTGCGCATCGAGGAGCGGGTCGGCGGTGAGGCGCTGAAGGGCCTGGAAGTTTTGGGACATGACGTTTCGGTCGCTCCGGACTGGTCCGAAGGCTTTCTGCTCGGCACCGAGCGTCACGACGACGGCATGCTGGAAGCAGGCTGTGATCCTCGAGGCTCCAAGTCGGAGGTTTTTCCGGCTGCAGCCGCTGCATGGTGATTTAACGTGCTGGATTTAGGACATGATCTCACTTCGCAACTGCCCGATGTCGGCGGCCCGGCGCAGCCGCTTTTGACTGTTTCCGGATTGGTAAAGAGTTTTCCCGGCAGAGGCGGCTTGTTCGGCGGGGCCTCCGGGCGAGTTCACGCTGTCAACGACATCAGCTTTGAGGTTCGCAAGGGCGAGACGCTGGGTGTCGTGGGAGAGTCCGGCTGCGGAAAATCGACAACATCGAAGCTGATCATGGGGCTTACCGAGCCCACCGCAGGCGACATTCTGTTCGACGGTGAAATCGTCAAGCGCGATGCGGCCAGCTTGCGACACTATCGCCGGCAGGTGCAGATGGTGTTTCAGGACAGTTTTTCGTCGCTGAATCCCCGGCTGACCGTACAGGAATCCATCGCGTTTCCGGCAATCGTCCACGGCGCGAGCAAACGCGATGGACTTGCGATCGCGCGCGATATGCTGGCTGCCGTAGGATTGCAGCCGGCGCAGTACGCAACGCGGTTTCCTCACGAATTGTCCGGCGGA
Organism: Bradyrhizobiaceae bacterium; assembly: GCA_003963145.1. Taxonomy (GTDB): domain Bacteria; phylum Pseudomonadota; class Alphaproteobacteria; order Rhizobiales; family Xanthobacteraceae; genus Afipia. The sequence continues at coordinate 3,796 of RXJJ01000015.1, forward strand.
CAGCGCCAGCGCGTCAATATCGCCCGCGCGCTCGGGTTGCGTCCACGCCTTGTGGTTCTCGATGAGCCCGTCTCCGCGCTCGACAAGTCCGTGGAAGCTCAGGTTCTTAATTTGTTGATCGACCTGAAGCGGGAATTCGGTCTGACTTACATTTTCATCAGTCACGATCTTAACGTCGTTCAGTATATCTCCGATCGTCTGCTGGTGATGTATCTCGGCTCGATCGTCGAGATTGGCGATTCCGCGAAGATATTTGAAGACGCAGCGCATCCCTATACGGCGGCCCTGTTCAAGAGTCGTCCATCGATTGACGGGCGCGCGCGTGAGATCGCGCCGCTGTCGGGCGATCCTCCAAGCCCGATCAATCTGCCGAAGGGATGCCGTTTTCATCCGCGGTGCGCTTTTGCGAAGAAAATCTGCACCGAGGTGCTGCCAGAGCTGAAGCCGGTCGATGACGGTCATTATTCGGCTTGCCTGAAGAATCAGGCCGACAGCGGTTACGCGGCTTCGGGAGACCTCAACTGATGGTCCCGCTCGTTCAAGTCCGCGACCTTCATGTCACGTTTGCTTCGGAGCGCGGAGATATCCATGCCGTCAACGGTGTGGACTTCGATTTGTGGCCGAAGGAGACACTTTGTATCCTCGGCGAAAGCGGCTCCGGAAAATCCGTAACCCTTCGATCTCTGATGCGTCTTCATCCTCCGAAGCGAACGACCATATCGGGCGAGATCAATGTCGATGGTGTCGATGTCGTCACGACGACGGAGAAGGCGATGTCGCTTGTGCGCGGCCGCCTCGTTTCCATGATTTTCCAGGAACCGATGACGGCACTCGATCCGGTTTTCACGATTGGGCGTCAGATCGAGGAAACCATTATTCGCCACGAAGGTGTCAGCCATAAAACGGCTTACGCGCGCGCGCTCGAATTGCTTGAACTTGTGCAGATCCCGAATGCAAAGCAGCGGCTTAATGCCTATCCCCACGAGATGTCGGGCGGTCTGCGCCAGCGCGCCATGATTGCGGTTGCGCTTGCGGCGAAGCCAAAACTGCTGCTGGCGGATGAGCCGACAACCGCGCTCGATGCGACGGTCCAAATCCAAGTTCTTTTGCTTCTAAAACGGCTGCAGGCCGAACTCGGCATGGGTATTATATTCGTGACGCACGATCTGGGTGTGGCCGGAGAAATCGCGGACCGGATCGCGGTGATGTATGCCGGTAAATTCATCGAGGAAGGATCGTCCGACGACGTTCTGCGCCGCCCCCAGCACCCGTATGTCGAGGGATTGCTCGGCGCCACGGTGACGGGAGCATCCCGCGGCAAGCGCCTTGTCTCTATACCCGGCTCCCCGCCAAACCTGCGGACCTTATCGCAGGACTGCGCTTTTGCGCCTCGCTGTTCGTATGTCATGCCGGCTTGCCGTAGCGGTGTTCCCGGACTGGTGCAATCCGAGGATGGCCGTGCCGTGCGCTGCATCCGGCCAGCTTCGACCCGGGAAAGGCTCGTGGCCACGGGGGCTGCATCATGATGTTCTATATCGTGCGCAGGGTGGTTTATGCCGTGCCGATCGCCCTTTCGGTGGGATTGGTGTGTTTCCTGCTTGTCTATATCGCCCCGGGCGATCCGATTAACGCGATCGCGCCGGTGGATGCACCGGCCGAGCTGATCGATCAGCTCCGCCGTGCTTACGGTCTGGACAAGCCGCTGCCGGAGCAATTCCTGCTCTGGCTGTGGCATGTCCTGCATGGTGATCTTGGCCGGTCGATCGCGACTGGCCGGCTTGTATGGGATGATGTGTCCGTCGCCTTGAAAAACACCGTCTATCTCGCACTCGCGGCCTGCGCGCTGGCATTTGTGATCGGCACGTTGATCGGTACTCTCGCGGCTGCTTTCCGCGACACCTGGATCGACCGGCTGGCAATGATGGTCGCGCTTTGCGGTGTTTCGATTCCGCATTATTGGCTCGGGATGCTGCTCGTCGCGGTTTTTTCGGTGACCTTTAATTTCTTGCCGTCATCGGGGGCCGGTCCGGGTGGAAGTTTTGTCTGGGATTCCGCGCATATGAGTTTTCTGATCCTGCCCATGGTTACGCTGAGTGCGATACCGCTCGGTCTCGTCGCCCGCACCGTCCGCGGAACGGTCATTGAAATTCTGCATCAGGAATTCATCACGACCCTGCGCGGCAAAGGCATGCGACGCCGCGAGATTCTTCTTCACGTCATGAAAAATGCTGCGCCAGCGGTCCTCGCGGTCATGGGATTGCAGCTGGGGTACCTGATGGGCGGCTCGATTCTTGTCGAGACGGTCTTTTCCTGGCCGGGTACCGGCTTCCTTCTCAACAGCGCGATCTTTCAGCGCGATATTCCTTTACTTCAGGGGACGATCCTCGTTCTGGCGCTCCTTTTCGTCGCACTTAATCTTGCGGTCGACGTGGGACAAGCCTTGCTCGACCCCAGGATCAAGCGCTGATGTCAGCTCTTGTATCCAAAGAGACTGTCGAATCGAGCCCTCCGGAAATCCAGGAAGGCTATTGGCAGCGAGTCCGCCATCGTTTAGTGCGGGACAAGGTCACCATGCTTTGCCTGATCGTTCTTGCCCTGATGTTTCTTGCCATTGTTTTTGCGCCGTTCATCACGTCTCAAAGTCCATTCACCGGCAGCATGGTTCATCGTCTCAAGCCGATCGGCACGCCGGGCCATCCGCTCGGCACTGACGAACTGGGACGTGACATGCTTGCGCGTCTCGTTTATGGCGGCAGGCTGTCCTGGTTCATCGGCATTATGCCGGTCGTGATCGCCTTCATCATCGGTTCGAGTCTTGGCATTGTTGCCGGCTTTGCGGGCGGCTGGCTCAACATGCTGATCATGCGCACAACGGACATCTTTTACGCATTTCCTTCCGTGCTTCTCGCGGTTGCGGTGAGCGGCGCCCTGGGGCCGGGAATTCTCAACGCGATCTTCGCATTGACGCTGGTTTTTATCCCACCGTTGATCCGGATATCGGAAAGCACCACGGCGAGCATTCGCGCGCTGGATTATGTTGAAGCCGCCCGCGCCACGGGAGCGGGCGCACTCACGATCATTCGGGTTCATGTACTGCCGAACGTCATGGGACCCATCTTCATCTATGCGACGGGGCTCATCAGCGTCGCGATGATCCTGGGTGCCGGTCTGTCGTTTCTCGGTCTTGGAACGCGCCCGCCCGAACCCGAATGGGGCCTGATGCTCAATACATTACGGACCGTGATCTACAACAAACCGCTGCTCGCCATGCTTCCGGGAATTTGCATCTTTGTGACGAGCGTCTGCTTCAACATGGTCAGTGACGGACTTCGAAGTGCGATGGATGTGAAAACCTGATGTGAGAGCAATCGCACGATAAGTCGAGGGAGAGACAACTATAAACCGTTTGAATCGGTGGAATGACAAGAGGCGATACACCTGTTCAATATTGAGGAGAAACCGATGAGTTCTTTTGATCTGACCCGACGCAATCTATTGCTGGGTGGTGCCGCCACAACGGCGGTCACGAGTCTTGGATTGCCTCGCATCGCATCCGCCGAGGCTGCGCCGAGCCTGATCTATGGCATTACGATGACGGATATCCCGTTGACGACCGGCCAGCCGGATCGCGGTGCGGGCGCTTACCAGTTCACCGGTCTGACGATTTACGATTCCTTGGTGGCATGGGACCTCAGCACGGAGAAACCGGGCAAGATGCGCCCCGGTCTGGCGACCTCGTGGGAAGCCGATTCAGCCGACCGCAAGAACTGGATCTTCAAGCTCCGCGACGGCGTAAAATTCCACGATGGTTCAGCGTTCAACGCGGATTCGGTGGTCTGGAATCTCGAAAAGATCATGAACCAGCAGGCGCCGCAGTTCGATGCCAAGCAATCCGCCCAGGTCAAGCCGCGGCTGCCGTCGCTGGCTTCCTACAAGAAGCTGGACGACATGACAGTGCAGTTGACCACGAAGGCTGTCGACGCGCTGTTTCCGTATCAGCTGATCTGGTTCATGGTGTCATCGCCCGCGCAGTTCGAAAAGCTCGGCAACGACTGGGCGAAATTCGCCATGCAGCCGTCGGGAACGGGGCCATTCAAGCTGACCGAACTCGTGCCGCGTGTTCGCGCGGTTCTTGTAAAGAACGATCAATACTGGGACAAGTCGCGTCTTGCCAAGCTGGACAAGCTCACGCTGGTTTGTCTGCCTGAAGACCTTTCGCGTGCGAACGCGCTTCTGGCGAACCAGGTCGACATGATCGAAGCACCACCGCCTGACAGCGTCAGCCGCCTGAAGCAGGCCGGCATGCGCATTACGTCGAACGTGGTTCCTCACGTGTGGAACTATCACTTGTCAATGGTGGAAGGCAGCCCTTGGCGCGATTTGCGTCTGCGCCGCGCCGCAAACTTGGCGATTGACCGCAGCGCAGTCGTTGAGCTGATGAACGGCCTTGCCATTCCCGCAGAAGGACAGGTTTCCAAATTAAGCCCATGGTTCGGCAACCCGACCTTCAAGATTCGCTACGACATGGACGAAGCCCGCAAGCTTGTGAAGGACGCGGGCTTCTCGAAGGATAATCCGGTCAAGGTAAAGTTCCTCGTTCCGACCGGTGGCACGGGCCAGATGCTGTCCATGCCGATGAACGAATTCGTTCAGCAGAGCTGGGCGGAGGCGGGCATCGCGCTGGAATTGCAGCCGGTGGAACAGGAAGTGGCCTACACCGGATGGCGCAAGGGCGCGGCCGATCCGAGCCTTGCCGGCATCACCGGAAGCAACGTGGCCTATGTGACGACCGATCCGTTCTACGCAATCGTTCGCTTTTATAGTTCGAAGCAGATTGCACCGACCGGTGTCAACTGGAGCCATTACAAGAATCCGGAAGTGGATGCGCTTTGCGACCAGATCACATCGACGTTCGATCCCGCCGAGCAGGACAAGCTGCTTGCGAAGGTGCACGAAAAGGTCGTCGATGACGCCGTACAGGTTTGGGTCGTTCACGACGTGAACCCCCACGCTTTGTCGCCGAAGGTTAAAAGCTATGTCCAGGCACAACACTGGCTGCAGGATTTGACGACCTTGAGTGCGTAACGCGATCTCCCCCGGCGAATAAGGAATGAATTCGCCGGGAGACCTCGACAGTTCCGAACGGCTTTAACGGCCCGTGGTTTTGATCCGCGCAAGCGGCAAACGCGGGCCGTTCGCTTTGGTATGCCGTCTTCGTCCGGCTCAATTTTCCGCATCGTCAGGCATCCGGTCAGTGCCCGGCGCATTTGTCTCTTGCATCAAAATTGAATATTGTCGACAATATCGATTGAATGGAATGAACAACAGGCGAAGACAGACTATGACTGAAAGTCAGACCCGGCACGACAACGCGGCCTCGAAGGAGGTTCGCGTCCTCATTCTTTATGACAAGCCGGAAGAATTCTACGGTGAACTGCAGGGCCGCTTTCCATCAGTCAAATTCTTTGTCTGCAAGACTTACGGCGAACTTCGGTCTGAACTGGAAAAAGTGAAGCCGAATGTGGTGCTGGCCTATAAATTCGAGCCGCGCCCGTTTCCGCGCGACGAGCTGCTGGCCTGTCCGTCACTTGACTGGCTGAGCGTTGCATTCGCGGGAGTGGACCACGTGGTCCCTTGGGATGAAAACCGGGTCGTCGTCACCAATGCGGCGGGCGTTGCTGCTCCCGAGATGGCGCAATATGCCTTGGCGGCTGTATTCGGAATGTTTCAGGGCTTTCCGGAATTTTATCGCGACCAATCGCGCAAGCGCTGGAACTTCAAACTGATCAGATCGGCGCGTGGAGCGACAATCGGTCTTGTCGGGCTAGGCCATGCGGGACAGGAAATCGCGCGGCTGTTTCGCGCTGTCGGGCTCAATGTCGTCGCTTGCAGGGCGCGTCCCGAACCCTCGGACGTTGTGGACAGGATTTATACATTCGATCGTCTCAACGACATGCTGGCGGTTTGCGATGCGACGATCGTGTGCGCCGCCCTGACACAGGAAACCCGCGACCTTTTCAACGCAGATCGCTTTTCGGCGATGAAGTCCGGCTCTTATTTTGTCAACATGGCGCGCGGACCGATCGTGGTCGAGGAAGACCTGATCAAGTCTCTCGAGAGCGGGCGCCTCGCAGGCGCAGTGCTCGATGTCACGCGCGTCGAGCCTCTTCCGGCGGAAAGCCCGCTTTGGACGGCGCCAAATCTTTTGATTACACCGCACACCTCCAGCGAGTATGAAGGATGGCTGCGCGATGCCGCTTTGATGTTTTCCGACAATCTGGAACGCTGGTTATCGGGGCAGCCCTTGCTGAACCGGGTGTCGTCGTCGCGAGGCTACTGACCGCGCTTTGTGGAAGCCGTGCTTTTCTTGACGGGTTTGGGCGGCTTCTGGCTTTCCTTCTTCCGGCTTTCCCGGGCGATCTCCTCGAGGTGCTCGACCAGTTTCATGCCTTCGGACTGGTTATGCGCCTCGGCGACGCTCGCGGCCTTGCTCGGCTTGCCGCTGAGAATAGCCTCCAGTATGGGCTCATGCTGAGGAATGATTGATCTGATATCTGACAGCAATGCATTCGATGAGATGATCGAGAGGCGGACCTGCTGTTCCACGAAGCGATATTGCTGACTCAGTCTCCGATGCTTGGCGGCGCTGATGATTGCATTATGGAAGGCGAAATCCGCTTCGGCCACGTCCTGAGGCGCCCGTGCCTTGGCCGCTTTCGCCAGTCTTGCAAACGCCGCTTCCAGTTGTAAACGGTCTTCGTCCGTGAGTTCGGCGGCCGCCAGCTTCGCCGCCAGACCTTCGAGACTGGCGCGCAGCGTATAAAGCTCCCAGGCGTCCCGAGCTGTCAGCGTCATCACCGTCCAGCCAGTATAGGGGACCTGAACGATGAGTCCTTCAGCGGTCAACTGGTGAAGCGCGGCGCGAATGGTGGCCCGCGATACCTGCAGTTTCTCGGACAATTCAATTTCCCGCAGACGGGACATAGGTCCCAGCTTTCCCGAAACGATCTCGTTTCTGAGCGCACGGGTTGTCAGGTGTTCTGCGCTTCTTTTTACGACGGCTTTCATGATCGGATAACGAACAAGGAATTTGAGATCGGGGAGTTGAGAAAATCGAAGTGCTGCTGAACTTACAGGTGTCGTCGAATCTTTCAAGCAAGTTCGGTTGAGATTTGAGTGATCGAGACGTCCAGGGATTGCACAAACCCGATCTCGACTCTTGTTATGATTGGCTATATTGTCGACAATCGACAAAGGAGGCGGCGTTGCGCGATTTCATGAAAATATCCCGATCGGTGGCGGTCGCGGAGCGGGGGATGGTTGCGACTTCTCATCCCCAGGCAACGCTTGCGGGCATCGAGATTTTAAAAGGCGGCGGCAATGCGATGGATGCTGCCATTGCGGCCATCGCTGTTCAGGGCGTCGTCGAACCGCAGATGACAGGTATCGGAGGGGATTGCTTTGCGCTGTATTCGAAAGCGGGCGCGGCGCCCGTTGCTCTGAATGGATCAGGCCGAACACCAGCAGCCACCAATCCGGATAAATATGCTTTCGGGAACTATAAGGAAGTTCCGCCGACCTCTCCGGAGGCCGTGACGGTCCCCGGCGCGATCGACGCCTGGTGCAGACTTTCGGCCGATTATGGGAGCAAGTCGCTCGATGAGGTTTTGCAACCGGCCATCACTGCGGCGGAAGAGGGTTTTTGCGTTACGCCTCGCGTTGCCTATGACTGGAACAAGACGAGGGACCGTCTCGAGACGAACGAGGCGGCGCGTGATCATTTTCTTCCCTCCGGGAAAGCCCCCGCGGCGGGAGACTTGCGCAGGCAACCGGCGCTTGGCCGTACGCTCCGCAAGATTGCGTCGATGGGCCGCGACGGCTTTTACGCGAGTGAGGTCGCCGAAGAGATCGTTGGCATCTTGAGATCGCTTGGCGGCGCGCATTCGCTGGATGATTTTTCTGCTCAGGCGTCTGATTATGTAACCCCTATATCGGCTCCATACCGCGATTATGAAATCGCGGAGTGTCCTCCCAACGGGCAGGGCCTGGCCGCATTGATGATGCTGCGGATATTGTCTGGCTTCGATCTCAAAAATATCTCGGAAGCAGACCGGATCCATCTGCTCGCGGAAGCCAGCAAGGCCGCCTATCGCGCACGAGATGCGTTTTTTGCCGACCCGCAATTTGCTCCCATCGATTCATCCCGTTTTTTAAGCGAGCAATATATCGGAGCTATTCGTTCAAAAATCAGCATGGCCAAATCCTCGTCTGTCGAGCATTGGGATGGCATCGAGCACCGTGACACGGTTTATGTCACCGTCGTGGATCGCGACCTCAACGCGGTGTCGCTGATCAATTCGCTTTTCTCCCTGTTTGGCAGCGGCATTTATGCCCCTAAATCCGGCGTCCTTCTTCACAACCGGGGTTGGGGCTTCCGGCCAAAGCCGGGCCATCCAAATTCGCTGGCCCCCGGAAAACGGCCGATGCACACCATTATTCCAGGAATGGGTTTGCGGAACGGGAAGGTGGTGCTGTCCTTCGGCGTCATGGGCGGTCACTACCAGGCAGTCGGCCACGCCAATCTGGTTTCCAATATTCTCGACCTTGGTCTTGACATTCAGGCGGCCTGCGAAGCGCCGCGTTCGTTCGCATTTGACGGCACGCTTTCGCTTGAGACGACCATTGCTCACTCCGTGAGAGACGATCTTCAGGCGCGCGGGCACAATGTTCAATGGGCAACGAGCCCGATCGGCGGCTGTCAAGCCATTCTGATCGATCATGAGCGGGGCGTTCTGTTCGGTGCCTCCGATCATCGCAAGGACGGACTGGCGCTAGGATACTGATGACGTTTGATGACGGAGCGTTCCCATGATCATTGAACACCGTACCTATGTCGTTCGTCCCGGAACGCTGTCGGCACAGCTGAAGCTTTATGAGGCGTGTGGATTTGCCGCTCAGAAGCGCCATCTGGGATCGCCTCTGGCGTTTCTGATCACCGAATTCGGAGATGTGAATTCATATATTCACATGTGGCTCTATGACGATGCAGCCGATCGTGAGGCGAGGCGTTCGAGTCTGGCGCTCGACAACGACTGGCGGAGCTATCTTCAGAAATCGGCCGCAGCCGCCTATATTATCCGACAGGAAAGCAGGCTTTTGAAGCCCGCTTCCTTCGCGCCGCTGGCCCGACGCGAAGAGCAATTCGGCCCGAATGATTGACGATTGTCGACAATATCTTATAATCGGAAAACTTTAACCACCGGCAATTATTGACCATCGAAATGCGTGGAGACGCCTTGCTCAATCCCGGAAATTCTCATCACGTCGCGCATCACGGCGGTCTGGCCGCGACGTATCAGTCCATTTCGGATCGTGAGGCAGCAGCCGTTGCGAATGCCTTCTATGAGATCGAAGGACGCGTTGTCAGGCTGACCACCGAGAAGGATGATACTTTTCGTTTGGAAGACCGCCGCGGCGGAAAATACATTCTTAAAATCGCAAATCCCGCCGAGGATGCCAGTGAGATCGATTGTCAGATCGAACTGCTTAATCATATCGAGCGCCATGGTCCTGATCTTCCAATCCCTCGTGTGATTCCGACAAAATCAGGTTTTCTTCATTTTCAGTACGAAGACCAGGCCGGGCAATCACGTCGCGTCCGTTTGATGTCATACCTTGAAGGTATTCCGCTGAGCGAAATTTCCTCTTCGGCGGAAATTCGTGAAGAGGTCGGAATTATTCTAGCGCGGCTGCGTCTCGCAATGGAAGATTTCAGGCACGCAGCGGACACGCGCGTGCTGGCATGGGACGTCAAGCACCTGGCGTCGCTTCGCCCCCTGTTGCCAGAAATCGCGGATCAGGGACATCGGAAACATCTGGAACAGGCGTTCGCAAGGTTTGCCGAGATCGAGCCCTGGATTGCGAACTCAAGATCGCAAGTCGTACATAACGATTTCAGCAAGTCGAATGTGGTTATCGATACGCGTTCGCCTTCGCGAGTAAGCGGCGTCATTGATTTCGGAGATGCAGTCAGAACGTCGATCGCGATCGATCTGTCGACGGCGCTTCTGAATCAGCTGCCGCAACGAGGTCGTGCGAACCTGTTTGCTGAAGGCCATGACCTGCTGAGGGGATATCTCAGCGTTGCCGATTTGACGGATGATGAACTCAGGCTCACACCTCATCTTGTGATGGCGCGCGTTGTTGCCCGTGCGCTATTGACGACATGGCGGGCGAAGATGTTTCCGGAAAATGCGACCTATATTCTGCGCAACACGGAGCAAGGCTGGGAGCAACTGAACTGGTTCCTCAGTCGTGGTATCGCTCAAATCTCGGATGAGTTCTGCCGGGATGCCCGCGAGGGAAGCAACCTCGGGAAAGGATCTGGACGATGAATGCGCCTGATAAAGGCCTTCGCGGCAAAATGGTGAATGCGTTCGATCCCGCAACGGCGTCGGGATTGAAGGAGTCGACACGCCGCCTTGTCGAGCGCCGCGGCAAGCTTCTCGGCCCGGCCTACCGGCTATTTTACAACGACCCTGTCGAGGTCAAGAGCGCCAAGGGCGTTATTTTATACGATTTCGACGGCAAGGATTATCTGGACGCGTATAACAACGTTGTCTCGGTCGGTCATTGTCATCCGCGAGTGGTCGAGGCGATATCGGCTCAGCTTCGCACAGTTTGTACCCATACGCGTTATCTGCAGGAAGGTATTCTCGATTACGCCGAGGACCTGCTGTCCACATTTGGCGGTTCGATCCAGCATGTGATGTTCACATGCACGGGATCCGAGGCCAATGATCTCGCCGTCCGTATCGCCAAACATTACACCGGCAAGAGCGGCGTGATCATCACGGATGAGGCCTACCACGGCAATTCCGATCTGACCTCCGGCTTTTCGCCTTCGCTAGGAGCTTATTCTCCTCTCGGCACCTGGGTGAGGCGCGTTCCTGCTCCCGATTCCTATCGTGTGCCTCATGAAAGTATGGGCCGATGGATGGCTGATAATGTTGCGGCTCAGATCCGGGATCTCGAGCGGCGAGGCGAAGGGCTCGCCGCTTTCATTGCTGATTCCATTTTCTCGTCGGATGGCATTTTTGCCCAGCCGACTGACTTGCTTGAGCCGGTGAAACAGGTTGTGCACGCAGCTGGTGGTCTATTTATCGCCGATGAAGTTCAGTCAGGCTTCGCCCGCACTGGAGACAAGATGTGGGGCTATCAGCGCCACGGCGTGTCTCCCGATATCGTGACGATGGGCAAGCCGATGGGTAATGGCTTCCCGGTCGCGGCGGTGGCGTTGTCTCCGCACATCGTGCAGGAGTTCGGGCGCGATACGCGATACTTCAACACATTCGGCGGAAATACGGTTGCGATGGCTGCGGCGCAGGCCGTGCTGGATGTCATTCGCGACGAGGGACTGCTTGAGAACGCGGCTCGTGTGGGGCTGGCGATACAGGCCGGCTTCAAGGACCTCGCCAAACAGTATGAGCAGATCGGCGATGTCAGAGGGTCGGGGCTCTATATCGGCGTTGAACTCGTGAAAAGCCGAACGACAAAAGAGCCGGATGCCAAGACAGCCGCCGCCCTGGTCAATGGTCTGCGTGCCCGGCGCGTTCTCATTTCGGCGACTGGTCTGCATGCGAATACGCTGAAGATCAGGCCGCCCCTTGTGTTCTCCGAGAGTGACGCAGATCGCCTGCTCACGGAAGCAAGGGACGTCTTCCGATCCCTCTGATGCGGGGCAGAAAGCGCTTCGGCGCTGAGGATTGGATCGCTAGTGCCGCGCATGAATGCTGCAGAACGGGTGTTCCTGATCGCTGTCTTGTGGAAGTTGCGTCGCTTTATTAGCACGCACAAAATTAGGTCACCCATTGCCTACAAAATTATATTGTCGACAATAGACAAGATGCCGAGTCTGTTGTTCAATTATTTCCGCCGGTTTCGGGCCGACTGAGATCATCGTCTCAGGCCCTCCTCGTGGAGTTCGTTCATGGAAAAAGACTCAACAAGAAGTTGGCTCATCGTAGTCACACTGGGATTCGCGGTCGCGATTGCCGCAATGGACCGCGTTGTGCTCTCGGTTGCGACGCCGACGATCATGAAGGATCTCCATCTGAGCGGAACCAATGCCGGATTGCTCCTAGCGGCGTTCTTCTGGTCCTACACACTCATGCAGCTGCCTTCAGGCATGCTCGTCGACAGGTTTGGTGCCAAGAAGGTGCTTGGGATCGGTTTCGCACTGTGGTCGCTATCATGCGCGGCAACCGGATTGGCGTCGTCGCTTGCCGGCTTGATCGCTTTCCGTCTCGGGCTTGGCGTCGGTGAGGGGCCTGTTTTCCCGAGCGCCTACCGTCTCGTCTCGACGGTGTTCTCCGAACGTAACCGGGGCCTGGCGTCCGCGATTTATGGCGATGGCTCAAAGCTCGGTCCGGCGATCGGAGCGCCGCTGGCGGGAATTTTGATCGTGTCCTACGGCTGGCAATCGATGTTTGCCATTGTCGGTCTGGTTTCCCTTCTGTGGCTCATTCCATGGTTCATCATTGCGCCCAGCCAGAAGGAGGACGTGGGCACGGTGAAAAACCGGATCAACTGGAGCGAGTTCTGGGCTCTTCTCAAGAAACGCGACATCCTGGGAGCCGCTGTCGGCTATTTCGGCTACCTCTATATCTTTTACGTCTACATCACTTGGCTGCCGGGCTATCTGGTGCTGGAGCGTGGCTTCTCCACGTTGCAGGCAGGCTGGCTGTCCATGGTGCCGTTTGCGGTGCAGTTTACCGTCGCTCCGATCGCTGGTTACTTCACCGACTCGTTTATCCATAAGGGATACTCGACAACGACGGTCCGAAAGACGGCAATCGGCATCGGCCTGATCCTGGCTTTCTCCATTGTACCTGCAGCTCTCGTCAACAGCTCGACCGCATGTCTGTTCTTCTTCGCGCTGTCGACCGCGGGTCTTGGAATCTGCAACCCGAATATGCTGGCGGTGCCGTCAGGTCTTGCCCCGAAAAACCGGGGGGGAATTGTCGGTGCCATTCAAAACACCGGTGGAAATCTCGGCGGCGTCGTCGCTCCGATGGTAACCGGTGCGACTTACGATGCCACGCATTCCTTCGTGGTTGCCCTGGCCATCGCGGGAAGTATGCTGTTCGTCTGCGCCCTTGGATATCTGCTCATGATCAGGCGTATCGAGCCTGTTGATTTGAGGTCGGACGAGGTCACCGCTCTTGCGGCCTCGAACGCCTGAGATCGAAGTGGAAGACAAAGGATAAGCCATATGAATGCGGACCTTATCCTGCACGGAGGAGACATCGTCACTCTGGACGGCAAATCGCGTCAGGCGCAGGCGGTTGCCGTCCGGGACGGTGTCATCATCGCCGTCGGCGACGATGAGGACGTGTTGAAGGCGCGCGGACCTTCAACACGCGTTATTGCCTTGAATGGCCGGGCCGTCATGCCCGGCCTTTTCGATGCCCATCCGCACGCGGACCGCGAAGGACTGAAAAGCCGTGGCGGCATTCCAATTGCGGGGCTTCACTCCATCGCGGAGATCATGGCGGTCGTCAAAAAGGCGGTTGCGGAAACGCCGCCCGGCGAGTGGATCGTCTTGATGCCGATGGGCGAGCCGCCGCATGAGTACATCAGCCGGCCCGAGCAATTAAAGGAGGGGCGCTTTCCCACGCGTCACGATCTCGATGCGATTGCACCGGATCATCCGGTTTATATTCGGGCCGTCTGGGGGTGGTGGAGCCGCAGGCCGTTTCCGTCCGTCGCCAATACGGCGGCGCTCAAGAAAGTCGGCATGACGAGGGATACGCCGGCGCCGCACAATATCGATATTCTCAAGGACGAGGCGGGTGAGCCGACCGGGGTGTTTCTTGAAAGAAATTACGTTCCTATTCTCGAGTTCACGATCTTCCGCGATCTGCCGCGATTTACTTACGAAGATCATCTTGAGGGTGTGAAGATCGGAGCTGAGGCCTATGCCGCCGCGGGCACGACTTCTCTTTATGAGGGCCATGCATTGGCCCCTACGGTTCTCAAGGCCTATGGGGAAAATCTCGAGCGCGGCACCTTGCCCATTCGCATGTATACGCCTGTGAGCATGCCGAGCGCGGCGTTCAACGACGAGCAGCTCGTCGATCTGTTCCATCATTATGCAGGTATGGTCGGCGGCCGGGGCAAGGGTGACGACTATTTCCGTATCGAGGGTATCAATCTCGGTGGCTATGCGGATGAGGAGGTCGCCCGCATTGTGGGTGCCGGATACCCTTACGGCCAGTGGGCCGGGCATTTCTATCAGGCGATGTCCAAGGATCGCTTCATCAAGCTGGGAATCGAAGCGGCTCGCCTCGATCTGCGGGTCAATTGTGTCGTCAGCCGTGACATCGAATATGCGCTCAGCGCCTTCGAGGCGATCGACAGCGTCGTGCCTATCCGTCACCGGCGATGGGTGATGATCCATGTCAATCAGGTGACGGACGAGCAGATTGCCCGCATGAAGGCGCTTGGCGTCATCGCGACGGTCGTTCCCGGATTTCTCTGGATGGCAGGTGACCGTTACGGTCTCGACAAACTCGGCAGCGATGGAATTCCGATCCGGCGGTTGCTCGATGGCGGCGTGCCGGTCGCCCTTTCGACAGACGGTGTGCCGTATTCAATGTTGTGGACAGCCTGGCAGGCGATTGTCCGCTGGGATGAGGGCGCGAACCGTCCGTGCGGCGAAAGTCATCTCACGCGGGAGGAAGCGCTGCGTATGGCGGCGCAGACCGGCCATTTACTGACATGGAATGAAAATCGGTTCGGATCGATCGAGGTCGGCAAGATGGCCGATATGGTGATCCTTGAGGATAACCCGTTGACTTGCGACCTTGACGTTTTGAAAGACATTCGCGTGTGCGCGACTTTCGTCGGCGGCAAACAGGTTTATGAAAACAATTAGGCCGTTGTAGAGGGCTGCCTGTAGCCCCCAACCATCTCGGTTGGGGGCACGGTTTATCGGCAGACGGGTGTCGTTATTCCGCGGCCATTTCGGAGCGGGGCCTGAAGTCCAGCAGGTCCTCGGTGAGGTCCATATCGATCTGCTGGCGAACGCCGCGCGGCTTGACGAAGGAAACCGGCTCGTTGGTCGAACGGTCAACCGACAGATTGAAGATGTCGAACCGATTGTAATAGCCGGCCAGATCATGGAACTGCTTCGGCACGACGCAATCCTGCACGTCGATCTCGCCGTAGCCGATGCCTTCCTCGTCCTGCATGATCGGCGACTTCAGTTCGGCATTCGGACCGACGATCAGTGATGGGCAGCGTTCGCCCTCGTCGAGAATCTGCCTGAGCCGCATATCTCCCTCCGCCAGAACGTCCTTGCCGGCTTCGGTGAGATACATCGAGGCCGCTGCCGTGAAGCATTTCGCTTCGGTCGAATGTGCCTCTGAACGAATACGTACATTCTGCGCCAGCGAGAACCCACCTTCGTTGAGCCATGTGGCGGGATAGTTGGCGAGGTGGATTTCTTCACCCTGTGCCAGAAGCGTGTGGCGGGCGAGGGCGTTGCTGTTCTCGCCGCAGATCAGCGTGCCGATCCGTCCGAGCTTGGTATCGACAACACGAAGGCCCGCGCCGTCGCCATTCGCCCATGTCAGCTTCTCGAAGTAGGTCGGCACGATCTTGCGGTGATGATTGAGCAGCCGTCCGTCGGGCCCAATCAGAAGATTGGTATTCCACAAAACGCCCGGGCTCTGCGTTGATCCTTCGTTGATGCCGAGCAGAACCATGACTTCACGGCGGCGCGCGACTTCAGCGACGCGGCGAACTTCCGGTCCCGGAACGTGAACCGCGTTGGCGAGCAGCCGCTTGAAGAAGCTGTGATTTGCGACCGGCGCGCGCAGCGAGCCCCACAGCGGAAATGCCGGAACGTAGGTTTCCGGAAACACCACAAGGCTCGCGCCGTTGTTTGCGGCTTCCTCGATCAGTGAGCAGGCCTTGTCGATCGTTTTCTTGGTGTCTAGAAAAACCGGGCTGACATGCATCACCGCGGCCTTGAACTTCGGATATATTTTCATTGGGCTCTCCAGCTTTTGTTTCCGGACAAAATGTGCTGGAGGCGATGTTGGTTCACAAGTTCAAAGAATCTGCGCGTTACGAGGCATTTCTCGGCAGCTCGCGGTTATGAGCCGGTAATGTAAATTTATCAGAAGGTGTATGGCAGTATTGACGAAGCACAGGCTGTGGCAAAATCGCCGTTCTCCGGAGCTCGCAGGGAGCGATTGCTCTGCCGGGAACCATCCTTTAGCATGGCCTTCGGTATCCGGCGCGCCGGTTTAGGCATCGAGGCAGGCTTGAAGAGCAATCTTCAGATCAGACATTTGCAATATCTTATCGTTCTGGCAAGGGAGCGCCATTTTGGCCGGGCTGCCACTGTGCTCGCGATCAGTCAGCCGGCGCTATCCCAGGCAGTTCAGCAGATCGAAAAGCACTTTGGCTTGCCGATCGTGCAGCGTCAGCAATCCGGATTTCAGGGATTTACGCCCGAGGGTGAAAACATTCTGGCATGGGCGAGGCAGGCGATCGCCGACCATGACCGGCTGGTGAGCGCAAGCGAAAGCGAAACTCAGCATGAGTTGCGCGGGAGTCTCAAGATCGCTCTGGCGCCAGTGACAATGTCGATTGTTTCCCTGCTGACCACGCCGTTCACCGAGCGATATCCGGGCGTCACGATTTCGATTTTGTCGCGGACGCTGAAGGACCTCGAACGCGACTTCCGCAATTTTGATGTCGATGTCGGCGTGAGCTATCTCGATGCCGTGTCTCAACCCGGGTTGCGGCCCTATGCGCTTTACGATGAGTCCTATTATCTCCTCGTCCCGGATGGCCATTATCTGAGCGACCGGACGTCCATCGCCTGGCGTGAGGTTGGCGAGTTACCGCTGTGCATGCTCGATCCGAAACTGCAAAACCGCATCATTCTTGACGGCATTTTTGCAAAGGTCGGGGTCAAACCGCAGGCCGTGATCGAAACCGATTGCAGTCTCGGGCTTTTCGCGCATATGCGTTCCGGAAAATGGCTGACGGTGGTGCCGCATTCCTATTTTTACCTGCTTGGCGACTGGGCGTTTATTCGCTCGATTCCGATCGTCGATCCCGTCGTGACCAGCGCCATCGGATTGCTGATCCAGGAGCGCAATCCGGTGCCGCCGGTCATACAGGCCTTTGTCGAAGTCGCCGAGCAGGCGATGATCCCGCAACATCTGGATCGCTATCGCCCGCGCTGACGAATGAGCTGATGTCAGGGCTCGTGCGTCACGTCCTCCTGATCGCGAAACTGTCGACATAGGCTTGCGGTGCCGACGGATCGAAGACCTTGCCGAGGATCGTGTGCTTGATCATCGGTGACGCCGGCACCGCAAATCCCATCTCTTTCATGCGCTTCGTCGCGTCGGTCGCAAGGAAGACCTGCTTGGCGACGGCCTGGTAATCGATGCCAGCCGGGACCATGTTCCAGCGGCGCAGCTGCGTGAGCAACCAGACTGCGGTGGACTGATACGGGAATGCCTTGAAGCCGATGCGCTGCGGAACGTCCACGACAGATCCAAGCCCGTCGGCGTAGCGGCCGGTCAGGACCTGTTCGAGAACGGTTTGCGGCTGGTTCAGATAGGCAGCGGGAGCGAGCAGCTCGGCCACGCGCTTGCGGTTTTCCGTCTTGTCTGCAAATTCGGTGGCGCGCACGACCGCGCGGTATAGTGCGCCGAAGCTGTTCGGAGCGCCGGTCATGAATTTGTCGGTCACCGAAAGCACGCAGCAGGGATGATCCTCGAATATATCGCGCGTCAGCATGTGCAGGAAACCGATGTTTTCGAAGACAGCGCGCTGTCCCCATGGCTCGGCGAACAACATTCCATCGAGATTTCCCGACGCCATATTGGCCACGGAGTCGGCCGGCGGATAAACACGCAGTTCGACATCCTTGTCGGGATCGAGGCCGTTTTCGGCGAGATAGTAGCGCAACAGCATGGCATGCATCGACTGCTCGTGCGGGATACCGAATTTGAAGCCCTTCCAGTCTTTTGGATTGCGCCTGTCTTTGTGTTTGACATGCAGCGTGATGGCGTTGCCGTTCACATTCTGAATGCTCGGGACATAGGTTGTCGTCGCCGGCGCCCCGACGCCGAGCGTCATTGTCATCGGCAGCGCCAGAACGAGGTGTGTTGCGTCGAATTCCGAATTGATGAGCTTGTCGCGCACCAGCGCCCATCCAGGTGTGCGCGCCAGATTCACATCGAGCCCTTCCTTCTGATACTCACCCATGGCATGGGCCAGCAGGAGGGGTGTCGTGCAGGTGATCGGCACATATCCCACGTTCAGCTTGGTCTTTTCGAGGGCCGGCGTTTCGAGCGCGAGCGCCTTGCTTGTCGCGAGCGGAAAAAATTGGGCGATCGCGGCAAGCGCAGTCGATGCGCCAACGGCCCTCAGAAACGCCCGGCGGTGAAGCTCGTTCGGGATCAGCGCATTGAGAACGGTCGTCTCGACAATCCGGTCGCTGTATTTCTCGAAACCCGAATAATCGTCCTCGACCATCGTCGCGCCGAACACACGGCGGTGTTCCTCGATCGAACCTTCGCATCCGCAAGGGCAGGTACCCGCCGCCAATTCAGTTCCAGTGTCGTCCTTACGCATGACATCCTCCATTGAGCCTCGTCAAACCTCTTGGGAGCTTCTTGGCAAGGAGTGTGCCAAAGCAGGTTTGTCGCACCTCTGGACCTGTGAAGACGTGAGAAACCGGCGCAAATGAGCATGATAAAAACAGCTTATCGCATGATTGCCTTTGAATGCTTCGCCGTCGGGCACGCCTTTGATGAATTATGGGCGCCGAAACTGAGGAAACCTATGATTTAGTCAGATGGTCGAACACTCAATGCAAGATGATGTGCCATGCCTTTCTCGCCGCGCTTTCGTGCGACAATGATGACCGTTTTGCTGTTCATGATGTTTCTCGGTGCGTGGCATTTCGCCACCCGCAGCACGACACGCGTCGCGACGATGTCGCCCGAATACGCCAAGCTGATGGGCCTCACCGCGACGCAGGGAAAATCCGCGATGCCAGGCCCTGGCGAAGTCGCAGAAAAGCTTGCCGAGTTGTTGCGGCGCCCGTTTTACAGCAATGGCTCGAACGACCGCGGCATTGGAATTCAGCTGGCTTACTCGGTTGCGCGGGTGGGAACGGGATATCTGCTGGCGGTCGTTGTTGCCGTTCCGCTGGGATTCCTGATCGGAATGTCGCCTCTAATTTACAGGGCGCTAAATCCGTTCATACAGATTCTGAAGCCGATTTCACCGCTCGCCTGGATGCCGCTCGCACTTTACACGATCAAGGATTCGAGCCTGTCCGCGATCTTCGTCATCTTCATCTGTTCGCTCTGGCCGATGTTGCTCAACACCGCGTTCGGTGTCGCATCGGTGCGAAAGGAATGGGTCAATGTCGCGCGTACGCTTGAAGTCGGAGGCATGCGTCGCGCGTTTACTGTCATTCTCCCGGCAGCGGCCCCGACCATCCTGACCGGCATGCGGATATCGATCGGTATCGCCTGGCTTGTGATCGTCGCGGCCGAAATGCTGGTTGGTGGAACGGGCATTGGATACTTCGTCTGGAACGAGTGGAACAACCTGTCGATCAGCAGCGTCATCGTCGCTGTTCTGATGATCGGCACGGTTGGAATGATTCTCGACCAGATTCTCTCGCGTCTCACGACGCTTGTGACCTTTCCGGAATGAACGCCATGGCAGACAAATTCATCTCCATCGAAGGAATCGCCAAACGATACCCTTCAGCCGCGAATGGCACCGCGACGATTTTCGAAAATCTCTGGTTGTCCATGCCAAGAGGAGAGTTCGGCTGTGTGATCGGCCATTCCGGATGCGGCAAGACCACGGTCCTGAATATTCTCGCCGGTCTGGACAAGGCGACGGAGGGAGTCGTGATCGTCGACGGTCAGGCGATCGAAGGTCCGAGCCTCGACCGAGCCGTGATCTTTCAAAGCCATGCATTGCTGCCCTGGCGAACCGTGATTGGCAATGTCGCCTATGCCGTGTCGTCGAAGTGGCGCCACTGGAACAAGGCGAAGGTGCTGGCGCATGCGCAGGAGTTCATCAATCTCGTCGGCCTGTCCGGATCGGAGCACAAGCGCCCCTCGGAATTGTCGGGGGGAATGAAACAGCGTGTCGGCATCGCGCGCGCGCTGAGCATTACGCCCAAGATCATGCTGATGGACGAACCGTTCTCGGCGCTCGACGCGCTGACGCGCGGCACATTGCAGGACGAGATGCGCCGTATCTGTCTCGAGACAGGTCAGACCACGTTCATGATCACGCACGATGTCGATGAGGCGATCTATCTTGCGGACAAGATTTTCCTGATGACCAACGGCCCCAAGGCCGTGTTGGCGGAGGTTGTGGAAAATCCCCTGCCGAAAGACAGGGCGCGCGCCGACCTTCACCGGCATCCGCATTACTACGCGCTCAGAAATCACATCATCGATTTTCTGGTGACGCGCAGCAAGACGTACGCGGAAACAGCGAAGCATCACGATCCGCGAAATGTCCCGGTCGTTGCGCCGGCTGCGATCGAGCCGAGACTTGTGAACGCCGCGACTTAACCTGGCCTTATTTCAAAGCGCATCAGGCTGCGGCGCCCTGTCTCGTTAATCAAAATCCGTTCACATTATCTCCGATAAAACGCGGCGTTTCAGCGAAAACGGGTTCATGCGCTCGATTTTTGGGCATGCAATTACGCATATTGATCAAGAAATAACCGAATTTAAGAATGCAAAAATGCACATCACGTTGCAGAACTGGCCATTTGCTTTTGAAGCTGGTGCGTAACAATAGCCGCAGGACGTTGCTTCACCGTCGAATGATGGATTGAGGCGCGCGCCCAAAGTCCCTTAGGCGGATGATCAGGATGCAAGTGAAGATCAAATCCAGGAAGCTTCGCCGTGCGGCCGAACTTGCAATCGGTCCTTTCCTGCTGATCGGGCTCTGGTGGCTTGCTTACAAGTCCGGATTCGTGAACCGCGATCTGCTGCCATCTCCGATCGCAACTCTTGACGACACGGCGGCGAATATCTGGTCGGGTAACATGAACCGCGACTTCACGCGCACGCTCGTTCGGGTCGCATATTCGATCGTGATCGCCATCGTTGCCGGCGTGCCCACGGGCATCATCCTCGGTGCCAGGGCTTCGATCTACCGGTCCGTGGAGTTTCTCGTCGATTTCTTCCGCTCGACGCCGGCGACCGCCCTGTTTCCGTTGTTCCTGTTGCTGTTCGGTCTTGGCGACGTCGCAAAGATTGCGGTGGCCGCCTTCGCAGCGTGGCTGGTGATCGTGTTCAACGTCGCCTACGGCGTGATGAATGCACGCCAAACCCGGATTCTGGCCGCACGTTCAATGGGTGCATCTTCGCCTCGGATATTCCGGGACGTGATTTTTTACGAAACCTTGCCGCAGACTTTCGTGGGGTTGCGGACCGCCGTCTCGCTGGCCCTTGTCGTTGTCATCGTCGCGGAGATGTTTATCGGCGCGACAGACGGGATGGGCCACCGCATCATCGACGCGCAAATATCATATTCGTTGACTGACATGTATGGCTCGATTCTCATCGCAGGTGCGATGGGATACGGCCTCAACCTGGCGCTTCTCTTTATCGAACGATCGGTCATTCACTGGTCGGGGAAATAACTTGGCATGATTGCAACTTCAAATCCGGAGTGTTTGTGATGAGACGAATTCTGCTTTCCGCCGCAGCTGTCGCGATGTCGACATGCAGCGCTTTCGCGGCCTGTGACAAGATGGACAAGGTCACGGCCGCGTGGCTGCCGATCATGCAGACGACGGCGTACTATGTCGCCATCGAGGAAAAGCTTTTTGAAAAAGCCTGCATCGAGCTCGATTCCAACAAGATGGAATCGCCCAATCAGATCATCGATGCCCTGATCGCGGACCGTGCCGATTTCGGCCCGCCCGGCGCGGCGGCCGGCATTGCGATGATCGCCGAATCCAAATTTCCCGGTAAGCTGAAAATATTCGGTCTTCAGGGCGGCGGCATCAAGGTCAACAGGATCAATGACGGCCTGATCGTCAAGCCGGACAGCACGATCAAGAGCTTTGCCGATCTCAAAGGTAAAACACTGGGCCATGTGCCCGGCATTCAGTGGCGGACGATCTCGCGTCATATGGTGCGCGCAGCCGGGCTCGATCCGGACAAGGATGTGACTCTTGTCGATCTTGCGGTGGCAATGCAGGTGCCCGCAGTGGTCGGTGGCACGGTGGACGCCACGCTCTCGCTTGAGCCGGTGGGTTCGATCGCGGTTGCGTCCGGCAAGGCCAAGCGTGCAATGACAAATCCGGTGGCAAGTGTGATTGCCGATCCGTTTTATTCCGGAGCCTCGGTCATGACGGCCAAATTCCTGGCCGAGCGGCCTGCTGTGGCCAAGCGCGTCGTGGCGGTGATCGACGAAGCGACCGACATGGTGAATGCGAACTTCGACAAGTACAAGGACGTCATTCCAAAATATACGGCCATCAAGCCCGACCAGCTTGGGTTTCTGGCGCAGCCCTATCTGCGCGGCTTCAAGGATCTGAACGACACCGATATCAAATCCTATCAGGCGCTGGTCGATGTCTTCATCAAGGAAGGCGCCATGACAGGCCCGCTCAATGTGCGCGACAAGCTTCTCACCAAGGCGGAGCTTGGCAAGTGACCAATCGGGCCAGCAACGCCTCCGTTATCAGGGCCATGGATCGGCTCGAGGCTTCGTTGTCGGAAAAACCGGCAACGAAGCGTCAGCCGCTGATGACGGTGCGCGGGCTGCGCAAGACATTCGATGAAGCGGTGGTTTATGACGATTTCGGTATCGATCTTCCGCTCGGAAAGTTCATCTCGATTTTCGGGCCCAATGGCTGCGGCAAGAGCACGCTCATCAACATGATATCGGGGCTGATGCCGATGGACGCCGGGGAGGTTCTCTATGACGGCCGGCGTATCAGCGACACCCGGATATCCTACGTCTTTCAGAACTATCGCGAGGCGTTGTTTCCCTGGTTGCGGGCTATCGACAACATCCATTATCCGCTCAAGGTGATGGGCGTTTCGCGCAAGGAGCAGCAGCAGCGCGTGGAGAAGCTGCTGGCGGATTTTGATATTCGAATCGATCTGAACGCATACCCCTACACGCTATCGGGCGGTCAACAGCAGGCGGTTTCGATTTTGCGCGCGCTGATCACCGAGCCGGAAGTCCTGTTTCTCGACGAGCCGTTCTCGGCCCTCGATTATGAGATGACACTGTTCATGCGCGAGCAGCTGCAAAAGATTTTCATGAAGACGAGGACGACAATGTTACTGGTCTCGCACGATCTGGAAGAAGCGATCCAGCTCGCGGACAAGGTCGTGTTACTGACGCGCCGGCCGACCAGGGTGGCCGAGATTGTTGATGTCAATCTGCCGTGGCCGCGTGACCTTGACGTCACCACCGGAGAGGAATTCACGGCGCTCAAGCGTCATTGCCTGGATCGGTTCTGGCAAGAGGTCAAACGATAGACGACAAGGCAGCCGCCGGCTGCAAGGGTTAAAAATCAGAACAACGGAGATGAATATGGCGAAGCGTCGTTTTCGCGCTGCCGCGGTGCAGACTCTCGCGCGGCTTGGAGATTTCGAACACAACATCGCTCTGGCAACGAAATATGTGGAAGACGCAGTGCGGCAAGGCGCCGAGCTGATTGTGTTTCCCGAATGCATGGACACGGGCTATCTGTTCGACTCGGCCGGCCATTGCCGCGAGCTTGCCGAGACCATCGCGGATGGTCCTTTCGTTACCGCGTTGTCGAAGTTGAGCCGGCAGCACGGCGTTTATATCGCAAGCGGTATCACCGAATGGGACCCTGTTAAGGAGAAGATCTTCAACACCGGCATTATGTTCGATCGCAAGGGCGATGTCGCATGCCATTATCACAAGCAGTTTCTTGCGACGCACGACCAGAACTGGTTCAGCTTCGGCGAGCGGGGCTGCCCCGTGGTCGATACGGATCTCGGCCGCATCGGACTTTTGATCTGTTTCGACGGGCGTATCCCGGAGATTTTCCGTGCAATGGCAATGCAGGGCGCGGAAGTCATCGTCGACATGGCCAACTTCTTTGCCATGGACCAGGCGGACATGTGGGGTCCGGCGCGCAGCTACGAAAACGGCCTCTGGCTCGTGGCCGCTACCAAGGCCGGCTATGAGCGGTCGATCTATTATCCGGGCGGCAGCATGATCGTCGACCCGAAGGGACGTGTGCAATCCAAGGTGCCTTACGATACGCACGGTCTTGCGATTGCCGATATCGATCTGGAAGCAGCCGCCGACAAATCCATTTACGCGGCCAACGACAAGATCGCGGACCGCCGCCCCGAGACCTATGGCATCATGGCGCTGCCGTATCGCCAGACGCCAGTCTTCGGGATTGCGGACAAGCCGCTTATTCCCTCCAAATCCGTCACCAAGGTTGCCGCGATCCAGATGCATGTCACCGAAGACACAGATGCGTCGGATGTTTTCGACATGGTGGATCACACGGCCAAACTCGGCGCCAAGGTTCTTGTGCTACCCGAATATGCTTTCTATCCGCAAAGCATACTGACCCCGGATGAGGCTGCTGACCTGGCCGATCAGGAGCATGTCATTCTCCAGCGTGCGCAGGGAATCGCGGTGCGGTATGGCTGTATCATCGCTGTGCCGACGGTCGAGCGCGCCGCTGCCGGACTTTATGTGACGACCTTTTTGATAGGGGCCGATGGAAAGGAAATCGGTCGCTATCGCAAGACTCACCTGACGGCAGAAGAGCGCAAATGGGCCGTCGCGGGCGATAGCTATCCGGTTTTCGATACGCCCTTTGGTTCGATCGGGATCATGTCGGGTTATGATGCGGTGTTTCCTGAAACATCGCGATGTCTGGCTATCGGGGCCGCGGACATTATTCTCTGGCCGGCGTCGTTGCGCGAGCCGTTCGAGCGCGAATTGCTGGCTATTCCCCGCGCGGAGGACAACAGGGTTGCGGTGGTTCTCGCCAATCGTGTGGACAGCGCCTATCCCGGCGGAAGCGTGGTAATCCCGCCGACGGGCTTTCCGATGTGGGATATCAATATCGCCGCGCCCCGCGTGACCAAGCTCGGCGCCGTGATGCCCAAGCATATCGATCTTGCGGTTTGCCGCCAGAAGCTGATGATTCCGAAGGTCGATATGTTTGCAAATCGCCTGGTTGAGACCTACGCTCCGATCGTTGCCGCATAGTTCAGCCGGGGCCGGACAGGTGCAGCGACGATCGGCTTCTCGGGGCACCGGCGTGGCAAAGCTTCAGCGCAATGTTCGTTACGACTGGAACGACATCGCTTATTTTCTGGAAGTGGCGCGGCAGCGCAATCTGGTGCGTGCCGCGCAAAAACTGAAGGTTGATCATACGACCGTCAGCCGCCGGATCAGGGAACTGGAGGAGCGACTCGACGCGACGTTGTTCAAGAGGAGCAAATCCGGTTTCACGCTCACCGAAATCGGGTTTCGCCTCCTTCAATATGCCGAGGGCATGGAGAGCCAGGCCAATTCGATTGTCGAAGCGATCGGCATCGACAACGCCGACGCCGGTGGCGCGGTCCGTATCGCCAGCATGGAAGGAATTGGAAGTCTTTATCTGACGGGCTGCATTCGCGACTTCAACAAGCTTTATCCCTCCATCCAGATCGAGCTGATCACCGACACCCGTCTGCTCGATCTCAGCAGGCGGGAAGCGGACGTTTTTGTGAGTTTTTTCAAGCCGCAGGGTAGGCGGCTGTTCGTGAAGAAAATAGGCGAATTCAAAATCTCGCTTTATGCTTCAAACGCCTATTTCGAAACACATCCCTATCCGAAGACAGTCAAGGAACTCGACGAGCACGCATTCATCGATTTCATCGACGATCATGTGCAACTCAAGGAAAATCGCTGGTTGTCGGATATCCTCCGGCCGGCCCATACCATCTTCCGCAGCACGAGTCTGGTCTCGCAGTATATTGCCGCGTCAACGGGGCAGGGCATTGCCATGCTTCCCACCTATGTTGCCGCACATAACAAGGATCTTCGTCCCATCATGCCCGAGCTGTTCGCATCGAGGGAAATCTGGTTGTCGGCCCATGAGGATCTTTTACATGTCGCGCGGATCAAGGCGGTCCTCGGGTTTCTCGAGAAACGTGTTGCCGCCGACCAGGTGTTTCTGATGTCTGTCAGAAAGCAAAAATGAACTGATAAGGTCCATATAGTCAGGACATCATGGTCCAGAGTCCGTTGAAAAGAGCGCGGTTCATGGACGACAGTTCCGGGCTTTCGATGACCAGAGCATAATTCTCGCGCTTTGAGGATACATAGAGAACCTTGTCGTCGTAAATATACATCGTCATGCCGAGATCCATGTCGAACGGCGCGTAGCGCAATTCGCGGTCCTCCTGAGCGGATGATGGCCAGATCGATCCCGTCTCTCGCGAACGCGACCGGATCACATTCAGCCTGATGCCGCGCCGGATGCGTTCCTCGATATACTCGTTCATCCAGTCGATGCCCGGCAGTTCCAGCAACTCGTGCATGGAAAGGATGCCGAGCAGAACCTTCGAGTGACATTCCAGCGTTTCCCAGAACGCGCGCCGGATGCCCTCGGTCCCCTCGTAAAACCGGATGCGCGGTTTGTCCTGTCGTCCGTTGAACAATGAGCGGAGCTCAGGAACGAGGTCGTTCAGGGCATTGCGGGTCCGTTCCCATTCGCGGATGAGGACACTCGGGTCCTCGGCAACAACCTGCCGCACGCCGCCGTCCCCCTCGATCTGACTGACAAGTCCGCGTTTTTGCAAACGCTGGACAAGATCGTAGCCGTTTGTCCGCGAGACATCGGCGCGCGCGGCGATAGCCGTCACCGGCGCCGTTCCGAGCTCAAGTGCCGCGAGATAAAAGCGCTGCTCTTTCTCGTCGAGGCCCAGCGCCTGCAATCGTGAATCCATGGGATGACCTGTTGTCCGTTTCCGACACTAACGCATCGGCATCGTTGTTTATGTTGTTAAAGCAGCGGAAGACATGGTGCGAGTGATGAGTGTTGCGCAATTTATCGCAGCCGCATTAGGATCGCCGTGCCGGTCTCGCAAGCGCCTCAGACGCGCATTCATGTTGAAAGCATTCGTTTCATGTCTCTCAAGTTCGATTTTGCGGCACTCAATCCGTCGCAGCGATACAAGCTTCTTGCTGGTCTTGTCGTGCCGCGCCCCATCGCCCTGATCACGACGCGATCCGCGGAGGGGGTGGTCAATGCTGCGCCCTATTCGTTTTTCAACGTGTTTTCGGAGGATCCGGCTATCGTGATTGTCGGCCTGCAGGCGAAGGCGGACCTTTCGCTGAAGGACACAACCAGGAACGTCCGGACGACGGGCGAATTTGTGGTCAACATGGTGGATGAAGCGCTGGCGCGGGCGATGAATGATTGCGCGATCGATTTTCCTTCCGAAATGGGTGAACCGGAGGCATTGAAACTGCCGGTCGCTGACAGCGAACTGGTCTCTGTTCCCCGTCTCGCAGATGCTCCGGTGGCCTTCGAATGCCGCAAAATAACGATTATGAATTTCGGTATTGAGCGCGATCTCCTGGTCGGAGAAATTCTCGCCATGCAAGCACGCGATGGCGTTGTCGATCAGCAGACCCTGCGGACCAATTATGATCGTTACGATCCCGTTGGCCGCATCGCCGGTTCGCTCTACACGCGCACCAAGGATCAGTTTGCACTTGAGCGCGACAGCTTCACGGTCTGGAAAAGCCGGTCGGGCGGGTAAGTCTTTCGGGGCGGCTGCCATCCGGAGGTTTCTGAAGCGCACAAGCATTCGGTCTAATCTGCACATTCTTAGATTAATCCCCTCATGCCATTATGTCGAAATATTTCGACACAGTAAATCTGCTCAAAATGTTAGCTAAAAGGCGTTAAATAGTCCATGAAATCGGCGGCGATGAATGTATTGTCAGTTTTATCAGACAGTTTGTCGGCGCGGGAGATCAGCATGGCACGTCGGAAGAAGTTTTCACTCGGGTTTGCAATTATGGCTTTTGCGGCGCTTGTCGCTTCCCACGCACGGAGCGCGGAGCCGATCAAGATCGGCATTCTCGTGCCGCTCAGCGGTCCGACCGCCCAGTTCGGAATCAATATTCGCAATGGCGTCGAGCTCGCACTCGAGGACATGAAGCAATCCGGAGCGCTGAAAGACCTCGGCGCGGATGTTGAACTCGTTTATGCCGACGTTCCGGCCCCGAACGCCGCAGCAGCGGCAACGCAGCGCCTGATCAGCCAGGATGGCGTCGTCGGCATCATCGGATCCTTCGTGAGTTCGATCACGCTGGCCGCCTCCGAAGTCACCGAGCGCGCCGGTGTGCCGATGATCACGCATTCCTTCGCCGATCAGATCACCAGCCGCGGGTACAAGTACATTTTCCAGGTTTCGAGCAAGGCGAGCCTGATGGGCGAAAAGCAGTTCACCTACGCTGTCGATATCGCCAAGCGCGCCGGCAAGCCCGTGTCGAAGGTTGCGATCCTGTATGAGGACACGGCCTATGGCACGGCGCAGGCCAAAGGTCTGCGTGACGCCGCGAACAAGCTCGGTATTCCGATTGTGGTGGATGAAAGCTATCCGCTCAACCTCACCGATGCGGCACCGCTTGTGAACAAGCTGCGGACGTCCGGCGCCGATCTGGTGTTTCCGGTTTCCTATTTCAACGACGCGATCCTGATCATCCGCACGATGAAGCAGCAGAATCTTGATATTCCGATCGTCGGCGGCGCGGCTGGATATATCATTCCCGACTTCAAGAAGGGACTCGGAGATCTGGTCGAGGGTGTGTATTCGATCGCTCCTGCCAATTACGACGCGCTGCCGATCGTCGCGGAAAAATACAAGAAGAAGGTTGGCGCGTTCATGCCGCACGAAGCGCTGATGTACGGCGCGGCATTCCAGCACATGATAAAGGCCATCGAAGTGGCGAAATCCCGCGATCCCGAGAAAATCCGCGATGCGATCGCTTCTCTCAAGAAATGCGATGGCTTTTCAGCCGGTTTGCCGGGTGGCTGTACGGCGTTCGATGCCAATGGTCTCACCTCCGTCGGATTTCCCATCTTCGTGCAGTGGCGCGGAGACGACATCGTGACAGTCTATCCGCCTGAAGTGGCGAAAGCGCCGCCCTTCTGGCTGGGCAAGGAAGTGAAGTGATCGTGACGGCGATCAAGCGGACCGTGCATCGATGATTGCGGTTATCCAGGCCCTGACAGATGGCGTTCTGGTCGGGGGCGTCTATGGCGTCATCGCGGTCGGTCTGTCGCTTGTCTTCGGAGTTCTCGGCATCGTGAATTTTGCGCAAGCGGAATTCATGATGCTCGGAATGTATGCCGCGTGGTTCACATGGCGTTATCTCGGCCTCGATCCTTTGATCGGCGCTGTTTTTTCCTTCATTGCGGTGTTCTGTCTTGGCGTGCTGGTTCAGCGTTTTCTGATTCAGCGTGTCATGAAGGCACCGCCTGTGGCGCAAATCTTTCTGACCGTTGGCCTTCTCATCGTGCTCGAAAATAGCGCGCTGCTGCTGTTCGGACCGGATTTTCGGACCGTGAAGACGGTCTATCAGACCAAAGCGCTGACCATCGGCCCGATTTTCGTGTCGGTCAGTTATCTCGTTGCGTTCGTCGCCGCGGTAATCGTCTCCGGCGGTCTGTGGTTCGTTTTGACGAAAACCTGGATTGGCCGTGCGATCCGGTCGACCGCCCAGAACCCCATGGCTGCGACATTGTTCGGCGTCGATACCAAATGGATTTATGCGATCGCTTTCGGATTGGGGACGGGGCTGTCGGCATTCGGCGGGGGGATCGTGCTGTCCTATTCGTCGGTCAGTCCCACCAGCGGCTCGCAATACGTCGTCCTGATGTTTACCGTCGTGGTGCTCGGCGGCCTTGGCAGCGTCATGGGCGCGCTGGTCGGCGGCGTTATCGTCGGTATGATTCAGTCCCTGTCGACACTCGTCATGCCGATCCAGCTTCAGAACCTCGCATTGTTCACGATTTTCATCGCGCTGTTGGCTTTCCGGCCGCAGGGTCTGCTCGGAAACGTCTCGCGATGATCCGCTCGCTCGTTCTTACTGTAGCTTTCGCGGGAGTGGCGCTCGTGCTCGGTTCAGTGCTTGAGCCGCGCGGCTACGCTGTCCGTGTTGTTTGTCTTATTCTTCTGGCCGCTTCGCTTGGCCAGTGCTGGAATATTGTGGGCGGACTCGCCAATCAGATTTCGCTCGGTCATGCGGCATTTTTTGGCATCGGCGCTTACACGTCGACGATGCTGCAGATCAATTACGGGCTGTCGCCATGGTTCGGTTTGCCGCTCGGCATGGCGTTGGCGGCAATTGTCGGCGTTCTTATCTCGCTGCCGACCATGCGTCTCAAAGGGTCCTATTTCTCGCTGGCGACATTGGCGTTCGGCGAGGCCTGCCGCATCGTGGCCACAGCGGCGACGAGTCTAACGGGCGGTCCTCAGGGTGTCTCGGTGCCGTTTGTCGGCAATTCGTGGACCATGATGCAATTTCGCGGAGCGGGGGCCTATATCCCGATTTTCGTCGGCCTGTTCGTTGTTGTGTCCGTCGTCTTTATGCTTCTGGCGCATGGGCGGCTTGGCTACATGCTTCGTGCAATTCGCGAGAATGAAGACGCGGCGGAAGTCGCGGGCATTAACACGCTTGGAATTCGTCTGGCCGGCTCTGGAATTTCCGCCGCTCTGACGGCTGCGGCTGGCACCATGTTTGCTCAATTCACGTTCTTCATCGATCCCGATATCGTATTCAGCATGAGCAGCATTTCCATCCGTGCCGCCTTAATCGCAATTCTGGG
Organism: Bradyrhizobiaceae bacterium; assembly: GCA_003963145.1. Lineage (GTDB taxonomy): Bacteria > Pseudomonadota > Alphaproteobacteria > Rhizobiales > Xanthobacteraceae > Afipia. The sequence continues at coordinate 34,733 of RXJJ01000015.1, forward strand.
TGGTGTCGGAACGCTCGCGGGCCCTGTGATCGGAGCCCTCATTATCGTGCCGCTTGAGGAAATTCTCAGCGCGTATCTGTCAAACCGGGCAGCCGGCATCGCGCCGCTGATCTTCGGACTCATTCTGATCGGCATCGTGATCTGGCGGCCGACAGGTCTTGTCTCCCTGTTCGTCCGGAAACGGGAGGCGGCATGACGCCAATTCTCGATGTCTCGGGTTTGACGATCCGCTTCGGTGGCCTGGTCGCGCTGTCGAACGTCAGTTTTTCGATACAGCCGGGCGAAATCGTCGGACTGATCGGGCCGAACGGTGCGGGCAAGACAACGCTCTTCAGTTCGCTGGTTGGCCTCAATCGTCTTAACGCGGGCGAAATTCGTTTCGAGGGCCAGAAGGTTGACGGCTTGCGCCCTTATCGTATCTCCCGTCTCGGAATGACGAAAACATTCCAGAACACGGCGCTGTTTCCGGCGATGACCCTTTTCGAGAATGTCGTGACTGCGGCAGCCGTCCGCATGCCGCTGCGCGAGGCCCGGGCGGTCGCGCGCGCATGCCTGGAAAAGGTCGGCATGGAAGATGCCGGCGATACCGATGTGGACGATTTGACCTTTCCCCAGAAAGCATTGGGAGAAGTCGCCCGCGCTCTGGCGACGGCTCCGAAAATCCTGCTGCTCGATGAGGTGATGGCCGCGCTGACGCCCACGGAAATGGACGCGGTCATCGCGACCTTGCGAGATTTACGCAGCCGTGAAGGCATCACTCTGGTGATCGTCGAACATCACATGCGAGCGATCATGCAGGTTTCGGAGAGAATCCTGGTTCTGAATTTCGGGCAATTGATCGCGAGCGGCACACCGGCCGAAGTCTCGAAAAATCCCGACGTCATTACTGCTTATCTGGGGCAGAGCGATGCTTCGCATTCGTAACCTCAGCGGCGGATACGGGCACCGCACCGTCATCTCGGACATCGGGCTCGATGTTTCGGACGGCGAGACCGTGGCGTTGCTCGGCGCCAACACGGCGGGGAAGACGACCTTGATCCGCGCCATCGTGGGTTCGCTGCCTGTCGTCAGGGGCGAGATATCTTTCGGCGGGCAGGACATCATCCGCTTGCCCGGCCATCAGCGGGTTGCGCTGGGGATTGCCTGTGTCCCCGAAGGCCGGCACGTATTCAACCGGATGAGCGTGATCGATAATCTGATGATGGGCGCCTATTATCGCCGCTCGGAAAATCTCGCTCCCGATCTTGCTGATTGCTATGCGCTCTTTCCGCGCGTCGAGGAACGCCGCGAGCAGGCCGCAGGCACCCTGTCGGGTGGCGAGCAGCAGATGGTCGCCATCTGCCGCGCGTTGATGGCAAAACCGAAACTGCTCGTTCTCGATGAGCCGAGCCACGGTCTGGCACCGCTGATGGTTGAGGAAGTGCATTCGGCGATCCGTAAGGTCAACGCGCGCGGCATCGGTGTGTTGCTGGTCGAGCAGAATGTCACCAGCGCGCTCAAGGTCGTGGATCGCGGCTATGTGCTGGAAAGCGGGGTTATCGCGCTCTCCGGAACGAGCCGCGAGTTGCAGGCCAATGACGAGGTGCGTCGCACCTATCTCGGAATCTAGGAACGGAGGATTCGTCATGACGAAATTTACGGTCGCGGTGGTGCAGGCAGCTCCGATCGCGGGAGATACGGCGGCGACAGTTGCGAAGACCGTCGGCCTGATTGCCGACGCGGAAAAGCGCGGTGCGAAGATTGCCGTTTTTCCGGAGGCCTTCATCGGAGGTTATCCGAAGGGTGCCGATTTCCATATCTTCATCGGATCGCGGACGCCCGAAGGGCGGCAGGAGTACGCCAATTACTGGGCCCGGGCCATTTCCGTGCCGGGACCGGAAACAAAGGCGATAGGCGACGCCACGCGTGACGCAAAGATGTTTGTTACCATCGGCGTGATCGAGCGGGACGGCGGAACGCTTTACTGTACCGCGTTGTTTTTTGGTCCCGACGGTGCTCTGCTTGGCAAACACCGCAAACTGATGCCGACCGCCGCCGAACGCCTTTGCTGGGGCTTTGGCGATGGCTCGACACTGACAACGGTGGATACGCCGTGGGGCAAAATGGGGGCCGTGATCTGCTGGGAAAATTACATGCCGCTGCTGCGGATGGCGATGTACAGCAAGGGCATCGCGATTTACTGCACGCCGACAGCGGACGATCGCGAGAGCTGGACATCGAGCATGCGCCATATCGCGCTCGAGGGACGATGTTTCGTGCTCTCGTCCTGTCAGTATCTGACTCGCGCGGATTTTCCTCAGGACATGCATAACCAGATTTCTGACGAGAAGGATCACGTGTTGATGCGCGGAGGCAGCGTGATCATCGACCCGCTCGGACGGATTCTGGCGGGCCCCGATTTCAACGGCGAGACCATTCTCACGGCCGAACTCGACTCCGAGGATATTCCGCGCAGCCAGTTCGATTTCGACGCGGTTGGCCACTATGCACGCCCGGATGTGTTTAAGCTTATCGTCAACGAGCAGCCCACGCCTGCGGTGGTTCCACTCGCCGCGGAGTGAAAGGCATGGTTTTCCACGTCGAATATCCAAGGATCATCCCGGAACGGAAGCCGCCTGGGCACCAGCCCGCGGCGCCGCGCTACACCTTGCGCTGGCATGACCCCGTGGAGACGATGGTCAGCGAATATTACGGGATGCAGCAGGCGGATCTGGGTTGGAAGTCACAGCGGCAATTCTTTGAACAGGTGCAGGCGAGCTTCTCACATGCCGATGGACCGGCGGCTCACGAAGTCATGCGGTTCACCGACGAGGCGGGCGAGACCAACGCCGTGGTCGTCGCCTACTGGCTCGATGCCACGCGTCATGCGCGCTGGGGCCTGTCGGCTGATTTCCCCAAATGGTTCGCGGCGCGGGAACGCATCGAGGGTGGTGATGTCGGATATTGGAAGGAAACCATCGCGGTCCCTTACGATCGGCATGAAACGATTTACTCGGCGCCGAACTACCGGATCGGATTTGCGCGAACGCCGAATTCCTCCATCGAGAGCATGACCACGAATGGATATTTCGGCGCCGCGCGCGACCGGATCCCGGTTTCCGCGATAGACCCGCTCGAAAGTCCGTTGCGCGGTAGCCCGCCCAAGACCCGGACGGTTGAGAGCCGACGCCGCAGGCTGCGCGTTTCGACGCCGCTCAACATGACGGCGCTCCGGTCTGGTCAATATTGGGTTGGAGCAGGAGTTGAGCAGCTCGGCGACTATCAGGAAAACCTGCAGCCGAAATTGATGCGCGGCATGAACTTCCTGCTCGATAACAAGGAGGAGACCGGTACTCTTGCTCTACGTGTTATGACCAACCTCGACGCGGACGGAAAGGATCGAGCCGAGACCTCGGTGCTGGCGTATTTTTTGTCGCTCGACCAACTCGAGGACTGGTCAAAATCACACGTCACTCATCTCGATATTTATCGCCATGCCATCGCGATGAACCGGAAATTCAAGGACAAACGCGAAGTGGTGACGTGGCATGAGGTCTTTGTAATGCCCGAAGCGACCAGCTTCGAGTACGTCAATTGTCACCCGCGCACCGGCGTTCTTCCGTATTTCGATCTTCTGGAGCCGCTTTCTACCTGAGCCTCATTTCGATTCGAGCGGCGTGACCGGATCGGCGGTCAAATCGATGCGGCGAATTATTTTGTCACGAGCTGTCTTGCCGGCGATCCAGGCTCAGGTGCCGCGGGCGAAATCTGGAATGTGAGCCAGAGATTCCATCCCTCGGGCCGGTTCTCGGCCGCAAATTCCTTGTAGCCTTTCACGTTGATGTAGCCCTGCATGCCGTTGATCGGGAAGAGATAGCCGATCTGCGGTCCTATTCCGGCGACGCGCGATTTGAAATCGCCAAGCACCGCGCCTTGGCCACTGTCGGCGGTTAGCTGCTGGAAATAATATCCGACAAGGCCGACCATCCACTGTTTCGTAACGAAGTGGGACGCGCCGAGGTCGAGATGAAGATCAATGCCGTTTTGGTACTGGGTATAAGTGTTCTTGAAATTGTACGTGGCTCCCAAAACCGCGGAAAATTCATTTCCGCTTTGCGGATTGAAGTAGGTGTAGCCAAAGCCACTGTCGATTGCGCCGTGGCCGATGCCGACATTGGCGAGCCGGCCTTCTTGATAGGCGCCGACCGGAATGCCGCCGGCGCCGTACCACATGAAATTGTTGACACCGTTATTCCACTTCAGGGAGACTTGGGGAACGATGTCGCCGAAGCCAGTGACCGTATCGGTCCTCGAGCCAGAGATCGAGCCTCCCATTGGACCGGTCAGCGTGGCGTCGATCGACGCTTGGCTGCGTCCTGCAATGCCGAGCACACTGACTGCGGCCTGCGCGCCCAGGACAGGGGTTGCGAACGTGTAGGTCGGCCCGAATATTCCAAGATCGGCCTGACCCCGGAGGCCAGCAACGACAGACCCACCATCGGTGAATTTCGCACTCCGGCTCGCGTCGACCGATGTATGATAGTAGAGTGTCGCCCATGACCATCCGGGTACAGCGGGGGCGGCCGCCAGACTGCCGTTGAGGCCTGGAAGCCAGAAACTGATGCCGCTTTCATCCGCACGCGCGGAGTTCATCAAAAGACAGGGAATTGCAATGACGCTCGAAATCAATGCGATGACGCGCCGACCTTTTCGCTCGCGCGCCTGATGTCTCGTAACTCGTTGCATGCGCCCCCCCCCCTCGCTGCGAATTGTCACGAGCACTACGCCTCCGCGACGAAAAGACAATGCAAAAATTCTCATGACGAGAGATATTCGGTCGGCCAGGTCGCGCACAGGCATCATCATATTTTTCGGCGCTAAATTCTCATAACATTGTCCATTCACGGACAATTCCAATATCCTGCGCAACCTACACACATGAAATTTGCGACCTGGTGCCGAGACCAGATAAAATGGCCCGCCTGATTTTCCGCTATCAGGCAGGCTCGGTCGCAACGGTGTTCACGATGCGATGTTTTCGTGAATTCCGATGGCCTGATACGTGAACGAACGATTGGATGCGCAGGCCGGGCCTGATAAAAATAAGAGGAGGCCGGACGTCTCGGGAGAGATCATGCTCTTCTGTAGAGATGGACGCCGTGAACCGCTCCCGAATACATGTTGTTTTATTCGATAGGGCGGGTCACAGGCAGAACATCCCTGACGCCGCTCAAAACAATGGTGCCTGGCTGCAAATTATTGGCCGCAGAGATAATCCCGGAGAATTGCCGAATGCTCCCTGACCTCACCGAGACGAATACTCCGGATCATGCCGGCAGATTTCGCGGCATGGTCTGGATTCCGGGGGGTACCTTCCGCATGGGATCGGATCGTCACTATGCCGAGGAAGCGCCATCGCACCGGGTCACCGTCGACGGCTTCTGGATCGACGTCACGCCGGTGACCAACAAACAGTTCAGGCAGTTCGTCAAGGCGACAGGCCACGTTACCGTGGCCGAAAAAATACCTGACCCCGCGGATTATCCAGGCGCTCTGCCCGAGATGCTTTATGCGGGATCGCTGGTGTTTGTGCCGCCGACGCGTGTCGCTAACATGCACGACTGGAGCCAGTGGTGGTCGTTTATGAAAGGCGCGGACTGGCGGCATCCTTATGGACCGAAGTCCAACATCAATGCGCTGGACAATCATCCGGTCGTGCATGTCGCTTACGCCGATGCGCTGGCATATGCGAAATGGACTGGTAAGGATTTGCCGACGGAAGCCGAGTGGGAGTTCGCAGCGCGTGGCGGCCTTGAGGATGCTGAATTCGCCTGGGGCGACGAACTGACGCCGGGCGGAAAGCACATGGCCAACACCTGGCAGGGCGAGTTTCCGCGCCAGAACACATGTGATGACGGCTTCGAGCGCACATCGCCGGTAACGGCGTTTCCACCGAATGCCTATGGCGCGCATGACATGATCGGAAATGTCTGGGAATGGACCGACGATTGGTACAGCGCCAGACACGACGCCGATGCGCCCAAGGCGTGCTGCGTTCCGCAAAATCCGCGCGGAGGTCCTGAGGCTGCAAGTTATGATCCCAGCCAGCCCGCGATCAAGATTCCGCGCAAGGTTCTCAAGGGCGGCTCGCATCTGTGCGCGCCGAATTACTGCCGAAGATATCGGCCCGCGGCGCGTCACGCCGAGGCGATCGATACCTCGACCAGCCATGTCGGCTTCCGCTGTGTCGTCCGGAAAGGACCGACATGACGCTCCATCGCACCATCGCTCATCTTGCGGTTGATGACGTGGCTTGCGGTAGCTCACGGCATTCCGCCCGAGCAGGTTGTCGGCTCGTTCGCGGAGGTGAAATTAGAGATCGGCGAGGACGGAAAGCCGCGGCTGCAGAAAATCGCCAAGGACGAATTTGTCGATGATGGACCGGGAAAGCCCGTTGGCATCAACCGCTTCATCGGTCGCAGACCGATCCTCGCCTTCGGCAATTCGGACGGCGATTTGCAGATGCTGCAATGGACGATGGCGGGCGAGGGGCCGCGTTTTGCCGGATTGGTTCATCATACCGATGCGGAACGTGAGTACGCCTACGATCGCAAGTCGCACATTGGAAAACTCGACAAGGCGCTCGACGAAGCAATGGCGAGAAACTGGGTTGTCGTTGACATGAAGAAGGATTGGAAAGCGATTTTTCCGGTGGAATGAGGGAGGCTGCCGCATATCGATAAGGCCACGAAAATAGGGAGATGAAAATAAACAAAATCATTCTTGCTGTAACACTGGCCGCCATTTCGGCACCGGCGGCCGCGCAAAATATCGTCCCTGTCACCATCGATAATTTTGCGCGGGCGGAATCGGATGCCTATATCGCCAACCTTCTCAAGGATGGCAGTTTGGGAAAACTTTCGCACAACCGCGAGCCTGCAAGCATAGACCATCAAACCGTCATCCGTCTTAACCGGGACACGCTCTATTCTTTCGGGGTGTTCGATCTTGACGCGGGACCCGTCACGATCACGATGCCGGATGCCGGCAAACGATTCATGTCACTGCAGGTTATTAACGAGGACCATTACGTTCCTGCAGTCTATTACGGCGCGGGCTCGCACACATTGACAAAAGACAATGTCGGCACGCGATATGTCGTGGCGGGAGTGCGAATTCTCGTTGATCCCAACGACCCGAATGATCTGGATCAAGTCCATAAGTTACAGGATGCGATCAGGGTAAGCCAAAAAGGCGAGGGCAAGCTCGAACTCCCGAATTGGGACCAGGCCGCGAGAAAGGATATCCACGACGCACTTCTCGTTTTGGCCAAATATGCCGGCGGGTTCTCGCACGCCTTCGGCCGCAAGAACGAGGTCGACCCAGTCCGGCACCTGATCGGGACTGCGGCCGGCTGGGGCGGAAATCCCGACAGGGATGCAACCTATCTCAGTTTTGCACCTGCGAAGAACGACGGAACGACAATCTACAGGCTGCATGTGAAGGACGTGCCGGTCGAAGCCTTCTGGTCGGTCAGCCTCTACAACGCCGCCGGTTATTACGAGAAAAACCCGTACAACGCCTATTCGCTGAACAACATCACAGCAAGGAAAAATGCCGATGGTTCTGTGGACGTTCAGTTCGGTGGCTGCGATGGCAAGATTCCGAATTGCCTTCCGGTCATGGCCGGCTGGAATTACACCGTACGGCTCTACCGGCCGCGCGAGGAAATTCTGAACGGGAAATGGAAATTTCCGGAGCCGCAGATTGTAGCCGAGGGCACGAGCGGTCAGAATAGCAACGGCAAATAGGACGGGAGGTAGCTGATCGAAGGCGGCGAGGATAGGACGCTCGATCGCTTTCAAAAATTTAAAGATCAAAATCTCTCAGCATTGAAAGGATTGCAATATGAAGACTCGACTGATCGGTGCCGTCGCTACGCTTTTGCTGCTCGGCGCCACTGCAAACGCTCAGACCGTGACCATCGACATGAGAGCGGTCAAATGTAGCCAGTATCTCGCAATGACGCCCGCGACGTCGGACAAATTCTCGGCATGGATGAGCGGCTGGTTCAGCTATCAGACCAACCGGACATTCGTCGATCTCGCCTTGCACGAAAAGAATGTTGCCAACGTGAAAGACTGGTGCAGATCCCATCAGCAGGCGAGCGTGATGGAAGGACTGCAAACCACTCTCGGGCCCAAATAATTCCGGTTTCACGCAATCTTGGAACCAACTGACATCTGCAAAAAACGGATCATCATCATGAAACGGATCGTTCTTTTAACAGCGGCTTCCCTGCTGTTCATAGCTCCTCTGCCCAGCTCGGCTCAGATCAAGCTCGACATGAATCAGATTACCTGCGGCGACCTGCTGGGTTACAGCCCGGCCAATCAGGATTTCGTGGGGTACTGGATGAGCGGTTATTACAACGCGGCCGCCGGCCGCGATGTGCTTGATTACAACCGCATGCAGAAGAACTTCGCGAAGGTCAAAGCGCACTGCAAGAAGAACAAGAAGGACTCGCTGCCGACGGCAATCAAGAAAGTCGCAAACTGAGAAAACCGGATGATGAGGCACAATCGAGGAGGGATGGATGAGCTTGCTCGATATTCTCGCCTGGATTGTGCTTCTGGTCCTGGTCGCCAGCGGCGTCGCGATATTCTTCATCATGGGTTGGCTGCCGGTGAGGCGAAAAACATGCGCACACATTTGCTGATGGCAGCCTTTTTGATGGATCTGGGCTGAGCTCAAAAACAATATAATATATTGAAATTATATAAGATTTTTGGCCATGTTCCGTCTTCCAGGTCCTCGGGGCTGGCGCTCCGAAAGGAGGCCGCGGATATCGCCGCATTGACGTTTGCCATGTGCTCACCGAATAATTGTTCGTGCCGCTGGAGACCAGCTTTGCGGAACAGGATGTGAGCCAACGAGACCGTTGGCTTATTCCGGGCCGCGAGCTAAGCACGGCGCTTTCCGTGAAACGGCCGGGACAGGACTGTACTTGGTTCACCCCCGGTGGCCGCAGGAATAACACATGACGCGCCTGGTCATTGATTTGCTCCGCCCGTACTGGGGGCGCCTTGTCGTTGTATTTAGTGCGATGCTGGTGGAGATCGTCGCGAGCCTTGCGGCGCCTTGGACACTCAAGCTCGTTCTGGACGATGCGCTCGGCAATCACCATCTGCCCGACTGGCTTGCATGGGCCCACGATTACGGATTCGGCCGTCATGCGCTGGGCGTGGCGCTGTTCGCGGGCGTAGCGACACTGGTGATCGCGGTCGTCGGAGCCATTGCGACCTATATCGACAATTACTATACGACGAATATCGGACAATGGGTGGCCAACGACCTGCGAGTCCGTATTTATCAGCACCTGCATCGGCTTTCGCTGCGATATTACGACAACGTCAAGATCGGCTCGCTGATTTCGACGATCATGACCGACGTCGACACGATCCAGAGCTTTGCGTCATCCTCGACACTGGACATCCTCGTCGATTTTATCACCATCGTTTTCATGGTCGGCCTGATGTTTTGGCTCGACTGGGATTTCACTCTCATCGCGCTCGGCGTCACTCCGTTCCTGCTGTTTTTCGTGATGCGTCTGAAAAAGGCCGTCAAGGAAGTCACCAGAGTCGTCCGCACCCGCCAGAGCGAAATGCTTGCGATTGTCCAGCAGGGCCTCGGCTCCGTGCGTGCGGTGCAGGCCTTCGGCCGTCAGGACCTTGAGCTTGCCCGGCTCGAAGCAGCCAGCCACGCAACCGTCGATGCGGCAATGCGGGCGCGTCAGGTCAAGTCCGTTCTCTCTCCTCTGGTCAATGTCGTTGTCGCCGCATGCACGGCGATCGTGCTGTGGAAGGGCACGTCGCTGATTGTTGCGGGCACAATGACGGCCGGCGCGCTGACCGTTTATCTCGCCTATCTGACCAAGTTCTTCAAACCGGTGAAGGATCTTGCCAGCATGACGAGTGCCATCGCCCAGACGACCGTGGCGCTGGAACGTATCAGGAGTATTCTATCTGCTGACGACATCATTCAGGCGTCTCCGGATGCGATCGATCCGGGCCGCCTGCAGGGTGACGTTCGGTTTGAGAATGTCGCATTCGGCTACGAAAAGGATGTTCCGGTGTTGCGTGACGTGTCCTTTGAAATACGTCCCGGCCAGGTTGTCGGCGTTGTGGGACCGACCGGATCCGGAAAATCCACGGTGCTTAGCCTGCTTCCGCGTTTCTACGAAGCCACGGGCGGGCGAATTCTGATCGACGGTCAGGACATCCGCTCGCTCAAACTGTCGGCCTTGCGCGACCAGATCGGTTTCGTTCTTCAGGAGACCGTTCTGTTTCGCGGCACCATCCGCGAGAATATCGCTTACGGGCGGCCCGATGCGACCCATGAGGAAGTCGTAGCCGCGGCCAGAATCGCCAACGCGGATGAGTTCATCCGGCACATGCCGCACGGATACGATTCGCTGGTCGGTGAACGTGGCGATACCCTTTCGGGAGGCCAACGTCAGCGTATCGGTATTGCGCGCGCAGTGATCCGCAATTCGCCGATCATGATACTCGACGAGCCGACTGCCGCTCTCGATACGGAATCGGAGCATCTTGTCATGGAGGGCTTGCGGCGCATGATGGAGGGACGAACCGTCATCATGATCGCGCATCGTCTCAGCACCATCAGAAACGCGGACAAGATCATTGTCCTGAAGGACGGGTTTGTGGCGGAGCAGGGGTCGAACGATGAACTGATCTCCCTCGGCGGGGTCTATGCTGAACTCAATCGCGTCCAGAACGAGCCTGCACCCTTTCACAGTGTGGCGGCCGGCAGCTAGGGAATTAAGTCAATGTCTCACTCTCTGATCGTTCTGCCGGATGATACCGCCGAGGCGATTATCGCGCCGATCAACGCGGCGAAGAAAACGCTGAATATCCGGATGTTCCTGTTTACCGATCCGACTCTGCTGGAGACGGTGATCGCCGCGAAGAATCGCGGCGTCTACGTCCGCGTCATGCTCAATCCGGCCCGGCGCGACGGGACGAGCGAGAATGAGGAGGCGCGCAAGGCGCTTACCCATGCGGGGATCGATGTGCGTGACAGCAGCCCAATTTTCGCCGTTACGCATCAGAAATCGATGGTGATCGACAACGAGTTCGGTGTCATTGAATCGCTGAACTGGGAGACCCGGGATCTGACCGAGACCAGGGATTATGCGGTGACCACCACCAAGGAAATCGAAGTGGCGCAGATGGTGGAGTGTTTCGATCGCGATTTTCACCACAAGCCATTCGAGCCGGATTCGAAATCGGAACTAATCTGGTGTCCGAACAACGGGCGGGAGCGGATAGCGGCGTTTATCGACTCGGCGAAGCACACGCTGTGGATTCAGAACGAGCGCTATCAGGACACCGTGATCATCGAGAGGCTGGTTCGCGCGGTCAATCGCGGTGTGAAAGTCCATATCATGGCCCGGCCGTCGCACAAGGTTAAGCCCAACAAGCTGGTCGAGGCCGTTGGCGGCTTGCGTATCATGCAGGACGTCGGCGCCAAGGTTCACCGCCTGAAACACATGAAGCTTCATGGCAAGATGCTGCTTGCCGATGAAAAGCGTGCAATCGTGGGATCGATCAATCTGACGCCGGGAAGTTTTGATGCCAGGCGAGAGCTGGCAATCGAGACGGATGCACATCACGTGGTGGAGCGGCTTGTCGAGACATCGCATCACGACTGGAAGCATTCGGAGAAGCTCGATCTTTCCGATGAAGGCCTGCAGGCCGAACTCGAGAAGCATGAGATCGACGCCTCGCAGCTTGTCCTGAAAAGCCGGTAAGTTCTTCCTGCACAGCGGATCGCTCGGTCGCGGGGCGCGACCAATTTTTCGCCTTCGTACCTTGCATTCACGCGGCCGCGCCTTGCGGCAATGCAACAGGCACGCATGGTCTGGCGGAATAGCAGGCCAACCATGATTTTTTGCGGGTCTGCTCGTTCGGAAGGCGCTCGCAGACGTTGGTTAAACTGATAGAAGGTCAGCGGGAGATTTCCGAAAGCGCGCCGCCTCGACGGCAAACAGAAAAGCGAATGATATGACCGCAACAAACGTCCAGACCAGTTCGAATGTGCAACCCCGGCAGCCTGCCGTTGCCTTCCAGTCGCGAGCCATGCTGATCGGCGGCGCGTGGCAGGCCGCTGCGTCGGGAGAGAAAATTACAGTCGAGAACCCGGCGCGCCGCGTCGCCATTGGCGATGTGCCTCGCGCCCGCGCCGAAGACGTCGAGCGCGCAGTCCAGGCGGCGGCTGCCGCGCAGCCCGCATGGGCGGCTGTTCCGGCACGGGATCGCGGCCGGCTTGTTTCCAAGATCGCAGAGGCGCTTGAGGCTCGCGTCGAGGATCTCGCGCGCACGATTTCCACCGAGACAGGAAATGCGCTCCGCACGCAGGCGCGGGGGGAAGCGCGCTGGGTGGCGGACGTTTTTCGTTATTTCGGCGGTCTTGCGAGCGAACTGAAGGGTTTAACCGTTCCGCTCGGCGACAATGTATTGAGCTATACGCGCCGCGAACCGATCGGTGTTGTGGGTGCCATCGTGCCCTGGAACGCGCCGGCGCAGCTTGCCTCGCTGAAAATCGCGCCAGCGGTTTGTGCAGGCAACACCATTGTGTTGAAGGCAGCGGAGGATGCGCCGCTCGCCGTTCTGCTGATCGCGGAGATTTGCCAGCAGTTCCTGCCGCCGGGCGTGGTCAACGTCATTACCGGCTATGGCGAGGAATGCGGCGCGCCGCTCGCTTCGCATCGTCTTGTCCGCAAGGTCAGCTTCACCGGCTCGACGGGGGTGGGCAAAGCCATCATGCGGGCGGCGGCAGACCGGCTGGCCCCGGTTTCGCTGGAGCTTGGCGGTAAAAGTCCCTCTGTCGTCTATGAAGACGCCAACGAGGATTGGGTGGTGGACGGCATCATCGCCTCGATGCGGTTCACCCGCCAAAGCCAGTCCTGCACGGCGGGGTCGCGGCTTTTCCTTCATGCCGATATTTTCGATTCATTCCTCGAAAAACTTGTTGCGCACACGTCCGCTCTCAAGATCGGCGATCCGCTGGACGAGGAAAGCGACATCGGCGCAATCATCAATGAGCATCAGTTCAAGAAAGTCTGCGGTTATGTGGAGGAGGGGCTCGGCCGCTCCGAAGCGAAGCTCGTGATGGGTGGCTTGCCGCCGCGCAGCGGTCCATTGTCGGAAGGCTATTTCGCTGTGCCGACCATTTTCGCTGATACGTCGAATGAATGGCGTCTGGCGCGCGAGGAAATTTTCGGACCCGTTCTGGTTGCGATCCCGTGGAAAGACGAAACGGATGTCATCCGGATGGCCAACGACAGCCATTACGGGCTTGCCGCCTATGTCTGGACTCGCGACATCGGCCGCGCGCTGCGGACGGCTCATGCGATCGAGGCCGGATGGGTGCAGGTCAATCAGGGCGGCGGCCAGTCGCTCGGCCAATCCTATGGCGGCGTCAAGGAAAGCGGCATCGGCCGCGAAATGTCGCTCGAAGGCATGCTCGACAGCTTCACCGAAACGAAAAGCGTCAACGTGAATCTCGCCATCCCGGCCCCTGCTCGCAAGCATTGAGGTTTGAGCCGGCGTGATCGCTGGTTGAGGAAGATGGGCGCGTGCCGCCCATCTTCAGTTCGAGTTCGGTCGGAACGGTGACGAGGGATTCGGGGTGGTGCCCGTTTTCAAAAAGCGCGTACCGCACCGCTGTCGCCCGATCGACGAAAAGACCGCCAAAAAGGCCACTATACTCCTGCGCGACCCAATTGCCGCGGCTGTTTCTTCCGATAAGAACGATTGAAGGGCGATGCGATGGAGGCTCGTCGACGTTCTCGGCGACAGGCATGGCGTGTTTCAAGATTGTCTCCCTGGGGTTCATGATATTGCGAGGCGGGTCAGGCAATACAGCGCGCTGTAGGCCGCGGCTTCGTCCCAATGCGTCAGGACCGGACTGAAGATTTCCTCGCGCCTGATCGCGGCTGCGAGAGTTGCAATCATCACCGTCATCCCCAGTAGCACGGCCAGGCTCGCGGAAAATCCCGCATTGCCGAAGCTGGCGAACACGCCAAGCAGGACAATGCGCAGGGTGAAACGGACGATGACTTGTGCGGAACGGGTTTCCGAGGGAAGACCGGATGATGGCATCGGAAAATTCTCAATGAAAGGCTATCTGGATCAGCCGAAATTGTCGCAGCTGATGAGAATTTCGCCGTCCACCGGCGGACGTACGGCGCTGCCGGTGACCGCCTGCTCCTCATCTTCCTGACGGATCGCTTCGACCACCGCTCTTAAAATCGCAATCGCAAGATCGGTGTGATGCGTTTCGATCACCTGGTCGAGCCACTCCGGCCATTCGCACCGCGGCGATAATTTGCAGTTCCATTCGCCCCCGTCATAGATGAGCCGCGCGATCTGCCAGCGCGGGATGCAAATTTCCAGCAGACCCAGTGCGGCGTCGGTCCATGCACCGCATGCGATCAGCCGTTCGATATGAGAGGCGGGTCGGCCCTGGCCAGCTATCTTTGCGCGTTCGGCGCTTTGCAGAACAGCACCCAGAATCGGTGCCGTCGGCGCCGTTGCCGCGTCGAGGCGCCCGGCGATCCGCGCCAGCTGCTCAGTTCGGTTGGGATGAAACAGCATCATTCACTCCTGAAACCTCAGTCGTGTGACTGACAGTTCCAGTGTGGGATTCCGGGCATTTGAATTCGAGAAGGCTGTACTGGCAAAAATATAAGTACCGCATAGGGGAGTGCTCCCCGGCCAGGTCTTTATAAAATTCCTATAAAGATCCCGGCGCTCCCGTCTCGAAAACCTACGCAGCGAAGCGTCATTTCATCCTCCACAGCACGATTGGCATGCGGCGATGGCCGCGCCATCCGATGATGAAGGAGATATCCGAATGTTCGACGTCATCATGCTTGCCTTGGGAGTTGGCCTGTTCGGCCTGTCCGTCGGCTATGCCTATGTCTGCGACCGCCTATGAGGAGACATCCATGATCTTCGATTACATCATGGCCGGCCTCGTGTCGGCTGGCCTGCTTTTCTATCTCACCTATGCGCTGCTGCGCCCCGAACGATTCTAGAAGGCATTCACCATGACCATGATCGGCTGGATACAGATTTTCTTATATTGCATCATTGTCGTTGCGCTGGTGAAACCGGTCGGCGGCTATATGACAAATGTATTCAACGGCCAGCGTACCCTTCTTTCGCCGTTGCTGCGTCCTGTCGAGGCTGCGATCTATCGGATCGGCGGCGTTGACGAGAAGCGCGAGCAGCACTGGCTGACATATACAGTGTCGATGCTGCTGCTTCACGTCGGTGGCTTTCTGATCCTTTACGCGCTGTTGCGTCTGCAGGCCGGCCTGCCGTTCAATCCGGCGGGGCAGTCCGCTGTCGCGGAAGATCTGTCCTTCAACACCGCGATCAGCTTCATCACCAACACCAACTGGCAGAACTACGGCGGCGAGAGCACGATGTCGTATCTGAGTCAGATGCTGGGTCTGACGCATCAGAATTTTCTCTCCGCCGCGACCGGCATTGTGCTCGCGGTGGCGCTGATCCGCGGATTTGCGCGATCATCTGCGCGGACCATTGGAAATTTCTGGGTCGATATCACCCGCTGCACGCTTTATGTGCTGCTACCGGTCTGTGTCGTTTATGCGCTGTTCCTGGTCTGGCAGGGCATTCCGCAGACTCTCGGTGCTTATGTCGATGCGACGACGCTCGAAGGCGGCAAGCAGACCATCGCGCTTGGTCCGGTGGCCTCCCAGGTTGCGATCAAGATGCTCGGCACCAATGGCGGCGGCTTCTTCAACGCCAATGCCGCTCATCCGTTCGAAAACCCGACTGCGTTGTCGAATTTCGTTCAGATGCTGTCGATTTTCGTACTGGGTGCGGCTTTGACGAATGTCTTCGGCCGCATGGTTGGCGATGAGCGCCAGGGCTGGGCGATTCTTGCCGTGATGGGCGTTCTGTTCATTGCCGGGGTTGCGGTCTGCTACTGGGCGGAAGCCAATGGCACCGAACTAATGCATGCGCTCGGCGTTCAGGGCGGTAACATGGAGGGCAAGGAGGTTCGCTTCGGCATCGTGGCCTCCGCGCTGTTCGCTGTCATCACAACTGCGGCCTCATGCGGGGCCGTCAATGCCATGCACGACTCGTTCACCGCCCTCGGCGGCATGATCCCGCTCATCAATATGCAGCTCGGCGAGATCATTGTCGGCGGCGTCGGCGCGGGTCTTTACGGCATGCTGTTGTTCGTCGTGCTGTCGATCTTCGTGGCGGGTCTGATGGTCGGCCGCACGCCGGAATATGTCGGCAAGAAGATCGAGGCGCGCGAAGTGAAGATGGCGATGCTTGCGATCCTCGTCCTGCCGCTGATGTATCTGGGGTGGACGGCGGTCGCTGTGGTGCTGCCATCTGCGGTGGCGTCGATGGCCAATGCCGGACCGCATGGTTTCAGCGAAGTTCTATATGCCTTTACCTCGGCGACTGCCAATAACGGCTCGGCCTTCGGCGGTCTGACTGGCAATACGCTGTTCTACAACCTGACGCTCGCCTCGGCGATGTTCGTCGGTCGCTTCTTCATGATCGTTCCCGCGATGGCGCTTGCCGGTTCGCTCGCCGAGAAGAAATCGATTCCGCCGTCTGCCGGCACCTTGCCGACCACGGGTGGACTGTTTGTCGGCCTTGTCGTCGGCGTGATCCTTATTGTCGGCGGTCTCACGTTCTTCCCGGCGCTTTCGCTCGGCCCCATCGTCGAGCAACTGGCGTCGAACGCGAACACGATGTTCTGACCGATTTCATCCGGAGTGATATCCAATGGATACGTTGAAATTACAGAAAAGCACGCCGGTGTCGGCAATGCTTGACCCGAAGATCGTCATTCCTGCGATTGGCGCATCGTTCAGGAAGCTCGACCCGCGCATGATGGCGAAGAATCCGGTGATGTTTGTCGTGGAGGTAGTTGCCGCGCTGACAACGCTGCTTTTCCTACGCGATCTTGTAACCGGCGGCGCCAACCAGGGCTTCACCTTCCAGATCATTCTGTGGCTGTGGTTCACGGTGCTATTTGCGAATTTCGCAGAAGCTGTCGCCGAGGGACGCGGCAAGGCGCAGGCGGAAACGCTGAAGAGGACCCGTACCGAAACCCAAGCCAAGTTATTGGCCGGCTCCGATCGCGCCTTCCGTCTTATTCCAAGTGTCAATCTCAAGATTGGCGATACCGTTCTTGTGGAAGCCGGCGATACGATTCCCTCGGACGGCGAGGTGATCGAGGGCGTCGCTTCCGTCAACGAGGCGGCGATCACCGGCGAGTCGGCGCCGGTTATTCGGGAATCCGGCGGCGATCGTTCTGCGGTGACGGGCGGCACGCAGGTGCTGTCGGACTGGATCAAGGTCCGCATTACGGCCGCTCAGGGCTCGACCTTTATCGACCGGATGATCAGGCTGGTGGAGGGTGCCGAGCGGCAGAAAACACCGAATGAAATCGCGCTGAACATTCTTCTCGCTGGCCTGACGATTATTTTTATATTCGCGACCGTGACGATCCCGAGCTACGCGGCCTATGCCGGCGGTACGGTCTCCGTCGTTGTGCTTGTCGCGTTGTTCGTGACGCTGATCCCGACCACGATCGGCGCGCTCCTGTCCGCCATCGGCATCGCCGGCATGGACCGCCTCGTGCGCTTCAATGTGCTGGCGATGTCCGGCCGCGCGGTTGAGGCGGCGGGCGACGTCGATACCTTGCTGCTCGACAAAACCGGCACCATCACGCTCGGCAACCGGCAGGCGACCGCATTCCGTCCGGTTACCGGCGTGACAGAACAGGAATTGGCTGATGCCGCTCAGCTTGCCTCGCTCGCCGACGAGACGCCGGAAGGGCGCTCCATCGTCGTGCTCGCCAAGGACAAGTACGGTATCCGCGGCCGCGACATGGCCGAACTCGGCGCGACATTTGTACCGTTCACGGCGCAGACACGGATGAGCGGTGTCGATGCACAGGGATCATCCATTCGCAAGGGTGCGGTCGATGCCATCCTGAATTACGTCAATGGCGGCGGCGCCACGCGCGCCGTCGCGTCCGGCAATGTCGTGCGCGTGCTTGCGGCGACGGGCTCTGAAACCGAGCGTGAAATCCAGTCGATAGCCGACGAGATCGCAAAATCCGGCGGTACGCCGCTGGCGGTGGCACAGGACGGCAAGCTGCTTGGCGTCATTCATCTGAAAGACATCGTCAAGGGCGGTATTCGCGAACGCTTTGCAGAGCTGCGCCGCATGGGCATTCGCACGGTGATGATCACCGGCGATAATCCGATGACGGCGGCGGCTATCGCGGCCGAGGCAGGCGTCGATGATTTTCTGGCGCAGGCAACGCCCGAAGACAAACTCAGGCTGATCCGCGACGAGCAGGCCAAGGGCAAGCTGGTGGCGATGTGCGGCGACGGCACCAACGATGCACCCGCGCTCGCACAGGCCGACGTCGGCGTTGCGATGAACACCGGCACGCAGGCTGCGCGCGAAGCCGGCAACATGGTCGATCTCGATTCCAATCCAACCAAGCTGATCGAGGTGGTGGAGATCGGCAAGCAGCTTCTGATGACACGCGGCGCGCTGACTACGTTCTCGATCGCCAACGATGTCGCCAAATATTTCGCGATCATTCCGGCGATGTTTCTGGCGTTCTATCCCCAGCTCGGCGTGCTGAACATCATGCATCTGACAAGCCCGCAAAGCGCGATCTTGTCCGCCATCATTTTCAACGCGTTGATCATCATCGCGCTGATCCCGCTTGCATTGAAGGGCGTGGCTTACCGGCCGATCGGCGCCGGCGCTTTGCTGAGCCGTAACCTCCTGATCTACGGGCTTGGCGGCATCATCATTCCATTCGTCGGCATCAAGGCGATCGACATTGTCGTATCCGCCCTGCATCTGGCCTGAGAATCAAGGAGCATCGTCATGCTGAAGGAAATTCGTCCCGCTATTGTGGTTCTTGTGATACTCACCGCTATCACCGGTCTGATCTATCCGCTGGCGATGACGGGACTCGCAGGCGCGTTGTTTCCGGCCCAGGCGCAGGGCAGCCTGATCGTGAAAAACGGGCAGGTGATCGGTTCGAGCCTGATCGGCCAGCCGTTCACGGATGAAAAATATTTTCATGGTCGCCCGTCAGCGACTTCGACTGCAGATCCCAATGATTCAACCAAGACCATTCCGGCTCCTTATAACGCTGCGAATTCGTCCGGATCGAATCTCGGCCCGACCAGCCAGGCGCTGAACGACCGCGTGAAAGCGGATGTTGAGAAGCTGCAGGCTGAGAATTCCTCGACGCCGGTGCCAGCCGATCTCGTGACCACGAGCGGCAGCGGGCTCGATCCGGATATTTCGCCGGACGGTGCGCTGTTTCAGGTGCCGCGTGTCGCCAAGGCGCGAAATATGTCCGAGGATGCGGTCCGCAAGCTGGTTAATGATAATATCCAGGAGCGGTTCGCGGGCCTGCTGGGTGAGCCGCGCGTTAACGTTCTCGCCCTGAACATGGCTCTGGACCAGAAGGCGAAATAAGCCCCGGAAAGCTTGCAAGACTTTGATCACGGGCAGGATTAGTATGGGGTGATGGCGTCATTCACCCGCGAGTCCGAAACCAGACCATCGCCCGAGGCCTTGCTTGAAGCAGCCCGGCGCGAGGAAAGTGCCAGCGGCCGTCTCAAGATTTTTCTTGGGGCGGCTCCTGGCGTCGGCAAGACCTACGAGATGCTGCAGAGCGCCCATGCCCGGATCAAAGCCGGAGTTGATGTGGTAATCGGAGTCGTGGAAACGCACGGTCGGCCCGAGACGCAGGCGCTCCTTCACGGCCTTGAAATCATTCCGCGCCGGAAGCTTTCGTATAAAGGACAGACTCTCGAGGAAATGGACCTCGATGCATTGCTCAAGCGCAAGCCGAAAATAGCCGTCGTCGACGAACTGGCACACACAAACGCCCCGGGAAGCCGGCATCCTAAGCGTTATCTCGATGTCGAGGAATTGCTGGACAACGGAATTGACGTTTATACGGCAGTCAATATCCAGCACATCGAAAGCCTCAACGATGTAGTGGCGCAAATTACGCACGTTCGCGTTCGCGAAACCGTGCCCGATACCTTCATCAACCGCGCTGACGATATAGAACTGATCGACCTTACACCGAACGACCTGATCCAGCGTCTGCGGGAAGGCAAGGTTTATGTTCCAAAACAGGCCGAGCGCGCGCTGGAGCATTATTTTTCGCCCGGCAATCTGACAGCGCTGCGCGAACTTGCGCTGCGCCGGACTGCCGAGCGCGTGGATGAGCAATTGCTCAGCCACATGAAAGCCAACGCGATTTCGGGGCCATGGGCTGCGGGCGAGAGAATTCTGGTCTGCGTAAGCGATGATCCGCGCGCTCCGGGGATTATCCGCTATACCAAGCGGATGGCGGACCGGTTGCACGCGCCATGGACCGTGATCAGTATCGAGACGAGCCGCAGCCTGCGCTTGAGCGATGAAGAGCGGGACAGGATCGCAGCCGCCATGCGTCTTGCCGCTTCGCTCGGTGCCGACACGCTGACGATTCCATCCGTCGAGCGGCGGATTGCCGACGATATTCTCAGTTTCGCCCGTGCGAATAACGTGACCCAGATTGTGGTCGGCAAATCGAACCGGTCATGGGCCTTTGAACTGCTGCGCGGTTCCGTGGTGCACGATCTGGTGCGTCAGTCCGGCAATATCGGGGTACATGTCATTGCTGGTGACAGGTTAGATCAGGAGACCGCGGTTTCAACGGGGGTGCGGACGGCGGACCGCGGCGAAAAATTCGATCCATTGCCTTATGCCGTATCTTGTCTGCTTGTGGCTGCCGCGCTCGGTCTCAGCTGCGTCATCCAGCCATGGCTCGGTGTCGAGAACGTCGATCTTGTGTTTCTGACGGCTGTCGTCGGCATCGCGATACGTTACGGCCTGTTGCCGTCATTGCTCGCGAGTCTGCTGGCATCGTTGTGTTACAATTTTTTCTTTCTGCCGCCGATCTATACGTTCACCATCGCCGATCCAACCAACATTGCGGCATTCTTCTTTTTCATGCTGATTGCCGTGGTGGTCTCCAACGTCGCGGCCCGGGTTCGCACCCAGGCCTTTGTCGCGACGGGCAGGGCGCGGACGACCGAATATCTTTATTCGTTCAGTCGCAAACTCGCCGGTACGGCCACGCTCGATGACGTCCTGTGGGCGACGGCCTACCAGGCGGCACTGATGCTGAAGGTGAGGGTGGTTATCCTGTTGCCGGAACAGGGACGGCTTGTCGTCAAGTCCGGCTATCCGCCGGAAGACGAACTCGATGATGCCGATCTCGCGGCGGCGAACTGGGCCTGGGGCAATGACCGGCCGGCCGGCCGTGGTTCGGATACCTTGCCCGGCGCCAAGCGACTGTTTCTGCCGATGCGAACCGGACGCGGCATCATCGGCGTGATCGGTATCGACAGTGACCGACTCGGACCCCTGCTGACGCCGGATCAGACGCGCCTGCTCGATGCGCTGGTGGATCAGGGTGCGCTTGCGATCGAGCGCGTGCGTCTTGTCGAGGATGTCGAGGGCGCAAAGCGTGTGGTCGAGACTGACCGGCTGCGGTCGGCGCTTCTGACGTCGATTTCGCACGATCTCAAAACGCCACTGGCCTCAGTCCTCGGCTCGGCCAGCGCCTTGCGAAACCTCGGTGCGCGCCTAACCGACAGCGAGCGAGCCGATCTGCTAACGACGATCATCGATGAGTCCGAGCGGTTGAACAGATTTATCGCCAATCTTCTGGACATGACAAAATTGGAGTCGGGAGCAATCGCGCCCAATCTTGCCTTACACGATGTCGGTGAAATCGTTGGAAGTGCGCTGGAGCGAGCCAGCAAGATATTGAGATCACATCATGTCAGCCTCGACCTTGCCGCCAATTTGCCAATGCTGGAGCTTGATGCGGTGCTGTTCGAGCAGGTGCTGTTTAACCTGCTCGATAACGCTGCCAAATACACTCCCGAAGGCTCTGGAATTCAGATCCGGGGATGGCGCGACCGTTCGTCCGTGACGTTGCAGATTATGGACGAAGGCGATGGAATTCCGCCAAACGAACTCGAAAACATTTTTGATAAATTCTATCGCGCGAGGAAAGGAGACCGCGTCCGCGCCGGAACCGGCCTTGGCCTTGCGATCTCCCGCGGTTTCGTCGAGGCGATGCATGGCACTGTATCGGCCGCGAACCGCGGTGATCGTTCCGGCGCTGTCCTGTCCATGACCTTTCCAATTCCGAAAACAGATAAACCGATGGACGCGGTTGCATGAGTGGCGTCACACTCAAGGTCCTGGTGATCGACGACGAGCCGCCGATCCGGAAACTGCTTCGCATGGGGCTCGCGACGCAGGGCTATGATATTCTCGATGCTCCGAATGGAAAAACGGCTCTTCAGCTGCTTGGCGAAAAGCCAGATCTTGTGATCCTCGATCTCGGTCTGCCCGACATTCAGGGGCACGATCTTCTGCAGACTATCCGTGCGCGGGATAGTCACGTCCCGATCATCGTTTTATCAAGCCGGGATGATGAACTCGGCAAGGTTCGTGCGCTGGATCTTGGTGCTGACGATTACGTCACCAAGCCATTCGGCATGGACGAACTGTTGGCCCGCATTCGTGCCGCGCTTCGGCATCGTCTGCAAGTGCAGGGTGAAAGACCCGTTTTCCGGACCGGCGAGTTGTCGGTCGATCTGGTGCGTCGCCTGGTTAAAATCGGCGACAGGGACATCAAGCTGTCTCCCAAGGAGTACGATCTTTTACGCGTCCTTGTGCAACACGCCGGCAAGGTACTGACTCACAAATTCCTGCTTCACGAATTGTGGGACGATTTGACCGACGCGCAATATCTGCGTGTTTACGTTCGCCAGCTCAGGCAGAAGATCGAGGCGGATATGGAGCGTCCGCAATACATTTTGACCGAGACTGGTATCGGCTATCGGCTTCGGGCGCCTGATTGACGCGCAGGCGTGTGGCATCATGAGCCGTGAGTTCCGGGAATCGTCGATTGCAACTAGCGACGAAATGGTGTCACGCAGGTTTTAAAATGGCGTCGTCTTCGACTTTCGGCGAGCATGTGTGCTCTGAAAATAGGCCGACGCATAGCTTCATTGCGATGCACAACATTAATTAGCCGATCATCATCCGCGAAACGCGGATTTGCATTTGCATTTTGTATGCATTCGGGTGAGCCTGCCAGCGCTAGAATTAAAAATTCAAAAATCCCTTTGTGACGGCGGGGGTGATTTTTGAAAGCGTCAGCGATTCAAAAAAACAAAAAGATCGCTGTAACAATCAGGGAGGATATTTATGCCGTTGAAACTCGATTCGATTCAAATGAACCGCCGCACGATCCTGAAGACGGCGGCACTTGCCGGCGTTACGCAGATTGCTTCGCCTTTCGTCATCACCGCACGTGCTGCCGACACTGTAAAAATCGGCCTCGACAACCCCCTAACGGGAACCTACGCGGCGCTGGGCAAGAATGAATTGACAGGCGCACAGCTTGCGATTGAGCAGATCAACAACAAGGGCGGCATCTTGGGCCGTCAGGTTGAACTGCTGGTCGAGGACTCGACCAGCGGCGATGCCGGCACGGCGGTCCAAAAGGCTCGCAAGCTGATTGATCGCGATCAGGTCAACTTCCTGGTTGGCAATATCAACTCCGCGCTCGCGCAAGCGATAGCCAACGTTGCCTTTGAAAAGAATGTTCTGCATGTCGTGCCCGGCGGTCACACCGACTCTGTCACGGGCTCCAACTGCCACTGGAATGTATTCCGTGTTTGCAATACGACCCGGATGGAAACCAATTCCATTTCCAAGATCCTTTTCGATAAGTACGGCAAGAAATGGTATTTCATCACGCCCGACTACGCGTTCGGTCACACGCTGCAGCAGGGCTTCGAAGCAAGCCTTAAGCAGTTCGGCGGCACCGAAGTGGGCGCGGATCTTACCCCGCTCGGTACGACGGACTTCTCCTCCTACCTGATCAAGGCTCAGGCGGCGAACCCGGACGTGATCATTTTCCTGCATGCCGGCGATGACATGATCAACGCTCTGAAGCAGGCCGTGCAGTTCGGGTTGGACAAGAAATTCCATCTTGCCGGTGCGCAGCAGGAGCTGGAGGCCCTGATCGGCCTGCCGCCGGAAGCTCGCATCGGAAGCTGGGTGTTCGAGTGGTATTGGAACCAGCCGAACGTGCCGCATGTCGCGGAATTTGTCGCCGATATTCGCAAGAAGAGCGGCGGTCATGTTCCAACTGCGCGAACATGGTTCGGGTACGCTTCGACATGGACATGTGCGCTGGCGGCTCAGAACGCCAAGTCCCTTGAAGCGGTGAAGATGGCAAAGGCGTTGCAGGGCTTCAAATTGCCGCCTGAGATTGCCTTGATGCCGCACGATGCTTTCTATCGCGAGGGCGACAACCAGCTCATGCCGACGCTTTTTGTCGGCCATGCCCAGGCAAAAGGCGCGAGCGATCCGGAAGACCTTTTTGTGGTGGATGAGCTGGTCGAGGGCTCCAAGGCTGCACTGCCGGTTGATCAGACCGGCTGCAAGATGGCCTGGCCTGCCTAATAAAAATTCCGGGCGGTACTTTGTGCCGCCCGGAATTTTTCCCAATAATCGCGGTTATCAACCTCGACATCTGCCGATCAACGCCAGTTGCGCGCTGTTCAGCGGGCTGTCCTGAACTGTGAAATTTAGCCCAGCATGACACAACTTGTTCTTTTCAACATCTTCAACGGCCTGATCGTCGGCGCATTCTATGCACTGATGGCGCTTGGCCTTTCACTGATCCTGAATCTGTCGGGGGTCATCAATTTTGCCCATGGCGGATTTCTCGCCCTCGGCGGCTATATTGCTTATTCGCTGCTTCCCTATATCGGATTCTGGGGCGGCCTGATCCTCGCTCCATTCCTTACTGCGCTGATCGGTCTGATCGTGGAGAGATTTCTGATCCGCCGGGTCTATGGCCGCGATCCGCTCTACAGCCTGCTGTTGACCTTCGGCCTCGCCTTCATCCTCGAGGATGGCACGCGCTTCATCTGGGGCGCGCAGAGCCTGCCGTTTCAGGTTCCGGGCTGGCTGGTTTCACCGCTCAGCAGTCAGTATTTCTTCCTGACCGGCTATCGTCTGTTCATGGTCGTCGTCGTGGCGATCGCGGTGGTTTCGCTGTTCATCATTCTGAATCGAACAAAGCTCGGCATTCGCATCCGCGCGGGCACGTTCGATCTGGAAACAGTCTCGGTGCTCGGCGTCAACGTGCGCATCCTACGCAACCTGAATTTTGGTCTTGGCATTTATCTCGCCGGTCTCGCCGGCGTGCTGGCGGTCGGTCAGCTCGGTTTGCAGCCGACGATCGGAAGTTCGCTGATCATGCCGAGCTTCGTTGCCATCATCGTCGGTGGCTTAGGCAGTCTCCCGGGCACGCTGCTCGGTGGGCTTTTAATCGGTGTCGCATCGGGTATCACCACGGTCTTCTTTCCTTCGGCGACCGAGGCGGTGATTTATATCATGATGGCGGCTGTGTTGTTGATCCGGCCTCGCGGCCTGTTGGGTGAGGAAGGCCGTTTCTGATGAATAGCTCCAGTCTGTATAAATTCCTTCCCAACATTCTCGTCTGGCTGCTGTTGATCGCGATGCCATATTGGTTGCCCGCGATTGGCGGTTACACAGAGCTTGGCAGTCGTGTTGTCGTTCTCGGTCTGGGAGCGATGGCGCTCAATTTTCTGCTTGGCTATACAGGCGTGCTGTCGTTCGGGCATGCCGCCTATTTCGGTCTCGGTGCCTATGGCGCCGGTTTGACGCTGAAATATCTCTTACCGAGCACCGGCCTTGCGATCCTGGTCGGCATCGTGGTTGGCACCGTCGCGGCGGCCCTAATCGGACCGCTGATCATCCGGTTGCGCGGCGTGTATTTCTCGATGGTCACCATCGCCTTCGCGCAGGTGTTCTATTATATCGCTTTCCGTTGGAGTTCGGTAACCGGCGGCGACGACGGTCTTACCGGCTGGTCCCGATTGCCGGTTCATCTCGGCTTTGCGACCCTCGACATCCAGAACAATTCCCACGTTTTTTATTACTTCGTACTGGCGATCTTCGCCATCGCGGTGGGAATTATGGCGTGGCTGCTCCGATCGCCGTTCGGCCGCACACTGATCGCGATACGGGAAAACGAGCGGCGTGCCCGCTTTCTCGGAATTCCGGTGGACCAGCATATCTGGATTTCGTGGACCATCTCCTGCGCCTTCATGAGCCTAGCCGGTGGCCTCTATGCACTGCTGAACAATTTCGTCGATCCGCGAGCCCTCTATTGGACCCAGTCCGGCGATTTCGTCATCATGGCTGTGCTTGGCGGAATGCGCTCCTTCTGGGGGCCGATGATCGGAGCCGCGATCTTCGTCGTGCTGCAGGATTATCTGTCGAGCCAGACCGAGAACTGGATGTCGTTTGTCGGCATCTTCTTTGTTTTGATTGTGTTGTTCTTTCCGCGCGGCGTGCTCGGATTTATCAAGCGCAGGACTGCATCATGAGTCTACTTGTAATCGAAAATCTGACGAAACGGTTCGGCAGCCTTGTTGCGGTCGACAACGTGTCGCTGCGGGTCGAACCCGGCGAACTGCGCGCGGTGATCGGCCCCAACGGCGCGGGCAAGACGACGTTCTTCAACATGATCTCGGGATTCCTGACCCCGAGCGCCGGGACAATTACGTTCGGCGGAAAGGACGTCACGCTGGTGCCGCCGACGCGCCGTGTCTGGAGTGGCATGGCACGCACCTTCCAGATCACCGAGATTTTTCCGGAATTATCGGTATATGAAAATCTGCGTGTCGCCGTCGAAGTCGCGTCCGGTTATCGGCTCAGCCCTTTTCTGTCGCATTCCGCGGGCGAGAAAGTCCACGAGCGCGTCACCGAATTGATGGGCATGGGCGGAATAGCCAGCAAGGCCAACCGTCCGGTGGGAGAACTCTCCCATGGTGACCAGCGCGCCACCGAAATCATGATGGCGATCGCGCTCAATCCGAAACTGTTGCTGCTGGACGAGCCGACTGCCGGCATGGGCGATCAGGAAACCTACGACATCACGCAACTTGTCCGGAAATTGCATCGCGACGAAAAGCTGACGATCGTGCTGATCGAACACGATATGCGCGTTGTCTTCCATCTCGCCGACCGCATTACCGTGCTGGGCGAAGGCAAGATGCTCGCGGAGGGTACGCCTCAGGAAATCGCCGCGAATGAAATTGTTCAGGCGGCTTACCTTGGAAAGGCTGCGGCATGAGCGAACTTGCACTCGAAGCCAAGGGCCTGCAGACCTATTACGGCAAGAGCCATATCCTGCACGGCGTCGATCTCGAAGTCCGCGAGGGCGAGATTGTCGCCTTGCTCGGCCGTAACGGCGCCGGCAAGAGCACGACATTGCGCAGCCTGATGGGGCTCACGCGCGCGCGCGAAGGTGTCGTGCGCGTGTTCGGCACCGTCACCACCGATCTTCAGCCCTATCGCATCGCGGCGCTCGGTGTCGGCTTCGTACCCGAGGGACGCAAGATATTTCCGAATCTGAGCGTTGAGGAAAACCTGAAAGTGCCGATGGAGCGGCCGGGCCCATGGTCGATCGCGCGGATCTACGAATTGTTTCCGCGCCTTGCCGAACGCAAGAACAACAAGGGTCGCCAGTTGTCAGGTGGCGAGCAGGAGATGCTGGCGATCGCCCGTGCCTTGTTGCTTAACCCGAGGGTCATCATGCTGGATGAGCCGTCGCAGGGTCTGGCGCCCCTGATCGTTCAGGAGGTTTTCAAGGTCATCAAGGCTGCACGGGAGCAGGGCATTTCGGTCCTTCTGGTTGAACAGAATGTGCGCGCGGCGGTGGAAATCGCCGACCGGGCTTACGTGCTGGATGACGGTCAGATCGTCTATGCGGGCATAGCGTCCGAATTTGCCAAGGACGAAAAGCGGGTGAGGGCGCTCGCCGGCGCCAGCGCCGAGAACTGGGAGCCACAAGACGCCTGACAAGCCGCTTGGGACCGTCCGAGTCCGGCAGCGATCCCCAAATCAACTCGCACCCCTTCGGGCTTATACGCCCGGGGGGTTGTCAATGCTGTCGTCAAATCGTTACATTGTTAGGACAATGATCCTTGGTCGGTTTAACGCCCGTTGCGTGCCTAAGTTCATTTGTCCCTGAAATAATTAGCATTTGCTAAAACAAATACCGTCAAAGTCCGGATGGTGATTGCAATGGTATCTCGGACTGGCATTGCTTTTTTCGTGGCGTTTGTATTGCTCGGCCTGCCGCTGACCCTGATCGCGGCCGGGGGCGGCGATGAACTCGCGCGGCTCCAGTCCGCCTATCGCCGTCCAGCAAAAATTCCGTTTCCGGCGGATAATCCGTACACCAACGCGAAATCGTCGCTCGGGAAGATGCTGTTTTTCGATCCGCGACTCTCTGGATCGCGCACGATATCCTGTTCGACATGCCATCTTCCTACAAGGTCCTGGAGCGATGGACTTTCACATGCCAGAGGCGAAGATCCCGCCGGCATGACGCTGAGATCTCCGACCTTGATCGATGTCGCTTTCGTTGAGCCGTTGGGTTGGGATGGGAAATTTCACGATATTGAAGATGTGACATTCAGTCCAATTTCCAGCCGACTGAATATGAACATGCCGAAAGCGGAACTGCTCACACGTTTAGCGGCTGTGCCGGGCTATGTTTCGGCCTTCACGGAAGCGTTCGGAGATGGCGCGATAACAACGCAAAGGATCGAGCAGGCCTTGGCCACTTATGAGCGTACCATTGTGGCAGGCGATGCACCGTTCGACCGCTGGATCCGGGGCGACAAGAAGGCCATCAGTGCCGAAGCGAAACGCGGCTTTCTGCTCTTCAACGGAAAGGCGCGCTGTTCAGGCTGCCACAGCGGCCCGTCATTCACTGACGGTTCGTTTCAGGACATCGGTACAGCGACCGGCAATGATATCGGGCGTGGGCGTCTGTTTCCGAATTCGGAAAAGCTGCGATACGCCTTCAAGACACCAACCCTGCGTGATATCGCGCGGCGCCCTCCCTACATGCATGACGGATCGGTCGCAACCCTTCAGGATGTGATCGAACTTTACAACAAGGGTGGTATCGACAGGCCAAGTCGTTCGCCACTGATAAAGCCGCTGTTCCTGACGACGGACGAAAAGGCGGACCTGATCGCGTTCCTTCAGACGCTTACGGGATCGTCACCGCCTGAGAAGCCGCCGGCTCTCCCCGAATAACGCGCCCCTCAAGTCCGCGCGGCAACGAGGTTTAGACGGCTCTCGTCAAGCAAGTTGGCGCAGCATCGAGCCCAGCAGGCCGAAGCCTCCGAGAAGCATAACACCCGCGCAAG
This sequence comes from Bradyrhizobiaceae bacterium, assembly GCA_003963145.1. Classification (GTDB taxonomy): domain Bacteria; phylum Pseudomonadota; class Alphaproteobacteria; order Rhizobiales; family Xanthobacteraceae; genus Afipia. Next base: position 64,188 of record RXJJ01000015.1, read on the forward strand.
TTTCCAGAAGCTCCGTGTGCCGGGCGAATTTCTGCGCCTTCATGGACAACACGGAACCCGCAAGGACGCTTACAACGCTCACTACTTCAAACATGTCGGCTCCAAACAAATTTTGTCGTGTCACGACTAAAGCCCAATCGGATTGAGGACGGGTGGTTGCAATCGCTAAAATTCGAACTAAACGCCCTGTTTGTTGAGAGAAATCACATTTCGCCAGCCCAATGTGGGCGTTGTCTATAAAACTTTAAATTTATTAACCACGAAAGCATCTTGGTTGCAGTGCACCTCGCGTTATCCTCAAAATGAGCTATGATGAACAAATCCTTTACGAGACCTCAGAAAGTACGGGTTATTAACCATGGCTGGTTTCCCGAGGCGGCACCTTTTTGCTTTTGGCCGGGGTTCACTCCTTGTGAGGGGAACAATGGCGCTGGTTTTCTGCGTTCTGGGAGGCCGGAGCGCGAGCGCGCATGTGAAATGGTTCTGTGCCTACGATGTAGCCGGGCAGCCGCGTGGTCTTGAAAACGTTCTTTGTCCTGATTTTGAGATGCTCGTGGGCATCGCGCTGGTCTGGCTTCTGGCAGGATGCTTGATCGAGAACACGTCCCTTGGGGATGCGATGATCCGCGCCATGGATCGCGTCACGGTCGGCTTGCGCACCAACACCGAGACCATGATCCGCGCGGTCTGCGCCTTTTTCTTCATTTCGTTGTGGGCCATTGGCGGGATCATTTTGACGCCGGAATTGAAAACAACATCGGCGATTGTCGGACCCTTGCAGTTGGCGATCGCGGCCGGTCTGTTGTCGCGACGAACCATGCCGCTGTCGGCGCTGGGTATCGTCATTCTCTTTGGCATCGCAGTGCGCGATTACGGCGCCTTTCACCTCGCGGACTACCCGATCTTTCTCGGTGTCGCCGCCTATCTTGCTTTGACGGGATTGCAGAAAAAACTTTTCGGCATCGAGCCTCTCGACGTCGTCCGTTACGCAACCGCTGTCACGCTGATGTGGGCGTCGGTTGAAAAATGGGCTTACCCGGAATGGAGTTTCCCGCTTTTCATCACCCATCCTGGCATCACACTGGGATTTGACGGCGAGTTTTATATGCGCGCCGCGGGAGTTGTCGAATTCGCGCTGGCGTTCTCCCTGGCATGGACGCCGCTGGTTCGCCGCTATGCCGCGGCCGTGCTGGCCGGCATGTTCATCGGGGCATGTTTCGAATTCGGGAAAATCGACACGATCGGCCACTCTGCGATCATCGCCGTTCTGTTTGCGATTATCGCCGACAACCGGCGCGTGGAAAACGATCAACGGGTCCGCATTCCGCTACTCGCGCCGGCGGCGTTCTGTGTCGCGCTTGTGGCCACGATGTTCGTCTATTACGTCGCGCATGCCGAGATTTTTAACACGACGATACTGTGAGGTACCCTGCCTTGCTGGTCACTCGACAGTGACAAACAGCTTCATTTTGGGGTGGATGGCGCATAACACGGTGAATTTGCCGGCGACGGGGAATTGGACGTCGAAGATGCTTCCTGGTTTTTGATCGCCGGAATCGAAGTTGAAAGTGTCCGACTTCAGATAAGCGTGATGTAAAAGCTCACCGTCATCGTTAACAAAACGTATAATTTCACCGGTTTTGATGGTGATTTGACCGGGCTGGAATTCGCGATTCTTTTGCGAGATCGCATGGGGCGCGATCGCCAAAGCCGCCCCAGCCAGCAGTCCGATCATGGCCGTAACAGCGATTTGCACGCCAAACGAGTTCATTCCTGTGCGTGTTTCACGCTTCATGTCGGTCTCCTCCCGGTGCGGCTTATTGCTGGCCACGGTCCCAAAGTTTGAGATGCACCATATAGTTACCATTATAAGCGAGCGTTTTTTACTCAATAACAATTGTAAAGATTATCGGAGTTATTCGAGTAGCGGTGTTCTCCTAGGATAGATGACTTCACCGTGGCGACGGTTCGGGAACAGAAGGTTCTTTCCTGTCGAGGCCGTATCGAAAAGCTGTCAACATGAGCTTGCACTGCGACCGTGAGTCCAAGAAGCGACCTCATTCAGGCGCTGTGGCCGGCTGGCTTTCGCGCTTCACGCCGCGGACGAGCACGATTCGTGTACAAATTCTGTTTTTCTGCCTGCTGATGAGCGCCATTACGGCTGCCGTCGGAATCTATGCGACATCCGGCGTCCAGCACGCGGGTGATCTGGTCGCGAAGACTTTCGATGAGTCGTTGATGTCGATCAACTACGCGCGTGCGGCGGCCGCGGATTTTTCCGAGATGCGCGTCGCCTCTTCCCATCGCCTGGCGGCTGTCGATCCTGCTCTCAGGGCCAAGCTTGACAATGAAATCCAGCGACTGGAAAAAACGCTGTCCGACGACCTTGCGGTTGCAGCCGAGCGTTCGCAGTCGCCGCAGGCGGCCGCCGCGGCGGCCAAGGTCCAGCAGGCAGCCGACGCGTGGAGCACCCTTCACAAGGAGGCGGTAAAAAAAGCTGACAAGGCTGGCACGGGAGAAATGGTCGTCGATACAGCTCTGAGCGGCGGCATCGATGAATACTCCAAAGTCGTTGACCAGCAGATCGAACTTCTCGTGAACTATACGGCGGGAGACGGCTTTCTGTTTCGGCAGCGTGCGCTGTCCGCGATCAACAGGGACATCAGATTTAATATCATCGGTCTTGCCGCGGCGCTCCTGCTTTCCGCGCTAGTGTCTTGGCTGCTTGCGCGTCGCATTATCGGTCCGGTCGCGATGGCCTCTCATGCGGCGCGAAGTATCGCTGACGGCAATCTCGATACGAATATCCCAAAAGGAGGAGCGGACGAACTTGGCACGCTCCTCACTGCCATGGGAACCATGCGCAACAACATCAAGGAAATGGTTCAGCGCGAGATAGCCCAGCGCCAGTCGGCGCAGGCGCGCCTTACGGACGCGCTGGAGAACTCACGCGAGGGCGTCGTTCTTCTCGACGCGGACGGCCGCGTCGCGCTTGCCAATTCGCGCGCCAGTGAATTCATCGAAAGCGAGCCCGGACTTTTGCAGTCCACCCTTTTGCGGCCGGATAGCCCGCAAGCACGGACGGAAAATGGAAAGGCTATGGTTTTGGCGGACGATCTGCCGAGCGAAGCGAGGCTGCGCGATGGGCGGTGGTTGCGTGTGAGCCAGAGTGAGACGCAGGAAGGCGGCGTGGTCGTCGTTTTCAGCGATATCAGTGCGCAGAAGCGGCAGGAAGTGGAACTGCACGAAACCAACGTCAGGCTGGATGCCGCTCTCGAAAACATGTCGCAGGGCTTGTGTCTTTATGACAGTGAGGCCCGCCTTCAGGTCTTTAACAGACGATTTTGTGAGATATTCAACGTGCCGTCCGAACGTTTACGGCAGGGCATGACCTACGACTCCGTTTTGGCGCTCAGCGTTGCCTCTGGAAATCACGGAGATCAGACGGTCGAGGATCTTCTCGCGAATCATCAGCGCCTGCGATCACGCGGCGAGGCCGGCAGCTATTTCAAGCACCTCAGCGACGGTCGTATCATCTGCGCGGAGCATCGTCCGACGTCCGACGGCGGCTGGTTGACGACGTACGATGACGTCACCGAGCAGCGCCGGGCGGAATCGCAGATCACCTTCATGGCCCGCCACGACGCGTTGACCAAATTGCCGAACCGGCTTCTGCTGGCGGAGCGGATCGAACAGGCTATTGCCCAGGCCGGCCGCGGGCCGGGATTCGCCGTCTTGTGTCTCGATCTCGACAATTTCAAGCAGGTCAACGACACGCTCGGACATCCTGTGGGCGATGACCTGCTGCGTGCCGTGGCCGACCGCTTGCGGGCATGCGTACGCGAGATTGATACCGTCGCGCGCCTTGGCGGCGACGAGTTCGCCATTATTCAGTCCGAAACGGAAGATCCTAACGACGCCGGACGTCTTGCGCGGCGTATCGTCGAGTGCATCGGCGCGCCTTACGAATTCAACGGTCAGCGTATTGTCGTTGGGTGCAGCGTCGGCATTTCGCTGGCGCCGAATGACGGCACCAGCGGCGAGAAGCTGCTCAAGAATGCGGACGTTGCGCTCTATCGCGCCAAGACCGACGGACGTGGCATCTGGCGATTCTTCGAGCCTGAAATGGATGCGGCGCTGCAGCGCCGCCGCGCGCTTGAGCTCGACCTTCGCGAGGCGATGGAAAAGGAACAGTTCGAGGTCTACTATCAGCCCATCTATGACTTGCGGCTCGACCGGATTAGCGGTTTCGAAGCGTTGCTGCGATGGAACCATCCTGTCCGTGGAATGGTCTCTCCGGATCAATTCATCCCGGTGGCGGAAGAAATCGGCCTTATCATTCCGCTTGGCGAATGGGTTCTGAAGCGGGCATGTGAACGGGCAGCGCTTTGGCCAGGCGATCTGAAGATTGCGATCAACGTCTCCTCGGTTCAATTCCGCAGCCCGCGCCTTGTTGAAGCGGTCACAACCGCGCTCAGATTGTCGCAGCTCGCGCCGGGACGGGTCGAGCTTGAAATCACCGAGTCCGTGCTGCTGACGAACAGCGCCGAAACCCTTGCCACGCTGCACCAGCTGCGCACCCTTGGCATCAGGATCGCGCTGGATGATTTCGGCACCGGCTATTCGTCCCTGAGCTATTTGCGCAGCTTCCCGTTCGACAAGCTCAAGATCGACCAGTCGTTCGTCGGCGACTTGACGGCGGATGAAGGCTCCAAGCTGATCGTTCGCGCCATTGTCAGCCTCGGCAAGAGTCTCGGCATGCGAACAACGGCCGAGGGTGTCCGGACCATCCAGCAGCTCAATGATGTTGCGGCGGAGGGATGCAGCGAAGCGCAGGGCTATCTGTTCAGCAAGCCGGTGCCCGACACCGAAATTGGATCGCTTATCCTGAAATGGCGTGACGGCTTCAGGCGCACCGCCAGCGGTGCTCGTTCGCTCGCAAGGTAGCGAGTGCCGAGCGTGCGGCCGTCAGCCTGCGGGTTGAGGCAGGTCGCCGGAAGGCAGAGGCCGGACGGAGGAACGGCGTCTTGCTTCAATTATCATCGCGATAACGCCGTAGGCCAGCGCCAGCCCCCATAACGTCAGATATTGATGGCGGACATCAGATAATGACGCGCCGAGCTGTCCGACGCGCACCAGCCCGTTGATCGCCGAACTGCTAGGCAGCAACAGCGCCGGTATTTTGACGATTTCCGGAATTGCTTCCGCAGGCCATGAAAATCCCGCGAGAAACAGAAACGGAATGCCGACGGCAGCCAGCACAAGCTGCACGGTCAGCGGCTTTTTGAAAATTCCCGCGACAACCATGCCGAGCGCGCTGACGGCGAGCACAAAGGGCAACCCGAAAGCCAGAATTGTCGTCACCGAGCCGAGCCGGGGTATTCCGTAGAGATACGGCAAAACGATAAGATAAAACGGCAGAATAAGCGCCTGGAGCACCAGATAGGCCAGCAGCTTTCCGAGCACGGTGATAGCCGGTCCCGCTATCACTTCGCCCGCCGGAATGGTCCCGAGCACCGCAGTCCCGATCAGAAGCGTTTGCTGCAGGATCAGGACGAATGCCGCCGGCAGAATGTAGGTCGCGTAACCGCCCTGCGGGTTGAACAGCGGCACCGTTGTCAGCGGCATCGGATCGGCGACGGCTTCCGCGATGACGGGATCGGTGCCCACGGCAATCAGCCGCGCTGTCTCCACCTCTGCTCCCAGTGTCCTTGCGACCGCCGTCACACCGCCCGCGATCCGCTGATAGACCAGAAAATAGCTGGCGTCGGCGTACAGCGCGATCGGGGAGGGACGGCCATGAAGCAGGTCGCGCTCGAAATTGACCGGAATCACAAGAATGCCGGAGACATTCCGCGCGAAGACCTCGCGCTCGGCGCTTGGGAAATCCGGTAACGATCCGCTCACGGCTATGTCAGGAGTGGCATCGATACGCCGGGCCAGCTCGCGGCTGCTCCATGTTCCGTCCAGATCGACCACCGCAATCGGCGCATTGCGAAGTGCTTCGTTCACGTAGGGCTGCGGATAAAAGACTGCGTAAATCAGGGTGCCGACCACGAGCACCGCAAAAGCCGGACGCAGCGCAAAAATCCGCCGGAATTCATTCTTGAAGACACGAAGAATATCGATCATGTCGCTGCCTCGCCGAGTGCCGGAGGGATTGGCGCGTTGCGGGCGGCGAGGCGCCCCGCGCGTATTCCCTCGAGCCGCCACGCCACAAGGCCAGACAGCGCGATAACGAACGCCAGAAGGATGAGGATCGGCTTCCACGACAGATCGAGCGGCGTGCCGCGAATGGTCTGATCGATTCTCGCCATCAGATACCAGGTGCCGGGCAGGAGTTCGCCCCAGTGATAGGCAAAGGCGTTCATCCCAAGCCGCGGGAAGCCAATGCCCATGAAGCCGAATGCCGGTGCCGTCAGCAGCGTCGCGATGCTGACAGCGGTGCCCGTCGGCTTGAGAAAGAGCGCCAACAGCGTTCCCAGCATCTGGCAGGCCAGGATGAACAGAAGTCCGGCCAGCACCAGCACCGCGCGGTGTCCGTTCAGAGGTAGTTCGAGATAACCGAACAGAACAGCATCCGAGAGGCCGAGCATCACCAGATAGAGCAGCGTGTAGGGAGCGATTTTGCCCGCCATGGCCGGCCATATGCCGCCGCCAAGCTCGCCGAGCGTTTGCAGGCGATAGGGTGTTTCGGCATCGATGCCGACCGAGTATGCGGTGGCGGTGACGACGATCACCTGAAGAATGCTTGGGATCAGCGCCGCCAGAAGAAAGTGAACGTAATTCAGCGTCGGATTGAACAGCGCGTGAATCTGGACCGGGATCGGCGAAAGATCGGCAAGCGCGAAGTCGTAAGGTTGCCCGTGTGCTGTCCGCAGTGCGACGCTAATTCCGGCGGCGGCCGTCGGCAGCGCCGCGTTGACTCCGCGCAGGGTCAAGTTTCCGGTCGTCAGGGTCTGCGTGTTGTAGAAAAAGACTACTTCGGGCCGCCGGCCGGCGAAGACATCGCGTTCGAAATTCTTCGGCAGCATCAACAGACCGTGCACCTCGCCGTTAAGGATCAGCTTGCGGCCCTCTGCCAGTTCTCCGACATGGATGGCGACGGCTGTATCCTGCGATGCGTCGACCATGCGGATGATCGAGCGCGACAGGTTGGATGAATCAAGATCGAGGACCGCGATAGGAAGGCGTGTCGCAAGGCCGGCGCTGAAAACCAGCGTCAGGATCGCGAACAGCACCAGCGGCACGATGGTGCTGAGAGCAAGCAAGAAAGGCCGGCGGCGCAGCCAGCTCAGCTCCCGCCAGAACACCAGCAAGAAGCCCGGCCGGATGCTCCTGCGCGTCAGCATCTCAGCGACCCCTTGCGGCCCATTGCGCGATCGCGCTCATGCCGGGCCGCAAGCCTTCCAGCGGCTCCGTCGGCACGGCACGCACTTCGAACGTCCGCAGATCGAAATCGCCGGTCGCCCGCGTCGCCCGCCAGGTGGCGTATTGTCCCTGCACGTTGATCAAAGTCACCCGAACGGGAATGGTCTTGTTCTTGAAAGCGGGAATGGTGACGTTGAACGTGTCGCCGACCTTGAGACCGGCCAGCAGATCCTCACGAAGATTGAATGTGAACCAGACATTGTTCAGGTCGATCAGCGAAAACAGCGGCGCGCCCGCGCTGAAATTCTCGCCGATGGTGGCGACGCGGGTGGTAACCTGTGCCGCGATAGGCGCGTGGATCGTCAGTTCGGTGACATCCACTTCGCGCTGGTTCAGCGCGGCCTCGGCCTGCTTGACCTGCGATTCGGCGAGCGCGCGTTCTTCCTTGCTGGCGCCCTCGGTCGCCAGTTTCAGCGCGGCCTCGGCGGATTCGCGCTTGCGGATGGCGGCGTCGAGATTGCGCGTGGCCTCATCGACGCGCGACTGGGGCGTGTTGCCGGATTTAACGAGTTCGGCCTGCCTGTTGTAGGTTTCCTGACTCAGCGTCACATCGGCGATGGCGGCTCCGAGTTCGGCCTTGCGGGCATCGACGTTTTCCGGGCGAATGCTGTTGATCCGGTCAAGGTCCGCTTTGGCGACGGCAAGCGCAGCCCGTGCGGCAGCCAGTGCTGCCACCAGTTGCGGGCTGTCAAGCTCGGCCAGCACCTTGTCTTTCTCGACCGTATCGCCGACGTCGGCATTCAGTTTCATGATACGGCCCGACACGCGGGGACTGATGTCGATACGGTCGCTGGTCACTTCGCCCTGCACGGTGAGCGGCGGAGGGCGGGTCGCAAACCACAACACGACAGCCAGGGCGATCAGGGCGCAAATTGCGATGACCGCGCGAGGGGATTTCAAACCAGCCATTGCAGCCCCTTTGCAAATATACGTCACGACAGGATCGTAATTGACGGCCCGTCTACAGGCCGCACAATAGCGACAATATCAGATTTTGCGATGCCGCGATGGCCTCCGGGCAACAGGTCGGCCGAATAAGCCGTTATGGCGTGTCGGGAACGTCGTGCAGCTTTCATCCGCTAGTTATGGAGCGGCTTATGGTGTCTTTGTTGTCGGTGGTTTAAATCTTGCCGATGGTTTTGAGAGTTCAGGGCGTCCAAAAGGCCTATCGCACGGCAGGGGAAACGGTCCTCGTTCTGTGCGGTGCCGATCTTTCGATGACGTCCGGCGAGAGCGTGGCTCTCACGGGTGAATCGGGCAGCGGTAAAAGCACGCTGCTTCATCTGATTGCCGGACTCGATCGCCTGGATGCCGGCGAAATCTGGCTGGAGGATTCTCTTATTTCGGCCATGAGCGATCGTCAGCTCGCCGGGATCAGGCAAGGGCGTATCGGTCTTGTTTTCCAGCAGTTCAATCTGGTCCCAAGCCTGACCGTCGAGGACAATCTGGCCTTTCAGGCCAGGATCGCGGATCGCTTCGATGCGGCATGGCAGGATGAGCTGGCATCCCGGCTCGGTCTGCAAACTCTGCTAAAGCGGTACCCGGAGCAATTGTCCGGCGGCCAGCAGCAGCGCGTTGCGATCGGCAGGGCGCTGGCAGTCCGGCCGAAACTTCTGCTCGCGGACGAGCCGACCGGAAATCTCGACGAGGCGACCGGCGACAGCGTGTTCCGGCTGATGCTCGATCTTGTCAGGCATACCGGCTGCAGCCTGCTCATGGCGACGCATAGTGTGCGCCTTGCGGAGGCGATGGATCGCCGTCTGCATTTGCGCGGCGGTGTTTTGACATGAAACGTCTTGCATGGGTTCTCAAGGTTCTGCTCAGCCATTGGCGCTGGCATCCCATGCAGCTTGCGATGCTTCTGATCGGCCTTGTCTGCGCAACGGCGCTGTGGAGCGGCGTGCAGGCATTGAACCAGCAGGCCCGCGCGAGCTACGACCGGGCCGCAGCGATATTCGGCGGTGCGCGGCTCGCGATGCTGGTCGGAAACGAGGCGACATTTTCACAGCAATTGTTCGTCGATCTGCGGCGCCATGGCTGGGCAGTGTCGCCTGTCCTGGAAAACCGGATTGAGCTGGAATCCCTTCCGCTGCGGCTGATCGGGATCGAGCCGCTGACCCTTCCTAAGGAAGCAGGTTCTGCTTCCGACATGAGTCCCGACGAGCTGCGGGATTTTCTCATGCCGCCCTACCGGACGCTGGTTGCGCCCGATACGCTCCGCGCATTGAACCTGAAGGCTGGCGACAGGCCTCGGCTCAAGAACGGAAACATGCTTCCGCCTCTCGCAGTCAGCGGCATGCTGGCTCCGGGGGCTCTGGTGGTCGATATCGGCGTCGCGCAACAGGCGCTCGATATGCCGGATCGCGTGTCTCGCCTGCTCGTCGCATCCCGGCCGATCGGACCGGCAGCTTCGCTTGACAGCGTTACCGGCAACCGGTTGCGGCTGGTCGGACCGGATACGGAAAGCGGCCTCGAACAACTGACCGACAGCTTTCACCTGAATTTGACGGCGTTCGGCTTTCTTGCCTTCGCTGTCGGCATTTTCATCGTCAATGCTGCCATCGGCCTCACTTTCGAACAGCGTCTTCCGATGTTCCGAACCCTACGAGCGTGCGGTGTTTCATTATTATCCCTGAATATCGCGCTGATCATCGAGCTTGTGACGCTGGCGCTGTGCGCAGGCTTCATCGGTTTGCTGAGCGGATATCTGATCGCAGCGGCTTTGCTGCCGGATGTCGCGGCAAGCCTGCGGGGTCTGTATGGCGCGGAAATACCAGGTGAACTCGTGCTGCGGCCTGTATGGTGGATCGCCGGATTTGCAATGAGCATCGCGGGCACGATGGCGGCTTCGTTGCAGGGATTTCTCAAGCTCAACCGCCTGCCGGTTCTCGCCGCCGCGCAGCCAGAGGCCTGGCAACAGGTGCAGCAGTCGTGGCTGAAGCGCCAAGGTGTGATCGCCGTTGTGATTTTGACCGGCGCATTGTGCGCGCTGTGGCTCGGCACCTCGCTCGGTGCGGGCTTTGCCTTGCTCGGCGGCCTTCTCGCCAGCGCCGCGCTCGCGCTGCCGGGAATTTTGAGTCTGATGCTCATAGCGGGCGAGTGGTGGGCAGGGCGTTCGCATCCCGGCCGGCCCCTCCTGAAATGGTTCTGGGCCGACAGCCGCCAGCAATTGTCGGGAGTGTCGCTCGCTTTGATGGCGCTTCTGCTTGCCATTGCCGTCAATGTCGGCGTTTCCACCATGGTCGGTAGCTTTCGCGAAACCTTCACAGGCTGGCTGGATCGGCGATTGCTGGTAGATGTGTATCTCGATGCTTCGAACGATCTCCAGGCAGCTGATATCAAGGCTTGGCTTCGGCAAGAGAGCGATGTTTTAGCCGTCTTGCCCGGTGCGCGGATGCAGGCGACACTGGGCGATCAACCGCTCGAGCTTTTCGCACTGCCAGATTACCCTTTATATCGCGAGCGCTGGCCGCTGCTTCAGGCAACGCCGGACGCATGGGATCAAATCCGCAACGGCAACGCCGCGTTCGTGAGCGAACAGCTTTCGCGCCGATCCGGTCTCCGGATTGGCGATGTTGCTCATCTCTCGTCGCCGGGAGGGGACTGGCTGGTCAGGATTGTCGGCATCTATGCCGATTACGGCAATCCGAGAAACCAGATGGCGGTGGCCTATCCTGCGCTGGCGAAGCATTTTCCACAGACACCGCAAACGCGGATGGGTCTGCTGGTCACGCCGGGGAGCGGGCCACGGCTTATCGGCGAACTTAAAAGCAGGTTCGGCCTCAATGAACAGATCGCGGATCAAGCGACTGTCAGAACGGAATCGATACGGATATTTGAGCGCACCTTCGCTGTCACGGCTGCCTTGAACGCATTCACGCTTGGCATTGCGGCCATGGCCCTGTTGACCAATCTTCTGACGCTCGGCAATGCGCGCTTGCCGCGCCTTGCGCCGCTCTGGGCGCTGGGGGTGACGCTGCCAAGGCTTTCCGTAATCGAATTGCTCAAGACCATGTCGCTCGCCCTGTTGACGGCGCTATTCGCCATTCCGTTAGGCGTCGCGGTCGGGTGGTGTTTGCTGGCGGTTGTGAACGTCCGCGCGTTCGGCTGGCGGCTGCCCGTGCACATATTCCCGTGGCAATTGCTTGAGCTTCTCGGGCTGGCGATGGCGGCGGCGCTGCTGGCGACGCTGATCCCGGTTCTCAAACTGTTTCGCATGCCTTCCGCGCGTCTCATCAAGATCTTTGCGGAGGAGCGCTGACATGCGACTGAGCCGCCGCGCCTTGTTGCACGGATTGCTGGTGACGGCGATGCCCGGAAGCGCTGCGCTTGCGCAAGGATTTGCCGGGTTGGGCGAGGCTGCCGATGGCTTTGAAAAAGTGGTGCCGGGCAGGGCGCTTGCTTTTCCTGCCGATCATGGCCCGCATCCGGGATTTCGGATCGAATGGTGGTATGTCACCGCCAATCTCCGCGACCAAAGCGGCGTACCGTATGGCGCGCAATGGACACTGTTTCGGCAGGCGATAACCGCCGGACCGGAGGACGAAGGCTGGGCCAGCCGCCAGCTCTGGATGGGACATGCGGCCGTCACAAGCGCGAGCGAGCATCGCTTCAGCCAGCGTCTGGCGCGCGGCGGTGTGGGCGTGGCGGGCGCAGAAGCCTTACCGTTTCACGCCTGGATCGACGCGTGGGATATGCGCGGTGTCGAGAGCTTTTCTCCGCAGAACATCTCGCCGGTCGCGCTGTCCGCATCATCGAACGATTTCGCATTCGATTTGAAGCTTGAGGCTTCACAGCCGCTGGTCTTGCAGGGCGAGGGCGGATACAGCCGCAAGTCCGAACAGGGGCAGGCGTCGTATTATTACAGTCAGCCTTTCTTTAAAGCGGACGGCGATATCGAAATCGCGGGAAAGCGGATCGGCGTCACGGGGCAGGCGTGGATGGACCGCGAATGGAGTAGTCAGCCGCTCGCTTCCGACCAGAAGGGCTGGGACTGGATTTCGCTTCATCTCGCTTCTGGCACGAAGCTGATGCTGTTTCGACTGCGCCAGTCAGGCGGCCATCATTACATCTCGGCCAACTGGATCGAGCCGGATGGACATTCGACGCTGCTTGCGTCCAGTGCCGTGGCGTTGTCTCCGCTTGCACAAAGCTCTGTCGCAGGACGCAAGCTTCCGACGGAATGGGATATCGTCATCCCTTCGCGCGATTTGAAAATCAAAATCACCGCGCTCAATCCGCAAAGCTGGATGGCGACGAGCATCCCCTATTGGGAGGGACCTGTCTCAATACAGGGAAGCGACAAAGGCGTCGGTTATCTTGAAATGACTGGGTATTGAGCGCCGCGCCGGCCTACACCGCCTGCTGCTCAAGTTCTTCGCCATAGGAAATCGGGTGTTCGAGCGCCCTGCGCAGCTGATCCTTGTCAAGCTCACCTTCCCATCGGCTGATGACGACGGTGGCAACACCGTTGCCGATCAGGTTGGTCAGCGCACGGCATTCGCTCATGAACTTGTCGATACCGATGATGATCGCCAATGAGGTGATCGGAATATCCGGAATGATGGACAAAGTTGCCGCCAGTGTCACGAAGCCGGCGCCGGTCACGCCGGAAGCTCCCTTCGATGTCAGCATCGCGACCGCGAGGATAGTTGCTTCTTGCGCGAAGGTCAGAGGCGTGTTTGTCGCCTGCGCCAGAAACAGCGTGGCCAGCGTCATGTAGATATTGGTGCCGTCAAGGTTGAAGCTGTAGCCGGTCGGAATCACGAGACCCACCACGGATTTCGACGCGCCGAGCTTTTCCATCTTCTGCAGCATGTGCGGCAGAACGGTTTCCGATGAACTCGTGCCAAGCACGATCAGCAATTCGTCCTTGATGTAGGCGATGAAACGCAGGATCGAAAAGCCGAAGAAATAGGCGATGGTGCCGAGCACCACCAGAACGAACAGGATCGAGGCGGCATAGAACGCAAGGATCAGATAGCCGAGATTGACCAGCGCGCCCAATCCGAACGAGCCGATGGTGAAGGCCATGGCGCCGAAGGCGCCGATCGGCGCTACTTTCACGATCATGCCGATGATACGGAAGAACATCTTGCCGCCAAGATCGATCGCCGCGGCGATCTGTTCGCCCGGCTTGCCCATATTGGCGATGGCGAAGCCGCTGAGGATCGCGACCAGCAGCACTTGCAGAAGATCGCCCTTGGCAAGCGAGTCGAAATAGGATGTCGGTATGATCCCCATCAGATGAGCGACAAAGCCGTCCTCTTTCGCGCGCGTGACATAGCTCGCGACGGAATGCGGATCGAGCTTCGACGGGTCGATATTAAATCCGGCGCCGGGCTGAAGCACCTTGGCGACCAATAGGCCGACGAGGAGTGCGATCGTTGAAACCGTCTCGAAATAAAACAGCGTCTTGACGCCGATCCGGCCGACTTTGCGCATGTCGCTGATCGAGGCGATGCCGTGAACCACGGTGCAGAAGATGGCCGGCGCGATCATCATCTTGATCAGGGCGATGAAGGCGTCGCCCAGCGGCTTCATGGCCTTGCCGATATTGGGATAGAAATAGCCGAGCAGCACACCCACCACGATGGCCACCAGAACCTGAATATAAAGGACTTTGTACAAGGGCGTTCTGGCGGCGACGGGACTGGTGGTCATGGAGGTTCCTTGCTCGCGGGCTTCATACTTCCAACAAATTTATGCGCCTTGTGCAATGAACAAATTCGCGACCGTGCCCCGCGCCGCGCCATGAGATCAAGCACTTGTCACTGCGACAGTAACTTGCCTTTACAGACCGGCCGGGACGATGTGATAGAATGTGTCGGCGGTTCGGACAGACCGCCTGACTGTCGCCCGATCGATCAGATTGCGGAGAGGCCCGATGTTTCCGGCACGTCAAATTGCTGTTGCGGTCGCTGCGTTTTTGCTGATCCCCGGCGCATGTCTCGCGCCGCTTTTTCCCGCGAGTGCACAAGCGCAGGGGGCATCCGCTTGCGAGGACAGCGCGGGCGTCGCGGTCTTGCCGGTGCCGGTTTCGCCCTGGAAGGGGGCGCCGCTGCGCGTCCTCTTTACGGCGGAAAAGCCGATCGAGGGTCAACTGTCGCTGGTCGCGCCCGACGGCAGCATCGCCGTTACTTCGCAGGAGCGGCATGGCGGTCCGCCCTATTTCTGGTTTGCGGAGGTTGCAAAGCCGGCGGCGGGAACATGGCGTGTTCAACTTACCCGCGACCATGCCTCGGCAGGATGCGCCACCATTACGCGTGATATCGCGGTGCGCAACGACGAGCCGCCGCGGCCGGGGACGGCGGCGGGAAGCCTTTGGCCGTTACGCAACTCGTGGGACCGCGCGACCGAGAACCTCTATTCGGCCTGGATCGAGAAACTCTTCGATTCTCCGCTCGATTCGCCGCTGTCATGGGCTGCGCTGCATGAAGTCATCCGCGACCGTTCCCGCAACATCATGTTCAATTATCTCGGTCTTGGCGAGGACGAAACCAAGCTCGTTCTGAAGCCCGATTGCGCCGATATGCCTTACTTCCTGCGGGCCTATTTCGCGTTCAAGATGGGATTGCCTTTCGGCTATTCGAAGTGTTCACGCGGTAGCGCCAGCGGCGCGCCAAAGTGCCCGCAATGGTTCAATGTCCAGAATCAGGATCCGTCACGTTCGGTATCGGGGCCCAAGACAGCGTCCGCCGATGGGTCAGTGCCTGATGATGCAACGGCGCCTGCGCCGAAGCGGCTCGGTCTCGTCGCCTCGTTCAATTCGTACATTCCGATCATCGGCGATGCCGTGCATTCCGGGTCGGGGCGCACGGCGGCAACCGATGACAATACCGATTATTATCCGGTCGCTCTGACGCAGGAAGCGCTGCGGCCAGGCACGATCTACGCCGATCCCTTCGGCCACGTGCTGATGCTCACGCGCCGTGTGCCGCAGACCGCTGACGCGGCAGGCGTTTTCCTCGCTGCCGACGCGCAGCCGGATGGAACGGTCGCCATCAAGCGTTTCTGGCGCGGCAATTTCCTGTTCGACCAGAATCCCGCGCTTGGCGGTCCCGGCTTCAAGCATTTCCGGCCCATCGTCCGTGAGAGCAATGGCGCGCTGCGCCGGCTGACCAACGCCGAAATCTCGCGCAATCCGCAATACGCCGATTATTCACCCGAGCAGTCGAAGCTCTCGGTCGAAGCCTTCTACGACCGGATGGATGATGTGATGTCGCCGTCGCCGCTCGATCCCGCGATGGCCATGAAGGAAGCGATCACCTCGCTCGACGAACAGGTTCAGGCACGCGTGACCTCGGTGGAGAACGGACGCAAATTCCTGAACAGCGGGCGCGGCGAAGCGGCGATGCCGGACGGCCCCTCGATCTTCGAGACCACCGGTGCGTGGGAGGATTTCGCGACGCCGTCGCGTGACCTGCGTCTGCTGATCGCAATCGACGTGGTGCGCAATTTCCCGGAACGGGTCGCCCGCCGCCCGGATCGCTACGCAATGCCGCGCGGCCAGAGCGTAGCTCAGGTTCAGGCCGATCTGCAGAACATGCTCGCCTCCGAGCTTTCAACGCGGAAGATCTCCTATCCGCGCACCGATGGATCGACCTGGACGCTGACGCTGGCGGACGTGGTCAATCGCGCGAGCGCGCTGGAGATGGCATATAACGTCAATGATTGCGCCGAATTGCGCTGGGGCGCGGCGGCGGGAAGCGCGGAAGCGGCGACCTGCAAACGCACCGCGCCGGAAGCGCAGCGCGCCAAGATGTCGAAATACCGCGTCTGGTTCCACGAGCGGCGGCGGCCGCCGCGCGGCGGCGCGGCCTAGTTCACGCCATCGACGAATTCAGAGAAACCGCGACGAAACTTCGGGCGCGTGCTCGAGCGCGTGCGCGATGTATTCGAGACCGCTGGTCAGCCTCTCGCGGCCGATCGGGCCGCCGAGACAGACGCGCGCCGCTTCGATTGGCTCGCCCGATACCGTAAACGCATCGCTGGCGACAACACCGATGCCGATCGACTGGGTGTGGGCGATGAAGGCGGCGCGGGTCCACGGTTTCGGCAGCGTGACCCAGAGATTGAAGCTCATCGGGTCGGACCGGTACGTGCCTTTCGGCATGATGGATGATGCCAATTCCTGCCGGGCCTTTGTTTCCGCGCGAATGAAACGCAGGATGGTGTCCGCGGTGCCGTCCTCGATCCAGCGCGTAGCCAGCGCGACCGTGAGCGGGGAGGCCATCACATTGGCGGCACGCAGCGCCGCCATGAACGGCCACGCCGATTTGGCGTCAGGCACCACGACATAGGCCGCGCGCAATCCCGCGCCGATGCATTTTGCGAGCCCCGCGACATGCCATGTGATATCGGGCGCGATGGCCGCGAACGGCGGCAGGCCGTGCACAGGCACAAAGCCATAAGCGTCGTCCTCCACGATCGGTACGCGCGATCGCCGAGCAACATTGGCGATCGCTTCGCGTCGCTTTTCGGGAATTGTGATCGTTGTGGGGTTTTGCAGCGTGGGGTTGAGATAGATCGCCTTCGGCTTCAGCTTCTTGCAGGCATCCGCGAAAGCATCCGGGTCGATGCCCTGATTGTCCATCGGTAGCCCGACCAACTTGACCTGCTGCTGCGCGGCGATGGCGCGGATGCCGGGATAGGTGATCGCCTCGCACAGCACGATGTCGCCGGGCGATGTGAGGATCGACAGAATGCCGTTGAGCGCCGGGTGCGCACCCGGCGTGACGAAGACACGTTCCTGATTGGGAATCAGCGCGCGCCGTCCAAGCCAGGCAGATGCCGCATCCTTGTCCGCTGCCGATCCGCCGAACACCTGATATCTGAGATGCGCGAGCAGATTCTCGCTGACATTGGCAACGCCGTCCTGCATCCGCGTGATCAGCGCGGGATCGGTCGGCTCGGGCGGCAGATTCATCGACAGATCGACCGGACCGTTTTGCGTCGTGCGGATCTTCCGCGCTTCGCGCGCGCGTTCGATCACAAATGTTCCTTGTCCAACGCGCGACTCGATGAAGCCGCGTTTCTGCGCCTCGACATAGCCACGCGCGACGGTGGTGAAATCCATCTTCAGCCGCGCGGCAAGCTTGCGCTGCGGCGGCAGGCGATCGCCGACCGACAGGCGGCCGGCTTTGACATCCTCTTCGATGACATCCGCGATCGCTAGGTAGCGCGGCTTTTCAAGATCGGTGAGGTCCGGAACCCAGTCTCTCATGTGCTGCGAGTCAATCCAGTTATCGAATGCACAGTTCTTAGCAATTGACTGGATGTTGTTGCAAACAGAATTTGGACAATCTGGAACCGGAAATTGCAAAAACTATCGCCACGCCAATGCTTAATTTCAGCCCATTTCTGGAGGTTTTCGAGCGAGTTGGCAGATTATTGAATGTATAATTGGATGGACATTGATCGATTTATTGATGTTTTCGAAGCGGCAGTCAATTGGCACGCTTGTTGCAAATTCCTACTCGCGCATCCGCGCATTGTCAGCAGTCCATTTGGGAGTGAGAGATGCCTAAAGTCACAAAGCCGGCCAATCAAAAGGGCGACTTTCTGGTCGACTACGAAGACAAGAAATTCGAGGACGTCAAAGCCAAGCCCGGTGAAAAGGCGCTGGTGACATTCCACACCGTTGCATTCGAGGGCTCGATCGGCCTCGTCAATCTGCTGCAGGCGCTGCGGCTGCAACGCAAGGGCTTCGAGACATCGGTCCTGCTTTATGGTCCGGGTGTCACGCTCGGCGTGCTGCGCGGATTCCCCAAGCTTGGCGACGAACCGTTTCCCGGCGCGCAGAATTTCGGCAACCAGATCGAGAAGTTCATGTCGGAAGGCGGCAAGGTGTATTGCTGCCGCTTCGCGCTTCAGATGCTCTACGGCCACGGCGAGGGCTCGCTGATCCCCGGCATCATTCCGATCAGCCCGCTCGATGTGCTCGACTGCATCCTGGTTCATCGCCGCGACAACGCTTTCATCCTCAACACCTGGACGCTCTGATCGCTCGTGCGCGAACGAAACGGGGAGGCTGTATTGACAGAAAAGAAGATCGTCAGGGTCGCCGCAGTTCAGATCGCGCCGGATATCGAGCGTGCGGCTGGAACGCTTGATCGCGTTCTGGCCGCCATCGCCGACGCCGCCCTCAAGAAGGCGGAGCTGGTGGTGTTTCCGGAAACCTTCGTGCCCTGGTATCCATACTTCTCGTTTGTGAAGCCGCCGGTGGCGACCGGCGCGGATCATCTCAAGCTCTACGAGAACGCTGTCGTGGTGCCGGGGCCCATCACGGACGCCGTGAGCGCCGCCGCTCGCAAACATCACATCGTGGTCGTGCTCGGCGTCAACGAGCGCGATCATGGCTCGCTCTACAATACGCAGCTCGTGTTCGATGCGGACGGAGCGCTTGTCCTCAAGCGTCGCAAGATCACGCCGACCTTCCACGAGCGCATGATCTGGGGGCAGGGCGACGGGTCTGGCCTGAAAGTGGTGGAGACCGCCGCCGGCAAGATCGGCGCATTGGCTTGCTGGGAACACTACAACCCGCTCGCCCGCTACGCCCTGATGGCGCAGCACGAGGAAATCCACATCGCCCAGTTTCCCGGCTCGCTGGTCGGTCCGATCTTCGCCGAACAGATCGAGGTCACGATCCGCCATCACGCGCTGGAAAGCGGGTGTTTCGTAGTCAATTCGACGGGCTGGCTGACCGAGGAACAGATCGCATCCATCATGCCGGATGAAAAGCTCCGCGCCGGGCTGCGCGGCGGCTGCATGACGGCGATCATTTCGCCGGAGGGCCGTCACGTCGTTCCGCCGCTCACGGAAGGCGAGGGCATTCTCGTCGCGGACCTCGACATGGGTCTGATCCTGAAACGCAAGCGGATGATGGACTCGGTCGGGCATTATGCACGGCCGGAGCTTCTCAGCCTGATGATCGATAACCGCGCAACGTCGCCGATGCATGTCACCGGCGCCGCGACTGACATTCCGGAAAATCGTGAGGACGACGCCCATGACGCAGGCCATGCCGACGCAGGAGCTTATCAACGAGCTGCAATCCTTCGGAGTGCGGCTGGCTGATACGAAAACCGGCGTCGAAAGCCGCCGTGGCGGCGCGGGGCCGTCTGATCACAAGGCGATGACGCTCGATGGCATGACGGTGATGGTGCCGGTGCATTCCGCGCCGGCTTTCGAAAGCCCGTATCTGGTCGAGAAGCCCGACGCGTTCGGCAAGAGCAAGGTTAGCCGCGATGGCGTATCGCTCGGCGAGATCAGCTTTCCGCTGCGGCCGAAATTCTACGATCTGACGACGGCGGATGGCACTCCCTATTCCAAGATCGCCGTTCTGCATGGCCGCGATGTGCTGGCGACCACGGTGCTGCAGACCTGCATCCGTTATCAGAGCCGCACCAAGACCTGTCAGTTCTGCGCCATCGGCCAGTCGCTGGCGGCGGGCCGCACCATCGAACGGAAAACGCCGGACCAACTGGCTGAAGTCGCTAAGGCTGCGGTCGAACTCGATGGCGTCAAGCACATGGTGATGACCACCGGCACGCCCCCCGGTAAGGATCGCGGCGCTGCGATTCTCACGGAAAGCGCGGAAGCGATCAAACGCGCGGTCGACCTGCCG
The DNA here is from genome assembly GCA_003963145.1 of Bradyrhizobiaceae bacterium. GTDB lineage: Bacteria > Pseudomonadota > Alphaproteobacteria > Rhizobiales > Xanthobacteraceae > Afipia. Next base: position 84,247 of record RXJJ01000015.1, read on the forward strand.
ATCCAGGCGCAATGCGAACCGCCGGACGACGATGTGTGGTTTGAGCGCATGAAGAATGCTGGCGTCGACGCGCTCGGCATGCATCTGGAAGCCGTCAGCGGCGATGTGCGCGCGCGCATCATGCCCGGCAAGGCCCAGGTGCCGATGTCGCGCTATTTCTCAGCGTTTGAAGCAGCGGTGCCGGTGTTCGGGCGCGGGCAGGTCTCGACTTATATTCTCGCCGGTCTTGGCGATACGGCCGAGCAAATCCTCGACGTGTCGCGGAAACTGATCGCCATCGGGGTCTATCCATTCGTCGTGCCGTTCGTGCCGATTTCCGGCACGCCGCTGGAAAGCCATCCGACACCGACGCCCGCTTTCATGAATTCGATCCTCGCGCCACTGGCCCGCATGGTACGCGACGCCGGCATGCGTGCGACTGATATCAAGGCGGGCTGCGGCAAATGCGGCGCGTGTTCGGCGCTCTCCACTTATGAAAGGGCGCTGGCATGATTTTCGAGCCGTTCAAGCCTTTCGTGCCGAGTGCCTTCCAGATCAAGTTCGCAACCTTCGCGTGGGAGATCGAGGCCGCGGCGGCGCTGCGGCGTGCTGTATTCTGCGAGGAGCAGAAGATTTTCGAGGCGGACGACCGCGACGCGGTCGATGACGTCGCCATTCCGATCGTCGCGCTGTCGATGCTGGGTGTCGGCGCCGATTCCGTGGTTGGTACCGTCCGCATCCATGAACCCGAACCGGGCGTATGGTGGGGATCGCGTCTCGCGGTCGCCTCCGACCATCGCTCCGTGAACACGCTTGGCGGCTCTCTGATCAAGCTCGCGGTGTCGTCGGCGCATGCACGCGGCTGCAAGCTGTTCCTCGCCCACGTGCAGGCGCAAAACGTGCCGCTGTTCCGGCGGATGCATTGGCGTTCAACGGAAGAAATCGAGATTCACGACCGGCTTCATCATCGCATGGAGGCCGACCTCGATTTCTATCCGCCGTTTCCCGCGCCCGAAATCGGCTTCGTCGCTTTGCCGAAGAAGGTGGCGTGATGAACAGCAGTCTCGCGGCGCTGGCCAACATCCTGCGTGCCAGTTCGGGCCTGTCCGCCAAGCGTGACATCGCTCTGGCGGCCGAACGGCTCGATGTATCCGGAGCTTCGAGCGTGCCGGTCGGTGACGATTGCGCCGCCATTCCCGACGGCGACGGCTACACGCTGTTCGCCATCGAGGGTTTCATGAATGAATTCGTTGCCGGCGATCCGTGGTTCGCGGGCTGGTGCGGCGTCATGGTCAATGTCTCCGACGTCGCCGCGATGGGCGGACGCCCGGTCGCGGTTGTCGACGCGATCTGGGCCAGCGGCGAACGCGAGGCCGATCCCGTGCTGGCGGGTTTGCATGCCGCTGCGACGGCGTTTGGGATTCCCGTTGTCGGCGGGCATACCAATCTGAAAACCGACCGTAGCCAGTTGTCGGTTGCCATTCTCGGCAAGGCGAAAAGACTTCTCACCAGTTTCGATGCGAAGCCCGGCGAGCGGCTGATCGCAGCCGTGGATTTGCGCGGCCGCTACCGCGAAAAATTCTCGAACTGGGAGGCGGCGACAGCTGCGCCGCCCGCGCGGCTGCGGGCAGATTATGAATTGCTGCCGGCGATCGCCGAAGCCGGGCTCTGCCGGTCGGCGAAGGATATCAGCCAGGGTGGGATTGTCGGCACCGCCGCGATGCTGGCGGATTGTTCGGGTGTCGGCGCGTCCATCGACATTCGCGCGCTTCCGAAGCCCGAAGATGTTTCGGACGAGCGGTGGCTGCTCACTTTTCCAAGCTTCGGATTTTTGCTGTCGGTCGCGCCGCACAATGTGGATGGCGTGATCGGACACTTCCATCGCCGGGGTATCGCGGCGAACGACATCGGTGTCATCACCGCCGATCGCCGCGTCGCAATTACTGCTGGCGATGCGAGCGAGGTGATTTGCGATCTGTCGGTCACTTCGCTGCTGGGCTGCGCTCCGAAGGGAGTGGCCGCATGACTGTGTCCAAACCGCTTCGTATCGCCATCCTTGCGCATTCGACCAATCCGCGCGGCGGCGTTGTCCACGCGCTGGAACTGGCCGAAGCGCTGGTGATGCTCGGGCATGAAGCGGTGCTCCATGCGCCGGACCCGAGCGGAAGAGGTTTTTTCCGGACCTCTCGCTGCGGCGCGATTTCAGTGAAGGCCAGGCCTGTCACCGGCGGAACTGTGACCGACATGGTCGAGACGCGCATTCAGGACTATCTCGGTCATTTCGAGAATGACGCGAACCGGCAGTTCGACGTCTACCACGCGCATGACGGCATTTCCGCCAATGCGCTGGCGACACTGCGCGAACGCGGCCTGATCGGCGGCTTTGCGCGGACGGTGCACCATATCGACGATTTCGACGATGCGCGGTTATCGCAATTGCAGGAGCGAGCGGTCACATCCGCGCAAAAGCATTTCGTGGTGAGCGAATTGTGGCAGAAGAAACTCGCGGCGCGTTATGCGCTGGAGAGCGTGGTGGTCGGCAACGGCGTCGATCTGCGGCGTTATTCGCCGGAGCCGGACGGGCGAGAGGCGGCCGTCCGCGACAAATACGGGTTGGGCGAAGGACCGATCTTTCTCGCGATCGGCGGGATCGAGGAACGCAAGAATACCGGCCGCGTGATCGAGGCGTTCAAGCAGGTGGTCTGTGTCTACCCGCAGGCGCAACTCGTGATCGCGGGCGGCGCATCGATTCTCGATCACCACTGGTATCGCAGGGCGGTGCGCGACGCGCTTGCCGGTTCGCAGTTTCGCGTGAATTCGGTGATCGAAACCGGACCGGTGCCGGATGAGGATATGCCGGCGCTCTACAGGCTGGCTTCGGCGCTGATCTTCCCGTCGCTGCGCGAAGGGTTCGGTCTGGTTGTGCTGGAAGCGATGGCGAGCCATGTACCGGTCGTCACTTCGCAAATTGAGCCGTTTACCGAATATCTGTCGGACGAGGTCGTCTGGTGCGATCCGATGAATGTGACGTCGATCGCCAACAGCATGCTGGTCGCCGTCAGCGAGCCGCTGCGCACGCGCCTTATCGCACGCGGCGCCGGCGTCGTGACTCAGCATAGCTGGTCGAAAACGGCGGAGCGGCATCTTGGATCCTATTTCGAGCTTCAGCAGGAGAGCGAATATGCCTGAGATGCGCTTCTCCGTTCGCTGGCCGGATGGCAAGACCGAGCTTTGTTATTCGCCTTCGTTAGTGATCAAGGATTATCTGTCGCCCGGACAGGAGTATCCGCTGGCGGAATTTCTGGAGCTGACGACTAAGGCACTGCGGATCGCCAGCGATCGGGTTCGTGCGAAGTACGGATATTCGTGCTCGCTCGCGATGTCACAGCTGGCGCAGATCGAAAAGGCCTGCAAGTCATATCGCGGCACGCCGGGCGCGCGCGTGCGCGTCAACGCTTTTATCGAATGACAGGGAGCAAGAACATGAATATCGCGGTCAAACCTCATCACTCGGTCGTTGTGATCGGCGGCGGACAGGCCGGCCTGTCGATGAGCTATTTTCTCAAGCAGTCCGGCATCGACCATGTCGTGCTGGAAAAAGAGCGCATCGCCCACGCCTGGCGCACGCAGCGCTGGGATGCATTCTGCCTCGTTACCCCCAACTGGCAGTGCAAGCTGCCGGGCTTTCATTATCAAGGCAAAGACCCGAACGGTTTCATGCCGAAGGACGAGATCGTTGCCTACGTCGAGAATTATGCCAAGCATTTCGATGCTCCAATCATGGAAGGCGTGCGCGTCCTGAAGCTCTCGCGGGAAGCGGACGGAAAATTCGTCATCGAGACCAGTCAGGGCGCGATGACGGCCGATGCCGTCGTGCTTGCGGTCGGCGGTTATCACACGCCCAATATTCCGCGCATGGCCGAGCGTTTGTCCGAAGATATCATGCAGATTCATTCCTCGAACTATCGCAACCCCGCGCAATTGCCCGAGGGCGAAATTCTTGTGGTCGGCTCCGGCCAGTCGGGCTGCCAGATTGCCGAGGACCTTCACCTTGCCGGCCGCAAGGTTCATCTCGTTGTCGGCAGTGCGCCGCGCTGTCCGCGATTTTATCGCGGCCGGGACGCGGTCGATTGGCTCGATGATCTTGGCCAGTACGATCTGCCCGTCGAGCAGCATCCGCTCAAGGAGGGCGTGCGCAAGAAGGCCAATCATTATCTCACCGGCCGCGGTGGCGGGCGCGATATCGACCTGCGCCGTTTCGCGAAGGAAGGCATGAAACTTTACGGCCGGCTGAAGGATGTCGCGAATGGCAAGCTTGAGTTCAGCGACGATCTGGCCAAAAATCTGGACTCTGCAGATTCTGTCTATAACGGAATTTGCGGCCTGATCGACAAGCACATCGCGGAGAACAACATCGAGGCGCCGGTCACACCGCATTATCAGCCGGTCTGGACGCCGGGCGAAGTGCCGATGACGCTCGATCCAGCTTCGGCGGGGATCACTGGTGTGGTTTGGGCCACAGGCTTTACCTCGGATTGGTCATGGGTCGATCTGCCGATTTTCAACGGTGGCAATTATCCCGCGCACATACGCGGCGTCACGGCGATGGACGGTGTGTATGTGCTGGGCCTGCCGTGGCTGCACACCTGGGGATCGGGACGTTTTGTCGGTGTCGGTCGTGACGCGGAAAATCTGTTGAAGCACATCAGAAGCGGACTCTCCGGGAGGACCGACCGCCTCCCTTTACTCCGGGCGGTGGTGTGATGTCATGAACCTGCATATCACCGCACCGCCGCCAGGGGCCGGGAGCCGCGAAGCCTTGTCGCCGTCCGTTAGAATCGGCATGCCGCATCTGAGCCTGACCGGACTTTCGGAAAACTGGCTTTTGAAAGAATGCGGGCATCGGCACTGGTTTTTGCTGGCCGCCGCCGCCGGCGATAGCGTACCCGATTTCCGCGATGCGGCGGGCGATCAGGTTTATGCGGTCTTTCGTGCGGTGGCGATCCGCGATGCACGCTTTGAACGCGTCGCGGAGAACGACGAACTGCACTTCATATCGAGCCTGTCTCGCATCTCGCGCACCCAATTCACCAGCGTTCATCATCTGATCCGCGGCGGCGGCAAGGTGGGAGAGGTCGAACTGATCTCCTCGTTCGTCAAGCGGACCAATCCCGAGGTCAATCGTTCGGTCGCCCGTGTCAATCTCGAGGCGTTTCCGTTCGCGGGGCAGGCAACACAATCCGCGCTTGCGGATCTTGCCGGGCCGTTCTGGAGCGATAGCTGGAGCAGCCATCGTGGATTCCAAAGAGAACAAGCAGGCCTTAGCGGGTCGCTGATCGTCAGGCCGAACCCGTCGATTGATTTCAACGGCGCGCGCTTTCTCTATTTCGCGTCGTTTCCTGCGCTGGCGGATCGTGCGGAATGGGACATCCTGTCGCCACCGCCGCACCTGACCACAGTCGGGCGCGAGGTCTTCTACTACGGCAATATCGAGCCCGGTGACGAGATTGTCATTCGTATCGGCGCCACGGCAGCTTCGGGAACGGATTTGATCCATTGGTGCGCGTTGCATCGCCGGTGCGATGACGCGAGGCTGGCGGATATTTTCACGACGCGCCGGGCTGTTTAAGGCAGGCGTCGCCCGGTCATCGTTTTGTGCAGATAGTTGTGGCGTTCGCTATTTCCGCCCATCGAACCGGTCGTCAGTTGCGCGCTGCAATTTCTGCGGTACCTGTACTACGCTTTGACATGCTTCAGTGCACCGCGATTGGCCGCGAAAGCGCGGTCGTATTCGATGACCCTGGCGACTTCGTCACGTGCGGCTTCGCCATAAAGCTTGCCCAGGACATAAAGCATTCCGTCGATCGCCAGCGAAACGCCTCCGCTCGTTACGACTCCATGATCGTCGACGATCGCAGCCTCCCGCGCGGATGATATCCTGCCGAATGTTGCAAGCAGATCGACCGGCGCGTCGGTTTCCGCGCCGACGGCGCGACGCCGCGTGGTTGCGGTTTTTCCGTCAAGTTGCCCGGAGGCCGACAGAATAAGTGCGCCGGTGCATACGGAAGCCAGGGCGGATGTCTGCCGGCTCTTCAGAAAATCCAGCATCGCGGTATTTTTCACCTGGTCGCGCCAGCCCGGCCCACCGGTCACAACATACACATCGCATGAGGGAGCACTCTGGAAGTCGCTATCTGCCATCATGACAAGCCCGCTGGCGAGCTTTACGGGACCCTTTGCTTCGGCGATCACCGTGTAGCGAAGGGCAGGGAGGATACGCTGGGCCATCGACATGACGCCGACCGTTCCGCCAATGTCGATAGGCTCGACGCCCTCATACACGACAACACCGACCAGGACGGGTTCTTCTCTCGACTTCATTGACCCGCCGTCCATAGCTCGGTGTCTGTTGCAGGCTTCGTGTGGAGGCTGAAGCTATTGCCAAACCCGAGAAGCGGATTTGCTCTGGCAATAGGCCCATCTCCTCTAGTAGAATTATTTCCACTGATGGGCAAGCGTGACGGCGCTCCCCTGATCGGGACTATAATCTCGCTTGTTTGGGACGATTCTCGCAAACCATGGCCATCATACCCGTGAAGACGAATGTGAAACCAAGCCCCGAGGAAGCCGGGACGCGATCGCAAATCGACATCCTTGCCGAGGAGGTCAGGTTGCATCGCAAGCAGCGGGGCTTGTCGCTTGAGGCGTTGGCCGAGCTGTCCAGCGTCAGCCGTTCGATGATCTCCAAGATCGAACGCGCTGAAGCGGTTCCATCCACGGCGGTTCTCTCGCGTCTTGCCGAGGCGCTGGGCGTCACATTCTCGCGCCTGATGGCGCCCGAGACAGAGCGGGAAGTTCTCCATATTCCAGCGTCGCGCCAGCCGGTGCTGCGGGACGAAGCCTCGGGTTTTCTACGCCGCTGCATTTCTCCTGTTCTTCCGGGCCGCGGCATCGATTGGGTTCTGAACACCCTGCCGCCCCGCGCGACCACCGGGGAATTCGTCGCGCACAGGCGCGGCGTGTCCGAATATATTTATCTGCTCAAGGGCCGGCTCAGCGCCGTGGTCGGCGGACGCACCATCGTTCTGGTCGAAGGTGACAGTCTTTATTTTGAGGCCGATGCCGGCCATGCTTTTACGAATATCGGCCCGGGGGCCTGCGAGTATTTCCTGGTCATCGATTCCTCCGGTCTGCGCTGACGGTTAAAAACCGGGCGGTTTCCACTCCTTGCTGCAGTTTTCCTGTGCGAGTGGAAAGCAGGCCCTTTTATGGGACCTACCAAGTCATTGATTCAGAACAATTTGTTCTTTGGCACGGTCGTTGCTTCTCCAATAGTGGATTTATGTCCACTAAACGGGAAGAGGGATCAGTCAAATGTCAGTTGCACAAACCTTGGACAGCTCGCCGGCGGGCGCTGCTGCACAACCGGAGCTAAGCCGCATCGTCTGGGCCAGCGTTTTTGGCACGATTATCGAATGGTACGACTTTCTCATTTACGGCACCGCCGCAGCGCTGGTGTTCAACAAGCTGTTCTTCCCGACGCTTGATCCTCTGGCGGGAACACTGGCCGCGTTTGCCACTTACGCAGTCGGTTTCGGCGCGCGTCCGCTCGGCGGCATCATCTTCGGTCACTACGGCGACAAGATCGGCCGCAAGGCGATGCTGATGATGACCCTGACGATCATGGGCGTTGGCACGTTCCTGATCGGCTGCCTGCCGACTTATGCCCAGATCGGCATCTGGGCTCCAATCCTGCTGGTGGTACTTCGCTTGCTGCAGGGCATCGGCGTCGGCGGCGAGTGGAGCGGTGCGGTACTCATGGTCATCGAACATGCGCCTGCGGATAAACGCGGCCTTTACGGCAGCCTCGTCCAGATCGGGTTTCCGGCCGGCATCGCGGCATCAACCGGCACGTTCCTGTTGCTCGCGATGCTGCCCGAGGCGGATTTCCTGTCATGGGGTTGGCGGCTGCCGTTCCTGTTCAGTGCCGTCCTGATTGCCGTCGGCATTTTCATTCGTCTTCGTCTTGCAGAAACCCCTGTGTTTCAGAAGCTTCAGGAAGAAGAGCAGGTGGCGCGGATGCCGCTCATGACCCTGATCAAGGAGAACCCCAAGGAACTGCTGATCTCGATCGGACTGAAAGTGTCCGAGGTGGCGTGGGTCTACATGATGACGGTGTTCACCATCGTCTATGCGACCACGAAATTGGGGCTACCCAAAATCCTGATCCTGAACGCCATTCTCGCCGCGGCACTGCTTGAGTTCATTACAATGCCGCTGTTCGGCTGGATGTCCGACAAGGTCGGGCGGCGTAACATGTTCATCGCCGGGTGCATCATCAGCGCGATCTGCGCCTTCGCGGTCTTCCCGCTGATGGATACAAAGAACCCGACGATCATCATCGTTTCCATCGCGGTCATCGTCAGCCTGACGCATGCGATGATGTTCGGGCCTGAGGCGGCGTATCTGCCCGAGCTGTTCGGAACCAAGACGCGATACACCGGTTCGTCCATCGGCTGTCAGGTCGCCGCCGCCATTTCGGGGGGACTCATTCCGGTGATCGCAACTGGCTTGCTTGCCTGGACCGGCGGCACCTTGGCGATCTCGTGGTACCTGGTGTTGCTGGCGGCAATCAGTCTGATTTCCGCGCTTGCATCCGTGGAAACCAAGACGCTCGACTTGTCGCGGGCCTGAGAATGGCATAGAGACATATTTCCACTATAGTGGAAATATGTCTCGCTCTCCGCGACAATAGAGGACTGTGAATGAAAAGTGTTATCAGCACGCCCAAGGCGGCGCCCGCAGCAGGTCCGTATTCCCAGGCGATCGGTTTCGGCGATTTTGTCTTTGCGTCCGGTCAGTTGCCGCTCGACTTGTCCGGGAAAATACCGGAAGGCGTCGAGGCGCAGACCCGTCAGTCGATTGCAAATCTGTCCGCCGTTCTCGAGGCTGGTGGCGCGTCGCTAGCCAGCGTTGTGAAGACCACGGTGTTTTTGAAGAACATGAGCGATTTCGCCGTGATGAACGGCATCTATGCCGAGCACTTCAAGGAATCGCCGGCCCGTTCCACCATCGAGGTTGCGCGGCTGCCGCGCGACGCTCTCGTCGAGATCGAAGCGATTGCGATCCGCAAAAAGGATTGAGACCATGAATATCCAGTCACCCCAACGGCCGTTGCCGAAAATGATCGAAGCTTTCGAGCATCCGTCGGGCTCGGTGGCTTCGAAAAGTCCCGGCGGCGCCAAATCCTGGCGTGGCCGGCTTCTTCACATTCACATCGCGCCAAGCGCGAGTTACGAAATGGAAGAACTGAGCGAGGCGGAATGCATCGCGGGGCGTGGCATTGTCGGCGACCGTTATTTCAACGGCACCGGCACTTATTCGCCCAAACCCGATGTGCGTGAAGTGACGCTGATCGAGCGGGAGGCTCTGGATGCGCTCACCCGTAACGATCCGCCGCTGCAGAGCGGCCCGCTCACGATCGAGCCGCGCGATCATCGCCGCAATCTGACCGTGATCGGTGTGCCGCTCAATCACCTGGTCGGGAGGCGTTTTCGCGTGGGCGAAGTTATTCTGCGCGGAGGGCGGCTCAACTTTCCATGCAAATATCTGGAGGAGCTGCTCGGCATGCCGGTGTTTCTCCCTCTTTACAACAGGTCGGGCCTGAATTGCGGAATCGAGCGGGGCGGCGTCATCCGGCCCGGCGATGGGATCGAGCTGATCGAGGACTGATCGGGATTTTCTCACGTCATGACCGCTCGAATGATCATGAAACTGCAGGTCGCGCAGGCGCGTTTAACGACGCCGGATGTGCTGCATCTGCGCCTCGTCCACCCGCTGCGGCCGAATCTTCCGGAATGGTCGGCCGGCGCGCATGTCGATTTGCGCCTGCCGGATGGCCGGGTACGGCAATATTCCCTGTGCGGGAATCCGGACGATCTGTCGGCCTATGAAATCGCAGTCAAGCGCGAGACAAACGGGCGCGGCGGTTCGATCTGGGCACACGACCATCTGACTGAAGGCGCAACCGCCCACGTATCGGCACCACGCAATAACCTTCCGCTGGTGGACGCCAAGCGTATCGTGATCGTCGCAGGCGGCATCGGCATTACACCCTTCGTGTCGATGGTGCGCACGCTGATGAAACAGGGCAGGGACTTCACCCTGCATTATTGCGCGCGCTCCGCCAGCGAAGCCCCGCTGCTTGATGAACTAAAGGACATCTGCGGACCCAGTTTGCAATGCTGGTTCTCGCAGGAGGGATCGCGTTTCGATCCTGCCGTGATAGGCCCGTCCGATCCGGACACGCATGTGTATGTTTGCGGGCCGCAGCGTTTGCTGGATGCCGTGCAGTCGGCATTGGCGGACTGGCCGGAAGATCACGTTCATACCGAAGTTTTCCAGCTCACCCTCGACGAAAATTTCAAGGCCGAGCCGTTCGAAGCCACGATCGCGTCGACAGGCCAGCGGCTTCACGTCCGCGCCGATCAGTCGTTGCTCGAGGTGCTGCGTAACGCCGGCTTTATCGTGGCATCGTCATGCGAACTTGGCGTGTGTGGTTCGTGCGAGTGCGGCTATCTCGACGGCATCGTCATTCACCGCGACAAGTCGCTTCCTGTATCCAAGCGGCAGGATCGTATGCTGCCCTGTGTCTCACGCGCGCGCGTCGCTGTGACTCTCGATATGTAGTGAGTTTGCTGCGTTTTACTCGCTCTTTTGCAAGGGGACTTGGTTCGTAGGGGCGGAACCCGGACACCGCTTTATCGTTCCCACCATGCGCTATTGCGCGGCGGTGGACGAACTCATGGCTACAGCAGATCCCCCTTCGGACGTTCGGCGTCTTCGTAACAACGACCCATCCCCCGAAAGACACAGACCCTTGCCGGATCATGACGAGGCGCCTCGGATCGTGCCCGATCATGCGGAGGTGCATTCGGAAAGATCACCTTCCGGCGATACCGATACCTTTGCAAAACGCACCCAGAAGACACTTGAGGATCACGCGCCGGCAGGATTGAAGGGCGCCATTCACAAGCATCCGGTCGCGATTTTCGTTTGCGGCGGACTTATGCTGATCGGTCTTGTGGCCGGCGTTCTCTGGTACCTGCACGCTCGTCACTATGAGAGCACCGACGATGCGTTCATCGATACCCGGCCCATTCTCGTCAGTCCCCAGGTCACCGGCAATATCGTTTCGGTCGCTGTGACCGATAACCAGATTGTTCACGTCGGAGACCTGCTCGCAAAAATAGACCCGCGCGATTATCAGGCCGCGGTCGATCAAGCCGCCGCGCAAATACGACAGGCCGAGGCAACAATTAAGAATCTCGACGCGCAGATTTCCGCTCAGGAAGCGCAGATCGAACAGGCCGGCAAGCAGGTGGTCGAGGCGCAGGCGGCATTCAGCTTCGCACAGGATGAAAATGCGCGATATCAGGATCTGGTGAAAACCGGATCGGGCACGGTTCAGCGCGCGCAGCAGGCAGCGTCCGATTTTCAGAGCAAGCGCGCCGCGCTTGACGCCAGCATCGCCGCCAAGACGTCGGCGGAACGGCAGATCGATGTGCTCAGGGCCCAAAAAGCCGCCGCTGCCGCACAGGTCGACGAGGGCAGAGCGCAGAAGGCGCGCGCGGATGCAAATCTTGAACGAACCGAATTGCGGGCAACCGTTGACGGCCGTGTTGCCAAGCTGACGGCGGCAGTCGGAGCCTTAGCTGCGCCGGGGCAGGCGATCATGGTCGTTGTGCCGCTGGATGTTTGGGTCACCGCGAACTTCAAGGAGTCGCAGCTCGCCGACATGCGTGTTGGTCAGCCCGTAACCATCAGTATCGATGCATTCGGCCGGTCGTATCCCGGTCATGTCAACAGCGTGCAAGCCGGAAGCGGAACGGCCTTCAGCCTTCTGCCGGCGGAGAACGCAACAGGCAATTACGTCAAGGTCGTGCAGCGTGTGCCGGTGAAGATCACCTTCGATCAGCGTCCGGATGTCGAACTCGGGCCGGGCATGTCAGTCGTGCCGACTGTCACCGTGCGCCCGTGACGGGAGCCGGCAATGGCGGATCAGTCCGGCGAGAGGCAATCGGAATATGGCGGGGCCAATCCTTGGCTGATCGCCATTCTCGTGGCTGTCGCGACCTTCATGGAAGTGCTCGACACGACGATTGCTAACGTTGCATTGCGCTATATTGCGGGCGGGCTTGCTGTCAGCGGTGACGAAGCGTCCTGGGTTGTCACGACCTATCTCGTGGCCAACTCGATCGTGTTGAGTGCAAGCGGCTGGATCGCCCAGATGTTCGGCCGCAAGAATTTTTTTCTTGTCTGCATCGCCCTGTTCACGGTGAGCTCCTTGTTGTGCGGGATGGCTTGGAGCCTTCAGGCCCTTCTGGTGTTCCGCATCATGCAAGGTCTCGCCGGTGGCGGCATGACGCCCGTTGCGCAGTCGATCCTCGCCGCCGCCTTTCCTCCGCAGAAACGCAATCAGGGCTTTGCGCTTTACGGAATTGCCGTTGTTGTCGCTCCGGTGGTCGGCCCGACGCTGGGCGGGTGGCTCAGCGACAATCTGTCGTGGCACTGGTGTTTCCTGATCAACGTTCCGGTGGGTCTGATCTCACTGGTGCTGATCTATTTCATCATCCCGAGTTCGGATAAGGAAAAGGAGTCGCGCCGGAAACTGTGGGCGAAGGGACCGGATTTCGACGTCGTCGGCTTTATTCTGGTGACGATTTTTCTGGGCGCGCTGGAGGTTGTGCTCGATCGCGGCCAGATCGATGACTGGTTCGGATCGAGCTTCATCACCACGTTTGCGATCATCTCCGCCGTCGCCCTGCTGCTCTTCATTCCATGGGAACTCAATCGCGAGCGGCCGCTGATCGATCTTCAGATGCTGTCGACACGCCAGTTCGGCACATGTTTCATCATCATGCTTGTCACCGGCGCCTTGTTGATCGCGACGACGCAGGTCCTTCCGCAATTGCTGCAGGATCAGTTCAATTACACCGCGACCCTGGCGGGACTGGCCATTTCGCCCGGAGGGCTGGTGACCATGACCATGATGATCGTGGTGGGACGTCTCGGATTTGTTCAGCCGCGATATCTGATAGCGGTCGGCGCGTCGATCTGCGCCTTTGCCATGATCGATCTGCTGCGCATGACGCCGGATGTCGATTTTTCGTTCTTCGCGTGGTCGCGTATCTATCTCGGCATCGGTCTGCCGCTGATCTTTATTCCCATTACCACGGCCTCATATGACGGCATTCCACCGTCAAAGACAGACCAGGCCTCCGCGCTCATCAATCTCGCCCGCAATTTCGGTGGTTCGATCGGCGTGTCGCTGTCGCAGGCGGTGCTGGCGCAGCGCTCCCAGTTTCATCAAAGCCGGCTGGTGGAACATATCGGGTCGTGGAACCCGATTTATAACGACACGCTCAATCAGGTGCAGGCTTATTTCAAGGCGCATATGTGGACCGGCAGCGCAAGCGGATCGAGTCTCGCTTATGTCGGCAACCTTGTTCTGTCGCAGGCGACCTTGCTCGCTTACATCGACGTGTTCTATTCGCTGGCTGCTGTTGCTGTCCTGATGGTGCCTCTGGCTCTGTCGTTGCGTCCGGTCAGGAAAACGGGCGGAGCGGCGGCTGCGCATTGAGAGATTATTCGTCGCGACCATCTCTCAGGGAATTGTAAGCAATAGTCCGCCGATCAGGATCAGCATCCACGAACAGGCGGGGCCGAACAGGAAGCGCAGGAATTTGTTGTCCGGCACGTATCCGATGCCGTGGATCAGCGTTCCAGCGACGCCGAGCATGACGATCGGCAATCCGGAGTGAAGCCGATGTCCGGAGATATCATGCAGCAGAAATGGGAAGAGCATCAGCATCAGGCTCGCGACGAGCCCGATTGCGAAGGAAATGAAACGCACGGCTTGCGACAGCCGTGCGTTTCCAGATTGATCAGCGGCGTTCATCGGAATAGTCGCCCTGAACCTGCAGCTCAAACCACATAGCGTTCAGAATAGCAAAAGTGCAGGCGAATCCGACACCGAGGACCCATGCAAAATACCACATTGTTGTCTCCGTTCAGTAAAGATGTGAGCCGCTTCCCTCGATGTATTCAGCGGTGACCCTGCCGCGCAGCACATGATAGACCCAACTCGTATATACGACGACGATCGGCAGGAAGATGATGGTCGCGCCGAGCATGATCATCAGCGTCATCTGGCTTGAGGAGGAATCCCAAACCGTCAGGCTGGCGTTGGGGTCAAGCGAGGAGGGCAGCATGAACGGAAACAGGCTGAGACCTGCCGTCGCAATGATGCTGGCGACGCCCAGTCCGCTCAGGATGAAGGCAAGGCCCTTGCGCTTCGAGCCAACCAGAGCGCCGGCGGCGAGCAGCGCGACAATCGCGAGGATCGGTGCTGCCTTGGTCCATGGATAGGCCTTGTAGTTTTCAAACCATGCGCCGGCCTTGCGGATCACTTCCTTGCCCAGCGGGTTCGAGGGGCCGTCATGCACGATCGCGGACGTGATGACAAAGCCGTCGACGCGGTAGGCGACCCACAGCCCTGCAAGGATGAACAAGGCCACGGCCAGGAGAGATGCAGCCCGGCCCGCCGCTACGGCGCGGGCGACCACGGGGCCGCTGGCCTTGAGAGCGAGATAGCTTGCGCCGTGAGTAACAAGCATCGCGACGCTGACCAGTCCGCAAAGCAGGGAGAATGGGTTGAGCAGCCCAAACAGATTGCCTTCGTAGGTCATCCGCAGGCTGTCGTCGAAGCGGAACGGCACGCCGACGATGACGTTGCCGAAAGCGACGCCGAATATCAGTGCGGGCACAAGTCCGCCGAGAAACAGCGCCCAGTCCCAGGTCGCGCGCCAGCGCGGATCGGTGATCTTGCTTCTGAACTTGAAGGCCACTGGCCGCAAGATCAAAGTTGCAAGCACCAAGAACATCGCCAGATAAAATCCGGAGAAAGCCGCGGCGTAGAGCGCCGGCCAAGCCGCGAAGATTGCGCCACCGCCGAGGATCAGCCAGACCTGATTGCCTTCCCAGACGGGGCCGACGGTGTTGATGGCGATGCGCCGTTCGGTGTCCGTGCGTCCCACGTAGGGCAGAAGCATGGCGACCCCGAGGTCAAAACCATCCATCACCGCAATACCGATCAGTAGTGCGCCGAGCAACGCCCACCACAGAAGACGGAGAATTTCATAATCGAGCATGGACGTATTCCTTATTCTGCGGGTGCGTAGGCCGCGCGGATCGCGGGTTTCACGTCTGTTTCATCGAGGTCCGGACCTGCCTTGACCGTCTTTTGCATCAGGAAAATGTCCACGACCAAAAGCGTCGAATAGAAGAGGACAAAACCTGCGAGTGTGATCCAGACGTTGGATGCCGGAAGACTTGAGACGGCGAGGAATGTCGGTAGCACGCCTTCGATCACCCAGGGCTGGCGTCCGACCTCCGCGACGATCCACCCGAGTTCAGCCGCAATCCATGGCAAGGGCAGGCTGAGGAACGAGACCCACAGGAAGATCCGATAATTCTGCAACTTTCGTTTGCTCGCCAGAATGAAAGCTACGGTGAACAGGGCGATAAAGTAGAACCCAAGGCCCACCATCACACGGAAACTCCAAAACAGCGGCGAAACGTCCGGAACGGTGCTCCATGCGGCCTTTGTGATCTCCTCGGGCGTTGCGTTGAGAATGTCGGGCCTGATCTTCTTCAGCAGCAGCGCATAGCCGAGGTTTTTCGCCGTTGTCTCGACAACAGCGCGAGCGCCCGCATCTTTCGGATTGGTACGCAGTTGCTGCAAGGCGTTGTAAGCGGCAAGACCGATTCGAATCCGTGTCTCGGCCTCCTTCACAAGATCCTTGATGCCGGGCAATTGCTTGTCGATCGATCGTGTCGCGATCAGACCCAGCATCCACGGAACTTCCAGTTCGTAACGGGTCTGGTGCGTTTCCATGTCGGGTATGCCGAAAATCGCGAAAGACGCCGGCGCCTTCTGCGTGTCCCACATGCCTTCGATCGCCGCGATCTTCATCTTCTGGTTTTCGCCAGCGGTGTATCCGCTCTCGTCGCCCAGCACGACGACCGAAAGTGCTGCGGCAAGGCCGAAACTGGCTGCGACCGTCATCGAACGCTTGGCGAATTCGATATGCCGGCCACGGAGCATGTAGAAGGCGCTGATCGACAGTACGAACATGGCGCCAGTGACGTAGCCCGCGCTCACCGTATGAACGAATTTCGATTGCGCGACCGGATTGAACAGCACCGCCATGAAGTCATAGACCTCCATGCGCATTGTGTCCGGATTGAACTTCGCACCGACCGGATATTGCATCCAGCCGTTTGCGATTAGAATCCAGAGAGCCGACAGGTTCGAGCCGAGCGCGACAAGCCATGTCACGCACAGATGCTGAACCTTGGTCAGTTTGTCCCATCCGAAAAAGAACAGGCCGATAAAAGTGGCTTCCAGAAAGAATGCCATCAGGCCTTCGATGGCAAGCGGAGCGCCGAAGACGTCGCCGACATAATGGCTGTAATAGGCCCAGTTCATGCCGAACTGGAACTCCATGGTGATGCCGGTCGCGACGCCCATGGCGAAGTTGATGCCGAAAAGCAGGCCCCAGAACTTCGTCATCTGTCTCCAGATTTCGCGGCCGCTCATCACATAAACACTTTCCATGATGCCGAGTATCACGGCCAGGCCAAGTGTCAGTGGCACGAAAAGAAAATGATAAAGGGCCGTGAGCCCGAATTGCAGACGCGATAGCTGCACGACGTCCATGGATGTCATTGATAGGGGCTCCTGTTATTCGAATCCGAAATTGAGTCGTTCAGCAACTGCCCGCGCACGGTGCTGTCATCGATATGAGGCCGCTGTTTAGGTCCGAATACGAAAAAAGCGGCTGCGAGCACGATGAGAACCTTGATTGAAACGATGATGACGATGTCGCGCCTGAGTTGCTTGATCATGAAATACTGTATTCAAAACGAAAGTTGACGAAACTGACGCAAATCAAACAATGATCATTTAATTTCTTTAGTGCCGGCTGGCGTTCGTCGGCTGCTCCATTCGTCGCGAGAAAAGATCGACAATGGTGGGACATGCGCCGTGCGGGACGGCGCGGCGACTCAGCGGCTGTTCGAGGCTGATGGATTTACAGGCATGGCGCGCCGCCAACGCGTTGGCGCTTGAAAGGATCGCGTCGTCGATCGTCGAGCCCGGCATTCTGGCGACCACAAGGTTGTTCAGGCAAAGCTGCTTGCGTGCGTGCAGGTCGATGTCGATACGATACACGAAAACTGCATGGATGATACCCCTCCGGTCGCGGATGGAGATCATCCCGGTGCGGCCGGCGGGCTGACGGCAGCGGCGGCGGGCGAAGTTGAGCCACTCGGACAACGAAACGCTCGCATCGTGCAAATAGATAAGCGGATAGGCGTCTCTCGCATCCCGGACGCCCATTGGAAGTGCCTGAAAATGCTGATTCATTGTGTTTCCCCACCGAAGCGGGAAGGTGCGTGTCGCCCCCCTTTTTTGCATTGATGTGCATCAACGACGTCCGCTTGATTTAGCTCAAAAAGAAGCAGCGGCATTAATATAAAACCCGGTCGCCATTCGCATAATTAAGCTTGGCAGGACCGACGGGGCGCTCATGGATACCACCGGACATTGCACAGCGTCCGCAGACAAAAACTGCAAGCATGATCGTGGTGAGAACGGATGTGCCGAGTGCGGTATTCGCCCGATCAGTGTCTGCGGTTCGCTTGAGTTGTCCGAACTGGAAGAATTTGTGCGGATCAGTCAGATCGCATCCTTTACGCCAAAAACCATGCTGTTCGAGCAGGGCGCGCCTGCCGGCTCCGTCTTCAATGTCACGGACGGCGTCGTGCGGCTCTACAAGTCTTTGCCTGACGGGCGGCGGCAGATCATGGGTTTTGCGTTGCCTGGCGATTTTCTCGGTCTTGCGCTGATGGACCTTTACGGCGTCACTGCGGAAGCTGTCACCAAAGTGCGGGTTTGCCGATTCGCTCGCCCGGCATTTCTGACCTTTGTCGATGACAAACCACATCTGCTACGCCGGCTGCATGAATTCGCCGGTCATGAGCTCAGCCTGGCGCAGGATCAGATGCTGTTGCTCGGCCGCAAGACCGCGGAGGAAAAGGTCGCGGCCTTCCTGATCAACATGCAGGCCCGTTATGCGCGGCTGAGCCCATCATCGGTCACGGTGCCGCTGCCAATGAGCCGGCAGGATATCGCCGACTATCTCGGCCTGACCATCGAAACGGTGAGCAGAACCCTGACCAAGCTGGCTCGGGAAAAAATTATTCTCGTGGTTCCCGACGGTGTCAGGCTGCTGAGCAGCGAACGGCTCGATCATCTGACAGCCACCTGAGCGTCTCCATATCGCGCATCTGGTTTTGATCAGGATCAAACGTTTTTTCTCGCGTACACGCTAGGCATCTCTCCGCAACATAAGGAGAGAGAAAATGCCGGCAGACACCATCGTCGTTGTTGTCGCGGTCGTTTGCGTGTTCGCGGTATTTGCGGCCACATTGATGTGGGCCGACCTTTATACCCGCCAGCGGTAAATATCACAGATATTCGTACCGTTTTGCTCTGCTGCGCTTTTGACGTTGTGGACGCTATCATTTTCGCCGGAAAATAAGCTCGCCTGCGAAAGGGCCATGCAACTCGCCCGATCGATCCTTCGATTGATCGGGCGCCTTTTTGCTTAATTGCTTACTGAACCGCACGCTCGATCGCGATCGCGGTGGCTTCGCCGCCGCCGATGCAGAGCGAGGCCACGCCGCGTTTCAGCCCTCTGGCTTCCATCGCGTGAAGCAGCGTCACGATCAGCCGCGCGCCCGTTGCGCCGATGGGATGACCGAGCGCGCAAGCACCGCCATTGACGTTGAGCTTATCGCGCGGAATTCCCAGATCCCGCGCCGCCGCCATCGGGACCACGGCGAAGGCCTCATTGATCTCGAACAGGTCGACGTCGGATACGCTCCAGCCGACCTTGTCGAGCAGCTTGCGGATCGCCGGAATCGGCGCCGTGGTGAACCATGCAGGTTCCTGGCTATGCGTGGCGTGCCCCTTGATGACCGCGCGTGTCGGCAATCCCTCGCGATCGGCCAGCGAACGATGCGCCAGCACGAGCGCCGCGGCGCCGTCGGCATTGGCGGACGAGGCGGCCGGCGTGATGGTGCCGCTGGCACGGAATGCCGGTTTGAGGCCCGGAATCTTCGCGGGATCGACTTTCAAAGGGTGTTCGTCATTGACGATTTCGCGCGGTCCGCTTTTCTCCACGATGGTGACCGGTGTAATCTCGGCTTTGAATGCGCCGCTTTGCACCGCGTGCCGTGCGCGGGTCAGGGTCTCCATCGCATAAGCGTCCTGATCCTGCCGGGTGAACTGATACGCTTCGGCAGTCGCCTCACCGAAATCGCCCATCGAGCGGCCGACTTCATAAGCGTCCTCGAGACCATCCAGCAGCATATGGTCGATGATACGATCGTGACCGGTGCGATAGCCGCCGCGCGCTTTCATCAGCAGATATGGTGCGTTGGTCATGCTCTCCATGCCGCCCGATACCACGATGTTGGCCGAGCCGGCCTGAATGATGTCGTGCGCCAGCATGGTGGCCTTCATGCCGGAACCGCAGACCTTGTTGACCGTGGTCGCACCGGTGGCATCCGGTAGCTTCGCCTCCCGCGCAGCTTGCCGGGCAGGGGCCTGCCCTTGTCCGGCCGGAAGTACGCATCCCATCAGAACCTCATCGACACGCTCCCGTGCGATACCGGCGCGTTCGATGGCTGCGGTGATCGCGCGGCTGCCGAGTTTATGGCCGCTGACCGACGACAGATCGCCCATGAAGCGGCCAAGCGGGGTGCGGGCGGCGGAGACGATGACGACTGGATCGGGTGCGCTCATGTTGTTTCTCCAAACTTTCCGGCATGGTCCCACAAAATAGGGGTAGATGCCCGCATTCACCAAGTCTGAACTTAAAGTAAGGAAGACAACATATCATCCCCGACATGGCTGCAATTCATTTTGCCGGGGTCTGGTCAAGGCTCTTCAGAACCTCATGACTCACAACGGTAAATCGCGATGCTGCCTCGCTTTGGCGCATGAGTGCGATCCGGCCAATTGAGAGCGTCGAGGTTGCAATCGCGGCAAAGCGGGCCCGTAAAATTCCTGCGACAGGTTCGATGCGCCCTGCGGGAAGCGAGCCGGTTAATGTCATGTGAAACCGGAATTCGTCGAACACGTAAGGATAGCCCCAGCGATCGAGCAGGGCGATCTGTTTGTCCGTCAGCGTCGACAGATTGCGCCGCGCGCGATCGTGTTCGGTCAGCGGCGCGCGAAACGCCTCGAAGGCGGTGACGCAATCGGCCGCAAGCTGCTGCAAGTCGGGAGAAAGCGTTTGCGGCACGATGGCGATGAAGCTGCCGATGGCGCGGATGACCGGCGCGATGAGCGGAATGGCGCGTGGCATATTTGCGAATTTCCGGACTTCATCCAGCAACCGGGCTTCGGTCTGTCCGTCCGCGAGCGAGAAGGGTGCCTTCAGCGTGGCGTGAAAGCCGTATTTCAGAGGGTCGGCGGTGATGGCCTGCCAGTTATCGATCTGCGACTCTATGCCGTCGGGAAAGGATAGGGCTTCGCCCGAAAAGGCGTCGTAACCGAGAAGATGCGCGCCGAAGCGGTAGAAGTCGCTTTCGGCGGGCGGTACGAAATAAATCGCGTAACGGGGGTAGGTCGGCATGGGTCCTAAGTAACCGGCCGCCTAGGCCGGTTCAACCCTGCGAACAGCCGGCGCGGATATGCGGAGGCGCTGCGGCTCGGTGATATGCACCAGATGTCCGCCAGCGATCACCGCCACAATATGAGGTCGCAGGGGATCGGACGCATCAACCAATATAATGTCGGCGCGCTTGCCATTTGCAATCTGGCCGCGATCGTGCAGTCCCGTGGCAACAGCGGGCGCGCCCGATACCAGCGCCCACGCTTGGGGAAATGGCAGCACATTGTCAGCCGCAAGCAGGAATGCCGCGATCAGGGGCGCCGGATAATAATAGTCGGACGCCAGAATCGAACACAGCCCCTTGCTCACCATATCGGCGGCGCTGGTCCAACCCGTGTGGCTGCCGCCGCGCACGACATTGGGCGCACCGAAAACCGTGAAGTCGCCATCATTGATCGCCGCGCGAGCGGTGTGCTCGTTGATGGGAAATTCCGCGATCCTGACGCCGAGGTCGCGAAACTCCGCTCGCTGCTCAGGGCTTTCGTCGTCATGCGACAGCAGGGGAACGTGATGAGTGCGGGCGAGTGCCGCGAGACGCGCGATCGAGTCCCTGACTTCGCCTTTGCGCGAGCGAACGCGCGCAACGATGGTATCGAATTCGGCTTCGCTCACGCCGGAACGTTCCAACATGCGCGCGCGTTTTTTCGGATTGGCCATCGACGATTCCGTCATGTGCATGTGATCGTTGAAAGCAAGCAGGTTGACTCGCCCCGCCGCGAGCCATCCGGCGATGGTCGGTTCGGCATCCAGATTGAAGATTTCCTGCCGCAAATGAAAGCGTGTGTCCGCCGCCAGGCGCGGCTGCAGATCGCCGATGGCGTCGATCAGCCGATGTGCATTCTCTGCGCCGCGCAGGCCCGGCTCCCACGACCATGTCGCGGCATGAAAGACGGTGGTGATGCCGTTGGCGATCGCCTGCCGGTCGCTGTCCACCAGCGCAACATCGATCGGAAAATCCACGCCGGGACGCGGCATCATCTGGCGCTCGAATGCGTCGCCATGCATGTCGACGATGCCGGGCAGGGCGAGCAGGCCCTTCGAGTCGAGCCGCAACGAAACCGGCGCAGGACGCGAAGAAATTTCAGCGATGATGTCGTCGGCGACATGGATGGATGCCGGCACCAGTGCGCTATCCACCAGCGTTTCGCCACCCTCGATCAGGATATCCGTCATGGTTGCGATGCTCCGGCAAGTGGCGTGCGGGAAGGCGTTGTTTCGTGCTTTTCCAGAAACTCTTCAACCGTCTTGTGTCTGAAATCTGGCAGGGCGGCGTGCAGACAGTCATGACTCCAGTCCCACCACGCAAGCGCCACAAGGCGCCTTGCGATACTCTCCGGAAACCGCCGCCGGATCTGTTTTGCCGGATTTCCGCCGACAATCATATAATCCGGGACGTCCTTGGTCACGACCGCACCTGCGGCGACAACGGCGCCGGTACCGATATTGCGGCCCGGAAGAATGATGGCGCCGTGACCGATCCACACATCGTGTCCTATCGTCACGCGGTAACCGCGCCGCCAGTCGAAAAATTCCTGCTCGTCGTTCTCGCCGGAGAAATAGGCGCTGGACCTGTAGGTAAAGTGCGCTTGCGCCGCGCGGTGCATGGGATGATTTCCAGGGTTGATCCGCGTCATCGCCGCGATCGAACAGAATTTGCCGATCGTCGTGTAGGCGATCTGGCTATCGTTCACGACATAAGAATAATCACCGAGCGTGACTTCCAGCAGGGTGGTGCGCGCACCTACCTCACAATAGGCGCCGGCGTGACTGTCGCGCAGCGTGGCGGTGGGATCAATCAGCGGTAGAACAGACAGCGTTTTTCCGGCCATGAGCTTTCGATTTTTGTGAAGAAAAGGGAGGCATCCGGAAGAGACGTCCCTCGCTTCTGTGACATCTGTATCAAGATTGAATGACACCGGATGTTGTGGAGGAACGCAATTTCGTGAGTGCGGTGCGATATCAGGAATCCGATCTGTCATATGACTGTATGAGGCGCGGAGTAGCGGTGACGTCACATATCCTGACGGAGTCGGCTCATGCTGGTCGTGGACGGATTGACTTGCCGGTTCGGTGCAAAGACCGCAGTCGATAACGCTTCCTTCTCAATCGAACCTGGACGCTTCGTCGGCGTCATTGGCCGGTCCGGCGCGGGCAAGTCCACGCTTCTCAGGATGATCAACCGGCTGGAAACCCCGACACAGGGCCGCATCCTGTTTGAAGGAACGGATGTCACCGCGCTGAAAGGGCGTGAATTGCGCCGCTGGCGTTCACGCTCGGCAATGATATTCCAGCAGTTCAATCTGATCGGCCGGCTCGATGTTCTGACCAATGTCCTGATGGGGCGTCTCGCCAGCGTGCCGACGTGGCGATCGCTGATGCAGATGTGGCCGCAGGATGACAAGGCCACCGCGATTTCCGCGCTCGAGCAGTTCGACATGATGCCGATGGCCGCGCAGCGTGCCGACCGGCTCTCCGGCGGCCAGCAGCAGCGTGTTGCTATTGCCCGGGCGCTCGTACAGCAGCCGGACATTATTCTTGCTGACGAGCCCATCGCCTCGCTCGATCCGCGCAACACCCGCATCGTCATGGACTCGCTTTTGCGCATCAACAAACATTTCGGAATCACCGTGCTTTGCAATCTGCATTCGCTCGATCTGGCGCGTACCTATTGCGACCGTCTGATCGGCATGTCGGCGGGCCGCGTGGTGTTCGATGGCGCTCCCGCCGCACTCACGGACGCGATAGCGCGGGAGCTTTACGACCTCGAAGCCGGCGAGGTGATGGATACCGCGCCGGACGTCGTGCCTGCAGGTCTTGAACCGGCCTATGGAAATGCCGCGATAGCCTGATTTTCAATCAGCCAGACTTTCTAGTTCGTACGCAAGCGTGTCACCCGACATCTGACCGTCAACACTCATAACCGACACAAGAGGACGACCATGACCATGAATCGCCGATTCCTCATCGCGAGCATTGCTGCGCTGACTGTCAGCATCAACGCGACCTCTGTTTCCGCCCAGGAATGGAAGACCAAATATCCCGAACTCACATTTGCCGTGGTACCGGCTGAAAACGCATCTGGCGTCACTGAGCGCTGGACGCCGTTCGTCGATTATCTGAGCAAGGAACTCGGCGTGAAGGTGAATCTGCGCATCGCCAACGACTATGCCGCTGTCATCGAAGGCCAGCGCAGCGGCGCGATTCAGATCGCGAGCTACGGCTCGGCTTCCTTCTCACGTGCCCGTATCACCGGCGTCAACACCGAAGCTTTCGCCAACGACCGCAACAAGGACGGCAGTACCGGCTACTATTCGATGCTCTTCGTGCTGGCGAAGAGCCCTTACAAGAGCGTGGATGACCTGAAGGGCAAGAATCTCGGCCTCGTTGATCCGAACTCGACTTCGGGAAACAACGTGCCGCGCTTCGAACTGAACAAGATGGGCATTCCGGATGCGGAAGGCTATTTCGGCAAGGTGGTGTTTACCGGCAGCCATGAGAACGCGCTGCTCGCGCTCGCTCAAGGCACCGTGGATGTCGCGGCCAACCAGTGGACTGCCGAGAACGACTCCACGCTGGCCCAGATGCTGACCAAGGGCATGCTGAAAAATGCCGACGGCTCGGCGATGAAGAAGGACGATTTCCGCATCATCCACAAGTCGGCGGTGATTCTGAACGGCCCTTATGCCGTGCTTGGCGACATGCCGGCCGATCTGAAGGCGGCGATCGAGAAAGCATTTTTTGAAGCGCCGACCAAAAACAAGGAGGCTTTCGATAAGCTCTCCGATGGTCAGAAGCAGGACTTCGCTCCGGCGACCACCAAGGACTGGGATGGCACCATCGAACTCGTCAGGTTCGTGGACAGCCTGCGCAAGAAAAAGGGCTCCTGATTATAACAAGGAAAGGCCGGGCCCCTTGTCCGGCCTTTCACTTTGAAACCGTCCTGATGTGACTGTCAGTCTCTCCAATTATCCGCCCCAGCAGATCGCTGCATTGCAGGCGGCCTACGATGCGGCCGTCTCACGCAAACGTCTTTCTTTTGTCGTCTACGCTGCGATCCTGGTGGGACTGGTGGTGGTGGCTGGTGTTGGCGCCGAAGTCGCGCCGAAAACCTTCGCCGAAAAAATCGGGAACTTTTCCAGCTATTTCGACCGCATCTTCACGCTCGACAGCGGCAAGCGGGTCTGGACCGATCCGGCCGAGTGGTTCTGGGGCTGGAAAACCTGGCTCAGGCTGCTCGTCGAAACGCTGCTCCTCAGTTATGTCGGCACCGCCATCGGCGCGACCGGCGCGCTTTGCCTGAATTTCTTTGCCGCCGCCAACGTCTCGCCGCACCTATTGCTACGATTCCTGACACGCAGATTTCTGGAATTCTGCCGCACCGTCCCGAGCGTCGTGTTCGCGCTGGTGTTCGTGATCGCCTTCGGTCTTGGGCCAATGGCAGGCGTTCTCGCAATCGCCATTCATTCCATCGGTTCGCTCGGCAAGCTTTATTCGGAACAGGTCGAGAATATCGACATGAAGCCGCTGGAAGGAATCCGCTCCACGGGCGGAAGCTGGCTGTCGAGTGTCCGTTTTGCGGTTCTGCCGCAGGTGTTGCCGGGGTTCGCCAGCTACACCCTGCTGCGTTTTGAAATCAACGTCCGTGAGGCGTCGGTGATGGGTTTCGTCGGGGCCGGCGGGATCGGGCAGGAACTCGTCGTCGCGGTGCGCAAGTTCTATTATTCAGACGTCAGCGCCATTCTGCTGATGATTGTCGTGACGGTGTTCATCATCGACATTTGCACCGGCTGGCTGCGCGGCCGATTGTTCGGCACGGAGCGGCGCGCATGATGATGGATGCCAAAAATGCGGAACAGCTGGTGGCGCGATATCCGGAATTTTTCCAGGCGTCCCAGGCAGGGCGCATCAGGAATCTTGCGATTGCCGCCGGTGCGTTCGCCCTGTTCATGTTCGGCTGCTGGTATCTCGAATTCTCGCTGACCCGTCTGATCACGGGCGTGCGCGAACTCGGCTGGTTCGTCATGCTGATGATACCGCCCGATCCGGGCTCCTCGTTCCCGACTTATCTGCACGCGATGGGAGAAACGCTTTCGATTGCGTTTCTCGGCACACTTCTGGCGGCGGTGCTGGCGCTGCCGGTCAGCCTGCTGGCGGCTCGTAATATTATTCCCTCGATTTTCCTGCGGTTTCCGGTGCGCCGGTTTCTGGATTCAATACGCGGCGTCGATACGCTGATCTGGGCGCTGGTATGGATCAATGTCGTCGGTCTCGGACCTTTCGCCGGTGTGCTGGCGATTGCCACCTCGGATTTTGGCGCATTCGGAAAACTGTTTTCCGAAGCGATGGAGGGTGCCGACCGGAAGCAGGTCGAGGGCATCCGCGCAGCGGGAGGCGGCCGACTGCACGAAATCCGCTTCGGTCTCTTGCCGCAGGTCCTGCCGGTGCTGGCGGGACAAATTCTCTATTTCATCGAATCCAACACGCGCTCGGCGACGATCATCGGCATTGTGGGCGCCGGCGGCATTGGCTTGCAGCTTGCCGAGCAAATTCGCGTGCTGGAATGGCAAAAGGTCTCGACCCTGATCCTGATGATTCTTGTCGTCGTGGCCGCAATCGATGTCATCTCGAACCGTTTGCGCTTTGCGATCATCGGCAGGGCAGGCGTGGCGGCCCGCTAGCGCCTTAAGAATTCTCGATCACGAACTGCACCCGCTCGGCGGCAAAGCGCGCGCGCGTGGTGAGCAGCGGTTTGCCGTCCGGCTCAACATCGAGGCTGTCGGTGATGAGTACCGCGCGGCCGAGCGCCAGATCGAGCCGCGCGGCATCGGCGGCATCGGCAATCGAGGCGCTGACATTGGTCCATTCGCGGCGATAGTCGCGCACGCCGAAATGCGCGAGTAGTTTCGTGGTCGAGCGCAGCTTTCCGTAGATCTTGCCTCCATCGGGAAACCGCTCGGCGTCAAGCCATTTGGTTCCGACGCAGATCGGAATCCGGTCCGCCGTTCGCAGGGCGTCGATCCGCAGCAAGGGCGCGCCGGTCTTCAGTCCCAGGCGTTTCGCCAGGTCCTGCGTGGCTTCTTCAATGGTGGAATTGAGCAATTTGCCGTCGGCTGTATGGCCGTCCGCGCCGACGATCTCGGAGAACCGTGTGCGCGAACGCAGCGGATAGGCGATCCGCGGCGCTTCCACATAGGTTCCGCTGCCGCGTTCCGCACGCACCAGGCCGCGTTCGGCGAGCGCAGCGAGCGCGCGGCGCACCGTGTGACGATTGACGCGATGGAGTTCGGCAATCTCCGTTTCGCCGGGCAGTTTGGTATCGCGCGCATAGGTGCCGTCGGCGATTGACTGCTCGATCGAATCGGCCACGCGCCGCCACAGCGCGACGCCGCCGCTGCTTTCGCCGGTCAGGCTCATGCCGCCGCTTTCACCGCGCGGCGCCTGCGCGTTGTCAAAATCATCCCGTCGTCACCACTTTGTCATGGCGTTGCCTTATGAAGTTGTCTATTAACATAGACAACTTGGAATCAGCAAGTATAAATCGCCGACATGACGCAGACTGACAGCCCCTCCCAGCAAACTGTGCGCCGTAAAGCCATGGCAGTCCTGGCGCGCGCGGGCAGGGCGCAGATCGCCGCCTGTCTCGGGGCTCTCGATCTTCCCGCGCACGAAACGCTGCGCCAGCCCGAAAGTGGTCTTGTCATGGTGCGGGGACGGATCGGCGGCGACGGCGCGCCGTTCAATCTGGGTGAGGCGTCGGTGTCGCGTGCGGCGGTGCGGCTTGCTTCCGGCGAAATCGGTTTTGGCTATGCGCTCGGGCGCGATGGCGAAAAGGCGCGGCTGATCGCGCTGTGCGATGCATTGATCCAGAGCGCTCGCTATGCAGGCGATGTCGAACACAAGGTAATGGCGCCCTTGAAGGAGCAGCAGGCCGCACGGCGCGCCCGCCGCACGGCTGAAACAGCGGCCACGCGCGTGGATTTCTACACCATGGTGCGGGGAGAGGGCTGACGATGACGCTTCCCGTCGCTCAAGGTATTGGACAAGTGAGCGGATTTGCCGATGCCGTTGGGGCGTCGCAATCGGTATTTCGTCATGTGATGAATGCGATGGCGCGTCCGGGCTTGGTTGAAACCATCAGCGGGACGGTGACCGCGCCCGCCCCAATGACGCCGGCTGTCGCGGCGCTCGCTCTGACTTTATGCGATCACGACACGTCGGTGTGGCTGGATAGCGCTTTTGCAGCGGACGAGGGCGCCGCAAATTGGCTGCGGTTTCATACGGGTGCACCCGTCACGGACGATTCGCAAAAGGCGGCGTTCGCGTTCATCGGCCGAGGCAGAAGCCTGCCGCCATTCAACGCATTCGCATCCGGCACGCCGGATTACCCGGATCGTTCGACAACACTTGTGATTCAGGTCGATACACTTGATGAGGGGACGGAGCTTGTGTTGAGCGGACCGGGAATTCGGGGCACGTCCTTGCTTCGTGCGGGCGCTTTGCCGGACGACTTTCCGGAGCGCATGCGGCTCAACCGCGTTTCTTTTCCGCTTGGCGTCGATCTCGTCCTTGTCTGTGGCGCGCAGATCGTGGCCTTGCCGCGCAGCACCCGCGTCGCCAGCAGGAAGGCGTCGTCATGTACGTAGCAGTCAAGGGCGGCGAGCGGGCGATCGAGAATGCCCACAATCTGCTGGCGCACGAGCGGCGCGGCGATCCGGCTGTGCCCGACCTCTCGCTGGCCCAGATCGGCGGGCAGCTCACGCTCGCGGTCGATCGCGTGATGAGCGAAGGTTCGCTCTATGACCGGGAACTGGCTGCGCTTGCGATCAAGCAGGCGCGCGGCGATCTGATCGAGGCGATCTTTCTGCTGCGCGCGTTCCGCGCGACGCTGCCGCGTTTCGGCGCGACTGAACCGCTCGATACGGCGAGGATGGACGTGCGCCGCCGGATCTCGGCGACCTTCAAGGATGTGCCGGGCGGACAGATTCTGGGGCCGACTTTCGATTACACGCACCGGCTGCTCGATCCGTCACTGGCGGACGATGCCCCGCTGCCGGAGGTGAGGCAGGGCGTCGTGAAGGACGAACCTATACCGCGCGTCACCGATATCCTGGGCGCGGATGGCCTGATCGAGTCGTCACCGCATCAGGATCCGGGGCAGCCGGTCGGCGATCTGACGCGCGAACCGCTGAGTTTTCCGGCGGAGCGCGATCTGCGTCTGCAAAACCTCGCCCGCGCCGATGAAGGCTTCCTTCTGGCGCTTGGCTATTCGTCGCAGCGCGGCTTTGGCCGCACTCATCCATTCGCCGGCGAAATTCGTTTCGGTGAAGTGGAGGTGGAATTTTTCGCGGAAGATGCCGGGTTTTCCGTGCCGCTCGGCGAGATCGCGCTGACCGAATGCCAGATGGTCAATCAGTTCAAGGGTTCTGCGACCGAAGCGCCTTGTTTCACGCGCGGCTATGGCCTTGCCTTCGGGCAGAGCGAACGCAAGACCATGTCGATGGCG
Source organism: Bradyrhizobiaceae bacterium (assembly GCA_003963145.1). GTDB lineage: Bacteria > Pseudomonadota > Alphaproteobacteria > Rhizobiales > Xanthobacteraceae > Afipia. The sequence continues at coordinate 113,539 of RXJJ01000015.1, forward strand.
CTGGTGGACCGTTCGCTGCGCGCGCGCGAACTTGGCGAGGACGTGCGCGCTCCGGCGCAGGACGAGGAATTCGTGCTGTCGCATTCCGACAATGTGCAGGCGACGGGATTCGTCGAACATCTGAAATTGCCGCATTACGTCGACTTTCAGTCCGAGCTTGGATTGCTGCGGACGTTGCGCAAGGAATTCGAGGCCGACAAAGGCGGCGACGGGCTTGCGGAGGCCGCCGAATGAGCGCTCCCGCTTACAACTTCGCCTATCTCGACGAGCAGACCAAGCGGATGATCCGCCGCGCGATCCTCAAAGCGATCGCGATTCCGGGCTATCAGGTGCCGTTCGCCAGCCGCGAAATGCCGATGCCCTATGGCTGGGGCACGGGCGGCGTGCAGGTGACGGCTGCGGTCCTCGGCAAGGATGACACGCTCAAGGTCATCGATCAGGGTTCGGACGACACCACGAACGCGATCTCGATCCGCAAGTTTTTCGAGAAAACCGCCGGCGTCAAGACCACCACGGTCACCGGCGAGGCGTCGGTGATCCAGACGCGCCATCGCGTTCCCGAGACCGTTCTGAACGAAGACCAGATTCTGGTTTATCAGGTGCCGATCCCCGAGCCATTGCGGTTTCTGGAGCCGCGCGAAACCGAAACGCGGCGGATGCATGCGCTCGGCGAATACGGCCTGATGCATGTGAAGCTTTACGAAGACATCGCGCGGCATGGCCATATCGCGACCACCTATGCCTATCCGGTGAAAATCGACGACCGCTATGTGATGGACCCGTCCCCAACGCCAAAATTCGACAATCCGAAAATGAACGATTGCGCGGCGCTGCAATTGTTCGGCGCTGGCCGCGAAAAGCGGATTTATGCAATCCCGCCCTACACGCGGGTTCAATCGCTTGATTTCGAGGACCATCCGTTCGAAACCTATCGCTTCAGCGCGCCCTGTGCGCTGTGCGGGTCGGACGAATCCTATCTCGATGAAGTGGTGGTCGACGACAAGGGCGGGCGCATGTTCGTGTGCTCGGATACCGATTATTGCGAAACCCGCCGGAGCGATGGCCATCGCGGCACTGGTTTCGGTGTGGATCATGTGGTGACATGATGGACAACGAGGATCTGCCCTTGCTGGTCTGCGAAGGACTTGGCAAGTCTTTCGGCCGTCAGCTCGCCTGCCGCGATATTTCCTTCGCGCTTTATCCGGGCGAGGTGCTGGCGATTGTCGGGGAGTCGGGGTCTGGAAAATCGACGCTGCTGCGCATGCTGTCCACTCAGCTTGCGCCGGACACTGGGTGTGTCAGCTACCGGATGCGCGATGGTGTCACGCGCGATCTGGCAAAGCTGGGCGAAGCGGAGCGGCGCTTTCTGTTTCGCACCGACTGGGGCTTTGTTCATCAGGACCCGGCGATGGGTCTGCGAATGGCGGTTTCAGCAGGAGCCAATGTCGGCGAGCGGCTGATGGCGGTTGGCTGGAATCATTATGGACGGATTCGCCAAACGGCGTCCTCATGGCTTGAGCGTGTCGAAATTCCCGAGAACCGCATCGACGATGCGCCGAAAACCTATTCCGGCGGTATGCGCCAGAGGCTGCAGATCGCGCGCAATCTCGTGACGTCCCCGCGCCTCGTTTTCATGGATGAGCCGACCGGCGGTCTCGACGTGTCGGTGCAGGCGCGGTTGCTCGATCTGGTGCGTAATCTGGTCAACGAACTTGGGCTTGCGGTCATCATTGTGACGCACGATCTCGCCGTGGCGCGGCTGTTGTCGCATCGGGTGATGGTGATGAAGGGCGGCGAGGTGATCGAGACCGGCCTGACCGATCAGGTGCTGGACGATCCACATCAGCCATATACCCAGCTTCTCGTTTCCTCGATCCTGCCGGCGTGAAGGTTGCATGGTCCCGATGATCGACATTTCCGGCGCGGCCAAGACCTTCACCATGCATTTGCAGGCTGGCGTCCGGCTGCCGGTGGTGGCGAACGTTTCGTTTTATGTCGATGCGGGCGAGTGCGTCGTGCTGTCGGGGCCGTCCGGCGCTGGAAAGTCATCGATCCTCAAAATGATCTTTGGCAATTACCGTTGCGATGAGGGTCGCATCGCCGTCAGGCATGATGGCGGTGTGATCGATATTGCGGGAGCCGCGCCGCGCGATATCCTGCGCGTGCGGCGGCAGACCATCGGCTATGTCAGCCAGTTTCTGCGCGCGGTGCCGCGAGTGGCGACCATCGATGTGGTCGCCGAGCCTTTGATAGAGAACGGCATCCCGCGCGACGAAGCGAAAGCGCGGGCCGGAACATTATTGCGACGGCTCAATATCGCAGAGCGCCTGTGGTCATTGCCGCCATCGACTTTTTCGGGCGGTGAACAGCAGCGGGTTAACATCGCGCGCGGGTTCATTTCGGACAGGCCGATCTTGCTGCTGGATGAACCGACCGCTTCGCTGGATGCAGCGAACCGCAGGATCGTGGTTGAGCTGGTTGCAGAAAAAAAGAACAGGGGAGTCGCGCTGGTCGCGATCGTTCACGACGACGAGGTCCGTAATCTGATCGCGGACAGGCTCATCGACGTGGCATCGTTCGCGACCGCGGCATGAGGGAGACGACATGAGTTCGGGTGAGCATATTTTTTCCAACGGCAAAATCATTCTCGCCGATCGCGTAATCGCGCGGGGGTGGGTCGCGATTGCGGATGGGCGCGTCGCCGAAGTGGGCGAGGGCGAAGCGCCTGGGGGCGGCGAGGATCTGAACGGCGATCTTCTGATGCCCGGACTGATCGAATTGCACACTGATCATCTTGAAGCGCATTTCGTCCCTCGGCCCAAGGTATATTGGGATCCTCTAGCCGCTGTCGTCTCCTACGATGGCCAGCTTGCGACATGCGGGATCACGACGGTGCTGGATTCGCTCAGGGTGTGGCGTGAGGAAGGCGCGGAGGAGGCAGACGGGCAGGCTTCGCTTCTCGCTTCCGCGATATCTTCGGCGCGTGAGGCGAATTTGCTGCGGGCCGACCACTTCCTCCATTTGCGCTGCGAAATTCCGATGCCGGATGTGGTCGCGGAAGCGGAAGAACTTGTCGACCGGCCAGATGTGCGGCTGATGTCGCTGATGGATCATACGCCCGGCCAGCGCCAGTTTCGCGACGAGGTCAAGCTGCGCGACTACTATCGTGGCAAGGCGGGCGGGCTGACCGATGCACAGCTCGACGTTATGTTTGCCCGCCGGTTTGAATTTCAGAAGAAATATGCCGAGCCGAACCTGCGCCGGATCGTAGCTCTGGCGCAAAGCCGGGACATTCCGCTCGCAAGTCATGACGACACGACCGACGAGAACGTCAGCGACGCTATCCGCGACGGCGTCTCGGTCGCCGAATTTCCGACCACGCTGGAAGCCGCGCAGGGCCTTCACGAGGCCGGAATTCGCGTGCTGATGGGTGCGCCTAATGTCGTGCGCGGCGGATCGCATTCCGGCAACATCGCTGCTGTCGATCTGGCGCGCGAGGGTCTGCTCGATATCCTGTCGTCCGACTATGTGCCGTCCAGCCTCCTGATGGGTGCACTGCAACTGCCGAAACGTGCTCCCGGCATTGATCTCGCGTCGGCGGTCCGCACTGTCACCAAGACGGCAGCGGAAGCTGTCGGCCTGAACGATCGCGGCGAAATCGCCGAGGGCCGCCGCGCCGACCTGATCCGCGTGCATCTTGCTCATGAACTGCCTGTCGTGCGCAGCGTCTGGCGCGCGGGAGCCCGCGTGGCATGAGCGGAATTCAAACCATCTCCGGCGTTTCGGATCTGATCGGACCGGGACGTCTTGTCCTTGTCGTCGGGCCGAGTGGCGCAGGTAAGGACACCCTCATTCGTCTCGCTCAGGAAGCCTGTTCGGGAGACGCCAGCATCGTGTTCCCGCGCCGCGTGGTGACACGCGAGGCATCGACATTCGAAAATAACGAGGCTGTCACCCCCTCGCAGTTCGGGCAAATGCTGGCGCGCGGCGAGTTCGCGTTTCAATGGGAGGCGCACGGCCTGCGTTACGGAGTGCCGCGTTCGCTGGTCGATGACATTCGCGCGGGGCGATCCGTGGTTATCAACGTATCGCGCATCATCATCGATTCGGCGCGCCGGTCATACGCGAATGTGGTGGCTGTGCTGGTCACTGCGCCCCGGGATACGCTGGCGCGGCGTCTTGCCGAGCGGGGAAGAACCAGCGACGGTGAGATCGATGGCAGGTTGCGCAGAGCCGTGGTATCGGCAATGCCTGACGTCGTGATCGATAACATAGGAACTGCTCCGGCAGCGGCCGGAAAACTGATCGACGCCATCAAGGGCGTCTAGTTATCCGCCCGCGGATAGCAGATGATCGACAAAAACCGGATCGGCAGTTTGATCATTTCTTCCGGACCATGCGGAGCATCCGCATCGAAGAACAGGCTGTCGCCCGGCGTCATGGTGTAGCGCATGTCAGCGTGGCGATAGACCACCTTGCCTTCCAGCATGTAGAGAAACTCCATGCCGGAATGCTGAAACAGCGGGAAGACGTCCGATTCCTTGGTCAGGGTAATCATATAAGGTTCGACCACGACGCGCGAACTCTGATCGCCGCTGTAGCCGAGCAAGTGGTACTGATGGCCATTGCGGGTGCCGCGCCGCTCGATGGCAAGACCTTCTCCCGCCTTGACGAAAGTAGCCGAACGGCGTTCCTCAAAACGTCGAAAGAAGGACGTCACCGGAACACTGAGTGCGCGCGACAGCGCCTGTAATGTCGTGAGCGACGGCGAGGTCATGCCATTCTCGATTTTCGACAGCATGCCGATCGAAATGCCTGTCGCCGCTGCGAGATCGGAAATGTTGATTCCGAGCTTGTTGCGAAAGGCCTTCACTTCACGGCCGATCGCGACTTCCAGAATTTTGTCGCGCGTGCCGGTCAGCTCGTAGGGGTCCTGTCCATCGATCATCTTCGAGGCGACAAGCGGAGCCTTTTCGCCCTCGGACAGTTTCCAGTTGGCAACATCATCCTGCATTTGCTTTGCCGGGGACGAGCGGTGTTTGCCGGTGTTCTTTGTCAGGTTTTTTGCCATGTTTTTCACCATGTCGTTTAGTCCCTGATAGACGCCGGATTTCAGCCTGCTATGTGCCGTGCCAGCGCCGATGAGTCGGCGATTGTACCACCGAATTCGCCGGCCGCGTCCTTCAGGCACGCCAGCATGTAGTCTGATGAGGCGCTGTCGGACAAAAGATGGTAGAGCGCACCGCCATTGCTGTCGGCGCGCAGAACAATGGCGCTTAGCCGCGCGACCGATGTTTGTGCGATGGCAAGATCGCCGAAGACATGCGGCCGCAGATCCACGGCGCAGAGCTTGGAGAAAAATTCGGGCGCGGCATCGCCCTGCAAGGCGAACCACGAATGGCTGTGGCGGCGCGGCATGGGATAGGTGCGCTCATTATCGTCGATCCGCCAGTTTGTCTCGAATTCCGCGAACTTGCCGCTGTCTCCAGTCAATGAACCAAGCAGGAAGACCTCGCTCGCGGCCAAAACCATGCACAACGATCCATCCGCCTGCCGGAAGGCACGGTTCGGCGTATTCGCCAGTTGAAGTCCGCGCGCCTGCATCGCGGCCAGCGTTCCGCGTCCCTTGAAGCCAAGACGCGGCAATCCGGACAGGTCGGCGATCAGGAGAGACTGCGCCATGTTCACATCTCCTGCCGTTTGTTGTCAGGGTCGTAGAACGGCGTCGGCACCACTTCCGCTTCCACCATTCGCCCGCCATCGATGCGAATGCTGAAACGCGAACCGGCAACGCCTTTCGCAAACGGCACATAGGCAAGACCGATGACCTTGTTCAGCGTCGGCGAGCGGACGGCGGAGGTGACGCGGCCGGCGATGTCGCCGCCGTCGATCACAAGATGATTTTCCTTCGGACAGGGCGCGGCCGGATCGGTCAGCGTGAAGCCGGCAAGCACGCGCGCGACGCCTTTGGCAATCTGCATGTCGACGGACCGCTTGCCGAGATAAGACGGTTTGGTTTTGGACAGAGCCCAGCCCATGCCCGCTTCGGCGGGGTGGGTGAGGCCGTCGGTATCCTGACCAATAATAATGTGTCCCTTTTCAAGCCGCAGCACGCGCTGGGCCTCGACGCCGAACGGCTTGATGCCGAAGGATTGCCCGGCCTCGAACAGACGGTCCCACAATTCGCCGCCTTGCGCGGATGGACAATGGATTTCAAAGCCAAGTTCGCCGACGAAACCGACACGCAGCACCCGCACAGGAATTCCGGCAAGGTGTCCCGTGCGGACGCCGAGATACGGAAAGGCTTCGGATGACAGGTCAATGTCGCTGTCGAGCTTCGCAAGCACCTCACGCGCGCGCGGGCCGGCAATGTTGATTCCTGCATAGGCGGCCGTGACATTGGCGATATCGACATCGAGACGCCATTGCTGATTCCAGAAGCCCATCAGGCGATAGACCTGATCGACCGCGCCGGTCGTCGCTGTGACGTAGAAATGCTGCTCGTGAAGACGGCAGGCGACGCCGTCGTCGATGATGACACCGGTCTCATCGGTCAGCAGGGCATAGCGGGTGCGGCCGACAGGCTGCTTGAGAAAATTGAAGGTATAGATGCGATCCATGAAAGCCGCCGCATCGGGGCCCCTGATCTCGAGACCGCCCAGCGTCGAGACGTCGATCATGCCGACGCCTTCGCGAACGGCCTTGACTTCGGCCTCGATGGCTTGCGGGCCGGTGCTCTTCGCGCCGTAATAGGCCGGGCGCAGCCATAGTCCGGCCGGCATCATCTGTGCGCCGAGCGCGAGATGGCGGCTGTGCATCGCAGTCAGCCGCGTCGGCTCGAAACCGCGCCCCGCCAAATGGCCGAACTTCTCTGGCACCAGAGGCGGCCGAAAGGTGGTCGTGCCGATCTCTTCGATGCCGCGCCCGGTCGCGCGCGCGACCAGCCGGATGGTGTTGAGATTGGCGTGACGGCCCTGGCTCGGGCCCAGTCCCGCCGTCGAGTAACGCTTGACGAGCTGAATGTCGTCATAGCCGCTTTGCACGGTATCGAGAATGTCCTGTGTACCGAGGTCTTCGTCGAAATCGACAAAGTCCTTGCCGTGACCGTTTTCGGTGATCGGCCAGGAATGGGTGATCACCTTCGCACCCTCGTCGGCAAGCGGCGCGAGGGAGGGGCCGTCCTTTCCAAGTGCGGCCTGCGCCGCTGCCTGTCCGGTTTGCCTGGCGTTAGTCTCGACAAGCGCGTCGGACCAGATTCCGGCAACCGAGCCTGCCAGACTTAGGTTCGGCGGCAGGGCGTTGGCGCGGTGCATGGCGATCGACGGATCGTAACTGACCTTTGCGCCGGTGTGACAGGCGAGATTGATGGCGGGTGTATAGCCGGCATTCATCAGGACAAGATCGCAGCCGATCCATTCGGGAGAGCCACGCCGTTCGCGATCGATGATCTCGGCAATGGCGACAGTTTCGACACGAGTCCGGCCCTTCGCGCCGACCAGTGTCGCATGGGGAATGAGACGAACGCCGCGTGTCTTCAACAGGGAGGCCGCCGCGCAGCCGGTGTTGTCACCAAGATCGGCAACCGCCGCAATCTCGACACCGGCATCGAGGAGATCAAGCGCAGCATCGTAACCGAAACGATTGGCGGTCGCGATCACCGCCCGCGTGCCGGGCTTGACACCATAGAGGCGCATCAGGCGCTGCGCGGCATCGGCGAACATGATGCCGGGCAGATCGTTGTTGGCGAACACGATGGGCTGGTCATAGCCGCCGGTCGCCAGAATGGTCTGCTTCGTGCGGATTTTATAAAGCCGGTTGTCTTTCAGCGCGGACGCCCAGTTGTCGGAAAACAGTCCGCTGACAGTCGTGTCGTTCATCAGGCGCAGGTTCGGTAGCCGCCGCGCATGCGCGAGCAATTCGAGCCGCTTTACTTCTGCGTCGGATCGGCTGCCGGACAGCCGCCCGTACAGCAGCGAGCCCCCCGGCATCGGCCATTCGTCGATCAGGAGCGTATCGGCGCCGCCTTCCGCCGCCGCGATGGCCGCACTCAGTCCGGCGAGGCCGCCGCCGACCACAAGCACGTCGCAGAACAGATATTGCTTGTCGTAATAATCATGATGCGCCTTCGGATCGAGCGTGCCGAGTCCGGCGAGCGCGCGGATCGGCTTTTCGAAGAACCGCCATGCGCCACGCGGGCGGAAGAAGGTCTTGTAGTAGAAGCCGACCGGGAGAAAACGCGAAAACAGGCCGATGATGGACAGAAGATCGCGGTCGAGGCGGCCGAGCCGGTTGATCGACGTAACCGCCATTTTCGGCGCGATCCTGTGACGGTCGCCGCGCACATTCGGTTCGGGTCCGACCTGCACCATGGCGTTGGAATCATGGCCGGTCATGGTCAGCGCGCCACGCGGGCGATGATATTTGAACGAACGCGACAGCGTATGGCGGCCGCCTGCCATCAATGCGCTGGCGATCACGTCGCCCGCCAAACCCTGGCACGGTTCGCCGTCAAAGGTGAAGGAGACGGGCTGTGCGCGGTCGAGCAGGAGGCCCCAGCCATTGTCGGGAAGTCTTGTATTCATGACGTCTTGTCCGCGAAATAGTCGGCCGGGCTTTTAGTCCAGATGATCTCGTCAGTCAGCCGGTTGCGCCGCGCAATCAGCCAGGTGTTGCTCGGCGCATGCAGCCACCATTCGTCGACCTCTCCGGTGGAGTTGTCCTCGATGAACAGGTAGTCGGTCCATTCGCGGTCCGAACAGGAAGGATCGGGCACGCGCTTGACGTCGCCCATCCAGACGAATTCCTGAATGTTGCGCGGGCCGTTCAGCGGGCAGGTCATGATTTTCATCGACGTGATCTCAATGTCCGACCGAGGCGGCACCTTTTTCGCCGACCAGATCGAAGGAATGGAAACGGTCCAGCGCGAAAGGCTTGAGCAGATCGGGCTGGTGCCCGGTCGCGACGCATTCGGCCATGCGATAACCGCAGACAGGCGTGGCCTTGAAACCCCATGTTCCCCAGCCGGAATCGATGAAGTAGTTCTCGACCGGCGTCAGTCCCATGACCGGAGAGAAGTCCGGCGTCATGTCGGCGATGCCGGCCCATTGCCGCAAGACGCGCAGCTCCGCCATGAAGGGAAACAGCTCCAGCATGTGCGCCATCATGCCTTCCTTGAAGTCGAGCGTGGAACGGCCGGCGTAAAGCCCGTAAGGGTCGACCGCGCCGCCCATCACCATTTCGCCGCGCGCGCTCTGCGAGATATAGACGTGCAGCGATCCGGAGACGACGATCTGATCGAGGATCGGCTTGACCGGCTCGGATACGCAGGCTTGCAGCGGAATGGTCTTGATCGGCAGGCGAAAACCGGCCATCGCCGAAACGCGGCTCGATGACCCCGCTACCGCCTGAACGATCTTGCCGGCGTAGATCTTGCCGCGCGTGGTCTCGACGCCAATCGCGCGGTCGCCTTCCTTGAGAATTCCCGTGACTTCGGTGCCGGGATGCACCTCGACGCCCCGCGCCATCGCGCCCTTCGCATAACCCCATGCGATTGCGTCGTGACGGGCGATCGCGCCCGGCGGATGGTAAAGCGCGCCGAGGATCGGATAGCGGGCTTCATCCGACGTGTTCATGGTGGGGCAGAGCCGCGCCACCTCGCCAACATCGATGACTTCGGAGTCGACGCCGAGATGCTTGTTCACCTCCGCGCGCCAGCGTGCGGTCCGCATCGCTGCGTCGGTATGCGCCAGCGTGAAATGCCCGCGCTCGGAATACATGATGTTGATGTCGAGTTCCTCGGACAGGCCGCGAAACAGGCCGACCGATTCCTTGTAGAAGGCGACGCCCTCAGGCGTCAGGTAATTGGCGCGGATGATGGTGGTGTTGCGCGCGGTATTGCCGCCGCCCATCCAGGACTTGTCGAGCACGGCGATATTGGTGATGCCGTGGCGCGTCGCAAGATAATAGGCGGTGGCGAGTCCGTGACCGCCGGCGCCAATAATAATGACATCGTAGCTGTTCTTCAGTTCGCTCTGCCAGCGCAGCTGCGGAGCATCGCGATAATGCGGGTTGAGGCCGTATTTCAATAAAGCGAGGGGCAAGGCGAACTCCGGTGCAGCCACGCGCGTGCACATGGGGAAGGGCGGCCACCCGCATCCGGCTGGCGCGGCCTGAAAATGCCCCAGCTTTTTAAGTTTCTCAATAGGAAAATTTATTTCTTGCAGTTGAAATCCGGAATACGCCCTGCTAAGAACGATTTCGCCGCCGCTGGCACAGGGAACGTTGCGATGTGTGGAATTGTCGGGCTTTTCATCAAGGACAAGGCGCTTGAACCCGAACTCGGCAAACTGCTTTCGGGCATGCTGGCGACGATGTGCGATCGCGGTCCTGACAGTGCGGGCTTTGCAGTCTATGGCGCGGATGAAACCGGACTGGCGAAGATCACCGTGCAGTCGGCGGACCCGTCTGCTTTCGAGGGTCTGGACGCGGCGCTCGGCAAGGCTCTCGGCACAAAGGTCAGCCTCGCCGCAAAGGACACGCATGCCGTGCTGCGATTGGACAGCGCGCTGGCGGGGAAGGCACGCGATTTCCTGCGCGAGCAATATCCGCAGCTGCGGGTAATGGCGGCGGGCGAGCGGATCGAGATTTACAAGGAGGTCGGCTATCCGACCGATGTCGCCAGCCGTTTCGCCCTGAGCAAGATGAGCGGCACGCACGGTATCGGTCACACGCGCATGGCGACCGAGTCCGCCGTGACCACCATGGGCGCGCATCCGTTCTCGACCGGCGCGGATCAATGCCTTGTGCACAATGGTTCGCTGTCGAACCACAACAATCTGCGCCGCGACCTGAAGCGCGAGGGCATGACGTTCGAGACCGATAACGACTCGGAAGTCGCTGCGGCGTATCTCACCGCGCAGATGGACAAGGGTCTCAGCCTCGGCGATGCGCTGGAAATGAGCCTCGGCGATCTCGACGGCTTCTATACCTTCGTCGTCGGCACACGCGACGGTTTCGGCGTGTTGCGCGACCCGATTGCCTGCAAGCCCGCGGTGTTGGCGGAAACCGATCGCTATGTGGCTTTCGGTTCGGAATATCGCGCGCTGGCCGGGTTACCAGGTATCGACACCGCCAAGGTGTGGGAGCCGGAACCGGCGACCGTTTATTTCTGGAGCCGCTGAGCGATGCCGAGTTTCGATCTGGCGACAAGCGAGCTGCGCGATCTCAACCGTGCTTTGCATTCTCTGAGCGACGGCACCAACGAAACGCGCTGGGAAATTTCCAATCCGCGCGGCGGTCATGCCATCGCCGTCGGCGTCAATGCTCCGGTCGACATCAGCATTCACGGCAGCACCGGCTATTACTGTGGCGGCATGAACCGGCAGGCGAAGATCACCGTGCACGGTTCGGTCGGGCCGGGCGTCGCTGAAAACATGATGTCCGGCGAGGTCATCGTGAAGGGTGACGCCAGCCAGTATGCGGGCGCGACCGCTCACGGCGGGCTTCTCGTCATCGAAGGCAATGCGTCGTCACGCTGCGGTATTTCGATGAAGGGCATCGACATCGTGGTGCGCGGCAATATCGGTCATATGTCCGCCTTCATGGCCCAGGCCGGCAACCTCGTGGTCTGCGGCGATGCCGGCGATGCGCTTGGCGATTCAATTTACGAGGCGCGGCTGTTCGTCCGCGGATCGGTGAAGAGCCTTGGCGCGGACTGCGTCGAAAAAGGCATGCGTCCGGAGCATCTCGATATCCTTCGCAAGCTGCTGGCGCGCGCGGGCATTACCGATGTGAAGCCGGAAGAGTTCAAGCGTTACGGCTCGGCGCGCAAACTCTACAATTTCAATGTCGATCATGCGGATTCCTACGGCTAAACCGGCAGGATTTTTGCTTCTCACGTCACGTCAACAGGCGCTTAGCGAATGTCATATATCAACCCGCCGACCGTTCCCCGTAAATCGGCCACCTTCGACGATTACACGTTGTCGGAAATCCGCCGGGCGGCGACAACGGGCATTTACGATATTCGCGGTGCCGGTGCGAAGCGCAAGCTGCCGCATTTCGACGATCTGCTCTTTCTCGGCGCGTCGATGTCGCGCTATCCGCTTGAGGGTTATCGCGAGCGATGCGATACCGACGTGGTGCTCGGCTCGCGCTTCGCGAAGAAGCCGCTGCATCTGAAAATTCCAATCACCATCGCGGGCATGAGTTTCGGCTCGCTGTCGGCGAACGCGAAGGAAGCCCTCGGGCGCGGCGCGAGCGCGGCCGGCACGTCGACCACCACGGGCGATGGCGGCATGTCCACCGAAGAACGCAGCCAGTCGCAGACACTGGTCTATCAATATCTGCCCTCGCGCTACGGCATGAACCCCGAGGATTTGCTCAAGGCTGACGCGATCGAGATCGTGATCGGGCAGGGCGCCAAGCCTGGCGGCGGCGGCATGCTGCTCGGGCAGAAAATCACCGATCGTGTCGCCGCGATGCGGACCCTGCCCAAGGGTATCGATCAGCGCTCTTCCTCGCGCCATCCGGACTGGACCGGACCCGACGATCTGGAAATCAAGATTCTCGAATTGCGCGAGATCACGGACTGGCAGAAGCCGATTTTCATCAAGGTCGGCGGCTCGCGTCCCTATTACGATGTCGCGCTTGCGGTGAAGTCGGGCGCCGACGTTGTCGTGCTCGATGGCATGCAGGGCGGCACCGCCGCGACGCAGGAAGTCTTCATCGAGAATGTCGGTCTGCCGACGCTGGCCTGCATCCGTCCCGCGGTTCAGGCGCTGCAGGACCTCGGCATGCATCGCAAGGTTCAGCTCATCGTGTCCGGCGGTATTCGCAACGGCGCGGATGTAGCCAAGGCGCTGGCGCTCGGCGCGGACGCGGTGTCGATCGGCACCGCCGCACTTGTCGCGCTCGGTGACAACGATCCTGTTCATGAGGCCGATTACCAAAAGCTCGGCACCACCGCCGGTGCCTATGACGACTGGCACGAGGGCAAAGACCCGGCCGGTATCACCACCCAGGATCCCGATCTGATGGCGCGGCTCGATCCGGTTCTCGCCGGACGCCGCCTCGCCAATTACCTGAAAGTCATGACCCTGGAAGCGCAGACCATCGCGCGGGCCTGCGGTCATAACCACCTGCACAATCTCGAGCCGGAAGATCTGTGCGCTCTCACCGTTGAAGCCGCCGCGATGGCACGTGTGCCATTGGCCGGGACCGAATGGATTCCCGGACGCGGAGGCTTCTAACCGATTTTCGTCAACACCAACGAAAGAGACAGCGTCGTGTCACAGGATCTGGCTTCCCTCGCGAAAGAGCGCGGCATTCGTTATTTTATGATTTCGTTCACCGATCTGTTCGGCGGTCAGCGCGCCAAGCTGGTGCCGGCGGCGGCGATCTCCGACATGCAGAAGGAAGGCGCGGGCTTCGCGGGGTTCGCGACCTGGCTCGACATGACACCGGCGCATCCCGACATGTTTGCGATGCCGGATGCATCGGCTGTGGTGCAGCTTCCCTGGCGCAAGGAGGTGGCATGGGTCGCCGCCGATTGCGTGATGGACGAAAAGCCGGTGACGCAGGCGCCGCGTCTCGTGCTGAAAAATCTTGTCGGCGAAGCGGCCAAGCAGGGCCTACGGGTCAAGACCGGCGTCGAGGCGGAATTCTTTCTGATCGAGCCGGATGGCGCGGCGATTTCCGATCCGAAGGATAACGCCAGCAAACCCTGTTACGATCAGCAGGCGCTGATGCGGCGCTATGACGTGATATCCGAAATCTGCGACTACATGCTGGAGCTTGGCTGGCAGCCCTATCAGAACGATCATGAGGATGCCAACGGCCAGTTCGAGATGAACTGGAACTTTGCCGACGCGCTGGTGACGGCGGACCGCCATTCGTTCTTCAAGTTCATGGTGCGCTCGGTGGCCGAGAAGCATGGCCTTCGCGCGACATTCATGCCCAAGCCTTTTCCCAATCTCACCGGCTCGGGCTGTCATGTTCACGTCTCGGTGTGGGACGAAGCCGGCAAGAGCAACAAGTTTCTCGACGAAGCCGACGAAATGGGCCTGTCGAAGCAGGGCTACAATTTCCTCGGCGGCATCATGAAGCACGCCGAGGGGCTTGCCGCGATCACCAATCCGACCGTGAACAGCTACAAGCGCATCAACGCGCCCCGCACTCTTTCGGGTGCGACTTGGTCGCCCAACACCGTGACTTGGACCGGCAACAACCGTACCCACATGGTTCGCGTGCCGGGCAAGGGCCGCTTCGAACTGCGCCTCGCGGATGGTTCGGCCAATCCGTATCTGTTGCAGGCGGCGATCATCGCGGTCGGTCTCGAGGGCATCGCGTCCAAGGCCGATCCGGGCAAAAGGCTGGACATCGACATGTACGAACTCGGTCATACGGTGAAGGATGCGCCGAGGCTGCCGCTCAATCTTCTCGATGCGCTCCGCGCCTTCGACAAGGATGAGAGCCTGAAAGGCGCGCTCGGCAAGGACTTCGCCCAAGCCTATATCAACCTGAAAAATCAGGAATGGAACAGCTACGCGTCCCACTTCACACAGTGGGAGCGCGACAACACGCTGGATATCTGATCGGCTAGATTTTTCCGATCAGGTAAAGGCAGGCTGTCAGAGTGAACATCGAAGCCACTGTCGTGACGAGGATCGTTCCCGACGTCACGACCGCTTCGCGCTTGTAATATTCAGCGACCATAAAGGGTCCGGTCCCGGTTGGCAGGGCCGAAAGCAGAACCAGGATCGCGGCGGGTCCGGGCGACAGCCTGAAGGCCACGGCGCAAACCGCCGCGATCGCGGGCTGCGCGATAAGTTTCAGCGCGCTGAGAAGGATCGTAACAGGGGCACTCGATTCGCCGCGCCGACTCTCGGCAAGAAACAGCCCGAGCGAGACCAGCGCACAGGGACTGGCGGCTTCTCCCAGAAGATGCAGAACGGCTCTCGCCGGAACCGGCACCGGGATGCCGAGCATCGACCAGCCGACCCCCAGCGCGGGAGCGACCAGCAAGGGATTGCGGATCAGCGCCTTGGCGACCTTGAAGACAAGATGTGTCGCGCGCCGTTCGGATTGCAGGCCGATTTCAACGAAAATGATTGCGGTGGCAAACACAACGCTGACGGTGATAACCGCGGCCACCGTTACCAGCCCGAGACTTTCACGGCCAAAAACCATCCCGCAGAGCGGAAAACCGATATAGCCGACATTCGCATAACCGGCGTTCAAGGCGTCGATGGATGCGTCAGTCAGATGCTGGCCGCGTATCACACGGTAAAGCAGGGTGCCACCGAACACCGCAAAGGACGCGATCGTGAATGACGCGATAAAGCCGGGCTGCCACAACGTGTTCCAGTTGGCTTCGGCCATGACCAGAAACAGCAGGCAGGGAAGGGCAAGATAGACCACGAAGCGGTTGAGCTCGGATGCAGCTGTGGGTCCAAGCAGGTTCAGCCGCCGGCACGCAAAGCCCGCCGCGATGATGGCAAAGATCGGAGAAATCACCGCCAGCGCTGTCAGCATTTTCCGTTACTCTTTCAATCGAACAGGCTTGACTTAGCGGATGTTATCATTCCAATCCAATACCAAGTTTATTCATTATGATACCTTTAAAGTATGGCCCCGACCTTCAATCAGCTGCGGTATTTTTGCGAAGTTGCGACTACTGGCAATTTCGGTCGCGCCGCTGCGCGCCTTCATATTTCGCAGCCGCCCCTGAGCCGCCAGATCGCGGCGCTGGAGCGCAGCCTTGGAACGCGATTATTCGAGCGAACGGCAAAAGGGGTGACCCTGACGGTTGCCGGGCAGCACTTCCTGACCGATGCCCGCGACATCCTTCGTTCGGTTGAACAGGCTCAGCGCAATGCCGCGGCGGCGGAGCGCGGTGAAGCAGGACAGTTGACGGTCGGATTTACGATGTGCGCCGCTTACAGCATCGTGCCGCAACTGACCCGGAGATTCGCAAAGGCGTTTCCAAAGGTCGATTTGCGCGTCCGGGAATCCATGCCGAACGAACTTGAAAGCGATTTGCGGGACGGCGCGATCGATATTGCTATCAGTTTTTCAAGCACCACGGCGGTGCAGTTCGAGACCTGTCAGCTCTGGCGGGAGCCGCTCGAACTTGTATTGCCTGATAGCAGCCCGGTTGCCCGCGCAAGAAAAGTGAAAGTCGAGAGCCTTGCCGGGGAGCGATTTCTGATCGTGCCTCGCAGTGAGGCACCCTCTCTTCATGACAGCATCGTCCAGCGCTGCCGGGCCGCTGGTTTTGATCCCTTGATCGGGCTTGAGGTTTATCTTCAGCAAACCATCGTGAATTTCGTGGCGGAGGGACTTGGCGTCGCCTTTGTCCCCGCGTCGATGCGCCGATCGCGCATCGAGGGTGCGGTCTTCCGGCCGGTTTCCGATCCCCCGATGGTCGATCAGGTGCTGTTCTGGTCTGCCAGCAATCGCAATCCATGCGTTGCAAATTTCATAGCAACCAGTAAATCGGCATCGCGCAGTTTCGCCTTTTGACACACCATGCTGGACAATCCCATGACATCGGATCAGGATCTTATCCGCTCGACAGCCGTCACACTGGTCAGTCGCCTTACCGCGGGTGAGATCACGCCGTTCGATCTGCTCGATGCCCTCGAAAAGCGGATTTCGTCGGTCGATGGCAAGGTCAACGCGCTTCCCATCCTGTGTTTCGATCGCGCCCGGGAGCACGCCGGGCGGCTGATGCAGAAGCCCGTGGCGGAGCGCGGCCCGCTGGCGGGCATGCCGGTCCCGATCAAGGACCTGACCGCCGTCGCGGGCGTCCGTACCACGCAAGGTTCGCTCATCTATAAAGATTACGTTCCGGCTGCGTCCGATATCGTCGTTCAGCATCTGGAAGCGAATGGCGGCGTTGTCTACGCCAAATCCAACACGCCCGAATTCGGGGCCGGGGCCAACACCTTCAACGAGGTGTTCGGGCCGACGCTCAACCCGTGGAACACCAAACTATCCGCCGCCGGTTCGTCCGGGGGTGCAGCCGTGGCCTTGGCCACGGGCATGGCGTGGCTTGCGCACGGCACCGACATGGGCGGATCGCTGCGTAATCCGGCGAGTTTTAACGGGATCGTCGGCTTGCGGCCGAGCCTCGGCCGCGTCGCCGCAACACCGGCTTCAGCGATCGACCGCACGCTCAGCGTCAACGGGCCGATGGCGCGTAACGTCGAAGACCTCGCGCTTCTGCTCGACGCCATGAGCGGCGCGCATCCGGCCGATCCGCTGTCGCTGCCGGCGCCGGTGCCGTCGTTCCTCGAGTCGGTACGATCCGGATGGAAGCCGAAACGGGTTGCTTACTCGCCGGATCTCGGCATCACGCCGGTCGATCCTGAAGTGAAGGCGATTACGCGCCGCGCCGCCGAGCGCTTCGAGGCCATGGGCGTCATCGTCGAGGAAGCACATCCCAATCTCAGCGAAGCGCACGAATGTTTTGCAACGCTGCGCGCGTTCGACTTCGCCATCACGAAGGCCGAGCTTCTTCGCACCAGCCGCGAATTGCTCAAGCCCGAGGTCGTCTGGAACATCGAGCAGGGGTTGGCACTGAAGATCGAGGATATCGAACGCGCCCAGGCACAGCGCCTGGCGCTCGTGGCCCGTGCCATCGATTTCTTCGGGCAGTACGATCTGCTGCTGACACCCGCAACGATCGTCACGCCGTTTCCGATCGGGGAGCGTTTCGTCGCCGAATGCGACGGCGTGAAGTTCGACAGCTATTTCCAGTGGCTCGCCATCGTCTATGCGATCACGCTGACATGCTGTCCGGCGCTGTCGCTGCCATGCGGCTTCACAGGTAGCGGGCTTCCGGTCGGCCTGCAGATGATCGCGCCGCCGCGCGCCGAAGCCGAATTGCTGGCCGGCGCGAAGCTGCTTGAGGACAGTCTGGACGTGCGTGGATCGGTGCCGATCGACCCCAGGACATGATGTTTACTGCGTCGCGAGCGGCGCCAGTCCGGGCCGGAACGCGAGCGTGTCTTCAATCCACTTTGCAACACTAAGCGTGTGTAAATCCTGCCGGTACTTGCCGGCAAGCTGAATTCCAAGCGGAAGTCCCCGTTTTCCAAATCCGGCCGGCATCGACACGGCCGGGACGCCGAGCAGCGTCCACGGCGCGCAGTATTCGGCATCGCCGGTATAAGCAAGGCCCTCCGGGGCCTCACCGAAGGCCGGTAGGGTCAGGATGACATCGAAATCCGAAATTTGCGCCTCGACGGCCTGCCGGTAAACGCTCTGGCGGTGCTTGGCGGTCAGATAGTCGTAGGCGCTGTGCGACTTGCCGGTCTTGACCAGCGATTTGAGATGCTCGCTGATTTTATCGGGATGCCGCTCGATATAGCCGGCATAGATCACGCTGGCTTCGCTCGACAGGACGGTCAGGCACGTATCCCAGGCGCTCTTGTCGAGATCGCCGAACACGACATCCTCGACAATCGCGCCCGCGCTTTTAAGTTTTGCGACGGCGTCGTCGAAGATTTTTTTCTGATCCGCCTCGGCACGCGACCATAGCGCCATCCGGGCAACCGCGATGCGGGGCGGCTTTGATGGGGCCAGTCCCTGCTCGGCGGAGACCTCGAAAGGCGGAAGCGGGCGGCCGTGAATGTCAGCGTCGCTGGTCGCGGCGAGCAGCGAGAGCGCATAAGCCACGTCATCGACGCGCCGCGCGAAAAATCCGACGTGATCGAGCGAAGGGCTCAGTGCATGAACCCCGCTGCGCGGGATGGCGCCGAAGCTCGGCTTGTATCCGACAACGCCGTTAAAAGCCGCAGGCCGCACAACAGAGCCCAGTGTCTGCGTGCCGAGCGCCAGCGGCACGATGCCGGCTGCCACGCTCGCCGCCGAGCCCGAGGACGAGCCGCCTGGCGTATGTTTTGGATTCCAGGGATTGACCGTCGGACCGGGCTGCCGCCATGCGAATTCGGTTGAGACGGTCTTGCCGAAGATCGTCGCGCCCAGATTCCGCAAACGGTCGACCACCCATGCGTCGGTGTCCGGCACATGGCCCGCATAGATCGGCGAGCCATTCGTCGTCGGTGCATCGGATGTTGCGATAACGTCCTTGATCGCAACCGGAATGCCGTTGAGGGGGCCGTGACCCGAGGCATGGCTTTGCGAAGGCAGATATTCGAAGGCCTTCAGCGCGGGCTCGAGCTGGCGTGCGATTTTTAAAGTATCTGCCGCGAACGCTTCCGCGGCAGACTTGTCATTTTTGAAAGCGCGAAGCTGTTCGAGAACGCCGTATTCGCGAGTGTTTTCGATGCTTGTGGCGCTGGCGGCGCTGGACGATGCGGAAGGGGACACGAACTGAACTCCAATTATTCCGGCATCGAGACAGCGCCGCGCGTCATTGGCTGGCGTTACTTCATCTTCAGTGCCGGATCGATATACTTCTTGACCACAAAGGTGCTGTAGTCGGGCTGCGTGGCAAGATTACCCAGCGCGATCTGGGTGTCCATTCCCGTTTTTAGCGCCTCTGCCGTGATGTCAACGCTGGACGGATAGACCTTCTCCACGATCATGCGCTTGACAGCCGCTTCGACGACAGCCGGATCGAGGTTTGGAAATTCCTTCTTGGCAATTGCAACGGTCTCGTCCTGATTGGCGGCGATAAAGCGCATCGCCATTTCAAGTCCGTTCGTCAGGCGCTGGGCGAGGTCCGGGTCGACATCGGTGCGGGCAGAAATCGCCGAAAAGGCATAAGGTCCATAGGCTTTTGGAAAGCCGAGCGCGACCTTCATTCCCTTGGCCACGACCTGATCGAGGCCGGGCTCATACATCACGGCGACGTCCGCCTGCTTGGCGAGGAAGGGGCCGGGTTCGGTGCCGAGCGCGACCTGGATCAGTTCCACATCGGTTTTCGGGTCCATGCCGTTTTCCTTCAGCAGCTTCATGAACAGCGACGTGGACGTGGTGGGCATCAGACCGGTCACGATTTTCTGACCCTTGAGGTCCTTGACGCTCTCGAATTTGAAATCGGGAGTGGTCGCGATCCAGACCGCTGCGCCGTTGACGACGTTGGCGATGATATTGACCGGCGCTCCCTTGGATGCAGCGATTGCCGTCCATTCAGGTCCGTGCAGCGAAAACTGCGCGCTGCCCGAGATCACCGCGGAGAGCGCGACCGAAGGCGCGCCTGCGGTTTCCTTGGTCAGATCGAGTCCCTGCTCGGTGAAGAAGCCCTTGTCGAGAGCGACATAGAGAGGGAGATAAAGCATCGATTGGAAGGCTTGTGAAATGACGGCCTTCTTGTTTTCCGCAACGGCGGGTCCGCCCAGTCCGAGACCGGCCAGCAAAACGCCGACCGATACGGCATGCGCGATACGCTTGAACAATGACATGACAACTCTCCGTGTTTGTCCGAGGGATTAAACTTGCAGCTGACGCGAGGTGCTGGCCATTTTCCATGGCAGCATGGCCCGCTCGATAATGTCGATGACGTAATAGAGGATGAAGCCCATGATCATCAGGGTGAACAGGCCGACCCACACCGTGTTCAGATCATAGAGGCTCGACGCCGCGTAGATCATGTGGCCGAGTCCGCGCTGCGACGAGATGAATTCGCCCACCACGGCGCCGACAAGACCGAAGCCGATGTTGATGCGGAAGGTCGCGATGATCGACGGCAGGGTGGACGGCACCACGGCCCGGTAGAAGATCTGGTGCTTGGTCGCTCCCATCGAGACCATCAGGGATTGCAGGTCGGTATCGGCATCTTTCGCGGCCTGATAGGCGGCGATCAGGGCAACGATGGCGGTCAGCGAAACCGCGAGCGCCACTTTTGAAAACAGGCCAGTGCCGAACCACAGAATGATGATCGGCGCGAAAGCGATTTTCGGAACGCTGTTGATGGCGATGATGAAGGGCTCAACCAGCTTGGCGACAAAGGTCGAATACCACAGCGCAAGGCCGATCACGGAGCCGAGGATGGTGCCGATGACGAAGCCGAGAATGGCCTCGAACAGGGTGTACCATGTGTCTGACAAAAGTTCGCCGGTGAGGGTCATCTTGTAGGCGAGGGCGAAGATGCCGGCGGGAGATCCGACCAGAAAATTCGAAATCCACCCCATGCGCACGCCGAATTCCCACAGCGCAAAGAACACGATCACGGCGAGGGCCTGGAGAGTCGCGCGTCCCAGGGGCGTGTCGAACACCGGAGGGCGGCGCTTGCGGCTCTTGCGTTTGGTTTGAGTCGTTGTATCGGGCATGGCAAGCGTCACGACGTGGCCTCGGTCTGGATATCAAGTTCGGCGCAAAGCGCATGGAAATAGCCGGAGAAGCGGCTGTCGCTGCGCGCCGCGATCGGCGAGCGGGCTTCGATGTCGATGTCGTGAACGGTCTTTACCCGTGCCGGCCGGCCGCTCAGCACCACCACGCGCTTGGACAGCGCGACGGCCTCGTCGATATCGTGGGTCACCAGGATGACGGTCTTGTTATAGGTTTCGACCGCATCCTTCAGCACGCCTTCGAGATAAAGCCGCGTCTGGTAATCGAGCGCAGAGAAAGGCTCATCGAGCAGCAGGATATCCGGGTCCATGATGAGCGTGCGGATCAGCGCCACACGCTGGCGCATGCCGCCGGACAGCATCTTGGGATAGGCGTTCTCGAATCCGCCAAGGCCGAATTGCTGGAGATAGATACGCGCCTTGTCCACGGCCTTGCCGGGATCGACGCCGCGTGTCTCTAGCCCGAGCATCACGTTGCCGAGCACCGTGCGCCATGGAAACAAAAGGTCCTTCTGCATCATGTAGCCGACGCGGCCGCGCAGGCTTTCTACTTCCTCACCGCGAAAATGAATTGTGCCGGAACTCGGCTCCAGCAATCCGGCGATGATGTTGAAGATGGTGGTTTTGCCGCATCCGCTGGGGCCGATGATGCTGACAAAATCGCGCTCGTTGATCGTGAAAGAGAGATCGTCGAGCACCTGGACGTCGCCGGCCTTGCCGGTGAACGATTTGCGGATATTTTTGACGTTGAGTTGAACTGATGTGCTTTGCATGGCAACGCCTAACGCAACTTGCATGCCAGCACGCGCAGGAGAAAACCCGTTGCATTTCGCAAGGTTAAAGTATGGATGGCAGGTGCCTCAAAGCTGCTGCCATCTCCTTATGCAAATACGAAAAAGTGGCCACATATTTGAGCAAGCGCTCGTGCGCGCCGCAACCATCTCTCGCTCAGAATATGATGAAAATTTTGCGGTCAATGCCGTCAATTATAACGGCGATAGCATTTCGCTCGATGGAATGATGTGTCGAACGAGAACGTCAGGCGGCGAGAAATTCGACGCCGATCATGGACCCCTTGCGCCAGATCAGCCGGCAGCGCGTCAATTTGCGCACGTCCTTGGTGAAGGCCACGTTGATAACGCCGGGAACTGCCCCAGCATCCTTGACCTCGATGCAGGCGCCGGTGGTTGAGAGATCGACAACGGTGCAGTCGCGTTTTGCGAAGCCGCCGTCCAGTGTCATCCATGCGCCGTTTGTGGTCTTGTGGCGTGTCTTGCGGGTTTCGCGTTTGAAAACGGACATTTTGAACCTCCTGATATCCCGCAATATGGCAGGAGGAACTTTCAGAAAATTTGAGACAAATGTCCGGATAATGCGTGATCGATTCGGACCTTGTTAAGCATGTCGGTCCGCGGGAGGGTTGCAAGGGCTCTGGCGCTCCGCCGCTCTTGCTAAGCCGCCTTGCGTGAATGGTCGCTGTGGAGCTGCGAGGACAGCACTCGCCGCCACTCGTTGAATTCGGGGCTGACCACGTCACGCGGGCGCGGCAGGTCGATGGTGTATTCGCTGTCGATACGGCCAGGACCGGGAGACATCACCACCACGCGGTCGGCAAGAAAGATCGCTTCCTCGATGGCGTGCGTGACGAACAGCACGGTCAGTCCGGTCTGCGACCAGATCTGCACCAATTCGTCCTGAAGGCGTTCGCGCGTCATGGCATCGAGCGCGCCGAACGGCTCGTCCATCAGCACCATGTCGGCGTCATTGGCCAGAACGCGGGCGATAGCGACGCGCTGCTTCATTCCGCCCGACAGCTGATGAGGATAGACGTCGGCAAAGCGCTGCAGGCCGACAAGCTCGATGAATTTCTCCGCGGTCTCGCGCACCTCGGCGGCGGGACGGCCGCGCGATTTCGGACCGAAGCCGATATTGTCGCGCACGCTGAGCCAGGGAAACAGGCCGTAGTCCTGAAACACCATGCCGCGGCTCGGGCCCGGCCCCTCGATCGGCATGCCCCACATCAGGGCTTCGCCCTGGGTCGCTTTCTCGAAGCCCGCGGCCATTCGCAACAGTGTGGATTTGCCGCAGCCGGATGCGCCGATCAGGCAGATGAACTCGCCCTTGCGCACGGTGAGGTTCGCGCCGCGCAGCGCCTCGATGGCGCGGCCGTTCTGCGAATAGGTCTTGCCGACATTCTTCATCTGGAGGATGGGCACGGCGGAATCAGCCATGGGACGGGCTCCATTTCAACAGACGCCGGCCGATCAGCATCACGAGCTGGTCCGACAGGAAACCGACCACGCCAATCACGATCATGCCGCAGATCACGATTTCGGTGCGCGACAATTGCCGCGCCTCCATGATGATCGCACCGAGCCCGGTCTGCACGCCGGTCATTTCGCCGACCACGATGACGACCCAGGCGAAGCCGAGGCCGAGCCGCATGCCGGTGAAAATGGAAGGCAACGCGGCCGGCAGCACGACGCGGAAGAACTGCGCCGAGCCGGTGCATCCCAGCATCGAGGCCGCCTCGAACAGGCGCGGCTCGACGGAGCGCACGCCGAAGATGGTGTTGACGAGGATCGGATAGAACGCGCCGAGGAATACCAGAAAGAAAGCCGAGCGCGGACCGAGGCCGAAAATGATCATCGCCAGCGGCAGCCATGCCGTCACCGGCACCGGCCGCAGAATTTGCAACGTCGGATCGATGGTCTGGCGGACCAGCGGTACGCGGCCGATCAGCATGCCGAGCGGCAGCGCGACCAGCAGCGCCAATGCGAAGCCCCCGTAGACACGGCTCATCGATGCAAGCAGATGCGTCATGAGCGTACGGCTGTAGGCGTCGTCGTTGACGCCGCCGAAGGCGAGGTCGCGCATCTCCATCCACACGTCATAGGGCGGCGGAATCAGGCTGCCCGGCCTTCCGGTGGTGGAAAAATGCCAGAACACAAGCATTACGACGGGAAAGGCAACGGCCAGCACGAAGGGACGCAGCCGCGGCCATAATGCGGCGCGTGGCGCAGGCTCGGCTGCGGCCACACCCGTATCCGGCGTATCGGACGCGACCGTACTCATCAGGTCGGTTTCACCTGATCGACGAAGCTGGTGTCGATGAAGGTTGCGAAGTCGGGCAGTTTCTTGATCTGCTTCAGGTCCAGCATGTGATCGGCATAAATTTTTGCCCGCTGGATCTGCTCCGGTCCCATTTTCCAGGTCAGTTCGACATTCGGAAGCGAAGCTTCGATGGCTTCCTTCTTCTGTCCGAGTTTACTGACCGCCATCGCGACTGTCGCATCCTTGTTCGCGGTCGCGTAGTCGGTGGCGCGCTGATGAATGCCGACCATCACCTTCACCAGATCGGGCTTCTCGGTAATCAGGTCACGGTGCGTGCCCGACACCATGTTCAGCGATCCCATCGCGGTCGAGTAGGGATATTCGATCAGCGAACCCACGCCGGTCGAGAGCGAAACGCCGGGGCCTGGTTCGGCGCCGACATAGGCGTCGATGTCGCCGCGCGCGAGAGCGATGTGCATTTCGCTGAACGACACGCGGACCGGCTCGACATCCTTGATCGACATCCCTTCCATGCGCAGCCGCTCGAGGAAGAACACCTCCTGCGTGGTGCCCGGGAATACAGCCACGCGCTTGCCCTTCAGGTCCTGAAGGGTTTTGAGGTTTTCTTCCTTCTTGCCGATGATCGCCATGCCGCGGTTGCAGCAGGAGGCGATGACAACGACGGGCTCGCCCGCAGCCGCGCCAAGGGTGCCTGCAGCAATGCCGAATGCGCCGATATCGACCGATTTGGTGACAACGGCGTTTTTGCACTCGGTCGGCGTCTCGAATGGAATGACTTCGACCTTGTAACCGGCCGGAGCGAATTGCGGATAGAAATAGGGGGCGATCGAGTGGATCAGCTTGAGCGCCCCGGCGCGAATGACGATCGGCTCGTCGGCGCGCAGGATGGCCGGCGCGCCGAGCAGGCCCGCTCCAATTCCTGCGCCAAGCCCTGCGATGAATTCACGGCGGCGAATAAAACCCATGTTTGACGCTCCTATTGTTTCATCAGGACTGTGCAACAAATGTGCCGTTGCACAGGCTCGTGATGGGCCGTTGAAACATGGTGATCGCCGCTTTTTTGCGAGGTCGCTACCGTGCGGACAGCAGGCTGCTTTTTTTCATGCTGTCGCATGAAAAACATCAAAGGCTTGCGGCTATGGCGGAGCGCCTGACTGAAACGCGATTTTTTCAGCATCGAGGATGCAGTTTCGACATCCAGCCGGGCACGACACGCAAACTGACCGCTGCAATATCGCGCGGCTCATGCTTATTCGTTAGGCAAACGACAGGGATGGAACGCTCCCGCGATACTTTTTGAAATGACGGGCGGTATCTGCAAGAGTCTTGTCGATGAAGGGGCCGAGGTCGTATCAGGAGTGACCGTCGCGGCGATGGCGCGGCCATTTTAGGGGAGACCGCATGATCGAGACTGTTGCGGAGATTGTTTCCGCGCACCGCTCAGGCAAAGTGTCGCCGCGTGACACCGTTGCCCGCAGTTTCGCGCGTATCCGTGAGTATGACGATCCGGCGGTTTTCATAAGCCTGCGTGACGAAGCCGAGGCCATCGCTGAAGCTGAAGCGCTCTCTTCAAAGGAGGGGGCGGCGCAACTGCCGCTGTTCGGTGTGCCGGTTGCGGTGAAGGACAACATCGATGTGGCGGGTCTTCCGACCACGGCGGCGTGTCCGGCCTTCTCCTACATGCCCGCACAGGATGCCGTCTCGGTGCGGCGGCTCCGTGCTGCCGGCGCCATCGTGATCGGAAAAACCAATCTCGATCAGTTCGCGACCGGACTTGTCGGCGTGCGCTCGCCTTACGGCATTCCGAGAAATCCCATTCGCGCCGATCTCATTCCGGGAGGATCGAGTTCAGGTTCGGCTGTCGCGGTGGCGGCGGGTCTGGTGCCGTTGTCGCTCGGCACTGACACAGCAGGTTCGGGACGCGTTCCCGCGATGCTCAATAACATCGTGGGCCTTAAGCCAAGTCTCGGTCTGATCTCGACCAGCGGAGTCCTGCCGGCCTGCCGCACGCTTGATTGCGTCTCGATTTTTTCTCTCAACGTCGATGATGCCGTGATCGCGCTCCAGGCGATGGCGGCGTTCGATGAGACCGATCCCTATTCACGCCGCAGGCCGTTCGGTGCTGTCGGCGGGTTGCCGCAAGGGTTGCGTCTGGGCGTGCCGCGCGCCGGGCAGTTGAAATTTTACGGGGATACCAAAGCGGCCGAAGGCTATGACGCCGCACTCAAGCGCTTTATCGCGCTTGGAGCGAAGCCGGTCGAATTCGATATCGAGCCGTTTTATGAACTGGCGCTGCTTCTCTACAACGGCCCCTGGGTGGCCGAACGCTATCTCGTTATCCGCGATCTTCTGAAAAAAGATCCGGATGCCGTCCATCCGGTGACGCGTGACATCACGCTGAAAGGCGAGCCCATGACGGCGGCGGATGCGTTCGCGGCGTTTTACAAATTGCAGGCAATGCGCCGTGTCAGCGAGAACGTGTTCGCGCAATTCGACGCCATGCTGCTGCCGACTGCGCCGTCCGCATACACCGTGGACGAAGTGCTTGAAAATCCGGTCGAGCTCAATAGCCGCAACGGCACCTATACCAATTTCGTCAACTTCCTCGATCTGTCCGCGCTGGCGCTGCCGGTGTCGATGCGTAGCGACGGGATTCCCTTCGGCATCACGCTGGTCGGAAAAGGCGGTGACGACGCGCTGCTCGCCAGCATTGGCCGTGTTTTCCATGCCGGCTCCAACCTTGCCGCCGGCGCGCTCAAGGTTCCGGTGCCTTCGCCAGCTGCGCCGTCACCGTTTGTGAAGGAGGGCGAGGTCGCTCTTGCCGTTGTCGGCGCGCATCTGTCGGGCATGACGCTGAACAGCGAGTTGCGCGAGCTGGGTGGGCGGCTGCTGGAGGTTACGGACACAGCGCCGGATTATCGTCTCTACGCGCTGAACGGCACGGTGCCGCCGAAACCCGGACTGCTGCGGGTCGGCGAGGGGAAGGGCGCCTCCATCGCGGTCGAAACATGGGCGCTGTCCACCGAGGCGTTCGGCGCGTTTGTCGAAGGGATTCCTTCTCCGTTGTCGATCGGAACGGTCAGACTTGCTGGTGGCGCGACGGTGAAAGGCTTTCTGGTCGAGGCGCTGGCGGTCGAAGGCAGCCATGACATTTCGCATTTCGGTGGCTGGCGCGCCTATATGGAGGCGCAGGCAAAGACGGCTTGAGCGCCCGTCATTGATCAATTTCAGATCAGTGGTGCGTCTATAATTCTTGGCGCGCACATCCACAGCCAAATATGCCTAATTGATGCGCATATAGATTTGAATTTAGTCGAGAGAGCCGCCTAAAAATGAGGCGACAATTCAGCCCAAATACCCGCCTCATCGTGATTTTGCTAAGCAGCTGAAAAGCTTAGGACTGCCGCACGCGGTGGCACACTTCTTGCGATTTCCTTAATGCAGGCGGCCGGGGTGCCGTCTCGTAAGACGTTAATCGCCGCCTCTAGGGAGATATTATCTCATGCGCGTTCAGTCTGTTTCCGCCACCGCCAGTTTGGTCAGCCGCCGCAAGTGGCTCGCCGCGTCGGCGGCGCTTTTTCTGAGTTTTTCTGCTTTCGGCACGGCCAAGGCCGCTGACGACACCATCAAGGTTGGCGTGCTTCATTCGCTGTCCGGCACCATGGCCATCAGCGAAACCACGCTCAAGGATACGGTTCTGTTCCTCATCGATGAACAGAACAAGAAGGGCGGCGTGCTCGGCAAGAAACTCGAGGCGGTCGTCGTCGACCCGGCTTCGAACTGGCCGCTGTTCGCCGAGAAGGCTCGCGAATTGATCACCAAGGACAAGGTCGCGGTGGTGTTCGGCTGCTGGACCTCGGTGTCGCGCAAATCCGTGCTGCCGGTGTTCAAGGAACTGAACAACATCCTGTTCTATCCGGTGCAGTACGAAGGCGAAGAGTCCGAGCGTAACGTGTTCTACACCGGCGCGGCTCCGAACCAGCAGGCGATCCCCGCTGTCGACTATCTGATGTCGAAGGACGGCGGTTCGGTGAAGCGCTGGGTGCTCGCGGGCACCGACTATGTCTATCCGCGCACCACGAACAAGATTCTGGAGGCCTATCTGAAGTCGAAGGGCGTCAAGCCCGAAGACATCATGATCAACTACACGCCGTTCGGCCACAGCGACTGGCAGACCATCGTGTCGGACATCAAGAAGTTCGGTTCGGCCGGCAAGAAGACGGCGGTGGTTTCGACCATCAACGGCGATGCCAACGTGCCGTTCTACAAGGAACTGGGCAATCAGGGCATCAAGGCGACCGACATTCCGGTGGTGGCATTCTCGGTGGGTGAAGAAGAACTCGCCGGCATCGACACCAAGCCGCTGGTCGGCCATCTTGCCGCCTGGAACTACTTCGAGTCGATCAAGACGCCCGCCAACACCAAGTTCATCGCCGATTGGCAGGCCTATACCAAGAACCCGAAGCGCACGACCAACGACCCGATGGAAGCCACCTATATCGGCTTCAACATGTGGGTGAAGGCGGTCGAGAAGGCGAAGACCACCGATCCTGACAAGGTGATCGACGCCTTGCCGGGCACCGAAGCACCGAACCTGACCGGCGGCGTCTCGACGCTGCTGCCGAACCACCACATCACCAAGCCGGTGTTCATCGGCGAAATCCGCCCCGATGGCCAGTTCGACGTGGTGTGGAAGACGCCCGGCCTCGTCCCTGGCGATGCGTGGTCGAAGGAGCTTGAGGGCTCCAAGGATCTGATCGGTGACTGGGTCGGCAAGAAGTGCGGCAACTTCAACACCAAGACCAACAAGTGCGGCGGTCAGGGCTCCTGATTTTCTGCGCCTGAGCAACATCGGAAGGCGGCGGCAGTCGCCGCCTTCCTCAAAGCCGCCGGGGTGATACGTGTCACTGAATGTCCTTGCTCGTGCTCGTGTTTTCGTTCTTGCGTTGATCCTTGCGGCGGGTTTCTCGCTGCCCGCGCTGGCCGGCCCTTTCGAGGACGCGGTCACCCAATTCACCAATGATTCATTCGCGGATACGCAGGAGGCGGTTGGCATCATCGCCACAAGCGGCAACCCGCGCGCCTTTGCCATCATCAGCGCGTTGCAGGACGGCCGGTTGCTGGCCGATCCGGCGAGCAAGAAGGTTTTCATCAAGACAGCTGACGGCAAGATCGAGGACGCCATCACGGGCGGGCCGGTCGCGAGCCTGCCGGCGAGCGCGGATGCGGTGCGCCTCAACAATCGGCTGCGCGGAGTGGTATCCGCTGCGCTGGGCGGTTTGACCTTGCTGTCGCCGGATCCCGCGGCACGCATTGCCGCGGCGCAGTCGGTGTTCAAATCGCCGGACGAAGCGTTTTTGCCGGTGATCGAAAAGGCGCTGACCACGGAAAAAATCGCTGCCGTGAAGGACGCCTTCCTTCAGGCCAAGGCCGCGATCATCCTGCAAAAGACCGATGCCAGCGAAGCCGACAAGGTCGACGCGATTGCCGCGATGCGCTCGCGCGGCGATCAGGACGCGCTCGCGATGCTGTCGGGTCTGGGAAGCGACCAGCCGCCGGCGGTGACGCGCGCGGCCAGCGCCGCGATTTCTTCGATCAATAACCGGCTGGCGATCTGGGGCGTCGTTCAGAACGCCTGGTACGGTGTTTCGCTCGGTTCGGTGCTGCTGCTCGCCGCCATCGGTCTTGCCATCACCTTCGGCGTGATGGGCGTCATCAACATGGCGCATGGCGAGATGGTCATGATCGGCGCCTACGTCACCTTCGTGGTGCAGGAGGTCATCCGCACCTCTTATCCGGGGCTGTTCGATTACTCGCTGGTGATCGCGCTGCCGCTGGCGTTTCTGGTCGCAGGCGCGATCGGCGTCGTCATCGAACGGACCATCATCCGCTTTCTCTACGGCCGGCCGCTGGAAACGCTGCTGGCGACATGGGGATTGTCGCTTGTGCTTCAGCAGGCCGTCCGCACCATTTTCGGTCCGACCAACCGCGAGGTCGGCAATCCGTCATGGATGAGCGGATCGTTCGATATCGGGCAATTGAGCATCACCTACAACCGCCTCTGGATCGTTGTGTTCACCATCGCGGTGTTCTTCGTCCTGCAGGCCATGCTGCGCTTCACCAGCCTCGGCCTCGAGATGCGCGCGGTGACCCAGAACCGGCGGATGGCCGCCTCGATGGGAATCGCCACCTCGCGCGTTGACGCACTCACATTCGGCCTCGGCTCCGGCATCGCGGGGATCGCGGGCGTGGCGCTGTCGCAGATCGACAACGTGTCGCCAAACCTGGGTCAAAGCTACATCATCGACAGTTTCATGGTGGTGGTTTTCGGCGGCGTCGGCAATTTGTGGGGCACGCTGGTCGGTGCGCTCACGCTCGGCATGGCCAACAAGTTTCTCGAGCCGGTTGCCGGCGCGGTGCTGGCGAAGATCGCCATTCTCGTCCTCATCATCCTTTTCATCCAGAAACGCCCGCGCGGTCTGTTCGCGCTCAAGGGCCGTTCGGTGGAAGCATGATGCCGCATGTCCTGACACGCTCGCTCGACAAAAGCGCAACGGCGTTCCTGCTGATCGTCGCGGCGGTCGGTATCATCATTCCGTTGCTTAATCTGGCGCTACCGGAATCCTCGCCGTTGCAGGTGCCGACCTATCTGATGGCGCTGTTCGGAAAATACCTGTGCTACGCCATTCTGGCGCTGTCCATCGATCTGATCTGGGGCTATTGCGGCATTCTTTCGCTCGGCCACGGCGCGTTCTTCGCGCTCGGCGGCTACGCCATGGGCATGTATCTGATGCGCCAGATCGGCTCGCGCGGCGTTTACGGCAATCCGATCCTGCCCGACTTCATGGTGTTCCTGAATTACAGCAAGCTGCCGTGGTACTGGTATGGCTTCGACATGTTCTGGTTCGCAGCGCTGATGGTGCTGTTCGTGCCGGGACTGCTGGCTTTCTGCTTCGGCTGGCTGGCGTTCCGTTCGCGCGTGACCGGCGTCTATCTGTCGATCATCACCCAGGCGATGACCTACGCGCTGCTGCTGGCCTTCTTCCGTAACGATTTCGGTTTTGGCGGCAATAACGGCCTGACCGATTTCAAGGACATTCTCGGTTTCAACGTCCAGGCGCAGGGCACCCGGGCGGTGTTGTTCATCTTGTCGTGCGTCGCGCTGGCGGTGGCGTTCCTGATCTGCCGCGCCGTCGTGACCTCGAAGCTCGGCAAGGTGCTGATCGCGATCCGGGACGCGGAATCGCGCACGCGCTTCCTCGGCTACCGTGTCGAATCCTACAAGCTTTTCGTGTTCACGCTCTCCGCCTGCATGGCCGGTGTTGCCGGTGCACTGTACGTGCCGCAGGTCGGCATCATCAATCCGGGCGAATTCGCGCCGGGTAATTCCATCGAGGCCGTCATCTGGGTGGCGGTCGGCGGGCGCGGCACGCTGATCGGCGCCGCGCTCGGCGCGCTGGTGGTGAACTACGCCAAGACCGTCTTCACCTCGGGAGCGCTCGCGCCGTACTGGCTGTTCATGCTCGGCGCGCTGTTCATTCTCGTGACGCTGCTGCTGCCGAAAGGCATCGTCGGCACCATGAGGGACTGGCGGATGAAGCGGCTCGATCAACTCGCTGCCGACAAGGCCAGCGCCGCGGCCGAAGATGGCGCAACCGAGACACGGATGGCGGAGTAGGGCATGAGCATCACCGACATGAGCATGACCGAAACCCGCACGACGCCGGCGCTGCTCTATCTCGACGGCGTGCATGTCTCGTTCGACGGATTTCACGCCATCAACAATCTGTCGCTGACGATCGCGCCGGGCGAGATGCGCGCGATCATCGGCCCGAACGGTGCGGGCAAAACCACGATGATGGACATCATCACCGGCAAGACCAAGCCTGATGAGGGCGACGTCCTGTTCGACGGCAATGTTGACCTGACCCGGCTGGATGAGACGCAGATCGCCGAGCTTGGAATAGGACGAAAATTCCAGAAGCCGACGGTGTTCGACAGCCAGACCATCGAGGACAATCTGCGCCTCGCGCTGAAGGCCGATCATCGGGTGCGCGGCACGCTGTTCTGGCGCGAAACAGCGGAGGAGAAAGAGCGGATCGACCGCGTGCTGGAAACCATCCGCCTGACGGCTTCGCGCAATCGCCTCGCGGGCAATCTCTCGCATGGCCAGAAGCAGTGGCTCGAGATCGGCATGCTGCTGGCGCAGGATCCGAAGCTGCTGCTGGTGGACGAGCCGGTCGCGGGCATGACCGATGTGGAGACGCACCAGACCGCCGAACTTCTGAAAGAGATCAACAAGGAGAAGTCGGTGGTGGTGGTCGAGCACGATATGACGTTCGTGCGCGAACTCGGCGTGCGCGTCACGTGTTTGCACGAAGGATCGGTCCTGGCGGAAGGCTCGCTCGATCAGGTCTCGAATAACGAGCGTGTCATCGAAGTGTATCTGGGGCGCTAACCATGCTCGATGTGAAGGACATTACCCTTTATTACGGCGCCGCTCAGGCGTTGCGGGGCATCTCGCTGGTGGCGGAGCCGGGGAAGGTGACCTGCGTGCTCGGCCGCAACGGCGTCGGCAAGACAAGCCTGCTGCGTGCGATGGCCGGTCAGCAGCCGATCTCCAGCGGCTCGATCGTGTTCGACGGCACGGACATCTCCACGTTACGGCCCTATGAGCGCGCGCGAAAAGGCTTGTCGCTGGTGCCGCAGGGCCGCGAGATTTTTCCGCTTCTCACGGTGGAGGAAAATCTCAAAACCGGATACGCGCCGCTCAAGCGGGCGGACCGCCGCATTCCGGACGACGTGTTCTCGCTGTTTCCGGTCCTGCAGACGATGTTGGGACGGCGCGGCGGCGATCTGTCCGGCGGGCAGCAACAGCAATTGGCAATCGGCCGCGCGCTGGTGATGCGGCCGAAAGTGCTGCTGCTCGATGAGCCGACCGAAGGCATCCAGCCGTCCATCATCAAGGATATCGGCCGCGCCATCTCCTATCTGCGCAGTCTCGGCACCATGGCGATCGTGCTGGTCGAGCAGTATCTCGATTTTGCCTGCGAGCTTGGCGACAATTTCGCGGTGATGGATCGCGGCGCGGTGAAATTCACCTGCGACCGCAGCAATCTCGATCCGGCCGAGATCAGCCGCCAGATGGCGCTCTGAACGGAAATAATCTCTCACGACAAAAAGCCGCCGTATGGCCGCTTCTTGTTTTCCAGCTCTGTTAAATCGACTTGCGTTGCACGCCGCCGGCAGTCTCTTCCCGTTTGACTTCCGGGAACAGCCACATGGCGAACACCATGAACACGCCAAGGAAAAGGACGACGTACTGGATGCGCTCGTTGCCGAGCCCGTGTTGCACATAGGCAGCGACCGCCGCGACCAGGAGCACCAGGATTGAGAGGATGAACTTGATTTTCACCGGCATCGGAATCTCCCAGGAAATATTATCTATTATGTCATCGACAGCGATGTGCCGCCGATCTTGACGAGGAGGCCAAGCGCGGCGGCCTGCACCGCGATCAGCACCAGCATCTCGGCCTTGACGTTACCGAGGGGCCAGCGCCATTCCTCGATCAGCGTCGGCGCGAACAATACGATCAGGCCAGTGACCACGATCAGTGTACTCCAGCGCAGTTCGTTGTAGCCGTACAGCGCGGTGCCGATCAGCAATGCTGCGAGCAGCAGCGCATTGCCGATCAGAAGAAGCACCGCACCTTTTGATTGCGCGATGTCCGGACGCGATTTCAGCGGAAACATGCCGGCGACGACCAGGAACGCCACGCCGCAGACTGCGGCGAAAAGCGCAAACCAGAGCAGAGATACCCAGTTAGGCTCGATGGCGTTCATGGCCGCTACCCGCTCCGTCCGGCTTATTCGGCAGGCGTCGCGAATCCGCCGCGAGGCGCGGCGCTTTCGGATGCCGGTTTCGGCATCGGCGTGCGCGCAGTCTTGCGCATATCCTTGCGGATATAACGGGTGTCGTAGCCGTTGAACAAATGACCGAGTAACCCGCGATCGAGATCGGATGTGCCGAACAGCCAGTCCATGATCGGGAAGGTCAGATTCATGTTGCGCTCCATCATGATCGACTGGTTGTGATGCGCGGCATGATGGCGGCGGATCGTGTTGACGAAGGGCGCGTTGCGGACGAACCAGTTGTCACCGACATGGCAGCAGAAGTGCATGAACTCGTAGGTCAGATACATGGAGGTCGTGGTGGCGATCAGCAGCCAACCGACATTCGGCGATACCAGCCAACCGAGCACCAGTGCCGGGGGAATCGACATCATGGTAAAGGTTACCAGCGCGTAGGGCGGAAAGAATGTGACGCGCCAGTCATGAGAACTCGCGAAACGCATTTCCTCTTCGCTGAAGAACTGATGATGCATCAGGGTATGGCGGTTGTAGATGGCGCGGAATGCCTTGACCTGCGAAGGGCGGTGCATCACGTAGCTATGAATCCACCATTCGAAGAAATTCGCAAACAAGACAGCCACCGGCACGATCAGCCATTCCCACCAGCGTACGTTATGGATGTTGGCGATATAGACGGTGAGGGCGGTGGCGCCGATGATGGCGATGACCGCGACGTGAAGCCAGCCATTATACCAGCCGGCGACCCGGTCCCGGTAGGTCGCGCGGTATTTGCGCTGGCGGTCCGTCATTGGGCTGGATGCGAGTTCCATGGTGTTTCTCCCTGACTTTGGGCCTTACGGCGTGGCCTTACGTTTGAGCCTTTAGTTAATTGCTCGGGCTTCACGGCCCTGAATTCCGGGCACCCGGGTGCATCTTGCCGCCCCCGAATGCCGTTTCTGACACTGACATATCACTAATCTATTAGATCGGCAACCGGGCAGATTAAATTTTGAACAGTTCCGAAAAAAAGCTTGTCGGACTGTATCTGATATATTTATGGTATGGCAACAGCGCACGACAGATGCGCGTTAATGCATGGGAGAGAGACTATGAAGCTGACGCGCCGCGCCTTTTCGAAACTTGCCGGTGCGGGAGTTGCCGCCGCTGCAATGCCCCGCCTGTTCAC
The DNA here is from genome assembly GCA_003963145.1 of Bradyrhizobiaceae bacterium. Lineage (GTDB taxonomy): Bacteria > Pseudomonadota > Alphaproteobacteria > Rhizobiales > Xanthobacteraceae > Afipia. The sequence continues at coordinate 148,912 of RXJJ01000015.1, forward strand.
TCCGGCTTTTGCCCAGAACGCTCCATTGAAAATAGGCGTCATCGCGCCGCGATCCGGCGTGGCGGGGACCGCCGGCGAATGCGGTATCCGCGCCGCGCAGTGGGCAGTGGAACGCATGAACAAGAATGGCGGCATTGCCGGCCGTCAGATCGAGCTTGTGATCGAAGAAGAAACCAATCCGAAGGACACCATCGAACGCTTCCGCCGCCTTGTGCTGCAGGAGAAGGTCGAGGCGGTGCATGGTCTGATCTCCACCGGCGTCAGCCTTGGCGTTGCGCCGGTCGCGGAAGAAGAGCAGGCCCTCCTTGTGATGTGGGACGGAACGACTCAGGACGGCGTGAAGGAAACCATGCCGAATCCGAAATATGTCTTCCGCTCGACCGACAACGAATGCGAAGCGGTGATGGGCTCGCTCCTGGCGGTGAAATACTTCAAGGGCAAGTTCAAGCGCGTCGCCGGCATCAACCCGGATTATTCCTACGGCCGCAACAACTGGGAAGCGTTCAAGCAGATTCTCAACCGCTACGGCGTCGAGGCGGAATTCGTCGCCGAACAGTGGCCCAAGGTCGGCACCATGGACCTGACCTCGCATGTCGCCGCGCTGAAGGCCGAGAAGCCGGATCTGATCTTCTCGTCCATGTTGTTCGCCGATCTGCCGGTGTTCATGAAGCAGGGCTCGGCGGCCGGATTGTTCGACGGCGTCAAGGTCGTGCTGCCGGCGGCCGGCTGGCAGATCAACCAGCTCAAGAAGGAGTTCATGCCCGAAGGCGTGATCTTCGGCCACAACACGCTGTACTTCAATCATCCGCAGGGCTCGCCGCTGATGAAGTCGTTCGTCGCCGACTACATGGACAAGTACAAGGAAGCGCCGCACTGGGAAGCCGATCGCGCTTACTTCGCGCTCGCCACCTACAAGGCCGGCGTCGAGGCGGCGCAGAAGGCCGCAGGTAAATGGCCGACCCCGGATCAGGTTTCGCAGGCGATGCCCGGTCTTGAGGTCGAAAGCCTCGGTGGCAAGGGCCGCTTCCGCAAGGACAGGATCGCCGAGCAGATCTTTTATCAGGGTCCCTCGACCAACAATAACAAGTTCGATTTCCCGACACTGGCCGAGATCAACAGTTTCGATGCCGCGCAGTTGCAGAAGCCGCCTGGCGTTGATTTCTGGGAGTGGATCAAGAGCGGCAAGATGCCGGTCTGATTCAGGATCATATCGATGACCGGTATTGTGGATATCATCCTGGGCGGGATGTTCCACGCAGCCATCCTGTTTCTGGTGGCTGCGGGACTCCAGCTCGTGTTCGGCGTGCAGAAGATCGTCAATCTTGCATGCGGCTCCTTCTATGCGCTCGGAGCCTATTTCGGGATCACGGCGGTTGCCGTCGCGGTGCAACTCGGGCTGCCGCCGGTAATGTTCTTTCCGGTCCTGATCCTCGCCGGTCTCGCCATCGGCTTGGTCGGGCTCCCGATCGAGCGGGTGCTCCGGACGGTTTACCGGCGTGATGAGAGCTATCAGCTGCTCATCACGTTCGGATTCCTGCTGATGTTCCAGGATGTGTTCCGCTTTACCTGGGGCGCGACGCCGCGCACCATGGACAACGTCTACATGGCCTATGGCGCGTTCGACATTCTCGGCGTGCGCGTGCCGGCCTACAATCTGCTGGTGATCGCAGCCTCCATCGCCATCGCGCTGGCGCTCGGTCTCTTTCTCCAGCGCACCCGCATCGGACGTATCGTTCGCGCCACGGCGGAAAATCGCGACATGGCCGAAGGTCTCGGCGTCAACGCGTCGAAGATTTTCGCGCTGGTGTTCACGGTCGGCTGCATGCTCGGCACGGTTGGCGGCGCGCTGGTGGTGCCCTCCAGCGCGGCCTCGCTCGACATGGCGGTCGAGCTTGTGGTCGAGGCTTTCGCGGTTGTCGTGATCGGCGGTCTTGGCAGCATGCGTGGCGCACTCGTCGGCGCGCTGATTGTCGGATTGATGCGCGCGGCGGCGATCACGATCATGCCGGAGATGGAATTGCTGTCGGTTTATCTTGTCGTCGTCGCCATTTTGATTCTCCGGCCCGCGGGCCTGTTCGGCAAGGTGACGGCATGAGCGAGCAATCTCTGGGAGTTCCGCTGGTGAGAACCGCGCAGCGCAGCCTTCCGCGTATCGGCGGGATCTGGGTGCTTCTCGGCCTGATCGGCGTTATGGCGCTGCTGCCGCTGGTCGCATCGTCCTACGCCCTGCTGCTGATGCTGCCCTTCTTTGCCTATGGCATTGCTCTGCTGGGCTTTAACCTGCTGTTCGGCACCACGGGCCTTTTGTCCTTCGGCCATGCCCTGTTTCTCGGCGTCGGCGCCTATACCGCGGCGGCGATGACATCGAAATTCGGCATACTGAGCTTCGAAGCGATCGTGCTGACCAGTGCGCTGATCTCCGCCGTTGTCGCGCTTGTGATCGGCACGCTGTGCGTACGCTACACGCGTATCTTCTTCGGCATGCTGACGCTGGCATTCGGCATGCTGTTTCACTCCTTCCTGTTCAAGTTCTACTCTGTCACGGGCGGAGACCAGGGCATGCGGGTGCTGCGGCCGCTGTTGTTCGGCATGAATTTAGGCGGCGGCAAGACCGCGTTCCTGACCGGGCCGTTCTATTATTATGTGCTCGGACTGTTCGCTCTGCTCGGGATTGCGATGTGGCGCATCACGCGCTCGCCGTTCGGGCTGCATCTCATGGCCATTCGCGAGAACGCAAACAAGGCGTCGTATGTCGGCGTGCAGATTTTTCGCATGCGGCTGGCCGCATTCGTGATCTCCGCGATCTATGGTGGCATCGGCGGCACAATCCTGGCCGTCACGACGGGCCTTGCCGACCCGGAACTGGCGTACTGGACCCATTCGGGCAATCTCGTGTTCATGGCTGTGCTCGGCGGCAGCGGCACCTTCGTCGGTCCGGCTGTCGGCGCGCTGACTTTCGTGTTGCTGCAGGATTACGTGATGGCGATCACGCAATACTGGCGGTTCGTGATGGGCGGCATCCTCGTGCTGCTGGTGATCTTCCTGCCGCAGGGTCTGTCCGGCGCGTTCGACATGATTTTCTCGCGCTGCAAGGGAGGACAATCATGAATCCCGCGACGTCCGTATCCGAAATAATTGCTACCGAAGTGCCGCTGTTCGAGACCGTCGGCGTCTCGAAATATTACGGCGCCTACCGCGCGCTGCACGATGTCTCGTTCAAGCTTGACGATGGCGAATTCATTTCCATTGTCGGCCCGAACGGTGCGGGTAAGACGACCATTGTCAACGTCGTGACCGGCCTCCTGAAGCCGACCATCGGCGAGGTGCGGTTCATGGGACAGGACATTGCCGGTGTCGGGCCCGTCGCGCTTGGCCGGCGTGGCATGGCGCGGGCATTCCAGCTGGTGAATGTGTTTCCGGCGCTCACCGTGCGCGAGACGCTGGCGGTCGCGGTTGCCTCGCGCCTCAAACGTGTGGCCAATCCGTTCCGTTCGCTGTCGCGCGACAGTGAATTGCAGGGCGAGGTCGAGCGTGTCGCCGAAGTGCTGGGACTGCGCGCGCGGCTCGATGTGGTGGCCTCGACGCTCTCGCAGGGCGAAAAGAAGCTGCTCGATATCGCCAGCGCGTTCGCCCTCAATCCGAAGGTGATCCTGCTGGACGAGCCGACCAGCGGCGTTTCGACCGGGGACAAGCACGCCATCATGGAAGTTCTGGTCGCGGCGGCGAAGGCCGCAGGCGTACGCGGCATCGTGCAGGTCGAGCACGACATGGATCTCGTCGCCCGCTACTCCCATCGCATCATCGCGCTGCAGGCCGGGCAGGTGCTGGCCGATATGCCGCCCGACACGTTTTTCTCCGATCCGGCGATGATCGCGGCGGTGGTCGGCACCCGGCCTCCGAACATGAAACGGGCTTCCTGATGCTGAATCTGTCCAATGTGAAAGTTGATATTCAGGGCAGCCGCATCCTCAACGGGATAACGCTGTCGGTCGGCGCAGGGGAACTGGTGTGCCTTGTCGGACGCAACGGGGCCGGCAAGACCACGACCTTTCGCAGCATCATGGGTTATCGCAAGATCAAATCCGGCGAGATCACCTTTGATGGCCTCGATTTGACAGCCATGCAAACCTGGCAGATCGCGCAAAGCGGCATCGGCTTTTCGCCCGAAGAGTCGGAGGTCTATGCCGACCTGACCGTGGCCGAGAATATCGAGCTGTCGACCTGGACACGCCCGAAGGGCCGCCCCGCCGAACAGCGGATCGAGGAGGCCTATCAGGTGTTTCCCAAGCTCAGGCAATATCTGGCCCGCGGCGGCGCGGAACTGTCCGGCGGCGAGCGCAAGATGGTGTCGATCGCCCGCGCGCTGACGCTCGATCCGCAGCTTCTTCTGCTGGACGAGCCTTTCGAGGGCCTGTCGCCCGCGATCATTCCGGTGATCGCCGAAGGCGTGGCTTCGATCCGCGCGATGGGCAAGGGCGTCCTGATGGCGGAATCCAACGTCCACCACATTCCCGATTATGTTGACAGAATATATGTGCTGGAGCGCGGCGAACTGATGTTCTCCGGCACACTGACGGAAGCGCACCGCGACCGGGACGTGATGCGCGTGATCGCCGGCGAAGTCGAGGCAGCTTCTTAAGGAGAAGGACTACTCACATGAAACGATATGTAGGCGAACGGACAATTGACGGAATCAAGGTGACGGTCGATGGCACGCTGCTAGATCCGCGCACCGATATCGCGCAATACAGCGTCAACGGCTTCGAATGGAGCTACGAGGGCCCGGAGCCACGACAGCTCGCGCTGGCTCTGCTGATGAAGCATCTCAACGACGCTGGGGCGGCAAAGGCGATGGTCGAGCCGTTCATGGTCAATATCGTCGCCAATTTCGATAATGACTGGGAAATGACCGATACCGACATCGACCGTGCTCTCACCGCGCTGGATCATAGCGGCGGCAAGGCGGCCTGATGCCGTTGCAGTATCGCGCGGCCGTTCTTCACGCCGCGAAGACACCGCTGAAGATCGAAACAGTCACGGCCGCGCCGCTTAAGCCGACGGATGTTCTGATCAGGATCAAGGCCGCCGGTCTTTGTCATACCGATCTTGAAGTGATCGAAGGGGGTTTGCGTTTTCCCATGCCGATCGTGCTGGGACACGAGGCGGCCGGCATTGTCGAGGACGTCGGCCCCGCCGCGCGCGGTGTCAAAAAGGGTGACCACGTCATCCTGTCGTGGAATCCGCATTGCGGCCACTGTTTCTATTGCGACCGCGATTTACCCATCCTGTGCGAGACCTATCTCGGCGAAGGTCCGAAGGCGCGCGGTTTTGACGGCGAAAGCCGCGCCACACGGGGCGATGGGAGTGACCTGCAGCACCTGATGTATCTCGGCTCGTTTGGCGAATACTGCATCGTGCCGGACCAGCAGGCTATCGTCGTGCCGAAGGAGATTCCGTTCGACCGCGCCTGTCTGATCGGATGCGGAGTGATGACAGGAGCGGGGGCCGCGCTCAATCTCGGCGCCATTGCCTATGGCGATACGGTCATGGTGATCGGCTGCGGCGCGGTCGGTCTTGCGGCGGTGCAGGGCGCGCGCATGGCGGGCGCGGGTGCGATCATCGCGGTCGATCTCGACGACAAGAAGCTCGATTTGGCGAAAAGCGTTGGTGCGACGCATGCCGTCAACGCCTCGAACGGCAACCCGGTTGAATTCGGCAAACAGCAAACCGGCGGGCGCGGCGTCGATGTGGTGATCGAATCCGCAGGCAGTCCGGCGGCGTTTCGCGCCACCGCCGAAGCCGTGCGTCCGGGCGGCCACATCATCTGGCTTGGCAAGGTCGATGTGCAGCAGGATGTTTCATTCCGCTGGGGCTCCCTGATGCAGGAGAAGCGTATCCGTCGCTCCAGCTACGGCAACACCAGGCCGCTGCGCGATTTCCCGATGCTTGCGCAGGCCTATCTCGATGGTACGCTCAAGCTCGATCCGCTGATTTCGCGCAGGATCACGCTCGACGATATCAATGACGGCTTCGACGCGCTCAAGCGCGGCGAAACCATCCGGAGCGTGATTATTTTCGATTAGACGCGTTCAAGTGGCTCATCGCCGACAGCCACGAGGCGGAACTACGAGTCTAGCGTCTTGCGTGCGAAATCCTCGATATAATCGATCAGCTTGTCCGACGCGGCGGCGGCCAGTTTCGGCTTCTTGTCGGCGATGGCCTGCGCGACGGACGCGTGCAGCTTCGCCGTCAATGGCAGATCCGCGACCTGCTGATAGTGCTGATACCAGAAGCGGCGCGAAATCGCGTTCATCAGTCCCATCGAGCGGCGCGCGAATTCATTGCGGGCGGTCGCCGCGACCAGCGCGTTGAACCTCTGGTCGAGCCGCATGAAGTCGATGTCATCGGTATTCGACGCGGCCTTCAGCATGCCGTTTGCGATCTCACCGAATTCGCGGCGCTCCTCGTCCGTGGCGCGGTCCGCTGCGAGGCGGGCCATCAGCCGCTCGAGCTCGCGGCGGACTTCGAGCAGCCGCAGCTGCATCCGCAGATCAATTTCGGAGACCATGATGCCGCGCCGCGGCATGATGACCACAAGACCGTCGCGGGCGAGACGCTGCAACGCCTCGCGGATCGGGGTGCGGCCGATTTTAAGCCGCGTCGCCAGAGTGTGCTCGGACAGGACAGTGCCGGGCGCCAGCTGCAGGGTGACGATCATCTCCTCCAGTTCGCGGTAGGCGCGATCCGTCAGGGTGACATCGTCGATTTTGGGAAGTTGTGCCCGGCGCTTCGGGGCCGCTTTGGACTTCAAATTGCTCACCACAGCGGCTTGCCGCGGGCGGCTGCCGTTTTATGCCGAAGGGCCGGCCCGGCGCCGACCGTCTCAAATGTATATCCATCGTATATCATTGAGACAAGATATCCGCTCCTCACCGGGGATAAATCCTGATTCGTGATGCAGGAATATGAGGGTTTTGCAGCGCACGGAGTTTTGAATGATCTTATATTTTACGGCAAACGTTCAAAGGCCGTAATTTACAGTCGCCTTGGGCAGGAAGCCGTGGCAAGTTCCAGCAGGTTCCCACCGGATATCATGCATGTCGAAGCAGTCGATGAGGGAAGAGACCGAGCGCCTGATCCGCGAGGCCATGGAGCGCAAGGCGCTTGTCATCAAGGAAGGCAAGACGCGGATCGAGGCCACTTGCGGCAAATGCGGAGCAGCCAATCGTGTTTCGGCCCCGCGCGGAATCAAGCGCGCAACCTTCGTCTGCAAACAATGCGGGCTCAGTCAGGAGACGCTTTAACGCGCATCGAAAAAGGGAAGGGGACGTGAGGGGGCAACGCCCCCTTCCTTGTACGGTGACGTGACTTAACGCATGCCACCTGCGACGTTCAGAAATTCACCAGTAATGTAGCCTGAATCGTCCGAAGCAAGAAACACGGCGACCGGGGCGATGTCACCGACCTGCCCGATACGCCCGGCCGGCGCTGTGGTTTCGACCCAGGTCCGCATGTCGCCTTCGTTGAATCCGGCCGCGACGACGCCTTCAGTCTCGATCATGCCGGGATTGATGGCGTTGACGCGGATTTTCTTCGGACCCAGTTCCTTGGAAAGGACGACGGTGATGGCGTCCACAGATGCCTTCGTCGCGCTGTAAACCGAGCTGCCCGGCGGATAAATCCGGGACACGGCGGAACTGATGTTGATGATACTGCCGCCCTTCGGATTGAAATGCGCGGCGGCTTCCTGCGACACGAGCAGGAGACCGAGAACATTCAGATCGAACTGCTTGCGGAAGTGTTCGGGCGTGATCCCTTCGAGCGGCTGGAATTCATAAACACCGGCGTTATTGACCAGAATGTCGATCGGCCCGAGGGCTTTCACCGCCTCTGCAACAACGGTTTTCGCGGCTTTCGGATCGCTCAAATTGCCGTGGATCGCGACCGCCTTGCCGCCCTTGGCGGCGATCTTCGCCACCACACGCTCGGCCGCATCCTTGCTGGCGCTGTAGTTGACGGCAACCGCGGCGCCTTCGGCCGCAAGCTGGATCGCGATTTCCGCGCCGATTCCCTTGGAGGCGCCTGTCACCAGCGCCACCTTGCCTTCGAGTTTGCGAGTCATGAGGAGCATTCCTGATTAAATTTCAATAGTTCATAATTATTGAACTATTGAACAGTGTCAAGGCCGTGCTATAAAGTAAGTATGGTTCAGTTTGTTCACCCTTCGACCGAGGACATCACGCTGTCCGGCGTGCTCTCGGCGCTGTCGGATCCGACACGGCTCAGCATTGTCAGGAGTTTGATCAGCCAGAAGGAGTGCATGTCCTGCACGGAGGCGGCGCCATGTTCGAAGATGGCGAAGTCGACCCTTTCAAATCACTTTCGCATCCTGCGCGAGGCCGGTTTGATCCGCACATCGAAGAAGGGCGTCGAGCATCGTAACGAGTTGCGGGAAGCCGACATCAACGCGCGATTCCCCGGTCTGCTGAAAACCATCCTGAAATTTTCAGACGACGTCTGACTCTTTGCTCGGGCGATCCGCGGCTCGATCTCTGCCGGCTCCATCGCGCGTCAGCGGTCGGATTTACCTAGAATATTTCAAAACAGCTCGGCTCTTCGCTGCGGGCGATCATTCGCATCTGTCTTCCGCGAGATGAAGAAGTCGGCCAATGGCAGGCGTTTTCTTGAAGCGTGGATATTTAGATCGACTCTAGACAGATCAATTCCGTTTTATTCCGGTGGTCTCGCAAAATTTCGAGACTGATCACGTCTGGATTCACATCCGCATTTTTTCCATGAGCGAATTTGACGCAGGCGCACGGGGCGTGTGCTTGGAATTCGTTGGGGGCAACTGTGATCCAGTTTTACGACAGGCCGCGTTCAGGCGGCTTCATCATCCGCGCTGCATTTCTTTCGGCGAGCTATCTCGCAATCGGTATCGGGACGGCGCCAGAGGCGATGGCGCAGCAAGCGCCCGCCGCCGGCGCGAACACCTTGCCGCCGGTTGTGGTGAGTCCGGCCGAGAGCAAGCCCAGGAAGAAGCCGCGGGCATCACGCGAGGCTGATACGCGCGCACGACGTGCCGCGCAGGCGCCGGCCCGCACTCTGGTCAGTCCGCTGGAGGCGGCATGGGCGGGCAGCAGCCAGACCCAGCGCACCGGCACCGTCGGTTATTATCAGAACAGCACCTCGGTCGCGACCAAGACCAACACGCCGCTTCTGGACATTCCGCAATCGGTCAGCGTGTTGACCCGTCAGTTCCTGAACGATCAGGCGATATCGAGTGTGACGGATGCCGTGCGTTACGTTCCGGGTGTGGTTGTGCATCAGGGCGAGGGCAACCGCGACGAACTGGTGATCCGCGGCGTCGATTCCAGCGCGAACTTCTTCGTCAACGGTTTCCGCGATGACGTGCAGTATTTCCGCGATCTCTACAACGCGCAGAGCGTTGAGGTCTTGAAGGGACCGAGTGCCCTGACGTTCGGGCGTGGCGCGGGTGGCGGTCTGGTCAACCGCACTCTGAAGGAGGCCGACGGCACGCGCATTTATGAGGCGACGGCGCAGACCGGCTCTTACGACAACCGGCGCTTCTCGCTGGATGCCGGGCAGGCGGTGAACGAAAATGTCGCCGTTCGCCTCAACGCGTTTTACGAGGGCTCGGACACCTTCCGCGACTACGGCAATCTCGAGCGCTACGGCATCAATCCGACCATCACGCTGCGGCCGAGCGACGATACCAAGATCAAGCTGAGCTACGAATATTATCACGACAAGGAGTTGGCCGATCGCGGCAATCCATCGTTCAACGGAATGCCGTTCGTGCCGAACGGCGACTACACCAAGTTCTTCGGCAGCCCGATCTACAACACCACGCATGCCGACGTTCAGCAAACCATGGCCGTGATCGAACACGATTTCGGTGGCGGCCTGACCGGCAAGAACTCGACGATGTATGCCAATTACGACAGAGGCTACGTTAACGTCTATCCAGGAGGAACCAGCACAAATATTCCCGGAGTCGTAAATCCGAGTGGTGGCGCGGTTGTCAACGGACAGGTCTCGTTGAATGCCTACGAGAACACGACTAACCGTGCAAACTTCTTCAATCAGACCGACTTCACCTACAAGACCTATACAGGTCCTATACGCCATACCATTGCATTTGGTACCGAGTTTGGTCAGCAGACTGGTCTTGGTCAGCGCAACACAGGTTTCTTTCCAGACAATCCCAATCCCAGCGCGCCGGGTGGGAGCCTGCCATTCGTTTTGGTCAATGCATTCAATCCGACCTATTTCGGTCCGGTGGTATTTCAGCATTTGACGACATCGACAGTTGGGTTGAATGCTGACGCCAATAGCAGCTATCGGCTGTTCACCGAATCCGCTTACGTGCAGGATCAGATCGACGTGACCCGCTGGCTGCAACTGTTCGCCGGAGCACGTTACGATCGCTTCGATCTCGCGGCGCTGGATCAGAACACGGGTATCAACCGCTCGCGAGTCGACGACAAGATATCGCCGCGCGCGGCGGTAATCTTCAAGCCGGTCGATGAGATGTCGATCTACGGCGCCTACAGCATTTCCTATCTGCCGGCGTCGGGCGACCAGTTCAGTTCACTCAATCCCGGCACGCTCATTCTCGATCCGCAGAAGTTCGAGAACACCGAGTTCGGTCTGAAATGGAACGTCAACCCGAAGCTGCAATATACTGCCGCTGTTTATGAATTGAACCGTACTAATCAACCTATCCCGGTAGGGGGTGGGTTTTCGTTGCCGAACGGTTCGACCAAGGTGCGGGGTTTCGAGACAGCTGTGACTGGTTTTGTCACCGCCGATTGGCAGACGACAATTGGATACGCCTATACCGACGCGCGTATTACCAGCGACCTTTCGACAACGATTGTGACTGGCAATCGCGTCCAACTCGTGCCGTACAATCAGGTCTCGCTGTGGAACAAGTACCAGATCGATCCGCGCTGGGCGCTCGGTGTCGGCGTGCTGTATCTGGGCGACTCGTATGCGTCCTCAGATGATACCGTCAAGCTGCCGTCCTGGGTGCGCGTCGATGCCGGGGTCTATTACAAATACAACGAAACCTGGAGCGGCCAGCTCAGCGTCGAAAATCTCTTTGACAAGGGCTACTGGGCTTCGGCGGACGGCAACAACAACATCTCGCCCGGCCGCCTGCGCACGTTCCGCGTCTCGGCCACGGCGAGGTTCTGATCGCCAACATTCTGATCGTCAAGATTCTGATCGCATCGCCTGACCTCCGGATGCGACAGAGGGGACGCGAGCGATCGCGTCCCCTTTTTATTGTGCAGTGGTTTGCCGAGCTAGTTTTTCTCGGCCGGATCGCGGTGGATCGGATCGACCCACAAGACCGTTTCCGGCTTCTCCACCGGCTCGATATCGAGATTGACCGCGATGGCCTGACCGTCGCTGCGAACCAGCACGCATTCAAGAACTTCATCCGGACTGGCGTTGATTTCCTGATGTGGCACATAGGGCGGAATAAAGATGAAATCGCCGGGCCCCGCCTCGGCGGTGAATTGCAGATGCTCGCCCCACCGCATCCGGGCCTTACCCTTGACGACATAGATGATGCTTTCAAGATGGCCGTGATGATGTGCGCCGGTCTTGGCGTCCGGCTTGATGGTCACCGTTCCGGCCCACAGCTTCTGCGCGCCGACGCGGGCGAAATTGATCGCCGCCTTGCGGTCCATTCCCGCCGTCGAGGGCACGTTGGGATCGAGCTGGTTGCCGGGAATCACGCGCACGCCGTCGTGTTTCCAGCGGTCGTCGTGCGAGTGACCGTGGGGATGATCGTGGGAATGGCCGTGGTGATCGTGGGACATGGTCCTGCCGTCCGGAAAAGGGGCTGCATTCAAACAAAAAGCCCCCGCGTTGAACAGGGGCTTTTCGTTCAATCATTCAATCAACCTGCGGTCGATCATTCCCAGCTCAGCGCACCACCGTTCTGGTACTCGATCACGCGGGTTTCGAAGAAATTCTTTTCCTTTTTCAGGTCCATCGCCTCGGACATCCACGGGAACGGATTTTCCGCCTCGTCGAACACCCGCGGCAGACCGAGCTGCGCACAGCGGCGGTTTGCGATGAAATGCATGTACTGCTCGCACAGCGCCGCATTGAGCCCGAGGAAACCGCGCGGCATGGTATCGCGTCCATAGGCCGCTTCCAGTTCCGCCGCCTCGCGGATCATCTGGCGCACTTCCTCCTGGAATTTCGGCGTCCACAGATGCGGATTCTCGATCTTGATCTGGTTGATCACGTCGATGCCGAAGTTCAGATGGATGCTCTCGTCGCGCAGGATGTACTGGTACTGCTCGGCGATGCCGACCATCTTGTTGCGACGGCCGAGCGAGAGAATCTGCGCAAAGCCGGTGTAGAACCACATGCCTTCGAAGATCACGTAGAAGGCGACGAGGTCGCGCAGGAAAGCCTGATCGGCCTCCGGCGTGCCGGTCCTGAACTGGGGGTTGTCGAGGTTCTGGGTGTGCTTGAGCGCCCATGCCGCCTTGTCGGTGATCGAGGGCACCTCGCGATACATGTTGAACAATTCGCCCTCGTCGAGGCCGAGACTCTCGACGATGTACTGGAAGGTGTGAGTATGCACCGCCTCCTCGAAAGCCTGGCGCAGCAGATATTGCCGGCATTCGGGGTTGGTGAGATGGCGGTAGATCGCCAGCACGATGTTGTTGGCGACAAGGCTCTCGGACGCCGCGAAGAAGCCGAGGTTGCGCTTGATCGCATGACGCTCGTCATCGGTGAGGCCATCGCGCGATTTCCACAGCGCGATGTCGGCCTGCATCGACACTTCGGTCGGCATCCAGTGGTTGTTGCAGCCGGCGAGATACTTCTCCCATGCCCACTTGTATTTGAGCGGCAGGAGCTGGTTGACGTCGGCGCGGCAGTTGATCATCCGCTTGTCGTCGACCGAGACGCGACCGCCGGCGCGATCGATCTCGCCGAGGCCCGTCTGCTTGGCGGATTCGTTGCCCGCCTGTCCGGCGGTTTCAGCCTGTTTCAGAATCTGCGGCAAGTGATGGATCGCCTTGTTGGATGAAGTTTCGGACCAGTCAAGCATAGGGTGTCTCCGTTTTTCTAAAGCCCATACTCACTGGCACGCTTCACAATCGGGGTTATCGATCGAACACGCCTTGATCTCGGACAAATCGGGGGCCGTGTTCTTGACGAGGATCGGTGCGCTCGCGGAAGCGACTGCGGAGGACGACACGGCATTGAGCTTGCCGTCGGTCCCCTTCAGCGTCGATTTCTCGACATGGGTCGCGCTGCGCGAACGCAGATAATATGTGGTCTTCAGGCCGCGCTGCCAGGCCAGACGATAGAGCGTGTCCAGCTTCTTGCCCGACGGATTGGCGATATAGAGGTTGAGCGACTGCGCCTGATCGATCCATTTCTGGCGGCGGGCCGCGGCTTCGATCAGCCATGCGCTGTCAATTTCAAATGACGTTGCATACAGCGCCTTGAGATCGTCAGGCACGCGATCGATGGTGCCGATGCTGCCGTCGAAATATTTCAGGTCGGACACCATCACCTCGTCCCACAGGCCGCGCGCCTTGAGGTCGCGGACCAGGAATTCGTTCACCTCGGTGAAATCGCCCGACATGTTCGATTTCACATAGAGGTTCTGGTAGGCGGGCTCGATCGACTGCGCGACGCCGCAGATGTTGGAGATTGTCGCGGTCGGCGCGATCGCCATCACGTTGGAGTTGCGCATGCCGGTGGACTTCACCTTCTTGCGCAGGCCGGCCCAGTCGAGCGTGGAGGAGCGGTCGAGATCGAGCCCGCCGCGCGCCTTGTCGAGGATGTCGATCGAATCGATCGGCAGGATGCCCTTGCTCCACAGTGAGCCCTGGAACGAGGGGTAGGTGCCGCGCTCGGTGGCGAGATCGACCGAAGCCGAAATCGCGTGATACGAAATCACTTCCATCGACAGGTCGGCGAAGTCCACGGCTTCCTTCGAGGCCATCGGAATGCGCAGCGCGTGCAGCGCATCCTGGAAGCCCATCAGGCCGAGGCCGACCGGGCGGTGTTTGAGATTCGAGCGCCGCGCTTCGGGGATGGTGTAGTAGTTGATGTCGATGACGTTATCGAGCATCCGCATCGCGGTGGTCACGGTGCGCTGCAGGCGCGCGTTGTCGATGCCGCCGTCCGCAATGTGATGCAAGAGGTTGATCGAGCCGAGGTTGCAGACCGCCACTTCGTCATCCGAGGTGTTCAGCGTGATTTCGGTGCACAGGTTCGAGGAGTGGATCACGCCGGCATGCTGCTGCGGAGAGCGCAGGTTGCAGGGGTCCTTGAAGGTGATCCAGGGATGGCCGGTCTCGAACAGCATGGTCAGCATGCGCCGCCACAGATCGGTGGCGCGCAGCTTCTTGAACACGCGCATCTCGCCGCGTGCGGCCTTCTCCTCATAGAAGGCATAGCGTTCGGCGAACGCCTTGCCGTAGAGGTCGTGCAGGTCCGGCGTCTCGTCGGGCGAGAACAGCGTCCATTCGCCGTCGGAGTTGACGCGCTGCATGAACAGATCCGGCACCCAGTTGGCGGTGTTCATGTCGTGAGTGCGGCGGCGGTCGTCGCCGGTGTTCTTGCGCAGGTCGAGGAATTCCTCGATGTCGATGTGCCAGGTTTCGAGATAGGCGCAGACCGCGCCCTTGCGCTTGCCGCCCTGGTTGACGGCGATGGCGGTGTCGTTGGCGACTTTCAGGAACGGCACGACGCCCTGGCTTTCGCCGTTGGTGCCCTTGATGTGCGCGCCGAGGCCGCGCACGCGGCTCCAGTCGTTGCCGAGGCCGCCGGAATATTTCGCCAGCAGCGCGTTGTCCTTCACCGACTTGAAGATACCGTCGAGATCGTCGGCCACCGTGGTCAGGAAGCAGCTCGAGAGCTGCGGACGCAGCGTGCCCGAATTGAACAGCGTCGGGGTCGAGGCCATGAAGTCGAACGAGGAGAGCAGGTTGTAGAACTCGATGGCGCGGGCTTCGCGGTCGATCTCGCGCATGGCAAGACCCATCGCGACGCGCATGAAGAACGCCTGCGGCAGTTCGATGCGGTTGCCGTCATTGTGCAGGAAATAGCGGTCGTACAGGGTCTGCAGGCCGAGGAACTGGAACGACAGGTCGCGCTCCGGCTTCAGCGCGGCGGCGAGTTTCTTCAGATCGAAGCGGCCGAGATCCGGATCGAGCAGTTCGGCCTCGATGCCGGTCTTCACATAGGCCGGGAAGTATTCGGCATAGCGGGTCGCCATATCGGCCTGCGAGGCGCTCATCGGCGCACCGTGGACGAAGGACAGCACTTCGGTGCGCAGCTTGTCGAGCAGCAGGCGCGCGCTGACGTAAGCGTAGTTCGGCTCCTGCTCGACGAGGGTGCGCGCGGCCATGATGCCGGCCAGCGCCAGCTCGTCCTGGCTGATTCCGTCGTAGAGGTTGCGGCGCATTTCGGCGAGCACGGGCGCGGCGTCGACGCCGTCGAGACCCGCGCAGGCTTCCTGCACGATCAAAGTGAGACGCTCATGGTCGAGCGGAACCTTGCTGCCGTTGGAAAGCGTCACGTTCAGCGACGGTTCGCTTGAAACCTTGCTCGGCTTGGCGGCTTCCGCCTCGGCGCGCTGGCGGGCGCGTTCCTCGCGGTAGAGCACGTAGGCGCGGGCCACCTTGTGGTGCTCGCTGCGCATCAGCGCCAGTTCGACCTGGTCCTGAACGTCCTCGATGTGGAAGGTGCGGCCTTCGCCGATGCGGCGGGTCAGGGCGCCGACGACTTCATCCGTCAGTTGCTCGACGATCTCGTGCACGCGTCGCGAGGCGGCGGCGGTGTTGCCTTCCACGGCGAGGAAGGCCTTGGTCATCGCAATCGAAATCTTGCTCGCATCGAAGGGCGAGACCGTTCCGTTGCGGCGGATGATTTGCAGCGACGGTTCGCTGGCAAGGACGGGGGCTGTGGCTGGCACGGCGAGGGACTCCGGACGCAACTGAATAAGCGGTGCTGGTTTGGTGGTATCGCGATCGAGAGACAACATGGCAGGCCCCGTATGGTTGTTTGCGGTTTTGGAGCGGGGCTGACGCGATCGTCGCAGCCGGATTTGGCCGGTCTGTGAAGATAACGGGGCACCGCCCGGTACGTTTCGTCTGCCGCGGCGGGCGGGTGGAAAGACCGGACGTCCAGAAGCGATTCCAAGCCCTAAATGCGCTTGCCGGAATCACCGTGCTGCTCAAAAGTGTCGAACAGCGCTGGACTTTTTGCCTTTCCGCCGGTTCCCCCAGCCACCAAATCTTGCGATATGATGGAACCGTGACAGCTAGATGTTGTGTTTTATGGCCTGATTTGTCAAACAAAGAATTAAGTTTTCGACGAAACTCACATTCCTCCCGAAAAAAATGATGTTTGCCCGGCTTGGCGCCGAATATCGGGCTGGCGGCGCTCACAATATATAGTGACGCCACCGCAAACCTGCCCGGCGGTCTTTGGTCTTTTCACCGCTATCCAGATAGGCCACTTACAAACCCTCGAAAAAGGGAACCCGCACGTGCGCGATTTTGAAAATCCTGGCCGCTCTCTGGCTGTTGGCCGCAAGGGGATGGCGGCGACGTCCCACCCCGCATCCACGCTGGTGGCTGTGGAGATTCTCAAGAGCGGCGGCACCGCGATGGATGCCGCGGTGGCGGCTTGTGCAGTGCAAAGCGTGACCGAGGCGGGCTCGACGGGAATCGGCGGCGATTGTTTTGCGCTTTATTCGCGCGAAGGCGGCGACGACATCATCGCTTTCAACGGTTCGGGCCGGGCGCCGGCGGCGGCGACGCTCGAATGGTATCAGGAGCAGGGAATCACCTCCATCGCGCGGCAGTCGCCGCACGCGGTCACGATTCCCGGCGCGGTGGCGGCGTGGGCGCAGCTCATCAGGGATCACGGCCGCATGCCGCTGAAGGAGCTGCTTGCACCGGCCATCGAGCTGGCGCGGCACGGCTACGGCATCACGCCCCGCGTCGCCTACGACATCGGCAAGCAGCGCGATGTCATCAAGGCCGATCCGACCTCGCGGCGCACGTTCCTCGTCAATGACGAGGCGCCCGCAGTCGGCGCCGTGCAGTATCAGCGCGAACTCGCCGACACCATGGAAGCCATCGGCCGCGAGGGGCCGGACGCCTTCTATCGCGGCGCTGTCGCCAGGGACATGGTGGACTATCTGCGCAGTCTCGGCGGATTGCACACGCTGGAGGATTTCGCCGAAACCGCAGGCGAATACGTAAAACCGATCAAGACGCAGTTTCGCGGCCGCGCGGTCTACGAATGTCCGCCCAACGGGCAGGGCATCATTGCCCTGATGATCCTGAACATTCTTTCGCGCTTTACGCCCAAGCCCGACCCGCTCGATATCGACAACCTCTTTATCGAGGTCGAGGCAACGCGACTGGCCTATGCCGCGCGCGACCAGTTTCTGGCCGACCCGCAAATGTCCAATGTGCCGGTGGACTATCTACTCTCGGATGAGGTGGCGGACAGGCTGGCGTCGCAGATCGATCTGAAGCATGCAGCCAATCCGATTCCGCCGCTCGAAGGAGCCGAGCATCGCGACACGGTTTACATCGCGGTGGTGGACGAGAAGCGCAATTGCGCAAGTTTCATCAACTCCATTTTCCACCCCTATGGCAGTGGCCTGATGTCGCCGAAATCCGGCGTGCTGTTCCACAATCGCGGAACGGGTTTCGTCATCAAGCCGGGGCACCCCAACGCCATCGCGCCGCGCAAGCGGCCGCTGCATACCATCATTCCCGGCATGGTCACCGAAAAGGGACGCGTATCGCTGACCTTCGGCGTCATGGGCGGGCATTATCAGGCGATGGGCCACGCCTACCTGTTGTCCAAGCTCTACGATCACCATCTCGATCTGCAAACCGCCATCGACCTGCCGCGTCTGTTTCCGTTGCCGGGAACGGCCAAGGTCGAAATGGAGGAGCGCCTGCGGGAAACCGTGGGACCCGAACTGGCCCGGCGCGGTTTCACTATTCAGCCGCCCGAACGTGCGATCGGCGGTGCCCAGGCGATCGCGATCGACTGGGACAACGGGACGCTGATCGGCGGCTCCGATCATCGCAAGGACGGTTTTGCACTGGGTTATTAAAAGAGTGAATGGAAAGAAGGCTCCGATGGCGACCTATACCGATACACAGCTTTTCATCGACGGTCAGTGGAAGGACGGCAGCGAGAAGCGTCTCACCGTTCTCAATCCGGCGACCGGCGAGGCCATCGCGACGCTGGCGCATGCCGGCCGCAAGGATCTGGACGACGCGCTTGCCGCCGCCGAGCGCGCGTTTCATCAGTGGAAGCGCGTCAGCCCGCTGGAGCGTTCGCAGATCATGCGCCGGGCCGCCGCGCTGATGCGCGAGCGCAAGGAAGAGATCGCGGCCCTGATGACCACGGAGCAGGGCAAGCCGCTCGTTGAATCGCGCATCGAGACGCTCGCCGCCGCCGACACCATCGAATGGTTCGCCGAGGAGGCCCGCCGTACCTATGGCCGCATCGTGCCCGCGCGGGTGCCGAACGTGACGCAGCTTGTCGTCAAGGAGCCTGTCGGTCCCGTCGCCGCGTTCACGCCCTGGAATTTTCCGATCAATCAGGCCGTGCGAAAGGTGTCCGCCGCGATTGCGTCCGGTTGCACGGTGATCCTGAAAGGGCCGGAAGAAACGCCGGCGAGCTGCGCCGCGTTGATCAAGGCGTATGCCGACGCGGGCGTGCCGGCGGGTGTGGTCAATCTCGTGTTCGGCGTGCCTGCCGAGATTTCGTCCTATCTGATCCCGCATCCGGTCATCAAGAAAATGTCGTTCACGGGGTCCACCGTGGTCGGCAAGCAGCTCGCGGCGCTGGCGGGTCAGCACATGAAGCGCGTCACCATGGAACTGGGCGGTCATGCCCCGGCCGTGGTGTTCGGCGATGCGGACATTGGTCTTGCGGTGAAGATTCTGTCAGCCAACAAATTCCGCAATGCGGGGCAGGTCTGCGTCGCGCCGACGCGCTTTCTTGTCCATGACAGCGTGTTCAAGGATTTCGTCGACGGCTTCGTCGCCAGCGCGGAGGCGCTCAAGGTCGGCGACGGTCTTGCCGAGGGCGTGACGATGGGACCGCTTGCGAACAATCGCCGCGTCGATGCGATGGAAGCATTCACCGCGGATGCCAAGGCCAAGGGCGCAAAGGTGGCGACCGGGGGAGAGCGCATCGGCAATCGCGGCTATTTCTTCAAGCCGACGGTGCTGACCGATGTGCCACTCGAAGCGCGCGCGATGAACGAGGAGCCGTTCGGGCCGCTGGCGATCGTCAATCGCTTCAGCGATTACGACGGCGTCGTGAAGGAAGCCAACCGGCTGCCTTATGGCCTCGCCGCCTACGCCTATACGACCTCGGCGAAGACGATGACCAATATCGGCCGCGATATCGAAAGCGGCATGGTGTCGATCAACCATCACGGCCTCGGTCTTCCCGAGATTCCCTTCGGGGGCATCAAGGATTCCGGTCATGGATCGGAAGGCGGCATCGAGGCGATGGAAAGCTATCTCAATACCAAGCTCGTCACGCAGGCGGTGTAACTGCTCTCTGCAAATGCGCGGCGCCATCAGGCGCCGCGCTGTCCGTGCCGGATCAATCGTGCCGGTGCATGATCGAATGCTTCTTGGTGTCGCGCATGGTCGCGTAGATCAGAAGCGACAGGAAGATGATGCCCGAGAGATAGTAGTAGAACCATTGCTCGTGGCCGATGCTCTTGAAGTAGAGCGCGATGGCGGGCGCAGTGCCGCCGAAGATCGATACGGTCAGCGCGTAGGGCACGCCGACGCCAAGCGCGCGGACATTGGTCGGGAATAGCTCAGCCTTCACGACAGCGTTGATCGAGGTGTAGCCGGCCACGAAAATCCAGGCGGCGCAGATCAGCAGAAATGCCGTGAAAGCCGACTTGGTTCCTTGCAGCGCCGTCAGCAGCGGAACGGTGGCGAGCGTGCCGGCGATGCCGAAGAACACCAGCAGGGGTTTGCGGCCGATGCGGTCGGAGATCGCGCCGTAAATCGGTTGCAGGATGACGGCAAAAAGCAGCGTGCAGAAGATCACAATGGTGGTCGTGGTGGGGTCGAGGCCGACCGACATGCGCACGAAGGTCTGCATATAGGTCGTGAAGGTATAGAACGCCGCGGTGCCGCCCGCGGTGAGGCCGACGACAAGCAGGAGCTCGCGCGGGAACTTGAACAGTTCGCGCAAGGTCCCGCGTTTGACGCCCTGTTTCTCGGCGGCCTTGAAGGCATCGGTTTCGTGCAGGTCGCGCCGCATCACGGCGGCGAAGATGGCGAGCGCGGCGCCGATGAAGAAGGGAATGCGCCAGCCCCAGGCTTTCAGTTCGGCTTCCGTCAGGAAGACGTTCTGCAACAGCAGAAGCACGATGATGGCTGTGAGCTGGCCGCCGATCAGCGTGACATACTGGAAGCTCGAATAGAATCCGCGATGCTTCTCGTCGGCCACTTCGGACAGATAGGTAGCGCTGGTGCCGTATTCGCCGCCGAGGCTAAGGCCCTCGATGATGCGCGCGACGGTCAGGAGCACCGGGGCCGCGAAGCCGATGGTCGCGTAAGTCGGCGTGACCGCGATGATCAGCGAGCCGAGACACATGCAGACCACCGACAGGGTCAGCGACATCTTGCGGCCGTAGCGATCGGCGAGGAAGCCGAACAGCCAGCCGCCGAGCGGGCGCATCAGGAAGGTCGCCGCGAACACCACGGCGGCGTTGAGCTGCTGGACCACCGGATCGGTCTGCGGGAAGAAGGCGGCGGCGAAATACAGCGCGAATGCCGTGTAGGCGTAGAAATCGTACCACTCCACCAGATTGCCGACTGAGCCGATGAATATCTGCTTGATGCGGCGGCGGGCATCATCGAAATGCAGGTGATCGTCGGTCGCTGCGGTCATGAGGCATCTCTCGGCACGGGAGGTCAGATTGTCGCAGGGATGCTTGCTCCCCGTGACGGCGGGAGTCAATGAGGAAGGCGATACCACCTGCACAGCGCTGATATCTCTGAACGCGGCCTCAATTCGACAGAAGGGCGCGCATGACCGGCATGTGCTCCCCTCCAGTCAATTTCGGAAATCCGCTACTTGGTTTCGGCCACAAGCGTTTCGGTGGCCGGACCGTCACCGACGATCAGGATCACAGCGTCCTCGTCCTTGGCACCGTCCCAATGGACCTGCTTGCCGTAATGGGTGACGAAGCTGCCCGGCTTCATTGCAACGGTGCTGTTCTGCGGATCGAACTTCGTTCCCGAGCCGACATACCAGGTGCCGGACAGAACGGTGATGAAACGGTCGTTGGGATGGAAATGCGGGTGGCTGAAATGATTGCCCTTCGTCCACTTGGCCATCACGATATAGGGGCCCGGCTTGCTGGGATCGCCCTGCAGAACGGCGACCTGAATGCCGCGTGCATCGACAGGCTTCCAGGGAATCTGGTCGGGGGTCTTGGCGACAACGGCGGCCGGATTAAGTTCGACGGCTTGTGTCGATGCGGTTGTCAACGCAGCTGCGCAAATGGCAGATGAAACGAGGAACGCGGCGGAACGTATTTTCATTGTTTTCTCCCATGGCGCTCTCTTCTGAATGAGAGCTTGCCGGGAGCGTAACGGATGTGCCGCGCGCGCGTGAAATCGCGATACCGTGAGCTTGCGATCTTGTCAGGCAGGGAGGCCGCCCGCCGGCGGTGTCACGGGGCGGATTGAGCAACTGCGAAGCTTATGCGCCGGAAATGACCTGCGGCGGCCAGCTTTTCAGAACCATGTCGGCGATCTTGCGCAAATCGTCGCGACTCGCGCCGGTGGCGGCCTGCACCGCCATGCCCTGCAAAACGATGGAAACATAGCGTGCGAGATCCGCGGCGTCCGTGCCGGCGGGCAGGTCATTGTCCGCGAGCGCCTGCCGGAAACGCACGCGCAAATTCTCCTCACCCTTGGCGCGCCGCGCCACCAGTTCGTCTTTCACCGATTGCGAGGTGTCGCTGCAGGTCAGCGCGCCCTGCACGGCAAGACAGCCGGACGGGCAGGTGGGATCGGTGATGGCGTCGACACCGCCGTAAAGGAGCTTCTCGACAACATCGCGCGCGGTCTTCTGCTGCAGAGCGAGCCGGACATATCCGCCCGGACCTTCGACATATTTGTCCAGCGCCTTGCGGAACAGTTCTTCCTTGTTGCCGAAGGCGGCATAAAGCGAGGGGCGGGTGATCCCCATGGCCTCCGTCAGTTCGGCGATGGACGTGCCTTCGTAGCCCTTGCTCCAGAAAACATGCAGAGCACGGTCAAGCGCCTCGTCGATGTCGAATTCGCGGGGGCGTCCCATCGCCATAGGGTCGGATCCTGTGACATTTGTACTCCGCGTTAAATAAGTCCCTTGACAAGGGAAGTCCAGCGGATATTTATACCGACCGTTACAGATATGTGCGCCGCAGCAGATGTGAATGTAATGCGGAATCGGGCGCAACGCCAGAGCGACGATAACAGTCTGTATTACAAGGTGTTTTCTGGAAATTGGGGTTCGATCATGACAATCAGTCTGAACAGGCATCGCTTGCTGCTCGTGGGAGCGTTTGTGCTTGTGGCGGCCGCAGGCGCGGCGCTTTTCACATGGTCGGGGAGCCGTGCGCAGGCGGATTCCGCCAAGGCCGCAGTCGGTCCGGTCCCGGCGTCGGTCGCGACCGTCGAGGAACGCGACACCACGCTGTGGGATGAATTCTCCGGCCGCCTCGAAGCTGTCGAACAGGTCGAGGTCCGCTCGCGCGTCGCCGGCGCCATCAAGGAAATCCGTTTCCGTGAAGGCGCGATGGTTCAGAAGGACGACGTGCTGGTTGTCATCGACCCCGATCTTTACGCCGCCGAGGTCGCCCGCGCCGAGGCGCAGGTCGCCGCCGCCCAGTCGCGCCTGATCTTCACCAAGGCCGATTACGAACGCGGCGCGCAACTGACCGGCTCGCAGACCATCTCGATCCGCGATCAGGACAATCGCATCAACGCGTATCGCGAGGCCGATGCCAATCTGAAGGCCGCGCAGGCCGCGCTGCAGACCGCGCAGCTCAATCTTGGTTATACGGAGGTGCGCGCGCCGGTCTCCGGCCGCGTCGGCAAGCGGGAGATCACTGTCGGCAACCTGATTGCCGCGGGTCCAGGCTCGCCGCTGCTCACCACCATCGTTTCGATCTCGCCGATCTACGCCAGCTTCAATGCCGACGAGGCGGTGGTGATGCGTGCCGTCGAGGCGCTCGGCAACGATCCAGCCGCCCAGAAGACCGGGCGCATCCCTGTGAAGATGGGTACCGCGACCAGCGACGGACTGCCCTATGAGGGGCACATGCAGCTGATCGACAATCAGGTCGATCCGCGTTCCGGCACCGTGCGCGTGCGCGCCGTGTTCGACAACGCCGATGGCCGCCTCATTCCGGGGCAGTTCGTCCGCCTGTCGATGGGCCAGCCGCGCACCGAACGCGCCATGACCATCAGCGAGCGCGCGGTCGGCACCGACCAGAACAAGAAATACGTGATGGTGGTCAACGACGACAACAAGGCCGAATACCGCGAGATCGGTCTCGGCGCCTCTGTCGACGGCCAGCGTATCGTGTCGAGCGGATTGAAAGCGGGCGAGCGCATCGTCGTGAAGGGCCTGCAGCGCGTGCGCCCGGGCGCGACCATTGCGCCGCAGACGGTTGCGATGGATGCGAACTGACGGGACACCAACTGAAAGGCGTGGCCTCCGGTTTTATCGTCATTGCGAGCGCAGCGAAGCAATCCAGAGCGAACTGGATTGCTTCGTCGGCTTCGCCTTCTCGCAATGACGCGCTGAAACGGGCGGCGCAACTCATTCAACGAGACTCACCTCATGAATATTTCAAAATTCTTCATTGACCGGCCGATTTTCGCGGGCGTGCTGTCCACGCTGATTTTCCTTGCCGGTCTGCTCGCAATTCCCGCGCTGCCTATTTCCGAATATCCGGAAGTCGCGCCGCCGACGGTGGTGGTCCGCGCGCAATATCCGGGCGCCAACCCGAAGGTGATCGCCGAGACGGTGGCGACGCCGATCGAGGAGCAGATCAACGGCGTCGAGAACATGCTCTATATGAGCAGCCAGGCGACGACCGACGGTCAGATGACGCTCAACGTCACCTTCCGCCTCGGCACCGATCCCGACAAGGCTCAGCAGCTCGTTCAGAACCGCGTCTCGCAGGCCGAGCCGCGTTTGCCGGCGGACGTGCGCGCGCTCGGCATCACCACCGTCAAGAGCTCGCCCGATCTCACGATGGTCGTGCATCTGCTTTCGCCGAACGACCGCTACGACATGAAGTATCTGCGCAATTACGCGGTGCTGAACGTCAAGGACCGTCTGGCGCGCATTCAGGGCGTGGGCGACGTGCAGTTGTTCGGCTCGGGCGACTATTCGATGCGCGTGTGGCTCGATCCGCAGAAGGTCGCCGAACGCGGCCTCGCGGCGAGCGATGTGGTGCGCGCCATTCAGGAGCAGAACGTGCAGGCGGCGGCCGGCGTCGTCGGCGGATCGCCGAGCGAGCCCGGCGTCGATCTGCAGCTGTCGGTCAACGCGCAGGGCCGCCTGCAGGACGAAGATGAGTTCGGCGACATCATCGTCAAGACCGGCGCGAACGGCGAAGTGACGCGCCTGCGCGACGTGGCGCGGCTCGAACTCGGCGCCGCCGATTATTCGCTGCGCTCGCTGCTCAACAACAAGTCCGCCGTTGCGATTCCGATCTTCCAGTCGCCGGGCTCCAACGCGATCCAGATTTCCGACAATGTCCGCAAGACCATGGCGGAGCTTGCCGAGAACATGCCGGACGGGCTGACCTACAGCATCGTCTATGACCCGACGCAGTTCGTCCGCGCCTCCATTGAAGCGGTGATCCACACGCTGCTGGAAGCGGTGGCGCTGGTCGTGCTCGTTGTCATCCTGTTCCTGCAGACATGGCGCGCCTCGATCATCCCGCTGATCGCCGTGCCGGTGTCGATCATCGGCACGTTCGCGGTGATGTATCTGTTCGGGTTTTCCATCAACGCGCTCAGCCTGTTCGGCCTCGTGCTGGCCATCGGCATCGTGGTGGACGACGCCA
This sequence comes from Bradyrhizobiaceae bacterium, assembly GCA_003963145.1. Lineage (GTDB taxonomy): Bacteria > Pseudomonadota > Alphaproteobacteria > Rhizobiales > Xanthobacteraceae > Afipia. Next base: position 174,074 of record RXJJ01000015.1, read on the forward strand.
TCGTGGTGGTGGAAAACGTCGAGCGCAACATCGAGCGCGGGCTGTCGCCGAAGGAGGCTGCCTATCAGGCGATGCGCGAGGTGACGGGTCCGATCATCGCCATCGCGCTGGTGCTGGTCGCGGTGTTCGTGCCGCTGGCCTTCATCACCGGCCTGACCGGGCAGTTCTACAAGCAGTTCGCGCTGACGGTTGCGATCTCGACCGTGATCTCCGCGTTCAACTCGCTGACATTGTCGCCCGCGCTCGCAGCTCTTCTGCTCAAGGGCCACGATGCGCCGAAGGATACGCTGACGCGCGTGATGGACAGATATCTCGGCTGGTTCTTCAGCCGGTTCAACAAATTCTTCCACGCCAGTTCCGAGGCGTACAGCAACAGCGTCGGCAAGGTGATTTCGCGCCGCGCGATCGTGCTCGGCGTGTACGCGGCGCTGATCGCCGTGACCGCGCTCTTGTTTCGCGTCGTGCCGGGTGGCTTCGTGCCGGGGCAGGACAAGCAGTATCTGGTCGGCTTCGCCCAGCTGCCGGATGGCGCGACACTCGATCGCACCGAGGACGTGATCCGCCGCATGAGCGATATCGCGCTCAAGCAGCCCGGCGTCGAAAACTCCATCGCGTTTCCCGGGTTGTCGATCAACGGCTTCACCAACTCCTCGAATGCCGGCATCGTGTTCGTCGGTCTCGACGATTTCGACAAGCGCAAGTCGAAGGAATTGAGCGGTCCTGCCATCGCGATGGCGCTCAACCAGAAATTCGCGGGCATTCAGGACGCCTTCATCGCGATCTTCCCGCCGCCGCCCGTGCAGGGTCTCGGCACTATCGGCGGCTTCAAGCTGCAGATCGAGGACCGCATCGGCGCCGGCTACGAGGCGCTCAACGACGCGACCAAGGCGTTCCTTGCCAAGGCGGCGGCGACGCCGGAACTGGTCGGCCTGTTTTCGAGCTACCAGATCAACACGCCGCAGCTTTACGCCGATATCGACCGCACCCGCGCACGCCAGCTCAACGTGCCGGTGACGAGCGTGTTCGACACCATGCAGATCTATCTCGGATCGCTCTACGTCAACGACTTCAACAAATTCGGCCGCACCTATTCGGTGCGCGTGCAGGCGGATTCGAAATTCCGCGCTCATGCGGAGGATATCGGTCTGTTGAAGGTGCGTTCCAACACCGGCGAGATGATCCCGCTCTCCGTGCTGCTGCGGGTGAAGGAAAGCTCGGGGCCGGAACGCGCGATGCGCTACAACGGCTTCCTCACCGCCGACGTGAACGGCGCGGCCGCACCGGGCTATTCGACCGGGCAGGCGCAGGCTGCGATTGCGCGCATCGCCAGCGAGGTCTTCCCGAAGGGCATCGGCTATGAGTGGACCGAACTGACCTATCAGGAAATCATCGCGGGCAATTCGTCGGTCTATGTTTTCCCGATCTCGCTGTTCCTGGTCTTCCTCGTTCTGGCGGCGCAGTATGAAAGCCTGATGCTGCCGCTGTCGATCATCATGATCGTGCCGATGGGCCTGCTCGCGGCGATGACCGGCGTGTTTCTGTCCGGCAGCGACAACAACGTGTTCACCCAGATCGGTCTGATCGTGCTGGTCGGCCTGTCGGCGAAGAACGCGATCCTGATCGTGGAGTTCGCGCGCGAACTCGAATTCGCCGGGCGAAAGCCGATTCAGGCGGCGATCGAGGCGAGCCGGCTGCGCCTGCGGCCGATCCTGATGACCTCGCTGGCCTTCATCATGGGCGTGCTGCCGCTGGTGATCTCCACCGGCGCGGGCTCGGAAATGCGGCGCGCCATGGGCATCGCGGTGTTCTCCGGCATGATCGGCGTCACGGCGTTCGGCATCTTCTTCACGCCGGTGTTCTATGTCATGCTGCGCGCGCTCAGCGGCAACCGGCCGCTGACGCAGCATGGCGACGCCACGGTTGTCGAAGGCGAGGGTGCGCCATCGCACCATTGACGGGGCGTCGGGGACGGGGTGTCTTGGACGGGCTGGCTTGACGGGTGCGGAACGCGCTGGTTTCCTTCGCGTTGTCGCTCGTTGTCACCGGAGCACTCGTCATGAAAGCCATTCGTCCCATCCTCATCTGCTGTGTTCTGGCAGCGGGCGCGGTTGTCGCGTCCGCGCCTGCGTTTGCGGTGCCGCCGACTGTCGATGTCAATCCGGGTTATGACCGGCGCTTGAAAGAATCGCGACAGCCCCGGAATTCTTATTCAGCGCCGGCACCGCGCCATCGCACGCACAAGACTTACAAGCGTCACTGGCACTGGTAGGATCGTTCCTTGATTTGTCTTGAGGGAAATTCGATGAACTTCTGTTTTTTGCGCCGTGCGCTCGGACCGGTATTGGCCGTTGCGGTTGCAGTATCATCGTTTGGGGCATCGTCGGCGCAGGTCGCCGCGCCGCAGGCCGGCACGGCTGCGGCGACTGACGACAACGCGCTGCTCCTCACGATTTTTCTCAAGCACGACCAGTCCCGCCCGCTTGGCGAACTCAACGTGCAGCTGGAGAAGCAGGGGTTCTACAAGGCATTTCCGCCTGCGGGCATGGAAGTGCTGAGCTGGAACGTGGTGATGGGGATCGGGCAGATCATCGTGCTGAGACTGTCGGCCAAACGGATCCGCGAGGTCAACCGCGTGCTGGAAGACACCGCATGGGGCGCCTATCGCACGGAGTTTTTCCCGACCTATGATTACAAGGCGGTCGGACTTGGTCAGCACGAAAAGGCGCTGGCACCGCAATAAACCGGGTCGACGATCAGCAGGTAAAAAGAGCGCTTCGGATGACGAAGCGCTCTTTCGCATAAAGGCCTCTCCGCCTTTCAGCAATTTGAAGTGCAAGCCGTATTTTTCACGTCCGGCCGCGGATCGCTGGTGAACTTGTCCCGGTTGGGCATCTTGATCGCCGCCAGCGATTTGGCGTTGAGCGTTGCATTGTCCGGCACCAGCCCGTTGAGATTGAGGATGTACGCTGCAAGCGCATAAACATCCTCGTTACTCAGCGACTGAGGGGCGTTCATCGGCATCGCGCGCCGGATGTAATCGAACAATGTCGGCGCGTAGGGCCAGAAGCTTCCGACAGTCTTGATCGGTTTTGGCGAGGCCAACGTGCCTTGCCCGCCCACCAGACGATCGCCAATTCCTCCTTCGCCTTTCGGGCCGTGACAGCTCGAACACTGTTCGGCGAATACCGTGCGGCCGCGCTCCACGTTGCCGCTTCCGGCCGGAAGATTATTGCCGTAGCGATCCACGTCGATATTCCACGCGGCGATTTCGGCAGGGGTTGCGGTACGGCCAATTCCGTAGCGGTCGGCGGATTGCGCTTGCGGGACGCACAGAAGCGTTGAAACCACTATCGTGGCCAATCCAAATTTATGAATTTGCATTGGTCACCTCACCGCTCGAGGCGATCCGCCAGGGCTGAATCGCATTGTTGTGGTAGAACGAGTTCTCGCCGCGCACGCTCAAAAGCTCGGCGAAGGTCGGCTGGACATAGCCGGTTTCGTCGATGGCCCGGCTCTGGATCACCGTGGCCTGACCGTCCCACTGCCACGGCAGTCTGAACCGCGTCAGCGCGCGCGTCAGAATCGGCTCCTGCAATTTAGCCTCGCTCCATGTCTTGCCGTCGTCGACAGATACGTCGACGCGCTTGATCTTGCCGTGGCCGCTCCAGGCGATGCCTGTAATTTCGTGAAACCCTTTCGTCAGTTGCTGGCCGCCCGAAGGGCGCGTGATGATGGACTTGGCCTCCATATAGAAGGTGAATTCGCGCGCGGTACCGTCCGGCATGGAGTCGGTGTATTTCGACGTTTCTTCGCGGGAGTAAGTCGGTTCGCTCGCGACCCGCAGACGGCGCAGCCACTTCACATTCATGTTGCCTTCGAAGCCGGGCAGCAGAAGCCGGAGCGGATAGCCCTGCTGGGGACGGAGGCGTTCGCCGTTCTGGCTGTAAACCAGCATCGCGTCTTCGAGACACTTCTCGATGGGAATGCTCCGCGTCAGCGCCGCGGCGTCCGCGCCTTCGGCGACGACCCATTTCGCGCCGGGCTTCAGCCCTGCTTCCTGCAATACCGTTTTCAGCGGAACGCCGGTCCATTCGGCACAGCTTACCAAACCGACAAGATCGGATGCCGTTTTGCCGTAAGGCTTGGTGTAAACAGGATTGCCCGAGCATTCGAGGAAATGAATGCGCGACTCCGAGGGGAAGCGGCGGATATCGTCCATCGTGAACAGCAGCGGTCTTTCGACCAGCCCGTGGATCATCAGGCGATGTTGTGCGGGATCGATCTCGGGGATGCCGCCGTGATGGCGTTCGTAAAACAATCCGTTCGGGGTGATGATGCCGTCGAGCTCGGCGAGAGGCGACCGGCTGGCTGCGGATGTGTATTGCTTCGCACCCTTTGGAACATTGCGGATGACATTCTTCTCGAACGGCGAAGGTGTGCCGTAGAGCTGGCTGCCGACATCCGCACCGGGATATTTCATCCATTCGGGGATGTTTGGCGGACCGTTGACGCTGGCGGTCTTTGCGTCTTCCGCCAGAGCTGCTTTTGCGCCAAGACCTCCTGCCACTGCGCCGCCTACAAGCGCGCTGCCTTCGCTCAGAAACCGGCGGCGTGATTTTAAAGGGCGAGCTTCTTCGGAAACTGCCGTATCCTTTTTCATGTTTCCTCCGTGCGAACATCTTCGCCGTTGAGTTTTTTGCGGCCCAAGGATATCGGCGCGTCGTCACGCAACCGATGTTCTGGCCGGGATCAACGCCCGCCACTTTGTGCACAAGTCTGATCCGGTGCGGATCATGACAGATGCAAGATGATCGACAAGACGAACAAAAACTTTTCTTGGCGCATACGGGAAAAGAATGTTTTGCAATGCAAAATGAAAAGAGAAAACGGTCTCATTTTCTGAGACGTTCAATCCTTCGATGTCTTCAAACGTTAGCCGGAAAGTTTTGCGTTACTGCGTTTTCGCCAAGGCGGCACGCTGACTGGTGACGTCGCCTGCCGGGACTTGCCCCGCCGCGTTGCCCCAGCTGTTGCGGATGTAGGTCACAACAGCCGCGATCTGCGCGTCGTTCAAGCGCCAGTCGAAAGCGGGCATTGCCGGCGCGGTCGGTGCGGCGGCGGTGGAAACCGCGCGGGTGCCTTGCAGAACCACATGCATCAGTGTCGTGGCGTCGTCGGATTGCACCAGCGCGCTGCCGGCCAGCCGCGGGAAGAGATTGGGCTCGCCACTGCCATTATCCTTGTGACAGGCCGCGCAGTTGTCCTTGTAGATTGCCGCGCCGGCTTTCATCGCGGGCGTATCCGCTGCGAGCGGCGCCGGTCTTGGTGCATTTCCGCCGGTGCCGCTGTCCTTGAGATAGGTCGCGATCGCGGCGATGTCCTCGTCCTTCATGAGCGACGTCGAATGTGCCACCGCTTCGGCCATCGGGCCGGAGGCCAGCGTCCACGCATTCGATCCTGTCTTCAGATACTGGATCAGGTCGTCCTTCGACCAGCCGCCGATCCCTTTATGACCGTCGGTGGTGATGTTCGGCGCGAACCATCCTTGCAGCGTCGCGCCCGCCAGCGCCATGTCGTTCTTGTCGCCGCCGAGCAGGGTCTTCGGTGTGTGGCAGGTGCCGCAATGGCCCGCCGCCTGGACGAGATAGGCGCCGCGATTCCATTCGGCGGATTTTTGCGGGTTCGGCTGAAACCGGCCGGAGGTGAAATTCAGCATGTTCCAGCCGATCAGCGAGGCCCGGATGTTGAACGGGAAGGGCAGCTGATTTGAGATGACCTTGTTTTTCACCGGTTCAATGGTGGCGAAGTAGGCGCGCAGATCGCGGACATCCTCGTCACTCAGCTTGGTGTAGGCAGGATAGGGCATCGCCGGATAGAGCCGCTCGCCGCCATGGCCGCGGCCTTCACGAACCGCCGAGATGAATTCCTCGTCGGTCCATGCCCCGATGCCGGTGTCGCGATCCGGTGTGATATTCGGTGCAAGGATTTTTCCGAATGGCGTTTCGAGCGCGAGGCCGCCGGCAAAGAGCTGGCCGCCCGGCGCGGTGTGGCAGCCCGAACAGTCGCTCAGGATCGCGATATAGCGCCCGCGTTCGATGCGGTCGGAGTTCTGCAGATCCTGTGCGTGAGCCGAACCGGTCAGTGCGATGAGCGTGGCTGCTGCTCCAAGAGACGAGCGCATGATCATCTCCTCTAGCCCAGCGGTCCGGGATTTTTCAGATAGCGGTTCTTGATCGCATCGGCCGCCCAATAGGCGAGGGCACCGACGGTCCCCGTCGGATTGTAGCCGTGATTTTGCGGAAAGACCGATGCGCCTCCCGGAACGAAGACGTTATGCACGTCCCAGCTCTGACAGTAGCGGTTGACCACGCTGGTCGCCGGATCGTTGCCCATCACCGTGCCGCCCGTATTGTGCGTGGTCTGATAGGTCGTCACCGTATAGGGCCCCTTGCGATAGCCCGGTGTGATTTCGGCAGGGTTCATCGCCTTGCCGATTTCCACCAATCTGTCGGTGAGATAGGCCGACATTTTCAATTCGTTTTCGTGAAAATCGAATGTCAGCCGCATCAGCGGCCGTCCGAGCGCATCCTTGTAGGTCGGATCGAGATCGAGATAGCAATCCTTGTAACTGTACGAACTGCCGTGGGTCGCAAGGTTGGTAGCGTTCTGATAGCTCTCGGCGACGGCCTTCTTCCACTGCGCCCCCCATTTTGGGGTGCCTTTGGGCACAGGGTGGGTCAGGATCGGGCGTGCGTTGGTCTGGTGAGCGCCGATGTAACCGCCGCCGACGAAGCCCAGTCCGGAATGATCGAAATTGTCGCCGTCATATTCATCGACGATCATGCCGTTCGCGCCGCTCGCCATGAATGGATTGAGCGTCTTGTCCTTCATGATCAGCGAAACGCCCGACGTGATCTGATAGGCATAGTTGCGTCCGACCACGCCTTGCCCGGTCTGCGGATCGTAAGGCTTGCCGATGCCCGACAGCAGCATCATCCGCACATTGAAAAGGGAGAATGCGCACAGCAGCACGAGATTGGCCGGCTGTTCGTATTCTTCGCCCGAGGTGTCGACATAGGTCACGCCGGTGGCGAGCTTGCCGGTCGAATCCAGATTGACCTTGATGACTTCGGATTCGGTCTGGACCGAAAAGTTCGGAAACCGCATCAGGGCCGGCAGAACACAGGTCTGCGCGCTCGATTTGGAATAGTTGCCGCAGCCGAAGCGTTCGCAAAAGCCGCAATAGGTGCATTGCCCGAGCGTGACGCCGAGCGGATTGGTGTAGGCCTGGCTGAGATTGGACGCCGGTTGCGGAAATGGTTTCAGTCCGAGCTTTTTGGCGGCTTCGGCAAAAAGGATATTCGCGTAACCCTGCTTGGTGGGCGGCGTCGGATATTCCGAGGAGCGCCAGCCCTCGAACGGGTTGCCGCCGTCCTGGATTTGTCCGCGCAGGTTTCCGGCCTTGCCGGATGTGCCGCATAATTTCTCGAAGCGGTCATAATAGGGCTCGAGCTCGTCGTAGCTCAGCGGCCAGTCCTGGATGGTCATGTCGTCCGGCAGCATCGATTTGCCGTAACGCTGCTCGAGATGGCTGCGCAGGTTGAAATCGCTCGGCAGGAAGCGCCAGTGCTGGCCGTTCCAGTGCACGCCCGCGCCGCCGACGCCATTGCCGGGGAGAAAGCCGATAAAGCGGCGGATCGGCAGCGCCGTCTGGCTGGCATTGTTGCGGAAGGTCAGCGTTTCCTGCTGCGGCCGCAGAAACAGGTCGAGCCGCACGCCGTAGCGCAATTCATCCTGCGCGAGCGCAGGCGGAAAGTCCGTCGCGGTGTCGCGCCACGGGCCGCGTTCGATGGCGACGACATCGAGTCCCTGTTTGCAGAGTTCGTAGGCCAGAATCGAGCCGGTCCAGCCGAGACCGACAATCACGACGTCTTTTGCGGGAAGCTTGCGTGCCATTACTGACTCCCGACCGTCCAGTCGGGGCGGCCCATGATGCTGACAGGGGGAAGCGGATAGGGTTCGTTGTGGCGCTCGATCCAGTCGCGGTAATCGTAGTGCGCGCCGGGAAAGCCGATCATCCGCCACCCGGCCATGTCGCGATTGCCGCCGTAGATCGGATCGGCGAAAAAACCTTCCTGCGTGTTCTGCAACAGCAGCGCAAAGAAGCTTGAGCCCTTGACGTCCTTGAGCGTGATCTTTCCGGTCTCAATTCCGGAGAGAACCTTGTCCTGATCGGCAGGCGCGAGCTGGGCGAACGACTTGCCGCCGAATTCGGATGCGACGTAATCGGCGAGCGCCTTCAGTCCCGAACGATAACGGCCGCCGGTGGTTTCCTCGGACTGATAGCCCTGCGTTGGCAGGCCCGGCATGAATGGCGGCTTGGTATAGAGGCCGTCGTCGCGGCCATAAGGTCCGGCGAGCTGGCGGTCGATGAACACCGCGCATCCGGCGTCCTTGCCGCCGATGCTGCGCTCATCGGCCGGGATCAGACGATCGACAATGGCTTCGATGGTTGCGGCTTCATCGGATGTAAAGAACATCCACGGTCCCGGGCGGACCGGTCTTGGCGGCTGCGCGGTGCCGGGCTCCCAGGGAAGTCCTTGCGTAATTGTCCGGGCGAGGGCGGTTGTCGTGCCTGAGACGAAAATCGCCGCCGCGGAAGCCAGCAATGAACGGCGGGAAAAACCACGGCTGACGCGCGTCATTCGATATGACCCCATGCTGCGCAGCGGATTGGAGCTGCGGCGTTAGGTCACAACGTAATTCGCGTGGAATGGTTCCAGGTCGAGGAACTTTTTTATGAGAGTGAAAATGCGATTTAAATACGCGCCTGTTTCTGAAGGTTGTCTCTCATCGATCCGATCTGGTTTCCGATGTCCCCGGCGATGACATTGGCGTAACGCGCAAGGTCGCTGATGCCCATCAGTTCGCCGAAGGTGCCGCGCGCCAAGGGTCCCGCGATATATAAAGGGTTGGCGGAGTTCTCGGCGCCGATCGCGCGGCCCTTGCCGTCGACCGCGATGCCGAGTTTGAGCGGGTCGGGCCCCGCTAGGCCGGCTTTTCTGATCTGGGACAGCAGCGGATCGTGATCGAACACCGTGCCGTGCGCCGGACCCGTCGCGAGGACGACGGCATCGAACGATTGGGTCGTCCAGTCGCGGCTATGCCGTGCGCGGAATTCGACGGAAATCTTCGCATCATGCTGCGCCTGCGCGCGCACCGAGGCCGCGCGAATGGCAAGCGTGCCTTGCTGGATGCGCCGTTCCAGCACGTCGTGCACCTGAGGCGCGATCCTGAAACGATGCACGTCCCAGAATGTGCGCAGGTGGCGCAATAAACGCGCGCGCTCAAGCGTCGAAAGCGCGCCCCAGATGTCCTGTCCTTGATAGCGCACCTGATCGATCACGGCCTGCCAGGGTTGTCCCTCGTTTTTCGCGGCGCGGATCGTTGCCCGAACGCGCCTCAACAATTCAAGCGCGGTCTGCGGCGGAGGCGGCTGCAGGAAGTCGCCATAGACGTCCTCATTGTTATTGGCGTGCGGCCGCGAACGCAGTCCGTGCCGCGAGACCGCGAGAATCCTGCCGCGATGACCGAGACGGTCGAGCGTCGCGACGGTGTCCGCCATCGTCAGTCCGGTGCCGACAATCAGCACGCTGTCATCGGGGGCAATGGACCGCAGCGGATCGGCCTGCCAGGGATCGGCGAAGAAACGCGGATGCGATTGCAGCGCCTTCAGCGAGAAGGGCGTATCGGGGGGTGTATGACACACAGCCAGAACCGCGATGTCGGCTTCGATCGTCTCGCCATTGGCGCAGCGGATGCGCCAGCCTTTGCCGTCGCGTTCGAGCGCAATGGCCCTGCTCTGGACATGCACGATCGAAGCTCCGAGCGATTCGATCTGATCTTTCACGTAGCTGCCGAAAGCCTGCCGCGTCGGATAGAGCTTCTCCGCGTCGATCTTCGCCTCGGGGTCGGCGGCGGCATAGTTGCCGGCCACAAGCCAGTCGTGAAAATGCGTCTCCTGTCCGGCGCCGATATTCATTCGTTTCGCCGGAATGTTGATCCGGTGCGAGGGATCTTGCGACGAATAAGCGAGGCCGCGGCCGATGTCGGCGTGCGGCTCCACGATCACCACGCGCAGTCCGTCCGGCACAATCTCATGGAGATGCCATGCGACCGACGCGCCGGAAAAACCGCCGCCGATGATGGCGACGACGGGACTGGAGGCCGTCATGCGTTCGCGCCTGTCCGTCATGCGCGGATACGATTTGAGTGATGTTTCATCGCCGGATTATCGCTGGCCTTCGATCTGATGGGGAATGTAATGTGACTCAAGCGCGGCGATTTCCTCGGCTGAAAGATGAAGCGAGAGGGCCGCCACGGCATCGGTCAGATGGTTCGGCTTTGCCGCGCCGATGATCGGAGCGGTTACGCCCGGCTTCTGGATCACCCAGGCCAGCGCGACCTGGGCCCGAGGCACGCCGCGCGCCTTTGCGATACGTGCGACTTCCTCGACGATCCGCCGGTCGGTGTCGGCGGTCTTTTGATACAGCGTGCTGCCGAATGCGTCGGTCTTCTGCCGCTCACTGGTCTCGTCCCAGTCGCGGGTCAGGCGCCCGCGCGCCATCGGACTCCATGGCACGACCGCGATGTTCTGGTCGCGGCACAGCGGCAGCATCTCGCGCTCTTCCTCGCGGTAGAGCAGGTTGAGATGGTCCTGCATGCTGACGAATTCGGTCCAGCCATGGAGACGGGAGGTGTAAAGCGCCTTCGAGAATTGCCAGGCATACATCGAGGATGCGCCGATATAGCGAGCCTTGCCGGCCTTCACCACATCGTGGAGCGCTTCCATGGTTTCCTCGATCGGGGTCTCATGATCCCAGCGGTGGATCTGGTAGAGGTCGACATAATCCGTGCCGAGCCGGCGCAGGCTGTTGTCGATCTCGCCGAAGATCGCCTTTCGCGACAATCCCGCGCCGTTGGGCCCCGGTCTCATCCTGTTGAACACTTTTGTCGCGATCACGACGTCTTCGCGCGGCACGAAATCCTTCACCGCGCGTCCGACCATTTCCTCGGAGGTGCCATCGGAATAGGCGTTGGCGGTGTCGAGCACGTTGATGCCCAGATCGAGCGCCTGCTTGATGATGGGACGGCTTTGGTCTTCCGGCAGCGTCCAGGGATGATTGCCGCGCTCCGGCACGCCGAAGGTCATGCATCCGAGCCAGAGCCTGGACACTTTGAGACCGGTTTTTCCAAAATTGACGTAATCCATGCGTGCCTCGGACTGTAGTGACGAAATGTTGATCGGAATTCGATGCGCGGCGGGCAGCGTCATCGCGCGACGGGATGACGCCGGGAGCGCAATTCTACACCACAACGCTGCGCCCGCCACGCGAAAGCATGCGGAATGGCAGAAATCCTTTTGTGCAGGGATCGCCGGATGTTTGCAGGCATTGAAAACGCCATGTCCGCACAACTTTAGTGGCAAGCGTGTTGTTTTGTAGCGTGCTGCGGACCATCTCTGTGGAGGTGAAAATTCCGCCATATGAGATGAGGTGCGTGCCGGGTTCTGGCCGCACCGAGTCGTTTGGAGAAAAATATGTCAATCTGGTTTATTACAGGCGTCAGCAGCGGTTTCGGCCGCGCGCTGGCGGAAGTCCTTCTGAAAAAAGGCAACAAGGTCGCCGGCACCGTGCGCAACGCGGAAGCGAAAGCCGCTTTCGAGAAGCTCAAGCCCGGTCAGGCTTTCGGCGTTCTGATGGACGTCACCGATGAGGGGGCCGTCAAGCGCGGCGTCGCCGAGATCGAGAGCAATTTCGGTCCCATCGATGTGCTGGTTAACAATGCCGGCTACGGTCTTGAGGGCGCCATCGAAGAGGTGACGCTGGCCCAGGTGCGCCAGCAGTTCGAGGTCAACGTGTTCGGCGCGATCGCCGTCATCCAGGCTGTGCTGCCTTTCATGCGCAAGCGCCGTGCCGGTCATATCGTCAACGTCACCTCGATGGGCGGCCTGACGGCATTTCCCGGCGTCGCGATCTATAACGGCAGCAAATACGCGCTTGAAGGCGTTTCCGAAGCGTTGGCGAAAGAGGTCAAGCACCTTGGCATCAAGGTGACGATCGTCGAGCCGGGCTCGTTCCGAACCGACTGGGCCGGCCGTTCGATGTCGCATGCAGAGACCCCGATTGCGGATTACGAGGAAAGCGCGGGCGCATTCCGCAAATCGCTCGAGCAGCGCAATGGCAAGCAGAAGGGCGATCCGCAGAAGGCCGCCGAAGCGATCATCCTCGCCGTGGAATCGCCGGAGCCGCCGCTGCATCTTCTGCTCGGTCCCGACGCCATGAATTTCGTCGGCGCCAAGCTCGGCGCGCTGCAGGCGGAAATCATGAAATGGGCGCCGGTCTCGGCCGGCACCAATTTCCCCGACTAAATCCGTCTTCTTATCTGTTGTCATTGTGAGCGTAGCGAAGCAATCCAGGCTTGTCGTAAGGACTGGATTGCTTCGTCGCCTTGCTCATCCACCGGCTAGGCGAGTCCCGCCGCCGCATCGATGGCGTCGTAGATGTCGTCGAGGTCTTTCTGTGTCACGCAATAAGGCGGCATCACATAGATCGTGTTGCCGAGCGGGCGCAGCAGCACGTTGCGCTCGGCGAAGAAGGCCTGCAGTTTGGGGCCGATGCTGGCGAGATAGCCCGCATCCTTCACTTTCAGGTCGAGCGCGGTGATGGTGCCGGTTCGCCGCACATTCGCAAAGCGGCTGTCGTCGCGGAATTTTGCGATGGCGTTGTCCTGCATCGCCACGAGATCGGCCAGCCGCCACTGGACGCTTTCATCGTCCCACAGTTTCAGATTGGCCGCCGCCGCCGCGCAGGCGACCGGATTGGCGGTGTAGGAACTGGAATGAAAGAAGGTCTTGGTGCGGTCCTTCGAATAATGCGCGGCATAAATTTCGTCGCTGCAAAGCGTCACGGCGAGCGGCAGCGCCCCGCCGGTGAGACCTTTCGAATAGCAGGCGATGTCGGGAGTGACTTGCGCCTGCTCGCATGCGAACAGCGTTCCGGTGCGGCCCCAGCCGGTCATCACTTCGTCTGCAATGAAAAACACATCCGCCGCGTCGCAGATGCGTTTCATTTCTCTCAGCACGGCGGGCGGATACATCAGCATGCCTCCGGCACCGAGCACCAGCGGCTCGACGATAAAGGCGGCGGGCCTGTCGTTGCGGCAGGCGGATTCCAGCGCAGCGAAGGTCCGCTGCTCGCTGCCGGGATGAGGGAAGGGGACGCGCCCGACATCGAACAGCAGCGGCTCGTACGCGGCATTGAACACGCCGCGCGCGCCGACCGACATCGTGCCGACGGTGTCGCCGTGATAGCTGTGCTCCATCGTCACGATGCGACGGCGCGGCGCGCCGATATTGTGCCAGTAGCCGAGCGCCATTTTCAGCGCGACCTCGACGCTGGTCGATCCGCTGTCGGAAAAGAAAACGTGCTTCAGGTTTGGCGGCACCAGCTTCAGCAGACCCGCAGCGACATCTTCGGCAGCCTGATGCGTCTGTCCGGCGAAGATGATCTGGTTCAGGCTTTCGGCCTGCGTCTGGATCGCGCGCACAATGTCGGGATGGCAGTGGCCGTGGGTCACCACCCACCATGACGAGATCGCGTCGATGATGCGCCGGCCCTCGGGTGTATAAAGATACGCGCCCTGCGCGCGGGCGATCATGGTCATTTCGCCATGCAGCGCGTGCTGGGTGAAAGGATGCCAGATCGGTGAGGACGGCCCGGTCATGAAAAATCGATCCGGTTGAACGCGGCGGCGAAGGCGGCGCGCAGCGTATCGCGTGACAGCGGCGAAAGAACGGGCAGGCGGCCGAGCCGCTTCACGCGTCCCATGTCGCAAATGATGGATTCGCTGTCGGTGTTTTCATCGCCGATGAAGGCGACACCGAGAATGGCGATCCCGCGCGTTCTCAAGGCCTCGATCGACAGCAGGGAATGGTTGATGGTGCCGAGCGCGGTGCGCGCACACAGCACCACGGGAAATTGCCATCGTGCGAACAGATCAATGGTAAGAGCGGTGCGGGTGAGGGGCACCATCAGGCCGCCGGCGCCTTCGATCACCAAAGGCCGCGCGGTGTCCGGAGGATCGAGCGCGTCCGTGTCGATCCGAACGCCGTCACGTTCGGCGGCGTAATGCGGCGACGCCGGTGTGCCGAGCCGCCAGCGTTCCGGCACGATGCGATCGGGCGTGAGGCCGCCTAGACGCATCACAAGCTCGGTGTCAGTCTCTCCGGCAAGTCCGGCCTGAACCGGCTTCCAGTAATCGGCGCCGAGAAAATCCGCGAGCCCCGCGGCGAACACAGTCTTGCCGACATCGGTGTCGGTTCCGGTCACGACGATACGCCGCGTCACGCCGCGATCCTTGCGGCTTCGTCCGACAAGGCGTCCAGCATCGCCGTCACGTGACTTTCATCCACGTTTAATGTGAGGGAAATGCGAAGCCGCGCGGTGCCGACCGGCACGGTCGGCGGACGGATGCCGCGAATGTCGAAGCCGCGCTTTTGCAGCGCCGCCGCCAGCGTCATGGTGCGGGCATTGTTGCCGACGATGTAGGGCACGATCTGCGAGCCCGACGCGCGCCAGCCGCGCGCCCCGATTTCCCGTCCCGCGAACGCGACGAGCGCGGCGAGGCGCTGCCGCCGCTCCGGTTCGTCCTGCAAAATCTTCAAGGCCTCGCTCACCGCGACCGCCATCAAGGGTGAAGGGGCGGTGGCGAAAATGAAGGCGCGGGCGCGGTTGACGATGAAGTCGCGCAGCGTCGCCGTCATCGTGACCAGCGCGCCGGCCGCGCCGAGCGCCTTGCCGCAGGTGTGGACCACCACGAGATTGTCGCGGCCCTCGAAAGCGGCCGACAGGCCGCGGCCCTGTTCGCCATAGACGCCGGTGGCGTGCGCCTCGTCGACCATCAGGAAGGCATCGTATTTGTCCGCGAGCGCAACCAGTTCCTTCAGCGGCGCGACATCGCCGTCCATGCTGTAGATGCTTTCGACGACGATCCAGGCCCGGCCCCTGCCGCCGTTCGCGCGCCATTCGCGAATGATCGCCTCGACGGAATTCGCATCGTTGTGGACGCTTTCGCGCTTGTCGGCGCGGCTGGCATTGGCGCCTTCGCGGATCGAGGCGTGAACCAGCGCGTCCATCACGATCAGGTCGCCGCGCTGGGGCAGGGTCGCCAGCACCGCGAAATTCGCGCTGTAGCCGCTGGAAAAGAACAAGGCGGTTTCGGCTTTGAAAAAGCGCGCGGCCTCGTGCTCGAGCGTTTCGTGCTCCTCGCAATTGCCGCGCAGCAGACGCGAGCCGCCAGCGCCGATCGGCGTGCCGTTTGCGATCGCCGCGATCACGGCGTTTTTCATCCGCGGGGCGTCCGCGAGCGCGAGATAGTCGTTGGAGGAAAAATCGAGGCCGGTGCGCGGCGCGAGGCGGCGCAGCCGCCCGTCGCGCGCGAGCGCATCGAGGGAGGACCGGTAGGCTTCGTTAAAATCGTTCGTAACTGTGCTCATCGGCATGGCTTCGGCAACGGCCCGTCCCGCCGGGCGGATTATGGGCTCTCGGCGGGGTTATGCAATCGGCCGGATGCGGCGCGATTGCAAGCCATTCCTGCTTCGCATTCCTGCCTCGTATGCGTTATGACCGCGCGGATGCAAGGCGTTTGACGCCGAGATGATCGTATTTACGGAGCGGACGATGGATGAACTGAACGGCCGGATGATCGCCTGCCAGATCCTGATCACGGGACTGATCGCGCGTGTCGCCAATGAGCAGCGCGATCCGCTGCGCTTCCTTACGGATTTTCGCGACGAAATTCGCGCCGTCATTCGCGGGGTGAACATCGCCGGCATCGACAACACGGATTCGGTACGCAGGATCGCAATGCAGACCGCCGACGAAATGTTTTCGCTGATGAAGCCGCCGAGCGAACCCGAGCCGGAAGTATCTTGAAGGCGCCGCCGGCACCGCCGACGGTGCGTCGATGACATTCGCGGTCTTTCGCAAAGCGCAAGCTTCATCTTATTCCATCACCGGGCCACGGTTTAGAACGAATATAAAAATCCACTTTAGAACGATTATGATCTTGAGAGATTCAAAACGTGGAATATCGCGAAAGTCCCGTTTGAGTTTGACCGTGCATTTTCTTGTCAATACAGCAACCGGAGGCAGATTGTCGCATCACGTGATGTGCATGTCTGCGATTTCGTTTCTGGGGCTTGTTGAAAATGGGTCAGTTGAAGTCGCCGCGTTCGCTGCGGTCGTGGGTTGTCGTTGATACGGCGGATGACAGGGAAGACGGCGGATCGGCCAGAAAAATAACAACCGTTGCAGGTCTTATCGCGGTCGCCTCGATTACGGGCGCGGAGGCCCAGCAAACTGCGCTGCCGCCGGTGACGGTCGATTCGCCCATCGCGCGTACCAAGCCGACCAGCACGCCGACGCCTGACCAGAAAAAGGCGACCGCGGCGCTACGCCGTGCCGCCAAGCGGCGGGACATGGCGCGGGTCAAGCCCGTTCCTTATCCGAACATCGGCGGTCTCGCGCCGCCTGATGCCGATCCCTACGCCAATCCGAATGCGCCTTATATGGCGACGCGGCTGCAATCGAATAAATTCAGCGAACCGATCATCAACACGCCGAAGTCCATCACCGTCCTCACCAAGGATGTGATCGAGGACAAGAACGCGACCAGTTTGCGCGAGATCGGGCGCACCACCGCCGGCGTCACGCTGGGTTCGGGCGAGGGTGGCAATGCGTTCGGCGACCGCTTCTTCATCCGCGGCTTCGATGCCCGCAACGACATCTTCCTCGACGGCATCCGCGATCCGGCGGTCAGCATTCGCGAAAATTTCTTCACCGAGCAGGTCGAGATTCTGCGCGGCCCGGCTTCGACCTATGCGGGACGAGGCACGGCGGGCGGAGCCATCAACATCGTCACCAAGCAGGCCGGCGACCAGAATTTCTACAACGCCGAAAGCACGCTCGGCACCGACCAGACCAAGCGTATCACCTTCGACGTCAATCAGGTCATCAACCCGACGCTCTCAGTCCGCGCCGGCGGGCTGGCGCAGGGTGCGGATGTCGCCGGCCGCGATCATACCACCGACAATCGCTACGGCGCTTTTGGCGCCATCAAGTGGACGCCAACCGACAATGTGAAGGTTCTGGCCAACTACATTCACACCGATCTGAGCGGGATTCCGGATTTCGGCGTGCCCTGGGATCGCGTGAACAACCGGCCCGTCACCGAAAGCGGCGTGCCGCGCAGCATCTGGTACGGCGAGGTCAACCGCGATTTCCAGAAAGCCCAGCAGGACATCGGCACGGTCCAGACCGAGTTCAACATCTCGCCTTATCTGATCCTTCACAGCAATTTCCGCGCCGAGCGGTCGCTTCTCAATTATATCGGCACGATTGCGGAAGATCCGGGCTCCGCGTACCCGAGCAATTACGTTCAGCTCAATGCCCAAAGCCGCTATCAGATTGCGGACGTTCTCGCCAACCAGACCGACCTGACGACGAAATTCGCCACGGGAGATTTCAACCATACCCTGATATCGGGCATGGAGTTCTCGCGGGAAAACGTCTCGATCGACAAATATGCCGGCCTTTATTCCGAAGGAAATGGAGTTGGTCAGGCGAGTTCCGGCGCGCCGATCGTGCCCTATGACGATCCCTCGAGTGTGACCTACCTTCCGTTCGGCGGAGCCTCGCTGCTCGGGACGCCGCTAAAGGCAACCGTCGATACCAAGAGCGGATATCTGATCGACACGGCGAATTACAGGGACTTCATCATCCTCAACGGCGGGGTGCGTTACGACGATTATACGTATTCCGCTTATACCGCCAACGTCGCGCCGACCGCGGCAAACGCGAATTCGATTGAATCCGGTCTGGTCAACTACAATGGCGGCATCGTCGTAAAGCCGTTGCCGATCGCCAGCGTCTATGCGGCTTATGCCACATCTTCAAACCCCATTGGTGCCGAACTCGACGCAACAAGCGCGGCCTATGGTGGCGGCACTTATTCCAATTCCGGACAGGCATTCGGACCGGAGCGCAACAAGGGCGCCGAGGCCGGCACCAAGTGGGAATTGTTCGACCGTCGCCTGCTTGTGACGGCGGCACTATTCCAGACCGAGAAGGACAATGCCCGCGAATCCGGAACGGTCAATGGTGTCAGGAACACGCTCGTTGCCGGGGCTGCCTATCGCGTCCGCGGTATTGATCTCGAGGCCGCCGGCAAGATTACCGACAAATGGAGCATCTTCGGCGGCATCGTTCTGATGGAATCCAAAATTCTCAAATCCAATGTCTTGCCGCCTTCGACGTCTCCTTACACGACCAATGTCGGCCTGCAGCTTGCCAACATTGCACACCAGTCCTTCAACATGCTGACCAAGTATCAGCTCTTGCCCGACTGGGAAGTCGGCGGTCAGGCGACCTATCGCTCGAAGATCTACGGCGGAACGCTGCTGGCCGCGAACCAGGGGACTTCCTTGCCGGACTATTGGCGCTTCGATGCGTTCGTCGAGCATAAGTTCGACAAGCATCTGACCATCAAGCTCGCCGTGAACAACATCTTCAACAAGCTGTATTACGACACGTTGTACCAGAGCGCGGCCCCGTTCGTGATGCTCGGGCCGGGGCGTGTGGGATATCTCGTGGCGTCGGCGCATTTCTAGGCCTTGGAGTCGCGGCTGGCGCGGTCAGACACGCAGATGTGAAAATCATTGCCCGGTCCTGCCAAAATCAGGGCTGGGCAAACATGCGAGATGAGACATGCTGATCTGCATTCCCGATGTGCTGAGCAAGGCCGAGGTGGCGGATTTTCGCCGCTCCATGGATGCCGCCGACTGGGAGGACGGCCGCTCCACCGCCGGAGCGCAATCGGCGCTTGTGAAGCGCAACGAGCAATTGCCTCCGAGTGGCGAGGTCGCCCGCGCGCTCGGCAAGCGTGTGCTCAGTGCGCTGACGGCGAACCCGCTGTTCATTTCGGCCGCCATCCCGCTGCATATTTTCCCGCCGCTGTTCAATCGCTACAGCGCAGCGGATGGTCATCATTTCGGAGTTCACGTGGACAATGCGGTGAGGGGAGACCATCTCACCGGCCTGCGTATCCGCACCGATCTTTCCGTGACTCTTTTTCTGTCTGAACCGGAGGATTATGACGGCGGCGAGTTGACCGTGGAGGATTATTACGGCTCACACGAGGTCAAGCTGCCGGCGGGGCACCTTGTTCTTTATCCTGCTTCTAGTTTGCATCTGGTGACGCCGGTGACTCGCGGGACAAGAGTTGCGTCTTTCTTCTGGCTTCAGAGCATGATACGCGATGCCCATGCCCGTAGCCTGATTTTCGATCTCGATACGGCTATCCAGGCACTTGTCCAAAGACTGGGCCGTGATGACCCTGAAACGGTCAAATTGACCGGTATCTATCACAACCTTATCCGTTACTGGGCCGAAATATGAAAACCTTGCGCGCGTTGGCTGCCTCCGTGGCCTGTCTTGTCATTCTCGGTCTTGGTGGCGCTCTCGCTCCGGCGTTGGCTCAGCAGAAAACTCCGGTCGCCGCCCCGTCCGCGCCTGCAGCTTCGCCCGTTCAGCCTGCCGCGACAGCGCCAACCGCTCCGACGCCTGCCCCCACAGCCGCTACACCCGACACGATCGGCACCACCGATGGCAGCCGCGTCCTGAAGCCGCAATCGCCCGTCATTCACGAACTCTCGCCATGGTCGATGTTCCTCTCTGCCGACATCATCGTGAAAGTGGTGATGATCGGCCTGGCTTTCGCCTCGCTCGTCACCTGGACCGTCTGCTTTGCGAAGGCGCGCGAACTTTATGCCGCACGCCGGCGCCTGTCGTCCGCGCTCGCCGCCATCTCGGATTCGCGCTCTCTCGCCGAGGCAAGGGTTGCGCTCGGCGCGCGCCGCAGCGTGCTGGCCGATTTCATTGCCGCCGCCCTGCGTGAAGTGAAATTGTCGATCGGCATTGCAGGCGAGGCCGGCATCAAGGAGCGAGCGGCATCAAGCTTTGCCGAGATCGTGCGTGAGGAATCGCGGCGCATGCGTCATGGCATGGGCCTGCTCGCCACCATCGGCGCCACCGCGCCGTTCGTCGGCCTGTTCGGCACCGTCTGGGGCATCATGAACAGCTTTATCGGTATCTCGAAATCGCAGACGACAAATCTTGCGGTGGTCGCTCCGGGCATCGCCGAGGCGTTGCTTGCTACCGCCATCGGCCTCGTCGCGGCGATTCCCGCCGTCATCATCTACAATCACTTCACCCGCGTGACGAAGCGCTACCTTGAGATGGTCAATCAGGCGTCAGGCGCCACAGGCCGCCTGTTGTCACGCGATCTCGATCGCGTGCACGGCGGCGTATCGCACGCCGCGGAATAAGGAGGCGGCGATGGGCGTCACCTTTACCGATGTCGATGACAGTGACGATCTGGGCGAGACCCACGAAATCAACGTCACACCCTTCATCGACGTCATTCTGGTTCTGCTGATCATCTTCATGGTGGCCGCGCCGCTGTCGACGGTCGATCTGCCCGTTGACTTGCCGACCTCGACCGCGACGCCGCAAAAGAAACCGGACAAGCCGACCTATGTCACGATCAAGTCCGATCTCGCGGTCGCGATCGGCGAAACGCCGGTCAAGCGCGTCGATCTGGTGCGGACCCTCGACGCGCAGGGCGACGGCGGCAAGGATCGCCGCATTTTCCTGCGTGCCGACCGTGCGGTGCCTTACGGCGATATGATGGACGTGCTCGAAATCCTGCGACTCGGCGGGTATCTGAAGGTCGCGCTGGTCGCGCTGGAGGGCGTGCCGGATCAGTCGCAGCCGGCGGTGCCGCCGTCACCGAAGTAGGCGGCTCCCTGGTGAAAATGCTCTCCAGCATATGGAAAGACCCGGCGAAGCGGCTCTGGCTTTATGCTGCGATCGCCGCGGTTGTGCTGCATGTCGGCAGCGTGGCGCTCGCCGTGACCGGGCTTTCGAGCGATGAAGCGGACGAAGCGCTCGGCGCGGCGGGGCTTGAGATCGACGTGCAGCTGGCCGCGCCGCGCGCGGAGCCGACCGATCTGCCGCCGGGGCCGGACACCGAAGCATCGGCCGCATCGCCGCCGGTGGTGCAGCAGAAGGAAGTTCTGAAAAAGACCGATCTGCCGCAGGACAAGCCGGTGGAGAGCGACGATCCCGATCGCGTGGTGTCCGAGAACAACACCAAGAATCCGACCGAGGAGGATCCCAAGGTCGCCGCGAAGCAATCGGTCCAGTCCACTGAATCGGTCGCGGCGGAAGCCACCGCGATGCCGACTTCGGAGGTCGCGCAACAGTCCGAACGCTCGACGACGCTGGCGCAGGGCACCGGCGACAGCAAGCAGCGCATTCGCACGACCTGGCAGAAGGAGCTTGTGGCGCATCTCGACCGGCACAAGCGCTATCCATCGGACCGCTCTCAGATCAATGCCGAGATCACCGTCAATTTCGTGATCGACCGCACCGGCCACATCCTGTCATCGACCATCGTGAAGGGATCGGGCGATCCGTCCTTCGATGCTGCCGCGTTGTCGATGCTGCAGCGGTCCGACCCGGTGCCGCCGCCGCCGCCCGTCCTTGCCGATGAGGGATTGAGTTTCACGCTGCCGGTGGTGTTTCGCGCCAAGCACGGCTAGCGCGTTTTGGATCCCCGCCTTCGCGGGGACGGCAGAATTGTCGTGTTCAGGCGTGCTTGGCCGCGCCGTTTTTCGATTGCTTCAGCGCGCGTCGTTTCATGGTGGCGGTGAGTTTCGCAGCGGGTTTGACCCGGGACGCAGCGGCGCTGCGCCGGAGCGCGTCTTTGAGGTCACGCGGCACACCGTGTTTTTTCAGAAGGTCGGCGAAGGCTTCATCCGCCAGTTCCTGAAAGCTCGCCATCCGGTCGCGCTCGAGCCGGACCAGCGCCTGATAGGTTTCGTCGTCGAAGTCGATCAGCTTACGCATTGGCTTTCACTTTGGTGGCGGACTTCCGCGGTTTGCGCGGCGGCTTCGGCGCCAGCGCCGCGACGTCATCGGGAACAATGGTCACATCGGGTTCGGCATCCGCCTCGCGCGATCCGGCCTCGCGTCCGGGCGCTTTCGAGCGCCAGTTGCGATGTTCAAGCTCGTGGCGGTCGATGCCCATCAGCCGGCCTTTCGTGTGCGCGCCTTGGAGCGGGTTGCTTTCTTGGTGGTGCGCTGGGGTGCGCGGGCGCTACGCCGCGCGGTGTTGCCGGATTCGCCCTTGAGACTCTGACGAAGCGCGTCCATCAGGTTGATGACGTTGTCCGTCTTGCGCGGCGTTGACGGAGCCTTGATCGTCTCGCCGTTGCGCTTGCGGTTGATGAGATCGGTCAGCGCGTCTTCGTAATGATCCTCGAAGCGGTTCGGATCGAACTCGCCGGTCTTGGTCTCGACAATGTGCTTGGCGAGATCGAGCATCTCCTTGGTCACTTTGACGTCCTTGATGTCGTCAAAATACTCGTGCTCGTCGCGCACCTCATAGGGATAGCGCAAGAGGGTGCCGATCAGGCCCTTCTCCATCGGCTCCAGCGCGATGATGTGCTCGCGGCTGGTGAGCACGACGCGGCCGAGCGCGACCATGTCCATCGCGCGGATGGTCTCGCGGATCACGGCATAGGCGTCATGGCCGACCTTGCCGTCGGGAACGATATAATAGGGGCGGATCAGATAGCGGTTGTCGATTTCCGAACGCGGCACGAATTCGTCGATGTCGATGGTGTGCGTGGATTCGAGCGCGATGTTCTCAAGCTCGTCCTTGCTGACCTCGATATAGGTGTCGGTGTCGACCTTGTAGCCCTTGACGATATCCCCCGGCTCGACCTCGTCGCCGGTCTCGGCATCGACCTTGGCGTATTTGATCCGGTGCCCGGTATTCTTGTTGATCTGATTGAAACTGATTTTTTCGGTTTCCGACGTCGCAGGGAAAAGAGCGACGGGGCAATTGACCAGCGAGAGGCGCAGAAAGCCCTTCCAATTCGCGCGCGGTGCCACAGCAATACTCCGTACAAGTGACCACGCGACTCAATAGGAACGCCCGCTTTTGGTTCCATGATTTAGCGCAAGTTCTGCGGGCGTTCCTGATCTGTCCCGTTGTCGTCAAGCGCGGCCATGCGCTCCGCGGCGGCAAGGTCGTCGGGGGCATTGATATTAAAGAAGGGATCGAACGGCGTTGCCGGCCATTCAACCGTCGCGAGCGGGTAGCGCGCGATCCATTCGCTGACCCTGCTGATCTTCTCTTCGCTCAGTGCGCGGCGAAGATCCTCGCGCAAGTCCATGCTCCACAATGCGACGACGTGATGCACATGCCCGCCGGATGCCGCGACCGCGATCTGCGCATTTTGCGCGCGCCGCCCGGCGTCGAGCCGTGCGACGAGGTCGCGCGGCAGGAATGGCGTGTCGGCGGGCACAGTCATGATCCAGTGCGCGTCCGGCCGCCTTGCCGCTACATGATCCATGCCCGCGAGGATACCGGCGAGGGGCCCGGCGAAGCCGCCGATGCTGTCGGCGGCGACCGGAAGCCCGAAGGGCGTGAAGCGTGCCGGATCGCCATTGGCGTTGAGGACGAGGCCGTCGCATTGCGGGGCCATGCGCGCGATCACGCGGCTCAGGATGCTGCGTCCGCCGATTTCGCGCAGCGGTTTGTCGCCGCCGCCGATGCGGCGTGCCAGTCCGCCCGCGAGCAGGACGCCGGGCGGTTTCAGAGACTGATCCGTGGCCTTGCCCAAATCGTCACTCCGGTTCTTGGCTCTTCATGTGCCGGCGCATTTTCGCTGGCCGCGGTGGCGCGACATATTATAAGGGCGCCGGAGGATGCGATGAAAGTCATCGGTTTCGCAGGATGGAGCGGGGCGGGCAAGACGACCCTGCTGTCGCGCCTTATACCGCGCCTGATCGCGGACGGTCTGCGCGTCTCGGTGATCAAGCATGCCCATCATAAATTCGATGTCGATGTGCCGGGCAAGGATTCATGGGTTCATCGTCAGGCGGGGGCCACCGAGGTGCTGGTGACCTCGGGCAATCGCTGGGCGCTGATGCACGAGTTGCGCGGTGCGCCGGAGCCGTCGTTGCGCGAGCTCATCGGCAAGATGGCGAATGTCGATCTCGTTGTGGTCGAGGGATTCAAGACCGAGCCCTTGCGCAAGATCGAAGTCTACCGCGCGGCCAACGGCAAGCCCGCTTTGTATCCCGCCGACCCATGGATTGCGGGTCTTGTCACCGATGCCGATCTCGCGACCGATCTGCCGCGCGCCCATCTCGATGACATCGAGGCCGTGGCGGCCATGACGACGACTCTGGCGATGCGCGCGGACGAGATTTTCGCCCGCTCCACCGTGAAAGTCTGAACCGAATGCCCGGCCAGGTGTCAGACAAATCCGCCACGCGCCTGCTCGATTTGACCGGCCTTAAATGCCCGCTGCCGGTGCTGCGCACGCGAAGGGCGCTCAGAACCCTGGCGCAAGGTGAGCGCCTTGAGGTTCACTGCACCGACCCGCTTGCGGCGATCGACATTCCCCATTTGATTCAGCAGACCGGCGATCGCGTCGAGATGCTCAGGCGCGATGAGGGTGGCACTGTCTTTCTGATCGAGAAGATCGGCAGCGATACGATCTCCGATTGAACCCAAATGCTGCGACTGCACAATAAACCCTTTTAAAAACGCTACCTTTGGACTATCGACACCGCCTGTCGCATCTGACTGAATCAATATTTAAACCGTTGGAATCGCGCATTCGCGTCTCGAAACAATTGAGCGCGACGGATGAAGTCTGGTCTAATGGGGTTGTCATAGGGAGCTATGGCAGGGGACATTTCGCAAAAACAGACACGCCTGAAATGGCGGGGTTTTGGGGAGGACAACAATGACGGCAGTTGGACAGGCGGGCACCGCACCCGTAACGAATGCGGGTATCCTTGATCGTGAACGGATCATCGCAAGAGCGGGCTTCAACCGTTGGCTGGTGCCGCCGGCCGCGCTCTGTATCCATCTTTGTATCGGCATGGCTTACGGCTTCTCGGTGTTCTGGCTGCCGCTCTCGCGCGCAATCGGCCTGACCGCGCCGAAGGCTTGTCCGGATATCTCGCTCTTCCAGGAACTGTTCACCACGACGTGCGACTGGAAGGTCGCGAGCCTCGGCTGGATGTACACCCTGTTCTTCGTGCTGCTCGGCATCTCGGCGGCGATCTGGGGCGGCTGGCTCGAACGTGCAGGCCCCCGCAAGGCGGGTTTCGTTGCAGCCTGCTGCTGGGGTGGCGGTTTGCTCCTCGGCGCGCTCGGCATTTACATTCACCAGTTGTGGTTGCTTTGGCTCGGCTCTGGCGTCATCGGCGGCATCGGCCTCGGCCTCGGCTACATTTCGCCGGTGTCCACTCTGGTGAAATGGTTTCCCGATCGCCGCGGCATGGCGACCGGCATGGCCATCATGGGTTTTGGCGGCGGCGCGATGATCGGCTCGCCTCTTGCGAACCTTCTTATCAATTACTTCAAGACCCCGACCGACGTCGGTGTGTGGCCGACTTTCTTCGTCATGGGCCTCATCTATTTCGTGTTCATGATGATCGGCGCGTTCTCTTACCGTATCCCGCCCGCAGGCTGGGTCCCGGAAGGATTCGTTCCTCCGGCCAAGGCCAACGCGATGATCACGACCAAGAACGTGCATCTCAACAACGCGCACAAGACGCCGCAGTTCTGGCTGATCTGGCTCGTGCTGTGCATGAATGTGTCGGCGGGCATTGGCGTGATCGGCATGGCTTCGCCGATGCTGCAGGAAATCTTCGCCGGCAAGCTGATCGGTCTGCCGGATGTCGGTTTCAACGCGCTTGACGTCACGCAGAAAGCGACGATCGCGGGCATCGCCGCGGGCTTCGCCGGCCTGCTGTCGCTGTTCAACATCGTCGGCCGCTTCTTCTGGGCCTCGCTGTCGGACAAGATGGGACGCAAGAACACCTATTACACGTTCTTCATCCTCGGCATCGTGCTGTACGCGCTCGCGCCGACGTTTGCGGCGATGGGATCGAAGCTCCTGTTTGTGCTCGCCTTCGGCATCATCCTGTCGATGTATGGCGGTGGCTTCGCGACGGTGCCGGCCTATCTCGCCGACATGTTCGGCACGCAGTTCGTGGGCGCCATCCATGGCCGCTTGCTGACGGCGTGGTCGACCGCGGGCATCATCGGCCCGGTGGTCGTGAACTACATCCGCGAATTCCAGCTCGCGGCCGGCGTTCCGCGCGATCAGCTCTACAACACCACCATGTATATCCTGTGCGGAATGCTTCTGATTGGCTTGATCTGCAATTACCTCATCAAGCCGGTCGATCCGAAGTGGCACATGAGCGATGCCGAGGTCGCGAAACTTCAGGCGTCCACGGCCGCGGCCGGCGCGACCACGAAGTCCGGTTCCTATGGAATCGGATTCGGCGGTCTCGACGCCAAGGCCGCCTTGTTCTGGGCTTTCGTCGGCATCCCGCTCGCGTGGGGTGTTTACAAGACCCTCGAGAGCGCGGTGAAGATTTTCCACTAGTATTGACCGAAAGCGATCAGGCCGCGGTGTCACTGGCACCGCGGCCTTTTCTTTTGCCATTTTTGGTCTTGGTCTTGTCGGCAGCGGTCTTGTTTTCGAAATCGGGAACCTTTTCGCTGCACTGCAGTTGATATGACAACTTAAAACGGCATTGGAGCACATTGATGGACGACGTCATCGATCGCGTGATGAATACATTCGCCATGATGCGCAATGTTGATGGCGCCACGCTTGAAGAAGCCAAGCCCAAGCTGCAGAGCTATCTGGATACGCTGACGTCGGCCGGCCAGAAGGACGAGCAGCGGCTCGCCGTCTACGGTCTCGCCTATATGCGCGAATTGCACGATGGCCCGGCCAACGGTGCCAGCGGCTGCTGATATGGATGTCATCCCCGAAAGCTGGGTCCCCGCCTTCGCGGGGACGACAATCGGGATGATCCCAAATTAAGTCGTCTCAGTGCAGTTTCACGGGCGGCAGCGTGGTGCGGCGCAGCCGGTCGGCAATGAACAGGGCGGTCGCGCGCAGCCAGCCATGCAGTGCCACCCGGTGCATGTGATAGAGCGAAACATAAAGAAGCTTCGCGATCGTGCCGTACGCCGGAAACACCGAGTTGTCCCGCCGTAGCGCCGGAAACTCGCAGGCTGCCTCGTTGATGCCGAGCGACACAAGGGTTCCGCGCGGCTTGAACAGGAACGGGCCGACGGTTTCGCCAACGAGCCGCCTTTCCAGTGCCTTTGTGAGATAGCTTGCCTGCTGATGCGCGGCCTGTGCTGTCGGCGGGACGGTGCCCTTGCCGATGTGCGAGGGGGCGGCGGCGCAATCGCCCATCGCGAAGATATCGCTGACGCCCACGCAGGCGAGGTGATCGTCCACAACGATGCGCTTGCCGGCGGACAGCGTCAGCCCTTTCAGCGAGCCGATCACGTCGTGTCCTGCGACGCCGGAGGCCCAGACCTTGATCTCGCAGGGGACGATGCCGCCTCCGCTCAGATGCAGCGCGTCCGCCGTGACGCGATCGACGCCCTTGCCGAGCACTACATTCACTCCGAGCTTCTCCAGAACCTTCATGGCGTGTTTGGAGGTGGCGGGATCGACCGCAGGCAAAATACGGTTCGCCATGTCGACCAGGGTAATGTCGAGCTTGCCTGCCGCGCCGAGGCCGCCCCAGCGCTCCATCGCGTGAACCGCGTGATGCAATTCGGCCGCGAGTTCGACGCCGGTGGCGCCGGCGCCGACGATGCCGACGCGCACGCGGTCGAGCAGGCCGGCTCCGACGCGGATCGCCGCTTCGAGGAATTCGCGCTGCAGCCGCATCGCCTGCGCCGGGCTGTCGAGCATGTGGCAGTATTCGAGCACGCCGGGAATGTTGAAGTCGTTGACGCGGCTGCCGAGCGCCAGCACCAGCGTATCGTAAGGCAGAACGCGCGTGCCGAGCACTTCCGCGCCGGTGTCGGGGCTGAGCACGGGATCGAGCGTGATGGTTTTCGTGGCCGGATCGAGAGCGTTCAATCCGCCAAGCATGAACTCAAAACCATGCACGCAGCCATGGGCAAGATAGTTCGTTTCATCATCGCCGCTGCCGATCAGACCGGCGGCGACTTCATGCAGCCGCGGTTTCCATAGATGCGCCGGGTTGCGGTCCACCAGCGTGACCTGCGCCGCTGAGCGCCGCAGCCGATGGCCGAGCCGGGTTGCAAGCTCGAGACCTCCGGCACCGCCGCCGACAATGATGATTCGATGCCGTTCGGCAGGAAGCGGAGTGGCCATGTCTGTGTTCCAGCGCCTTTCCGGTGGCGGGTTCTTCCCGTATGAGAAGCACGGCGATCATAATACCTTAATTCCGCCGGGTTCCATGCTCGCTATGCCCGGTCCATTGTTGCACAGGAAAAGCAGGTTTTGGGACCTCGCACGGCCTACATCGTGATCGTTGTCGTGGTGCTGGTGACGGCGTCGGTTGCGGCGCTGATTCTGCTTGGCAATCCATTTCTGTCCGGCGATTCACGGATGCAGTCTGCGGAGGCGGCCACAGAGCCGGCGGTATCCGCACCGGCGGTGGCGGAGTCACCGGCCGCGCTTCCACAGCGCGCCGCCAGCGCAGTTCCCGCTGCAGAAAAGGCGGGCAGCAATGTCTCGGGCGTGAGGTCGAATACGCAGGCCAAGGGCGATCGGCTGCTGGCGCCGATGCCACCACCGGAAGATCCGGCGAAAATCGGCCCGCCCAGTCTCAGTCTCGAATCGGCACGGCAATATCTTCTGGCGCCTGCGGCGGGCATCAAGTTCAGAACCGTGTTCCGCATGAAGCAGACCACGGCACTGCTCGACGACAAGCAGATCATCAGCATCAAGCGCCGTCTGAAACTCACGGCCGCGCAGGAGAAATTCTGGCCACCGGTGGAAATCGCGCTGCGCGAGGTCGTGCAATATGTCTATAGCCAGCGCGGTCAGCCGCTCGGCAAGGCGATTGATCCCAACAGCGACCAGGTGAAGCGGCTGATGGCGGCGGCGACGCCATTCCTCGCGCATCTGCGCGAGGATCAGAAAAACGAAATTATTTCGCTGACGCGCATGGCGGGGCTCGGCTCGCAATTGCCCGGCCAGAAGGAACAGAAAGAGCCCAAAGAGCAGGCGCAGAACCAGTAAGCGTCAGCCGGCCAGAGACAGCACCGTGTGCAGCAGCACGTTGGCGCCCGCCGCGCAGTCGGCCTGCGTGGCGTCTTCCAGTTCGTTGTGGCTGACGCCGTCCTTGCAGGGTACGAAGATCATCGCCGCGGGCATCACCGCATTGAGATTGCAGGCATCGTGGCCGGCGCCCGAGGTGATGCGGCGACTGGCGTAGCCGAGCGTGTCGCTGGCTTTTTGCACGGCTTCGACAAGGCGCGGATCGAACACGGACGGCTCCTTGCGCCAGAAACGGTCGAGTTTGATCTCGACCCTGCGGCGTTTTGCGATGTCGCCGACGGCCTTCTGAAATTCGCTGTCCAGCAAGTCCAGCGTCTTGGAGGAGGGGCTGCGGAATTCGGCGGTGAAGGTGAGATCGCCCGCGATGACGTTGCGCGAAGGATTTTCGATTACCGTCTCGCCGAGGGTGCCGACGGCGTCAGGGCCGTTCTCCTTTGCGATCCGTTCGACCGTCAGCACGACTTCGGACAGGGCGGCGAGAGCGTCGCGGCGCAGCGGCATGGGCGTCGTGCCGGCGTGGGCGGCGAAACCGTGGATTTCACCATTATACCAGACAATGCCCTGGCCGCGGTCGACCACGCCGATGGTTTTGTGCTCGGCTTCCAGCAGCGGCCCCTGTTCGATGTGAAGTTCGACGAAGGCGGAGAATTTGCGCTGCCCGACGGGTTCGCTGCCGTCATAGCCGATGGCTTTCAGCGCCTGTGCGACACTGACGCCCTCGGCATCGCGGCGGGAGAGAATGTCCTCCGGCGTATATTCTCCGGCGTAGGAGGCCGAGGCCATCATCGCAGGCGCGAAACGCGAGCCTTCTTCGTTGGTCCAGTTGACGATGCAGAGCGGCGCGTCCGTCTCGATCCCGGCGTCGTTCAGCGTGCGAACGACTTCAAGCGCGGCCAGCGTGCCGAGCATGCCGTCGAACTTGCCGCCGGTCGGCTGGGTATCGAGATGCGAGCCGAGGCCGACAGGCGCTTTCGACATGTCGCGGCCCTTGCGGATCGCGAACATGGTGCCGAGCGCATCGACATGCACCTCGCAGCCGGCCGCTTCGCAGGCATCGCGAAACCAGTCGCGGACCTGCCGGTCCTCCTCGCTCAGCGTCAGGCGTTTGACGCCGCCTTTCGGGGTGCCGCCGAATTTCGCGGTGTCGTGAATGTCGCGCCACAGACGGGCGGAATCGATCTGAAGATTGGTCTTGGTTTCGCTCATGGGATATTCACCAGCCGCGCGCGACGCGCCACACGGCCTCGACCTTGCCACTGCGGGCGGCGACGATCCAGTCATGCAGATTGACGGTCGGATCGCAATGCCCCGGAACGAGGCGAAGCCGATCGCCGATCGCAATCGTCCCAGGCGGCGCGATTTCGATCTGGCCGTGTTCGTCGGTCGCCTTGACATAGGTCACGCCGTCGCGTCCGAACACCAGCGGCAGCCCGCTTTCGAGACTCATCGATTTCAGTCCGGCATCGCACACCGCGCGCGTGGGCGCGGCATGGCTGATGACGGTCGTGAGAATGAAAAGAGCGTTGACGAAGGGCGAAGCCGTTTCGTTACGCATGTAATCGGCGTCCATCAGCGCATAGGACCCGCATTGCAGCTCTGTGTAGATGCCGCTGGCCAGCTCGTTCTCCCAGGTGCCGGTGCCCGCGCCGGCGATGACGTCGCAGGGCAAACCGGCCGCGCGCAGCATCTCGGCGGTGGTTCGCGCCATCTCCGCCGCGCGCGCAATGGCCGCCTTGCGTTCCTCGGGCTTGCGCAGGTGCTGCGCGCCTCCGTGATAGGCCTGCAATCCCGCGAAACGCAGTCCCGCTTTGCCCGCGATATATTGAGCGAGCTTCACGGCTTCGTCGCCGGGTGCGATGCCGCAGCGGCCCATGCCGATGTCGATCTCCACCAGCACGTCGAGTGTCACGCCTTCCCGGCTCGCGGCGGCGGAGAGAATATCGGCCTGGGTCGGGTGATCGACGCAGACGCCGACCTTTGCCTTGTGCGCCAGCGCCGCCAGCCGTCGTGCCTTGTCGCTGGCCACGATCTCGTTCGACAGCAGCACAGATGAAATACCGCCCGCGACCATTGCCTCGGCCTCGGCCACATTCTGGCAGCAGATCCGCGAACCGCCCGCCGCCATCTGCATCCGCGCGATCTCGACGCATTTGTGCGCCTTGGCGTGCGGCGTCGCGGTCACGCCGTTCGGATTGCCCTTCACGCGGTCCGCCAGCATCGCGATGTTCTTTTCCAGCGCGTCGAGATCGACGATCAGCGCCGGGGTCGTGACCTGGTCGAGGCTCATGCCGGGCTCGGCGGGAGGGCGGGTCGGCATCGGCAATCCTTGATCGGCAATCTTAGAGACGACAAGTCCTCGGAACGATCAGCGGCCGGTGAACACCGGCTTGCGCTTTTCCATGAAGGCCGTGCGGCCTTCTTCATAATCGGTGCTGGCGAAACACGCGCTGACCATGTCTTCGCACTTCTTCATGTCGCGCGCGCTTTCATCCTTGGCGATCTCGCCGACGATGAACTTGATGGAGTCGACCGTGAGCGGCGCATTGCCGGCGATGGTCGCGGCATAATCCTTCACGTAGCTCTCCAGCTTGTCCGCCGGCAGCACGCGATTGGCGAAACCCATGATGCGCGCTTCCTCGGCGTCGAACAGCCGCGCGGTGAAGAAGATTTCCTTGGTGAAGGAGGGGCCGACGATATCGCGCAGGCGCTTCACGCCATCGAACCCGTAGCCGACGCTGAGCTTGGCGGCGGGAACGGCGAAACGGGAATTCTCGGTGCAGATGCGGATGTCGCAGCAGCTCGCCAGCCCCATGCCGCCGCCGACGCAATAGCCGCGGATCATCGCGATGGTCGGCTTGGGGCAGTTGTAAACCGACGCATAACCGGCTTCGACCGCTTCGTTGTAACGCTCGGTGCCTCCGTCGGCGCGCTCCTCGGCGAACTTTGAAATGTCCGCGCCGGACACGAACGCCTTTTCGCCCGCGCCGGTGATGATCACGACACGGATCGCGGGATCCCTGGCATACCCGTCCATGATCTCGGCGCAGGCCTTCCACATGTCCAGCGAGACGGCGTTGTGACGCTCGGGATTGTTGAAGATCATGTAGCCGATATTGCCCTCGGTTCGGGCAATCATCTTGTCGGTCAGCGTCTTGGTTTGCGTCATTGTTTTTGTCATGGCCATTCGCTTTCGTCGGTCAGATGATCTTTTGCGCCTTCAGCGCGGCGATCTCGCCCTCGCCGAAGCCGAATTCGTGGAGCAGTTCATCGGTATGCTCGCCGACTTCGGGCGGGCGCGCGACGATGTTGCTCGGTGTGCGCGACAGCGTAAAGGGCTGGTTGACCAGCCGCACCTTGCGCTCGCCGGTGTCCGGAACGTCACGCACCAGATCGAGATGCCTGACCTGCGGATCGTCGAACATCTTGTCGATGGTATAGATCGGGCCGCATGGAACGCCGGCCTTGTTGAGTTCCTCGACCAGCTCCGCGCTGGTGCGCGTCGTGGTCGCTTTCTCGAGCTCCGCGTTCAGCGCGTCGCGGTTTTCCGAGCGCGTTTTCGGCGAGGCGTAGTCAGGTTTCTGCAGAAGGTCGCTGCGCCCCAGCGCGTGCGCGAGGCGCTCCCAGATCACCTGTCCGGTGGCGGCGATATTGACGTAACCATCGGACGTCCTGAACACGCCGGTCGGAATCATGGTGGGATGATTGTTGCCCGCCTGTTTGGGCACTTCGTTCTGTACCAGCCAGCGCGCGCTCTGGAAATCAAGCATGAAGATCTGCGATTGCAGCAGCGAGGTCTGCACCCACTGGCCTTCGCCCGACACGTCCCGCTCCAGCAGCGCGATGAGAACGCCCATCGCGCAGAAAAGACCGGAGGTGAGGTCGGCGACCGGAATGCCGACGCGCATCGGGCCCTGGCCCGGCGCGCCCGTGATCGACATCAGCCCGCCCATGCCCTGCGCGATCTGGTCGAAGCCCGGCCGCTTGGCATAGGGGCCGTCCTGTCCGAAACCCGAAATGCTGGCATAGACGAGGCGCGGGTTGATCTTGCGCAGCGTCTCGTAGTCGATGCCGAGCCGCTCCTTCACGTCGGGGCGGTAATTCTCGACCACGACGTCCGCCTTTTCCGCGAGACGGTAGAACACGTCGCGGCCGGCGGCTTCCTTCAGGTTCAGCGTCATCGCCCGCTTGTTGCGATGAAGATTCTGGAAGTCGCCGCCGTGGCGCGCGCCGCCGAGTTGTTCGTCGTCGGGCAGGTCGGTCGGCGCCTCGATCTTGATGACGTTGGCGCCCCAGTCCGCAAGCTGGCGCACCGCGGTCGGGCCTGCGCGCACCCGCGTCAAATCCAGAACCATGAAACGGGACAGGGCCTGCGAGGCTTGGGGTGCGGACATGTTGTCTCCCTTTATTATTCTACAGCGATCTTGTTGATTACCGCTTTGTTGTTTCGCCGGGCGCAGCGCAGCACGAAGTGATGCGCTGCTGAACCGGGGTCGTCATATCTGGAAGGTCCCGGCTCTGCGATTCAACGCTGCACGTTGCCTCGCGTCCGGGACAAGTTATTTCGCATCACCCCGCGTCGGCCTCCAGGCCGGCGGCCTTGATGCCGGCGATGGCGCATTCCTCGTCGTTGTCCGAGGTATCGCCGCTGATGCCGATGGCGCCGATCACGTGACCGGCATCCTTGATCAGCACGCCTCCCGGTACCGGGATCAGGGCACCGCGCGCCATGGTGTTCACGGCGTCGACGAAATAGGGCTGCTCGTTGGCGCGTTTGAAGATCGCGCGCGAGCCGAGGCCGATCGCGAGCGCGCCGTACGCCTTGCCGTGGGCGACCTCGAAACGCATCAGGCTGGTGCCGTCCTGCGCGAGGGCGGCCTTGACGGTGCCGCGTGCGTCGAGGACGACAATCGCCATCGGCTTCAATTTCTTTTCCATGACCTTGGCCAGAGCAGTGTCAAGAATGATGCGGGCAGTATCGAGCTTCAGGTCGGTCATGATCTTTCCTTACAGGGGATGAAATTGCTACGCGCTTTCAGCATGCGCGCCCGCGCCGATCAAGTCCGCCGGATGCAACCCTGACCGATGGCTTTCGAGACTCATCGCCAGCACCTGCGCCACATGCAGCGCGCCGCGGCCCGAGCCATCCTTGATCTGGTGGCGGCACGAGGTCCCGTCGGCGACGATCAATGTCTTTTCGTCCGCCTTGCGGACGGCTGGGAGCAACTTCAGCTCGGCCATGGCGATGGAGTCCTCGTAGGTGTCCGCGCCGTAGCCGAAGGCGCCCGCCATGCCGCAGCAGCTCGACTCGATCACCTCGACATCGAGATCGGGCACAAGCCGCAGGATTTTTTCCACCGGCTTGAACGCGTCGAAGGATTTCTGGTGGCAATGGCCGTGGACCATGGCCTTTGTACCGATCGGGCCGAGCGGTAATTGCAGGCGGCCGCTGCCCGCCTCGCGGGCGAGGAACTCCTCGAACAGCAGCGCATGGGCGGCGATCGCTTTGGCTTTGTCGTCGCTTCTGAGCGACAACAATTCGTCGCGCAGGGTCAAAAGACAGCTCGGCTCCAGTCCGACGATGGGCACGCCGCGTGCGACAAAGGGCGAAAGGGTTTCGACGACGCGCGCCAGTTCCTCGCGCGCCTGCTCCACGAGGCCAGCCGACAGAAAGGTGCGGCCGCAGCACAGCGGGCGCGCTCCCTGAACAGGCCTGGGCAGATGGACGCGGTAGCCACCGGCGACCAGCACCTTGAGGGCGGCGTCGAGGTTCTCACGCTCATAGGCGCGGTTGAAGGTATCGGAGAACAGCACCACTTCCGGCCCGTTCTCGGGGCCAAAAGCAACCTCGCCGGGCGCGAACACATCGCGCCGCCACTGCGGCAGGGCGCGTCTGGCGCTGAAGCCGGCGGTCTTCTCCATCGCCCAGCGCAAGGCCGCGCTTTTGTTGCGCAGATTGGCCAGCGGCGCGAAGGCGGCGGCCAGCGCCGCATAACGCGGCAGATAGCCGACCAGACGATTGCGTAGCGTCAGGCCATGCGTTCTCACCCGTGCGGCGAGAACCTCGATCTTCATTTTCGCCATGTCGACGCCGGTCGGACATTCGCGGCGGCATGCCTTGCAGGAGACGCAGAGTTTCAGCGTCTCCATCATGGCGTCGGACGACAGCGCATCGGGGCCGAGCTGGCCGGAGATCGCCAGACGCAGGGTGTTGGCGCGTCCGCGCGTCACATCTTTCTCGTTGCGCGTGGCGCGGTAGGATGGGCACATCACGCCGCCCTCGAGCTTGCGGCAGGCGCCGTTGTTGTTGCACATCTCGACCGCGCCCTGAAACCCGCCGGCGGCGCCGGGCCATGACGACCAGTCGAGTTCGGTGGCAAACTCCTCGACCTTGTAGCCGGGCTTGAAGCGGAACAGCGAGCGGTCGTCCATTTTCGGCGCGTGGACGATCTTGCCCGGATTGAGCGTGGTCTCCGGGTCGAAGCGCTCCTTCACCTCCTCGAAGTCGCGCACGATCCGCGCGCCGAACATCTGCTCGTGGAATTCCGAACGCACGATGCCATCGCCATGTTCGCCCGAATGCGAGCCCTTGAACTCGCGCACCATGGCGAAGGCTTCCTCGGCGATGGCGCGCATCGCGTTCACATCCTTCTCGAGGCGCAGATTGAGCACGGGTCGCACATGCAGGCAGCCTTCGGACGCATGCGCGTACATCGTCGGCTTGGTGCCGTGCTTGGCGAAGATGGTGTTCAGCCGGTCGGTGTATTCGGCCAGATGCGGTAGCGGCACCGCGCAGTCCTCGACAAAGGACACCGGCTTGCCTTCCTGCTTCATCGACATCATCACGTTGAGGCCGGAGGTGCGGAAATCGGTGATCGCCGCCTGCAGGCCGGGCTCGACAATATCGACCACGCCGCCCCATTTGCGGCGCTCGCGGTCCCAGCCGAATCCGATATCGCCCATCAGGTCGTGAAGCTGTTTGAGCTTGGCGAGGTTGGCGGCCTGATCGGGTTCGGCGAATTCCACCACCAGCAGCGCCTCGGGATCGCCTTTCACCACCGCGTCGATGGTCGGCTTGAACATCGCGATGTCGCGGCCGAGCGCGATCATGGTGGAATCGATCAGTTCGACGGCGATGGGCTTGAGCGTGACGAGATGCTGCGCGGCATCCATCGCCTCGTAGAAGCTGCCGAAATGGCAGACGCCGAACACCTTGGCGCCGAGCAGCGGCCACAGCTTGAGTTCGACGCGGGTGGTGAAGGCGAGGGTGCCTTCCGAGCCGACGAGAATGTGCGCCATGTTGTTGACGCCGCCATTCGGCGTCAGCGCGTCGAGGTTGTAGCCGCCGACACGGCGCTGCACCTTCGGGAATTTCTCGGCGATCTCGTTTGCTTCGCGGGTGCCGAGCGCAAGCAGGTCGCGAAACAGGTCGCGGCCCGGCTCATCGACATTGGGCCAGGCCTTGTCACGGGCGAGGGGGCCGAAATGAAGCTGCGTGCCGTCGGCCAGCGCAGCATCCATTGAAATGGTGTTGTCGCGCATGGTGCCGTATCGAAGAGAGCGTCCGCCGCAGGAGTTGTTGCCGGCCATGCCGCCGATGGTCGCGCGCGAGGCCGTCGAGACATCGACCGGAAACCACAGCCCGTGCTTCTTGAGCTGGCGGTTGAGATCGTCCAGCACGATGCCCGGCTCGACCACGCAGGTTTTGTTCTCGACATCGAGCGAGACGATCTTGTTCAGGTATTTCGAGACATCGACCACGATGCCGTCATTGACGGTCTGGCCGCATTGCGAGGTGCCGCCGCCGCGCGGGGTGACGATGCGGCCTTCTTCCCGCGCCAGCGACATCGCCAGCAGGGCTTCCTCGGTGGTGCGGGGCACGACCACGCCGAACGGCATGATCTGGTAAAATGAGGCGTCGGTGGCGTAGCGGCCCCGGCTGAAGCCATCGAACAGCACGTCGCCGGTGATCTGCGAGCGCAGGCGCTGTTCAAGCCGGGAGGGGGCGTGGGATGGCATTGGACTTTCCTAAATCATGACCGGAGCGGGCGCGGGGCTCCAATTTGCTGCACTGCGTAATGCAAAATGTGCAGCGCAACAGAAATTTTGCATGCATTTTTAGCAGTTCTTGCGCCCGCATGCCACCGCTGTCTGTTTCATTCGAGCGTCATCGGTCCGGCTGCATGGCCGGATTCGCCGGACCGCTCGGCGGCCGCCTTCCGCTTGTTGCGCAGATGGTTGAACAGGATGTCGCTGAGCTCGCCGCCCGCGCGACGGCGCAGCGCATCGAGGATCATTTCGTGTTCGCGCATCGCCTCGCCCCAGCGCTCGCGCTCGCGCGCGAAATTCGCCGAATACCGCACGCGGCGGATTC
The DNA here is from genome assembly GCA_003963145.1 of Bradyrhizobiaceae bacterium. Classification (GTDB taxonomy): domain Bacteria; phylum Pseudomonadota; class Alphaproteobacteria; order Rhizobiales; family Xanthobacteraceae; genus Afipia. The sequence goes on from RXJJ01000015.1 coordinate 211,732, forward strand.
GTCCGGCGAAGGTCGCGTAGGTCGCCTGCAGCACGGCGTTGCGCGAGGCCTCGACGATCTTCTGATGGATCATCTGGTTGGCGTGGAAATAATTGTGCATGTCCTTGCGAAGATAGAAGCCGTACATTTCGTGATGCAGGCGTTCGATCTCGGAAACCTCTGTGTCCGTGATGTTTTCGCAAGCGAGGCGGCCCGCCAGTGCCTCAAGTCCGCCCATCACGTCGAACAGTTCGACAAGGTCGCTTTCGCTCAGGGCTCGCACCCGCGCGCCCTTGTTCGGCAGCAGGTCAACGATGCCCTCCGCCGCCAGGACCTTCAGCGCCTCGCGCAACGGGGTGCGGGAAATTCCCAGGATCTCGCATAGCTCGCGTTCCAGAACGCGGCCGCCATCGGGAATGTTGCCCTCGACAATATAGTCGCGCAGCCGCGCCAGCGTTTCGCCGTGCAGCGAGGTCTCTTCGCGCTCGGTGGGGTCGGCGAATTTCTCGGCGGACAGTTGTGTAGCCATGTGAAATGTCACTGCGGGTTGATCCAGCCTCAATTCGTACCACCGGCGCCGGTCGTCACAACAGCGGAGAATAGGAAATTCCGGCCAATGTATTTTTGCATGCATTATTTTCTTGCTTGAATTAGAAATTAAATGCAATAGCGTTCGGGGCTGGGGAGATCGCCAGCGACGCCACCAACCTCGCAGGAGAATCGCGTGAGCAAATTCCAAGGACGGCACTTCCTCCAGATTCCCGGTCCGAGCCCGGTGCCCGACCGTGTCCTGCGCGCCATGGACATGCCGGTGATCGACCATCGCAGCGCGGAGTTTGCCGAGCTCGGCAAGGAGGTGCTTGCGGGCAGTCAGAAGATTTTCCAGACCAAAAATCCGGTGATCATCTTCCCGTCGTCCGGCACGGGCGCTTGGGAAGCTGCGATCGTCAACACGCTGTCGCCGGGCGACAAGGTGCTGATGGTGGAGACCGGCCATTTCGCGACGCTGTGGCAGAAGATGGCCAGGCGCTTCGGCATCGAGGTCGAATTCCTCTCCACCGACTGGCGCCACGGCGCGGAGCCGGCGGCGATCGAGGCGAAGCTCGCCGCCGACAAGTCGCATTCCTTCAAGGCCGTGATGGTGGTGCACAACGAGACGTCCACCGGCGTCACCAGCCGCATCGCTGAAATCCGCAAGGCCATCGACGCCGCCAAGCATCCGGCGCTGTTTCTGGTCGACACCATCTCGTCGCTCGGCTCTGCCGAGTACCGGCATGACGAATGGGGCGTGGACGTCACCGTCAGCTGTTCGCAGAAGGGCTTCATGCTGCCGCCGGGGCTTGGCTTCAACGCGATCTCGGACAAGGCGCGCGAGGCCGCCAAGACCAACAAGATGCCGCGCTCCTATTGGGACTGGGAAGAGATGCTCAAGCCCAATGAAGGCGGCTTCTTCCCCTACACGCCGGCGACCAATCTGCTTTACGGGTTGAAGGAAGCCGTCGCGATGCTTCTCGAGGAAGGGCTCGATAACGTGTTCGCGCGCCACAAGCGCCTTGCGGCTGCGACACGGGCGGCTGTGACACATTGGGGCCTTGAAGTGCTTTGCCTCGAGCCGTCAGAATATTCGCCGGTATTGACCGCGGTGCTGATGCCGCCGGGCCATGACGCGGACAATTTCCGCAAGGTTGTGCTTGAGAATTACAACATGTCGCTCGGCGCGGGTCTGTCCAAGGTTGCGGGCAAGGTGTTCCGCATCGGTCATCTTGGCGAATGCAACGATCTGACCCTGATGGGTGCTCTGACCGGCGTCGAGATGGGATTATCCGTCGCGGGTGTTCCGCACCGTGCCGGCGGCGTCAACGCAGCGATGGAGCTTCTGGAGGAACGCAACGCAACCAACACGCCTGGCCATCTCAAGGTGGTCAAGAACTAACAGCCAACTCACGACAACACGCCGGGCAGATCCAACTGCTCTTTTAAAAACGCTGAAAAATCAGCGGAAAAATAAACCCTGGGAGAGAGAAAATGCCGAAATACAACATCCTGATCTTGGGCGCGTCCTACGGTTCGCTGCTGGCGTCGAAAATCATGTTCGGCGGCCACAACGTCAAACTGGTGTGCCTGCCGGCGGAAGCCGACCTCATCAATTCGGAAGGCTTCCGTGTCCGCATGCCGATCCGGGGCCGCACGGATCAGATCGAGATCGACTCGCGCAAGCTGCCCGGCAAGGTGTCCGCCGCCGGTCCCTCCGAGATCAATCCGAAGGATTACGATCTGATCGGACTTGCGATGCAGGAGCCGCAGTACGGCTCACCCGGCGTGCGCGAACTTCTGGACGCTGTCGCCAGATCGCGCGTGCCTTGCATGTCGATCATGAACATGCCGCCGCTGCCTTACATGAAGCGCATTCCCGGCCTCGATAGCAATGGGCTGAAGGCGGCCTATACCGCGCCTGCCGTATGGGACAATTTCGATCCCGGCATGCTGACGCTGTGCAGTCCAGATCCGCAGGCGATCCGCCCGCCCGAGGAGAAGGTCAACGTGCTGCAGGTCACGCTGCCCACCAACTTCAAGGTCGCGCGTTTCGACAACGAGGCAAGCAACGACATTCTGCGCAATCTCGAAAAGGATATCGATGCCATTCGCTTCGATACGGGCGACGGCAAGATCGAACTGCCGGTGAAGCTGCGCTTCCACGACTCGCTGTTCGTGCCGCTGGCGAAATGGGCGATGCTGATGGCGGGCAATTACCGCTGCATCACCCCGGACGGCATGCGCACCGCCAAGGAAGCGGTTCTCACGAATATCGACGAGTCGCGCTCGATCTACAACTTCGTGTTCGATCTGTGCGTGAAGCTCGGCGCTTCGCCGGCCGATCTCGTGCCGTTCGAGAAATATGCCGCCGCGGCGGAAAGCCTGTCGCGCCCGGCCTCCGCGGCTCGCGCGCTCAACAACGGCGCGCCGAACATCGAACGGGCCGACAAGCTGGTTCAGCTTGTGGCGAAACAAAAGGGCATGAGCCATCCGGTGCTGGACGCCATCGTGGCGCTGGTCGACCGCAGGCTGGAGGCCAATCGCAAAAAGGCGGCCGCGTAAGCGCGGCCGTTTCGTCATCCTCGGGGTTTTGAAAAACGTGAGCCGATAAAATGGCCGTCCATCTGAGAGTCGTTGAGAACTGCGGCGCGCAAGTTCGCCCAAGCGCGGAGCCGCGCCAAACCGATAAGGCGCAGGGCGACCTGCGTCTGCGGCTGATCCGGGCATTTTCGAAGATTTCGGACGATCAGGAAAGGCTGAGAATTGTCCAGATCGCCGAGGAGGCGGTCGATCCCATTTGGGATTACTGATCGGCCGATCACGAATGCATTGTTAATCCAAAGAAGATGCCGGTTTGAGTGGAAAATGCTTGTTTTGTCGCAGGAAATGTCGTCTTGGATCGGTGGGAATCCGCGCGGACGGGAGTTTGCGCGGATTTCCTTTCCGGGTATGGTCCCGACGGCAAATCCTCTTAAAAAAGAATGGTTTGCATCGCAAAACTCAAAGGATGCAATGATGGTCGTTCATACGGGAAAACATTTCCTGCAAATCCCCGGCCCAAGCAACGTGCCCGATCGCGTGCTGCGTGCCATGGACATGCCGACGATCGACCATCGAGGTCCTGAATTCGCCGAAATGGCCCTTGGCATTCTGGAAGGCTGCAAGGCCGTTTTCCGGACCAAGAATCCGGTCATGATCTATCCCTCGTCCGGCACCGGCGCGTGGGAAGCGGCCATCGTCAACACGCTCTCCCCCGGCGACAAGGTCCTGGTTCCGGAGACCGGGCATTTCTCGATTCTGTGGCAGTCGCTGGCGGCCAAGTTCCAGATCAAGGTCGAAACCATTGCCAGCGACTGGCGGCGCGGCGCCAAGGCCGACGAGATCGAGGCGCGTCTGCTCGCCGACAAGGACCACACCATCAAGGCGGTGATGGTCGTCCATAACGAGACCTCCACCGGCGTCACCACGCGGCTGCCGGAAATCCGCAAGGCGATGGATCGCGCCAAGCATCCGGCGCTCTTGATGGTCGATGTGGTGTCCTCGCTCGGCTCGATCGACTATCAGCACGACGCCTGGGGCGTGGACGTCGCGGTGGCCGGCTCGCAAAAGGGCCTGATGATGCCGCCGGGACTGAGCTTCAATGCGGTGTCGGACAAGGCGATCGCGGCGTCGAAGACCAACACCATGCCGCGCTCGTACTGGGACTGGAATGAAATCCTGAATGCGAACAAGAGCGGTTCGTGGCCCTATACCCCGGCCACCAATCTTCTTTACGCGCTCAAGGAAGCGCTCGCGATGCTTCAGGAAGAGGGTCTGGAGAACGTGTTCGCGCGCCATGCACGGCATGCGGCGGCGACCCGCGCCGCGGTTCGCGCCTGGGGGCTCGACACGGTCTGCGCCGAACCGCTGGAGCATTCTCCTGTCACGACCGCCGTGCTGGTGCCGGACGGTTTCGATGCCGACGAATTCCGTGCGGTCGCGCTCGAGAACTTCGATCTGTCGCTCGGCACCGGACTGAGCAAGCTCAAGGGCAAGGCGTTTCGCATCGGCCATCTCGGTCATTTCAACGATCTGATGCTGATGGGGACATTGTCGGGCGTGGAAATGGCGCTCGATCTTGCGCGCATTCCGCACAAGACAGGCGGCGTGCTGGCGGCAATGGATGTTCTGAAGGCGAAAGACGAGGCTCAAGAGACAGTGCCGCTCAAGCGGACCGCTTAGGCTGACTTCTGATTTTGAGGCAGCTGCGCGTTCATGACGCGTATCTGCCTCATCACGGTGACTAAAAATAAAAAGCCGGAATACCGGTGAGGCCAAACAGGGAGATGGATGAATGCGTAAGATGATGACAGCCGCCGCCGTGGCGGTAATGACTGCATCCGCTGCTACGGGAGCGAGTGCCTGGGAGCCGACCAAGCCGGTCGAGATCGTCGTCGCGGCGGGCGCGGGGGGCGCCTCCGACCAGATGGCGCGCATGATGCAGGCGGCTATTCAGAAAAACAATCTGATGAAGGCTCCTGTCGTCGTTTCGCTCAAGGGCGGCGCGTCGGGCGCAGAAGCCCTGATCTACATGAAGTCGAGCGAGGGCGATCCGAACAAGGTGCTGATCGCCTATTCGCTGATTTACATGCTGCCGCTGTCGGCGAAAATTCCCTTCAACTGGCGTGAACTGACGCCGGTCTCCGTCATGGCGTTCGACCAGTTCGTCCTGTGGGACAATGTCGATGGTCCGAAGACCGTGAAGGAATTCATCGACGCGGCGAAGGCGTCGAAGGATGGCCCGTTCAAGATGGGCGGCACCGGCTCCAAGCGTGAGGATCAGGTGCTGACCGTCGGCATCGAGAAGAAGACCGGCGCGAAATTCTCCTATCTTCCCTACAAGTCGGGCGGTGAAGCCGCGACCCAGCTTGTCGGAAAGCACACCGAGTCGAACGTCAACAATCCTTCGGAAAATCTCGAAGTGTGGCGCGCCAATCAGGTTCGCGCGCTGTGTGTGTTCGACAGCGAGCGCATCTCCTACAAGACCAAGGTCACCGACACTCAGTCATGGAACGATGTTCCGACCTGCAAGGAGCAGGGTCTCGATCTGACCTATCTGATGCTGCGCGCGATGTTCCTGCCGGGCAAGGTCACTCCGGAGCAGGTCGCCTTTTACGAGGACCTGTTCAAGAAGATAACCGAAACGCCCGAATACAAGGATTACATGGAGAAGCAGGCGCTCAAGCCCGCCTTCATCACCGGCAAGGAGATGGTGAAGTTCCTTGAGAAGGATGACGCAGAAAACACTGCGCTCATGACCGAGGCCGGTTTCGTCGCGAAATAAAGAAACTTGATGGCCGGACGACGGCACCGCGCTTCGTCCGGCTCTTCTTCCAAACGATTCTTTCCCGCTCAAAACGGATGACGAGAGAGCTATGACCTCAAACGATATCGAAATCGTCGTCGACGATCCTACGGCACCCGCTGAAGATTCGCCGCCGGTTGCCAGTCAGCGCAGTGTCGACGCCGGCACCATGGTGGTGCTGATGGGCTTTGCCCTGGTGATGGCTTACGACAATTACCGCACGGGTAATTCCTGGGCATCGGACGGGCCGCAGCCGGGATATTTTCCGTTTTATCTGTCGGTGATTTTGTTTCTGGCCAGCGCCTATGGCTTCATCACCTCGTTTGTCGGCAAGCAGGCCGTTGCCGAGGCCGCGTCCGCATTCGTGACGCGCGACCAGTTTCGCCGCGTCATGCTGGTGTTTCTCCCGACGGTGGCGTTCTGCGCCGCGACGCAGTGGCTCGGCCTTTATGTCGCGAGCTTTCTGCTGATCGCGCTTTTCATGATTTTCGTGGGCAAGATCGCGGTGTGGAAGTCGGTGCTGACCGGGCTGATCTTCGCGGGATTCTCGTTCTGGCTCTTCGAGATCGAGTTTGACGTTATCATGCCGAAGGGGCCGCTCGAAGCCCTGTTCGGATACTGAGGGCAGGGCGATGGAATCCTTTTCACTTCTGCTTCAGGGCTTCGCCGTTCTTTTCACCTGGAAGATCCTCGGGCTGATGCTGGTCGGCCTTGTGCTCGGCGTTTTCGTCGGCGTGCTGCCGGGGCTTGGCGGTCCCAACGGCGTCGCGATCCTCCTGCCTCTGACCTTCTCGATGGACCCGACCTCGGCCATCGTCATGCTGTCCTGCATTTATTGGGGCGCACTGTTCGGCGGCGCGATCACCTCGATTCTGTTCAACATTCCGGGCGAGGCGTGGTCGGTCGCGACAACCTTCGATGGCTACCCGATGGCGCAAAAGGGGCAGGCGGCGGAAGCGTTGACCGCGGCCTTCACGTCTTCCTTTGTCGGTTCGCTGGTGGCGGTGATGCTGATCACGTTCCTCGCGCCGAGCATTGCATCCTTTGCGCTCCGGTTCGGGCCGCCGGAATTCTTCGCCGTGTATCTGCTGACGTTCTGTTCCTTCGTCGGCCTCGGCCGCGAAGCCAAGCACAAGACGATCATCTCCATGGCGCTCGGCCTGCTGATTGCCGGCATCGGCATGGATACGGTGTCGGGCACGCTGCGCATGACCTTCGGCTCCAGCGACCTGCTTCGCGGCATCAACTTCCTTGTCGCGGTGATCGGCCTGTTCGGCATCAGCGAAATCATGCTGACCATGGAGGAGCGTCTCGCCTTGAAGGGACATGCCGCCGCGATCAGTCCGCGTGTGGTGTTCAAGGTGTGGGCCGAAATGCCGCGCTACTGGGCGACCCTGCTGCGCTCGTCCGCGATCGGCTGCTGGCTCGGCATTACACCGGGCGGCGCGATTGCCGCATCCTTCATGGGTTATAATCTGGCGAAACGTTTCTCGAAGGAGCCGGAGAGCTTCGGCACGGGCCGCATCGAGGGCGTGTTCGCGCCTGAGACCGCGGCTCACGCCTCCGGCACCGCGGCGCTGTTGCCGATGCTGGCGCTCGGCATTCCGGGCTCCGGCACGGCTGCGATCCTGCTCGGCGGCTTGATGGTGTGGGGCCTCAATCCCGGACCGCTGCTGTTCGTCGAACACAAGGATTTCGTCTGGGGGCTGATCGCCTCGATGTATCTCGGCAATGTCGTCGGCCTTGTCATTGTGCTGGCCACGGTGCCGCTGTTCGCCGCCGTTCTGCGCGTGCCGTTCGCGGCGATCGCGCCGATGATCGTGGTGTCCTGCGCGGTGGGCGCCTATGCGATTCAGAACGCGACGTTCGACATCTGGCTGATGCTCGTGTTCGGCGCGGTCGGTTATGTGTTCAAGAAGATCGGCATTCCGCTCGCGCCGTTCACCTTGGCGCTCGTGCTCGGCAGCCGCGCCGAGGACGCCTTCCGCCTGTCGATGATCGGCTCCGGTGGTTCGATGGGCGTGTTCTGGTCGAACTGGCTGGTCGGCAGCATCACCACGCTGGCCTTCGTGCTGCTGTTCTGGTCGGTGATCGAGAAGATCTTTGCCGGGGCAGGACAACTGCTGCGTCCGGCCAAAGTCAGTGCCTGATTCTCAAAGCTGACCGAACGGTTCATTCCGATCGGGGCTGGCGGTCATCGCCGGCCCCGAAAATCTTTTTAGTTTCATGCAGTTATTTTTTTGTCCCCAGTGCCTCGTAAAAAACGATTTGACGAACGTCAAAGTGAGTGCTTACTTGCCGCCATGCTACAGAAACGAATGACAAGCGATTCCCGCCGCCGGCAAATTCTCGACGTGGCCAAGGGCTGCTTCTCGCGCCATGGTTTTGCCGGAACGACAACCAAGAGTCTGGCCGCTGCGGCCGGCATATCGGAAGGGTTGCTGTTCAAGCACTTTCCGACCAAGGCCGCGCTGTATGCGGAAATTCTCGCTGAATCCTGTGAAGCCGATCCTGACCTGATCCGGCTCATGGAGCTCGAACCATCTACCGCGACGCTGGTGCAATTCGTCCGGGAAATGGTTCGGCACTTTCTCGATGACTGCGCCGCCTCGGATCATGAGGAGGGGCAGAAGTTACGGCTGATGGTTTCGAGCCATCTTGGCGACGGAGAATTCGTGCGTCTGGTTTACGAGAAAGTCGGAAAGATCCTCGGGCCGGTGTTCGCGATATCGCTCGAGCGCGCGGTCGCGGTGGGGGATGCCACGCGCGTGTCGACCACTCCGCTCAACTTGTTCTGGTTCGCACACAATCTTCTTCACACAGTTGCGCTGACACGGCTCCCGGCGGTGCCATCTCTGCCTTATCCGGCGGACCCGTATCTCGAGCGGCAATTGTGCGACTTCATCCTTCGAGGACTTGGACTGAGCGACGCGGCGATCAGGGCGAATCTGGATCGCGTCTTGTCGGACAGTCAGATGACCGAGCTTGTTACAGAAAGTGCATAACGATGAATATTTTTCAAAAGGCATCCGATCTGATGACCTCGGCTAAAGCCAGGATCGATGAGCGCCCGGCGGCGGAAGGCCCTGTTTCGCCCACGCCCCATCGCGTGCGGACAATGCGTTGGTTCATCATTGTCGGCGGCATTCTCGCGGTCATCGTCTTTTTGATCGTCGGGTTCAATGCTTTCCGCAATTATATGATTGCGCAATTCTTTGCGACCATGAAGCCGCCGCCGACCAATGTCTCCGTGGTCGACGTGAAATCGGAAGTGGTGCCGCATCTTCTGACCAGCTTCGGCTCGCTCGCGGCCGTGCATCAGGTTGACGTCTCCGCCGATGTCGGCGGACGCATCACCAAAATCCTGTTCACCGCCGGCGCGAAGGTGAAGCAGGGCGACCCGCTGCTCCAGATTTTCGACGATCCGGATCAGGCCGACCTCGCCAGCTTCAAGGCGCAGACACTGAATGCGAGGCTCGCACTCGATCGCGCGCAGGCGCTGCTGGCGAAGTCGTTCGGTCCGCAGGCGACGGTGGATTCGGCGCAGGCCGCTTTCGATCAGGCCAACGCGGCGGTCGCGAAAACCGAAGCCGTCATTTCGCAGAAACTCGTCAAGGCGCCGTTCGATGGCGAACTCGGCGTGCGTCATGTCGAAGTCGGTCAGTATCTCAGCCCCGGCACCCAGATTGTCACGCTGACGGATCCTTCGCAGGTCTATCTCAACTTCACCGCCACGGAAAAGGACGCCGCCATTCTCGCGGTGGGCCAGACCGTCGATGCTGTTGTTGACGCATATCCGGGACGCAAGTTTCAGGGCAAGATCACGACCATCGAACCGCAGATCGCGAGCGATACGCGCAACATCCGCGTGCAGGCGACCATCGAAAATCCGGACGGATCGCTGAAACCGGGCATGTTCGCGACGACGACAGTCGTGCTGCCGCCGGAGCCGGCGAAGATCGTCATCCCCGAGACGGCGGTCGATTACACGCTCTACGGCGACTCCGTTTTCCTCGTGAAGCAGGAGACCGATAAGGACGGCAAGGCGACGCTGCACGCTGTTCGTGTCCCGATTCAGGCCGGTCAGCGCGTGAATGGCCAGGTCGTTATCACCAAGGGTCTGAATGCAGGCGACCGCGTTGTCGGCGTCGGCCAGCTGAAGCTGCAGTCGGGTGTGGAGATCACGGTCTCGAGCGATCCGCCGCCGCCGGCGCCAGCAAACCCGCCGCGCTACTGATCGCGGGAGAGGCGACACATGGTTTTTACCGACATCTTCATCAAGCGGCCGATTCTGTCGGTCGTGGTGAGCCTGCTGATCCTGCTGGTTGGCGCGGCCGCCGCGTTCAACCTGCCGATCCGCCAGTATCCGAAGCTCTCGAATACCGTGGTGACGATTACGACCACCTATCCCGGTGCGTCGCCGGACCTGATGCAGGGCTTCATCACGACGCCGATCGAGCAGGCGGTCGCTTCGGCCGAAGGCGTCGACTACATCACGTCGACGTCGGTGCAGGGCACCTCGACGATCCAGGTTTTCGTCAAGCTGAACTTCGATCCGAACCAGGCGCTCACCGAAGTTCTGGCGAAGGTCAATCAGGTCAAATACCTGATCCCGAAGGCGGCGAACGATCCTGTCATCGTGAAGTCCACCGGCCAGACCACGGCCGTGATGTATCTCGGCTTCTCCAGCGATGAGCTGGGTGGACCGGCCATTTCCGACTATCTGACGCGCGTGATCCAGCCGATCCTCTCGACGGTGGACGGCGTGGCGTCGGCGGACATTCTCGGCGGTCAGACCTTCGCGATGCGCATCTGGCTCGATCCGGTTCGCATGGCCGGACGCGGCGTCTCCGCCGCCGATATTCAGGCCGCCATCGCCGCCAACAACTTCCAGGCGGCGGCCGGCCAGACCAAGGGTTATTTCATCGTCTCGAACGTGACGACCAACACCGACCTGAACAACGTCCAGCAGTTCAAGCGGATGACGGTGAAGGCGAATGACGGCGGCATCGTGCGTCTTGAGGACGTGGCGACCGTGGAGCTTGCCGCGCAAAGCGCAGATGCCAGCGTGGCGCTGAACGGCCAGCACGCGATCTTCATCGGTGTGCAGTCGACCCCGCAAGGCAACCCGTTGAACATCGTGAAGGGGGTACGTGCGCTGTTCCCCACCATCGAGCGCAATCTGCCGCCTTCCCTGAAGATGACGGTGGCCTACGATTCAACGAAGTTCATCCAGTCCTCGATCGACGAAGTCGAAAAGACGCTGATCGAAGCCGTGGTGATCGTTATTATCGTCATCTTCCTGTTCCTCGCCTCGTTCCGCTCGGTCATCATTCCGGTCGTGACCATTCCGCTGTCGCTTGTCGGCGTTTGCGCGCTGATGCTGGTGATGGGATTCAGTCTCAATCTTCTGACCTTGCTGGCGATGGTGCTCGCCATCGGTCTTGTTGTCGACGACGCCATCGTGGTGGTCGAGAACATTCATCGCCATCTGGAAGAGGGCAAGTCACCGGTCCGCGCTTCGCTTGAGGGCGCGCGCGAAATCGTGGGACCCGTCATTTCGATGACGATTACGCTCGCGGCCGTGTATGCGCCGATCGGTTTTCTCGGCGGCCTCACCGGCGCGCTGTTCCGGGAATTTGCCTTCACGCTGGCGGGCTCGGTGATCGTGTCGGGCGTGATCGCGCTGACGCTGTCGCCGATGATGTGTTCGGCGCTTTTGAAACAGGTCGAACATAACTGGTTCGCAACCAAGGTCGATCATGTCTTCCGCTCCGTCACGCGCTGGTACGGCCGCCAGCTCGACCGCTCGCTCGATTATCGGCCGGTGACGGCGATGTTCGCGGTGGTCATCCTCGGTCTGGTCGGATTCATGTACCTGCACACCAAGCAGGAACTGGCTCCGGAAGAGGATCAGGGCATCCTGTTCGCTCTGACCAAGGCGCCGAAATCCGCCAACATCGACTATCTCGACTATTACGGCGAGAAGCTCGACAAGGTTTTCGGCAGTTTCCCCGAAACGGACCTGCGCTTTATCCTCAACGGCACGCCGGTCGGCAACCAGGGCATTGCAGGCATGATCCTCAAGCCGTGGGATGAGCGCAAGCGGACCTCCACCGCCATGAAGCAGGAGGTCCAGGGCAAGCTCAGCCAGATCGAGGGCGTTCAGGCATTCGCATTCAACCTGCCGCCGCTGCCGGGCGGTCCCGGCGGTCTTCCGGTCCAAATGGTGATCTACTCGACCAACGGCTTCCTTCAGGTTTACGAGGAGATGCAAAAGCTGAAGGACGCCGCGCGCAAGAGCGGTATGTTCATCGTCAGCGACAGCGACCTCGACTACAATCAGCCCGTCGTTCGCGTGACCATCGATCGCACCAAGGCCAGCGATCTGGGCCTGAACATGCAGGCGATCGGCGCAACCCTCGCGACGGCTCTTGGCGGCAACTACACCAACTGGTTCAATTTGGAAGGACGTTCCTATCAGGTCATCCCGCAGGTGCCGCGCGCGCTGCGTCTTGCGCCGAACGCGCTCGATAATTTCTATGTCTCCAGCCCGAGCGGGCAGCAAATTCCGCTCTCGACCATCGTCACGATCAAGACCGCGACCGATCCGAATGCGCTGACGCACTACAACCAGCTCAATTCGGCTACCTTCCAGGCCGTGCCGATGCCGGGCGTGTCGATGGGGCAGGTGGTCGATTTCCTCGAGCAGCAGGCGAAAAACCTGCCGTCGGGCTTCAACTACGATTTCCTCTCGGATTCGCGCCAGTACAAGCAGGAAGGCAACCAGCTTGCGGTCGCCTTCGGCTTCGCGCTGATCATCATCTTCCTGGTTCTCGCGGCGCAGTTCGAGAGCCTGCGCGATCCGCTGGTCATCATGATCTCGGTGCCGATGGCGATCTCGGGCGCGCTGATCCCGCTGTTCTTCGGGCTTGCGACGATCAACATCTACACCCAGGTCGGACTGCTGACGCTGATCGGTCTGATCAGCAAGCACGGCATTCTGATGGTGGAGTTCGCCAACGAGCTTCAGCTCAAGGAAGGGCTCGACCGCCGTTCCGCCATCGAACAGGCCGCCCGCGTCCGTTTGCGTCCGATCCTGATGACGACCGCCGCAATGGTCACGGGTCTGCTGCCGCTATTGGTCGCGAGCGGTGCGGGCGCGGCGAGCCGCTTCTCCATCGGCCTTGTCGTGGTGTCCGGCATGACCATCGGCACGCTGTTCACGCTGTTCGTTCTGCCTGCGGTGTACGTCGCGCTGGCGACCGATCACTCGCATGAGACCGAGCGCGCCAAGGAGGTCGAAGCGTTCGAGCTTGGCCTCAAGCCGGCCGAGTAATCCGGATCGCTCCAGTCACCCTGTGAATTCACCCGCCTTGCGACGGGTGGATCCGCGGTCCTATATGGGCGGATGGAACATACGCCATCGGCCCCACGCGACGAGGTGCGGACATTCTGGGTCGGCCCGCCGCTCAGCCACTATGAAATTCTGTCGCTGAAGAGTTTTGTCGCGGCCGGGGCGAAAGTGTTTCTGTATTCCGATGCGACGGATCTTGCTGTCCCCGAAGGGGTCGAGCTGCGTTCGGCGGCGGAAATTCTGCCCGATGAAATGAGCGCGGCTCATTCCGCCGAAGGACAAGTCGGTCGCGTCCGGCAGTCCGATCTTTTTCGTTACGCGATGATGGAAAAATTCGGCAGCTGGTATGCCGATCTCGACGTGATCTGTCTGCAGGATCGCCTGCCCGGGACGGACACCTATTTCGCGGCGGATGGCGATGTTTCGCTCAATACGGCCATTCTGAAGTTTCCGCCAGCGTCGGACTTCCTGCGCGATTTGCTGGCCGAAGCGCGCCGCGTGCTTGCGACGGCGCCGGATACGGGGACGAGCTTCCGGGACAGGAAGATCATCGGCGCGCCGCTTCTGAAAAAATATGTCGACAGACACGGGCTGGGACATTTCGGCCGTCCGATATCGGCCGCCTATGAAATTCCGTCTTACGACATCCTGTCGTTTTTCGATCCATCCCGGCGTGAAGAGGTTCAGTCGAGGCTTGCGGGCCGCGATTTCGTTCATTTGTGGAACGAGGCGTGGAATCTTCTGCGTATTCCGCGACGGCTGGGACCGCCGCGCGGCAGTTTTCTCGAGACATTGTTCGAGCGGTTCGATGTTGCGTTCCCTGATCGCGCGCGCCTTGAGTACGAGGCGATCGAGTCGTGGGTCCGGGAGCATCGCCTTGTGAAGGACATCTGCGATGCGGTCGGCTCGCCGGCTGTCACGGCGAAAACCATCGACGAGTTCGCCGCACGGGTCCGTCTTCGCGGCTGGCGGCCCGCCGCGCGCGATTACGCCTATCTCGATTTCAGCGAGAGCAAACCGCAGGAGCTGCCGTCGCTCCCGAAGACAGGCGATCCTCAGGTCGTGCGAACCTTTTGGCATGGCGAGACCATCGGGCCCTACCAGCAACTGTGCCTGAAGAGCTTCGCCGATCACGGCCACACGGTCGAAGTCTTCAGCTACGGCGCAGGACAGGATTTTCCCGATTGGCTTGTGGCAAGGAACGCCGCCGAAATCCTGCCCGCTGGCAAGGTGCTGGTTCCGATGCAGCAAAGCGGGCAGATCGCTATTCATGCCGATCTGCTTCGCTACGCGTTGCTCGAGAAGCTTGGCGGCTGGTGGATCGAGCCTGACGTCGTACTGATGCAGCCGGATCTGCCACCGGGCGATATTATGTTCGCCGGAGCACCCAACGTGTTCGGTCAGGTGCCCACGACGGTGCTGCGTTTTCCGCCGCGGCACCCGTTGATGACGAAGGCTTTGGCGGACACCGTGAGTCTCGGAGAGACTGTCGACAAATGGGGCGGGGCCGGAGCAGCGTTGCTGACGGCCCTGTTGGCCGGGCAGGGGCTGCGCCAGAATGTCGCATTCGAATCGCTGGGACCGGTTACCTGGCTTTCCGTTCCGGACCTGTTCGATCCCGCCATGACCGATGAGTTGACGGGCAAATGCGCGAGTACGCGCTTCCTGCATCTGCAGGGCGATGTCTGGCGGCGCGCGGGCGTGCCACAGGTCCTCGCGCCGCCCGAAGGGTCGCTTCTCGATTTGTTGCTATCGCGCCACGCGATCGATCATGCGTTCGGCGGACGCATGGAATTCGGCCAGTTGAACCGATGGATCAGGCATATGTATCGCGCGGCCAACGTCCAGTAACGGTTCCGCACGATCGCTGCCGCCGGATCCGAAGCGGGTTCCCTTCAATTTGTTGACGTTGAATCTGCGACTGCCGGTTTCTTGCCCGCTGTGCCAAATCCGCAACGGGATTCCGGCCCTAGGGCGTTGATTGCGCGGCAGTTTTATGGCCTTTTGAACCTCAATTAATTTCACGAGACCAATTGCTGATGCCTGATTGTGGGAAATCATTGCGTTCGGCTGTTCGCACATCGCGTTTCGCGATGCTGGCGTTCGCGGCTTTTCTCATGCAGCCGCACACGGCGTTCGCGCAGGATGCCGCCCAGCAGCAGGCACTGTTTCAGCGCATGGTTCAGCAGCCCACGAATTACGACGTCACGTTCGAGTTCGTCCGCGTCGCGACTGCGCGCGGCGACTACGAAGCGGCGATCGGCGCTCTGGAGCGGTTGCTGTTCTACAATCCGCGCCTGACGCAGGTGAAATACGAACTCGGCGCGCTGTATTTCCGGCTCGGCTCCTATGAAATGGCCAAGCGCTATTTCAACGAGGCACTGGCCAGCCCCGATCTCGCGCCCCAGACTCGCGCGCGCATCGAAGCCTATATGCCCGACGCCGACAAACAGCTTCAGAACAGCCGCTGGTCTGGTTTCGCGCAGACCGGTATCCGCTCGCAGTCCAATGCCAATTATTCGCCCGCCAGCGGAGCCATCCTGTTCAACGGCAATCCGCTGACGCTGTTGCCGAATGCGCAGAAGAAAAGCGACGTCAACTGGTTCGGGCTGGCCGGTATCAGTAACGATTACGATCTCGACGTTCAGCGCGGAGACGTTCTCGAAACGCGCTTCGTCGGATATCTGACCCAGCAAAGCCGTTTCAGCGAACTCAATGTCGGCCTGTTCGATGCGAGCATCGGACCGCGGCTGTCGCTGTCCAACATCTGGCAGGGTGCGTCGATCAAGCCCTACGTCATCGGCGGCAATACCTGGCTGGATAACACGTCTTACATGTCTTCGGTGGGCGCCGGCGTCGATTTGAAATTGCCGTTTGGCAGCCGTTTCACCGTGGGGCCGGCGTTCGAA
Source organism: Bradyrhizobiaceae bacterium (assembly GCA_003963145.1). Taxonomy (GTDB): domain Bacteria; phylum Pseudomonadota; class Alphaproteobacteria; order Rhizobiales; family Xanthobacteraceae; genus Afipia. The sequence goes on from RXJJ01000015.1 coordinate 227,855, forward strand.
TGGCGGCATAACGATTTCAACTCGATCCCGATTGCTTCCAGCTTCAATACGGGAGATTCCTACACCTTCGCGCTCGGAAGCGCGTGGCAGATCAGCCAGAACCTGCGTCTCGAAAACCGCGGCTTCTATCGCCGCGGCGATGCCCAGTTCACTTACAATGCCTTCGATCAATGGGCCGTCGAGGCCGCATTGACGTATGAATACGCCCCGCCGTTCACCAACATTGTCCGCAACTGGAGCATCTCGCCCTTCGTCAGATTGCTCGACACGAAATTCGGCGCGCCCAACCCGACGATCGATCCGACGACGACGCAGCACGACACGATGTGGAGCACTGGCGCGATCTTCAATTTCCCGATCAACCGCTGGCTCGGTGTTTCCACCACCGTTCAATACGACCACACCGATTCGACGATACAGAATTATCGTCTGAACAATTTCTCGGTGATCGTCGGTCCGACGGCCAGATTCTGAGGGGCAGACATGAATCCACGCATTCAATCCTGCCTCACATCGCTGCTGACGGTGCTGCTCTCGACCACCGCGCCGCTGCTGCCTGCCGAGGCGCAAAACGCCGGGCGCGTCGGCGCCGTCAATCCCGACGCAAGCGGCACGCCGCCGGGGGCCGCGTCACGCACTCTCGTGATCGGCGGCAACGTCGTTCACAACGAAAAGATCCAGACTTCGGCTTCCGGATCGACCCAGATCGTGTTTCCCGACACATCGACCCTGAATGTCGGCCGCAACAGCAGCATCGTGATCAACGAATATGTTTACGATCCGAATGCCGGCACCGGAAAAATGGTGGCTTCGGTCGGCAAGGGCGTGCTGCGCTTCGTCGGCGGACAGATCAGTCACACCGCGGGCGTGACGGTCAACACGCCGGTCTCCTCGCTCGGCGTGCGCGGCGGCGTCGTCACCATCATGTATCCGATCCCGCCGGGCTTCGGGAACGGCGACCCCAATCTTGCCAACGCCAAGGGCGAGCTTGTGATTGGCCACGTCGGGGTGACGGTCATTTCCAACAACACCGGTTCGGTGACACTGCAGCCGGGTTACGCCACGTTCGTGACCGGTCCCAACGATCCGATCCCGCCGCCATTCCGCATCAGTGACCTGACGCTCAGTCAGATCATGGCGCTGCTGACGAGCAAGCCGGGCCAGAGCGGCGGCGCGATCGATCTGCCGACGGACCAGATGGCGTCGCGTCAGGGCTACGGCACGACCAACTTGCCTGACCCGACCCATCCGCCGGGCACGGACCCGCTGGGCTATATTTCGATCTTCAACGGCGGCAACGAGCTTGCGAAAAACAAGGCGAATGCCGATCAGACCGGGCAGACGGTGCCTCCCTGTTATTGCGGCTGTTACTTCACCCACGGCCCCGGAAATTAACAAGCAGCCTCCCGAAGATATCTTTGCGCGCAGAGCTTTGACGCTTTGCGCCAGTCCGGCTATTGGTCCGGACGCATGACATCTCCGGATTTTGTTTACGACATCGCGATCATCGGCGGCGGCGTGAATGGCTGCGGCATCGCGCGCGACGCCGCAGGACGTGGCCATTCCGTGTTCCTGTGCGAAATGAACGATCTCGCCAGCGGCACGTCGTCGTGGTCGAGCAAGCTGATCCACGGCGGCCTGCGCTATCTCGAATTCTACGAATTCCGCCTTGTGCGCGAGGCGTTGATCGAGCGCGAGGTGCTCTGGGGAATTGCGCCGCATATCATCCATCCGCAGCGTTTCGTGCTGCCGCATCACAGCGGCTTGCGCCCGGCCTGGCTGCTGCGGCTCGGCCTTTTCATCTACGATCATCTGGGCGGGCGGCATCTGTTGCCCGCAACGCGCACGCTGGATTTGCGCACCGACGTGACGGGGCAGCCGCTCAAGCCCGGACGCTTCACGCGCGGCTTCGAGTATTCGGATTGCACGGTGGATGACGCGCGGCTGGTGGTACTCAATGCCATTGATGCGACCCGGCGCGGCGCGACCATCCGCACCCGGACGCGGGCGACAAGGCTGGAGCACCGCGGCGGCCTCTGGCACGTCGCGCTCGAGGACAGCGTCAGCGGCGCGCAAAGCGAGATCGCGGCGCGCGTGCTGGTGAATGCCGGTGGGCCGTGGGTTGAGAACATCCTGATTCAGCGCGCCGACATTCATTCGCGCGACAAGGTCCGCCTCGTGCAGGGCTCCCATATCGTGGTGCCGAAACTTTACGGGCACGACCGGGCCTACACGTTCCAGAATGCCGACGGGCGCGTGATCTTTGTCATTCCCTATCAGAACGATTTCACCCTGATCGGCACAACCGACCGCGATTATCACGGCGATCCGGCGCGGGTCGCCGCTTCGGACGAGGAAATTTCCTACCTGTGCGTCTCGGTCAGCGATTATCTGGCCAGGCCCGTGACGCCGCAGGATGTGGTATGGAGCTATTCCGGCGTGCGCCCGCTTTACGACGATGGCGCGAGCGAAGCGCGCGCCGCGACACGCGATTATGTATTCGAGCTCGATACGCCGGATGGCGCGCCGATCCTGTCGATCTTCGGCGGCAAGATCACGACCTATCGGCGTCTCGCCGAGCACGCCCTTGAAAAGCTGTCGCCCTGGCTGAAGGACGCCGCCTCAAGCGAAGGCTGGACCGCACATGCGCCGCTGCCGGGCGGCGATTTTCCGGTGTCCGGTCTTGCCGATCGGGTCGGGCAATTGCGCCGCGATTATCCGTTTCTGTCACAGCCGCACGCGGAGCGCCTGATCCGCGCTTATGGCACGCGCGCGAGCGGGATGTTGTCGGGCGCGAGGTCAATGGCCGATCTCGGCCTGGATTTCGGGGCAACGCTCACGGAGCGGGAGGTCCGCTTTCTTGTCGCGGAAGAATTCGCGCGGACTGCGGAGGATATCGTCTGGCGGCGCTCGAAACTCGGATTGAGATTGTCGAAAGCCGACGTCGCGGCGCTCGACGGATGGATGAAAACAAATCTCCCGGCAGGAACCGGCGTTGCAGCCGGGTCTTGACCTGAGTGGGGACGGGGAGCGGCCAATGGCGAACGGAAGCGGAATGAAGCAGAAGATATTCGGGCCGACCGGCCGCAACACGTCCGTGATCGGGCAGGGCACCTGGTACATCGACCGGGGCGATCGCGCCTCCGCCGTCGCGGCGCTGAAACGCGGGCTCGATCTTGGCATGACCCATATCGACACCGCCGAAATGTACGATGACGCCGAGCTTGTTGTCGCCGACGCCATCGCGGGCCGGCGCGATGAGGTGTTTCTGGTCTCCAAGGTGCTGCCGAGCAACGCGTCGCGCGCCGGCACCATCAAAGCCTGCGAACGCTCGCTGCAGCGGATGAAGACGGACCGGCTGGACTGCTATCTCTTGCACTGGCGCGGCTCGTATCCGCTGGAAGACACGGTCGCCGCGTTCGACGAACTTGTCGAAGCGGGCAAAATCCGCTCATGGGGCGTGAGCAATTTCGATGCCGACGATTTGCAGGAGATTTACGATATCGCCGGTGACGATCAGATCGCCTGCAATCAGGTTTTGTATCATCTGAAGGAACGCGCTATCGAGCATTCGGTGATTCCGTGGTGCGAGGATCACAATGTCGCGGTGACGGCCTATTCGCCATTCGGCCACAATGATTTTCCGGATGCGAAAACGGAGCCGGGCCGCGTGCTGGCGAAGATCGCCGAGGCGCATGGCGCAACCCCGCGTCAGGTGGCGCTGGCATTTCTGACAAGGCGGCCGTCGGTGTTCACCATTCCGAAGGCGTCGAATGCCGCGCATGCCGAGCAGAACGCCAAAGCCGGCTCATTGACGCTGACGGACGCGGAGATCGCCGCGCTCGACAAGGCGTTTCCGCTCGGCCGCGAGCCGCGCCATCTGCCGATGATCTGACGCGCCTTAATAATGCGGCGGGGGCGGCTCGCTTTCGGGCGGCGTGGCGATATTATTTTCCGCCGCCGCCAGACGGTCCTTCAGCCGCGCGATCTCGCGCCTGAGCGCGTCGATCTGATCCCATTGCGCCGTCAGGGCCTGATTGAGAGCCTCGATCGTCTCGTCCTGATAGGCGGCGCGCATTTCGAGCGCGTCGATGCGGGCGGTCAGGGACGGATCACTCATCGGTGTTTTCATCGACAAGCTGCTTGCCGCTGACCGGACGCTCGACGAGGCCGTGGCCGAGCGCGATGCGCTGGTCGAACACGAAGCACTCGCCGCGCCAGCGGCTTTGCTCTTCGGGAACGACTTCCAGATATTTCAGGATGCCGCCCTTGAGGTGATAGACCTCCTTGAAGCCGCGCGACAGCAGGTATGAACTTGCTTTCTCGCAGCGGATGCCGCCGGTGCAGAACATCGCCACTTTTGTATCGCGCGCGGGATCGAGCTCGCGGTCGACGTAATCCTTGAACTGGCTGAAGCTGGCCAATTTCGGATCGGCAGCCCCCTCGAATGTCCCCATCTCAACCTCGAACTGATTGCGGGTGTCGATCAGCAGCATGCCGGGCTGGCCGATCAGCGCGTTCCAGTCCTGCGCATCGACATAGACGCCGACCCGTTCGGTCGGATCGGTGTCCTTGTCGCCGAGCATGACGATCTCCTTTTTCAGCCGGACTTTCATCCGGTTGAACGGCATCTGCTCGGCGGCGGAGAATTTCAGTTCGAGATTGTCCAGCCGTCCGCCGAACAGCGCGCCGGTGCGAAGCTGGTTGATCAGCGCGTCGATGCCGACCGCGCTGCCGGCCACCGTGCCGTTGATGCCTTCTTCGGCGAGCAGGATGATGCCGCGGATATCGAGCGCCGCGCACATGTTGCGCAGCGGCTCGCGCAGACTTTCAAAGTCCGGCAGCGGAACGAATTGATAGAACGCGGCGACCTTGTACGACATGGGGATTATTATAGGGATCGCGGCGCGCCCCGAAAACCTCTCAAAATCCCATTGCCGCGCCGTCGCTGCGCGGATCGGAGGCGCCCTCGAACACGCTGTCCGGATGCATCACGACGGCACCGGCGTGCCCCATGGTCGAGGTGAAATCCTCCAGCACCTCGATGTCGTGGCCGGCGTCCCGCATCGCCTGAACCAGCTTCGGATCGAACCGGCCTTCGAGTTTCAGCGTCACGGTGGCGTCGCCCCAGGTCTTGCCGAGCAGCCAGCGCGGCGCGGTGACGGCCTCCTGCAGGCCCTGACCATACATCGCGTAGCGGCTGAATACTGCCGACTGGCTCTGCGGCTGGCCTTCGCCGCCCATGTTGCCATAGACCATGCGGCGGCCATCGTCGAACATCGCCATCGCGGGATTGAGGGTGTGGAACGGCTTGCGGCCGGGGCGCAGCGCGCGCGGGCCGTCGCCGTCGAGCACGAAGCTCGATCCGCGATTCTGCCAGACGAGGCCGGTGTTCTCCAGCACGCAGCCCGAGCCGAATTCGAAATAGACGCTCTGGATGAAGCTGACGGCGACGCCATTGGCGTCGATCGCACCGGCCCACACCGTGTCGCCCGGATTGGCGGGGACAGGCCAGGGCAGGGCGCGCTTGCGGTCGATCCTCGCCGCGAGTTCATCCAGTTTGGTGTCGATGAGATAGTCCTCACCCGCTTCCTTCATCAGCACATGATCGCCGACGATTCTGTCGCGGACCAGGAATGCCTGCTTGGTGGCTTCGACGATGCCGTGGAGATAATCGAAGCTCTCGGCCTCTTTAACACCAAGGCGATCGAACAAAGCAAGGATCATCAGCGACGCCAGACCCTGCGTCGGCGGCGGAAAATTATACAGCCGCGCGCCGGCGGCTTTCACCGACAGCGCCTCGCGCCGCTGCGCCTTGTGCGCGGCGAGGTCGTCCAGCGACACCGGCGAGCCGCATGCCGCAAGGTCGGCAGCGACGTCTTTGGCGAGCGCACCGTGGTAGAAATCCATCGGGCCGTGTTGTCCGATCCGCCGTAGCGTGTTGCCGAGCGCGGCGAGCTTCATGATCTCGCCCTCGCGCGGAAGCTTGCCGCCCGGCACGAAGGTGTTCACGAAACCGGGACTGTTCTTGAGTTCGGCCAGTTTGGTTTCCGTCAGTTCCTGCTGGCTGCGGGTGACTGCGAACCCGTTCTCGGAGGACCACACCGCGTCTTCCAGCAGCCGCGCCAGCGGCAGCTTGCCGCCGAGCTCGCGGCTGATCGCGAAGGCTTCCGCCCAGCCGGAGAGCGTGCCGGCCACGGTGTTTGCGGCGAGGGGACCGCGCTCCGGAATTTTGGCGAGGCCCCTGGATTTGTAGAACTCCACATTCGCCGCCTTGGCGGATGCACCGCAGGCATCGACCGCGACCGGCTTCTTGCCGTCGGTGCTGATCAGCCAGAAACCGTCGCCGCCGATCGAATTCATGTGCGGATAGACCACGGCGAGAGCCGACGCCATCGCCAGCATCGCTTCAACCGCGTTGCCGCCCTCCCGCAGGACGCGAAGGCCTGCTTCGCTGGCGAGATGATGGGGCGAGGTCACCATACCGCGGCGGCTGCGGGGCGTATTGAGCATTCGTCGTTCCGTGGCTGTGTCGAAGGGGAGTCGGTCGATGGCGGGCCTGAACTATACCCGCTCCATCCGCCGGCCGCAAAACGGGAGATGCAGGCAACCGGCCCGCGAAACGGAGCCGTGACTCCACGGCTCGCAGGCGAACAGCGAAATACAAGCGTCTAGCCCGGTAAAGCCTTGAAAACCCCTGCGCATTGCGAGCGAAGCGAAGCAATCCAGTCTTTTGCTGCATGCAGTCTGGATTGCTTCGTCGCTATTGCTCCTCGCAATGACGGGATGCGCCCGCCCGCGCTTAGGCGGCCTTCTTCATCAGGCTCTCGATTGCGGTCTTGACCCACGGATCGAGTCCTTCGCCGCCATGCTCGACATGGGCGAAGATTTTCTTGAGCATGCGCGGATCCCAGAACTTCTTGAGATGCTCCGCCGTGCCGGTCACAGCGATCTCCCCGCCCTGGCTGTGGAAGAACTTGCCGATCTGGTTGGCCATGTAGACGAGTTTATCGTCACCGCTATGCGACATTTGTAACTTCTCCGGACGAAATGCGGTTTGTGTGCGTGAAAATCTCGAAGCCGTCGGCGCGGGCGATCGCCGCCAGCGTGATCCCGGCGCGATCGGCCATCTTGATGGCAAGGGCGGTCGGCGCCGAGACCGAAACGATGATGGATGCGCCCATCGCGGCGGTCTTCTGAACCATTTCAACCGACACGCGGCTGGTGAGAAGCACTGCGCCGCCGCTGGCAGCGACGCCTTTGCGGGCCAGCGCGCCGGCGAGCTTGTCGAGAGCATTATGCCGGCCGACGTCCTCGCGGATAGTCAGGATGCCGTTGTCGGGATGCCAGAACGCGGCGGCGTGAACCGCGCGGGTGAGGGTGTTCAGTTTCTGCAGCGGCTGAAGGCTCTGCATCGCCGTCATGATCTGTTGCGGCGTCACCGTGATGCCGCTTCCGACAATGGCGACCGGCTTCATCGCCTCGGCGATGGAATCGATGCCGCACAGGCCGCAGCCGGTGGGACCGGCGAGGTGACGGCGCCGCTGCGCCAGCCGCTCGGCGTTGCGCTTGGCAAGCCACATGCGAAGCTCGATGCCTTCATCCTGCGGAACGATGTCGAGGGATTCGATGTCCGAGACGCTATCGATAATGCCTTCGGTCAGGCTGAAGCCGACGGCAAAGTCCTCGAGGTCCTGCGGCGTGCCCATCATCACCGCGTAGGTGCCGGCGTCGTAGGACAACGCCAGCGCCGTTTCCTCGGGAACGATCCGGTCGCCTTCGCTCAGGCCGCTGTCGCGCCAGATCTGGCGATGCGCTGTGACGACCGGGTCCACACCTTACTCCGCTGCCTCGGCGTGCGGGGCGATACGGCGCGAACGCTCGGCGAACTCTTCGTAGGTCTTCTGCCATTCGCTCGGGCCGTTCGACGGCATGATCTGAACCGCGGTGACCTTGTATTCCGGACAATTGGTCGCCCAGTCCGAGAAGTCGGTGGTGACGACGTTGGCCTGCGTGTCCGGGTGATGGAACGTCGTGTAAACGACGCCCGGAGCCACGCGGTCGGTCACGAGGGCCCGGAGCGAGATTTCGCCGGCACGGCTGGTCAGCTTGGCCCAGTCGCCGTCACGGATGCCGCGCTCTTCCGCGTCATGCGGATGGATTTCGAGGCGATCCTCGGCGTGCCACATGACGTTGTCGGTGCGGCGGGTCTGCGCGCCGACATTGTACTGGCTGAGAATGCGGCCCGTGGTGAGCAGCAGCGGGAAGCGCGGTCCGACACGCTCGTCGGTCGGCACGTATTCGGTGATGACGAACTTGCCCTTGCCGCGCACGAAGCCGTTGATGTGCATGATCGGCGTGCCCTGCGGAGCCTTTTCGTTGCAGGGCCACTGCACCGAGCCGACTTCCTCGAGATATTTGAACGACACGCCCGCGAAGGTCGGGGTGAGGTGCGCGATCTCGTCCATGATCTGTGAGGGATGATCGTAGTGCATGTCGTAGCCCATCGCCTTGGCGAGGCGCAGGGTGATCTCCCAGTCGGCATAGCCGTTGCGCGGGCTCGTCACCTTGCGCACGAGCTGGATGCGGCGCTCGGCGTTGGTGAAGGTGCCGTCCTTCTCAAGGAAGGTCGAGCCGGGCAGGAAGATGTGGGCGTAGTTCGCGGTCTCGTTGAGGAAGAGGTCCTGAACGATCACGCATTCCATCGCGCCGAGGCCGGCCGAGACGTGCTTGGTGTCTGGATCGGACTGCAGAATGTCCTCGCCCTGCACGTAAAGGCCCTTGAAGGTGCCGTCGACGGCAGCGTCGAACATGTTGGGAATGCGCAGGCCCGGATCCTTGTCGAGCTTGACGTTCCAGGCGCTTTCGAACAGGTCGCGCACTTCCTGACCGGAGATATGGCGGTAGCCCGGCAGTTCGTGCGGGAACGAACCCATGTCGCAGGAGCCCTGCACGTTGTTCTGGCCGCGCAGCGGGTTCACGCCGACGCCGCGGCGGCCGATATTGCCGGTCGCCATCGCGAGGTTGGCGATGCCCATGACGGTGGTCGAGCCCTGGCTGTGCTCGGTGACGCCGAGGCCGTAATAGATCGCGCCATTGCCGCCTGTGGCGTAAAGGCGCGCGGCCTTGCGCAGTTCCTGCGGATCGACGCCGGTGAAGATCGCGGTCGCCTCGGGGCTGTTCTTGGGCTGGGCGACGAACTCGGCCCAGTCCTGGAACTCCTGCCAGTCGCAGCGTTCGCGGATGAACGCTTCGTTGTGCAGGCCTTCGGTGACGATCACATGCGCCAGCGCGGTGATGACGGCGACATTGGTGCCGGGCAGCAGCGCCAGATGGTGGTCGGCCTTGATGTGCGGCGAACGCACCAGATCGGTGCGGCGCGGATCGATCACGATCAGCTTGGCGCCTTCACGCAGGCGCTGCTTCATGCGCGAGCCGAACACCGGGTGAGCGTCGGTCGGGTTGGCACCCATGACGATGATGACATCCGACTCTTCAACGGAGTCGAAGTCCTGCGTGCCGGCGGAGGTGCCGAACGCCTGCGACAGGCCATAGCCCGTGGGCGAATGACAGACGCGGGCGCAGGTGTCGACATTGTTGTTGCCGAAACCGGCGCGGATCAGCTTCTGCACCAGATAGGTTTCCTCGTTGGTGCAGCGCGAGGAGGTGATGCCGCCGATCGAGTTCTTGCCGTACTTGGCCTGGATGCGCTTGAACTCCGACGCCGCATAGGCGAACGCCTCGTCCCAGCTCACTTCCTGCCAGGGATCCTTGATGCTCTTGCGGATCATCGGGTTGAGGATGCGATCCTTGTGGTTGGTATAACCCCAGGCGAAGCGCCCCTTCACGCAGGAATGGCCGCGGTTGGCCTTGCCGTCCTTCCACGGCACCATGCGCACGACTTCCTCGCCGCGCATTTCCGCCTTGAACGAGCAGCCGACGCCGCAATAGGCGCAGGTGGTGACCACCGAGTGCTCCGGCTGGCCGATTTCGATCACGGACTTCTCGGTCAGTGTCGCGGTCGGGCAGGCCTGTACGCAGGCGCCGCAGGACACGCATTCGGAGCCGATAAAGGCTTCCTGCATGCCGGGCGACACGCGGCTGTCGAAGCCACGGCCGGCAATGGTCAGCGCGAAAGTGCCCTGAACGTCCTCGCAGGCACGCACGCAGCGCGAGCAGACGATGCACTTCGAGGGATCGTAGGTGAAATAGGGATTGGACTCGTCCTTCGGCATCCACTTGTCGTTGCCGTGGCCATCGGTTTTGGCGAACACATGGTTTTCGCCCTCGTAGCCGTAACGCACGTCGCGCAGGCCTACAGCGCCCGCCATGTCCTGCAATTCGCAATCGCCGTTGGCGGCGCAGGTCAGGCAGTCGAGCGGGTGGTCGGAGATATAGAGTTCCATCACGCCCTTGCGAAGCTGCTTCAGGCGATCGGTCTGGGTCGAGACCACAAGGCCGTCCATCACCGGGGTGGTGCAGGAGGCGGGGGTTCCGGCGCGGCCCTTGATCTCGACGAGGCACATGCGGCAGGAGCCGAAGGCATCGAGCATGTCGGTCGCGCAAAGCTTGGGGATCTGGGTGCCGAGTTCCATCGCGGCACGCATGATCGAGGTTCCCTCGGGAACGGTGACGGACTGCCCGTCGATGGTCAGGGTGACCATCTTCTCGGATTTGGAGAGCGGGGTTCCGTAGTCGACTTCATGAACCATGGACATGGGCGGATCCTTCCTACTCTGCGGCTTGCATACGCGTGGGCGTTGCGCCGAAATCTTCTGGGAAATGCTTCAGGGCACTCATCACCGGGTACGGAGTAAAACCTCCGAGCGCACACAGAGAGCCGAATTTCATCGTATTACATAAGTCTTCGAGAACAGTTAGGTTCTGCGGCCGGCGCTCGCCAGCCCTGATCTTATCGATGGTTTCGACGCCGCGGGTAGAGCCGATGCGGCAGGGCGTGCATTTGCCGCAGGATTCGATGGCGCAGAACTCCATGGCGAACCGGGCCTGCTTGGACATGTCCACGGTGTCGTCGAACACCACGATGCCGCCATGGCCGATCAGGCCGTCGCGCGCGGCGAAGGCTTCGTAGTCGAACGGGGTGTCGAACAAGGCACGCGGGAAATAGGCACCGAGCGGGCCGCCGACCTGCACCGCGCGGACAGGCCGGCCGCTGGCCGTGCCGCCGCCGATGCCGTCGACCAGTTCGCCGAGCGTGATGCCGAACGCGATTTCGTAAAGGCCGCCATGCTTGATGTTGCCGGCGAGCTGGATCGGCATGGTGCCGCGCGAACGTCCCATGCCGTAATCGGCGTATTTTTGCGCGCCGCCTTCTTCGAGGATGTAGGGGATCGTCACCAGCGACAGCACGTTGTTGATGACGGTCGGCTTGCCGAACAGGCCGTGATGCGCCGGCAGCGGCGGCTTGGCGCGCACGAGGCCGCGGCGGCCTTCGAGGCTTTCCAGCAGCGAGGTTTCCTCGCCGCAGACGTAAGCGCCGGCGCCGACGCGCACATCCATGTCGAAGGTGAAGTCCGACTTGCAGACGTTCTTGCCGAGATAGCCGGCGCGCCGCGCCGTCACGATGGCTTCCCGCAACGCCTGGATGGCGTGCGGATATTCGGAGCGGATATAGACATAGCCACGGGTCGCGCCGACGGCGATGCCCGCGATGGTCATGCCCTCGATCAGCAGGAAGGGATCGCCTTCGATGATCATGCGATCGGCGAAGGTACCGCTGTCGCCTTCGTCGCCGTTACAGACGATGTATTTCTGGTCGGCCTTGGTCTGGGCGACGGTGGTCCATTTGATGGCGGTCGGGAAACCCGCGCCGCCGCGGCCGCGCAGGCCCGAGGTTTTGACGTCGGCGAGAATACCTTCCGCGCCAAGGGTCAGAGCCCGCGTGAGGCCCTTGTAGCCGCCATGAGCGATGTAGTCATCGAGCGAGCGTGGATCGATCACGCCGCAACGAGCGAAGGTCAGACGATTTTGATTCTTGAGCCAGGGAATTTCGTCCGCGACACCGTGCCGCAAGGGATGCTGGCCGTCACCCACAGCCGCGTCGAGCAGCGAGGGCACGTCTTCGAGGGTCACCGGCCCGTAGGCGACTCGGCCCTTCGGCGTTGCAACCTCGACCATCGGCTCCAGCCACAGCAAGCCGCGCGAGCCGTTGCGGACGATTTCGAGGTCGAGCTTGCGTTTCCCGGCAAGGGCCGCGAACGCCTCCGCGATCTCGTCGGAGCCGCAGGCCACCGCCGCTGCATCGATGGGAACATAGATGCGAAGGGTCATCGGCGCGCCTCCGTGAGCAAGGTCTTGAGGCGCTTTTCATCGACCCGGCCGACGATCTTGCCGTCCAGCATCGCGGAGGGGGCAGTGGCGCAAAGACCGAGGCAGTAGATGTGCTCAAGCGTGACCTGACCGTCGCCGGTCGTTTCTCCAGCCTTGATTCCCAAGGCTTTTTCGGCCTCGTCGAGAATTTTCTCGCTGCCCATGGACTGGCAGGCTTCGGCGGCGCACAGCTTCAGAACGTGCTTGCCAGCCGGCTTGTGACGGAAGTCATGATAAAAGGTGAAAACGCCATGCACTTCGGCGCGCGAGATGTTCAGCGCCTTGGCGATCATCGGTTCGGCTTCCTGCGGGATGTAACCGAACGCCTCCTGGAGGGCGTGCAGGATGGGCATCGCGGGCCCTTCAAGGCCCTTGTGCTCGTCTATAATTTCGGCAGCGCGCTCAGCGCTCCAAGGCTCATAAGTCGCCATATGCGAACCATTCTCATTCAAGAAACTAGTCTAACACTTGGGGCCTAAACTGGTATTCAATCAAGACGGCAGTTGACATGCTGCGATAGCAAAATCCTATCAGGCATACGGACCTGGATATCGGTCAGCGGCGCGCCGATTCCGTCGCCGCGCGGCCGGGTTCCGCCAGGGTCTTGGACAGGTGGCGTGCGATATCGACCAACGCCGCAGTCATGGCGGTCATCGGCTCCCGCTGCGGCACCACCAGACCGATGGATTGGGCGCTGTCGGGCTCCATAATCGGGATGGACCGGACATTCTCCGTCAGCCCAAGGGACTCGGCAAGCAAGGCGGGCATCACGCTGGCCCATTTGCCGGTCCGGACGTGGGAAAACAGCACGATCATGGAATTGGATTCGAGGGTCGGGGAGACCGCTACACCGGCCCTGAACAGCATCTGATCGATGATGCGGCGGTTCTGCATGTCCGGCGTCAGCAGGCAGAGCGGAATCTTGGCGATTTCCGCCCATGTCACCGTTTCCCGGTCGCCGAGCTCGCTGTCGGCTGCCGTCAGCAGGCGGTATTGCTCGAAATAAAGCGGCACGCGGTTGACGTTTCCGATCGGCTCGTTGTCGAGATAGGTGAGGCCGGCATCGACCTCGAGATTTTCGAGCAGGCGCAGGATTTCGGTCGATGTGCGCGAGACGATGGTGAAACGCACACCCGGATGGCGCGCGCGAAACGGCGTCGTCAGCGCCGCCGTCATCGCCAGTGCGGTCGGGATCGCGGCAATCCGCATGTGTCCGACCAGGCCGTTTTTGAGCGTCTCGAGGTCCTCGCGCATGGCGCGGGAATCGCCGACGATGCGCCGCGCCCAGACCAGCACGCGCTCGCCTTCCGGGGTGAAGCCTTGAAACCGCGAGCCGCGGTTGACGAGCAGGGTTCCGAACGAATCCTCAAGCTGCTTGATCGCCGCCGACAAAGTCGGCTGGCTGACATTGCTGGCCTCGGCCGCACGCCCGAAGTGCTCTTCGCGCGCCAATGCCAGCAGGAATTCGAGCTTGTCGATCATAAAATATCCGCTTCCCCCGCGCGCTTCTTGGTTTTCAGCTTCTCTGCACGATTAGAGGCAATGTTCCAAAGCAGAGTCAAATGCCGTGGCCGCCTGCAATGACCCCTTGAATGATCCATTGAATGATCCTTGGGCCGGAGGCCGGTTGTCGCGCCTTTCGCGGAGGTCTTATGCGCGCCGCCGTGCTGGAATTGCCTCGGGTTCGGCGTTAGAGGACTGGTCGTCGATTTTGCGACCCATTAGCTGAAAGAGTTCGCCTTGCTGCCCGCGCTGTCTCTCGTCCTCGCCGCCCTCGCACTGGCGATCTGGATCTATCTGCTGCTGGGGCGCGGCGGGTTCTGGCTGACCCCGAAATACGACGATCTGCAGCCGCAGCCGGCCGCCGCCTCGTGGCCGCCGCTCGTTGCGGTGGTGCCGGCGCGCAACGAGGCCGAGAGCATAGAAGACTGCGTCACCTCGCTTCTTCAGCAGCCCTATCCGGGGCAATTTTCGATGGTCCTGATCGACGACCAGAGCAGCGACGGCACCGCTGAACTCGCACGCCGCGCGGCCTCCGCGATCGGCGCAGCGAGCAGGCTGACGGTACTCACGGGCCGTGAATTGCCGTCCGGCTGGACGGGCAAGATGTGGGCTGTGCAGCAGGGGCTCGATCATGTCACGAGCGAGGCCACTCAACCGCAATTCGTGCTGCTGACCGACGCCGACATCGTGTATTCCGGCGACGTTGTGATGCGCCTCGTCGCGCGCGCGCAGGCCAGGAATCTGGCGATGGCCTCGATCATGGCCAAGCTTCGCTGCGTCAGTTTTGCCGAACGGTTTCTGATCCCGGCATTCATTTTCTTCTTCGAGATGCTTTATCCGTTTTCGTGGGTGGCGCAGGCCAGTCGCAGCACCGCCGCCGCGGCGGGAGGCTGTATTCTGGCGCGCTGGAGCGCTCTGCAAAACATCGGCGGTATCTCCTCGATCCGCGGCGCGCTGATCGACGATTGCGCGCTTGGCGCAAAGCTGAAAACGCAGGGGCCGGTGTGGCTCGGCCTCTCGAACCACGTCCGCAGCGTGCGCCCCTCCGATCGTATCGAGCAGGTGGGGCGGATGATTTCGCGCTCCGCCTTCGCGCAGCTTCGCTACTCCTTTACGATCCTGTTCGGGGTGATGGCGGCGATGACGCTCGTTTTCCTCGTTCCGGTCTTTTTCACGCTGTTCGGCCACGGAATTAACCGTGTGTTTGCAGGCACTTGCTGGCTGCTGATGGCGCTCGCCTTCCAGCCGACGCTGCGTTATTATGAGCAATCCCCGTTTTGGGGCCTGGCCCTTCCCGCAATTGCATCGGCTTACATGGTGTTCACGATCAATTCCGCTTATCAGCATTTCCGCGGCCGTGGCGGATTATGGAAGGGCCGCGTCCAGGCCAACGTCTCGCGGTCCCAATGACCAGTTCCGGCGAGCTGCGTTCCGGCAAAAGTCACAAGGATGAGAATTTTCCAGTCGCGTCCTGGATCATTCATCCGCGCCACCGCGCGCTGATTCTTGCTTTCTACAATTTCGTCCGCACCGGCGACGATATCGCCGATCATCCGACGCTGCCGGCGCAGGAAAAACTCGACCGTCTGGATCAGCTCGATGCCGAATTGCTCGGCAAGGGCGACAGCCAGCCCGAAGCCGTGACGCTGCGGGCCGCGCTCGCGGAGCGCGGGATGTCTCCCAAACACGCGCGCGATCTGCTCGACGCATTTCGTCTCGATGTCACCAAGCTGCGATACGAGAACTGGGATGACCTGATCCATTATTGTTCTTTGTCGGCGATGCCGGTGGGCCGTTTCATGCTTGATGTTCACGGCGAGGACCGCTCGACCTGGAAGGCATCCGACGCGATCTGCGCGGCGCTTCAGATCAACAACCATCTGCAGGATTGCGGCAAGGACTATCGCGCGCTCGATCGTGTTTATGTGCCGCTCGACGCCATGAAGGCCGCCGGTGCGAGCGTTGAGATGCTGGGCGAAAGCCGCGCGACGCCCGCGCTGCTGAAGTGTCTCCAGGGTCTCGCGGTCCGAAACGAGGCTCTGTTGCATGAAGGCCGCTCGCTCGCGGGCGAGGTGAAGGACACCCGTTTCGCCATCGAGGTCGGCGTGATCGAGACGTTTGCCGAGCGGATCGTCAATCTTCTCAAGGTGCGCGATCCGCTCAGCGAGAATGTTCATCTTTCCAAAGGGCAGATGGCCGGCATAGCCTTTGCGGTTCTCGCGCGCGGTCTCTACCGGCGCGCGACCGGCCAGACGCCGTTTCCCCGGCTTTCCGCAGGCGCGTGATTCCCTCATGAGCGAAGCGACAACAACTCCGGCCAGTGTGGCCTCGGGCAGTTCGTTCTACGCTGCCATGAAGATCCTGCCGCCTGCGCAGCGCGACGCGATGTTTCACATCTACAGCTTCTGCCGCAAGGTCGATGACATCGCGGATTCGGAAGGGCCGCGCGGCGAGCGCCTCGCCGCGCTCGATCAATGGCGCAAGGATATCGACGCGCTCTATGCCGGACATCCGACGCCGCGCGTGCGCGATTATGCGGAGCCCGTGAAACAATACGGGCTGAAGCGCGACGACTTCATTGCCATCATCGACGGCATGGAAATGGATATTCCCTCCGACATCCGCGCGCCGGATGCCGCGACGCTCGATCTGTATTGCGACCGCGTTGCGAGCGCGGTGGGACGGCTCTCGGTCCGTGTGTTCGGTATGCCGGACGCTGACGGCATTCTGCTCGCTCATCATCTCGGGCGTGCGCTGCAGCTCACCAACATTTTGCGCGACATCGACGAAGACGCCGGCATCGGCCGGCTCTATCTGCCGCGCGAGCTTTTGAATGCCGCCGGCATCAATTCGACCGATCCGGATGTCGTTCGACTCGACCCGAATTTGCCGAAGGCATGTCTGCCGCTGGCGGAGCAGGCGCGCGAACATTTCAGGAGGGCTGACGAGATCATGGCGCGCAATTCCCGCAGCGCCGTGCGCGCGCCGCGCATCATGGGCAAGTATTACGGCGCGATTTTCAATAAGCTCTTGGCGCGCGGTTTCGCCCTGCCGCGTGCGCCCGTCAAGGTGAGCAAGGCCGCGAAAATGTATATCGTATTGAGATACGCTTTTATCTGATGACAAAGACAGCACACATTATTGGCGCGGGTCTTTCAGGTCTCTCGGCGGCGGTCCGGCTCGCCAATGAGGGCTACCGGATTCACGTGCACGAGGCGACGCAGAATGCGGGCGGCCGCTGCCGCTCCTATTTCGACGGCGCGACCAATATGGTCATCGACAACGGCAACCATCTTTTGTTGTCGGCCAACATCCATGCGCGGCTCTATGCCTTGTCGATCGGTAGTGAGGACAAGCTCATCGGCCCGGACAGGGCGGAGTTTCATTTCGCCGATGTATCGACCGGAAAGAAATGGCTGCTCGATCTTGGCAGGAGCCGCATTCCATTCTGGCTGTTCAACGCAAAGAAGCGCGTGCCGGATACGGGCGTGCTCGATTATGTCAAGCTGATGCCGCTGGCCTGGGCGAATAATTCGGCGCTCGTCGGCGACACCATCACATGTGAAGGCACGCTTTATCGGCGTCTCGTGCAGCCGTTGTTGCTCGCCGCGCTGAATGTCGATCCGCCGAAAGGATCGGCGGGATTGGCGGGGGCCATCGTGCGCGAGACATTGCTCGCCGGCGGCAAAGCCTGCCGGCCGCTGATCGCGCGCGAGGGGCTGAGCGCGGTGCTAGTCGATCCCGCGCTGGAATTCCTGAAAGGGAAGGGCGCAAATATTCAGTTCGCGCACGAATTGCGTCAGATCGACACCAGGAACGGCAATGTCGCGGTGCTCGATTTTGGCGACGATACCATTGCGCTCGGCGCTGAGGATGTCGTGGTGCTGGCGGTGCCGGCGCGCCCGGCGTCGAACATCGTGCTCGGTCTCAAAGCGCCGACCAAATTCCGCGCCATCGTCAACGCGCATTTCCGCTACGATCCGCCGGAAGGATTGCCGGCGCTGACCGGCGTCGTTGGCGGTCTGATCGAATGGCTGTTTGCGTTTCCAAACCGGCTCTCCATCACCATCAGCGATGCCGACCGGCTGATCAACACGCCGCGCGAGGAATTGGCGCGGGACATCTGGCGTGATATTGCCAAGGTCGCCGGTCTCGGTGAGGCGGTCGCCGAAGGACCGCTGCCGCCCTGGCAGATCGTGCGCGAACGCCGCGCCACGTTCGAGGCGACGCCCGAGCAGGACGCCCTGCGCCCGGGTGCGAAAACCGAATTCAGGAATCTGTTTCTCGCCGGCGACTGGACTGATACCGGATTGCCGAGCACCATCGAGGGATCGGTCCGCTCCGGACATCTCGCCGCCGATCTGATCCTGACACGTTAAAATTCACGCTCATGTAATCCAGAGTTAATCCGGTCAAGATGATGACTTCCGATCACTCCAGTGCACCGAATGCGCAGGCTCTCGCAGCCAGCATATCCGCGGCGAGCAGCGCCATTCAAAGCCAGCGCCAGGCCGACGGCCACTGGGTGTATGTGCTCGAGGCCGACGCAACGGTGCCGGCCGAGTATGTCCTGATGCGGCATTATTTCGCCGAGCCTGTCGATGCCGCGCTCGAGGCGAAGATCGGCAATTATCTGCGCCGCATGCAGTTGGCGAACGGCGGCTGGTCGCTGTTTCATGGCCACGAGTTCGACATGAGCGCCAGCGTGAAGGCCTATTTCGCGCTGAAGATGATCGGAGATTCCATCGACGCGCCGCACATGAAGAAGGCGCGCGAGATCATTCTCGCACACGGCGGCGCGGTGAAAAGCAACGTTTTCACCCGCATTCTTCTGGCGCTCTATGGCGTGCTGACCTGGCATGCGGTGCCGGTGATGCCGGTCGAGATCATGTTGCTGCCGCGCTGGTTTCCCTTTCATCTCAACAAGATGTCGTATTGGGCGCGCACGGTGATCGTGCCGCTGCTGGTCGTGATGCTCTACAAGCCGCGCGCGAAAAATCCGCTCGGCGTTACGGTCGACGAATTGTTTCTGGAAGATCCAAAATCGATCGGTCCGACTCCCAAGGCGGCGCACCAGAGCCAGCTCTGGTTCACATCATTCGACATCATCGACAAGGTGCTGCGTATTGCCGATCCGTTTTTCCCGAAGGCGACCCGCAAGCGCGCCATCGCCAGGGCGGAGGCGTTCGTCACCGAGCGGCTCAACGGCGTCGACGGCCTCGGCGCGATTTTTCCCGCGATGGTCAACAGCGCAATGATGTACGATCTGCTCGGCTATCCGAAGGATCATCCCAATTTCGTCGCCGCGCGGCAGTCGATCGAAGGCCTGCTTGTCTTCGAGGGCGACGAGGTCACCTGCCAGCCGTGTGTCTCGCCGGTATGGGACACTGCGCTTGCCTCGCACGCGATGATCGAGGCCGGCAGTGAGGCGGAAGTGAAGTCGGCGATGGCCGCCCTCGACTGGCTGAAGCCGCGCCAGGTGCTCGATCTTAAGGGAGACTGGGCGGTGAAGCGGCCCGATGTGCGGCCCGGCGGCTGGGCGTTTCAGTATAACAACGCGCATTACCCGGATCTCGACGACACCGCCGTGATCGTCATGGCGATGGATCGCGCGCGCCGCCTCGGTGCGGGAAACAAATACGACGATGCCATCGCGCGAGCTGTCGAGTGGATCGTCGGCATGCAGAGCAAGGATGGCGGTTTCGCCGCCTTCGATGCCGACAATCTCGAATATTATCTCAACAACATCCCGTTCGCCGATCACGGCGCGCTGCTCGATCCGCCGACCGAGGACGTCACCGCGCGCTGCGTGTCGATGCTGGCGCAGCTTGGCGAGACCGCCGAGAGCAGTCCGGCGATGGCGCGGGGCATCGACTATATGCGCCGGACCCAGCAGCCCGACGGATCTTGGTTCGGGCGCTGGGGCATCAATTACATCTATGGCACATGGTCGGTGCTCTGCGCGCTGAATGCGGCCGGCGTGCCCCACGACGACCCTGCCATGACCCGGGCGGTCGACTGGCTGGTCTCGATCCAGAACGAGGACGGCGGCTGGGGCGAAAGCGGCAGCAGCTACAAGCTGGACTACAAAGGCTATGAGAAGGCTGAGTCGACAGCCTCCCAGACCGCATGGGCCACGCTGGCGCTGATGGCAGCGGGGAAGGTGGACCATCCCGCGACCCAGCGCGGAATCGGCTATCTGATGGGCGCGCAGACGCCGGATGGGCTATGGACCGAGCGCTATTACACCGGCGGCGGGTTCCCGCGTGTGTTCTATTTGCGATACCACGGATATTCTAAGTACTTTCCCCTCTGGGCGCTGGCGCGTTACCGCAATTTGCGCAATAGTAACAGCCGCTTCGCAGGGGTTGGAATGTGATTATAGGCGCAGGCGGCGACGCCTCTCGTGACGGTCTGCCGGTCCTGATTGTGACCGGATTAAAGCAGGAAGCCCGCATTGCGGCTGGTCCGGGACTGACGGTCATCTGCAGTTCCAGCAACCCCGTTCAACTCCGTGAGATGATGACCTCGTTCGATCCGGCGAGCATTCGGGGCATCGTGAGTTTCGGTGTCGCCGGCGGCCTCAATCCCGCACTGCGCTCCGGCGACATCGTGATCGCATCCGAAATCGTCGCCGCCGGAAAACGCTGGACCACGGAGGCGCAGCTCACCGAGATGCTGATCTCGCTTCCCGTGAAGCGGCGCAAGCGCAGTGTCGTCAACGGGGTTCTTGCCGGAGTGGAGGAAGTTGTCCTCGGTCAGGTCGGCAAGGCCGCCTTGCGTTCAAGCACGGGCGCGGATGCGGTCGATATGGAAAGCCACATCGCGGCGCGTTATGCCGAACATTACGGATTGCCGTTTGCGGCGCTGCGCGTGATCAGCGATCCGGCACACCGCGCGCTGCCGCAGCTCGCGACCGATGCGCTCAAGCCAAACGGCAATGTCGATATGTGGAAGGTGATGCGCGGCATTGCCCGCAAACCGTCGGAAATCCGCGCGCTGGTCCACAGCGGCCGCGATTTCAACCGCGCGCTGCGCGGCCTCAAGGTCTACCGCAACCGGCTCGATGGGGCGCCGGCGCGCTAAGCGCGGGAGTGATTGAGCGTAAGCCTTTGCATGAAAAAAGCCCCGGTCACGCCGGGGCTTTTTGCACAATTGAAACAAGCCTGAGCTGTCTTACTGGCCTGAGTTGAAACGATAGACCAGCGAGGTGGAGATCGTCTGCACGTAAGGCTTGAAAGTGCCGTACCAGGTTGGATAGGGCGCGCCGCCGCTCAGTACAGGTTTTGTGTCCTTGCCATATTCGGCCACGCGATATTCGGTTTTCATGAACCAGCCGGGAGTCGAAATGCCGAACAGGTTGAGCGAGTTTTCGGTGCCGCCGCCCAGGAACCAGCCGTCAAGCGACCGCTTGGCAATCGAATAAGATCCAGAAGTGCCAGAGTAATAATTGAGATCGGTCGCCGAAAAATCGGCGTGACTGTAACCGACATTGACGTAGGTCAGCACATTGGGGGCGATCAGGTAACCGAGGCGGCCGCCCACGGCGTAATTGGTCTTGTTGGTCGTCGTGCCGTAATAGCCTTCAGGATAAGTGTAGACGGAGCCCTTCATGCCGCCGAACTGGGCATCGGCAAACACGCCGGCGACCCAGAGCGGCTTGAACTGCCAGTCGTAACCGCCGCCCACCGTGCCGAAATAGCCCCGGCCACTCGTACGCTGAGTTTGGTAGGTGCCGCCCGAATATGAGGGCTCATTGTCCGCAGTCCAAAGTCCGTAGCCGCCGCCGCCGGAAAGATAGAACCCCGTCCATCTGACCGGCGGAGCCGGCGGGACATAGGCGCTTGCCGCATAGGCAGGAGCCCCCGAGTTGAACCGATAAACCAGCGAGGTCGAAACCGTCTGCACGTAGGGCTTAAAAGAAAGGTAGTAGGAGCTCGGAGCACCTAGATAGGCAACGCTCGTGTTTCCCCTGCCATATTCGGCAATACGGTAGTCCGTTTTCAGGAACCAGTTGGGTGCCGCCGTCAAAACGAAGGCGTTAAGCGAGTTCTCCACACCGCCGCCGATGAACCAGCCGTCGAGAGACTGCTTGGGCAGCGTGTAGCCGCTTACGGCGCCACCAGAGGCAATAAAATTGGCTGCGGCAAAATCGGTATGGCTGTAACCGGCGCTGACATAGGTCAGGACATTGGGCGCAACCAGATAACCGAGGCGTCCGCCCGCAGCGTAGCTGACCTTGTTCTGGCTCGAGGCGCCAGAATAGCCGTCGTAGAAATCGATGGTCCCCTTGATGTTGCCGAACTGGGCATCGGCAAAAACACCGGCGATCAGGGACGGGCTCAACTGCCAGTCATAGCCACCGCCGACCGTGCCGAAGAAGCCACGCCCACCGGTTCTGATAGGTAAAAGTCCGAATCCGGTTCCGGTCGTTTGCTGATCGGCAGCCCACATTCCATAGCCGCCGCCGCCGGACAGATAAAAGCCCGTCCAGTTATAGACTGGCGTTGGCGCCGGAGCCTT
Organism: Bradyrhizobiaceae bacterium; assembly: GCA_003963145.1. Taxonomy (GTDB): domain Bacteria; phylum Pseudomonadota; class Alphaproteobacteria; order Rhizobiales; family Xanthobacteraceae; genus Afipia. The sequence continues at coordinate 250,211 of RXJJ01000015.1, forward strand.
GGTGTAGGCCTTGCGAGGAAGATCGGCGGCTTGTGCGGAGGCCGCAAGCGCCATCAGCGCAACGGAGCCGAGGAAGATTTTTTTCATGCAATGGACCGTCAGTCAGAACAGAGTGATTCAGCTAAAATTCCCTTTCGGAAAGCTAGAGCAATCAAGTCTCCGGGGCTGTATCCGATTTGCAACACACGGAGTTATTGCCAGATTTCCGCCCAGTTTTTCAAATGGAAGAATGAAGAAGGTACGACGTCTTAATTCAAGCCACGGGATCTAACAAAAAGCGCGGGGCGGGCCCGCGCTTCTTCTTTTTCCGATGGAGGTGATGCCGTCAGGCCGCCGTTGACGCGCTCGCTTCGGCAGGCGCCGCAGCCTTCGCGGCGGCGAGTTTGGCAGCTTTAGCTTCAGCGGCCTTGGCTTCGTCAGCGCGGATCTCGGACAGGCGCTTCTGCACTTCCGATGAGAACACGTACTGCGCCGGACGCTGATGCGACAGGTCGATCTCCGGCGCCATCGGGCCCGAGGTCCTGATGCCGCGCAGGGCAACGGCAAGCGCCTTCCATGGCTTGGTGATCGCGGCATTCGCGGCCGTTGGCTCATAACCGCAATGCGCCATGCAGTTCGCGCACTTCTCGTACTTGCCGGTGCCGTACTGATCCCAGTCGGTGGTCTCCATCAATTCCTTGAAGGTCTTGGTGTAGCCCTCGCCGAGCAGGTAGCAGGGCTTCTGCCATCCGAAGATATTGCGGGCGGGCATCCCCCACGGCTCGCACTCGAAATCCTGATTGCCGGCAAGGAAGTCGAGGAACAGGCCGGAGTGCATGAAATTCCACTTCTTGCCCTTGCCGCGCGAGAACACGTCGCGGAACAGCTCCTTGGTCTTCTTGCGGTTGAGGAAGTGCTCCTGATCCGGCGCGCGCTCATAGGCGTAGCCGGGCGACATCGACACGCCGACGCCGAGCTCGGTGGTGAAGTCGAGGAATTTGGCGATTTCTTCGGCCGGATGATTGTCGAAAATCGTGGCGTTCACGTTGACGGTGAAGCCGCGCTCCTTCGCCGCCTTGATCGCGGACACCGCGCGCTCGAACACGCCCTTCTGCGACACGGCCATGTCGTGGTGATCCTTCAGGCCGTCGAGATGGACCGAGAAAAACAGGTAAGGCGAGGGCTCGAACAGATCGAGCTTCTTCTCCAGCAGCAGTGCGTTGGTGCAGAGCGAGACGAACTTCTTGCGTTCGACCAGGCCGCGCACGATCTCGCCGATTTCCTTGTGGATCAAGGGCTCGCCGCCCGGAATCGCCACCATCGGCGCGCCGCATTCCTCAGCCGCCTCCCAGCATTCCTGCGCCGTCATGCGGCGATTGAGGATCGCATCGGGGTAATCGATCTTGCCGCAGCCGGCGCAGGCAAGGTTGCAGCGGAAGAGCGGCTCGAGCATCAGCACCAGCGGATAGCGTTTGCGGCCCATCAGCTTCTGCTTGACGAGGTACGATCCGATCTTGATCTCTTTGAAAAACGGAATGGCCATGAAGAGCGTTCTTTCTTGGATTAGAGGTGCGCCGCGGTGGCTTTGACGGATGTCAGTTCCGCAGGCAGCCTGAACTCGATATTCTCCTCGCGTCCCGGCACCACCGACACGGTGACCGGCCCGATCCGGCGCAAGGCGTCGATCACGTCGTCGACGAGGACTTCCGGCGCGGATGCGCCGGCGGTGATGCCGACGGTCTTGGCGTTGCGCAACCATTCCGGGTTGAGCTGGCTGCCATCGGCAATAAGGTAACTCGGCACGCCGACTTCGCTACCAATCTCGCGAAGCCTGTTCGAGTTCGAGCTGTTTGTGGCTCCGACAACTAGAATAACATCAACAAGCTTGCTGAGGTCCCGCACCGAAGATTGGCGATTTTGTGTCGCGTAGCAGATATCGCGTGTATCGGGGCCTTCAAGATCGGGGAACCGGTCTTCCAGCGCCGCGATAATGTCCTTGGTGTCATCGACGCTGAGCGTGGTCTGGGTGATGTAGGCGACCGGAGTATCGGCCGGGATGTCCAGTGCCGCCACGTCCTCAACATTTTGCACAAGACGCACCGGGCCGGGCACCTGGCCCATCGTTCCCACCACTTCGGGATGGCCCTCGTGGCCGATCAGCACAAGGGTCCGGCCCTTGGAGACATAACGCTTGCCCTGGTTGTGGACCTTGGAGACCAGCGGGCAGGTGGCATCCAGGACTGGCAGGCTGCGCGCGGCGGCTTCCTGCTCGACGCTCTTGGCGACGCCATGCGCGCTGAAAACCGTGATGGCGTTGGCGGGCACTTCGTGGAGATCTTCCACGAACACCGCGCCCTTCGCCTTAAGGCTCTCGACCACGTATTTGTTGTGCACGATTTCGTGACGGACGTAGACCGGCGGCCCGTATTTCTCGAGCGCGCGCTCAACGATCTCGATGGCGCGCACCACGCCAGCGCAAAAGCCTCTGGGCTGCGCGAGGAGAATTTGCATCGGGAGGGTGTGGGGGTCGGGATTAAGCAAGCTGCACCGCGCTGATTTCAGCTTCGCGCCCCAGTGCTTCGAAAACGCGTGTCACGATGCCCTTGGCGTCAAGACCGGCCTTGGCATACATCGCCGCAGGGCTGTCCTGGTCGATGAAGCTGTCAGGCAATACCATCGAGCGAACCTTGAGGCCCTTATCGAGCGCGCCGTTCTCCGCAAGCAAATGCAGCACCTGCGCGCCGAAGCCGCCGATCGAACCCTCCTCGATGGTGATGAGCACTTCATGCTCGCGGGCCAGACGAAGAACGAGATCCTTGTCGATCGGCTTGGCGAAGCGGGCATCCGCGACCGTCGTGGTCAGGCCGTGCGATTTGAGAACGTCCGCGGCCTTGAGACACTCGCCGAGACGGGTGCCAAGCGACAATAGCGCGACGGACGAGCCTTCGCGGACGATACGGCCCTTGCCGATTTCGAGCGGCACGCCATTGGTCGGCAGTTCGACGCCGACGCCGTCGCCGCGCGGGAAGCGGAAGGCGCTGGGGCGATCATTAATGGAGACAGCCGTCGCAACCATATGCGCCAGTTCGGCCTCATCGGCGGCCGCCATGATGACGAAATTCGGCAGGCAGCCGAGATAGGCGATATCGAACGATCCGGCATGGGTCGGGCCGTCGGCGCCGACAAGACCGGCGCGGTCGATCACGAAACGGACCGGCAGGCTCTGGATCGCGACGTCATGCACGACCTGATCATAGGCGCGTTGCAGGAAGGTCGAGTAGATCGCAACGAACGGCTTCATGCCTTCGGTGGCAAGACCCGCCGCAAAGGTCACGCCGTGCTGTTCGGCGATTCCGACGTCGAAAGTGCGCTCGGGAAATGCCTTGCCGAAAATATCGACGCCGGTGCCGGACGGCATCGCCGCCGTGATGGCGACAATGCTGTCGTCCCTCTGCGCTTCCTTGACGAGGCTGTCCCCGAACACGCGGGTGTAGGAGGGCGCATTGGTGACGGCCTTGTTCTGTTTGCCGGTGGCGACATCGAACTTGACCACCCCGTGATACTTGTCGGCGGCGGCTTCGGCGGGCGTGTAGCCCTTGCCCTTTTCCGTCACGACATGGATCAGCGTCGGTCCGACCTTCGAATCGCGCACGTTTTTGAGAACTGGCAGCAGATGATCGAGGTTGTGGCCGTCAATCGGGCCGACATAGTAAAAACCCAGTTCCTCGAACAGCGTGCCGCCGGACAAAAAGCCGCGGGCATATTCCTCGGCGCGCTGGGCGCCTTTCTCGACGAATTTCGGAAGGCGCTTGGCGACCTGCTTGCCGATCTCGCGCAGCGAGCGATAGGCGTTGCCCGACAGCAGGCGGGACAGATAGGCCGACATCGCCCCGACCGGCGGAGCGATCGACATCTCGTTGTCATTGAGAATCACAATCAGTCGCGAATCCATCGCGCCCGCGTTGTTCATGGCTTCGTAAGCCATGCCTGCCGACATCGCGCCGTCACCGATCACCGCGATAACGTTGCGGTCTTCTCCGGCGAGGTCGCGGGCCACGGCCATGCCAAGGCCAGCCGAAATCGAGGTGGAGGAATGCGCGGCTCCGAAACAGTCGTATTCGCTTTCGGCGCGCTTGGTGAAACCGGACAGTCCGCCGCCCTGGCGAAGGGTACGAATCTTGTCACGCCGGTTGGTCAGAATTTTGTGAGGATAGGCCTGATGACCGACGTCCCAGATCAAACGGTCATTGGGCGTATTAAAGACATGATGTATGGCAACGGTGAGTTCCACGACACCGAGTCCGGACCCCAAATGTCCTCCCGTCACGGCAACAGCGTTAATCGTCTCGGCGCGCAGTTCTGCCGCGACTTGCGGCAAATCGCTCTCTTTGAGATGACGCAGATCGGAGGGAGATTTGATTTTGTCCAGCAGGGGGGTCGATGAGGTCATTGGTCTTCCGGGGCCAGCTTGGAACAAGACACGAACATTTTGCAGTGTAGCATTATGGCAGCTATTGAGCAGTAATTCTCGGCTGGCTATGGCGTAATGCCACTATTGTGTGACTTAAGGGCACCGATCGAGCCAGCTGACGTTAACCCACCGGCCTCTTTGTGAGGCCATTTGCCGTTTCGAGCGCCACACATAGAAAGAAAAACTGTGCTGACAAGGATTATTGTTTCCCTGGTGAAGACCTGCACGCGTTACGCATGGCTCACCGTGGTTATCGGCCTTATTTTGGCTGTCGCATCCGGGTTCTACGCATCGCGGAACTTCGCGATAAGTACCGATGTTGCCAAGCTTATTTCCCCAGATCTGGATTGGCGCCAGCGCGAATTGGCCTTCGAGAAGGCTTTTCCGGGGCAACATGATTTGATCCTGGCGGTCGTGGAAGCTGAAACGCCCGAGCTTGCCGTTCAGGCGGCAGCGGCGCTGGAGGGGAAGCTTGCGCCCCGGAAAGACATCATCCGCTCCATCAACCGCCCCGGCGGGGGGCCCTTCTTTGAAAACAATGGCCTGCTGTTTCTGCCGACCCAGGAAGTCGCCAAGCAGACCCAGCAACTCACCGCCACCCAGCCGTTTTTTGAAATCCTCACGGACGATCCCAGCATTCGCGGTCTGACGGGCGTACTGGCCACCGCGCTCGGCGGCGTCGAGCGCGGCCGGTTTCCCCGGGAGGCGATCACGCGTCCGCTCAATCAGGTGTCCGACAGCGTCGAACAGGTTCTCAAAACCGGCAATGGCGTTTTCTCATGGAATCAGCTGACCAAGGGCGAGCCGTCGACGGCCTCCGACAAGCGCGTGCTTATGGCGATCCAGGGTGTGCTCGATTACAACGCGCTCGAGCCCGGCAAGGTGGTGACGGACGCGATCCGCAAGGCGGCCACCGATCTTGATTTCGCGAATACATACCGCGCGCGTGTCCGCCTGACAGGGCCGGTGCCGATTGCCGACGAGGAATTCGCTACCGTTCAGGAAGGAGCGCTCCTCAACGGCATCGTCACGATTCTCGTCGTTCTGGGCATTTTGTGGATGGCGCTGCATTCGCCCAAGATCATCGCCGCCGTCTTCGTCACGTTGTTCATCGGTCTCGCCATTACCACCGCTGTCGCGCAGATGCTGGTCGGCGCGTTCAATATGATCTCGATCGCCTTCTTCGTGCTTTTCGTCGGGCTCGGCGTCGATTTCGGAATCCAGTACAGCGTGCGCTATCGCTCGGAACGTCACAACACGGGCGAACTGCAGAGCGCGCTCGAACAGGCGGCCCGCTTCTCCGCCGTGCCGCTGACACTGGCTGCCGTCGCGACCGCCGCCGGGTTTCTGTCGTTTCTGCCGACCCACTACAAGGGCGTTTCGGAACTCGGCAAGATTGCCGGCGCCGGCATGCTGATCGCGTTCATCGCGGCCATCACCGTCCTGCCTGCGCTTCTGAAACTTCTCAATCCGCCCGGCGAGGCGGAGCCGGTCGGGTATGCATTCCTTGCTCCGGTGGATCGATTCCTCGAAGAGCACCGGATTCCGATCATCGCCTCCACGCTGGGAATCGCTGTTCTTGGCCTGCCGCTGCTTTATTTCGTGCAGTTCGATTTCAACCCGATCAATTTGCGCAGCCCGAAAGTCGAATCGATTGCGACCTATCTCGATCTGCGGCGCGACCCCAACACCGGCACCAACGCCATCGAAATTCTCGCCCCCTCGCTGAATGCCGCCAAGCAAATGCAGGAGCGGCTGGCGAAAGTGCCGGAAGTGGCGCGGACGATCTCTCTGGATTCTTTCATTCCCGACGACCAGCAAGCCAAGCTTGGGATGATCCGCCGCGCCGCCGCCGCGCTCGATCCCGCCTTCAAGGCCAAGCCGGGTACGGCGCCGACCGATGCGGAAAATATTGTCGCACTCAGCGATGCCGCCGCCGGTCTGCGCAAGATTGCAAGCAAGTCGCCGACCGAGCCGGCTGCAGCGGCGAACCGCCTGGCGGATGCACTGACGCGTCTGGCGCAGTCGGACAAATCGGTGCGTGACAAGGTTTCGGACGTATTTCTCTCGCCGCTGTCGGTCATGCTTGATCAGATCCGCAATTCGCTGAAAGCGCAGCCCATCACTCTCAAGAACCTGCCGCCCAGCCTGGTGGATGACTGGATGACGGCGGATGGACGCGCGCGCGTTGAGGTTCAGCCCAAAGGCGATCCCAACGACAACGAGACGCTGCGGAAATTTGCCGCCGCTGTTCAGAAAGTCGAGCCGACCGCGACCGGCGGGCCGGTCTCAATTCTGGAATCGGGCCACACCATCGTGATGGCATTCATTCAGGCCGGCATCTGGGCGCTGCTTTCGATCTCGGTCCTGCTTTACATCGTGCTGCGCAGGATCGGTGACGTGTTGCTGACGCTGGTGCCGCTGATCCTCGCCGGCGTGGTGACTCTCGAAATCTGCGTTCTGATCGGAATGCCGATGAACTTCGCCAACATCATTGCGCTGCCACTGCTGCTCGGCGTCGGCGTTGCCTTCAAGATTTACTATGTTACCGCGTGGCGCTCGGGGCAAACCAATCTGCTGCAATCGAGCCTGACCCGCGCCATCTTCTTCAGCGCGATGACGACCGCCACGGCATTCGGCAGTCTTTGGCTGTCGAGCCATCCCGGGACGTCGAGCATGGGCAAGCTGATGGCGCTGTCGCTGGTGACGACGCTCGCGGCAGCTGTGCTGTTTCAGCCTGCTCTAATGGGGCGCCCCCGCGATCTCGGGGAGTAGGCAGACATCCGTGACCGGGGCTGCAGGCTTCTGACCGGGCTTGGGAGGCTGCGGTTTCATTGCTGATGGTGAAGAACCCGTTACCGCCGCGCTGGAGCCGTTTTTATCGGCAACCCGGGTCCATGTCTGACCACCGCACAGGATGCTCAGCACGCATCCTTCGACAATAAGTGCGTTTGGCGATTTGACCTGAACGGACGCCTCATAGCTGCGCCCGTCCTTGGCGTTATAGATCATTCCCTGCCACTTATCGCGCTCGTCCGTGACCTTTTTCATATTGATCAGGACCGGAATGCCGAGGGTTGGCCGGCTGCGTTTGGCAGGGTCGGGGTTCATCCGGTCGAGTCCGCCGGGTGTTACTTCCGAGGCGACGACGCCCCACAGGCGGCTATTGCATTCGACGATCTTGACCGTCGCGACGCCGTCCTCGACCCGCCATTCTCCCAAAGCTGGATTTTCAGCGGCATGGGCGGATCCGATCACGGCAAGTGCAAATATTCCTGAATAGGCTATTTTTCGCATAAATCCTCGCGTGCGCCGCAATGTGAGAGAATCATATTTAGCAGCAGCATGTTCCACCAAAACGACAAATCGCCGCATTGATTTTTTTCAGTTGACGAAAGCGTTGTCACACGCCGTATGTAGCTCATGGTGAAAGCAAATATAGACATTTCCGAGATGTTCGCTGATCGACAGTTTCAGCGCGGCGCTCTCCATACAAGATATCTGAACGAACAGCTGGTCCGGGTCCTCAAAACCATCGGTTATGACGTCGGTTTTCAGCGCGGGCAGGGCCAGTACCTGTTTGACCGGAATGATGAGCGTTATCTCGATCTGCTCAGCGGCTTCGGTGTGTTCGCGATGGGGCGCAATCATCCGGTGATTCGCGAGGCCCTCAAAAGCGTTCTCGACGGTGAGTTCGCCAACCTCGTCCAGCTCGACCTTTCCACGCTCGCGGGCATCCTTGCCGAGCGGCTGATCGCCAACGTTCCCTATCTCGACAAGGTGTTTTTCGCCAATTCCGGCACGGAATGCGTCGAAGCTGCGATCAAGTTCGCGCGCGGGGCGACCGGGCGGCCCGGTATCGTCTATTGCGATCATGCCTATCACGGTCTGTCCTACGGGTCGCTGTCGCTGACCGACGACGCCAATTTCCGCGGCGGCTTCGGTCCGCTGCTGCCCAATTGCACCTCGATACCTTTCAACGATCTCGAGGCTCTGGAGCGGGCCCTGGCGACACGGCAGGTCGCCGCTTTCATCGTTGAGCCAATTCAGGGCAAGGGCGTGAACATGCCCAGCGACGACTTCCTGCCCGGTGCCGCCGCTTTGTGCAAACGCTACGGCACCCTTTTCATCGCCGACGAGATTCAGACCGGCATGGGGCGAACCGGCCGCTTCCTTGCGGTCGAGCACTGGAATGTCGAGCCTGACATGGTGCTGCTTTCGAAGGCACTCTCGGGCGGACAGGTCCCGGTCGGCGCGTTGCTCACGCGCAAGGCAATCTTCGACAAGATTTTCGACCGCATGGATCGCGCGGTGGTGCATGGATCGACCTTCGCCAAGAACGATCTTGCCATGGCGGCCGGTATTGCGACGCTTGAAGTGCTGAAGTCTGAAAAACTCATCGAGAACGCCGCGCGCAGCGGCGAGCGCCTCCAGACGGCGTTGAAGGCCATGATCCCCAAATACGAGCTGCTGAAGAATATCCGCGGCAAGGGCCTGATGGTCGGAATTGAATTCGGCCCGCCGCAGTCGCTGACGCTGCGTGCGTCATGGAATGTGCTGGAAACGGCAAGCAAGGGGCTGTTCTGCCAGCTCATCACGATCCCGCTGTTCAAGGAGCACAAGATCCTGACACAGGTGGCCGGTCACGCCAGTCACACGATCAAGCTGCTTCCGCCCCTGGTCATTACGCCGGAAGATTGCACATGGATCGAGACCGCATTCGACCAGGTCATCGGTGCCAGCCACCGCGTGCCCGGTGCGGTATGGTCGCTCGGAAAAACGCTGATGGATAATGCGGTGCGCAAGTCCGCCTGATCTTATTTTCTGGATATTACTGTCACAAAAAACCCGCCGCGATGAACGCAGCGGGTTTTTTCATAAACTCAGATACGGCTTCTTATTGGCCATGGCTGAGCAGCACGGCATCGCAAGCCTTGCTGATCTTGGGTCGCACCTGCTTCAGGCAGGAGAGGATGGCGAGATCGGAATCGTTCATCACGGTCTGGCAATAGCGCGAGACATCCTTGGCGCAGGCTTTCTGTTCTTCAGGCGTACCGCTGCGCCCGTATTTCGGCTGGTCAGGTGGTTCAGCCAGCGCGGCAGACGTGACCGATGCTAGCAGCGCGGCGATGGCTAATGGCTTGAGCATAATCGTCCTTTGTGGGCTTAAGTCGCAGATGGATCAGACTATAAGAAGCCAGTCCTCAATTGCCAGCAAAGCGGGCACTTTCGGCAGCGCCGTCCGCGTTTATTTTGCCGGGTGTGTCGCGGCAGCAAGGAAATGAGGCAGATTGCCTTGATTCGCAAAACGCCTGATTCTGTGGAGGAACTCGCGCGGCCATCCGATTATCCCGCGTCCGCGAGAATCATCGCTGAGCCCATTTCCGCGATCATGGCAGTGGGCGTATTGGTGTTGCCGGACGTGATGGTCGGCATGATCGACGCATCGACCACGCGGAGCCGTTCGATTCCCCGCAGCCGCAACCGTTCGTCAACCACCGCCATCGGGTCAGTCGCTGTTCCCATTTTTGCGGTTCCGACAGGATGAAAAATTGTCGTGCCGATGTCGCCGGCAGCCTTTGCCAGGGAGGCGTCGTCATCGCCGACCGAGGGGCCGGGCAGGTATTCGACGGGACGGTAAGGCGCGAGTGCGGGTTGTTTCATCAAACGGCGAGTCACGCGAATAGCGTCGGCTGCGACTTCGCGATCTTCATCGGTCGACAGATAGTGCGGCGCGATCAACGGTGCGTCGTCAAGCTCGGCCGATTTCAATTTTATAAAGCCGCGCGATGTCGGCCGCAGGTTGCAGGCGCTGATCGTGATGGCGGGAAACCTGTGCAGCGGGTCGCCGAACTTGTCGAGTGACAGGGGCTGAACATGAAACTGGATGTTGGCGCGGTCCTTGTGAGGGTTCGAGCGCGTGAAGATGCCAAGCTGCGAGGGCGCCATCGTCAAGGGACCGCGCCGGCGCAGGGCATAGTCCACGCCCATCCATCCGCGCCGGAATAGGTTGTAATAGGTTTCGTTGAGAGTCCGAATGCCCTCGACCTTGTAGATCGCGCGCTGCTGCAAATGGTCCTGCAAATTGCGTCCGACGCCCGGACTATCGAGTACGGTGTCTATTCCGAGGGGCGCGAGCCATTCGCGTGGACCGATGCCAGAGCGGTGCAGCACCTGCGTCGATCCGATCGAGCCGCCGCACAGAATGACCTCGCCGCGCGTTCGTGCCTCGACCGTTTCGCCATTCTGGCGGAACCGGATGCCGACGGCGCGTCCGTTCTCGATCAGCAGGCGATCGACCAGCACATGGGTTTCGAGCCGCAAATTCGGCCGGTTCAGTGCAGGTTTGAGAAATCCGCGCGCCGCCGACCAGCGGCGCCCGCGCTTTTGATTGACATGAAAATAACCGATGCCCTCGTTGTCGCCGGTGTTGAAGTCGGCCGTTCTTGGAATTCCCATCTCGCTGGCAGCATCGGCGACGGCGTCGAGCACCTTCCATGACAGACGCGGCGCTTCGATGCGAAAGCCGCCGCCAGTGGCGTGATGCTCGCTGTCACCGAGAAAATGATCTTCAAGTTTTTTGAAGGCGGGCAGCACATCGTCCCAGCCCCAGCCATTCAAACCGAGCTGACGCCAGTGGTCGTAGTCCGCGGCCTGACCGCGCATGGAGATCATCGCGTTGATCGCCGAGGAGCCGCCGATGACCTTGCCACGCGGATAGGAAAGCGCGCGGCCGTTCAGTCCCGGTTCGGGCTGCGTCTTGAACATCCAGTCGGCACGCGGATTGCCGATCGCGAACAGATAGCCGACCGGAATGTGAAACCAGATCCAGTTGTCTCTGCCGCCGGCCTCGAGAATGAGCACGCGGTTTTTCGGATTGGCAGAGAGCCGATTGGCGACAACACAGCCTGCCGTGCCTGCGCCGACCACGATGTAGTCGAAGTCTCCGTCGATCTGCTTTGTCATATTTGGTTGCGTATTTCGAGAGGCTGAGTTTCTGGCGCTGGCCGGCAGGGTGGAGACCGATTTACCGCCGATGCAATTGTTGGGTCTACGGCCAGCGCATGCTACTCTTGTTGCATATATCGACAAGGCGAGCCTTTAAATGCCCATCGTCAACCGCGTTTCAGATTTGCATGCCGATATTGTTGCATGGCGGCACGATCTGCATATGCATCCGGAGCTCATGTACGATGTTCATCGCACTGCGGCATTCGTCGCCGAGCGCTTGCGCGAGTTCGGTTGCGATGAAGTTGTGACCGGGATCGGCCGGACCGGCGTCGTTGGAATCATCAAGGGCAGCAAACCCGTGAACGGGGCCGAGGTGAAGGCCCTCGGCCTTCGTGCCGACATGGATGCGCTTCCCATTGATGAGGAAACCGGCGCGCCGTACGCCTCCACCACGAGAGGCAAGATGCACGCCTGTGGCCATGACGGTCATACAGCGATGCTGCTCGGCGCCGCACGCTATCTTGCCGAAACGCGAAATTTCGCGGGCGACGCAGTGCTGATCTTTCAACCCGCGGAGGAGGGCGGGGCAGGCGCTCACGCCATGATCAAAGACGGACTGATGGAACGCTTTGGCGTCGATCAGGTCTATGGCATGCATAACAGTCCCGGCATGGCGATCGGCACATTCGCCACGCGCGTCGGACCAGCGATGGCGGCAACCGACCACATCAATATCCACATCGAAGGCGTGGGCGGCCACGCCGCGCAACCACATAAAAGCCTCGACAGTATCCTTGTCGGCTCGCAACTGATCGTGGCATTGCAAACCATCGTGTCACGCAGCGTGAATCCGCTGGAATCGGCGGTGGTGTCGATCTGCCATTTCAACGCCGGTCATGCGCGCAACGTTATTCCGCAGACTGCAATGCTGGCCGGGACCGTGAGAACCCTGACACCAGAGATGCGGGATCTCGTCGAGCAGCGCATGCGTGAGATCGTCGACGGCGTTGCGCTCCAGAGCGGCGCAAAGATCACCCTTCATTACGAGCGTAGCTATCCCGTGCTGGTCAACCATGCACCGCAAACGGACATCGCGTTGCGAATCGCCGCGGAGGTGGTGGGCGACTCCAATGTCAGTGACAACATCCCGCCGATGATGGGGGCGGAGGATTTTGCCTATATGCTGGAGGCGCGGCCGGGCGCGTTCATTTTCATCGGCAACGGCGACAGCGCGGATCTGCATCATCCGGCCTATGACTTTAACGATGACGCCATCGTTTACGGAGCGTCCTACTGGATCAAACTGGTCGAGGCCCAACTCGCGGGCTGACGCCTCACCGATCCGTGTTTGACAGCACATTAATCCTTGCTGAATATTTATTTGAAATGCCGCATGGCAAAATACTTTTTCGATTGTGCGCGGCCTCAAACCAGCCCTATTAGCAGGCTGAAGATCTTTGATGGAACCCACGCCCGTGCCGCCGATCAGCTCCCGACTGCAGGCGATTTTTGCCGCTACCCTGCGCCTTGACCGGAAACGTCTGGCGCTGGGTTTGGCTGCGTGCCTTGCCGGGCTTGGCGTCATTTATGGAGTGGTCCGCCTCATTCCCGGGTCCGAGACCCCGTCGGAGCTATCCAGCCAGTCGCGGAAAGGCGCCTCTCGCTACACGCCGACCGCGGCGGAATGGGCTAGCCTTACCATAACACCGGCGGTTGAGCACGTTTTCCGGGCTGAGCATGTCACCGAAGGCAAGATTTCCGTAGATGAGGACCGCTCGACCCCGGTTTTTTCGCCCTATACCGGACGTGTCACACGGCTGATGGCTCGCCCGGGCGACCATGTCGAGCAGGGCCAACCGCTATTCGTGATCGAGGCTGCCGATACCGTGCAGGCGCAAAACGATTTCATCGCCGCCGTGACGGCGCTGAACAAGGCCCGGTCCCAGCTTGAGCTGGCCCAGACCCAGGACAAGCGAGCCAAGGACCTCTATGACGGCAAGGCTATCCCTCTGAAGGATTACCAGTCCTCGCAGGCGACGCTAATCTCGGCTCAGAACGACATGCGTTCGGCCGACACCTCGCTCGAGGCCGCTCGTAGCCGGCTTCGCATTCTCGGTCTCAGCGAGGCTGACATCGCGGCTTTTCAGGAAAAGGGACAGATCAACCGCGAAACCACCATTGTTGCGCCGATTGCAGGCACCGTGGTGCAGCGAAAGGTCGGGCCCGGTCAGTACGTGAATTCAGGCGCGAACGATCCGGTCTATGTGATCGGCGATCCGTCAACGGTCTGGCTGATGGCCTATATCCGCGAGACTGAAGCTTCCGACGTGGCGGTAGGGCAGGAAGCCGCTTTCACAGTGCTGGCGTTTCCCGACCGGGTGATCAACGCACGTATCAATTATGTATCCGCCGCCATCGATCCGGTGACTCGGCGCCTGATGGTGCGCGCGACGATCGACAATCCCGGCGAGAAACTGAAGCCGGAAATGTTTGCCAACGTCACGCTCTATTCGGGAGACGAACATCCCGGCGTTGGCGTGCCGAAGCAGGCGCTGATCTATGAAGGTGACCAGATTCACCTGTGGGTTGCACATGATGACAAGACCATCGAACTGCGCGCCGTCAAGGCAGGTCTTGCCAATGGCGATCTTGTCGAGGTCAAGACCAACCTTGCCGCCGGCGAGCAGGTCGTGACCAAGGGAAGTTTGTTCATCGATCGCGCGGCATCGGGCAGCTAGTTCGACATTTTGAAAGACTAGACCTCGATGGATCGTCTCGTCGCCGTTGCCGTCAAACGCCGATACCTCATGGTCGGCCTTTTTATCGCGGTCTTTATCGGCGGCCTGATCGCGTTCCAGCAGCTTAACATCGAGGCCTATCCCGACCCGACCCCGCCGATGGTGGACATCGTCACCCAGAGCGCGGGCCTGTCGGCGGAGGAGATCGAGCGTTACATCACCATCCCGATCGAGACTCAGGTCGCCGGCATCAAGAATCTCAAGACCATCCGCACGATCTCGCTGTACGGATTGTCCGACGTCAAACTGCAGTTCTCATTCGACTATACCTATGAAGAGGCGCTGCAGCAGGTTCTCAACCGGCTCGCCCAGCTCGCTCCGTTGCCCGGCAACGCACAGCCGCAGATTTCGCCGCTTAGTCCGATCGGCGAGATTTTCCGCTACCGGCTGGTCGGTCCGCCGAATTACAGCGTGATGGATCTCAAGACCATTCAGGACTGGGTGTTGCAGCGCCGCTTCCGCGCGGTGCCCGGTGTGATCGACGTAACGGGATGGGGCGGCAAGACCAAGACTTATGAAATTCAGGTCGACTTCAACAAGCTGGTCGCCTACGGCCTGACCTTGCCGCAGCTCCTGCAGGCGGTCAGCAACGCCAACATCAATGTCGGCGGCAACACCGTCAATATAGGTTCGCAGTCGGCGGTGGTGCGAGGTGTCGGCCTGATCCGCTCCGTGGACGATCTTGCCAACACGATGATCTCGCAGAGTGGCGGCAATCCTGTTCTGGTGCGGGACGTCGCCAATGTCACGGTAGGCGAGAAGCCACGGCTCGGCATTGCGGGGATGAATCAGGACGATGACATCGTGGAGGGTATCGTTCTGATGCGCCGCGGCGAGCAGAGTTCGCCGACCATCGCGCGGGTGGAGAAAGTCGTCTCCGCGATCAACAAGTCGAACATCCTGCCGCCCGGCGTGCGGATCGAGCGCATCTACGACCGCAAGGATCTGATCGACACCACGACCCACACCGTGCTGCACAACATGGTGTTCGGCATCGTCCTGATCGTGATGCTGCAATGGATGTTCCTTGGTGACCTGCGCAGCGCGATCATCGTCGGTGCGACGATCCCGTTCGCGCTGTTTTTCGCGGTCATCATCCTCGTGCTGCGCGGCGAGTCCGCCAATCTTCTGTCGGTCGGCGCCATCGATTTCGGCTTAATCGTCGATGGCACCGTCATCATGGTGGAGGCGATTTTCCGCCGCCTGTCTCAAACAACGGTCTTGTCGGCCGAGGAGCAGCGCGCGATTTCGCCTGAAACCATCATGGGCATGAAAAGCCATGCGATCCTCAGCGCCGCGGCGGATGTGTCGCGCTCGATCTTTTTCGCCGCCGCCATCATCATTGCCGCCTTTCTGCCGCTTTTCACCCTGAGCGGCGTGGAGGGCAACATTTTCGGTCCGATGGCGCGCACCTATGCCTACGCGCTGGCGGGCGGTCTGCTTGCGACCTTCACGGTGACACCTGCGCTCAGCGCCATCATCCTGCCGGTGCACATGCAGGAGGCGGAAACCATCATCATGCGATGGCTGCATCGCATCTATAATCCGATCCTGGCCTGGGCCGTCGGCAACCGCAGGATCGTGATGGGCGGCGCGGTCGGACTTGTCGTCTTTACGATTATCGCGGTGCGGATGCTCGGTCTGGAATTTTTGCCGAAGCTGGAAGAGGGCAATCTGTGGATTCGTGCGACCCTGCCGCCGACGATTTCGCTGGAGGAAGGCAACAAATACGTCAACGAAATGCGCAAATTGATCCTCACGCGCCCGGAAGTTGAAACCGTTGTGTCGCAGCAGGGGCGGCCGGACGACGGTACCGACGCGGCGGGTGTGTTCAACGCCGAATTCTTCGCGCCGCTCAAGCCTGTCAGCCAATGGCCCGGTTCGCACGACAAGGATGAAGTGACGAGCGAGCTGCTCGCGAATCTGCAGGAAAAATTCCCTGGCGTTGAATTCAACTTCTCGCAGTACCTGCAGGATAACGTCGCAGAGGCAGTCTCGGGCGTGAAGGGCGAGAATTCGATCAAGCTTTACGGCAACGATCTCGTCGCGCTCACTGACACAGCGAACAAAATCAAGTCCGTTCTGTCGACGGTGAAGGGCGTCACCGACCTCTCGGTATTCACCTCGCTGGGCCAGCCCACCATCCAGATCGACATTGATCGCGCCCGCGCCGCGCGTTATGGCCTGTCTCCGGGTGATATCAACGCGGCGATCCGGGTGGCCATCGGCGGCGACAGCGCAGGCGACTTGTACGAGCCCGGCAGCGACCGGCATTTCCCGATCATCGTTCGCCTCGCGCCGGAATTCCGCAAGAGTGCCGAAGCGATCCAGAATCTGCGGATCGGCGCGCAGGGGACGAACGGCGTCACCCAGATTCCGCTCAGCGACGTCGCCACCATCAATATCGTATCCGGCGCGGCCTACATCTATCGCGAACAGCAGGAGCGCTATCTGCCGATCAAGTTCTCGGTACGCGAACGCGATCTTGGCAGCGCCATTCAGGAGGCCCAGTCGAAAGTCGCCGAGCAGGTTCAGCTTCCGCCCGGCTCGCATCTCGAATGGGTCGGCGAGTTCGGCAATTTGCAGGATGCCATCAAGCGGCTGTCGATCGTGGTGCCGATCTCACTGGCCTTGATCGGGGTGCTGCTGTGGTTCAATTTCGGATCGCTGGTGGACACGCTTCTGGCGATGAGCGTTATCCCGATGGCCGTATTTGGTGGCGTCATCGGACTTCTGTTCAGCGGCATTCCGTTCAGCGTGTCGGCGGCCATCGGATTCATCGCGCTGTTCGGCATCGCCGTGATGGACGGCATTATCATCCTGTCGCAGTACAATCAGCTGATCGACGAAGGCTATGAAAAGATAAAAGCGGTTCTGCGTACAGGCGAACTGCAGTTGCGGCCGGTGCTGATGACATGCGCCGTCGCGGGTATCGGCCTCCTGCCGGCCGCGCTGTCGTCGGGTATCGGGTCGCAGGTTCAAAAGCCGCTAGCGCTGGTGGTCGTGTCGGGCATGGCGCTGGCGCCACTGGTTATCCTCGTGACGCTGCCGGTGCTGATCCTGATCTTCTCGCGCCGCAGAGCATAGGCGCGGCTATCGAGCGTTATTGGCCCGAAGGCGTCCGGATGCCGTGCCAGGCGTCACGCACCTGTTGATAATGAACTTCCGGCAGATAATCGGGAGTGTTCAGTCCAAGCGTGCGAACATCGAGCCTGCCGACCGCGCTCAGGAGCGTATAGGAGGCGATGATACGGTCGCGCTGCGCGCCGATCAGGCGGGCGCGGGCCGCGATCAGATCCTGCTGCGAGTTGAGCACGTCGAGCGTGGTGCGCTGGCCGGCCTGGGCCTCGCGCCGTACGCCGGCCAAGGCGACGCCGGCCGCTTCCACCTCGCTTTGCGCGGCAGCCACGGCGATCTTGGCGCCTTCATTGGTCACGAACGCACTGACGGCCGCAGTCTGGGTCTGATTGCGAACCTGTTCGAGCACGAGGCGGCTTTGCGTCGCCAGTTCCTTCGCCTGACGGGTCTGCGAGGCGGCGGTGCCGCCATCGTAGATCGGGACCGTCAGATTACCCGTAACCGAGGCCTGATCGGCGCGCTTGACGCTGAGAAACGGATCGCTGTCGGCCTGCCGGTTGACGTTGCCCTGCACGCTCAATTGCGGAAGCAGGCTGGATTCGGCGACGCTGATGCTCGTTGTGGCAACATCGACGTCGTAGGTGGCCGCAAGCACGGCGGGATTTTCGCGGACCGAGCGCGCGATGACTTCTTCTCGCGTGCCGGGGATGAACCGGTCGACCGTTTGTGCCGGGGACAGGGTGGCGGGCCGTTCCCCGATAACCTGTTCATACAGGGCACGGCTGACCTGAAGCGCGACTTCCGCAGCGTTCAAATCGGCACGCCCGCGGCTTAGCCGGGCTTCGGCCTGCGCGGTGTCCGTCGGCGTCACGTCGCCAGCCGCCAGCCTTTT
This sequence comes from Bradyrhizobiaceae bacterium, assembly GCA_003963145.1. Taxonomy (GTDB): domain Bacteria; phylum Pseudomonadota; class Alphaproteobacteria; order Rhizobiales; family Xanthobacteraceae; genus Afipia. The sequence goes on from RXJJ01000015.1 coordinate 268,380, forward strand.
TCGCGCGATGCCGAGGGTCTCCTGCAAGAAGGCCATGTTGGCGCGCTGCGTCTCGACCAGCGCCTGATTGGCGATCACGTTCATGTAGGCCGTCACGGCATCCAGCAAGACCCCCTGGCCGGTATTACGCAGCGCCTCTCGGCCCGACTGAACCTGGAATTCAGCGACCCGGACACTGTTGGCCGTCTTGAAACCGTTGAACAAAACCTGGTTCACCGTCACGCCGATTTGCCATGGTTTCAGGCTTGCGGTCTGCAGGGAATTGTCGGGCAGGATGTTGCGAACCGATTGCAAGCCGGCGCTGAGGCTGGCGATAATCTGGGGCCGGTAGCCCGCGAGAGCCTGCGGCACGCCTTCGTCGGTCGCGCGCTGCTGCGCCCGCGAAGCGTTCAATTGAGGGTTGGACTGATAAGCCTTGACCAGTGCGTCCTGCAGCGTATCGGCTGCCGCTGGCCCCGCTGAAAGCGCCAACGCCGCCAAAAGGGCGTAGCAGCCCCTTCGTTCATATCGCTGTATCCGGCGCCAGAGCATGATTTTCCGCAAACAATCCTGAACAGCGCCGACCCGCCGCCAACCTCGATTCTAGCCTGTTTAATCGGCCAGCGGGCGATGAGCAAACCATCATACCGTGAAAACTTGCCGCTGTGGCAAACTGAACCAAAGCCGCGGATAACGGGCCTTATTCGCTTGACCGGCGTGCCTGCTGCCGTGAAATGTGCGGCCAATGGACGCGAGGCCGCCTGTGTCGTGGCGAGCCGTTGGACCATTCCTCCTCGACGGCCGCGAGACACGATGCCGAGTATCTTTTCCGACGCCGAAGCGATTGTGGATGACATCATCCGGGAGTGCGGGAAGAGGCTGGTGGTCGGGCTGCCGCTCGGCTTGGGCAAGGCCAATCATGTCATCAATGCCTTGGTTGCCCGCGCTGTCGCGGATTCGTCGATCAATCTTACGGTGTTCACCGCGCTGACGCTCGAAAAGCCGATGCCGCATGCCGATCTCGAGCGGCGTTTTATCGTGCCCGTGATCGAGCGTTTGTTCGGAGGCTATCCAGAGCTCGAATATGCGCGGCGGGTTCACGCCAAAACACTGCCGCCGAACATCGAGGTCATCGAGTTTTTCTTTCTCGCCGGCAAATGGCTGCACAACGCCTACGCGCAACAGCACTATATCTCCGCCAATTACACCCATGCCGCCTCATATCTTCTGACGCGCGGCGTCAACGTCATCGTCCAGCTCGTGGCCAAGCGCGTGGTGAACGGCGAGACGCGCTACAGCCTGAGCTGCAACACCGACACCACGCTCGATTTCCTGAAAGCAAGGCGCGAGGGACGGACGAGTTTCAAGATTGTGGGGCAGGTGAATTCGTTGCTTCCATTCATGCCGGGAAAGGGCGATCTGGCTGGCGATGAATTTCACGCGATCCTTGAAAGTCCGGATGTCGAATTTCCCCTGTTCGCCCCGCCGTCCGAACCAATCACCGATGCCAAATATGCAAGCGGACTTCATGCCGCTTCGCTGATCCGCGACGGCGGCACGCTGCAGATCGGCATCGGTCAGGTCGGCGATGCGCTGGCGCAGGGTCTCGTCATTCGCCATCGCGACAACGTTGAATTTCGCCGCATCATATCGCGCCTGTCGCCGGGTCAGGAGCCGAGGGAAACTACGCCTTTCGAGAAAGGACTTTACGGCGTCAGCGAAATGTTTTTCGAAGCATTTCTCGCGCTTATCGAAGCCGGAATCATCAAGCGCGAGGTGGATGGCGCGGTGCTGCATGCGGCGTTCTTCCTCGGCCCGCAATCCTTCTACCGCGCGTTGCGGGAAATGGCGCCCGATGCGCTTCGGCGCATTCAGATGACGGCCGTGTCGTTCACCAATGAACTCTACGGAGACGAGGAGGCCAAGCGGAAGGCGCGTGTGGATGCGCGCTTTGTCAATAATGCGATGATGGCGACGCTGTTGGGCGATGCTGTATCCGATGGTCTCGAGAATGGTCAGGTGGTCAGTGGCGTTGGCGGACAATATAATTTTGTGGCGCAGGCGTTCGCGCTGGACGGCGCGCGTTCGATCCTGACGCTGGACGCCACGCGGCAAAGCGGACGCGAATTGATTTCCAACATCCGCTGGTCTTATGGGCACACCACTATTCCGCGTCACTTGCGCGACATCGTGATTACCGAATACGGCATTGCCGATCTGCGTGGCAAATCGGATGCGGACGTGATCGCCGCGATGCTGGCAATTACCGATTCACGATTCCAGAACGAACTGATGCAGCTTGCCAAGGAGGCCGGAAAGCTGCCGAAATCCTACGAAATTCCGCTGGCCTGTCGCGACAATACGCCGGAGCGGATTGCCAAGGCGCTCAAGCCCGCGCGCGATGAAGGTTTGCTGCCGGCATTTCCGTTCGGCAGCGACTTTACCGAAGTCGAGCAGCGTCTGATACCGGCTCTGCAGGTTCTCAAGAGCGCGTCCGCTTCGCCTTTTAAGCTGGCCGGTCTTGCGTGGGAGGGGCTGACCGGGGGGCAGGCCGATGCCGAAGAGACCTGTCTCGCACGCATGCAACTCGACAGACCCGCGACGGCCAGCGACTTGATCTATCGCACCTTGCTGCGTGCCGCGCTGGCGCGAAGCAGCTGAAGTCAGCGGTTCTTGAAATTCGGCGCGCGCTTGTCGACAAAAGCCGACATGCCTTCGGAGCGGTCTTCAAGTGCGAAGGTCGAGGCAAACAGATCGTTTTCCAGTTTCATGCCCTCGGCAAGCGTCGTCTCCAGCGCGCGGTTGACCGCGTTCTTTGCCATAATGGCCGCCGGGCGCGACATCGCGGCAATCTTGATTGCGATGTTCGTGGCTTCGCCGAGCATGGTGCTGGCGGGAAAGACACGGCTGACAAGGCCGGAACGTTCGGCTTCTGCAGCGTCCATCAGTCTGCCGGTCAGACACAGGTCCATCGCCTTGTATTTGCCGACGGCGCGGGTCAGGCGCTGCGTGCCGCCGAGCCCGGGAATGGTGCCGAGATTGATCTCGGGCTGACCGAACTTGGCATTGTCGGCTGCGATGATGATGTCGCACATCATCGCAAGCTCGCAACCGCCGCCAAGGGCGTAGCCGCTCACGGCCGCGACTGTGGGCTTGCGGCAGGTCGCGACACGATCGGACCGGCTGTTCTTGAAACCTGTCATCGCCATGTCGATGAAGGTTTTGCCCTGCATTTCCTTGATGTCGGCGCCGGCGGCGAAAGCCCTGTCGTCGCCAGTGATGAGAATACAGCCGATCTTGTCGTCAGCCTCCAGGTCGTCGAGGGCCGATGCGATTTCGCTGAAGACGCCGAACGACAGCGCGTTCATGACCTTCGGGCGGTTGAGGCGGATCACGCCCACGCCGTCCCGGCTTTCAACGACAATGTATTCAAAGACCGCCATTCTGCCCCCCGGGCCCGACCGCGTTTGGACGCGGGCGCACTTTGCCCGCGGGTCAAATCCGGTGCAAGACCGGCGCAAAGCGCGCCGGGCAGCCATGCGTTCAGGCAATCAGCATCCGGGCGGCGGAGGCGAGCGTCAGCATGGCGCCGATTCCGATGAAGATCTTTCCGATCAGCGAGGCTCCGTTCCAGCTATGGTTCTGGCTGAAAAGGCGCTGAGCCGTTGTGCTCTGATTGTCGTTCGCAGTCATTGGCTGCACGGACGGTCCCGGCACCGCCTCGGCTGCCATATCCCGATCGATATCGTTGAGTTGGTCGGCGGCGGCAATTTGAACGCCGTTGCTGGTGGTTTCGATAGCAGCGGTCTTGTCAGCTTCGGTGAGAGCTGACGCCGATTCGGCATTCTGATCGTCGCCTGGCGTGATTTCGGCCCGGGCATTGGCCACGTCCGGAGGCAAGGCTGCCGCGGCGGTAGCCTTCGCCTGATCGCCTCGATCCCGGTCATTCGTGGCTGGAGCGGCCTGTGCCACGGGTTTGGCGGGGGTCCCGGTTTTCGCGGTTTTGCGGTCGTTGCGGTGCAAATGGGCGGATTTCTTCGGCGGATGCTTCGATTTGGTGGCGTTCACCAACACCAGCGGCTTGCCGACGCGTACTGCGGTATCCGGGGCGGACAGGGCGTACGCGCCTGAAACGAAACAAAGCGACATCACCATGGTCGCGACCAGCGATCGTCCAACGGCCTTCTGCATGACACGATCTCCCTGAAATTGGAGTGCTTCAAGAAACCCGCCGCCGTGACCGCACCACGGCAAAAAAGGGGATTTTTTTGTGCTGTCGGGCCAAAAGAAGGCACAAAACGCGGGTTTGTCGTCCCGTGTCGTTGCCCCGGCAATTGCCACACCGGGCTGTAACATCCTAGGAAAAGGAACGTATTTGAAGACAGGAGCGCATGTGCGCGGACGCGAGGATGAATGGACCGGCCTGATGCGGTCGGCCAATGCGGGCGACGACACCGCCTACCATCGTCTTCTCAAGGCCGTGGCGCCTGTGCTCCGTGCGGGTGCACGGCGCGGGCTTGTCCGTGCCGGCCAGCCCGCCGATCAGGCCGAGGACATTGTGCAGGATATTCTGCTGACCGTGCATCTGAAACGGCACACCTGGGACGCAAACGCTCCGTTCGCCCCCTGGCTGTTTGCGATCGCGCGCAACAAGCTGATCGACGCGTTGCGTCGGCGCGGTCGCCGTGTCTTCGTCAATATCGACGATTTCGCAGAGACGCTGCCAAGCGACCCGGCACAGGATACGCTCGCCGCTTCGGAGGTTACGGCCCATCTGAACACGCTGCCGGCGGGCCAGCGCGACGTGCTGCAGTCGATTTCGGTCGACGGCTTGTCGATCAAGGAGACCGCGTCGAAACTGGCGATGAGCGAAGGTGCCGTGCGCGTCGCGCTACATCGTGGACTTTCCAGCCTGTCGTCACGCATGAAGGAGGAATTGAGATGAAGACCGACGATCTCATCGCCTCGCTGGCGGCCGACAACACATGGCGGCCGCGGCCCGTCTGGTTCGGCGTGCTGGCGGCGCTGATGGCTGCGCTTCCCCTGTCCGCATCGCTGTTCATGATGAGTCTGGGGGTTCGGCCGGACGTGTCGACCGCCATGCACAATCCGTTCTTTGATCTGAAGTTTCTTATCACGCTATCGCTCGCGGCATCCGCCGCGGCGATCAGCCTGTATATGTCGCGTCCTGAAGCATCGGCGAAGCGGTTGCTGTGGCTGCTGGCGATACCCGGCGGCATTCTTGGTGCAGGCATTGCCGGTGAACTGGCGGTTCAACAGCGCTCGGGCTGGACCGAACGGATGATCGGCTCCAACGCGCTGGTCTGCCTCACCGCGATTCCGCTTTTGTCCCTGCCAATTCTGGCCGGCGTGCTGGCGGCCCTGCGCCGCGGCGCGACCTCGCGACCGGCTCTGACAGGCGCATTTGCTGGCCTGATGTCGGCGGGTTTGGCCGCAACGCTTTATGCGTCCCATTGCCCGGACGACTCGCCGCTTTTCGTAGCGGTCTGGTACACCATCGCCGCTTCGGCCGTTGCGGCGATCGGGGCGCTTGCGGGCGCGCGTGTTCTTAAGCTCTAGGATTTATCGGGAACGGCGGGGCCGGAGGCCGTGTTCTTCTGCATCCGGTAGAAACGCAGCACCTGCTGCGCCGTAGACACCCTCAGCATCTCGTAGCTGTGCTGATACTCGCTCACGTCCGGGACGTCATCGTTGCCGGCGAGTCGCGCCCGCATGCACAGGATGGTCTTGAGCGTCGACCAAGACAGGCCGGTAACTTTCGCGAGGACGACGAGCCCATCCGATCGCTTCTCGATCATCATGTTCTCGACCGTGGACACCGGAATGTTCGCAAGCAGCGCGATGGCGGCGTTGGTTTCCTCGAACCTGTTGTTTTCGGAGAAATCCGCGATCTGGTCTTCGTTCAGGCGTCCTTCGCTGTGGAGCGATTGCAGCAGGCCATGCATGCGTAGCGACTCGTCGCTCCGCGCCGCGCAGACCTGCTGGGCGACTTCTTTCACCGCTGACGATATATCGGTGGCGTCGTCGCGATGGCCGGCCTGAAGGCGGGCGCGCACCGTCTCGGATGCGCGCGCGATCAGCCGCAAATAATGATGACGCGGGATCGGCCGCAGTCCAAGGCATGTCGCAAGATTATCATCGCCCTCGGCACGCGAAACGAGTTCGCTGAAACCGCGTTCCGAGAAATTCGCGCCGTGATTGTTGACGGTGCTTTCGACGACCTCGGCGTTGCCGCGCTCGACCAGAACATCCGTCACCGCGCCGCTCAGCGTCTTGCGTTTCGAAATCGCCAGCAGATGGCCCTGGCTTTTGATGCGGGCATTCTCGATCAGCGTGGCGTCGTCGAGTTGTTCGGATAAGGCCAGCACCGGCGAGGCGACCTCCACGAGGTCGTCGAAAGCAAGCTCGTGAATAAGCCGGGGCGGCGCTTTCGCGACAGGCGCAAGACGGCTCGCAAGGAGGGCCTTGGCGGAGGTCTCGATCTGCTGGATCAGGCAATGAAAAACGTCATCGAAGACATCGATCTGTTCGTCGCTGTATTCCAGCGGCGCGTTCAGGAACAGATCGGTGACCCGGCGCAGCGTATTGACGCGTTTAGCGACATTTCCGTGATTTAGCGCGTCCTGCAGTTCCTCGAGCAGGCCGGCTGTCAAAGCCGCTTTTGGCAATCCCATGACTTCTGTCCAATCATCTTGATCCGGGCACGCTTCTCGGCCCGAAAAAATTTCTAGCCGCGTTCGATGCGGTTACGTCCACAATCCTTGGCTTGATAAAGAGCAACGTCGGCACGGGCCAGAAGGCTATCTGCTGTCTCGTTCTGCCGCATGGTCACGACGCCGGCGGAGAGGGTCACCGCCATTCCCGGCGAAATCGTGCTCCAGTCGAGATCGGCGACGATCATTCTCAGCCGGTTGAGCGTTTGTTCTGCGGCGATGTCGGAAGTTTCCGGGAGAATGAGAAGAAACTCCTCGCCGCCGTAACGGCCAAACTTGTCGATGGAACGAATGTTGGCGAAGATCGTGATCGCGAATGTGCGAAGCACTTCGTCGCCGGTCGGATGACCGAAGCGGTCGTTGATCTTCTTGAACCAGTCCAGATCGATCAGGGCGATGGAGCAGGACATTCTGGTGCGCGCGGCACGCTCCATTTCCTCGTCCAGCGCCTTCATGATGCTGCGGCGGTTGTGTGAGCCGGTCAGTTCATCCAGCTCGGCAAGCTCCTCGATGCGCTTGTAGGCTTCCTGCAGCCGCACGCCCTGATTGTAGAACGACTCGCGGAGGGCACTTGCGAACATGCCGACGAACATGCAGCGGCCTATCGCGGCGACAAAGGTCAGCATCGTGGCGAAGCGCTCGGTGTGGCTGCCGAGCGGCATTGCTATCGGCTTATCGGTCAGAAGAAACAGAATTGCGAGGCCGATTGTCACGATGGCCAGGGAAACGGCGTTTTGCCACGGCGTCGAGCGCAGTGATCCGAATGCGAAGACGACAAACAGCGAGCACAGAAAGACGCAGCCGACCTCGGGCGCGAGATAGATGAAGGCCAGCATGATCGAGATGCTGACAACCGTCTGCTGGGTGACGAGGTAATTGTCCGTGAAACGGTCGGTGACGCTGGCATCCGACAGCGTCGTGAAAAAGCCGATCGTCAACAGGCTGATCAGCAAATAAAGCGGCCCGGTCGTGACCGGAATGGTACCGGCATAGGCGAAAATCAACAGCAGGATTGCGTCAATGACGTAGCTCAGCGCCATCATCACGAGAATGCGCCGGCGCTGGCTGGTTCGCCGCGGCAGCACGCCCGGGGCCGATCCGCTATCGGCTCCCATGTCGCCAGCATTGTTCAAAGATGAAACGAGACCTTGCACAGCCGCATCCTTCAGAGGCGGTAAAGTTATGCGGTAAAGCCTTTAGTTTTGGTATCATTCGCGTAAGGGAATTTCCGATATTGCGGCGCGTCATGCTAAGGTCCTGTGGCCCGTCGCCGAACTATGGTGGGGTGCGAATTCATGTTTTTCCGTTATGAGTTTTATTTGGGCAGCGGCGAAAAGCCGCCAACGAAACACTTTCTTAACGCTTATTTTCAAAGTGCAACCCGACCGGATCGGTCGTATGCCAGAGACCTCCGGAAATAGTCGGTTTTCAATCGAACCCGACCGCTTCCGCGTGCGACAAACCTTGCGAGACGGCCATTGAGTGCAGCACAGGCGGCTTCGGACGAAACCTTGATCGCTCGCATTGCCCGCGGTGACCGTCTTGCGATGCAGGTGCTGTACGGACGGCACCATGTCCGGGTGTTCCGCTTTTCGTTGCGGCTCGTCAGAAACGAGCAGATCGCGGAGGATCTGATCTCCGAGGTGTTTCTGGACGTCTGGCGGCAGGCGGGAAAGTTCGAGGGCCGTTCGCAGGTTTCGACCTGGCTGCTCGCGATTACGCGTTTCAAGGCTTTGTCGGCTCTGCGCAAGCGCAAGGATGCGGAGCTGGACGACGAGACGGCCGCCGCGATTGAGGATACCGCCGACAATCCGGAGGTGACGGTCGCGAAAAAGGATACAAGTGCAGCGTTGCGAAAATGCCTGACCGCACTTTCGCAGGATCACCGGGAGATTGTCGATCTGGTCTATTACCACGAGAAATCCGTGGAGGAGGTCGCAGAGATCGTCGGCATTCCGGAGAACACGGTAAAGACGCGGCTGTTTTACGCGCGCAAGAAACTTGCCGAGCTGCTCAAGGCAGCCGGCATCGAGCGAGGTTGGCCATGACGGCAAGCAGCACCGGCGGCAAGGAGTTCGCGGATCGCGAGCCGGGCGATATCGAGGCGCTGTTGCCATGGCACGCCGCCGGCACGCTGAATGCCCGCGATGCCCGCCGGGTCGAGGAGGCTCTGGCGAAAGACCCCGATCTTGCGCGCCAGTTCGCCGCGATCCAGGACGAGTACGCCGAAACCATCTCGCTGAACGAAAGTCTCGGCGCGCCGTCCGCTCGCGCGATGGAAAAGCTGTTCGCCGCCATCGACGCCGAACCCGCTCGCGAACAAACTGCATCGTTCAATCCGCTGGCGCGGCTCGGGGCGTTTTTCGGTTCGCTCTCGCCGCGCGCACTGGCGTGGTCGGCGGTGGCGGGCGCTGCCGCGCTGTTGTTGCAGGCCGGAATCATCGGAACGGTGCTGATAAGAAATCAGCCGGCGAACTATCAGACAGCCTCCTATGAGGCCGGAAAAGGCACCGGAACCCGCGCGTTGATCGGCTTTGCGCCCGACGCGCGTCTTGCGGACATCACAAATTTTCTGGACACTTACAAGGCGTCGATCGTCTCGGGTCCGCAGGCCGGGATGTTCAAGATTCAGTTTGGCGACAAGGCCTTGTCCAAACAGGACGCCGCGCAATTGCTGGCGCGGGTTCAAAGCGAAAAGATCGTCAGCTTCGCGGCTCTTTCTGACTGATCGAAGGAAGCGGCTCCCGATTGCGAGGAGACATGATGAAGTTTCAAGGCGGGACAACATCTGGCGTAATTGGTGCAGCCCTGGCGGCCATGGCCCTGCTGCCGGCGTCGCCGCTCGCTGCCGCGCAGTTCAACAACGCTTTCCGTGCGCCGAACCTGAATATCGGTCCGCGGATCGACATCAGTCCGAACGTGCGTATTTCGCCAAACGTGACGTATCAGGATCCCGGCGGCGGCCAGCCGCAGTCAAAACGGATCAGCCGGGACAAGGCGCCGTCAAAAGACAGCGCGTCGGGCAAAAACCCGCGGCGTTCCGGACAGACAGCTGCCGACGACACCTATGTGCCGAAGGAAGTAATCATCGAGATCGACGGCAATCCCGGCGAGGATCAGGTCGCTGCGCTGGCCCGCCGCTTTCGGCTGACGCGGGTGCAATCGCAAAATCTGCCGACGCTCGATTCGACGTTTTATCGTTGGCGCATCGCCGACGACCGCTCGGTGGATGACGTGGTGCGCGCGCTCAACGCGAGCGGAAGCGTGAGGTCGGCGCAGCGCAATTCGATCTTCCGCCTGCAGGAAACGCCTGCCGCGAGCGGACAAGCTCCCATGCAGCAATATGCGCTGGCGGCCCTGCGCCTGCCGCAGGCGCATACGCTGTCGACGGGCGCGGATGTGCGCGTCGCCGTGATCGATTCCGGTATCGACGCCGGCCATCCCGAGATCGCCGGGTCGATCGAGAGCAGTTTCGATGCGCTGGGCAGCGAGGAGGGCGCGCATGCCCATGGTACGGGCGTCGCCGGCATCATCACCGCGCATCAGCGGCTGACCGGCGCGGCGCCGGCCGCGCGGCTGATCGCGATACGCGCTTTCGGCGCGCAGAAATCCGGCGCGCAAAGCACCACCTTCGTCGTTCTCAAAAGCCTCGACTATGCGATCGCGCACGGCGCGCAGATCATCAATATGAGTTTTGCGGGTCCGCAGGATTCCGCCATCGCGCGCGGGCTTGGCATCGCGGACGCAAAGGGCATCGTTCTCGTGGCGGCGGCGGGCAATGCCGGTCCGAAATCGCCGCCGCTTTATCCCGGCGCGGATCCTCACGTCATCGCGGTGACCGCGACCGATTCCGCGGATAACCTGTTCGCGCAGGCCAATCGCGGCGGCTATGTCGCCATCGCTGCGCCCGGCGTGGACATTCCGGGCGCGTTGCCGGACGGCAAATACGGGGTGTCTTCGGGGACGTCGCTGTCGGCGGCCTTCGTCAGCGGCGTTGCCGCCCTGATGCTGGCGCGTAACCCGGCGATGAGCCCGGCCGATGTGCGGGCCGCCCTGATCGGCGGCGCGCGCGATCTCGGTCCGGCGGGCCGCGACGATCAGTTCGGCGCGGGCGAGGCGGATGCTTTCGCGGCGGTGTCGTCGGTCGCCGGACCAATCGAGACGGCTTCCGGCAAGCCCGGTACACCCTGAAGTTGCGGCCATAAACCGCGGACTGTGGGAAGCATCGAAAGTCGCATATCGGGGGCGCTTGCGACTCCACGCGGACCGTGGTGTCATCGTTTTTTAGTGATGTTTGTCTAGTGTTTACGCGCGTTTTCGGAAATTCATTTTCAGTCCTGGATTTTGCCGATGCCGTCATTGGACCCTGAATCCGCCGATCAGAATTCTGACGGCCAGAAATCCGCCACGCACAAATCCGCATCCCGCGCCGGACGCAGCGTCGTGGCGCGCTGGCGCATCCTCGCCCAGCAGCGGCTGGACCATTTGATCGAGCTGTATGAAAGCGGGCGCTGGAAGCTCTATCACAAGGAAGCCGAGTTTCTGGCAATGGTGCAGGAAGCGCGCGCCGCGCTGAAAGTGTGGGAGCAATTGGCGCCGCCGGACCCGGCCGTCGACAAGCCCGTGGAGGTCGCGCTGGCGCAGGACGAGGCGCAAAACGAGTTGCAGGACGAGATGCCGTCCGGTGCGGCGTCCGCGCTGCCGCCGGCGTCACTGAACGGCGTTGGCGCCGAGTACGATTTTGGGAAACGCTGACACGCCGGTGATCATCAGGTCGCCGGTCACGGGCCTGGCGTGATCGTAGCCGACGATGGCGCCGCGCGGCGCGTTCGAGATCATGTTGCCGTTGACCACCGTGGTCCCGACGCCCTTCACCACCGACACCCCGATTCCGACGAATGAATTGCGGATGACATTGCCGTTAATTGTAATGTCGCGCAGATATTCGCCCCAGCCGGAGACGATGCCGCAGGAAGGCGCGTTCTCGATCACGTTTCCAGTCACCGCCGAGTCGGCCTCGATGTAGATTCCGACCCCGCCATCGTCGTCCGGCGCGGTGCCGATCGGGCGTTTGGGCAAAATGTTGCGCAGGATGTTTCCCTGCACCACGGCGATGCGCCCGCCCTCGTTGAAATTGCAGACCGACACGCCGGTGGCGCAGACGTCCACCGTGTTGCCCATGATGATCGCGCCCTCGAACGAGAATTCCGAATAGAGCGCGACCTCGCGCACATTGCTGATGCTGTTGCCGACGATCTGGATGTTGGACGCCGAATTGCCGCGCACGCCGGAATAATCGCAGTTGCGGATCCGGTTGCCGCGCACGATGACGTTGTTGGCGCGGAATGCATTGATGGCGTTGCCGTGCTGGCCCGATCCCCCGGCGCCGGCCTTGATGTCTTCGATGCGGTTGTCGATCACAATGCTGCCGTCGTCGCCGATCGCGGTGCGCAGGATCTCGATGCCGTTGTCGGAGGTGTCGATAATCGTGTTCTGCGCGACGAGCAGTCCGAGTGCGTCGAACGACACGATGCCGGTGTTGGCGATTTTCCGGATGATGTTGCCGCGCACTTCGCCCGAGACGTTTTCGAACCAGATGCCGTTGCCGCCGCTACCCGTGATCTCGCAATCGGTGATGCGTACGTCGCGTCCGCCGATGCAATGCACGAGGCCGCGCCGGTCGGGCAGGGTGACGCCGCCGCCGTCGAGGGTGAGGCCGGTGAGGCCGAGATGATTTGAACCGATGCCGGTCAGCATCGACTCGCCGCCGGTGAACACAAGTCTGCTCGCGCCGCGCACGCCGACGATCTGCGCGCCGTTCGGCAGATCGAGCGTGCCGGTGCGGTAAGTTCCGGGCGCGAGCGCCAGCGGCATCTGCGCCTTCGTGGCCTCGTTGATCGCGCGTTGCAGCGCGCCTGTCTGATCGTCCGGCGAATTCGCGCGCACGCCATATTGCGCGGCGTCGCGGCCGAGCAATGAGGTCAGCGGCGCGGCGAAGGCGGGCCTCACGGCAGCCAGGGCCGTGGCGGCGCTGATCAGATGTCGTCGGGTGAAATCCATGGGCGCTCCTGCAGCCGATGTAGCGCAGGAACGCGGTGCCACACCGCGATTGACGCCTCTTCGACCATCAATATCGCCGGTAGGGTTAACGATATCGGCCGTCTCGCTCAGACAGGCTTGCCGTGCGGCCGGAACAGGCGGCCCTTCTCGGTGATCGCGGCGACCGCAAGCGCCATCGCGGCTGACAAGGCCGATCCGGCCGCGAACGGCGCGAGCGAGCCGTCGAAGCCCTGGCTGATCGAATAGCCGATGGCGGTGCTGACCAGCGTGGTCATGGTGCCGAACATCGACGACGCGGTGCCGGCGATGTGGCCTTGCGGCTCCAGCGCCAGCGCGGTGAAATTCGCAAAGCTCAATCCGAACGAAAAGGTGCAGAGAATCGCCAGCGGCATGAACACGGCCAGCGACAGCATGCCAAAATGCACGGCGAGCGCCATCGCGCATGTTGCCACCAGCAGGATCACCAGAGCCGAATGCGAAATCACGCGCATGCCGAGGCGGCCGACGAGGCGCGAATTGAGCAGGCTGGCGGCGGCGATGCCGACAGCGACGCAGGCAAAGGCAATCGGGAACAGGCGCCCGAGATCGAAGATGTCGGTGAAAATCTGCTCCGCGGAAAAGACGAATCCATAGAGCACGGCCTGCACGCCGCCCGCGGCGAGCGAATAGCCGAGCGTCTGTCTGTTGGTGATGGTGCGGCGGTAATTGCCGAGCACCTCGCGCCATTCGAGCGACTTGCGCTCGGACATCGGCAGCGTTTCGGGCAGCCGCAGAGCGCTCCAGATCAGCGCCGCGATGCCGTAGAGAAACAGCACCACGAAGATGCCGCGCCATCCGGTCCCGAGCAGGATCAGCTGCCCGAAGGACGGCGCGATCACCGGCACCGCGATGAAAATCATGGTGATGAGCGAGAGGATGCTGGCCATGCGCCGTCCGGTGTAGCAGTCGCGGACCATGCTGGTGGCGATCACGCGCGTCGCGGATGTGCTCAGCCCCTGGAACAGGCGCGCGAGCAGCAGCATGCCGAACGAGGGCGCAAGCGCCGCGACGACGCTCGCCGCGATGTAAAGAGTCATGCCGAGGATGAGAACGCGGCGGCGGCCGAACCTGTCGGTCAGCGGCCCCATGATGAATTGTCCGATGCCGAAACCGAGCACGAAAACGGACAGCACATTCTGGACCGCGTTTTCGTTGGCGACGGCGAAGGCATGCCCGATCTCGGGCAGCGCGGGCAGCATCAGGTCCATGGCGATGGGATTGAGCGCCATGATGCCCGCGACGATCGCGACGAATTCGGGGAATCCCATCGGACGGTGGGTGGAGGACACCCAGCCGTCGGCATTTGTCTCGGTCATGTCGGGAAATCTCGGGAACGGGCGCTCTATCTAGGGCGCGGAGCCCTGCGGGGCAACGCTTCAGGGAGCATGGCTGCTGGCCGCGCGGGTCAAAGCGGTGTTAGATGGAGGCGGGGCATTTGCAAACCGTATTCACGGCGCGGGCTTCGCCGCAAAGACTTGATAAGCACGTTCAATAGGTTCTTGAGCGTTTTTGAAAAATAGCGTCTTTAGTTGGATTCTTTGCATGGCTCAAACCAGCATTACTGAACTGCGAGGGCGCTATTGGACACTGATGACCGAGATTCGCCAACGCCTCGAAGTGATACGTGGCGTCTATCAAGAATCCAAGCGGCTGCCAGGATTTGCTTCGCGAGAATTGGTTTATTTGCAGCTTCGAATGATATGCGAACTAATCGGGCTAGCTTGCCTAACCGCTCACGGTGACATGTCCACTGTCCAAACTAAAAAAATACGAGACACCCATGAGCCGGGGAAGATTCTAAAATATCTTGATGAGCTTCATCCGTTATTTTACCCGATACCCGTTGATCAAGAACTTGATGCTGACGGTGACCTTGCTGCAATCATTCCAAACTTCAGCGGGCTATATCTGAGAAAACAGGAAGTTTCGAAACTTTACGGCCTAAGCGGCGACATGCTGCACCAAGGATCAATTGTAAAGTTCGAACCGAACAAAGAATGGGACTACAAAGAATCCGCTGCATGGGTGAACAAAATAATTGGGCTTCTGAGCAGGCACTTCATCGTCCTGTCCGACCGAAAGCGCGCGATTTACGCCATAATGCAAGCAAAAGAAACTGGGAGGGTAACGATCCTCGACTTGACCCTTGGTGACCCAACCCATTGGCCTGATTGGTTTCAGGCCCTTCAAGGCGAAGGGTAGGCGCCTATCGAAATTTCGGAAGCGAGCACTTTGTAAGATCTGCGAGCGTCAAACTGCTAAGTGTAATCTGGCTGGCGCACCAGCCTCACCATCTCCATCATCACCGCTTCCCCGGCATCGACCATCTGCTCGAACGTCACCGCACCCCGCCTGCGATGATGCGCGGGATCGCGCGGGACCAGCGGCACATGGATGAAAGCAGCAAGGCTCGGGGCGTGTTTCCTTTGGGCATGATTTTGTCCGAAAACCGGTTCCCACTTTTCGGAATCATGCCCCCCTTCTTGCTTTGTCGCTTCGATCGCGCGCCAGCTTAAATAATTGCACAGATAGAACCCCGCGCTGAGCGAGGCGCGGGCGTCGATGCCGGTCGCCTGCGCCGCGCGCAGCAGTCTTGCCGTATGCGGGCCGAAGCGGCGCGTCGTCTCCGCGCCTTTCTCCAGCGTGCGGCTTTGCACATTCGCGTGCGCCGCGTCGGGAAAGATCTGCGAGACGGTGTTGCGCGCCCGCGTCTCGACGCGCAGGAAGGGCGTGCGCTGGGCAAGGCCGAACATCAGCAGCGCATCGGGGCGATATGTTGCGATCAGGTCCGGCAGTTGCCGGTCCACCGCCGCATAGGTCACGGGGAAAATGTGGCCGATGCGCGCGACATCATCGAGGGCAGGGCGGCGCAGGCGCAGCAGCCGCGCGACCAGTTTCGGCGTCGGGTTATACGGCGCGCCGGGAAACGCCTCGAAGCCGGTGATGAGAATGCGGATCATGGTTCGCTCGCATCGGCGCAATGGCGCTAGCGGTTTTTCGCGTCCGCCAGCCGCTCGCCGCCGAAGATCGCCGCGCCTTCGGGCGACAGATAGGGTTGCAGGTCCTGCCATGGCACGAACGCCTCGAACGTGCCTTCGGCATAGGGGCCGACCGCGTAGGGCGCATAATGGAAAGTCAGTCCCGCGCTCTTGTCCGGCTTGATCGAGGGCGTCAGCGTCACCGGGCCGATCTTGAGCAGATCGGGCTCGATGCCCTTGTACCAGTCGATTCCGATATTGCTGTCGTCGATGCCGCGCTTCTTCTTTTCGGCGTTGAGCGAGGAAATCACGCCGCGCACCATCGCCCGCATCGCCGGGCTGCCATTGGCGGTGTCCTTGAAGAACGGGCGGATGCTGATGCGTTTCTTCGCCGAATTGTCCCACAGGATGGTGTCGATATAGGTGTTGGGATGGGCGCCGCCGGTGTTCTCGTAGTCGGTTCGCACGATGCTGATGTAGGGGCCGACAATCGACGCGGTCACGTATTTCCGCTCGAACGTATAGCCGCCATTCGAAAACAGTTTCGGATCGCTGCGCCTTGCCGCCTCGGCCTCCGCGTTCTGTTTCTCGGCATAGTGCTTGCCCTCGGCGAGGCAATTGATCGCGAGCAGGGGATCGGCCTTGATCGCCGCGTCGAGGCTGACGCTGATATCGGCGGCCTTTGTCCTGAGCGTGAAATCGGGCGCCGGTTCGGCGGCGCGGAGCGGCCCCAAGCCGGTGCAGGCGATGCCAAAAGCAAGAATGAGCGCCAGCGCGGCGTTCGACGCCGTCATGGGACGTTTCGGACCGAAAGCGGAGTTAAGCATGCCGAGCCTTGTGGGTGTGGGGAGCCGCCGCGTCGTCGCGCGCGTTATCCAGACTACATCAAATCGTCCAGCCGCGTGATCCCTTCCGCTGACAATCCGGCGAGCGCGGTGCGCGGCGTCTGTCCCGCGATCAGACGGTCCGGCGCGATCTCGGCCAGCGGCACCAGCACGAAGGCGCGCTCGAACAGGCGCGGATGCGGCACCGTCAGGTCCGGCGTTGCGAACTCCTCGTCGCCATAGGCGATGATGTCGAGGTCCAGCGTGCGCGGGCCCCAGCGCCGCTCCTGCGCGCGGTCGCGGCCGAATTTCTTCTCGATCTTGTGCAGCGTGAACAGAAGCGCGTGCGGATCGAGCGCGGTCTCGATCTCGATGGCGGCGTTGATGAACGGATCCTGCTGCTCGTCGCCCCAGGGCGGGGTGGCGTAGTCCGACGAGCGCGCGAGCAGGGCCGCCTGCGCCATGCCGCAGATATTGGAAATGGCTTTGCGGAACGTGCCGCGCACATCGCCGACATTGCCGCCCAGCGCAATCAGCACGCTTGCCATGTGTCCTCCAGCCGCAACGAATGCAAACGCGGCGTTTTATATCCCTCTCCCCTTGTGGGAGAGGGCGCCCGAGCGGCGCGTCCTTGACGCGCTAGGGCGAGGGCGGGTGAGGGGTATTCCAATCGTTCGTACATTGACCCCTCACCCGGCTCGATCGCACTTCGTCCGATCTCGCCACCCTCTCCCACAAGGGGAGAGGGGAAAAAGCAGTCCGGTTTTCGGCAAAGCGCTATGTCCGCGTGCGCGTGATGATGACCCCCACATCGTCGAAGATCGCCGCGATCGGCGCGTGCGGCTTGTGCACCGTCACCGTGATCGCATTGATGCGCGGAAAGGCCTGCAGGATGGCGTCGGCCACCGCGCCGGCCGAACGCTCCAGCAGATAATAGTTCTGGCCCTTGAAGGCGGCGCTCGCGGTCGTCACCACGTCGGAATAGGAGACGGTGTCGGCGAGGCGGTCGGTGCGCGAGGATTCGGCAAGGTCGATCGACATTTCGAGGTCGATGACGAAACGCTGGCCGACCTCCGCCTCGTGATCCATCACGCCGTGGCGGGCATGGATCAGAAGCCCGCGAATGAAAATCGTGTCGCTCATCGTCCGTTCCCGATTGTGCCTTTTCCCGCTGCCGTGATGGCGGCCTGCACCTTCAGCGCCTGCACGGTTTCCTTGACATCGTGCGCGCGGATGATCGCCGCGCCGCGTTCGGCCGCCAGAAGATGCGCGGCGAGCGAGCCGCCGAGCCGCTGCTGCGGCTTCGAGGGCGCGACCGTGTCGATGAAGCGCTTGCGCGACGCGCCGACCAGCACCGGCAGTCCGAATTTGCCGAGTTCATCGAGCCTCGCCAGCACGGCCATGCTCTGCTGCGGCGTCTTGCCGAAGCCGATGCCGGGATCCAGCACGATATGGCTATCGGGAATGCCGGCCTTCGCCGCGATCTCGAGCGAGCGGGCGAAGAAGGCCGCGATATCCTTCATGATGTCGATGGCGGGATCGGCGGCGTCGCGGTTGTGCATCACCACCACCGGCGCCTTGCGTTCGGCGATGACGCGGGCCATGGCGTTATCGCGCTGCAGGCCCCAGACGTCATTGGCCATCGCCGCGCCATGGTCGAGCGCCCACGCCGTTACCTGCGCCTTCATGCTGTCGATGGAGACGGGCGTGCCGAGCGCGGCGACGGCGGGAAGGATGGCTCGCAGCCGGGCGAGTTCGTCCTCGGCCGAAACCGGGAGCGCGCCGCCATAAGGCCGCGTCGATTCCGCGCCGATGTCCAGAATGTCCGCGCCGGCGGCGATCATCGTTTTGGCATGGGCCATGGCGGCGGAGGGATCGAGGAACGCCCCGCCATCGGAGAACGAGTCCGGCGTGACGTTCAGGATGCCCATCACGGCCGCGTGCGGGCGCGCGGTCAGCGCGCGCAGCAGCGGGTGCGGCTGCGCGGGGCTGTGTTTTGGCGGGGAGGTCGCCATGCTCATGCGCTGGCTTTGCGCGGTCGGCGGGCCTTAGTCAAGGCGACGAGGCGGCCGGAGTGCGGGCCAGGGCGCGGGAAGATGCCCACCGCGGCGATTTGCGGCCAAACGTCCTAGTAGGAGATTTTCAGCGGCAGCTTGCGCGCCCGCTCGATCAATTGCCCGACCGACTTCTCGGACGGCAGAACGTCGACCAGCTTCCTCTTGCCATTGGCTTCCGCCATGGCCTGCGCCAGCCGGGCCGGATTGCGCTGTACGAACTCGCGCACGGTCTTGACCCCGGCGGCGCGCAGCAATTCGGCCTTGGCCTTGCCCATGCCCTTGATGCGCATGCAGTCGGCGATGTTGGCCCATTCCAGGATCTGCTTCTCGCAAAGGCCGGTGGCGGCGGCGAGCGCCTTGCGGTCCTTGAAGGTGCTGGCCCGCTCCAGAAGCGTTTCGGTTGTACGGATGCCCTGCGCTTTCAATTTGGCCGCGGCGAGCGGGCCGAGCCCGTCAATCATGGAAAGAGGATATGTCATTGGTTCCGAAAAATTCTCATCCAAAATTTCAGGTCGATGGCAAAGCAACAGGCGTGCGATCGCGCGCGGGCTGCCTTGCCCTGAAGCCGGGTGTTCAGACCGGATCGTCAGACCCAGACTGTGAGCGTCAGGCTGTCAGGTCTTTGGTCTTTCGAAAAACGATCGGGTTCAAGGCGAGAACGGCAATCTGAAAAGACTTGAGCGAGAAAATGCGAGGAGGATTTAGCGCGGGCTTTGCATTTGGGAAGGGATTTTCGAAGCGTCAGCTCGAATTTTCGAAGCGTCAGCTCCGATTTTTGAAGTGTCAGCTCCGATTTTTGAAGTGTCAGCTCCGCTGCAGCAGCCGCAAGGCCGCTCCGCCACGTCGTCATGATCGTCATAGTGCCCCGTCTCTTCCGGTTGCGTGCCGGATCATTGTTTATAAATTTATCTTGAGCGGATGCGCCGCGAATTACAAGTGATGAAGGCGGTGGAATGCGCGATTCCTTTTTCATCGCGCGCAAACTGTTGCCGCAATGCACGAGCAGGACGCACAATTCGTGCAAATTGACACAGATCAAGATGGAATTTTTGCCGCAGCAGGCGCGAACAGCGTTCCGGTTTCGTCTTGAATGAATAAAATTAGCTGATTGGCGAGGCGCGCGAGACGTTGACCAGTTCCAATTCGGCTGCAAGATGGTGGCGAGTATTGCGTTTCGGGATCGTCAACGCGTACGGAATGGCATGAGAGGCAATTAATGGCGAAGACGGCCAAACCTTCGAAGGCACAGGGCAAGTTGTCTGGCAAGTCGTCCGGCAAATCGAGCGATGCATCGTCCGATGAGTCCGCGGGCTCTGTTGCCGAGCCTGTTTCCAAGCCAGCCGCCAAATCCCGTGCGAAGGCCGCCGCTCCGGGCACGGCAGCAGCGGCGCCGCCGGCCGCTGCGACGTCAGCAGACACCAACACTTCCATCTTCATCGGCAAGGGCGATGATGGCGCGGCCTTCTTGACGCTGGCGCTTGCCAACCGCCACGGCCTCGCAACCGGCGCGACCGGCACCGGCAAGACCGTCTCGCTGCAGGTGATGGCGGAAGGGTTTGCCCGCGCCGGAGTTCCCGTGTTCGCTGCCGACATCAAGGGCGATCTCTCCGGCATTTCGGAAATGGGCGAGGCCAAGGACTTCATCCTCCAGCGCGCCCGGGAGATGAACCTCGACTTCAAGCCGGACCAGTTCTCGACCGTGTTCTGGGATGTGTTCGGCGAGCAGGGCCACCCGGTGCGCGCCACCGTGTCCGAAATGGGCCCGCTGCTGCTGTCCCAGATGTTGCAGCTCAACGACGTACAGGAGGGCGTGCTGAACGTCGCCTTCCGCGTGGCCGACGAGCAGGGCCTGCTGCTGCTGGACATGAAGGACCTGCGCGCGATCCTCTCTTATATCGCCGATCACGCGGACGAACTCACCACGCAATACGGCAACGTATCCAAGGCCACGGTCGGCACCATCCAGCGCGCGCTTCTGGTGCTGGAGAACCAGGGGGCCGACAAGTTTTTCGGCGAACCGGCGCTGCAATTGACCGACTTCATGCGGACCGACGCCAACGGGCGAGGCATGATCAACATCCTCGTCGCCGACAAGCTGATGTCGAGCCCCAAGCTCTATGCCACCTTCCTGCTCTGGATGCTCTCCGAACTGTTCGAGGTGCTGCCCGAGGCCGGCGATCCGCCCAAGCCGAAACTGGTGTTCTTCTTCGACGAGGCGCATCTGTTGTTCGACGACGCGCCCAAGGCGCTGATGGACAAGATCGAGCAAGTGGTGCGCCTCATCCGCTCCAAGGGCGTCGGCGTCTATTTCGTGACGCAAAATCCCATCGACGTGCCGGACAAGATTCTCGCCCAGCTCGGCAATCGCATCCAGCACGCGTTGCGCGCCTTCACACCGCGCGACCAGAAGGCGGTGCAGGCGGCAGCGCAGACCTTCCGGCCGAACCCCAACCTCAACACCGCGCAGGTCATCACCGAACTCGGCAAGGGCGAGGCGCTGGTGTCCTTCCTCGAGGGCAACGGCACGCCGGCGATGGTGGAACGTGTGATGATCCGTCCGCCGACCGCGCGCATTGGCCCGATCACGCCGCAGGAGCGCCAGGCGATCATGGCCGCGAGCCCGGTGAAGGGCAAATACGACACAGCGGTCGATAACGAGTCCGCTTACGAAATCCTGCAGAAGCGGGTGGAATCGACGGCGGCAGGCGGCAGCGACGGCTCCGTGCTTGGCCAGATCGGCTCGATTGTCGGCACCATCTTCGGCACCAACACGCCGCGCGGCAAATTGACCACGGCGCAGGTAATCGCACGCAACGTCACACGCTCGGTCACCAACAAGGTGGCGGGCGATGTCGTCGGCGGCATCGGCAAGTCGGTCGGCGGCTCGCTGGGCGCATCGATCGGCAAATCCATCGTGCGCGGCACGCTCGGCAGTCTGCTGCGGCGGTGAGTGTTCCTCGTCATTGCGAGTAAAGCGAAGCAATCCAGTTCCTCATGGTGAGGAGGGGTGAAGCGACGTCCCGGACCATGAGAGTCTCATCTTCGAGACCTGCAGACCTGCTTCACACTCTCAGGACGGGGAGATGGTCCGGACAATGGATTGCTTCGTCGCTGACGCTCCTCGCAATGACGATTAAGTGTAAGCTACAGTTGACCTCTCCATAGAAAGCCAAGACCATGACTGCCGCCTCCCAACTCGCCTCCGTCCTCGACCATATCGACAAGGACTTCGACAACAGCCTTGAACGGCTGTTCACGCTGCTGCGGATCAAGTCGATCTCCGCCGATTCCGCATTCGACGCTGACTGCAAAAAAGCGGCGGACCATCTGGCGGCGGATATCGCGACCATCGGCTTCGAGGCCAACGTGCTGCCGACCGAGGGGCATCCGGCCATCATCGGTAAAAGCGACGTCGCCAAGAGCAACGGCGCGCATGTCCTGTTCTACGGACATTATGATGTGCAGCCGGTCGATCCCCTCAATCTGTGGAATCGCCCGCCCTTCGATCCGGTCGTCACCAAGCATGCCGACGGACGCGACATTATCGTCGCGCGCGGCGCGGAGGACGACAAGGGCCAGCTGATGACCTTCGTCGAGGCGTGCCGGGCGTGGAAGAGCGTCACCGGTTCGCTGCCGATCGACGTCACCATCCTGATCGAGGGAGAGGAGGAAATCGGCTCGAAGCATTTCGGCCCATTCCTCGAAAAACACAAAAACGATCTCAAGGCGGACTTCGCGCTGGTCTGCGACACGTCGATGTGGGACCAGAACACGCCGGCGATCACCACGGCGCTGCGCGGCCTCGTCTATGAGGAGGTCATCGTCAAGGCGGCGAACCGCGATCTGCATTCCGGCATTTTCGGCGGCGGCGCGCAGAACCCGATCCGCGTGCTGACCCGCATCCTCGGCGGTATCCATGACGACAACGGCCGTGTGACCATTCCCGGCTTCTATGACGGCGTGAAGGATCTGCCCGCCGATATCCGCGCGCAATGGGAGAAGCTCAACCTCACGCCGGACGCGTTCCTCAAGCCCATCGGGTTGTCGATCCCGGCGGGCGAGACCGATCGCCTTTTGATCGAGCAGGTCTCGTCGCGTCCCACCGCCGATATCAATGGCATTGTCGGCGGCTATACCGGCGAGGGCTCGAAGACCGTCATTCCCGCGCAGGCGTCGGCGAAAATCTCGTTCCGCCTTGTCGAGGGGCAGGACCCCGCCAAGATCCGCAAGGCTTTCCGCGATTACGTGACCGCGCGCGTGCCTGCGGACTGCAAGGTGGAGTTCCTCGACCATGCGGGAGCACCGGCCATCGCGCTCGACTGGGGGATGAAGCCGCTGGCTGCCGCCAAGCGCGCGCTGACGGATGAATGGGGCAGGGACGCGCTGCTGATCGGATCGGGCGCGTCGATCCCCATCGTCGCGGACTTCAAGCGCACGCTTGGGCTCGACACCGTGCTGATCGGGTTTGGTCTCGACGACGACAACATCCATTCGCCGAACGAGAAGTACGATCTCAAGAGCTTCCACAAGGGCATTCGCTCCTGGGCGCGCATCCTCGCGGCGTTCGCCGACGCGCCGCGCTGATGGCTCGCCCTTTCTCAAGAACGCGCTATTGAAAATAAAAACGCCGCCCGGGATTGGACGGCGTTTGAAACGTGTAGAGGTTTGTGGGCTGAATTTAGTTCGCGTTGCGATTTCGTCAAGTCCGCATCAGGGCGCGGGGACCGCCAGCAGGCTGGCGATGCTGAGCCCGCGAATGTCATAAACCTTGGCGAACACCACGTCGTCGCGCTTGATCTCGGCGATCACCGGCGCGTTGAGGCCCTTGCAGTAGAACTCGCCGAGCGTCATGGCGAAGTCGGCGGCGTGACTGTCCCATCCGATGTTGTATCCGCGGCCGAGCGCGACCTGCGCCGGGCGCTGCGGGCCGCACACCGCGACCTTCCATTTGCGTCCGGCCGGCGGCGCTTCGTGGTTTTCCTCGATATGATCGCGCAGCGCATCAGACGCCTGTTTCAGCGCCAGACCCCAGTAATCCAGCATGAAGCGGTCGTCCGCTTCGCGCACCGTGCCCGCGATATAGTTGAAATGCGTATATTCGTATGGATGCAGCCGCACCATCTGCACCAGCGGCAGCATCAGCCCGACCGCGAGCGCAACGAAGGCAAGGCCCTGCGACACCCGTCCGCCGTCAGCCCGCTTCAGCCATTCCATGATGCGGGCGAAGGCAATGCCGCCTAGGACCGCCATCGGCGGCAGCACGAAAATGAAGTGGCGTACGCCGTTATAGAGCGCGGGCCGTTTCACCATCGCGATCGCGAGCGGCAGGAACGCCGCCAGCGCAATCATCGACAGAATGGTCTTGCGTTTCGGATCGGCGCCCGGCCGGATTATCGTGGCAATCGCGATGACAAGCCCGGCGAGGCCGAGCGCGATCATGACCTCGGGAAGCTGGAGCGCGAACAGGGTCGGCAAATACGACCATGGCATGTCGGGCACCGACACCAGCGCGCCATCGAACAGTTCCTTCCACGGCTTCTCGAAGAAGTGCGAGAAATAGGTCACCGCGCGCAGCGGATTGGCCGGTTCGATGATCGACCACGGCCAGATCAGGCCCATCACCAGATAGCCGAGCACGAGGCCCGGCAGCAAAAGATAGCCGACACGCGCGAGATGGAAGCCGGCGGTACGCCAGCCGTTGTCCCTGATGTCGGCGCGCCAGATCGGGATGAAGCCGAGAAGGGCGTAAATCAGCGCAAGGCCGCCGAGCACGCGGCATCCGAGCGAGAGGCCGGCGCCAAGGCCGACGATCAGGATCGTGTAAGCGGAGGGCGAGGGGTATTCCTGCGCCAGCCGCACCAGTCCGATCATCAGGACGACCATCGCCACGGCGAAGGGGGCGTCCTTCGGATTCATGAACATGTGACCGTAGAACAGGGGACACAGCGCGAGCAGCAACACGGCCGCAAGACCCGCAATCGGACCGGAAATGCGGCGCGCCAGACGCCAGGTCAGCGCGAGGCCGATGACACCGACGATCGCGCCGAGCAGCCGCCGCGTCTCGAACAGTTCGAGCGGGATGACCTTGTGCAGCAGCGCCGCCGCCATGTCGAAACCGCCGCCATACATATAGAGATTGGCGAAGGACAATGCGTGGACGTCCTTGAAACCGGAGCCCAGCATTTTCAGAAGCAGGTCGGCGTATTCGGCGTGGGTATAGTCATCCCAGCCGAGCCCATAGTCGCGGAAGGTCAGGCCGGCGATCACCGTGACGATGCCAAGCGTCATGATCGCAAGATCGTCACAAGTCTGCTCTATCGACCGCCGCGTCGGCGTGTCGAGCTCAGAGGATGTAATGGATGACATCGTACCTGGTGGTCCAGTTCCTCAATGGCCTGTCGTTCGGCCATTCCCCAAGCCGAATATAAGTACTTACAAGATTAGAATGCGCAAGTAATTGCGGATTGTGGCTTAATTTACCTAATGCGGTGCAATATACGGCGTCCGGTAAAAATCCCGTTTCGCCATGGGGCCAATCCGGGCCGGTCGCGTTATATCCTTGGAAGCAACCCAGCCATGCGCGGAGGTTGCACGCTGCGATATAGACGAGTGGGAGAATTCTATTTTCGGACGTAGATTTTGACATTATTGTGTCGAGATAAACCGTAGTCATGGAAGCCGTTTGGCTCGGCGGTTTGGAGTGTTGCGTATGATTGCCCTGTTGCTTGCCGGAACGATTGTGCTTTGCGCCGGCCTTTTGACGGTCGTTTTCGGGATTCCGATCAAGGAATTCAGCTTCGGTAACACCATGATTCTGGCCGGGGCCATGGTCGCATCCACCGGCATCGTTCTGATCGGCCTGTCCTTCGTCATACGCGAATTGAGGAATCTCGTTCGCCGTCTGGACGAGGTTGGTTTTGCAGTGCCGCGTGTCCCTGTGCCTGCCGTGCCGGCCCCGGCTCCGGTCGAGGCGCCGCGCGGCCGCAGCGAACCCGCCCAGCCCAAGGCCGCCCGCAATCCGCGTGCGGCTGCGAAGGCGGACGTGCTTTTTTCCCGCGAGGAAGAGATCGACCCGGATTTTGCCGAGGAAGCGCACCACCCGCCGCACGCGCCATCGCTGTCACCGCAATGGGCCGACGAGCCGGATATGCGTCCGCGTCCGCCGGCTCCGCCGCGTCCGCCTGAGCGCGTCAGCGAAACCGGCGAGCGCCGCCGCGATATCCTGTTCTCGTCCTCGCGCCGCGAGCAGACGCGCGAAGTCAATGGCGCGCTTGCCGAATTCATTGCGCCGCCGGATGCTTTTTCCGACCGCGACCCCTTGCCCGATCCTTTCGAGGCCGGCCGGCCCGATCCCGGCCGCGCGCGGGCCGAACCGGATTTCGCCGGCCGTGCGCCGCGCAATGGCGCGAGGCCTCATCCGCTGCGCCGGAACGAGGCGTCGTCCGTCACGGTGGTGAAGTCCGGCGTGGTCGATACCATGGCGTATTCGCTGTATTCGGACGGTTCGATCGAGGCGCAACTTCCGGAAGGCATGGTCCGGTTCGACTCGATCGACGATTTGCGCGCCCATCTCGATCAGCGCGGCTGAGACGCGCTCCGATTGATTGCGGTTGCGGCTTGCACTAGTTAGGCCGCCATGGGCGATGACAGCAGCCATCTTGACCGGGCCAAGCAGCTCTTTTTCCGGGGTCTCGACCACATGGATGGCGGAGACCTCAAGGCTGCCGAGGCGGCCTTTCGCGCCACGCTGGCCATCGTTCCGCAGCACGGGCCTTCGCTGAACAATCTTGCGCTCGTGCTTCGCAAACAAAACCGGATCGGGGAGTCCGCTGCCGCGGCGGAAGCGGCGGTCGCCATCGACAAGACCAATACCGATGCGCTGAGCGTGCTGGCCGACTGCTACCGGGAGCAGCGGCGCTATGACGAAAGCCTCGATATTCTCAGGACCGTCGCGGCGCTCGATCCGAGCAACGCCGAAGCATTCAGCAATCAGAGCTTCATTCTCAACCGCACGACGCGTCACACCGAGGCGGTCGCTAGTGCCGAGCGCGCGCTGGCCATCGAGCCGCGTCATGTCGATGCGCATGTCAATCGCGCCAACGCGCTCGCCGCGCTCAGGAATTATCGGGATGCGCTTGCCGCCTATGACAGCGCCATCGCGATCAGGCCGGATCTGGAAAGCGGCCTGATCGGCCGCGCCGCCGTGTTGTTTCGTCTCGACCGCTTCGAAGAAGCGCTCAAGATCTACGATCGCGCCCTGGAGACGAACCCGCGTTCGGAAGCGGGCCGGCTCGGGCGCGCGGCGGTTCTCGCGAGGCTCAAGGATTATGAGTCGTCTCTGGCGATCTACGATCGGTTACTGGCGGAGAAGCCCGATCTTGCAGAGGCCTGGAACGGGCGCGGCAACGTGCTTGTCGATCTTCAAAACTATCGGGAGGCTCTATTCGCCTTCGACAAGGCGCTTGAGATCGATCCGGCGCTGGCCGCATCCTGGGTGGGACGCGGACATGCGCTGTACGATCTTGGACAGGACGCGCAGGCCCTTGACGCCTATTGCCGGGCGACGGCGATCGATCCGAATTCG
This sequence comes from Bradyrhizobiaceae bacterium, assembly GCA_003963145.1. Lineage (GTDB taxonomy): Bacteria > Pseudomonadota > Alphaproteobacteria > Rhizobiales > Xanthobacteraceae > Afipia. The sequence continues at coordinate 295,635 of RXJJ01000015.1, forward strand.
GCCGATGGCTGGCAGGGCCGGGGAGATGTCTGCAGCAAACTGAAAAAATACGAAGACGCGATCCCGGCTTATGACAGGGCGCTGGCGATCGCGCCGGATCTGGAATTCGTGCGGGGAAGCTGGCTGACAGCTCACAAGATGATTTGCTCGTGGCCGGGCGAAGCTGCAACGAACGACATTCTGGCGCGCGCGGGACGAGGCGAGAAAGTGCTCGGGCCTTTTCTGGGGCTCCACCTGACGGACGCGCCCGCTCTGCAGCAGGCGATCACCGCGATTTTCGCCGACGCGAAATTTCCGCGCGATCGCGCCTTGCCCGCGATCGGCAAATATGGCGAGCACGGCAGGATCAGGCTCGGCTATTTCTCGGCCGATTTGCACACGCACGCCACCGCTTTCCTGATATCGGAGTTGATCGAGCGTCATGACCGGTCGCGATTTGAGGTCAGCGCATTCTCGTTCGGGCCCGATCAAACGGACGCCATGCGCGAGCGGCTGCGCGGCGCCTTCGATCGTTTCATCGATGTGGGGCACCTCTCGGATCGCGAGGCGGCCAGTCTCGCGCGGAGTCATGAGATCGACATCGCCATCGACCTGAAGGGTTTCACCACCGACTCGCGGCCGGGCATCTTCGCCGCGCGGGCGGCGCCCATTCAGGTCAGCTATCTCGGCTTTCCCGGGACGATGGCCACGAATTATATCGATTATCTGATCGCCGATCCCGTCGTCATTCCCGAGACGCAGCGCGCTTTCTATACCGAGAAAATCGCCCGCCTGCCGGACAGCTATCAGGTCAACGATACCAAGCGCGAGATTTCGCAGGCGCCGGTGAGTCGCGCCGCGTGCGGCCTGCCGGAGGATGGATTCGTTTTCTGCGGGTTCAATGTCAGCTTCAAGCTGTCCGCGCCCATGCTGGATGACCTGCTGGCCATTCTCAAGCGTGTCGAGGGAAGCGTACTGTGGATGCTCGAGGACAGTGCCGCCTCGGTGCGGAATTTGCGGCGTGAGGTGGAAGCGCGCGGCGTCTCGCAAAATCGCGTCGTCTTCGCGCCGCGCGCGCCATTGCCTGAGCATCTGGCGCGGCATCGCCTCGCCGATCTGTTTCTCGATATGCTGCCCGTGAACGCCCACACCACCGCGAGCGACGCGCTCTGGGCCGGACTGCCGGTGCTGACGCGGCAGGGCGAGGCTTTTGCCGGGCGCGTCGCGGCAAGCCTGCTGCACGCCATCGGCCTGCCCGAGCTGATCGTCACGACGCGCGAGGAGTATGTGGCGTTGGCCGTCGATCTCGCCACCAATCCCGATAAACTGGCGCGTATCAGGGACAAGCTTGCCGCTAATCGCCTGACGACACCTCTGTTCGACATTCAACGCTTCACCACGAACATCGAGACGCTCTACGCGAGAATGTATGACCGCTACCGGCGCGATCTGCCGCCGGTGGACATCGATACGCTTTGAACATGATGCGGACGATGCGCGCGGTTCAAACTTGCAAGGCGAGGCACTGCCTTGCATACTCGCGGATGAACGATTGCCTGTCTGACAGGTTGAGCAATCTGAATTCGGATTTTCGATGAGCGAGCCGGCGCCGAAGAATTTCGTCGATCTCACGGCCAAGATCGTCTCGGCCTATGTCAGCAACAATTCAACCACCGCCGCCGACATTCCGGCGCTGATCGCGCAGGTGCATGCCGCGCTGGTGCGCGTCGCCAATGGCGGCGAGGCCATGCCTGCGACCGAGCCGCTGCGGCCCGCGGTGTCGGTAAAAAAATCCATGACGCCCGATTATCTGATCTGTCTCGAGGACGGGAAACGGTTCAAATCGCTCAAGCGGCATCTGCGCAGCCGCTACAATCTCAGCCCCGAGCAATATCGGGCCAAATGGGGGCTGCCGGACGACTATCCGATGGTGGCGCCTAATTACGCTGTGGCCCGCTCGCAGCTCGCCCAGAAAATGGGGCTCGGCCAGCAGCGTCGCCGTAAACGCTGAGATTTTTCGCACGGTCCAAAATTTAGCCGGGAAAGCCGGTCCCGGCGGCTTGGCCTTTCCATGGAATTAGGTATATATTCCTATAACCTCGGAACATGGAAGGATACCAATGAAACAGGGCCGGAAAAGCGGGCGACGCGAGAAAATCAGATTGCAGACCCCGGACGCGCCTTGCGTCGATCCGTTGTTCGCCCAGCATGCCGCTCTGGCCGCACGCGAGATCATGACCGGCGATGGCGTTGCGCGGGTCATTGTCAACGACAGCGAGAGTCCGCTGGCCTGGCTGGCGCGGCGCAAGGGCCGCGACGGACGCACCATGATCGGCCACAACCAGTTCGTCGCCGGGGAAAAACTGCGCGCCGACTTCACCCGCGCCAATCTCACCCCGCGCGTGACGTCGAGCTGGTCCGGGACCGGACGCACGAATGGCTCAGGCGTTGGCGCGGGCGAAATGACGGACCTGATCGTCGCCTCACGCCAGCGCGTGCGTCTTGCGATGGAGGCGTGCGGACCGGAATTCTCCGGCGTCCTGATGGATGTGTGCTGTTTTCTGCGCGGGCTGGAAGATGTCGAGCGCGAACGCGGCTGGCCGCCGCGATCGGCCAAGGTGGTGCTGCAGCTGGCGCTGGACCGGCTTGCGCGTCATTACGGGCTGCGTGAACCGGCAAAGAGCGCGCCAATCCGGACGTGGCTGGCGGACGACGCAGCGTTCACGAGCTAAATGATGAATCGCGTCAGGAGGCCGCCGCCAGCGTTTCGCTGGCGTCGCGGCGGATGCGCTCGACCATCGCGCGCACGCCGTTGGAGCGCTGCGGTGTGAGATGCTCGCTCAGCCCGAGCTCGGCGAACACTTTCAGCGCGTCGGTGCCCAGAATGTCCCTGGCGCTCTTGTCCGAATACAGCGTGAGCAGGATCGCAATCAGGCCGCGCACGATATGCGCGTCGCTGTCGCCGACGAAATGCAGCACGGGGTTTCCGTCGGTGCCGTGCGACACCGAGCGCGACAGCCACACCTGGCTGGCGCAGCCATTGACCTTGTTCGCGGCCGAATGCTCCGCGTCGGGCAACGGTTCCAGCGTGCGGCCAAGCTCGATGACGTAGCGGTAGCGGTCGTCCCACTCGTCCAATAGCGCGAAATTGTCCCGGATGTCGTCGATGGTCATGATGATCGTCAGGCTCGTCTGATCCACGTTTAACTTTGGATTGCTGGATGTCGTCCCCGCGAAAGCGGGGACCCGCATTCAAAGAATTAACGATGGAAATTCATAAGACAAGGAAGAAATCCGAAGGCTGGGTCCCCGCTTTCGCGGGGACGACGATCACATCGGCGCCTGCCACTCGATGTTCAGATCGTCCTGCGTCAGCGTATTATGCTGCCTGAACTCCGGTGTATCGTCGTCACCGCCGATCGAGCCGGTATGATCGGGATTCTTCCTGTCGAGCACGCGCTTCGACGCCGGTTTTTTGGCAGGTTCCGCCTCGGGGGTGGCTTTGTCGACGTTCTTTTCGCCGATCTTTTCCGCCTTCGGCTCCGCCTTGTCCTGTCCTTCGAGCTTGTCGGTGAAGAACCCGTAGGCCTTGCGCGCGCCGTTCTGAACGCGCGCGCCGACCACGCCGGCAAGCTGTCCGCCAACCTCGCAGGCCTGCGGCTGGCGGTTGCAGAACTGCGCCATGTCCGCTGCCGCGGCACCAGCCGCCGTCACCGCCTCGACCGGATCGACCTTCGGGCCCTTATTGGCGTCCGGCGTCTTGCCTGTCGGCAGCAGCACGAGCACGAGCCCGAGCCAGAATGCCATGCGCAGCAGAAAGAACATCGCTTACCCCGTCGTCCAGACTCTCGCGTTTCTTGTCCCTCGAGCGGCTTTGCCGCGATCACGTCCCTGACAGTGGTCGCCCCTTGGCACGCGCCGCCATACAGGCCGATCTAGCAAAGACGAATAAACTTGCAGTATTCCGGTTGCATCAAATTCGAATCATTTCGTTTGCCGTAAATTTTCGATTGACGCGCGCCTTGGCCACAAAATGGGTGTCCATACTTTCGAAACCATAATGCGGGCACGCGGAAACCTTGCGTTCACCATCGCCGCCGATAGCGCCGCGCGAAAATCCCGTAAAACCTGCATCGGCGCGGTGCGACGACAGTTCGATCCGCCGCCTTAGCGTTCGCTTAAGGCCGCTCTGACACGATCCGCCCAACACAAGAGGGGCGTTACGGCAGATCCGGCGCATGTTCGGATAGGCCAGTGCGGACGAAAAAAGTGAAACTGTTCGAGATCATTCGCGATCATCTGGATTCGTTGCTCCACGCCTCGGTGCGAAGTGACGTCATGGCCAGCGCGCGCCATGCCGCATTCATCGCACCGCGCCTGCTCGGCAGCCTCGCGGCGCTTGCCTGCCTGCCGGTCTATCTCGCCTTTCGCGGCGCGCCGTCGCTGCCCGAAGTCATCGTGATGGTCTGGCTGATGACGCCCATCTCCATCGCCTATTATCTGTCGCGCACCGGCGCGTTCGAGCGCGCGCATCTGCTGTCGCTTGCTTCGCTGGCCGGCGTGATCTTCGCGGTATCGCTGACCACCGGCGGAATCACGTCTTTCGCGGCGGTGTGGCTGATCGCGGTTCCGCTAGAGGCGGCGCTGTCGGCCTCGCGCCGCGTGGTCGTGGCCGGAGTCGTGCTGGCGCTGGGCAGCGTGATCGCGCTTGGTGCGCTCGAAGTATTTCACGCGCTGCCTGCCTCCGAAGCTCCTGCCAATCTGGGACCGCTCTTTGACGCACTCGGCATTGCATCTGCCACCGTCTATGCGGCGTGCCTCGCCTTCGGCGCCGAGTGGCTGGCCCGCACCGGCAAGAAACTCCTCAATACCGAGGAGGAACGCTACCGCCTGCTGGCGCGCAGCATCAGCGACGTGATCTGCCGCCACAGCCGCAACGGCGACATCAGTTTCATTTCTCCGGCCGCCGAAGCGATGCTGGGCGCGCCGACGGCACATCTGCACGGCCATGGCCTGTTCGGCCGCGTCCATGTCGCGGATCGTCCGGCCTATCTCAAGGCGCTGTCGGATGCCGCGCGGGGCGGCGAGGCCTCAAGCGTTGAATTCCGCCTGCGCCGCGAGACCGGACGCAGCAACGGTGCCGGAAACGGCTTCATCTGGATCGACATGCGCTGCCGTCCGATGGAATCCGGGCTCGGCGACGGGACGGAAGTGGTCTCGGTGATGCGCGACATCACCGAACGCAAGGCGCAGGAGCACGCGCTGGAAGCCGCGCGCGAGGAAGCGGAGCGGGCAGGCGCGTCCAAGACCCAGTTCCTCGCTAATATGAGCCACGAGCTGCGCACGCCGCTGAACGCGATCATCGGTTTTTCGGAGATGATCTCGCGCGAAGACGAAATGATGATCGATGCCGCGCGCCGCAAGGAATATGCGACGCTGATCCACGAATCCGGTCAGCACCTGCTTTCGGTCGTCAACGGCATCCTCGACATGTCGAAGCTGGAAAGCGGCAGTTTCGAAATCGTGCCGGAGAAGTTCGCGCCGCGCGATTCGATTTACAGCTGCGCCAATCTGATGGTGCTCAAATCGCGCGAGCACGGCATCGACCTCGTCACGCGTGTGCCGACGGATCTGCCGCAGATGGTCGGCGATCCGCGCGCGTTCAAGCAGATTCTGCTCAACCTCCTGTCCAACGCGATCAAGTTCACCGAGCGCGGCGGTTCGGTCACGGTCTCCGCGGTTGTCGAGGGGCCGCGTCTTGTGCTGCGCGTCACCGACACCGGCGTCGGCATTTGCGAGGACGATCTCAAGCGGCTGGGCGATCCGTTCTTCCAGGCCGGCAAGACCTATCAGCGCCGCCACGAAGGCACCGGTCTTGGCCTGTCCATCGTCAAGAGCCTGGTGGCGATGCATGGCGGCGAGATGGATGTCCGCAGCAAGCTCGACGAAGGCACCGTGGTGACGGTCGTGCTGCCTCTGATTTTCACGCCGGCGGGGCAACCGCCGAGCAATATCGCAACGCTCGCTCCCGCCTCGCGCGTGGAGACGAAAGACAGTCAGGTGAAGAAAATTGCCTAGAGCCGTTTCAATGGACGAGGACATGCCGCGCCGCCCCCGCGCCAGGAAGGCCAAGTCGGTCGCGAAGGCCGTGGCGATCGACCGGGAGCCGAATATCGTCGCGCGCGTGCTGTTGCACAGCCCGAAGGATACGGTGGCTGCGGCGGTTGCCGCCGCCGCCATGCTCGCCATCGTCATCAACGCGGTTTTCCTGCAGGCCGGACGTCATCCCGCGCCGATGTTCGGCACATCGTTCGATCAGGCCGCGCTGACGGCGCCCGCCATTCCTGCCGCGCAGCCGATGCCGCGTGCGCGCCCCGCAGATAGCGAGGTCAAGCCGGTTGACGTCAAACCGGCCGAGGTCAAGCCCGCCGATGCGAAACCGGCCGAGCAGAGGATGCCCGACGCCAAAACCGTCATGGCGCCGCCGGCCACTAAATCGGCTCCGCAATCGACGGCAAATGCGCCGCGTCCGCCTGTGGCGATTCCAGCGCACAACGATCCGATCGGCGATCTCGTCACATCCTCGCGCCGCATCTCCCAAATCCAGCGCGCTCTGACCGAATATGGCTATGGCCAGTTGAAGCCGACCGGCGTGGTCGGGGCGGATACGCAGGCCGCGATCCGGCAGTTCGAGAAAGATCGCAAAAAACCGCAGACCGGGCAGGTGTCCGACTGGCTGATCCACGAGATCGTCAAGCTGACCGGACGGCCGATTGATTGAGGCGAGGCTGGCCCGATCCGGTCTTCTGCCGTAAACGCTCCCCATGAGACTGAAATCAGCAATCTGGGTTGCCGCCTATCTGCGCCGCTGCCAGAGCGAGGGCGTGTTCGGCGCGGTGCGCCGGCGCGGTGCGGAGGAGGCGGGGGCGGTGTATGTCAAGCTCGCGCTGCTCGACGGCACGGCGCTGTTGTTCGCGCCCGCGCCGCAGACGTTCTACGGCGACGCGCGTCCGGCCGAACGCGCATTCATCGCCACCACGCCGCAGCCCGTGCCGGAGGCCAGGATCGAGGAGCGGCTTGCGAAGGAAATCGGTTTCGATCCCGATGTCTGGATCGTCGAGATCGAGGATCGCGCCGGGCGGCATTTTCTCGACCTGGTGAAGGGATAGGCGCTTTCCATTGACGGGCGTCGTCGTCGGCCTTTCTCTGGCAATCGAATAGCATCTGTATTTTTTCGATTCATGAGAGCGGGCAATTCAAAGGGGAGGGCAGCATGGATCGAACTGTTCTATGGCAACGCGTTGAGGGCGGTGTCCTCTTTGTGGCGGGCCTCGTGTTCTTTTGGCATGAGAATGCTGTCGTGCCGTGGTGGGAGGCGTTTCTGGTTTTCTTTGCGCCGGATCTCAGCTTCCTGGGCTATCTCCTCGGACCGGCAATTGGCGCGTTTTGCTATAATGCTGTTCATGTCTATGCTTTCGGAGCAGTCCTGTTCGTGATCGGCTTGGTCATGCATATCCCGGTTCTCGCCCTGCTAGGCGCGCTCTGGCTGGCGCATTCGGGTTTCGATCGCATGCTGGGCTACGGCCTGAAATCGCCGGAAGGCTTTTCCTTCACTCATCTTGGCCGGATCGGAATGCGTCGCTGATGCGGGGTCGCAAGACTCGTGCCGCTCGCGGGTGTCAACCGGTAAGGAATCCTGCCGACAATTTGTGCGCTATAGGCGCTACACCGGCCATGGCGTTCGAGGCATAATGCGGGACAGGGAGTAACGGATCGTGCGTGCCATTCTTGATTACTGCGGCGGCGGTCTTCTTCGCGAAGTCGCGCCGACCGCCATCCTGATCCGGGAAGGCGAGCGGACCGGCCATCTTTTCGTTCTGGTCGAGGGCCGGCTGGAGGTCGTCAAGGGCGACACCGTCGTCGCGACGCTGACCGAGCCCGGCGCCATCGTCGGCGAAATGTCGGCTCTGCTCGGCCAGCCTTATACCGCCACCGTGCGGGCGCCGGTGTCCTCGAAGGTTTACCAGTTCTCCGATCCCGAAGCGTTCTTCCGCTCGCAGCCCGAGGTCGCTCTGCTGGTGGCGCGAATGCTGGCGCAGCGGCTCAACGTCGCCACCACCTATCTCGCCGACATCAAGCGGCAATATGCGGGACACGGCAGCCACCTTGCGATGGTGGGCGACGTGCTGGAATGCATGATCAATTCGCCGGCGTCGACTGTTGCGCCGGGGTCGGACCGGGCTGACCCGAGGATGTGACAAGCGAGATCAGCCAGTCCGGCGCTTCGGCGATCGGGGTGGCGGGACGCTGCAGCGGCGCCTGCAGGTCGATCACTTCCTCGCCCGCCGCGGACAGCCAGAACGCCTTGGTGCCCTCGATGTCCAGAACGATATGCGTTGGCGGACGGCCGTATTGATGGCCGGCATTGAAAACCCAGGTCTTGCCGAGCCGGTCGAACCATGAGCCGTCGGTGACGAAGGGCGATTGATGCACATGGCCGGAAATCACGATGTCCGGCTGATAAAGCTCGATCCATTGCTTGAGCTCGATATCGCCGAAGGAGCGCTTGCCGCCCCAGCTGGTTGGCGAATTCACGGGCGGCGCATGATGCACCCAGATCCAGCGATCGAGGCGGGCGGCAGCCGCCTGCCTCAGTTGATCGTCGATCTTCTGTTTCACCAGCGGGCCGTCCCACCACGGGCAGACCGTGAACAGGGTATTGCCGACTGCAATGCTGTCGCCGTCGCAGGCGATGCCGAGGTCGCGTACATCTCCGATCCAGCGCGAGACCTTCTCGCCCTCCGCGTTGCGTTCGTCGAGATCGTGATTGCCCGAACACAGCATCACCTTGGTGAGGCCGGACAGCAGGCCGAGATATTTCCGCACCACCATGATCTGCGCGCGGAAATCGACCGGCGAGCCAATATCGAGAGCGTCGCCCGCGAAGATCACGGCATCGAACTGCGGCGCGGCGGCCAGCAGCCAGTCGAACTGCGGCAGGGAATAATGCAGATCCGCGACGACGAGACAGCGCATGGCGATTCAAATCCGAAATGAATTCATATTAAAATTCGAGACGCTGCGATGCGCCGCTGACGGTCTTAATACGCGTATCGTCGATGGCGCAAGGTCGCCTGGCAGGCAGTTCATGCCGCCATAATAAGCGCTGAAAACAGGGACACGTGCTGCGTCAATTGGGCGCGAAAGCTTAACGTTCGATCTTCCAGGGATCGTATTTCGCTTTCGAATCGGGGACGCGCTCCATGGCGGCTTTGGCCGCTTTTTCTTCGTCGTCGCGTTTTTTCTTCTTCGCCGGGTCATCCGTTGGCCCGGTCCCGCCAATGGCGCTGCCCTTGTGGCCCTGCGCGAAAGCCGGCGGGGCCGATGCGAGCAAAACTCCGGCCACGAAAGCAATGATGAAAACGGCTGCAGACGTTTTCGCTGCGGGTTTTGTGAGGGCGGGTTTTCCGGCGATGCCCATTGGTTCCTCCAAGATATAACAGGCGGGCAATGTATCGAAATTGAATGATCCGTAAATGTCGCACCGCTGACGGACAGCGAAGATTTTCAGCCGCGATGCCCTGACGATCCACGCAAGGGAGATTGCACGTCCGCCTGTGCGCCGGTTGTTTGCAGTGCGGGACGGGTTTGCGCCGCAGCGGCGCGGACGCGATTACGTTCGTCATCGTGCAGGACCGGACGGTATTTCGCCCGTGCCGCCGCCATCGACGAGCCGCGCCAGGCCGCCAGCATGATGAGCGCGGCGCGCTCGCCGATCCTGTCATACAGCCGCGCCAGCCGGTAAACGTCCATCACCGATGAGCCGATCGCCGGATTGAGAAACAGCAGCACGCGCTGGAAAACCTCGCCGGGCATGTTGAGCGCTCTTGCCGCGCAGGCCAGGGGCTCGCCCAGAGGATCGTCCACGATCAGCTTCGCCGTGATCGAGGGCAGGATCAGCGCGTCCGCCAGTTCGGCGGTGAACGCCGTGGTGTCGGCGACCATCGCCGCCTGTTCGAGAGCGATGACGGCGCGCGCGGCGCGTCTTGGATCGACCGGCATCGAGGGCTTGAGCGGAGCGTCGGCGAGGCTGTGCAGGATCTCGGCGCGGCTGCGCGAGCTCGCCGCCAGAAACATGTCGTTGAGCGAGGACGCATCCGCCGGCTGCATCGACAGCACCGGCTGCGGGGACGCGCCCGCGCCCGGCGCGGTGGGAGGCGCATCGACAAGCTCGATGTCGTCGCCTTCGTCGACAAAGGCAATGTCGCCGCTTTCGAGAGCAGCGGGTGGCGGCGCGGCCGGTGTGCGGCGGGGAAACGGCGGCGGTGCAAGACCGAGCTTGCGGCGGATTTCGCGCGGTGTGTTCGGATAAGTCGCGAGGCGCGACCGGACGGCGGCACGGGTGGCGTCATCGACGCTGTCGATCAGCCGCGAGGTCAGTTCGACGAACTGCCTTTCTTCGTCGAAGTCATGTGTGCTGGTTTGAACATAAAGATCGGTGAGCACACGCAGCAGGGTCGGGCGGATGTCGATGCCCTCATGCCGGGACAATCGCATCAGGCCATCGAAGCCGTGGAACATCGGAGCTGAGGTCATGTGTGTGCGAATGGTTAAAGCCGATGCTCAAATCTAGATGTTCCCCTTTAATGAGCCCTTAAGATTATCAACCTGTTAAGGAAATTCCTCCGCTCCCGGAACATGAAGGACGCCAGCGCGTTTGCCGTCCGACCTCCCAATGGTCACCGATACCCAAGCCGAATTCATCACCAAAACGGGTTAGGAGATGCCACAAAACAGCAATCAGGTCTGGACCCGCGAACAGGAGCAGCAGCTGCGCGATTGGGCAAGTGCGGGAATCTCGGCGACGCTGGCCGCCGCCAAGTCGAAGCGCTCCCGTTCCGCCGTGATTTCCAAGGGTCAGCGGCTCGGTTTGAAGTTCATGCAGCCAAAGCGGCTCACGCGCGAGGACAAGGCGATCCGCTAATTCCGAACGTCCCGGAAACGATAGGCCGGCGATGGGTGCGTCCCATCGCCGGTTTTGTCGTGCGTTGTCCGGGCGCGTTAACACCCCATTAACCATGCGCTGCTCTTAATGGTCGCGCGCCGCAGCATCTTCGACGTTGGCGCGCTGGGGAAAAGAGCTTCGCTATGGGCACCATCATTGAATTTCCGGCTGACGCGGCGACGCGGCGTCCGGACTCAAACATGGACAGTGCCCCGCGCTTGGGGAGCGCGACCGTGGTGATCCTTCCAGTGATCCGGATCGAGCGTCATGCCGAGGAACAGACCGGCGGGCGCGGACCGGAGGAGGGAACAGCGCCAGGCCGCCGCCGCAAACGCCGGGCGCGATCCTGAAAATTGCCGTTCGCGCCGCCCGTGTCCGGCGCGAATTCAGTTCAATGTCATGACGCGCGGCGGACGCCGATGTGCAATCCACTTTTTTTCATTCCGCTCATATTCGGCATCGGCTGCGTCGGCGATGATTTCGGCCGCACCCGCCAGACCTTCTATCATCAGGACATGCACAACTGGGTCGGCCAGGAGGCGACGCGCAGCCTCGACGGCGTGCCCTCGCAATTCGCGCTGACCGACAACGAGCGCGCGCTGCGCGACATGGCCTATTACTTCATCGAGCCGCCGCATTCGCGCCCCGCCTGGCATGGCGTGTTCGGCGACTACAAGCAGATTCCCGCGCCCTGGCGCGAGCGGCTGACCTTCGACCGCACCGCCTATGGCCGCAGGATGATCGACGAGCCGCACCGCTCGCAGGCTTCGTCCTATGCCGGACTGATCGAGGACGTCCGCAACGATCTGACCATGCTCGACCAGTTCATCCCGCTGGCGATGAAGGTCAACGATCTCGACATCAAGCGCAACAAGGCGCTCGGCTATGTCGGCGATCTGTCGGCGCGCGAATATGCCGATGCTCAGGCGCGCATGCGCGAGAACGTGCTGGTGGTGCAGTGGGCGCAGCAATGCGTCGAGCAGCGTGTCTCGTCCTATCGCTGGGCGCTGGAGCGGCTGGTCATCATGGCGCCCGACGCCATGGCGGCGGAGGCCGATCGCCTGATCGGCGAACTCGCGCGGCGCGGCGCCACCGCATGGACCAGCGCGCCGCCGGTGGCGGGCCGGGTGCTGCGTGTCGGCGGCTGATACGACAACCGCCAGACACTGACGGAGTGGACGACAGGCGCGCTGTTTAATTTGCCGAGCCTGCCGGCTTCATTCCAGCGCCGTCGCTTCCATCTCGATCTTCATGCCGTTGTTCAGCTGCACGCCGATCGCCGACCGCGCCGGGGGCTGGTGCGGGAAGTAAGTGCGATAGATTTCGTTCATTCCGGCCCATTGCTCGATGTCGGTGATCATCACCAGCACCCGCACGACCTTCTCCATGCTCGACCCGGCCGATTCCAGCATGTGTTTCATGTTCTGCAAAATCTGTTCGGCCTCTTCGTTGATCGTTCCCTTTTTGCGCTGGCCGGTGACCGGGTCGATCGAGATCATGCCGGACAGGAAGATAAATCCGTTCGCCCGTATGCCCGGCGAATGAGGAATTTTGAAATGTTTGGAGATGTTCAGAAGGTCGTTCCGGGGCGTGATGACGGACCTGGTGGTCATGGGCTTCTCCCTGCTGGTTTAGTTTTTTCCTTCCCAATGCGCGACACGCACAATGGCGACGTGAAAAAGCCGGTCTAGCACAAGTCCGATGATGCCGACGATTGCTATTCCGACGATGACCGAACCTGTCTTGAAGAAGTTGCTCGCATCGAGAATGATGAAGCCGATGCCCTTGTCCGCGCCGAGAAGCTCGGCCGCGACCAGCACGGACAGGGCCGTGCCGAGCGCGACCCGAAGCCCGGTAAAAATCTGCGGCAGTGCGCTTGGAAGCAGGACGGATGTAAAGGTGCGGAAACTGCTGGCGCCGAAACAGCGCGAGGCTCTTATCAATTCCGGATTGGTCGCTCGCACGCCGGCCTGGGTATTTATCATCGTGATGAGAAAGACCGGCAGGAAGATCAGGATGATCTTCGACAATTCTCCAAGGCCGAACCAGAGAATGAGAAGCGGAATGATTCCGAGAGGCGGGATCGGCCGCAGCACTTCGGTGGGCGACAGGAAAACGGCGTCGACGGCGGCCGAGTTCGCTCTCAGAAGCCCGACGATGATCCCGAGCGCGGATCCGGCGATGAAAGCCGTCCCGACCCGGAAGCCGCTGGCGCCAAGATGTTCGGCGAGCGTTTTTCCCCCGTAACCGTCATGCAGCATGGTCAGCCAACTCTCCCAGACCGCGGACGGCGAGGGAAGGATGACGCTTTTGACCCATCCGTATCTGGTGCTGACGATCCACAAAATGAAAATCAGGACCGGGGAAATCAGCGCGATGCTGAGATATCTGAGCCTGGCTCTTTTGGCGTCCTGACTCATGGCAGCACCGTCTCGTGCGCGCTGTCGCCTCTCATCTTGAGATAGAGTTCATTCCTCAGCGACAGGAAATTCGGGTGAATACGGTTCTCCGGTTTCCATCGCGGCGAGGGAAGGTCGACGACATATTCCTCGTGACGGCCCGGCTCCTTCGATGAAAACAGAAAAATTCGGGACCCCATGAAGACGGCTTCGTCGATGCTGTGGGTGATGCATATGATCGTGGAATTCGTCTTGTCCTGTATTTTCAGAACTTCTTCCTGAAGGGTTTCCCGGGTCTGGACATCGACGGCGGCAAAGGGCTCGTCCATCAGGATGACATCCGGCTTTGCGGCCAGTGCGCGAGCCAGGCCCACGCGTTGCCGCATGCCGCCGGAGAGCTGATAGGGATATTTTTCGCCAATCCCCGCCAGGCCGACGAGCTGCAGCATGTCACGCGCTGTCGACGCGCGCTCGCTTGCGGGCGCTCCCCTGCATTTCAGGCTGTAGGTGATGTTGCCGGCGACGGTCAGCCAGTTGAAAAGCGCGTTCGACTGGAACACCACGGCGCGGTCCGGCCCCGGCGAGGTGATTTGCTTACCCGATACGAAAGCGTAACCCGATGTCGGCTGTATAAATCCCGCAATGACATTCAGGATGGTGCTTTTTCCGCAGCCGGAAGCTCCGAGGAAGCTGACGATTTCGTTTTTCCCGATGCGAAAGGAAACGTCACTGACGGCGACCTTGTCGTCATAGGCGACGCTCACGCTGTCCAGCTGGATCATTTTCTCCGGGACGCTTGCCGTTTGGTCCTGCGGTGGAGCGTTTGCTGCAGCCTCGGACACGCCCCACGGCTCGCCGGTCCAGCCGTGGCGAGTCTTGAAACGGTTCAGCATGATCAGCTCTTCAGAAAAGCCGCGACCGGCTGGGGATTGATAAGGCCCGCCCAGTTGACATCCGCGCTCTTGATCTTGTTGATCTGCACAAGAAATTCCGCGATTTCTTTCAGGTGCTCGACATATTTGGACTGGTCGGCCTGACCGACGCCGCCGAGATATTTGTTTGTGAGTTCTTCCTCGAAGCTCGGGCGATAACTGTTTTGCCGCTTCACGAGCGCGACGACTTCCTCCACGGGAACGCCGAGACGCTTCGCCTCGAACGGCATGACCGACAGCGGGTCCTGACGGTATGCCGTAAGGCCCTCATGCCATGCGGCCAGAAAGCGCTGCAGGGCTTCGGATTTCGTTTGAATAAACTCCTGGCGCGCGACGAGTACGCCTGCCGTATATCGGCCAAGCGAGGAAGGCGTGGCGATCGTCAGCCCGCCGGCCTTCTCGATTTGCGTAATGTTTGGCTCCCAGGTGAACGCGGCATCGATCCGGTCTGAAAGATAGGCCGGTGGCATGTTCGCGGGAGTTAAATTGACCAGGGTGACATCGGAGGCGGTGAGGCCGACCTTTGAAAGGGCGAGCAGTGCGAGAAAATGGCTCGTTGCTCCGATAGTCACGCCAATCGATTTTCCCTTCAGGTCGTCAAGTCCCTTGATGCCCTTGGCGGGATTCGCCACCAGTCGCTGGTGAGAGGTGTCGGTCCGCTCCACGAGAAAAATCTGCAAGGGAAGGCCGTTGGCGAAACTCGTGATGGCGGGAAATTCCCCCATCCACGCCAGATCGGCTTCGCCCGCCGCCAGTGCGGGCAACTGCTGCGGCCCGGCGGCAAAAGGCAACAGTTTGACGTCGACGTTGTATTTTTCGAATAGCCCCTTGCCGGCCACGTACATCAGCAGGACGTTCACGTCGCCGCTCTGGTAGGCGAAATTCACGACATTGTCTGCGGCTTTTGCGGATCGTCCCAGTTGCGACATCGCCACGCCGCCGGCTGCCAGCGTCAGAAGATGTCGCCGATTCAGGGAATGCATTGCAAGACCTCACGGGTTGGGACGAGCCGTCCTCGTTTTGCAACACAATCCTATGGTCCTCACAAATCGGATGTAAGCGCGATAGTTGATTAATTGCGCTTTTAGAATAATTGCCCTCGTTGGGAGCACTCGTTGCATTATTCTTTTGCTTTGAGCCCCGATTGCGTCATCGTGCATCATGCGGCGCAACGCCGCGCGACATCGCGCTGGTTGCGTTGAGCCGATGACGCCCTCATTTTGATGTCAGGTGTTCATGAATCGGGGAGGAAGCGATGCCCCGCTCTCTGATGAATCGGCTTGGCGCATGTGTTCCGGCGCAATCCGCGTTCGTTCTTGTGGCGCTGGGTTTGACGCTCGCAATTCCGGCAGGCGTCATTGTGCGGACGTTCGAGCCGTCTTTGGTGCTGCCCGCGTTCAGTGTTCTGCTTTTCATGAGCGCGGCGCTGGCCGTGCTGGTTGCGATTCTGCTGAAGGCCGTGCGCAACAGGCGAGGGCTGACGCTTTGGGATATCGCCGGAGGACTTGCAATCACCGGCTGCGCCGCCTCTGTGCTCAGCGAGCCGGATCAGGTGACGCTGTTGTTTGAGCATCTGTTCGAGCGCCGCGCGACGGCGAAACAGGAGTAGCGAACTCATAATCTTCAAACCGCCAGGCCGGGCCCCTCTGGCAGCCTCTGAAAAGGGACTGCGATGTCGGACTGGAATTTCAGCAAGAGTGGCCCTTTTCGACAGCACCGCGCGGCGATGACGGTTCGTCAGCTGCGCGGTGACCGATCTGACAAGCGAATACGGCCGCTCTTCTTTCACAAAGGGAGCCCGGTCCATGTTCGATATCTTCACCCCCGACGCCATCGCAGCCTTCTTTCAGGTCGTTCTGATCGACCTCGTTCTGGCGGGCGACAACGCCATCGTCATCGGCCTTGCGGCGGCCGGTCTGCCGCAGGCGCAGCGGACCAAGGCGATCCTGATCGGCATCGGCGCGGCAACCTTGCTGCGTATCGTGTTTGCCGGTCTGACGACGCAACTTCTTCAGATCGTCGGCCTGCTGTTCGCCGGCGGCATTCTGCTGCTCTGGGTGTGCTGGAAGATGTGGCGCGAACTGCGCGCCGAGGGTCACGCCCACAGCGCCAGCGCGGCCGCCGTCACGGAGGGCGCGCCCCGCAAGACCCTGGGGCAGGCTGCCTGGCAGATCGTGATCGCGGACGTGTCGATGTCGCTCGATAACGTGCTGGCGGTCGCTGGCGCGGCGCGCGAGCATCCGACCGTTCTCGTGTTCGGCCTGTTGCTGTCGATCGCGATGATGGGCGCGGCGGCGTCCTTTATCGCACGCCTGCTGCAGAACCACCGCTGGATTGCCTATGTCGGCCTCGCAGTGATCCTGTATGTGGCAGGCGACATGATCTGGCGCGGATTTCTGGAGATTTACCCGCGGCTGGTGTCGTGACAGCCGCTATTGCAGGGGACCGCCATTGCCGAAAAGGAACGGCGACAAGTCCCAGCCGTCCCGGTGCTTGTGGCGGCGGCCCGGCTGCGCGAACGTATAGCGGGGATTGACGTTGCAATAGGCCGCGAACCCTGAAGCGGAAGTTTGGCACTGCGCGTAGGTATCGTAGGCACAATAACCGGGCGGGGAATATCCGTTGCCGATCATGCAGTAGCGCCGGTTATAGGCATGCGCGGGCGAACTGGCGAGAAGACCGGCGGCGGCAAAACCGAGAATGAAAAGAGCGGACGGCGAACGCATGGGAGTGTCCTGAAAAATAGGGTCGCAGCACACTCCGTAGCCGACTTCGGATTTGAAGACCATAGCGAGGATGGCGTCTGCATTCATAAATCCGCGAAGCCGGGCGCGCGGCAAGTTCACGAACAGCGCCGCAGTTTCCCCGCCGCGCGGCCTTTTGATGATTATTTGAGAGCGCCCCGATCAGGAACATGCGCACTCCGGGTCTGTTGGCCTGACGTTAAAAATAAACAAGGAGGCCACTATGACGAAGTTCCTTATGGCGGGCGCATGCGCGATCGCCGTTTCCGCGATGGCGATGTCACCGTCGTTTGCGAAAGATCAGGAAAAATCGGGCATGAAGTCCGAGACTCACCAGACCACCGGCAGCAACAGCTCGGTCAAGGAACCGAGTAATGCCGCAACCACCGGTTCGTCCATGGATGCCAAGCGCGGCATTCCGGGCAATAACGCCGTAGGGGGCGACGGCTCGATGTCCGATCCGAAGTCGACGGCACCGGGCGCATCGAAGGCTGGCGGCGGCTAACGCTCGCGGCCGACGGTTGCAAATCTGGAAGAATTCGATGGCATCTGTCCCTGACCGGGCGGCAGATGCCATCGTGCTTTTTGGTGCGGACGAAACCGATGCGACCTGGTGCGCCTTCCGAAAACGACGTCGGGAGGAGGCGCCACCGAACCGGCCTATGCCGCCGGCGAACTCTACGCCGCGAGCGAGCCGCAGCAATGTTTATACCGCTCGCCCGAACCGCACGGACAGGGCTCGACACGCCGGAGCGGCTGTCCTGCTAGCGCCGCACCGAGACGCGCATAGGCATTTCGCACTTTCTCGCGCGCGGTCTCATCGCGCGCCGCTTCGAACAGGGGCCGGATTCCGGCAGGCAACAGTGTCCCAACGCCAAGGACACCGAGGCCGTAGCAGTGCAGAAATTCGAACGACGGAAACTTCTCGGCTAATGTCGGCCAGTATTTGTAAACACCGAAATCCTCATGGGTGACCTGGGTGTCGTGAAACAGGATGACGCCGCGATCCGACATTTTGGGAAGCCAGGTTTCGTAGTCTTCCTTGACGTCCTCGAACCGGTGCCGCCCGTCGATATGCAGAAGATCGATCGACTTGTCCGCAAACCCGGACACGGCATCGGCGAACGTCGAACGGACAAGTCGCGAAAAGTCCGCGTAATTCTGCGAGTTGATGCGATTGACCGTTTCAAAGACAGACTCATCGTAGAATCCGGCCTGCTCATCGCCTTTCCATGTATCGATCGCGGTGCAAGTCGCCTTGAGCCCCAGGGCGGCGACTTCCTGGCAGAAGCAAAAATAGGAAAAGCCGTAATGCGTTCCCAGCTCGACCACGGTTCGAGGTTTCAGCGCATCGACAATCCAGAGCGCAAAGGGTCCATGGCCTTTCCAGGCTGAAACGGCGGGCAGATAGTTCGGCTGTGTGAAGGAGACTTGCGAGATACACGGATTGTCAGATTTCATTGCCATTCATCGTTTTTGTTGTGGTGTAGCCGAGGTCGTGTCGGGTTGCTCGACCTTGCAGGTCGCCGCAGCGAGCGATGCCTTCGCCTGCATCATCAGGCCGGGCTCCGGCGCAAGCGCGCGCATGATGATCAGTCCCGTTGCCGAGGGAGATTCGATAATGAGACGGTCGGCGGAGGTGATGTCTTCGTCCTCCGGCAATGCGTCCTTCTGCTCCTTGGTCATCAGATCGAGTTCGATCACCTTGCGTCCGGCGGAGCGGTCGTTGATCGCATAATAGGCGATGTCATTGCGGGTGTAGAATGACACCGAGGTGTAGGCCTGACTAACCGGCACCGCGAGCTTGATGGGGCCAGCCGACAGATCGTATTTGCAGGCGGCGGCGGCGAAGGCGGGATCCATGTAGGGCATCGGCGCGGTCCCCGGCTGGGCGGCGGGAAGCTGCGTCACGGCGTTGAGCTTGGTGAGAGGAGCGAGCCGTGCGTAAGCATCCTGCGTCGCGATGCGCGGCAACGCCAGCACGCTGACGAGATGCACCACGCCCCCGAGAATGATGCCGCCCAGAATGGCGAACAGCCAGCGGATCATGGGCACTCCACGGTGGCGACGGCGGGCATCGGAGCATCCTTCTGCGAACGGGTCGCGACGCCCACCGGCGTATCGTAAAGCCGCATCGCCAGCTGATAGCGGTCGACACCGCCCGTCGGAAGCCAGTTGCCGGACCGCGCGCGTGGCGCGATCCGCACCTCGAACGATCCATCGGTTTCGCGAACGACTTCCTCGCTGGTGAAACCGTAACGCTCCAGCGTATTCGCGACGAGCTGGCCCTGCGTGTCGTAGACCGTAAGAGTCCAGAACCGCGCCGGCGGTGTCACGCCGCTGACCTTGATTTCGCAGCGCCCGTCGAGCGCACGGCCCTTGTCGTCGGCCGAGGCGAGAAAGGTGATGCCGTCGCCGGTGCCGACCGGCAGCTCGCCGCTGCGCGCGATCGAGGCGCGCGAGTAGGGGTCAATGCCGCTGGTGCCGACCTTGGGCCGCGCCGTCCACGCGCCGATGGTGACGGTGCCGACATTGACGCCGCGCGTTGCCGTGGTCCAGGTCGCGCCAAGCCCGACCGCGGTTGCGATCAGCATCGCCAGCACCGAAACGAAAATCACCCGCATGGCCGCGCCATTATTACTGCACGCGCGTTTTTTTGCGCTGGGGAGGTGAGGCCGTCGTCGCCGCTGCCGCAGGCTCATCCGGCGCGGCGGACGCGAGCGCTTCCGCCGGTTGCGGCGAGGCCGGAGCAGGCGAGGGCACAGGCGTCGATGGCGGCGTGTCGTTGAAAGTGGTCTTGCCGACAGCCCCGGCGCTTTTTGCCGCGTCGTCCATCAGTTTTTCAACCCGAACAAGAATGTTGACGCCCTTGCGGGTCAACACGGGCGGCGGGCCGGTGTTGTCGACGCGTACGGAGGTGGAACTGCTTGCGGCGAACGCGTCGGGCACGCGCTTGCCGGGCGTGACGCCGGGCAGGCTCTTGATCTCGACGCCCTGATGCGCAACTTCCATGATGTCGTGCCAGGTTTTCGCCGGCAGCGATCCGCCGGTCATGCGGTTGGTCGAGGAATAATCGTCGTTGCCGTACCATACGGCGGCGACGAAATTGCCGGTGTAGCCGACAAACCAGGCATCGCGGTAGGAGTTGGTGGTGCCGGTCTTGCCCGCGGCCGGAATGCCGTCGAGCTGCGCGCGCCGCGCGGTGCCTTCCTCGACCACATGGCTCATCATGCCGACCATGTCGTCGGCGACGGAGGCGGGGACGGCCTGACGCGGTTTCGGCCCATCACGGTCCCAGCGCCAGACCAGATCGCCAGATCCGGTGCGGACTTCCAGCACCGCATGCGGTGTCACCGCCTTGCCCCTGTTCGGGAAGGTCGCATAGGCCACCGCGTGTTCGAGCACGGTGACCTCATCGGCGCCGATGGGCAGCGAAGGCGTATCGGGCAGCGGCGCCTTGATGCCGAATTTGCGCGCGGTCTCCACGATCTTGGCGCGTCCCGCTTTCGGGCCGCCCTTGCCGCCGATCGCGATCGACAGCTTCACGGGCACGACGTTGATCGAGCGGGTGATGGCCTGCGTCAGCGTCACCGCGCCGGAATAGGAGCGGCCGTAGTTCTGCGGGCACCAGTTGCCGATGCAGACCGGCCCGTCGACGACGATGGAATTCGGCTTGAAGCCGTTCATCAGTGCTGTCGTGTAAACGTAAGGCTTGAACGAGGAGCCCGGCTGGCGATAGGCGTCGGTGGCGCGGTTGAACTGGCTGGCGCCGTAATCGCGACCGCCGACCATGGCGCGCACGCCGCCGTCGAGATCGGCCAGCACCACCGCCGCCTGCGTCGCGTGATAATCGCGGCCGAACTGGCGGAGCTGATCCTCGACCGTTTCTTCCGCCGCCTTCTGCACATTCATGTCGATCGCGGTGCGGACCACGAACACGCGCTCATTGTAGGATTTCGGAAACGTGTCGACGAGCTTCTTCATCTCCTCGAAGGCGTAATCGAGATAGTAATTCGGCGAATTCTCGTCGCGGCGGTCGACCACGCTGGCGGGATTGCGCCGCGCGCCGAACACCTGGCCCTCGGTCATGAAGCCGGCGTCCACGAGATTGTCGAGCACGACGTTGGCGCGGGCGCGGGCGGCGGGCAGGTTGATGTGCGGGGCGTATTTGGTCGGCGCCTTGAACAGGCCGGCCAGCATCGCCGCTTCCGCGAGATTCACGTCGCGCGCCGATTTGTTGAAATAGAAATGCGCCGCGCCGTCGACGCCGAAGGTGCCGCCGCCCATATAGGCGCGGTCGAGATAGAGCTTGAGAATCTCGTTCTTGGTCAGGCGCGTTTCCAGCCAGATGGCGAGGAAGGCTTCCTTGATCTTGCGCTCGATGGTGCGCTCGTTGTTGAGGAAGAGGTTCTTGGCGAGCTGCTGGGTGATCGAGGAGCCGCCCTGGCGCACACCACCGGCCTGCGCATTGGTCATCAGCGCGCGCGCGGTGCCGGCGATGTCGATGCCGAAATGGTCATAGAAGCGGCGGTCTTCGGTCGCGAGCGTCGCCTTGATCAGGTGATCGGGAAAATCTTCCAGCGGGATCGAATCGTTGTGCTTGATGCCGCGGCTGCCGATCGGATTGTTGTAGCGGTCGAGGAACGTCACCGCGAGATCGGATTTTTTCAGCCAGTCGTCGTCGGAGGTTTCATGAAAGGCCGGGATCGCCAGCGCCAGCATCAGGATCAGGCCGGCGAGCCCGATATTGGCCATCTCGGACAATGGCTCGACAAAGACCCAGCGCTTCCAGCGGCCGACATAGAACTGGTCCATGAAGGTCGAGTAGCGCTCGAACAGTTCGCGCAGCCCCTTGCCGGAGGAGAACAGCGTGGAATCGATGCGCGCGTCGAGGTCCAGAAAGAAGTTCTGGAACCGTTTCTTCCACTCGCTGGGCACGATCTTGCGCACCGGAATCCTCAAGACAAATCGTGGCGTTGAATGCGGACGAACATGCAGTTCGGTTTGCGGCAACCCGAAGGCGCGGCCCGAACATCCGTGTGTCCGGGGCCACTTTCTTCTAGCCGAGCACGGGATATAAACCAATGCTTGCGCTGGCTTTTTTCCCGGGCTGTTTCCGGGACCCGTTTCCAGGGCTTGCTGAATTTGGCCGCAGTTTCGGTGGGGAGCGGGTGCCGGTTTGTGCCGCCTGCTTGCCCAAACCGTATGGCCACCTCTACATGAATCATCGGGCGGGTTCCGTCCGTGTTATCCAGCCGCGCCCGCCGTTTTCAGGACGATCCGAAGCCCATGACCCAGCCCCCGAGGCCGCCTTCGACCCAGAGCGAATCGTTCTGGAAAACCAAGACGTTGGAGGAGATGTCCGACAGCGAATGGGAAAGCCTGTGTGATGGCTGCGCGCGCTGCTGCCTTGAAAAGCTCGAGGACGAGGATACCGGCAAGATCTATTTCACCCATGTGTCCTGCAGGCTGCTCGACGCGGGTACCTGTGGCTGCAAGGATTATCCCAACCGCTCCGCCAAGGTGGCGGATTGCGTGCGGTTGACGCCGCATAACGTGCGGACCCTGAACTGGCTGCCGCCAAGCTGCGGCTACAAGCTCGTCGCCGAGGGACGCGACCTTTACTGGTGGCATCCGCTGATCTCGGGCGATCCCAATTCGGTCCACGATGCCGGCGTGTCGGTGAGGGGCCGGGTGTGGGGAACCGAGGATGATGTCAAGGAAGCCGATCTCGAGGACCATATCGTGCAATGGCCGGGTCTGCTGCCCAAACGTGCGAAGCTGAAGCGCGCGCCGGACCCCGCGACTCTGGCGCGGCTGCGCCGATCACAATCGCGTTGATTGCCGCGCTGTAAGCGCACCCGGCCTATGCGCTGGGCCGTCTAACGGCGCAGCGCGATGCACGCTAGAGGATGCGTTGCAAGCTCCCGCATTGCTTTGCGATTTTCTTCGCTGCCGCAGCATTTTCACGACAAGCAATACAAGTCAGGCATGAACAGGATCGAACAACCGCGCGACGATGCGACTCACGTCTGTATCAGTCCCGATGACCCGTCTGCCATCTCCCTGGAGGTGGTGGATATTGTCGACGCGCCTCCGGTTGCGCCGCACGCGCCGCTGTCCTCGGGAGAGATTCGCACCATCGTGATCGCGCTGGTGCTGACCATGTTCCTCAGCGCGCTCGATCAGACCATCGTGGCCACGGCGCTGCCGACCATCGGCCAGGAATTCCACGACGTCTCCAACCTGTCGTGGGTGATCACCGCCTATCTGCTCGCATCCACCGCCGTCGCGCCGGTCTACGGCACGCTGTCTGACATCTATGGCCGGCGTTCGATGATCCTGATCGCGGCCGGCCTTTTTCTGGTGGGCTCGGTCTTCTGCGCGGTGGCCCCGAACCTGCTGACGCTGATTTTGGCCCGCGCCATGCAGGGCATTGGCGGCGGCGGGATTTTGCCGCTGGTGCAGACCGTGGTGGCGGACATCGTCTCGCCGCGCGAACGCGGCCGCTATCAGGGCTATTTCAGCGGCGTGTGGGTCGCGGCGGGTATCGGCGGCCCGGTGCTCGGCGGCCTGATCGCCGAACATCTGCACTGGTCGGCGATCTTCTGGATCAACCTGCCGTTCGGGTTGTTTGCGCTGGCACTGCTGTTACCGAAGTTGAAGAAGATCCCGGTCTATCATCGCCGGCGCAAGGTGGACTGGCTAGGCGGCGTACTGCTGATGGCTTCCGCTGTGATGCTGCTTCTGGTTCTGACCTGGGGCGGCCACCGCCTGTCGTGGTTCTCGTCCACCATTCTGGCGATGATCGGTTCGGCGACCGTGCTCGCGGTGGCGTTCGTCTGGCACGCAAAAACCACGGACGAGCCGTTCCTGCCGATCCCACTGCTGGCAGGCCCGGTGGTGCCCTTCGCGATCGTGGCGGGCAGTTGCGCCATCGGCGCCAACATCGCGATGACCGTGCATCTGCCGCTTTATTATGAGACCGTCTATCATCTGAGCGCGACGGAGTCCGGAATGGCCCTGATTCCGCTTGTCGCCATTTCGGTGGTCGGTGCCTGGATCACTGGTCATGCGATGGTGAAACTCGCGCGCTACAAGCGCCCGGCGATCCTGGGTTCGTTTGCGTCCGCGCTCGCGGCGCTCACGCTCGCGATTGCGACGCCGCTGCCGCTCTGGGCGATGCTCACGCTGCTGGCAATCTTCGCTTTCGGGCTCGGCACCGGCTTTCCGCTCAGCATCGTCTCGCTTCAGAACGCCGTGGCGCGCGCTCAGGTCGGCACCGCCACCGGCGCGCTGAATTTCTTCCGCTCCCTGATGGCATCCTTCGCGGTCGCGCTGTTCAGCGCGCTTCTGCTCGCTGCGCTCGGCCGCGACATTTCCATCGGCGAGCATGTCAGCGGCGGCAGTTACGGAATTTCCGAAGCCGACATGGTGGCGGCGTTTCGTTACATCTTCGGTGCAGGCGCCGCGATGCTTGCCGCCGCGGGCGTGCTCTGGATTATGATGGAAGAGAAGCCGCTCGCCGGACCGGCCAGAAAGCCGCCGGCGGACATGGCGGAATAAGCGGGCCGGAGAAGTAGCCTCCGGCACGGATGCCGTATTCTCCGGCTTCCCATGCTCGAGTCGTTTCCCGATTGCGCGATGTGCCTGCTATGGTCTATCTGCCGCTAAAGCCGGGCGAATGCCCGAAGGCGATCCGCGGGGAGGGCGGGGACGGCGATGTGGGCGATTACGTCTTATTTCAATCCCGCTGGTTTCAGATCACGCGCGCCGAACTACCGCATTTTCCGCGACAATCTGAAAATCCCGCTGGTCACGGTCGAACTGTCGTTCGATGGCCGGTTTGAGCTGACCGAAAAGGATGCCGACATTCTGGTCCAGATTTCGGGCGGTGCCGTGCTCTGGCAAAAGGAGAGGCTGCTCAATCTGGCGCTAAAATCGGTCCCGGCCGGCGTCGACAATATTGTCTGGATCGACGGCGACGTGATCTTCGAACGATCCGACTGGGTGGAGGAAGCGGAGCGGAAGCTCGCCGAGTTCAACGTGGTGCAGCTTCTGTCCGATCAGGTCGATCTCGCGCCGGAAGATCATCACACCAATTTCGATTATGCCGATACCCCCGCTTCGGGACACGGTGTCGTCAGCATGATTCACGAGGGACGGTTCAATCCCTCCAATGTCACCGCGCCCGCCGCGAAGAACCGGCGCTCATTCGCGTGGGGCCTGGCCTGGGCAGGGCGGCGCCATATTCTCGAGGAGCACGGGTTTTATGACGCGATGATCGTCGGCGGCGCGACACGCGGTGTCGTCAGCGCGATGTACGGCGATTTCGACAAGGTCATCGAAGGGTGCCTTTTCACGCCGGCCTATGCGCGCCATTATCTCGACTGGGCCCGGCCGTTTCACGCAGCGGTCGGAGGCAAGATCGGTTTCGTGCCGGGACGGCTCTATCATCTCTGGCACGGCGAAATCGAGAACCGCAACTACGCGGGACGTTATCGGGGGCTTGCGGATTGCAATTTCGATCCCTACGCCGATCTTGTCGTCGGATCGAACGGCGTCTGGCAATGGGCACGGCCGCGTCCCGATCTCGAGAAATTTCTGATGGATCACTTTATCAGCAGGGCTGAAGATGGTTAGCCGGACCGGCGGCGGGTTGTCATGTTCGATTTGACGGGCAGGCCGCTCAATGCCGGCGCCTATGACGACCGGCCATTCACGTTTCTGAATGAAGCCGCGCAGAACGATCTTGCTAACATCAACGCGATCAACCTGATCGAAAACGGCGATCGCGCGGCGCGCGAGCACTGGCAGAACCGGCGCCTGACCTATCTGCTCAGGCATGCGCAGACGCGCTCGGCGTTCTGGCGCGGCAGGCTGCCGTCGCGCATGCTAACCCACGGCGCGATGAAATATGTCCCGGTGCAGAGCCGGGAGGACATTGCGGCGCAGGCCAATCTGGAAGGATCGCTGATGGCGGCGCCGGGTGGTCCTCCGGTCACGAGCTATGCCTCGACCGGATCGACCGGCGCTCCGGTCAAGGTGTTCGTCTGTCCGGAGAACGGCTACTACACGATCATCCGCAGTCTCGCCCAGTACTTCATCAACGATCTTAGTCTCGCCGAGGATCGCGTCCAGATTATCCCGGCCGTCAGCCTGGCCAAGCTGCAGAAAAAGTCGCTCGCGGTGGAAGTGACGGATTCATGGGCGGGTCCGCTGAGCAAGGTTTTCCGCAACGGCACGGCGAAAAAGATCATTCACCAATACAACGACGATGAGCTGATCGAGGAATTGTCGAAAAGCAAGTTCGGTTATCTGGTCTGCGCCAACCGCTTCCTCGACATTCTGATGGAGAGGGGCGGACCAGATTTTATCCGCAAGCTCGGCGTCAAGGTCTGGTTTCATCTCAACGACTATCGCGATCCCGAGATCGTCGGCGCGCTGAAAGATATCGGCGTGCGCTCGCTGTCGAACTATTCCGCCGGCGAGATCGGGCCCATCGCATTCGAGTGTCCGCAGCATCAGGGCCATTTTCACGTCGCGCACAGCAATGTCGTGGTGGAGTGCGATCAGCAGGTCACCGCATCGTTCAACGGCGCGGTGCTGGGCCGTTTGCTGGTCACGCATCTGCATTCCTACGCGACGCCCATCATCCGCTACGATATCGGCGACTTCGGTCAGCTGGACGAACGATGCCCGTGCGGTCATGACGGGCCGACGATCTCGAACGTGTTCGGACGGGGCAAGCACTTCCTGCGGCACCCGGGCGGAAAGCTCTTGCCGTTCTATATTTCCACGCGGACTCTGCTGGAGACCCTGCCGTTCACCGAAGTACGCTTCCGGCAGGATGCGATCGACACGATTTCGGTCGAGATCGGCGGGCGCGAGAGCCTCACTGTGGAGGAAGAGGCGAACCTGAAAAATCTCGTCACCGCGGCGACCGATCCCGCGTTCAATGTCGTCGTCAAGGCGGTCAGGGAAATCGACTGGTCGGGCAGTCCGAAGCGGCTGTTCTTCACCAGCACCGTTGCCTGAACTTTACGGCAGTTCGAGAACAGAGCACCTCGCCAAAGCAAAAGCCCGGCGCATCGGCCGGGCCTTTGAAGACGGTCTTTGGAAGCAATGTGCGAGAGCGCCGCGCGCTGACTTTGCAGTTTCAGCGGAACCTGTAGTTGATGCCGCCGCGAACGATGTCGTCGCTGAACTTGGCGTTCCAGTTCAAGGTATTGCCCGTGGAGCTTTCGAATGTCGAGCCGCTCATCGATCCGAAATCGAGATGCAGATATTCGACTTTCCACGTCCAGTTCGACAAACCGATAGCGCTCTCGATACCCGCACCGAACGCGGTGCCGAACTTCACCTGGGAGTTGCTCACAGTGAAGTTGTCGAAGAAACCCGGTCCGTAAGCAAAAGATGTCTTCAGTTCGCCGTAAGCAAAGCCGCCCGTCGCGTAGACGAGGGTTGTCGGAGTGACGAGCGCGCCCAGACGAATGCGTGTCGTGCCGAACCAGCTGAGCTTGGTGCTGTGGGTCTGGCAACCTTCGGTGTCGCAGCCAAAGCTGCTGCCCTTCTCGGCCGAGCCCTGAAAATCTGTCTCGAAGCCGTAAACCCAGGCAGGGCCAGCCTGCCAGTTGTAACCGAACTGGCCGCCGCCGATGAACCCATCGACGTTCTGCTTCGATGTGAAAGTGCCGGTGGGATTGTTGAAGTCGCTCAAGCCCGAATCCTGCACGGTCGTGCTGGCGTGGCCCCAGCTATAGCCGGCGTTGCCGCCGACATAGAAGCCGGTCCAGTTGTAAACGGTCTGCATGGGGGTGGGCGGCGCGGCCAATGCCGGCGTTGCCACCGTAAGTGCGGCAAGCGCAGCGCCCGTCAACCACTGCTTTTTCATCGAATCCCCCGAAATCCGTCTTATAGCAATGACTTGTGTTTCGAATCCTCGTCAATCTATACGGGCAGCCCTCCGAGGCGGCTATGGTATTTGGGTGACACAGCCCGTTTTTGTATCGCCTGTTGACAACAGGGAACCGCCGCCGTCATTCAGCTCGCCTCGGTGCGGGTCTTTTCGATCAACAGTTCGGCGATGCGGTCGAGCGCGTTGAACTGGGCATAGCGCTGGCGGACATGGTCGGGGTCCATCGTCTTGGCGTACGGCGACGACAAATGCCAGACCGCGCCGTGGGGATTGACCTCCAGCACGTAAAGTTCACCGGTTTGACTGTCCCTGATGATATCGACCCCGAGGACAGGACATTCGGGAAACGCGGCCTGGCAGCGGCTCGCAAGCGATAAAACCTCCGGATCCTTGGTCAGCGCGCGGGCGCGGCCGTCTGGCGTATGGGCGTTGGACGCGATGATTCCGTCAGGATCGGCGGCGATTTCAGACAGAGGCCGGCGTTTTTCAACCCAGCGGGAATAGACGCAGTAAAGCGGCTGCCCGAACATGATCAGGATGCGGTAATCGGAAGGATAATTGTCGTCGCTGTGATCGATATAGGGTTCGACGAGCAGCTGATCGTGGGCGCTGGCGGTCAGTTCATCGTAACGCGCGACGAGGTCCGCTGTGCGGACCAGACGCACGCCAACGCCTGAATTCATGTTGTTGGGTTTGACGATGACGTATTCGCCGAAGCCGGCCGAGGTGGTTATGGCGGCAGCCGTTTGTCTGGATAGCATTTCGGTCCTCGGCGTTGGAACTCCGATCGCGGACAGCCGGCGCATCTGTTCGTTCTTGCCGAGCACATGCCCGCAATAGACAGTGCCGCCGCGCGGCACGAAGTCGATCAGGCGGACCGGCGAAAACACGAGCGAGGGCCGGCGCACCTGCCAGCGCGCCGTGACCGAATTGCGGTTCCTGTTGTTGGCGATCGCGACTTCGATATCGGGGGCGGCCGTTTCGATCCGTTGTTTGACCGCGATCCAGTCAGCCGGGTCCTGCTCGTCCGGCGTCTGGACGATCAGAAGGTTGCGCGTCGGAGTAAGCTCTTGCACGGCGTTTTGTCGTTTGGATCTGCTGCTGGAATATCTGAAAGAGAACGGCGGCTTTGTCACGAAAACAGTTTATAGGAAAATAGTCCTTGACAGCGTAACGCTCCTGCACTAGGTTTGCGTCATGCTCGATCATTGTAACTGACGGAACGGGCGGTTGCGCACCGCGTTGGCCTTTCAAGTCGAACAACGCCGGGAATGAACATGGTCACCAAACAGCACGGACAGATTATTGAGACGCCGACTGAAGCGCGTCAGGCCGAACCTGGCCCGTCGGTTTTTGCTCTGCTTGCGGTCTCCACCATCGCAGCGATCTTCACGCTCGCGATTGTCTGGTTTCTGTTCTTCCGCGCCTGAGCAGTTTCGTCGGGGCTTAGAAGAACGGGCTCGAGGATTCGACAAGCATGGCTGTGACGACGCGTGCCAGACCGGCTAAAAAGCCGGCCGGGGTCAAAGACGCGCGTGCCAAGAAAACACTGGCTGAAAATCCGGCGAGCAAAAAAACGCCAAGTAACACGGCAAGTAACACGGCGAGTAAAAAGAAGGCGGTTCAAAGCAGAGCCGTGTCGGTCGTCACCATTGGTCGCAATGTTCCGTCGAAGATACTGAACGAGGACATGTCGGCGCCGGTCGGCGTGCTGCTTGCGCGCGTGTCCGGCGCGATCGAAGACGAACTGACCCAGATCGAGATGATCGTCAGCGGCGGCACCAAGCTGCGCGAACGCAATCAGGCCGAACGCCGCGCCCGCACGCTGGCCTCGCTGGCGCGGACACTGCGCGAGGTGATGCAATTGCGTGCCGGGGAGGAGAAAGCCAGACACGATGACGACGCCGTGCCCAGGGACATCGGCGAGCTTCGACGCGAGCTCGCGCGCCGACTGGAGCGGATTGTCGCCGGCGCAAAGGCTGCACATCCTGACGCAGCTGAATGAGGCCGAGCTCGATCTCATCGCCAGTGACTGGCAGCTCTTCGCGCATCCGCATCAATGGCCGCCGCGGTTTGCCGCGAGCGGCGCGGCCTGGCTGACATGGCTTCTGATCGGCGGGCGCGGCGCGGGCAAAACCCGCGCGGGCGCCGAATGGATACGCGCGCAGGCGCTCGGACTTCCTCCATTGGCCAGCGAGCCGGCCGGCCGTATCGCCCTCGTCGGCGAGACCGAGCACGATGTGCGCGAGGTGATGATCGAGGGTATCTCGGGCCTGCTGGCGGTGCATCGCCGCGACGAGCGGCCGCTATGGACGTCCTCGCGCAAGCGCCTCGAATGGAGCAATGGTGCTGTGGCCTATGCCTTCTCGGCGGAAGACCCGGAGAGTCTGCGCGGTCCGCAATTTTGCTGCGCCTGGTCTGATGAGTTGGCGAAATGGCGCTATGCCGATGCCGCCTTCGACATGCTGCAATTCGGACTGCGTCTCGGCAGCCAGCCGCGGCAGCTGATCACGACCACGCCGCGCCCGAGCGCACTCATCAAGCGCCTATTGAAGGACGAGTCCTGCGCGGTGACGCGCGCGCCGACAAGGGCGAACGCGCTCAACCTCGCGCCGAATTTTCTACAGAGCGTGATGGCGCGTTACGCCGGCACGCGGCTTGGGCGTCAGGAGCTCGACGGCGAGCTGATCGAGGACCGGCCCGATGCGCTATGGACGCGCGCGCTGATCGAGCAATGCCGCATTCACGATGTGCCGCAGCTGGCGCGCATCGTGGTCGCGGTGGATCCGCCGGTGTCGAGCGGCAAGCGTGCGGACTCCTGCGGCATCGTCGCGGCGGGGATCGCAAGTGAGGGAATGATCGTCGTGCTTGCGGACGAAACCATCGCCAACGCATCGCCTTCGGTGTGGGCCGCGAAAGCCATCGCGCTGTGGCGCAAACTTCAAGCCGACGCGCTCGTGGTGGAAGTCAACCAGGGCGGCGAGATGGTGCGTTCAGTGATCGCGCAGGTCGATGCCGGCGTCCCGGTGACGAGCGTGCGGGCCTCGCGCGGCAAATATCTGCGCGCCGAGCCGGTCGCGACGTTATACGAGCAGGGCCGCGTCAGGCACGCAGGGAGCTTTCCCGCGCTGGAAGACGAGATGTGCGATTTCGGTCCCTCGGGTTTGACATCGGGTCGCTCGCCCGACCGGCTCGACGCGCTGGTATGGGCGATCGCCTCGCTCACGCACGGCGCGCGCGGCCAGCCGCGGGTGAGGGGACTGTGATTGTATCGCGGCGCAGATAGCCATAGGCTGCAACGTGTCTGGAATTCCTGGAGATGTCATGGCCAATGCCGCAGACGAAATGGGTGCCGACGATGTCCGGGCGTTTTTGAATCTCGAGGCCAACGCCACATGCGGCTTTGTGCGCGAGACCTATCGGGCCAAAACCGAGATCGCGGCGGGTGGGTTGCCGCCACCGTTCGCTGACGGCAGGCCCCTGGGCTCTGCATTGTATTTCATGGTGACGCCATCCTCCCCGGTGAAGCTGCACCGCATCCGTAACGATCAGCTCTATCATTATTATCTCGGCGATCCTTTGGAGGTGCTGCTGCTGCGCGATGGTGGTGAACGCATTATCGTCGGTCCCGATCTGCGCGGCGGACACTGCGTGCAGCTCCTGATTCCGGGTAACACGTTTCACACGGCCCGTGTCATCGGGTGCAGGCGATGGTTTCTGGGCGGCAGCACGGAATGGCCAGGCGTGATCCCGGCTGACGTCGAACTTGGAAATCCCGGTGCGCTGACCGCGCTGTTTCCGAACGTGGCAGCGGAGATTTCGAGCTTTCCGCAAGTCGCGACGTAACGATTTTACCGCTTTTAATCCAACAGAAGGGCTCGCGTGCAGCGGGCTTTTTTTATGGCCCGTTTCTTCGATCTTTTCCGCGCCCCCGAGGCCAAATCCTCGCGCACCGCAAAGCTGCTGGCCTTTGAATCCGGCGGGCGGGCGCGGTGGACGCCGCGCGATTATGCCGCGCTGGCGCGAGAAGGGTATCTCGCCAACGCCATCGTGCATCGCGCGGTGCGGCTGATCGCGGAAAACGCCGCGTCGTGCCAGTTCCTGCTTTATGAGGGCGCGAGCGAGCGCGACAGCCATCCGCTTCTGCAATTGCTGGCGCGGCCCAACCCGCGTCAGGACGGCGCGAGCTTTTTCGAGACGCTCTACGCGCATCTTCTGCTGGCCGGAAACGCCTATGTCGAAGGCGTTGCGCTCGACGACGAGGTGCGCGAGCTTTACGCATTGCGGCCGGACCGCATGAAGGTGGTGCCGGGCAGCGACGGCTGGCCGCAGGCGTACGAATATGCGGTTGGCGGGCGCAGCGTGCGCTTCGACCAGACCGCCTCAAGCGTGCCGCCGATCCTGCATCTGACTTTCTTTCATCCGCTCGACGATCATTACGGCTGCGCGCCGCTTGAAGCGGCGGCGGTCGCCGTCGACACCCACAATGCTGCGGCGAAGTGGAACAAGGCGCTGCTCGATAACGCCGCGCGGCCATCCGGCGCGCTGGTCTATTCGGGGCCTGATGGCGCGGTGCTGTCGGATTCGCAGTTCGAGCGGTTGAAACGAGAACTGGAAGGCACCTATCAGGGCGCGATGAACGCCGGGCGTCCGCTGCTGCTGGAAGGCGGGCTCGACTGGAAGGCGATGTCGCTGACGCCGAAGGACATGGATTTCCTCGACGCGAAGAATTCCGCCGCGCGCGAGATTGCGCTGGCTTTCGGCGTGCCGCCGATGCTGCTCGGCATCCCGGGCGATAATACCTATGCGAATTACCAGGAGGCCAATCGCGCGCTGTGGCGCCAGACCATTCTGCCGCTCGTTTCGCGAATTGGAATTTCGCTGACGCAATGGCTCGCGCCGCAATTCGGCGAAAATCTTCGCATCGCCGTCGATACCGACCGGATCGACGCGCTCGGCGCCGACCGCGCCGCGCTGTGGGAGCGTATCGCGGCGGCCCCGTTCCTGACTTTGAACGAGAAGCGCGAGGCGACCGGCTACGCGCCGGTGGACGGCGGCGACCGGCTCGATTAAGTGTCTTGGCTTCGACCTGTTCCGATGCCGGATGCGATATGAGCCACACCTACGTCATCCCCGATCTTCATGGCCGCGCTGACCTGCTCGATGAGGCGTTTGCGCGCATCGCCACGCACAGCGCGGGCAAAGGCGGTGCGCTAGTTTCGCTCGGCGATTACGTCAACAAGGGGCCGGACAGCCGCGGTGTGGTCGAGCGGCTGCTGGCGGGGCCGCCAGACGGCTTCACGTTCGTTGCGCTGAAGGGCAACCATGACGCGCTGATGGTGGACGCGCTGCACGACCCAACTCAGATCGGCGTGTGGATGGAGAAGGGCGGCAACACGACGCTCGCCTCCTATGGCGGCAACGTGGCCGCAATTCCGTCTTCGCATGCGGACTGGCTGGATGCGCGCCCGCTGATGTTCGACGACCCGCACCGGATTTATGTCCATGCCGGGGTCGATCCGTGGCTGCCCCTTGCGGCGCAAAGCGAGAAAACGCTGCTGACCAAACGCTATGCGAAGACGGAGACCTTCGGCTACGGCGCGCGCTATGTCGTGCATGGCCACGACAATCAGGTCGACGGGCCGCTGATCTTCGAGGGACGCTGCAATCTCGACACCTGCGCCTGGCGCACCGGGCGTCTTTCGATCGGCGTGTTCGATGACGATGTGCCCGGCGGCCCGATCGAGGTGCTGACCGTGCAGGGCGCTGGGGCGTAGGGCCGTGCGCTTCTTTTCCCTCTCCCCCTGTGGGAGAGGGTGCTGAGCGGCTTTAGCCGCGAAGCGGGTGAGGGGTAAGTTTTTCACACAACCTCACCCCTCACCCGCGCATCGTTCGCTGCGCTCTCGATGCGCCACCCTCTCCCACAGGGGGAGAGGGAAGGAAGTCATTCGCTATGTCCGACCTGATCCGCACGTTCAGCGAGCGTGGCGATCTGGCGCATCTCGCCCTGTTTCTCTGGGCGAGCGCGGCCAGCGCGGCGTTTGCCCTCACGCTGCGCGAACTTTCCGCCGCGACGAAACGGTTCGACGAGTTCGTGCGCGAACTGGCGCTGTTCAACCGCCGCGTCCGCCGCAAGCAAGATAGTTTGGATTGAAGGATTTCATCATGGATGATCTGCACACCGTGCTGCGTTCGATCAGCGGCGGGACGAAATCGCGGCCGGAGCATCTCACGGTGTTTCGCGAATTCCTCGCGCATCTGGAAAAGATCCAGCACAAGGCGCCGCGCAAATTGACCGCGAAACCTGCGCGCGCAAAACCCGCGCGCCGCAAGGCCAGACGCGTGAAGTAGGTTTTCTTTTCCCTCTCCCACAAGGGGAAAGGGAAGACAGGCTGCCCGCATTTTCCAAACGTCGGTCTTCATATCCATCACTTGCATCCTGCGAGAACGCCCATGCATGCGCCGCTGCCATCGCCGTCCCGCGTCTCGCTCGCCGGCGACGGCACGGTCGAAGGCTACGCCAGTCTGTTCGGCGAAATCGACCAGGCGCGCGACATGGTCATGCCGGGCGCGTTCACGCAGACGCTTCGCAGCCGCGGCCTGCGCCGCATTCCGATGCTGTTTCAGCACGATCCGTCCGAACCCGTCGGCATCTGGCTCGAGCTGCGCGAGGATCTGCGCGGGCTGTGGGCGAGGGGTCGTCTCATTCCCGAAGTCGCGCGCGGGCGCGAACTGATGGCGCTGGTGCAGCAGGGCGCGATCGACGGGCTGTCGATCGGCTATCGCACCGTGCGCGGGCGCATCGATCCGAAAACGCGCGTCCGCAAATTGTATCAGGTGGACCTGTGGGAAATTTCCATCGTCACCTTCCCGCTGCTCGCCGGCGCGCGGGTGAGGGCGGTGAAAGGCGCGCTGGCGAAACGCGGCTCCTCGCTCGCGCGCAATCATGCGGGGACGCGCCGATGACTCGCGGCAGCGCTATTTTCGATGTGCACCAGCGCGCGCGCTTCATGCGGCCGGACGCGCGGCGATGGATTCGTCCCGATACGGCGCGGTGGCGCAGGCCGCTGCATCCCGACGATATCAAATACAGCCCCGATCAGCCGCGCGACGAACGCGGGCGGTGGACGGATAGCGGCAATGGGTTCGGTTTACCGCAGAACACCGAGTTTAATCCGGACCAGCCGGGATGGCATGATTACAGCAACGAAAGCCTGGTGTGTCCGGCCGATTTATTTTGCTCATCGCAGGAAATGGCCGATCAGTTGGCAAGATTTTCCGTACCGGGAAGAAGTGCGTCGATGCCGGTCGACAATAACGCCGTATATAATGTTTTCATACCGAGCACGGATATATATGTCGGCAATATTCAGACTAAAGTATCTGGCGATGGATTGACGATTACCAATCGGACCCAACCAGGACATATATTTTTTGACGGCATAGTTGAGCGCAGTGCGATTCAAGCCGATGACGGCGCATGGTACGTGACGACGCGTGGGATTGGGAATAACGTCGCTCCGGGAATGAATATGGTCAACCAAGTCTTCGGTCCTGATATTTTTAACGGATTGGACCGGCAGATACGGATCAATATCGAGTTGCATCATGGGCGAAAGAGCTTCATGGCTTCGGCGCTGGCTCCCCGCGCTGCTTTGGCTACCAGTGGCAATCCTGGCGTTCTTGATGTGGTCGTGGGAGCGAAGGCCCATGCATAACGAGTCATTATCTCCCATCCGTCTTATCTATGTACAGATGGACCGGAGCGAGCGCGATCACTTCGCCCGGCAGATCGTGGCATTTGGCGATCGGTTTGGCTTCAAGACATCGATCAGGCAGATTCCTGTCGATCCTGATGAAATTACTTTCTATCTCGCGCGTAATAACATTCAGTTTTGGGGAACTAAGAACTCGGAACAAGCAACGCAAAAACTTCAATTCTCACTCGCTTTCTATGGACAATTTGG
This sequence comes from Bradyrhizobiaceae bacterium, assembly GCA_003963145.1. Classification (GTDB taxonomy): domain Bacteria; phylum Pseudomonadota; class Alphaproteobacteria; order Rhizobiales; family Xanthobacteraceae; genus Afipia. Next base: position 331,579 of record RXJJ01000015.1, read on the forward strand.
GGAACCGTCGCCTTCATTCGGGCAGATCGATCCCCTGATGAAATCGCTTAAAAGTTTTTTAGCGGATGTGCCGGGCTTGACGATTACTAAGGAGCAGTAGGCATCATAAGCGAAAGAGCCTCTCGGTTCAGGCGCTGGCACCCCGCGCGTTGAGAAGTTAGTCGATCGCAACGACATATTATATTTGTAGCTCGTCCTGCGCTGACGCGCCTCACCGCAATCCACGACCGCACCGCCGCCGCCCCTTCGGGCGGCTTTTTTGTTTGCCTATTCGCAATTCCAAAGGAGAACCACATGGACATCGACATTTACGATTCACCGCACGACCACGCGCCGGAGCACAAGGCCGGCATCTCGTCCGCGCAGCGCGGCGAGCACGAGCGCATCATGCAGATGTTCGAGGAGTTCAAGGTCTCGAATGACGAGCGCCTGGCCTCGATGGGCCGCCACGCCGACGTGCTGCTGGAGGAGAAGGTCGACCGCATCAACGCCGCGCTCGACGCGCAGATGAAGCGGATCGACGATCTGGCGCTGAAATCCGCGCGGCCCCAGATCGAGGGAAGCCGTCCCGAAGGCAGCCGCGCCCGCGTCAACGCCGTCGCCGCGCGTGAGCACAAGAGCGCGTTCGAGAGCTATGTCCGCAATGGCGACACCACCTCCCTGCGCCAGATCGAGACCAAGGCGATGTCGGCGGGCTCCGACGCCGATGGCGGCTATCTCGTGCCCGACGAGCTGGAGCACGAGATCGGCCAGCGCCTCGCCGCGATCTCGCCGATCCGCGCCATCTCCACCGTGCGCGAGATCTCCGGCAACATCTACAAGAAGCCGTTCATGACCGCGGGCCCGGCGACCGGCTGGGTGGGCGAGACGGATTCGCGCACGCAGACCACCTCGCCGACGATCGACGCGCTGAGTTTCCCGGCGATGGAGCTTTACGCCATGCCGGCGGCGACCGCGACGCTGCTCGATGACGCTGCGGTGAACATCGACGAGTGGATCGCCTCCGAGGTCGAATTGACCTTCGCGGTGCAGGAGGGCGCGGCCTTCGTCAACGGCGACGGCAGCAACAAGCCGAAGGGCTTTCTGCAGTCCGACACGGTGGCGAATTCGTCCTGGGTGTGGGGCAAGCTCGGCTATGTCGCCAGCGGCGCGGCCGGTGCGTTCGCCGCCGCGAGCACCACGGTGAGCCCGGCCGATGTGCTGGTGGACACCATCTACGCGCTCAAGGCCGGCTATCGCCAGAACGGCACCTTCGTGATGAACCGCAAGACCCAGGCGGCGATCCGCAAGTTCAAGGACACCGCCGGCACCTATCTGTGGCAGCCGCCGGTCGAGGCGGGCGGCCGCGCCTCGCTTCTGACCTTCCCGCTGGTGGAGGCGGAGGACATGCCGGATGTCGGCGCGAACTCGCTCTCCATCGCATTCGGCGATTTCAGGCGCGGCTATCTGATCGTGGACCGGCTCGGCGTGCGCGTGCTGCGCGACCCGTATTCCGCAAAACCGTACGTGCTGTTCTACACCACCAAGCGCGTCGGCGGCGGGGTGCAGGATTTCGACGCGATCAAGCTGGTGAAGTTCGCGGCAAGCTGAGAGTTAAACCGTCATTGCGAGCGAAGCGAAGTAATCCAGCCAGGAAAAGATGAAGGCTGGATTGCTTCTTGCGCTCCTCGCAATGACGAAACTTTGTCACCATGCAGACGCGGTGCGCTCCAGGGCGCGCCGTTTTCATTTCAAGATTCACAACAGAGAGTTCGTACGGAATGCTGTTCCGCGACGATGCATTCGCGCGCCATCAACGCATGCGGTGGCTGCGGCCCGATGCCGGGCGATGGGTGCGGGAGGATGCGGCGCGCTTTCTGCGTCCGGGCTCCGGTCAGGCCGAAGTCGTTGCGGGCATCGAGCGAAAATATAATCAGGATCAACCGCGCGTGCCGGCGGGCAACGGCCGCGAAAGCGGGCGATGGACAGATGGCAGCTCAGGCGGCGCGGGAAACGATGTCGCGCAGCCGATGGGCAGCATCGACTTCGGCGATCTGCCGAACTTCAGCGATCTGTTTCAGATCGCTCCAAGCGAATACGACAATTCAAATTTCACGCAGCTCGCCGGCGACATTCCCGATGGTGAGGGGTCCAGTATCGGTCAGAACCAGGGACCGTCGCTTGAACCGCCGGAGATCCCGGCGGAGCGGCCGATAACAAGAGAGGAGAGAATGACCTTTGCCAGGTCTGTCGCTACATGGGTGACTGGAGTCGGTAGGCGTGCTGCGGCAGTTGATCTTTTTTTCGAGGCGGCTGACCAAGTTAGCGGTCTAAAAGGTCTTCTTGATGCGGGAAAGTCGGCTGCTGATCCACCAGCCTCACTTGAGGAACTACAAGAACGGGCTACGTTACCGAGTCAGTCCGGATACCAGAAGCATCATATCGTCGAAAGGGCGGCCGCGCTCGAGGCGGGATACCCGAAAAGCTTGGTCGATGGCAGGGATAACCTCGCAAGCATTCCGGTATTGAAGCATATCGATATCACTATCGAATATCAAAGAAACGATTTTCAGCCTGATGGAACTTTCAGATCACTGCGAGAATATTTGCAAGACAAAGATTTTGAAACCAGACGGAATGTGGGATTAGCAATCATGCGAAAGCACGGCGTGCTCAAATGAATGATTCCCTTTCCACACTTAATGTTCAACAATTGATCGAGCGGTTTGTTGAACTCAGTTTGCAAGAGGACCGCGCAGTTAACGCCGCCGACATATCTGAGATCAATGCGGTCGTTAGCAAGATTTATGAAATAGGAAAAGAATTAGAGACGCGCGATGGCGATCAAAGATTGGTTTTGGCAAGGCTTCTGCAAAGTCAAAATCTACGAGTTCGTTTCAATGCGGCAAAAGCCCTTTTTAGTCTTATGCCGACCGAGGCACGACGCCAAATAGAAGCGATAGCAGCGTCAAAGCGATATCCGATCGCGGGAAATGCAGGTACTTTTCTTTTTCTACGCGATGAAAGTTTCAAAAATGGAAATTGATACGAAGTCGACGACCTAAGGCAACGTTGTTCGTAAAGCCGGTCGAGGCGCAGCTTCAGATGGAGGCGATCGCCAATTCAAAAATATATCCGATTGCCGTCGATTGCGGACAGTGGCGATCAGCCTCTGGCGATAGATGCGGGCATGACGCTTGGCAATCTGGATCGAGTGTTTATAAGCCGACTTGAGCAAATGCGACCCAAGACGACGTAGCCAAGACAACGATCGTTTTTTGAAGTATCATATTGCCGGGCATCGCGTTTGAGGTGGATCATGAGCAATTCCTTTAGTGTCGCAATTATGCTGATGGGTGCAATCGCAATCGCATCGTCACCCGCCCACGCGCGTGGCGGGCCGCCGCAGTTCAATTCGCCCGGCTATCAGCAGCGGCTGCAGGAGTCGCGCGGCTATGTCACCAACCGTTCGGTGTCACAGCCCTACACAACGCCGCCGGCGGCCTATCCGGGCAAAAAGAAGAAGCACGTTAAAAGCCACTAGGCCGGGGCCGCGCGCCGCGCGCCGCGCGAGGCGCCCATTCGCGAATTCTCTGCGCAATTCGATGCCGCGCGCCTTAATCGTTAACCGCCGATTCACGGCTGGCGTCATATATCTACCGCCTATTGCGAAGCCTGCGCTTTTTTCGCTTTCGAATTTTCGAGGTGCGCGGTGGAAAACAGACGTTTTGTCCGCATCAAACCCGGCGTCCATGCGAGCCGGGGCAAGATCATCGTAGACGTGAAGACCCCGGCCATCGATTGCCTGGTCGTGGATTCGTCGGCCGGCGGCGCGTGCCTCGAGCTTAATCCCGGGGTCGTTCCCCCGAAGCGGTTCGAATTGTTCTTCGGCGGGGTCAAGAAGAAGTGCCGCGTCGCCTGGACGCATGGCCGGCGCATCGGCGTGGCGTTCTAGTTCAGGCCGTGGTTAGAGTCCCGCGCCCCAGCTTCGCGCGGTTTGCACGATCCAGTCCCTGTAAAGCGTCAGCGGGGTGATGCCGGTGAGCCCGCCGCAGCCGTCCGAATTGTTCGCGCCGGTCGACCAGCTCACCACGCCGACGATCACGCTGCGTCCGTCCTGATCCTCGAAAGCAGGCGCGCCGGAATCGCCGGTGCAGCCGCCCATGCCGGGCGTCCTGTTCTGGGTCACCGGATCGACCAAGCGCACCTGCAAGGTACCGGGCTGCCCGGTGACGGCGAGCGCCGCGGCGCGCACGGTGCCGACATCGTCGCCGCTCGACGAACTGACGCCGACGCCGGCCACGGTGAGGCGCGCGCCCGTCATAAGCGGAGGCAGCGGTGCGCCGAGCGGCGCGGGCGCCTTGTTCGGAACGGCGGACGGAAGGCGCAGCAGCGCGACATCGGCGGTGGCGCGATGCGCGGCCATCGCCTGCGCGCTGTAATTGGGATGGGTCACCACGGCTTGCGCCGTGACAAGCTTTGGCGGGACCGTGGTGTTGTCCACGACGCGGTAGGACGCGCCGGGATGAATACAGTGCGCGGCGGTGAGCACGATATTCGGCGCGATCAGCGACCCCGTACAGACATTGCCGCGCGAGCCCATCACGGTGACAATCGCGCGGGCGACCGCCGCGCTTGGCGCCGAGCGGCTGCCGGTGATGGCGTAAGCGGGCGGTGCCCATAGCGAAACGGCACACGCCGAGACGGCCAGAGCTGCGGCGAGAGAGCGGGGCGGCTGCGTCATCATGCGCGGTTTAGAGCCTTCGCGCGTCTGTTTTGTCAACTGAAAGAGTCCATCATGTCAGCCATGCTGCTTCATGCGCCGGCCGCCGAACCCTTGTCGGTGGCGGACGCCAAGGCATTCCTGCGCGTCGAGCACGACGATGACGACGGCGTGATCGCGGCGCTGATCTCGGCGGCGCGCAGCCATGTCGAGGCGCTCACTCGGCTTGGGCTCGTCACCCAGACCTGGCGCATCGTGCTGGATCGCTGGCCGGAGCAGGGACGCATCAAGCCGCGCCTCGGTCCGCTGCAATCGGTGACGGCAGCGCGCGTTTATGACGAGGCGAACAATTCCAGCGCTATCGATAGTGCGCGCTTTGTCGTCGATCAGGCGGGCGGCGTCATCGCGGCGCCCGCCTGGTCGCTGCCCGTACCCGGCCGCGCGGTGGCGGGCATCGAACTCGATGTCGTGATCGGCTTTGGCACCGCGGACGACGTACCGCAGCAGTTATTGCAGGCGATCCGCTTGCTGGTGACGCACTGGTATGAGAACCGCGGCCTCGTCGCCATCGGCCAGACCGTCGCGATGCTCCCGCCGAGCGTGAACGCGATGATCGCGTCCTATCGGGTGATGTCGCTATGATCGATCCGGGCCAGTTGAAAACCCGCCTTGTGCTGCAGCAACCGGTGGAGACGCCGGACGATCAGGGCGGCGTGGTGCGAACATGGACGACCTTCGCCACCATCTGGGCGCAGGTGACCCCGCTCGCGGCGCGGCAGAGCGTCGAGGCCGACGCCGACGGCGCAACGCAGAACTATCGCATCGTCATGCGCGGCAATTTCAGTGTGACGCTGGCGCATCGTTTCGTTGACGGCGCGCGCATCTATACCATCGACGCAATCCGCGAGCGCGACGAGCGCCGGTTTCTCGAGATCGACGCGCATCTGCGCGTGTTCTAAGTCGGAAAAATCACATGACCTACGCCAACGTGGCGCTGCGCGCCGCGATTCATGACGCGCTGGTGCATGACAGCGGGCTGCTGGCGGTGCTCGGCGGCGCCAGCATCTATGACGAGGTGCCGCGCAACGCCGCGTTTCCTTATGTCACGCTTGGCGAGTTGCGGCTTGCCGATCTGTCCGGCGACGGTGGCGTGACGCACGAGCATCAGCTCACCTTGCATGCCTGGTCGCGCAAGGGCGGGCACCGCGAGGCGCATGCGATTGCAGGGGCTTTGTTGCAAGCGCTGGATGACGCGCCGCTGTCGCCGGACGGTCATCGCCTGGTGAATTTGAGATTTTCGGTTGCCGACATTCGCCGCGAAAGCGACGGCAGAACCTATCACGCGCTGGTGCGCTTTCGCGCCGTGACCGAGCCATTGTCTTAAGGAGAAAAACATGGGTGCGCAAAAGGGCAAGGACCTTCTGCTCAAGATGAATGACGGCACGGGCTTCGTGACCGTCGCCGGACTGCGGAGCCGCAGGATTTCGCTCAACGCCGAGACGGTCGACGTCACGCACGCCGAGTCTGTCGGTCGCTGGCGGGAGCTGCTGGAAGGCGCGGGCGTCAAGCGCGCTTCGATTTCCGGCCGGGGCCTGTTCAAGGATGCCTCCAGCGACGCGCTGGTGCGGCAGACCTTCTTCGATGGCGACGTGACGCCGTGCCAGGTCGTGGTGCCGGCCTTCGGCACCATCGAGGGGCCGTTCCAGATCTCGAGCCTGGAGTTTTCCGGCGAACACAATGGCGAGGTGACCTTCGACATCGGCCTCGAATCCGCCGGCGCGCTGACGTTTACGGCTTTATCCTGATGCCCAACACCTATCGCGGCGAGATCGAGGCGGAGCTCGGCGGCGAGCGGCGCACGCTGGTGCTGACGCTCGGCGCGCTCGCCGAACTCGAATCCGCATTCGGCGCCGACGATCTGATGGCTCTCGCCGAGCGTTTCGGCTCCGGCCGCGTTTCCGCGCGCGATCTCATCCGAATCCTCGGCGCAGGCTTGCGCGGGGCAGGCCTGAGCGTGCGCGACGAGGAGGTGGCGGCGATGACAGTTGCCGGCGGCGCGTCGAGCTATGTCCGCATCGCCGCCGAGCTGATCGCCGCCACCTTCGATGACAAGCAGGGTATGTCATGAAACCTTTTCCCTGGCGTGCGGCCATCGGCTTCGGATTGGGCGTGCTGAAACTGCCGCCCGCGCAGTTCTGGGCGATGACGCCGCGTGAGCTGGCCTTCGCGATCGAGGCCGTGCGCGGTCCCTCGCGTGAGCCGATCGATCGCGCCGCGCTGTATGATTTGATGTCGCGCTTTCCGGATACACTGTCATGAGCGATACCACCACAAACCTCGACGACACCTCGCGCACGGTCGACGGTCTTGCTCTGAAAACGCGCGATCTCGAACTCACCGCCAACAGCTTTTCGCGGGCGATGACGCAAGCCTTCGCGCTGTCCGTCACCGGGGGCCGGCAGTTCGACGATGTCCTGAAATCCCTGACGCTGCGGCTGTCGAATCTGTCGGTCGGTCTTGCGTTCAAGCCGGTGCAGGCTGGCATTGCGGGCGGGATCGACCATCTTCTTTCCGGCCTCACTGGCACAGGAACGGGCGGTGTGCCGTCTTTCGCGGCGGCGGCGGGCGCCATCAAGCCGTTCGCATCGGGCGGAGTGATCGGCGCGCCAACCTATTTTCCATTGATGCAGGGGGGCGTCGGCCTCGCCGGCGAGGCGGGACCGGAGGCGATCATGCCGCTCAGGCGCGGGTCCGATGGACGTCTTGGCGTCGCGGGCGCGAATGGCGGCACCAGCAACATCACCATCCAGATCGCGACACCGGATCCCGGCAGCTTCCGGCGTTCGGAAAGCTACATCACCGGGCAGATCGCGCGCGCGATGGCGCGCGGCCAGCGCAGCATGTGAGCGGACATGACGGGTTTTCATGAAGTGCTGTTTCCGCTCGACATCGCGCTGAAAAGCGCGGGCGGACCGGAGCGCAAGACCGAGATCGTGACGTTCGGCTCCGGCCGCGAGCAGCGCAACGCGCGCTGGGCCCATTCGCGCCGCCGTTATGATGCGGGATATGGCGTGAAGACGTTCGACGCCCTGCAGCAGGTTGTAGCCTTCTTTGAGGAGCGGCGCGGCCAGCTTTACGGCTTTCGCTGGCGCGACCGGCTCGATCATTTGTCCTCGGCGTCCGGCAGCGTCACGCCGCAGGATCAGTTGCTCGGCACGGGTGACGGCAGCAACGCAAATTTTCAGCTGGTGAAGACCTACGGCAGTCTTTACGCGCCCTATGCACGGCCAGTTACGAAGCCGGTGCCCGGCAGTGTGCGCGTCGCTGTCGCGGGCAGCGAAATCGCGGCGGAGAATTTTTCCTGCGATACGGCGACGGGTGTCGTCACTTTCGCGCCGGATCGCATTCCTTCATCGGGCGCGGCGGTGACGGCGGGATTCGTGTTCGACGTGCCGGTGCGCTTCGACACCGATTATCTCGAGGTCGATCTGTCGGCGTTCGCCGCCGGCGCCATTCCGAAAATTCCCCTGGTCGAGATCAAGCCGTAAATGCGCAACATTCCCTCCGCCCTGCAGGCCAGACTCGATGGCGGCGTCACCACGCTTGCTCATTGCTGGACTCTGACGCGCCGCGACGGCGCGGTGCAGGGCTTCACCGATCACGACGAAGACATCGCCGTGAACGATATTGTCTGCCGCGCGGGCACGGGCTTCACGGCGTCGGAAGCGATAGGCCGGTTCGATCTGGCGGTCGACGGCGCGGAAATTTCCGGCGCGCTGGCGGATGATTCTCTGACAGAGGCCGATCTCGCGGCCGGCCGTTATGACGCGGCCCAGGTGGATACCTGGCTGGTGGACTGGAGCGGGCCGTCGCTGAAGGTCCTGATCGCGCGCTCCACACTCGGAGAGGTGAAGCGGGAGGGCGAGGCGTTCAGCGCGGAGCTGCGCGGGCTTGCCGATGCGCTGGCGCAGGAAAGCGGACGGCTTTACACCGCGCGCTGCAATGCCGATCTCGGCGACGCGCGCTGCACCGTCGATCTGACGGCGGCGGGACGGCACGGCGCGGGCAGCGTCATCCGCATCGATTCCACATCCGTCATCATCGCCGATGGCCTCGGGTCTTTCGCGGAAGGCATTTTTTCAGCGGGTCGTCTGGTCTGGACCGGCGGCGCGAACGAAGGTCTTGCCGTCGAGATCAAGGATCATCGCCTCGCGTCCGGCGATGTGCGGCTGTCGTTGTGGCAGGCGATGCCTGAAGCCATTTCCGTTGGCGATACTTTCACGCTGACGGCGGGATGCGACAAGCAGTTTACGACATGCCGCGACCGTTTCGCCAACGGCGTCAATTTTCGCGGCTTTCCGCAAATTCCCGGCAACGACTTCATCATTGCCGCGCCCGATGCCGGTGCCGCGAATGACGGAAGTTCGATGGCGTCCTGATCGCGGATTCTTTTCATGACATCTCAACTCACCCGCGCCGTCCTCGTCGCCGAGGCGCGCAGCTGGATCGGCACGCGCTATCGCCATCAGGCCTCGCTCAAGGGTGTCGGCTGCGATTGCCTCGGCCTCGTGCGCGGCATCTGGCGCAACTGTGTCGGCGCTGAGCCCGAATTGCCGCCGCCTTACGCGCCGGACTGGGCCGAAGCGCGCGGCGAGGAAACGCTGGCGCAGGCGGCGCTGCGTCATCTCGTGCCGGTTCTGAGCGAAGAGATCGGCGGCGGCGATGTACTGCTGTTCCGATGGCGCGATGGCTTTGTCGCCAAGCATGCAGCGATCGCGACGGGCGAGGGCACCATGATCCACGCCCATGACGGCGCGGCGGTGTGCGAGGTGGCGCTGACGCCCTGGTGGCAGCGGCGGCTTGCTTATGCGTTTCGGTTTCCGGGAGTGGCGTGATGGCGGCGCTGGTTTTGTCTGTTGCCGGCGGCGCGGCCGGAGCCGTGTTCGGCCCCGCGGGCGCAATCGCGGGACGCATCGCCGGCGCGCTCGCCGGTAATCTGTTCGACCGCTCGCTGTTCGCCACGTCCCGCGATGTGCAGGGGCCGCGTCTTGCCGATCTCGACCTGATGGCCTCGACCGAGGGCGCACCGATCCCGCGCGTCTATGGCCGCGCGCGCCTGTCCGGACAGGTGATCTGGGCGACCAGACTGGAAGAAGTCGTTTCGACCAGCACCGATCATGCCGGCGGCAAGGGCGGCGCGGGCGGCGATGTCACCACGACGACCACGAGCTATTCGTATTTTGCCAATTTCGCGGTTGGGCTGTGCGAGGGCGAGATCGGCCGTGTCGGCCGCATCTGGGCCGATGGCAATCCGCTCGACGTGTCGGGCCTGACCCTACGCGTTCATCGCGGAACTGAGGATCAGGCCCCCGACGATCTGATCGTGGCAAAGGAAGGCGCGGCGAATGCGCCGGCCTATCGCGGCCTCGCCTATGTGGTGTTCGAGCGCCTGCCGCTGGCCGATTTCGGCAACCGCATTCCGCAACTGTCGTTCGAGATCGTGCGGCCCATCGGCCGGCTCGAACGCATGACCCGCGCGGTCACGCTGATCCCCGGCGCGACCGAGTTCGGTTACGACACCAGGGCTGTCGTGCGCGTGCTCGGGCCGGGACAATCCGCGCCGGAAAACCGGCACGTCACCACGGCGGCATCGAACGTCATCGCCTCGCTCGACGATCTGCAGGCGACGTGCCCCAATCTCGAACGCGTCGCCATTGTGATCGCATGGTTCGGCACGGATTTGCGCGCAGGTCATTGCAAGGTGCGGCCCGGTATCGACAACGCCATCAAGGTAACGTCCGGCGGCACATGGTCGGTGGATGGCGTGACGCGGCCGTCCGCCTATGTTGTCTCCACGGTGGACGGCATTCCCTCGTTTGGCGGCACGCCGTCCGACGACAGCGTGCGCCATCTGATCGCCGAGCTGAAGGCGCGGCACATCAAGATCACGCTGTATCCGTTTTTGATGATGGATGTTCCGCCGGGCAACGCGCTGCCCGATCCCTGGAGCGGCGCAGCTTCGCAACCCGTCTATCCATGGCGCGGCCGCATCACCTGCGATCCCGCACCCGGCGTGGCCGGATCTGTGCAGGGCACGGCCGACGCAGCCACGCAGGTGAACCAGTTCTTTTCCGGCAGCGGTCCGGGCGACTGGACCTATCGCCGGATGATCTTGCATTACGCCAGTCTCGCCGCCGCGAATGGAGGCGTCGATGCATTTCTGATCGGCTCCGAACTGAAGGCTCTGACGCGGGTTCGTTCAGGCAGCGGCGTCTATCCTGCTGTGGATGCATTGGCCGCGCTTGCGTCCGACGTGAAAGCCATCGTCGGAGAAGGGACGCTGGTCACCTACGGCGCGGACTGGACCGAATACGGCTCCGATGTGGCATCGTCCGACGCGTCCGAAGTGCGTTTTCCGCTCGACGCGCTGTGGGCATCGCCCGCGATTGATGCCGTCGGCATCGATTTCTACGCGCCGCTGTCCGACTGGCGCGACGATGCCAACCATCTCGACAAGGCGCTCGCGCCGACGATCTACGATCGCGATTATCTGCGCGGCAATCTTCAGGCCGGCGAGGCCTATGACTGGTACTATGCCGACGACGCCGCGCGTGCGGCGCAGACGCGCAGCGACATCACCGATGGGCTGGGCAAGCCGTGGATCTACCGCGCCAAGGACATCTGGAGCTGGTGGAGCAACGCGCATTATGAACGCGCCGGCGGCGCGGAGCTTGAAAGCCCGACCGCGTGGATTGCGAAGAGCAAACCGATCTGGCTGACCGAGATCGGTTGCCCGGCGGTGGACAAGGGCGCGAACCAGCCCAGCGTATTTCCCGACGCCAAATCGTCGGAAGGCGACATTCCCTATTTCTCGAACGGCGTGCGTGACGATCTGATCCAGCGTCGCACGCTCGAAGCCATGATCGGCGCATTCGATAGCGAGTTCGGCGGCGATGACGCGCACAACCCCGTTTCGCCGGTCTATGGCGGCCGCATGATCGATGTCTCGGGCGTTCATCTGTGGACCTGGGACGCGCGGCCGTATCCCGTCTTTCCCGCTGCGTCGGACGTGTGGAGCGACGCGCCGAACTGGCAGACCGGGCACTGGCTGACCGGACGGCTTGGCGGCGCGCCGCTCGATGCGCTGGTCGGCGCGCTGCTCGACGATTCCGATGTCGGCGGCGTGAATGCCGACAATCTGCGCGACAGTTGCGACGGCTATGTGGTGGACCGGCCGATGACGCCGCGCGCGATGATCGAGCCGCTCGCGACCGCCTTTGCTTTCGATGCGGCCGCCGTCGACGGCGAACTGACGTTCATCCAGCGCGGCGGCGGGCCTGTCGCGGAGATCGCCGAGGACGATCTTGTCGATCCTGACGACGGCGCGAGCGCGCAATTGACGCGCGGGCAGGAGAGCGAATTTCCGCGCGAAGTCGGCTTCGGCTTCACCGACGCACAGGCGGATTATCGCCGCTCGGCGGTGACATCGCGGCGGCTTGTCGGCGCGGCAAGCCGTTCGCTGTACGCCGATCTTGCGGTGGTGACCGGCGACTCCGCCGCGGCACGGCGCGCCGACATCTGGCTGCAGGATCTGTGGGCGGGCAGGGAGAGCATCGCCTTCGCGCTTGGCATGGACCGGCTTGCTTTGGTCCCGGGCGATGTTGTCGGCGTCACGATCAGGGACAGACGGCGGCTGTTCGAGATCGGCGAGGTTGTCGACACCGAGCAGCGGCAGATCAAGGCGCGCAGCATCGATCCCGAGATTTTCTCGGTCCCGCTGCTGCCGCCGCGCGAAAACCGGCCTGCGATTCCGCCAGCGTTCGGTCCGGTGCAGGCTCTGACGCTGGACCTGCCGACGCTCGATTCCTCCGATCCGCCGGTGCTGACGCGCCTTGCGGTGTTCGCCGATCCCTGGCCGGGTTCGGTGACGGTCTGGAGTTCGCCGGACGGGCTCGGCTTCTCGCGCGCCGCGACGGTGCTTGTGCCTGCGGTCATAGGCGAGACGCTTGATGCGTTACCGTCGGGGCCGACAAGCTGCTGGGATCGCGGCGGACGGATGCGCGTGCAACTTTATGGCGGCGCCTTGTCCTCGCAGGCCGATGCACAGGTGCTCAACGGCGCGAATGCTGCTGCGGTGCTTAACGCGGATGGCGAGTGGGAAATTCTACAATTCGCCAACGCCGAACTGGTGGACAGCAAAACCTATGAGCTGTCACGGTTGTTGCGCGGACAGGCAGGCAGCGAATACGCCATCGCGTCTCCGCTTCCGGCTGGTTCGCCGTTCGTGCTGCTCGATGAGCATGTCATTTCAATCGCGAGCGGTCTTGGCGCGCTCGACCGGACGATCGATCTGCGGATCGTCGCCACCGGCAGGAGCCACGACGATCCATCCGCGCTGGCGCTCACGCTGACGCCCGGGGCGACCGCGCTGATGCCGTTGTCGCCTGTGCATGCCACGGCCTGTCGCGACACCGATGGATTCCACATCTCATGGGTTCGCCGCACCCGCCGCGATGGCGATGCGTGGGGCGTCGAGGTGCCGCTCGGCGAGGATAGCGAGGCCTATCAGGTCGACATTCTATCCGGCGCGTCAGTGGTGCGGACATTGTCGGCAACCACATCCGCCGTGCTTTACGCCAGCGCCGACGAGATTGCCGATTTTGGCACGGAACAGACCAGCCTGCGTATCCGCGTCATGCAGATGTCGAGCAGCGTCGGGCGCGGCCATCCCGAAGACGTTACTCTTACTCCCTGAGCGATCATGACAGACACAGCAAATCTCGCGCTGCCGTTCATCGACGGCAGCCAGGCGCAGAAACACGTCACGCACAACGAGGCGCTGCGGATTCTCGACGCAGCGATCCAGATCGGCGTACTCGACATGACGATGACCGCGCCGCCTTCGACTCCGGCGGATGGCGAGCGTCATGTGGTGGCGAGCGGCGCGACCGGCGCGTGGAGCGGGCAGGCCATGGCGGTCGCGGTGTGGGAAGACGGCGCGTGGCGCTTTCTTGCGCCGAAAGCCGGCTGGCTGGTGTGGTCGGCGGCAGACAATGGTCTGTTTGTGTTCGACGGCTCGGCCTGGAGCGGTGTTACCACCGGCGGAGGCGGAACGCCGACATTCGACAACGTTCCGCATATCGGCGTCAACTCAACCGCGGCCGATCCCAATTTGCTGAGCGTGCATTCCAACGCGGCGCTGTTCAATTCGATCGATACGGCCGACGGCGGCACCGGCGATGCGCGCATCCAGATTTCAAAGGAGAGCAGCGCGGACACCGCGTCCGTGGTGTTCTCGGATTCGTTTTCCGGCCGTGCCGAGTTCGGCCTTGTCGGGTCCGACGATTTCAAGCTCAAGGTTTCCGGTGACGGAACGACATTTGTCGAAGCCTTCACGATCGATCAGTCCTCCGGCAATCTGACGCTGCCGCGCGGCCTTGCCCTGAGCGGCGTGATTTCGCCGGCGCAGATCACCGCGAACCAGAACGACTACAATCCCGCCGGCATCGCCTCCGCATCCGTTTTGCAAATCTCCTCGGATGCATCGCGGACGATCTCGGGACTTGCCGGAGGCGGCGAGGGGCGCATCCTGTGCATTCTCAATGTCGGCAGCCAGACCATTACGCTGGCGGATGAAAGCGCATCCTCCTCGGCGTCAAACCGCTTCACGCTCGGACCGAATCTCGCCATCGCGTCCAAGCAGGCGGTCATCCTTCGCTATGACGGCACGGCGTTGCGCTGGTTCGCGCTGGCGCGCCCCTCGTCGGGCGGCGGATTGTCGATCAGTACCTCGGCCGATCTCGCCAGCGCGATTTCGGATGAGACCGGCTCCGGCGCGCTGGTGTTCGCATCGTCGCCGGCCTTGTCAGGGACGCCCCTGGCACCGACCGCCGCGGTTGACACCAGCACCACCCAGATCGCGACCACCGCTTTCGTTCTTGGGCAGGCCAGTGTGTCGGGTGACGGGATGCCGGCCGCCGACGGCACGGCGGCGCGCGGCACCTCCACCCATTACGCGCGTGCCGACCACGTCCATCCGACCGATACCAGCCGTGCGCCCGCGTCCAACATCGCGCTTTCGGCGCTTGCAACGCAGGCGAACAACACATTTGTCGGCAATGTTTCCGGCTCCACGGCTTCTCCGTCTGCATTGAGTGCCACGCAGGTGACGGGCGCGCTCGCCGCCATGGTCGGCGATACCGGCAGCGGCGGCACCAAGGGTCTTGTCCCTGCGCCGGGTGCCGGTGATGCCGCCGCCGGCAAATTCCTCAAGGCTGACGGGACCTATGCGGTGCCTCCCGGCACGGGCGGTGGCGGAAGCGGTTCAAATTATGTCAACCGCATCATCAATCCGTTCGGCGCGATCTGGCAGCGTAACAATAACGGCGCGGCCGCCATCGGCGACGCGGCTTACGCATTCGATCAGTGGTACGCGCTTCGGCAAACCTCCAACCTGACGGCCTCCAGGGTTTCGACTCCGGAAAATGGCACGCCGTCGATGATGCGCCTGTCGCAGCCGAGCGGGACGGCGCAGCGGTTCGGTATCGCCCAGGCGATCGAGAGTGCAAATATCATCGATGCGCGGGGCCAGTCCGTTACTCTCTCCGCGCGCGTGCGGATGTCGGCGGCGACAACCCTGCGATACGCCATTCTGGAATGGACTGGAACAGCCGACAGTCCGACCAAGGATGTCGTCAACAACTGGACCAGCACGACTTATACGGCCGGCAACTTCTTTATCAGCACGTCGACAACGCTGGTCGCGGCCGGTTCAACGGCTCTTTCGGCAAATACGCTGACCAGCATTTCATTGAGTGGGACCGTCTCCAGCTCGATGAACAATCTCATCGTTCTTTTCTGGACAGATTCGGCGCAGGCACAGAACGTCACCTTCGACATTGGCAAGGCGCAGCTTGAGCTTGCCGCCGGCGCGACGTCCTTGTCCGCGCGCAGCACGCAGGAGGAAATAATCCTGTGCCAGCGCTATTTTTCAGTGAGTCCATCCTATAGCGGGGGCTGGGGCGCCAACACCACAAACGCAACCTTTACAGCGGGTTTTCCGGTTGCGATGAGAGCCGTTCCGATCATGGCGCTGGTGGACGGTTCGGTGAATGGCGGCTCGGCCCTGGAGCTCAGTGTTGCCCAGCGTGCCGTATCAGCCATCTCGGCGTCCGTACTCAATCAATATGGCGGCCGATTTGACGTTACCACCAGCGCGGCTTCAGGAACGCAACGTCCCGCCATTCTTGAAGCGGGGACAGTAAGTTTCTCGGCGGAATTCTGAACGTTGCGGTTGCAATGCAGCACGGAGCAGGCCTGCCTTCGAGAAGTTAAAATGAACGGGTTAGAGAAGAAATTGGTCGTTCAATTTGAGTTTTAACCCCCAAGGGTGAATTGTGACGATGCCGGAACGCGAAATTTATCTCGATCCTCAAAACATTTTGCAACCGTAAACCCTTTCGGACTAAGAACAGCTTGTCGCTGCTTCATGCACGGCAAAGCATGTTGCGTTTCGGATCTGTTTAACAGAATTCACAATGCGTGACGATGACGATAAGCCTCTCCCCAAATGGTTATTACCCCTCGAGGTAATCTATTGGTTTTTTGGGCTGGTTTTGGCAGCTCTCAACTGGATTTTTTATGATGTATGGCGGTTTCGCAAATCCAAAAAGAAATTGCCGTCACCCGTAGAGTCTCCGCCCTCATCGGGCTCCGAGGATGAGTCATCAAGCCTGTAGTCCGGTTACTGCAGCCCCTCATCCGCGACCGCATCCACGCCGAACTTTATCAAGCCCGCAACCGTCCATTGCGTATCCGCGCCATGGTCGTTTTTGCATGGAGAAGTGAATGATCGACCTTCATGGCATCTCGCCGGTCGCGTTCGACCTGATCGTGAATGCGGAAGTATCCAGCCGCGCGACCTATGAGCGGGATTATCGCCGCCCCGAGCGGCCGGGCGGACAGAGCGGCATCACGGTCGGCATCGGTTACGATTGCGGCTATTCGAGTGCGTCCGTGATCCGGCAGGATTGGGAAAACAAGATTCCCGATGCGATGGTGCAAACGCTTTGCGGTGTCGCCGGCCTGAAGGGGCAGGCCGCGCAAAACCGGCTCGCCTCCGTCCGCAACAGAGTGGATGTGCCCTGGGGCGCCGCACTCGATGTGTTCTCGAACGTCTCGATTCCGAAATATCTGAGATCGTGCCACGCGCTCGCGCATTTCGACGAATTGCCGCCCGACTGCAGGGGCGTGCTGTTGTCGCTGGTCTATAATCGCGGTGCCTCGTTTTCCAAAGCGGGGCCGCGTTATGCGGAAATGCGCGCGATCGGCGCTGACATGGCGGCGCGCCGGTTCGCGGATATTCCGCGCCAGCTTCGCAGCATGAAGCGCCTGTGGGTCACGCCGTCCGTTCGCGGCGTGGCGATCCGGCGCGAGCAGGAGGCCAGATTGTTCGAGCAGGGATTGGGCGAACGGAAAATCGCGGCCTGATTACCAGTGGCCGCCGAACTGAAGGCCGGCCACGTAAAACACGGCGAAGGTCAGCGCCGCGGCAACGCCGACGAGCAGGCGCTCCGAATCTGAAAGATTTGTTCCGAACATTGCGGCGATATACCGCAGTGCAGCAGTTTCGGCAACGAGGAACCCACCCGTTTTATCCGGGCATGGTGGTTATGCCGTTAATGCGAGGATGCAGGCACAAGCCTGTGCTGCGCGGAAAAATCGCTCATCAGTTCGATCGGGCGGTGCGAGGTTTCGATCAGCGACAGATAAATGCCGCCGGCCAGCGTGACGATCCACGCTGTCAGACAAAGCAAGACGACGACGTCCTTCCGCAAAGCCGATCTCCCTCAAGGGTGTTCGCTCTTATCAGAGACGCACCGCGCCGATCAAGCTCCGGCTGCGGCTCGCATCGGCTCCGGTCGCACATTCGCAAATAGCTGTCCGCCGCGCGACGGCCTCGCGCTTTTCAACATCATTGGAGGCTGCATGACGTCAGATACCATCTGGCAGATCGTCCGCTACGCGCTGCTCGCGCTTGGCGGATTTTTTATCAACAAGGGGCTTATCACCAGCGATCAGCTTACCGCCATCATTGGCGCGCTCGGCACGCTGTTCACCGCAGGCTGGGGGATTTACGTCAAGTACGGCACGCGTGCGACGACTTCCGATGCTGCGATGCGAAGCGACGTGCCGACCGTCAGCGCCGCGACCGGCATCGTCAGCCTCTAACCTTTTTCACACCGAAAGGACGTCCCATGCGAAAGCTTCCGGCTTGCGCGGCGCTGGCGTTCGGTCTCGCATTCAGTCTTGCGCTCGCAGGCTGCCAGACCGTGCTTCCCTCGCTCAATCTCAACACCGCCGTGGCGCTGAATACGATCTACGGCATCGAGAATGCCTACGGCGTCGCGGTCAATGCCGCCAACGCCTACAAGGCGCTGCCGCTGTGCAGGACAGGCACCGTGCCGGGCCCTGCGAACATCTGCGCCAAGCGATCGGTGATCTTGAACCTTCAGGCCGCGATGCGCCGCGCGCGTGTCGCGGTGAACAACCTCGTCAGTTTCCAGAAAGCCTACCCGCACGTCGACATCACCAACGTCCTGTCGGCGGCGCAGACCGCGCTGATCGACGTGCAACAGGTTCTGGCATCGGGAGCGCAATAACATGGTCACAATCGCGGACATCACCGCCGGCCTCGCGGCGGCCGAAGCCATCGTCAATGCCATCGTCAGGGCCGCGCCCGCGATCGAGCAGGGCGTGGTCTCCTCGCTGCCTTACGTTCAGGCCATCGCCGGACTGATCCAGGGCACCAACGCCACGCAGCAGCAGATCGACGACACGTTGAATTCGATCAATGCGGCGAGCGACCTGTTTCTCGAACCGCTGCCGCCGGACGACGGCACCACCACAACGTAGGGCGGCAACCGCCCGGCGTCATTTTAAGTAGGTCATATACGGGCCTGACTGCGTACCCATCCTCTTCCGGGACGGATGGATTGCCTGGTCAAGCCCGGCTGACATATCGGGGAATAAACCGGGGCGTTAACGAATGGACCGGCTGTGACGAAAATGTAAGGCTTCGCAGCTGGTCCATTCATTTGCCATTCACCGCTTGCGGTTCATCTTGCCGGACGAATTCGCGATCCGCGGAGATTCCCTTGCGCCTTCTTGTTGTCGAAGACGATCCCGATCTTAACCGCCAACTCACCACCGCGCTGACCGACGCCGGCTATGTCGTCGACCGCGCCTACGATGGAGAAGAGGGGCATTTCCTCGGCGACAGCGAGCCCTACGACGCCGTTGTGCTCGATATTGGCCTGCCGAAAATGGACGGCATTTCGGTACTGGAAGCCTGGCGGCGCAACAGCCGCACCATGCCAGTTCTGATTCTCACGGCGCGCGACCGCTGGAGCGACAAGGTGCAGGGCTTCGACGCCGGTGCCGATGACTATGTCGCCAAGCCTTTTCATCTGGAAGAGGTGCTGGCGCGGGTGCGCGCATTGCTGCGCCGTTCGGCCGGTCACGCCAAGAGCGAGCTGACCTGTGGTCCGGTGCTGCTCGATACCCGCACCAAGCGCGTCAGCGTCTCCGGCAATCCCATCAAGCTGACCTCCCACGAATACAATCTGCTCGATTATCTGATGCACCATTCCGGCCGCGTGGTCTCGCGCACCGAACTCGTCGAACATCTGTACGATCAGGATTTCGACCGCGACTCCAACACGATCGAAGTCTTTGTCGGCCGCATCCGCAAAAAGCTCGACGTCGACATCATCCAGACCGTGCGCGGACTGGGATACATGCTGGCGCCGCCGACCTCCGGCGCACGCTAGGCTGAAAGCCGGTTTGCGTCCGGCTGCGCTCTTAATTATCAAGGGCGCATGATGTTATCGGAGTGCACTTGAACGGCCGCACGAGTTCGCTCGCAACCCGCCTTTTCGTGTCCGCGACTGCCTGGGTGGTGCTGATTCTCACCATCACCGGGATTGTGCTGTCCACCGTCTATTATCACTCCGTCGAGCGCGCCTTCGACCGGCGGCTCAATCTCTATCTGCGCACGCTGGTGGCGGACGTCACCGCCCCCGACGATCCCAATGACAAAAACCAGGACAAGGCGATCCAGTCGCTCGGCGAACCGCTGTTTGAATTGCCTTTGTCCGGATGGTACTGGCGGGTCAACAGTCTCGATCGCGCCAAGCCGGAATCGCGTTCGTCGCGTTCGCTGTGGGACGCCGACTTGCCGAGGCTGGATAATAACATTCCGCTGACCGCTTCGGGCGTGCGGCTTGGCTATGTAAACGGACCGGAAGACCAGCGGCTGCGCATGGTGGAGCGGCCGGTCGATCTTGGCGCCGAGGGCAAATATCTCGTCACGGTGGCAGGCGACGCCAGCGAGATTTCGGAAGAGACGCGTACATTCGACTATTATCTCGGCGGCACCTTCGCCACGCTCGCGGTCGTTCTCGTGCTGACCACGATCTTTCAGGTGCGGTTCGGCCTCGCGCCGCTCAAGCGGATTTCGGATTCTCTGGCCAACATCCGCTCCGGCAAGGCGGAGCGGCTGGAAGGCAAATTCCCGGTCGAGATCGTGCCGCTGGCGCGTGAGACGAATGCCCTGATCGAGGCCAACAAGGCCATCGTCGAGCGCTCGCGCACCCATGCCGGCAATCTCGCCCACGCCATCAAGACGCCGCTGTCGATCATCGTCAACGAGGCCGGTGCGCGGGGGCTCGATCCCTTCGCGCTGAAAATCCTCGAACAGGCCGACGTGATGCGCAATCAGGTCACGCATCATCTCGAGCGTGCGCGGATCGCCGCGCGAACCACCATCATCGGCACCATCACCGAGGTGGGGCCGGTAATCTTGGCGCTCAAGCGCACGATGGAGAAAATCCACCGCGACCGCGGCATCGCCATCGATATCGCGCTGCAGGGCGGCGCAAAATTCCGCGGCGAGCAGCAGGACCTCGAGGAGATGATCGGCAATCTGGTCGATAATGCCTGCAAATGGGCCGAGCAGCGGGTGTCGATCGAGGTTCTGGTTCATCCGCCGTCCCGTGGCGGCATCGACCCGTCGCTGCAGATTATCGTGGACGATGACGGGCGCGGGCTTTCGGCGGCCGAGCGCAATCAGGTGGCGCGGCGCGGCCAGCGGCTCGACGAATCCAAACCGGGCTCGGGGCTCGGGCTGTCCATCGTGGTCGATCTCGCCGCGCTGTACGGCGGCAACCTCGTTCTGTCGGACGCCCCGATCGGGGGGCTGCGGGCCGAACTGACCCTGCCGGGCGTGGCGTAAATGCCGTGCCGACAGACATGGCCGCTGTGTGGTTGCCGTACCCGGCTATTCCCTAACCGGAAATTAACGACGTTCCGGCTATCAAACCCGGTGGACCCATTCAGAGGGTTCTGGGCGAGTCCCCGGGGGCTATGAACCAGTCGTCGACCGAGAAATTGCAGGACTATCTCGCGCAGCTGTCGCCGAAATCGCAGGCCCTGCTGATGCGCGAGTTCGAGCGCGCCATCGAGCGCGGCGACGACGCCACCATGCCCAGCCTGGTGCTCGGCGAACTGCGCAAGATCATCCGCCAGCCGAGGGGCGATACGGCGCCGCGCAGCGACGATCCGGCGCGACTGCTGTTCAGCCCGCTCGAGCCTTTTCTGATCGACAACGCGGCGGCCGTCCGTCCGGGGCAGATCCGGCGTTCCTCGCTTGCGCCGTTATGGCTATGGCTGAGCCGCGAGGGCATGCCCGCCGAAGTCACGGCGTTTCAGGAAATGCTGGCCAAGGGCGGCCCCGGTCTGGAGCGCACCATCCGCGCGATGCAGATTTCCGTTTCCGACAAGATCGCGGACATCCTGGCTCCGTCCGCCAATCGCGAGCGGACTCTCGGACGTATCGGCGCGCCGAGCGTGGCCGAGGATTTGCCTTCGATCGGCGCGGTGCTGCATGTGCATGACGCGCTGCAGGCGCTCGGTGCGCGGCTTCCCGGACATATGCGGATATTCGCCGACCCGCAGATTGCCTCGGTCTCCAACGCACTGAATGTTCCGGTTTTGCAAAAGCCGCAGACGCTGCCTTTCGCGCTATCGGTCGTCATGCATCATCTCGACGAGCCGTGGCAGATCGTCCGGCTCGGCGTTTCGATGGCCGGCTCCGACGACGAGGTGCGCGTCGCGGGCACGCCCTATGGCGTCGCTGTCACCATGGCGATCCAGGACCTGTCGCGCGTCGTTGCCGAACTGCGCAGCGACATCCGGCGCGGCCAGTTCAAGACCATCGCCGATCACCTCAAGACGCTGCACGACAGCGTGCGCGGCCTGCGGACCGAACTCGATATCCGCAGCGACTCGCCGTGGGGACGGCAGCTGTCCGCGATCCGCGCCGAGATTGCCGACGTTCTGCAATACGAGATCGACAGCGTGCCGGGCCGCGTCCGTCGTCTGCTGCGCCAGCGGCCCGACAAGGACATCACCGCCAACAGCCGCATCGACCCGACGGAAGTGGACGAGACGGCGGCGATGATCGATTTTGTCGCGATCTGCCGCAACTACGCCAGTGAGCTTGCCATCAACGAAGTGACGCTGCGCGCCTATGGCGATTTGCAGCAATACATCGAGAAGACCACCGAGGCGCTGGTCGAATCGCTGCGCGGCGGTGACTCGAACGCCAAGGCGTTCCGCCGTACGCAGGTGCAGGCGGCAATCCGCTTCTGCGACGTTCTGTTCGGTCCCGATTATGCTGCCCTGATGCAGCGCTCCGCCGACATGGCCGACATTGTCGAGCGCAAGTCCGCGCGCGGCTGAGCGTGCGCCGCCACAATTTCTCCAATCTACTCAATCCCGTAATTGTCAATTGCACGCGGCTGCCAGCCATGGTGTAACCCGCCCGTTTCCGCTGGAAAACCGAAAGCCTGATGTCGCTCTGGTTCCTGTTCGCGCTGATGACGACGGCGGCCGTGTTCGCCGTGCTGTGGCCGCTTGGCCGCAGCGGCGCGTCGCAGGGCGGCAGCGAGACGCTGGTTTACAAGGATCAGCTTTCCGAAGTCGCACGCGACGCCAAGGCCGGTCTGATCGGCACGTCAGAGGCCGAAGCCGCGCGCGTGGAAATCGGCCGCCGCCTTCTGGCGGCCTCGGCCAGCGAGCAGAACGAGACACAGCGCGCCAGCGTCTCGTATCGCCGCGCCGTCTCGCTCGTTGCACTGGTTGGCGTTCCGCTGATCGCCGCCGGCTTTTATGCACGTCTCGGCTCGCCGACGCTTGGCGACTTCCCGCTGGCCGAACGTACCCACTCGGTGGCGGCGACCGATTCGATCGACAAGCTCGTGGCGCAGGTCGAGGCCATGCTGGAGAAGAACCCCGCCGACGGGCGCGGGTGGAGCGTGCTCGCGCCGGTGCTGATGAAGACCGGCCGCTTCGACGAAGCCGTGCGCGCCTATCGCAATTCCATTACCTACAATGGCGAGACGGCAGCGCGCCGCTCCGATCTCGGCGAAGCGATGGCCGCTGCCGCCAATGGCGTCATCACGGCGGATGCCAAGAAAGAATTCGAGCGCGCGCTGGCGCTCGACGCGCAGGACATCAAGGGACGTTACTTCACGGCGCTGGCCGCCGAGCAGGATGGCCGC
>RXJJ01000017.1:0-90379 GCA_003963145.1 Bradyrhizobiaceae bacterium
CCCGGCCACGTGCCGCTGCACAAGATCAAGATCAACATGGACAAGCAGCTCAAGGAGTGCGGCGAAGCGCCGTTCTACACCCTTGGGCCGCTGACCACGGACATCGCGCCGGGCTACGACCACATCACCTCCGGCATCGGGGCGGCGATGATCGGCTGGTTCGGCTGCGCGATGCTTTGCTACGTCACGCCGAAGGAGCATCTCGGCCTGCCGAACCGCGACGACGTCAAGGTCGGCGTCATCACCTACAAGATCGCGGCGCATGCCGCCGATCTCGGCAAGGGCCATCCGGCGGCGCAGCTGCGCGACGACGCACTGAGCCGCGCGCGGTTCGACTTCCGCTGGCAGGATCAGTTCAACCTCGGCCTCGATCCGGATACCGCGCTCGCCTATCACGACGAGACGCTGCCGAAGGAAGCGCACAAGGTCGCGCATTTCTGCTCGATGTGCGGACCGAAATTCTGCTCGATGAAGATCACGCAGGACGTGCGCGACTACGCGGCGACGCTCGGCGACAACGAGAAGGCCGCGCTCAATCTCGGCGGCAAGTCGAGCGTGGGCATGACGATGAGCGGCGTGATCGAGGACGGCATGGCGCAGATGAGCGAGAAGTTCGTCAAGCTCGGCGGCAAGGTCTATGTCGAGGCGGACGTGGTGAAGGAGAGCAACAAGGCGTTGTAGCTCATGACACCTTGTTCATCACACCGTCTTTTGAGATAATTGTGAGGCCCGGGATTTCCCGGGCCTTTCTTCTCCGAGGCACAATAAGCCGCATGTCATAACGGCAACTTGTCGACTAGCCTTCTTATCTTTACCCTGGGGCGCAGTTGATGAAATATATTTTAGCGATTTCCATAGTCGGCATCGTTCTTCTCCAACTGAGCGGCGCGATCCCGTTATCGAGCGTCGGCGGGCCCATGACCATCGCGGCGGCTGTTTTCCTCGCCACGCTGGCTGTTGGCATCCATGAGTCATGGACGCACAAACGAGGCGCGCCTGGCTGGATTTTGAGCGTGGTGGTCGCGCTCATCGGCGCGTTTCTGGCCGCGCCCCTCGCCGGATTTGTGATGGTACCGCTGCTCTCCCCGTTCATGAACGGCACGTCGTTTGCGTCGGCGGGCGGCCCCGTGCTGGCCATTGCGCTCGCCGGCCAGATGGCTCTCTCGCTGCTGGGAGCGTGGGCCGCGCTGTGGCTGGTGAGCCGGTGGCGGTGAGGTGAAGAAAATTTTGCGCGACGCGTTGGATTACAAACGCCGGCATTAGTATCTAAGTATTCTAGACACTAATTTCTATCGAGTTGGGCTTTGCAGTCTATACTAACTTTTTTCGCGAATGGCGCATGGACAATCAATGGCGTTTCGGCGCGCGCTCCAAAACCATCATGCATGGCAGACAACATCAGAGTGGCAATTTCGCCGAAATCGGGCGTTCCAGTGAAATCACGTTCGTAGGGATAGTTTTTTTCCTCGTTGCCTGTTTTAAAACCCAACTTCCCAAGCGCGGCCTTCACAGCATCCGAAGGAAAATGCCTGCGTGGTTTATCCATTGCCTCGTCGTAATAGCCCGATGAAGCCTCGCAATAAAGTTTAGTACGATTAGCAGCAAAAATACACTGCACATAGTCGGCGGAACGTCCTGGTCCGGTTAGTATCAAATAGCGATTTCGTTCCTGATAGGCACTGGGCGCTTCAAACACCTGCCGCAGTAAGTCCGATAACGGACAGCGATATTTTGCAAGCAATGCATCTTGACTACTGAGAGTTTGAGCAAGCACGCCGCTTGTTGCCTGAACAGCGACAGATAGAGCAACGAAAATATACGAAAACTTGGCGCGAAATAATTTCATGAAACACACCGCAACCGAATAATATTCTTTAGTGTGACTTCAAATATTTTAATCCGCAACCGCAAAGCCAATACATGCTCCCCAAATCCCGCCTCGATGCCCTGACCGACGGCGTATTCAGCGTCGCGATGACGCTTTTGGTGATCGACCTGCGCCTGCCCGACAGTTTCCAGCCACAGAGCGCCGCGGAATTGCTCCACCGCATCGAGGAGCTTGGGCCGCAGCTGCTCGTCTATGTCATCAGCTTCTATGTGCTCGCGCTGCGCTGGGTGGGCATGGTGAAGCTGGCGCCACGCGGCGAAGAGGTCAGCGAGGCCTACACACAATGGGCGCTACTGCATCTTCTGCTCATCACCTTCGTGCCGTTCACCACCATGCTGATCGGCCGCTATCCGACACTGGCGCCGGCCGTGTGGTTCTATGCCGCGAACACCATCGGCTTCGCGCTGGCCGCCCTGCGCATGGTGACGCTGTCGGAATATCGCGTCTCGGAAGAACGCATGATCGAGGACCGCATCGGGCTCGGCATGCTGATCGCGGCCGCGATCGCCGCCGTGCTTATCAGCCTCGTCGAGCCGAAATGGGCGCTGTTCGGCTTCCTGCTCAACACACTCGACACTCCGCTGCGGCGTCTGGTCAAGGCGCGCGGCAAGACCTGAAAGGATCGAACGATGTCGCGTTATGCCACGCTCGCCGTTTTTCTCGTCGCCGTGCTCGGCGGCGGCATCGCCATCGGGATCGGCAATCCGCCGGGCGCGTGGTACGCCGCGCTGAACAAGCCGCCGTTCAACCCGCCGAACTGGATTTTCGCGCCGGCATGGACCACGCTCTACATCCTGATCGCCGTCGCCGGCTGGCGGACGTGGCTGCGGGATCGCGCGGGCGCCGCAATGAAGGTGTGGTTCGTTCAGCTGGCGCTGAACTTCGCGTGGTCGCCGCTGTTCTTCGGCGCGCACAAGATGGTGCTCGGGCTGATTGTGGTGAGCGCGCTGGCGGTCAGCATCGCGGCGTTTATCGCCCTCACCCGCCGCACCGACAGGATCGCCGCCTGGCTGTTCGCGCCCTATCTCGCATGGGTGTCGTTCGCGACGCTGCTCAACGCGTCGCTGGTGGCGCTTAATTGACCGAGACGGCTGCTCGGCAAGACATCAATGCCGGCACGCTGTAATCAGCGTTCCGTCAAATTCCGCTCGAAGTTCGAGATACGTTTCGGCGCGAGCACCAAAACCATCGTGCATGGCCAGCAACATCAATCGCGCGATGCCATCGAAGTCCGGCGCACTCGTCAGATCTCGTTTGTAAGAAAAATTCTCCAAACCATTTCCGGATTTAAATCCGAGCTTCTCAAGAGCATTCTTTTCCTCCGCAGATGGATAAATCAAACGAGGCGGAATTTCCGACTGCGAATAATATGAGGAAGACGCCTCGCAATGAAGCTTGCTGCGGGCCTCAATGAACCCGCATTGGACATAAGAGTTGAGTTGACCCGGGCGTGACAGCGTGACGTATCGTGCTCGGTCCTGAGACGATCTGTACACCGCCCGCAAATTCCCGGCGAGATGACATCGGTGTTCTTCGATGATCTCGGCACGGCTATCGGCGTTTTGCGCCAATGCTGACGCGGTATAAGCGAGGACTGCTAAGATGATAACTCCCAGCAGACCGCGCACCGCGCCCTCATTTCATCGTGATCGCAAGACCGCTCAGGTCCATGTTCGCCATCAGGCCGACCTGCTGGCCGGAGAGCTCGAGCACCGCGCCCTTCTGATTGGTCAGCACGATGGCGCGCGCGCCGCCACCGACGGCAAGGCCAGCGCCCGCCGCGCCGTAAACGCCGGCGATATCGGACGGCCGGTTGATGTTGCTGACCCGTCCGGTGAAGGTGGTCTTCGATCCGCCGAACACCAGACCGTAGTCGATGCCGCCGGCGGAAATCGGATAGCTCCTGCCCCGGAAGTTGAGCACACCGTTACCGGCGGACCCGCCGATCACCCAGCCACCCTTGAAAATGGTCAGCCTCACCGTGCCGCTATCGGCCTGCGCCGATGACAGGCCCGCGACAAGAGCAGCCAACACAACCAGCGCGGCACGAAGGGTGGATGAAATCTGCATCATTGGGTTCTCCCGAAAGGATTGCGGTGATAGGCAAAGCGAGCGTCTGATTCGCGGCTTAATCTACCCGACGGCGTGGATTCGCAACAACGCAATCCGCGCCGCCTGAAGCATCTCGCATCTGCGAGCACGCGCGAGGCGGCGACGGGCAGCGCCCATAACGGCAGCTCAGAACGGCGCTTTGACCTTGTGAAATTTTGCCGTCACATCGCCGGCAAGCGCGATGTCATCCGGGTCCAGCATCAATACCGGCTCGCCCTGCTTGAGATTGAATTGTGTCAGGTCTGTCCAGATCAGACTTGGCGAGGTACTCAGTTCGAAGAAATACCAGCGCTTGCCGAGGTCCATCGCCGTCCGGTATTCGGTGTTGTAGATCCCGAAATTATAATATGGCGCGCCGAAGGGCACAGAAACATTGCGCGCGATAGCCAGCACGCCGGCCACCGCTTCGCGGTCCGTCTTCGGCTCCGGCAGCATGGCCGAATAATACGTCGCCCGCTGGAAGCGGTCCACGGGGCTGACATTGCCCGGCAGCGGCATGCTGCTCGAAGGTTTGGAGAAGTCCTGCTGCTTGAGCAGAGCGAGCTGCTCGTCGTATTTCGGCTCGTTGGTCATGATGATGTATTGCCGGCCGTGATGGATCACCGCCTTGCCGTCGATATATTCGATGATCGCCGAATCCCCGCTCGCGTCCTCCAGCGCCAGATGCACGTTGGCCTTGTGCCCCCGCGCCTCGACCGGAACGATCTGAACGCCTTCGAGAACCTTCAGCGCCTCCTCGACACTCGCGGCGTTGTCGAGCGCATACTGGCCCCACAACCCCGCGTGAAGGCCCGGCTTTTTCGAATCGCGCGGTCCGAAATCGGTGCGGTCGAGATACAGAAGATGAATTCCCAGGCCCTTCTCGTTCAGGCCGTCCACTCCGCCGAGACCGTAGATGGTGGTGACGATGCTGCCGTATTTCGCCGTCCATCTGGCGGGATTTTCCTTAACGACGATTTCCGGGCCGAGGCCGACCAGTCCGCCATCATGTTTCACCCCGCGCGGAAAAACCACGAGCTTGGGCTCGGTGCTTTCCGGCCAGTCCATGGTGCGGCTGGAAAAAACCGAAAGCTTGTTGTTATTCCAAAGAATACGCGTGCAAGCGTCGGATTGGGTCACAAGCGCAATCAAGGCAAGCACACAAACAGTCACCGCGATCACTCGTTTCATCATGATGTCTCCCGTCAAAAATTTCTGGCAGCGAAAGCGCGCATTCAGGGCTGCGCGATCAGTCATAATGTGCCGCCATGAACGCGATCCGAACGCCGGAACCATGATTTCACGCGTAAGATGTTATACTTAGCGGGGTTCCGTCCGGTTCCATTTTGTTTAGTTCCATGAAAGGGTTAGCTGGATCCGTTAGGTATTTATTAACCATATCGGTCCAGCCTTCGCAGGGCTTGGGGGATCGGCATTTCCATCTGCCTGCGGACGCAGGCAGGCGTAACAAGGAGGGTGCGATGAACCAGACCATAACACTGGCAACCTCAGAACCTTTCGCGGCGGAAACCACACCCGACATGACGCAGGATCGCGCGGTCGGGGTGCTGATCGGGGCCACCGTCGCAGATGTCGAGCGCGAACTGATTTTGCAGACGCTCGCCAGTTGCGAAGGCAACCGCACACATGCAGCGCGGATTCTCGGAATGTCGCTGCGAACGCTGCGCTACAAGCTCAAGCATTATTCCGAACACGGCATCGATATCCCGGCGCATCATTAGTCCGAATTATCGCGGAAACGAGCTTCCGCAGTGATCATGTCGTCAATGTCGCGGCTTTGCGAGTTTCCAAACTGATGGCGTCACGTCGTGCGGCGATGTGCGGTCATTCCTCATGCGAGATCGCGCGGTTCGCTCTGCACCTGGCGGCGGCCCCAGACCGCCAGCGAAAAGACGAGCGACAAAAGCGCAATCCCCGCAGCCAGGATTTTGAGCGAACGCAGCACGAAGGCCGTCTCGACCGCCCAGAGCGGCTGCCGATGATCCGCCCACGCAATTGGCACGATGCCGGGCACCAAAAGCCGCTCCAAGAACCAGACCGCAGCCAGAAACACCACCGACAACACAAATAACCGCCAGCTTCCGCGCACCTCTCCGACCTTTCCTGAACCTGCTGACCTTTTACCCGTGCCGATTATGCCACCACCGGTCGCGCCGATTATTGACAGGAATCAAAAAGAAAATCGGCTGTGGGTTATCCGCATGTCACCTGCGGCAGGCAGAGCCACTTGCCGGACCGCGGCCGGTGCGGATAATTTGACGGCATTTCTGCGGGCTCTTGATGAAACGCCTCACCCATCCGCTGACGGTCGCATCCCTTCTGGCGTTCAACGGCGGCATGGTCGATACCGCCGGCTATCTTGGCCTGCATGGATTGTTCGTCGCTCACGTTACCGGGAATTTCGTCACGCTCGGCGCGGCGATCGTGACCGGCGGTCATGGCGTGATCGGCAAGATTCTCGCATTGCCGGAATTCGTACTGGTCATCGCTCTGGCCCGGCTGGCTGGAATCGTGCTGCGGGGAGCGAATTTACCCGCGCGGATCATTCTGTTCGGCGTTCAGGTGTTACTGCTGTTCGCGTTCTTCATCCTCGCTGTAAGGTTCGGGCCTTTTACGGACAGCGACACGCCGCTGGCGCTCTTGACCGGATTTGCCGGTATCGCGGCGATGGCCTGTCAGAGCGCCATGCAGCGCGTCCATTTGGCGAACATGCCGCCTTCCACGATGATGACCGGCAGCACGGTGCAGGCAACGCTCGACGTCGTCGATATTCTCACCGGCGCCCATCCCGAACAGCAGACCAATACCCGCGCACGCTTTCGCCGTCTGGCGGCGACGATTTCCGCCTTCGCCATCGGCTGCGCGATGTCGGCCCTGCTTTACAGCTATGTCGGCTTCTGGTGTCTGGCGCTCGCCGTGGTCGTCGGCTTCCTCGCTGCCGTCATCCAGGTCGATGAAGGCCGCGCCTAGCTTTCCCACGGGTGCGGTCAGCCCCGAGCCGCAATCCGCCCTTGCGCATTGCCGATACCGATTGCAGACTGATCGCGAGCTTGAGGCCGGGCTTGGGGGCAGGCCGTGCGTGGGGTTGCGTTCGTCATTGCTGCGTTGGGACTGACTGCGCCGCTCGGGGCCTGCGCCGCGCGCGATCCTTTCGTGACCTCGGCCAACGCGATTGCCGCCGGCAACTGGAAGATCGAGCAGCAACCGGACAGGATCACCGGCGCGCCGGTCGGCAGCGCGCAGCTCGCAACCGAAGTCAGCTCCAATTCAGCCGACACCAAAGTGCGCCCGGCGATGCTGCAACTGACCTGTTTCGACAAGACGCCGATCGTGCGTATCTCGTTCGCGTTCAAGGTCGGCACCGACAGGAACACTATCGTCGGCTATCGCTTCGACGACAAACCGGGCCGCGACAATATCGAATCCCGCATTCTGTCGGATCACACCATTGTCGTCATCGAGGATGGCGCAGAGGTGAAACGCTTCCTCGCCGACATGGCGGACGCCAGCAAGCTTGTGATCCGGCTGCGCTCGCTCAATGCGGGTCGCACCACCGCGGAGTTCAAGCTCGACGGCGCACCTGCCGCGATCGAAGCGGCCTACAAGGATTGTCCGCTCGCCGGGCCGCCAAAGGGTCGCGCAAACAGCTAAGCCGCCGCTTGTGAGGCGGCGGCTTGCGTAAGTAGCGGAGCGGGTGCCCTCAGTTGCCTCCGGGCGGGTTGTCGTCGCCGATATGGCCGACATGCTTCTGTTCGTAGAGCTGCAGGCCGATGCGCTCGACCAGATCGAGTTGGGTTTCGAGGAAGTCGATATGGCCTTCCTCGTCCTTCATCAGGCTCTCGAACAGATCGCGCGAAACGTAATCCTTCACGCTGTGGCAGTAGGTCGCCGCTTCCTGATAGAGATCGCGCGCGCCATGTTCGGCGGCGAGATCGCATTCCAGGATTTCCTTGACGTTCTGACCGATCCGCAGCGGATCGAGCACCTGCATGTTGGGAAAGCCGTCGAGGAACAGGATGCGGTCGGTGAACCGGTCGGCATGGTGCATTTCCTCGATCGATTCCTTGCGCCAGTGCTTGGCCATCTCCTTGAGACCCCAGTGATCCAGCAGGCGGAAATGCAACCAGTACTGATTGATCGCGGTCAGTTCGCTGCGCAGCCCCTTGTTCAGATAGTCGATGACTTTCGGATCGCCCTTCATCGTGCACTCCTCTTGGGGCGCCACATTTGGAGCCCCGCACCTCAATTTAGAACGTTTCTAAATGAGAAGGCGTGTGACGACAAGTCCTCTTTAGAGGACCGGAAAGCTCGGGAAATGACGGAAAATAGTGGAAACGGATCAAGCAGCCGCTTCGACGGACAGAAAGGTATCCTGCGCGTGATCGTGGGCATGGACCTCGTGAGCATGGGCCTCGTGGTCGGCGTGCGGACAACCCGAACAGCAGGCCTTCATGCAGGGACCGAGCGCTTCGTCCATGATCTTCTTGATGGTCCGCGCGCAACGTCCGCACTGAGCGCTGCAGCCCAGGCAGCCGTAAACCTGACCGGCGGTACGCGGGAAATTCTTCCCTGTCACGGCGCTTCGCACATCGTGGTCGGTGATGACGTTGCAGGAACAGACGATCATGGAGGAAAGCTTGGAAACCCTGTGAAACGTGGCCTATTCGATATGTCACGGCGCCCCGGGATGCAAAGCCAAAGCAGCCAATTTCAAGCTATTCCAAACTGGGATGCCAGTTCGAACCTGCCAGCGTCGCGGGTCGGCCCACCAAGTGAGCCGCGGGTTGCGGTGGAACCCAAGAACTCCGATCACCATTCGTGAGCGAATATTACCGTCAACGAAGTGAG
The DNA here is from genome assembly GCA_003963145.1 of Bradyrhizobiaceae bacterium. Classification (GTDB taxonomy): domain Bacteria; phylum Pseudomonadota; class Alphaproteobacteria; order Rhizobiales; family Xanthobacteraceae; genus Afipia. The sequence goes on from RXJJ01000017.1 coordinate 8,849, forward strand.
TGCTGAAAACACTCACTAATTTTGACAGGTAAATGACAATTTGCCTCGGGCGGTAAGCGATTGGCAAATCATTAACCGCTGCAACGCATTTTGGTCACATATCGCCCGTACCTCGCCAGTCACACCCTTCCAAACCCAAAGTGAGAATCATGCGGAATTTTCCGATCGCGGTTGCATTTGTTGTCCTGTCGTTGAGCACCCCTGTGGCGGCTCAGGAACTTTCTGCCCTCGGACAGGAAACCGCGACAGAAGCTCCCGCCAAGCCTGCCCGCGTGTCGGCCCTCCGAGCGGCCATGAGCGAAGTGGCCATCCTGCGCTACCGTTCGGCACTGAAACTGAAGGCGGAACAGGAAAAATACTGGCCGGCCGTGGCTAATGCGTTTCGCGCCCTGGCGCGGGAACCGGAAATCACCGAGGCCGCCGTGCGCCGCTTCGCACCCGCCGTCTCGCCTCTGCTGGCCACTCTGGACGACAACCAGCGTCAGGTGGCCATGAGCATCGCGCAACGGGCCGGACTGAGCCAATACGCCTCGATGTTCTAGGCTCTGCCAGAGTGCGACAATTTGACTCCACTCGCCAAAAAAATCCGGGCCCGACCCGGATTTTTATTGCGGATGTAAGACATTCGCCGCTTTAGATTAGTGGCGGAAAACTGGCAGATTCGTTCAGTTGCCGTTCAATGTCATTGTGCAACCTTATTCGCGGCCCTGTGTTATCCGCGCTAGAGCAATTCGAAAGGTGAAGCCATGAAGAAAATGATCCTGGCCGCTGCAACCGCCGCCTCGCTGGCTGCCGCCGCGGTCGTCGTTCCCGCGCCGGCGCAGGCGCGTGACGGCGGTGCCATCGCCGCGGGCGTGATCGGTGGCCTCGCCGCCGGCGCGATCATCGGCAGCGCCGCAGCGAACGCCGCTCCGCCGCCGCCGGCCTATTACGGCCCCGGCCCGGCCTATGTCGCCGGCCCGCCCTGCTACTGGCAGCGTCAGCGCTTCTGGGATGGCTACGGCTGGCGCATCCGCAACGTGCAGGTTTGCCCGTAATCAGCCGGTCGGCCTGACACGACGAAACCAAAACACCCCGGACGGATATCACCGTCCGGGGTGTTTCGATTCCTATCCCTTAAACATTTCACTCTAAAACGGGGCCCTCCGGCTGACTTCGAGGAGAGGCCCGTGAAAAGCGCTTTTGCACTGTCCGCCACCCTGACAATTTGGAGCGCGCTCGCTGCGGTGACGCCCGCGGCTGCCGCCGATCTTCCGGCCGATCCGGTTTACACACGTCCTGCCTATGTGCCGCCGCCGCGCGTTTTATTCGTCCCCGGCTGCCGTCTCGGCGTGGAGCGTTTCTGGGATGGCTTCGCCTGGCGTTCGCGCAGCATCCAGATCTGCAACTAATAATCTCAGCGCCCCGCCTGCATCGCGCGCAGAACACTTTCGCTCGGCCAGCAATCGACCTTGATGCCGGCCGATTTCTGATAGGCGCCGAGCGCGGCGCGCGTCTTCATTCCGGCCTTGCCGTCGATCTTGTCGCTGTAAAGCCCAAGACGCGTCATGTTCTTCTGCATCGCCTCGACATCGGCGCTGCGCAGCTGGGTCGAGGCGGACCATGGTGTCTCAAAAGACTGACCGCCCATGATGCGGTCGCTGAGATTGCCGACGAACAGCACGTACAGATCCGAGAAATTGTATTCCTTGATGACGAAATAATTTTTCGTGGTCAGGAATGACGGACCGTAGATGCCTTCCGGCTGCAACAGCGACGCCTCCTGCGCCAGTTCCGTGGGGCTGAGTTTCAAACCGCGTACGGGCACAAAGCCGGCGCGCAGCCATTCGCTGATCGGCCTGGTCACTTCCGGCACGCCTTGCGTGCAATCCACACCGCGCGGCGCGTGCACCTCATAGGCCCAGCGCACGCCGCGCTGCCAGCCCTTGTTGACGAGTTGTTGTGCGGCGGAGGCCAGCGCATCCGGCACCGAGGTCCAGATGTTGACATGTCCGTCGCCGTCGAAATCGACGCCGTGCTTGCCGAGCTCGGAGGGCAGAAACTGTGTCAGTCCCGTCGCGCCGCCCCATGAGGTGCGCAGCTGCGCGCGCGTGACATCGCCGTTCTGAATGAGTTTCAGCGCCTCGATGAACTCGCCGCGATACTGATCCTTGCGGCGACCGACATAGGCCTGCGTCGCCAGCACACGCAGCCCGTCATAAGGCAGCGTGTAGCGGCCGAAGTCCGTCTCGCGGCCCCAGATCGCCAGAATGATGCTGCCCGGAACGCCGAAGCGCTTTTCGATGGCGTTCAGCGTATCGCGATATTTCGCCATCAGCTTCTGGCCCTCGGCGGCCAGCCGCGCGATGCTCGCGTCCTTCAGATAATCCGCCGGCACCTGAACGAACTCGGCCTGCGCCGGCGCGCCGGTCTGCGGCCGTCCCGGCAGCAGCAGATCCGGCAATTTGTAATCGGGCTCGAGCCCCCGGGTCTGCGCCTCGAATGTCGCGCGCGTCACGCCGGCCTGCTGCGCCTCCGGCCACAGCGAGGCGATGAACTGCGTGAAGGCGGAATCCGGCGCGGCCGCTGCCGGCCACGCGACGAGGCTCAGCGCCACAACGAAAATTGCGCGGACAGCGGGCGACAATTCAGTGTCCGCCATCGGCGGCCGCGGCCGCCTCGTTATGGGCAATCGACGCTGCCGAAAGTTTGTCGACAAATGCGATGCCAACGGCGGATAGCACGAAGACACAATGAATCAGCGTCTGCCACATCACGCCATTCTCGGTGAAATTCGTCGTGCGACCGCCGGCCCCGCCGAGATTTCCCGCCTCGATGAAGGTCCGCAGCAGGTGGATCGAGGAAATGCCGATGATTGCCATCGCCAGCTTGATCTTCAGCACGCTGGCGTTGACGTGGCTCAGCCATTCCGGCTTGTCCGGATGGCCTTCGAGATTGAGACGGGAGACAAACGTCTCATAACCGCCGACAATCACCATCACCAGGAGGTTGGAGATCATCACCACATCGATCAGGCCGAGCACGACCAGCATGATCTGCTGCTCGGAAAAATCGAACGAATGGCTGACGAGATGCCAAAGCTCTTTCAGAAACAGGATGACATAGACGCATTGCGCCACGATCAGCCCGATATAGAGGGGCAGTTGCAGCCAGCGCGAGCCGAAAATCAGCATCGGCAGGGGGCGCGACAATCCGTCGGGCGGCAGTGGTGTTTCGGGCGTCAGGGACATGTCAGCTCCGGCATGATCGGCAAGGTTTCAGGCACCAGAATGCCAGATTCTGGTGCGCCGCGCCGCAACGACGTTTGGCCGCAACCATTTTTCACATGACCATCATGATCGCGTATGCGCGCCACACTGGCGGATATATGGACCACCGTTTCCTGAATGGCTAGTTTGGGATCATGTCCGGTATCGGGAGACATTTCGATGATGACAATCATTTTCGCTGCGATGCTGGCGGCGCTTGCCTGTGCGCATTTCGGACCGGGACGCTTGGCCGTGGCCGCGCTGCTGGTCTGCCTCGCGCTTTCAACCGGGCTATTTCTCTTTGAAATCTATAATCCCGATTATGGCTTTCGCATGCCGTGGCTGCAGGGTGAGTTGCAGTTGGCTCCGCATGACGGCACATCTCACGACCACATGTCCCACGCAGCGTCCGCAGGAGTCATCGCGTGACCGGCGGCGATAATTCCGGCGCAAACCTTTCGGCGCGGCTCGACGATCTGTTTTTGCTCGCAATGATGGGCACGATCGCCGCGATCCTGACGGCGGCCATGGTCTTCCAGTATCACGGCAGCGAAATCCCCTGCCCGCTATGCCTGCTGCAGCGGGTGGCGATGTTCGGCGTCTGCTTCGGCATCATCCTGCATTTCCGTCAGGGCACTTCGATGCGGAACACTGGACTGAGCATGCTGTTCGCGATGTTTCTCCTGATCGTGGCGGCACGCCAGACGCTGCTCGATATCTACCCGAGGCCCGGCCATGCCTATGTCGGCAGCGCGGTGTTCGGGCTTCACATGCCGGTCTGGTCGGTCATTATCGCGCTGGCGATCCTGCTTGCTTTCACGCTCAGGCTTGCCTGTCTCGGCGAGGTCCGGCAGAGCGCCCCGCGCCCGGCGGTCCTACAACGATGCGCCGATGTGCTCGGGCTTTACGTGATCGCGCTCTGCGCGACCAATTTGATTTCTGTGATTTTGCAGTGTGGCTTGGATGCCTGCCACACGACGGGGTATCGGCTGTGGCACTGACCAATTCAGACGTTATATACTATCGATAGTTACTGCTATTTCGTCGCGAGATCACGACGCAACATGCCAGCAACGCAACGAAAGCAACCGCGGCGTAGACGTTGAAAGTGAGCGCCCAAGACGAGTTTTTCAGAAGAAACAAAAACCAGGCGACGGACTGATCGCCGCTTTCAAGTTGTCGACGAAAAAAATCCATACCTTTCGCCATGAGAAATGAATAGATCAAACAAAACAGCACGAATCCAATTGCCAGAACCGCACCCACGCCGGCAAGGCCGAAGCGGCCAAACGCATTCTCGCCGTCATGCCGCTCCGGTACGAATGTCATTGCCGTAATAAGACCTCCTGCCATCAGCGCGTAAACCGGAAAGGTCGCGTCCGCGCCAAGTGACTTGCCAAAGACCGCAAGATTTTTCACGGGAACGAGCAGAAACGGCAAATCGAGAAAAAACAGTAAAGGTACAGCCAATCCTGACCAACCTGGCAGGCCGAGCGCGTGCATTCGCCGCCAGCATAGACGAATCATCGTCAGGATGAGCAAGAAATACAGGACGCCAGCCGCCCCGGTTCTCGTCACCACACCGATAGCCTCGGCATACGTCATCCGGGAGCCATCAAGGCGATCGAGAAAATTGGCACCTAGCGGAATACCGAACGTCACGGCCAAAAAAATTCCGATCCGGCGGATCGCCGCAAACCCAAACTGCCGTCCGGATGGAATGACGCTCAGTTTGTTACCTCGTCAGCTTCTTGTACTTCACCCGGTGCGGAATGATGCTGTCCTGCCCGAGCCGGCGCATCTTGTCCTTCTCGTAATCCTGGAAATTGCCCTCGAACCATTCGACATGGCTGTCGCCCTCGAAGGCGAGCATGTGGGTCGCGATGCGGTCGAGGAACCAGCGATCGTGGCTGATGATGACGGCGCAACCGGCGAAATCCTCCAGCGCTTCTTCCAGCGCGCGCAGCGTATCGACATCGAGATCGTTGGTCGGCTCGTCGAGCAGCAGCACGTTGGCGCCGGATTTGAGCATCTTGGCCAGATGCACGCGATTGCGCTCGCCGCCCGATAGCGCGCCGACCTTCTTCTGCTGATCCGCGCCCTTGAAGTTGAACGCCGAGCAGTAGCCGCGCGAGTTCACTTCCTTCTTGCCAAGATAGATGATGTCGGTGCCGCCGGAAATCTCCTCCCACACCGTCTTCTTGGGGTCGAGCGCGTCGCGCGACTGATCGACATAACCGAGTTGCACCGATTCACCCGTGGTGATGGTGCCGGCATCCGGCTTTTCCTGTCCCGTGATCATCTTGAACAGCGTCGACTTGCCCGCGCCGTTCGGGCCGATCACACCGACAATGCCGCCCGGCGGAAGCTTGAAGGTAAGGTTGTCGATCAAGAGGCGATCGTTGAAGCCCTTCGACAGGCCCTCGAAATCCACCACATTGTTGCCGAGACGCTCCGCCACAGGAATGATGATCTGAGCGGTCTGCGTCTGCTTTTCGTTGGCCTGCTTGAGCAATTCCTCATAGCGCTGATAGCGCGCCTTGGACTTGGCCTGGCGGGCCTTTGGCGAGGACGCGATCCATTCCTGCTCGCGCGCCAGCGTCTTCTGGTGTGCGGCGTCTTCGCGGCCCTCCTGTTCGAGACGCTTCTGCTTCTGCACCAGCCACGCCGAATAATTGCCTTCGTAGGGAATGCCCTTGCCGCGGTCGAGTTCGAGAATCCAGCTTGTCACGTTGTCGAGGAAGTAGCGGTCGTGGGTCACGATCAGGATCGCGCCCGGATAATTGCGCAAATGGCCTTCGAGCCACGACACGCTTTCGGCGTCGAGATGGTTGGTCGGTTCGTCGAGCAGCAGCAACTCCGGCGCATCGAGCAAAAGACGGCACAGCGCCACACGGCGGCGCTCGCCGCCTGAAAGCTTCGTCACATCGGCGTCGTCCGGCGGGCATCGCAGGGCATCCATCGCCTGATCGACCTTGCTGTCGAGATCCCATAATCCCTGGGCTTCGATCTCGTCCTGCAATTTGGTCATCTCGTCGGCGGTCTCGTCCGAATAGTTCACCGCGAGTTCGTTATAGCGGTCGAGGATCGCCTTCTGCTTGGCGACGCCTTCCATGACATTCTCGCGAACGGTCTTGGTGGCGTCGAGCTGCGGCTCCTGTTCGAGATAGCCGACACGCGCGCCCTCGGCGACCCACGCCTCGCCGGTGTAGTCCTTGTCGATGCCGGCCATGATCTTGAGCAGGGTCGATTTACCCGCGCCGTTGACGCCGAGCACGCCGATCTTGGCATCCGGGTAGAACGACAGATGAATATTATCGAGTACCTTGCGGGTCGGATAAGCCTTGGTCAGGCCCTGCATGAAATAGACGAACTGGCGCGCCATCGTGGTCCTTGCGTGCGGTCTTTTGGGATTTTGCTGATGCTGATGTAACGACGGAGCCCTCAAAGGGCAACCATTTGGAAAGGCTGTTCAGCGGAAAACGCACCGCGCTTATGGCGGCAATCCGGTCTTAATCCATCGAGGCGCAGTCTTTGCGGCTGCAAAGGACACGACCGGACTGAGAGCCATCCGGGACACCAAAAGACATGGAAAACGCCATGATGACGCCAGCGAAATCCTGCCTGCCGCAGCACCATCCTTTCGGCGCGACCTATACCGAAGGCCCCGCCGCGGCGATCGCAATGTTCTTCCGGGAATTCATCTCGGCCGTGTTCAGCCCCTACCACCCCGAAAAACACTACATGCGCGGTCCGGGACCGGCCTGCCGTGCCAGAGAAGGCGCGGTCAACAAGTCCTGATCGCGAACGGCTTGCGCCTTTCGCCCCGGCGCGTTACGTGCGCCTCTCAAGGCGGCCCACCGGATCGCCAGGACTGGAGGCGGCCCGATGCGCTATCGCTGCGCTATTCTCGACGATTATCAGAACGTCGCTCTGACGATGGCGGACTGGTCGGCGCTCAAGGAGCGCGTCGATATTACCGTCTTCGACAAGCCCTTCGCGTCACAACAGGACGCCATCGCGGCGCTGAAGGATTTCCATATCGTCTGCGCAATGCGCGAGCGCACGCCGTTCGGCCGCGATGTCATCGGCGCGCTTTCCGATCTGAAGCTGCTGCTGACATCGGGCATGCGCAACAACAGCTTCGATCTGGCCGCAGCGCAGGAGCGCGGCGTCACCGTGTGCGGCACCGGCACGGTCGGAAATCCGACCGTCGGCCTCACCATCGGTCTGATGCTCGACCTGACGCGCAAGATCGGATTCGAGGCCGCGCGGATGAAGGCGGGCGAGACATGGCAGGTCACCGTCGGCGAAGATATCGAGGGCAAGACGCTCGGCGTGGTTGGACTCGGCAATCTCGGTCTCAAGGTCGCAAATGTCGCCAGGGCGCTCGGCATGAATGTGATCGCATGGAGCCAAAATCTCACGCCGGAAAAATGCGCCGCAGCCGGCGTCGGCTACGCGACGAAGCAGGACCTGTTCACGACCGCCGATATCATTACAGTTCATGTCGTTTTAAGCGAGCGTTCACGTGGCCTGATCGGACGCGAAGACCTGCTGCGGATGAAGCCGACCAGTTATCTCGTCAACACGGCGCGCGCGCCGATCGTCGATCAGGCCGCGCTGCTCGAAGTCCTGCAGCAAGGAAAAATTGCGGGCGCCGGACTCGACGTATTCGCACATGAGCCGCTGCCGCTCGACAATCCGCTGCGCAAGCTCGACAATGTCGTGCTGACGCCGCATCTGGGCTACGTCACGCAGGAAAACTACCGCCGCTATTATGCCGACATGGTCGAGGACATCGCCGCATGGCTCGACGGCAAACCGGTTCGGGTGATGAACTAACCGCGCAGTACCCGGACCGCGCAATTTAATCCCACCTCAGAATCGCTCCGCTCTTCCTGACCGACAAAATAGGCCCGACGCGAAAGCCGGGCCTCGATTATGCGATCAGGAGAAAGTCAGAACCTGTAGTTCAGGCCGGCGCGAACGATATTGAAGTTCAAGCCTGAGATGGTTGCCGTGTAGGAAGCAGGCTTCTGACCGTTGCCATTGAACGCTGTGCCGATCACGCTGTTACCGCCCAGATCGACGTAAAGATATTCGGTTTTCACGCTTACATTCTGTAACAGCGCATACTCAAAACCCGCGCCGGCAGTCCAGCCAGTTCGCACACCCGATGTCGAGCCGGCGAAGCAGGTCTGGTTCGCCGTACAGCTGACACCAAAACCGCCGCCAGTCACATGCAGACCGGTTGAGCGGGTCAGCGACGTATCTTCTTTGATTTCGCCATAGGCCAGCCCTCCGGTGCCATAGATCAAGAGACGATCGGTAGGCAGAAACCCCAGCCGTCCTCTGACTGTGCCAAACCAGTCAACTTTTTGACTGGTCGTGAAGGAAGCTGCGCCAAACCCGACAACACCGGCGGACGCGTTCGAGCCTTTGATGCCGGAGGCGTCGATATCGGCCTCGATACCGGTCACCCATTGCGGATTAACGTGCCAGTTGAAGCCGAGCTGCGCACCACCGAGTGCACCTGAATTATCCCAGGATCCGGTCGGAAAGGCCGATCCGCTGCCCGCAATTACCGAGTTATTCGGGGCGTAGAAAATCGAAGGGTCTCCCCATGCATAGCCGACGTTTGCGCCGGCATAGAAACCTGTCCAGTTGGAGACCGGAATGGCAGGCGCTTTGGTGTAAGTACGTGGCACCATGTCCGCGCCCCGTGCTGCGGTCGCTGCAAGCAACGCTGCAGCGGCGATCAATAATTTTTTCATCAACATTCCCAGCCAAATGCACAAAAGCGAAGGCGCTCGCCGTTCCAGGTCAGAACGTCGCAGCTCCCGGCGCAACAACCACTTGCCGTGCCAGCCGCAATCATTATTGAGTCAAATCCTGCCGTCTTTGCGCATCGCGCAAAGGCTTTGCATGAAATGCAACAGTTAAAAGCCGAAAGACGACGATCAGCGCCGATGCCGAAATTCCATTTCACCTCCGACAGTCTTCCTTCCGCGCTTCCGCCTCGCATGCGCGCGAAACTCTGGACGGAATCCATGGATGCGATCGGCTCGTCCTTCGAGATGGGAATTGTCACGAGCCGGAAATTTCACGGCGAAGTGTCCGTGCTTCAACTTGGCAGGATTCAGATCGGCGCAGCAAAAACAGTCGCGGACGGCTCCGTGAACGTCATACGGTCCGAAGCAAAGCTTCGTCAGGACGGCGACGACCGCATCATGATCCTCATCAATCGAGGCGAGACACCGATGAGCGTTCGCCAGTTCGACCGCAAAATCGAATTGAAACGCGACGAGATGACGGTGCTGGCGATGGACATGCCGAGCGAGTGCTCGACGCCGCAAAGCGGCCATTCACACGTTATTCTTTTGCCGCGCGAAGTTCTGGAGCGGCCAGGGCGAATGCTTGAACTATTTTCCACGACGCGCCTGAAGACCCATCAGATGGCTCAGCTTCTGCTGAAAGAAAATGTCCGGCAGCTGCTTTGCGCGGAAGAAACGCTCGGCGAATCTCTGGAAATCGCCTCGGGTGACTATATCGCTCATCTCGCAAGTACCATTCTGCAGATGCGCGACCCAAAACGCGCGAAGGGGCAGACCGGGAGCCTTGATGCGCGCATTACGGATATCCGCAAGCAGATCGCTCGCAGCTACCGCCTTCCCGATCTCACCTCAGGAGCTGTCGGCAAACAACTGGGCATGTCCGCACGATCGGTTCAGCATATTCTGAGCCAGCACGGCTCGACCTTTACCGAAGAGCTCACGACCAAGAGGCTTGAAGCGGCATTTGGACTGCTCAGAAGCGGCGCGGCCGGCCCGATCGCCGACATTGCCTTCAAATGCGGTTTTTCCGACCTTTCGACATTCTACCGCGCCTTCCGCGCGCGTTACGGCAAAACGCCGAACGCCGCGCGCGTGGCGCGGTAAGATCGAAGTGTTCTGTGGAAGCCAAAAAAATGCCCGCGCCGGACGCGGGCATTTTCATCTTGAAGATTATGAGGCTACCTTACCGTAACCGGCGCGGGCAGCGGGGGCACCACGGTCGGTCCCTGATTGGGGACACCAACCTGGCTGGTGGCGACTCCGGTCGGCGCAGACGCGCCAGAGCCCGGACCATAGCCAGTCGCTGCACCAGGCGCGGGCTGCGCCGAGGCCGTCAATGCGCCCGGCGGCGGACCGCCCGGCAGCACGACCACGCGCGTTCCCACCTTCACCCGATCGAACAGATCGGTGACATCCTCATTCAGCATGCCGATACAACCCGACGACACGAACTTGCCGATGGTCGAAGGCTGGTTGGTGCCGTGAATGCGATACACGGTATTGCCGAGGTACATCGCACGCGCGCCGAGCGGGTTGCCGTCGCCGCCCGCCATGAAACGCGGCAGATAGGGCTGGCGCTCGATCATCTCCGCCGGCGGATGCCAGTCGGGCCATTCCGCCTTGCGGGTGATCTTTTGCACGCCGGTCCAGGTGAAGCCATCGCGGCCGACACGCACGCCGTAGCGGATCGCCCGGCCACCGCCGAGGACGTAATAAAGCTGCGTGTTCGGGGTATCGACGATGATCGTGCCCGGCGGCTCCTTGGTCGGAAAATTCACTTCCTGACGGCGCAGACGTTCCGGCAACTGCTTACGTGGCCCCGTTTCCGGCTGCTCGTCCGGAGGCAGCGCGGAAAGCACCACCGGCTTGCCGTCCGGCCCCGTTTGCACCGATCCGGTCCGGCCATCCACCCCCGCAGGGGGACGCGGGCTTTCGTAACCGGGGTTGGACGCCGGATTACGATCTGAATAGATCACAGGAGGCGGACCGGGCGGACGGCCATAGCGCGGATCATCAGGCGACAGGATCGGGCCCTGCGGAACGGCCTGCTGCTGACCCTGCTGGGAATAATAGCCGCCTTGCGACTGATAGCCGGCTTGGGGAGGCGGGCCAGGCGGCGGAACCGACGCGGCTCCCTGCCCCTGCGGCGCGTCATCATCGTCCAGCAGGTCAAAATTGGGCTGACCGGTGCCGGGAGTGGTGTAGCGACCCTGTTCGCCATAGGGCTGCACCGGCTGGCTGTAGCCGGGAGGGGGCGGATAATTCTGGGCAAGCGCCGGCGACAGAAACGCCCCGCTCCCCATCAAAACCGCGACACTTGTCAAAACCCGATTGAACATCATTCCCTGCTGTAATCCGGAACCAACACCTAAACGTTAACCTTGAGATCGCCCATGATCACGGCGCATTCAAGACATATGACGAAAAAAGGCCGGCTGGGCGCCCTGACTTTTGCGCGATTTTTCCGATGCTTGCAGGAATGCGACAGTCGGGGGTGATTTTCATCCCACGACCATTTTTTGCAGCCCTCCCGTCAGGGTTGCGCTAGGGTCTTACATCCCGATTCGGCCGCACCAGCGCGGGCCCGGCGGACCTGTTCAGGTGTACCGCTTCGCAGATAGCTTTCCAGCGAAGGTTATTCCCCAGACGAAGCACGTGTTGTCTCAGGCGTCAGCGTAGAAGCGTCTCAAAAAACGTCGCGTTGCAGCTTTTGTTCCTCGCCCGGTTGCGGGGACTGGACACCGCCATATGCTTCCCGGCTTTCGTATCATCGTCATGACTCTGGTGCTCGGCACGTCCATCCTGATTTTCGGATTGGGTGCAGCCGCGCTGCTGCGTGCAACCCACGAGGAATTCGCCAGCCTGCCGGCACTGCGCACGAAGGAGCAGCCATTGCCGGCTACCTTCGCTGAACGATTCAATGCCGCTGCTCCGCCGACACTGTCGCTGCTCCGTGTCGAGCCGACACCGCAGATGGAGCCTGCACCCGCCGCACCGACAAATACCGAGACCGCCAGCCTCACCGCGCAACCCGAAACAGCGAAACTGCAACCCGATGCGGACAAGAAACACACTGCCCGGCGGAAGGGACGCAAGCGCGTGGTCCACGCCAAGCGCTATCGCACCCGCGCCGGCATTGCGCAAACCAGAATGGTTCAGAGGAACAATCCGGCCGAGCCGCTCCCCTTCCTGTTTCCGAACTGACGTCAGATCTTTCCCGTATCGATCCTCGGCCCATCCGGCAGGCCCCACTCTGCCCATGAGCCGTCGTAAAGCGCGCTCTCAACGCCGAGACGCGCAAGCGCCAGCGACAGCACTCCAGCTGTGACGCCAGAGCCGCATGTGGTGACGATCGGCTTGCCAAGATCGGCGTGCACGCCTTCGAAAATTGTACGAAGCGCGGCCGCGGATTTCATTTCGCCTGTGACAGGATCGATCAGTTCGTTGAACGGCACGTTGAGACTTCCCGGGATGCGGCCCGAGCGGCGACCGGGCCACGGCTCGGCGGCGGTCCCCTCGAAGCGCTCACGCGCACGCGCGTCGATCACCTGTTCAGTTCCGGTTTCGACATTGTCGCGCATCTGGGAAAGCCGCCGCACCCGATCCTCCTTGAGATGAGCATGGTAAGTTCGCGGCGCAGGCGTCACTATCTCCGCATCGACAGGATAGCCGTCTGCTATCCATTTCTTGAGACCGCCGTCGAGCACCTTGACCCGGTCATGCCCGAACGTGCCGAAAGTCCACCAGGCACGCGGCGCACCCATGTAATCGCCGCGATCGTAAATGACGACAAGATCGTTGCTCTCGATTCCCAGCGCACCGACCTCGCGTGCGAACAGCAAGGGCGGCGGCAGCATGTGCGGCAGGTTCGTCGTATGGTCCGCAACCTGATCGATGTCGAAAAACACCGCTCCGCGGATATGCCGCGCCTTGTATTCATCCGCCGCCAGCGGCGGGCGCATCGCCGGCATTCTGTACGCCGCATCGATCACGCGAATATCGGAATCGCTTAGATGATCGTGCAGCCACGCGGTCGAGACCAGAGGATCGGTCATGTTCGTTCTGTCCTGTCAGGTTTTCGGCTTGCGCGGCTCGGCCTGCTCGATGGTCCCGCCCGCCTCGCGCCAGGCCTTGAAGCCACCCTCCATATGCGCAACCGGAGCAAGACCCATGTCCTGCGCCGTCTTGGCAGCCAGCGCCGAGCGCCAACCGCCCGCGCAAAAGAAAATGAATTTCTTGTCCTGCTGAAAGACATCCTTGGCGTAGGGGCTTTCCGGATCGATCCAGAACTCCAGCATGCCGCGGGTGCATGAAAACGCGCCGGGAATTTTTCCCTCGCGTTCAAGCTCGCGGGGATCGCGCAAATCGACAATAACAACGTCGTCCCGCTTTGAAGCAGCGATCACGTCGAGAGCGCTCATGGTCTCGATCTGCGCGTTGGCCTCATCGAGCATGGCCTTGATGCCGCGGCGGATGGTCTGCGTCATGGTGCGTACCTGCCTGTTTGAACGTCACCGCGTCAACTCTCTCATCGCTTCCTCGATCCCCTCAAGGGTCAGCGGATACATGCGATTGGAAAAAAGCCTGCGGATGATCGCAGTTGATTCGGAGTGGCTCCAGTATTTACGGGCCTCGGGATTGATCCACACCGTATGCGGATAGGTTTGGGTCACGCGCTCAAGCCAGACCGCGCCGGGTTCGGGATTGATATGTTCGACCGAGCCGCCCGGAACCGTAATTTCATAGGGGCTCATCGTCGCGTCGCCGACGAAGATGACCTTATAGTCGTGCGGGTATTTGTGCAGGATGTCCCATGTCGGGATCCGTTCGTTGTAACGCCGACGGTTATTCTTCCACACACTCTCATAGAGGCAATTGTGGAAGTAAAAATATTCGAGGTGCTTGAACTCGCTGCGCGCGGCGGAAAACAATTCCTCAGCCTGCGCGACATGCATATCCATCGACCCGCCAATGTCGAAGAAGATCAGAACCTTCACCGCATTGCGCCGCTCGGGCCGCATTTTGACATCGAGATAGCCGTGGCTGGCGGTATCGCGGATGGTGGTATCGAGATCGAGCTCGTCCGGCGCACCGGTGCGGGCAAATTTTCGCAGGCGGCGCAACGCGACCTTCACGTTGCGGACGCCAAGCTCGACATTGCCGTCGAGATCCTTGAACTCGCGGCGATCCCACACCTTGACCGCGCGGAAATTGCGGTTGCCATCCTGCCCGATACGGACGCCCTCGGGATTATAGCCATAGGCCCCGAACGGCGAGGTGCCGGCCGTTCCGATCCATTTGCTGCCGCCCTGATGACGGCCTTTCTGCTGTTTCAGGCGTTCACGCAGGGTCTCCATCAGTTTGTCCCAGCCGAGCGCCTCGATCTGTTTTCGCTCGTCCTCGGTGAGATATTTTTCCGCGAGCTTTTTCAGCCATTCCCCGGGAATATCCGTTGTCTCGACAGCACCGGACAGGGATTCCAGACCCTTGAACGTCGCGCCGAAGACCCGGTCAAACTTGTCGAGATTGCGCTCGTCCTTCACCAGCGCCGCGCGCGACAGATAGTAGAAATCCTCGATCGACTGGTTTGCCAGATCGGCGTCGAGGGCCTCCATCAATGTCAGATATTCGCGCAGGGAGACCGGCACCTGGGCCTCGCGCAGCGATGTGAAGAATTGCAGGAACATGGATGAAGGTTTGCCCAGCGGCCTCTAAGGGTCAAGGGCCGGCATCGCGGACCGGAGCAGTGCGGACATCTGATCCGGCATGCCGGAATGCTCAAAACAGCGGCTCAAATCGCTTCGATCCGGCTGGACCGGCTGTCATTTTGTTGATCTAAATTGAGCCGCCGGTGACGTCGCAAGGATCAGTCCAGACCGGCATGCACGTCCAAACAGGAATGACCGGGGAGTTTGCTATGACTGCACAATCCATCATCGTAATCCTGATTATCGGTGCGATCGCCGGCTGGCTGGCCGGCCTGATCGTGCGCGGCGCGGGCTTCGGCCTGATCGGCAACATCATCGTCGGCATCGTCGGCGCGCTGTTGGCAAGCTGGCTTCTGCCCCAGCTCGGCGTCAGTCTCGGCAGCAGCATCACGCGCGACATCATCAACGCCACCATCGGCGGCGTCATCATTCTTGTCATCCTCTCGCTGATCCGGCGAGCCTGACGAGCCTGACGATTTTTCAAGGCGGAAAACGGCCGCCCGCAAAGGCGGTCGTTTTCTTTGAATAGAGGTTATCGCGATGAAATTCACCGGCACGAAGGACTATGTCGTCACAGAGGATTTGAAGGTGGCCGTCAATGCCGCCATCGTTCTGGAGCGCCCGCTGCTGGTGAAGGGCGAACCCGGCACCGGCAAGACGGTTCTAGCGGAAGAAGTGGCCAAGGCGCTGGGCGCGCCGCTTCTGACCTGGCACATCAAATCGACCACCAAGGCGCAGCAGGGGCTCTACGAATACGACGCGGTGTCACGCCTGCGCGACAGCCAGCTCGGCGACTCACGGGTGTCGGATATCCGCAACTACATCAAGCAGGGGAAATTGTGGGAAGCCTTCACTCGGGACGTGCGACCGGTGCTTCTGATTGACGAGATCGACAAGGCGGATATCGAGTTCCCTAACGACCTACTGCTCGAACTCGATCGCATGGAATTTCACGTCTATGAAACCGGCGAGACGATCAGGGCGGTCAAGCGGCCGATCGTGCTCATCACGTCGAACAACGAGAAGGAACTGCCGGACGCCTTCCTGCGCCGGTGTTTCTTCCACTACATCAAATTCCCCGACGTCGAGACCATGCGCGCCATTGTCGAGGTGCATTTCCCCGGCATCCAGCAGAGGCTGGTGCAGGAGGCACTGAACATCTTCTTTCAGGTCCGCGACGTTCCGGGATTGAAGAAAAAGCCGTCGACCTCGGAACTGATCGACTGGCTGAAGCTATTGCTGAACGAAGAGATGACGCCGGAGATGCTGCGCGAACGCGATCCGCGCAAGGCCATCCCTCCGCTTCACGGCGCATTGCTCAAGAATGAGCAGGACGTCCATCTGTTCGAGCGGCTGGCGTTCCTCAACCGCCGGGAAAACTGATCACAATTTTCCCGCGAGCGTGAGTTGCTTGCGAAAGGCGCGGTCGCGCTTGAGATGCCACTCGCGGCTCATCGCCTCGTTGCGGGTGGTAAAACGCTCTGAATGCAATAGCACCCAAGCTCGCCCGCGCGTCGCGCGCGCACCAGTGCCGGAATTGTGCTGCGCCAGCCGCCGCGCGAGATCGAGAGTCCATCCGACATAGGTGATGACACGACCCTTGTGCGAGCTGCCGAGCACATAGACGAAACACCCGCCTTCTCCGGCTTGAGAGTCCGGCGATGCCGCAGACACGCTCATTTTGCGGGAGCGTCTTTCGGCGCGTCGGTTCCAGATTTGGCAGCTTCCGGTTTGGGCGCCACTTTGGCGGCCTGCAAGTCCTCGACCTTTTTCTGCAGGCTCGCCACCGCCGCCTTCAGGGCTTCGATCTGGCGATTGGCGCCGTCGATCCGCTGCTGGCTATCCAGCGCGACCTTGGTCATCGTGGCTTTGAGAAAATTGATGTTGCTTTGCAGGCAACTTGTGCGCCGCTCCATCGTTTTCTCTGCGGTGCAGATTTCTATGCCGGGAATGTCCTGCGCCAACGCCGGTCCGGTCATCAATAGGGCGAACAGGGCTCTCACCAATTTCGAGCGTATCATTTTGTGACGCCTTCTCAGCCGGACTTTAACGTTCAGAACGCGAGTGGAACGAACCGCGTCCGAATCAGCGATTCATACCATGGTCGTCTTCGTTCACGGCTATATCTTGCGGTGAAAGACGCCGAGCCCTCTAAAACCCTGTCCTGCGAAGCGCCCGCCGCACGCAACAACGTTCCAAATCTTAACGGATGTTGATGGACCACCGCGCCGCTCCTACCTAGACTTGGACGAGCAAAACGGAAATGGATCATGATCGATTGGCAGGACATTGCGACAGCTCCAAAGGATGGCACCTTCGTGCTGCTGCACAACGCAAAATGGCCGACCGACGTGGAAGGCTTTTGGCATAGGGGCTCAGCCGCATGGTCGGCAAACGTGCGGATACACGATATCGAGAACCGGGTCATCGGCCCCGAGCCGCCGACACATTGGAAGCCCCTGACCCTCGCTCAGGAAAAGTACTGAACCGGCTACAGCTGAAAAGGACACAATAATGAGCAAGGTTGTTTACGAGATCGTCGAACATGATGGCGGCTGGGCCTACAAGTTCAACAGCGTGTTTTCCGAAACCTATCCGACCCACGCGGCCGCCCATGCCGCGGCGGCGGCAGCAGCGGCCGAACAACGTGTGCCGGGTCCGGCGGCCGTGATTCAATACGAGGATGAAGACGGCAAATGGCGCGAAGAGAGCGTGCGCGGTGACGATCGTCCCTCGACCGAGGTCCATGACGAATAGACCTCACCTCGCTCAAGCACCCAGATTTTTCTCGTTGCTGATTGCTCTTGTTAATGAGTGGTCGGCGGCGTTGCGAGATCGATCAGTGCCTCGCTGAAGGGAAACTCCAGCACGATCGTGCCGCTGCTGTCGGTGACCTCAAGACTTGCGGTCATCAGGAGAGGATTCGCCGCAGCCTCTCCGGGCGCGGCTTTCAGCAGATCCATAATAATGGCGCGGGCCATTTCCCAGGCTTGGTCGGGATCGCGCAGATCGGCGCCCGC
Source organism: Bradyrhizobiaceae bacterium (assembly GCA_003963145.1). Lineage (GTDB taxonomy): Bacteria > Pseudomonadota > Alphaproteobacteria > Rhizobiales > Xanthobacteraceae > Afipia. The sequence goes on from RXJJ01000017.1 coordinate 26,662, forward strand.
CGGGTCCGCGATCACCTCATCGCCAATCCTGGTGTTGAAAAAATATCGCGGCATTGCGTCCCTTATTTTCCGGCCCTGACGGCTTCCCCCGCGCCAATCATGTGCTAAGCAGTCATCATGGTAAAGGCGCTTCGCAATTGGCTCGAGAACCACGAATTACCTGCGATCATCGCGGGCGTGCTGGGCAGCATCACGCTTTTGTCGGTGATCATCGTGGTCGGAGGTTACTGGCTGGTCACGCGCTAGGCGCCGACAGCAGCCTTTCGATTTCGTCTTCCAGCGATTGGGGCTTGGACGTTGGCGCATAGCGCGCGGCCACCTGCCCGTCCCGCCCGACCAGGAATTTCGTGAAATTCCATTTGATGTCGCTCCAGCCCACAAGCCCGAGCACGCCCGGCCTGGCGCTTTTCAGGAATTTATAGAGAGGATGGGCCGTCTCGCCATTGACGTCGATTTTGGCGAACATCGGAAACGTCACGCCGTACTCTCGTGAACAGAACGACGCTATTTCGCCGGACGAGCCCGGCTCCTGCTCGCCGAACTGGTTGCAGGGAAAGCCGAGCACCGAGAAACCCTGCGGCGCATAAGTCTTCTGCAGATCCTCCAGCCCGCGATATTGAGGCGTGAAGCCGCATTTGCTCGCTGTATTCACGATCAGGAGCACCTTACCTGCGAACACGGAGAGCGGGATTTCCTCTCCGTCGAGATTCGTCGCTGAAAAATCGGTGACGCGCGTCATGCCTTCTACGCCGGTTTGGGTTGCTTGTCGTCAAGCGCTGCGATCGCTTCTTTCAGCAGCGATCGGATACGCTCCGCCTCCACGGGACTGACGGCGTCCGGATTGAGATAGAAATCCAGTCCGGTCATGCGCTCCACCAGAATATCGTGCTTGCCGGTTTCCACGCCAACCAGACTGTCCACCGCGTAGGGAACGACCTGCCGTGAAATCCCCTTCATCGTGATCGGCGGCAATTCATGCGCGACGACATCACCGCGCACCAGGGCGTAGGTTTCGTAGCTGAGCACGATCTTGCCCGGCTCGGCGATGGACTGCAGCCGCGCCGCAAGATTGGCCTCCGCGCCGATGATCGTGTAATCCATACGATCGGCGCTGCCGAAATTGCCGACATTGCAATAACCCGAATTGATGCCCATGCGGGCGCGGAACGGTTCCTCGATGCCGGCCGCACGCCACGTGACGTTGAGTTCGGCCAGACGCCGCTGCATTTCCCACGCCATTTTCAGACACGCCTTGGCGTCGGCCGCATCGCCCTTGGTCTCGGGATCGCCGAAGAAGATCAGCATCGCGTCGCCGATGAACTTGTCGATGGTGCCGCCATGCTCAAGCGCGATCTTCGACATTTCAGTGAAATATTCATTGAGCAACTGGGTAATGAGCTCGGGCTGCAGCCGCTCGGTGGTCGCGGTGAAATTCTGGATGTCCGAGAAGAAGATCGTCAGCTTCTTGCGCTCGGTGTGGATGGTCACATCCTTGCGGCCACTGAAAATGCTGGTGTAGATCTGCGGCGAGATGTAGCGCGAAATCTTCATCGACAAGGTCGCGAGAAAATCGTTATTCGCCTCCAGCTCCTTGTTCATGTTCTGGATCACCTTGCTCTGGCGATACTGAATGCCCAGAAAGGACACGCCGCTCACTGCCGCAAGCACGAAATAGGCGAGCAGGAATTTGAACGAGAAGAGATTGGCCGCGATCGGCTGGCTGATCTCGACTTCCTGAATGCCGCGCACATCGCCGACCTTCCAGTCTTTCTTGGGACTTTCGGGATGCGTATTATGACAGTTCACGCAGGCCTGCCCCATGATCACCGGCGTGACAAAGCGGACCTTGTCACGAAACAACGATGGGTCCGATTGAACAATTTTCTGGCCGGGATCGGCACGCAGGCTCGCGAGCGCGCGCGTCTCGAAATCGTCGAGATTATGCGGCGCCCTATTGGCGAACGGAAAATCGGAGACGAAGCGATAGTCGATGTTCTTCTGCTGCTCGCTGATGACGTTGCCGAGTTCAAGCGAGAGCGTAGCGGGGATCGGGACCGCGCCCGGCACCGTCTCATAGTTGTGAATGACCTTGATTTCGGCACCGTGCGCGGCCAGGATGCGGCCCACGACGTTCGAGGCATAATAGCCGCGCACACCGGTTATCAGTGAATTCAGGTCATTCGCCTGACGGCGCAGCGACAGGTCGGCAAGATTGCTTAAATCGAGCCAGACCGCGATCGGCAAGGCGATCAAGAGCGCAGCAACAGCAAGCGCAGACAAAATCCCGCGAGACCGGCCCTTCTTCGGAGCTTCCTGGTTATCGGTGTCCATAGGTCATCCCCGGATCAAATCGTTCAAATATCTGCTTCATCAAGCAACGAATCGGGACGAAGGTCCAGCGTCCGCATAGCGCAGCCGATCCAAAACCGGGAAAATAAATAGGACGATAACCGAAGGGTTATCGTCCTATTGATAGATGAACTCAAAAGGGGCTTTAGCTTAAAACCTTGTATTTCCTGAACCAGTTCTGCATCTGCACCCAGGCATCTTCCGCAGCCTCCTTGCGATAGCTCGGCCGGTAATCGGCATGAAAGCCATGCGGCGCACCGGGATAGGATTTGAATTCGGCAACCTTCTTCGCCCGGGAAAGCGCGAGTTTCATTGCCTCGACCTGTACCGGCGGGATTCCCTGATCGTCCTCGCCATACAGCCCCAGCACCGGCGCTTTCATATCCGAAGCCAGCTGCATCGGACTCTTCGGCCAGACCGGATTGGGCGGGTCGATCAGCGAACCATAGAATGCAACGCCCGCCTTGAGCTGCTTGCTGTACGCCGCATATTCCCACACGCTCCGCCCGCCGCGGCAGAAGCCGACAATGCCGAGCCGGTTTGTGTCACCGCCCTGCGATTTGGCCCATGCAACTGTCGCGTCCAGGTCGCCGAGAAGTTCATCGTCAGGCTTGGCGTTGACGATCGGCATCAGTTTGGGAATGTCGGTGATCTTGGTCAGGTCGGTGCCAGCACGGAAGTAATAATCCGGCGCAATGGCGAATGCGCCGAGCTTGGCGAGACGCCGGGTGACATCCTTGATGTACTCATGCAGCCCGAACACCTCCATCGCGACCAGGATGACAGGAGGATTGGCAACGCCGGTAGGCCTCGCGAAATAGCCCGGCATCTCGCCGTCCTTCACTTTTATCTTCGCGTCCCCGACATCAATCCCGGTTGTGTCGGTGGTGATGACGTCGGCCCGCACGGGACCTGCGGCCAGCGTGTAGCCGGCCGCAGCTGCAGCAGACGCCGCCATGAAGCCGCGGCGCGAAAACGGCGCCACTTTCGTCAGACCGATCGCGTCGGATGCCAGCATCGGTTTTGCAGTCATTCTTCGTCTCCGGCTGTTAAATAAAAGGACCTTTGAGCGCGTCACTTTATGTCCGAAGATTGTCTTTGCAAAACACTTGCGCTTGATTTTTTTAGCCGCGATGTGCGGTTTTCGGCAGCCTTTTCCTTCAAGATGCACAACAGAAGACCCGCGGCGAGGAGCCGCGGGCCTCCAATCGATCTTCGCCGCGGATTAGATCCGTCCCAGCAGGATCAAGATGAGAAGAATGACGATAACCAATCCAAGACCACCGCCTCCGTAATAGCCGGTGCCGTAAAAATTGCCGCCGCCGATACCGCTAAATCCGCCAAGCAGAGCGATGATCAGAATAATCAGGATAATCGTGCCGATGGACATCTTTTATCTCCCTCAGTCCTGTCACTGGCGGTCCAACGGTTCGGTGTTCTTTTGGTTCCAGGTTTGCAACCTTGAAAAAGCCGATTCTGTAAGGCCCTCAAACAATGCGTTCTTTCAAGATGTCCCGAAGATGACCGGGATCGATTCGTTCGCCCCATAATTCGATTGCAACCGGCAAGCGACGCCGCCAGTTCGGGTGTTCGTCGATCGTACCTGGCACGTTCGCCTGATCGGCAACGCCCAACAGGTCTTCAATCGATACCCCCAGCAGACGCGATGGCGTATTCGATAGCGTGGAAAGGACGGCACCGAACGTGAAGTCCCTGTCATCGCCAACAGCCATGCGAAGCCGCGCCAGCGCTTCCCGCCTTTGTTCGCTGGTCTCGCCGGGATCCATACCGAGCATCAGCTTAACGTCGATGTCATGCGCTGAACGCCATCCTGCAAAGGTCGGAAGATCGTGCGTGCTAAAGGTCACAAGCGCATTCTTCGGGTAGCGGTCGGGACCAATGAAGTCGCCGCGTCCGTCCCGTTCAAAAATCATCACCCGATAAGACCAGATCGCCCGGTCGGCGAGACGCTCGCGAAAGCCGTCCGGCACCGTTCCGAGATCCTCGCCGATCACGATGCATCGATGTGCGACGCTTTCCTGCGCGGCCACCTCCAGCATCTCCTCAAACGGCATCTGGATATAGACGCCCTGATGCGGCGCATAGCCGTGCGGTACAACGTAAAGGCGATTCAGGCCGAGCACATGGTCGAGGCGGATGGCGCCCGCGTAGCGCATCGAGGCTCGCAACATATCCCGAAACGGAGCGAAAGCACGATGTTCGAGACCGGCCGCGTTGAAACCGGCAAGACCCCAGTCCTGCCCTGCGGTATTGAGCTGATCGGGCGGCGCGCCGACGGATAACTGCCGGGCGATCGCGATCTGTTCATTCCATGCATCGAAACCGTCGGCCTTAACTCCGACCGCGATATCCAGATAGAGGCCGACCGGCATGCCGAGCTGCTCGGCAAGAGATGCACAGGCGGCCAGCTGACGATCGGCGCACCATTGCACGAATTCAAAATACTCGATTTGCAAGTTGTCGGGGCCACGGCGCAGGCTGGCCAGCGCCGTATCATCTGGCCGTGTCCATGGCGCGGGCCATTCCCACCACGGTCCGGGATATTTTCGCCGCAGAAATTCAAAGCAGGCGAAACGAGACAACAGAGCACCGCCGGATGCGCGAAACGCCTCGAAGTCGGTTTTGCGCTTCAAGGTCGTCTTTGATTTGAAATTCTTGAAAGCCTCTCGCAGGGCCTTGGTCTTCAGATCGGCAACGCCGTCATAATCGACGAGGTCCGCCTGGCGCAATCGTTCGATATCCGCGCCGTGTTTCGCTCTGAAACCCGGCGGCAGCTCGGGCACCTGTTCGATATCGATGTAAATCGAATTCAGAAACAGCCGGCTGTTGGGCGAATAAGGGCTGCAGTCGTCGGCATGATCGTCAAACAGCGCATGAAGAGGGTTGAGGCCGATCCCGGCCGCTCCGGCGCCTGAAGCCCAGGCCAGAAGAGATTGAAGATCGGTGAAATCGCCGATGCCCCAGTTGCGCTGCGAACGGATACCATAAAGCTGCACAGCGAGAAGCCAGCGCCGACCAAAGTCGCCATCATACGCCCTATGCGGCATGTCGTCGCTTTTGAATGCCGCATTCAGGCTTTCAAGAGCCCCATCCTGTACCGGGTGATCCAGCGCATCGAGCACACTCAGCAGGGCTTGAGGATCAGCATCGCGTCTTTGTCCGTTGCCGTCGATGAAGACAGGGCTGATCCCCGATTTAGCGGCTCTTTCAAACAAATCCATTCATCACCGGGGCTGGCACAATTCGGATACAATATCGGTTCAACCTCCAACCTCGATCGCGCCATTCTGTTCCGGTGGAACCAAATGCATGGGGTCCTGCTTATAGAGTGACACTCTCCCGCACGGTTCAAGGCGTTCCGGATGTCTGTTCTTCCGCCTATCAGAAGTATTGTCCAACGTTCGGTTGTCAGTCCCGGGGCGGGCGTTTTTCACATCGAGGATATTTATCCGCGCGTGGACGATGGACGCTTTCCAGTCAAGCGAATGATCGGCGATCCTTTCGATGTATGGGCCGATATATTCCGCGATGGTCACGACATCATTGCGGCAAATCTGTTGTGGCGCGAGGAAAGCAATTCCGAATGGTCGCGCGAACCCATGTCTCACCATGGCAACGACCGCTGGACCGCAACCTTCACCCCGCATCACGTCGGCCGTCATCTCTATGCCATCGAGGCATGGACCGATGAATTTGCGACCTGGAGTTATGGCGTGCGGGCCAAGCAGGTTGCTGGACAGGACGTGTCTCTCGATGCACTCGAAGGCGCGGCCCTGCTGACCAAGGCGCAACCGGGCGATACCGCGTCCGCCGCAATTTTGACCGGCGCGGCCGAGGAATTTCTACAAAACGGCGATCTCGCACCGTTGCTGGATGAGCGGGTCGCCCAGGCGATGGCGAAAAGCCAGATTCCGCGCGATCTGACGACGTCGAAGTCCTACCCGCTGGTCGTGGACCGTCCGCGCGCCGTCGCCGGCGCATGGTATGAAATGATCCCGCGCAGCCAAGGCAAAATTCCTGGCCAACACGGCACATTCAGGGACTGCATCACGCGTCTGCCCGATGTCGCAGCAATGGGTTTCGACGTCGTTTATTTCACACCGATCCATCCCATCGGGAGAATCAACCGCAAAGGCCGCAACAATGCGCTCAAGGCCGAGGCGGGCGATCCGGGTTCGCCCTATGCGATCGGGGCTGCCGAGGGTGGCCATGACAGCGTTCATCCCGAACTCGGCTCGCTGGACGATTTCCGCGAACTGGTCCGCGAGGCAAAAAAGCTCGGCATGGAGATCGCGCTCGACTTTGCCGTGCAATGCTCGCCAGATCATCCCTGGCTGACACAGCATCCGAACTGGTTTCAGCGCCGGCCGGACGGCAGCATCCGCTATGCCGAAAACCCGCCCAAGAAATACGAGGATATTCACAATCCGGATTTTTCCTCTGACGACGCGGGATCGCTGTGGAATGCCTTGCGCGATGTCGTGTGGTTCTGGGTTGAGCAAGGCGTGCAAATTTTCCGCGTCGACAATCCGCACACCAAGCCCTTTCCATTCTGGGAATGGCTGATCAAGGAAATCCAGTCGCGCGACCCGAACGTGATCTTTCTGGCCGAAGCCTTTACCCGGCCGAAGCTGATGAAAGGCCTTGCCAAGCTCGGCTTCACCCAGTCCTACACTTATTTTACATGGCGGACAGGCAAACAGGAGCTGCAGGAATATCTGAGCGAGCTCACGGCCTATCCCGAGCGAGACTATTATCGCCCGAACTTCTTCGTCACCACGCCGGACATCCTGCCCTACCATTTGCAAAGCGGGGAAGCATGGGCGTTCAAATCGCGTCTTGCGCTCGCGGCGACACTCTCCGGCAGTTATGGCATTTACAACGGCTTCGAGCTGCTCGAGCACAAGCCGATCCCAGGCAAGGAAGAATATCTCGATTCCGAAAAATACGAAATCAAGGTCCGCGACTGGGATGCTCCCGGCAACATCAAACCTTTCATACGCGACATCAATCATGCGCGCCGCGACAATCCCGCGCTTCTGCAAACAGCGAGACTGAAGTTTCTCGCCGTCGATAACGATCAGACCATCGCGTTCTGCAAGACGTCGACCGACGGCGCGAATACCGTCATTGTTGCCATCGCGCTGACGCGCGAACCGCGTGAATTCTGGATTGCGCTGGGCGATGCCGGAATCGAGACGGACAGCGGCCGGAAGCGGATTGCGGCGCTGGAAAATATCCTGACGGGCGAGCGACACGGCGTCTCATGGGGCGGCGTTCGCCTGCGCATCGATCCATCGCGCGATCCCGCTTTGCTGTTTCGTTGTTTGATGTGAGCGTGCGCATGAATGTCATGGCACCCATTGCTGACGCACCGGCGATCGAGAGCGACGAGCTCTGGTACAAGGACGCGATTATCTATCAGCTGCACGTCAAGGCCTTTGCCGACAGCAATAATGACGGCATCGGCGATTTCGCGGGGCTGACCGAGAAGCTCGATTATCTCCAGGAACTCGGTGTCACCACGCTGTGGCTGCTGCCGTTCTATCCTTCTCCGGGCCGCGACGACGGATACGACATCGCCGACTACGGATCGATCAATCCCGATTTCGGCACAATGAAGGACTTCCGCCGCTTCATTACGGAAGCCAAGCGGCGCGGCCTGCGCGTCATCACCGAGCTGGTCATCAATCATACTTCCGATCAGCATGACTGGTTCAAGCGAGCGCGGCGCAGCCCGGCTGGGTCCAGCGCGCGCAACTGGTACGTATGGAGCGAAACCGATCAAAAATATCTCGGTACACGTATCATCTTCACCGATACCGAAAAATCGAACTGGACATGGGACCCCGAAGCCGGCGCCTATTACTGGCATCGGTTCTTCTCGCACCAGCCGGACCTGAATTTCGACAACCCGCGTGTCGTGCGCGCCGTCGTGCAGGTGATGAAGCGATGGCTCGACGCCGGGGTAGACGGATTTCGCCTCGACGCGATTCCCTATCTGTGCGAGCGCGACGGCACCAACAACGAAAATCTGCCCGAGACGCATGCTGTCATCAGACATTTGCGCGCCGAACTCGACGCCTATGCGAAAGACAAGGTTCTGCTCGCCGAAGCCAATCAATGGCCGGAGGATGTGCAGCAATATTTCGGCAGCGGCGACGAATGCCACATGGCCTATCACTTCCCGCTGATGCCGCGCTTCTATATGGCGATTGCACAGGAAGACCGCTTTCCCGTCACCGATATCCTGCGCCAGACGCCGGAAATTCCGGATAATTGCCAGTGGGCGCTATTCCTTCGCAATCACGACGAACTGACGCTCGAGATGGTGACGGATGTCGAGCGCGACTATCTGTGGTCGACTTACGCCAACGATCCGAGGGCGCGCATTAATGTCGGCATACGCCGCCGCCTCGCGCCGCTGATGGATAACGACCGCCGCAAGATCGAATTGATGAATTCGCTGCTGCTGTCGTTTCCAGGGACACCGATCATCTATTACGGCGACGAGATCGGCATGGGCGACAACATCTATCTCGGTGACCGCAACGGCGTGCGCACGCCCATGCAATGGACGCCCGACCGCAACGGCGGTTTCTCGCGCAGCGATCCCGCACGGCTCTACGCGCCGCTGATCATGGATCCCGTTTACGGCTACGAGGCCGTCAACGTTGAAGCGCAATCGCGCAGCCTGTCCTCTCTGCTGAGCTGGACAAAGCGCCTGATTTCAGTCCGCAAGACCAGCCGCGCCTTCGGACGCGGCTCGATGACTTTCATCCGGCCAACCAACCGTTCGGTTCTCGCCTATGTCCGGCAATATGAGGACGATGTGATCCTCTGCGTCGCCAATCTGTCGCGTTCGGCACAGGCGACCGAACTCGATCTTGCCGCCTGGAAGGATCGCGTGCCGCAGGAAATGCTGGGGCGGACGTCCTTTCCGCCGATCGGCGAACTGCCCTATCTGATTACGCTGGCGCCCTATGGCTTTTACTGGTTCCGGCTCTGCGACAAGAGCACCCAGGCTCCCGCCGTCCACGATCCCGTCCCCGAATTCGAAACCCTCGTCGTTCCGCTCGGCTCGACCTGGGTCACCCTTCAGCGCACGCGCACGATCTTCGAGCGCGACGTACTGCCCGCGCATCTTGCCCGCACCCGCTGGTTTCCGGAGCGTTCGGCGTACGCGATTTCCACAAAGCTCACGGCGGGGCTTCCCTTCGCGACCGACAGCGCCAATCGGCCGTGGATTGCCGTATTCGAGTCGACGCTGCACGGGCAAACCAATCGTTACGCCATGCCGATGCGGATCGAGTGGGTCCGCTTCGATCGCGAGCGCTACAATCCCCGCGCTCTGGCGGCCGTGCGGCAGGGATCGCGCGAAGGAACGCTTTACGACGCCGCCCATGACCGCGAATTCATCGCGCTGCTTCTGAAAAATATTCGGGATGCCAAGTCCATTCCGGACGATTTCGGAACGCTGGTTTTCACGCCAACCGATAGATTGAAGGACATCCCGGTCCAACCGATCAGCGATGTTCACGCTGTCGAGACCGAACAGTCCAACAGTACGACACTGATCGACGAGACCTTCGTGGTGAAATTCTATCGAAGGCTTGATACCGGGCTAAATCCCGAGATCGAAATGGGCCGCTTTCTCACCGAGGTGGCGGGCTTTGCAAACACGCCGAGCCTGCTCGGAAGCGTGGAATTCGCCGAAGGCGACACCCGTTCCGCCATCGCCATCGTCCATCGCTTCGTTCCAAACCAGGGCGATGCATGGTCGGTCGCTGCGGGCTATCTTGACCGCTTCCTGGAAGAGCAGAGGTTGCTACGGGAAAAGCCGGAAGAGAGTCACGAGCAAGCAAACTCGTTCCGTTACATGTCGCAGGCCGGCCGGCGCGTGGCCGAAATGCAGCTCGCCCTGGCGAGCCGCAGTGATCTTAAGGACTTCGAACCGGAAAGAGCCTCATCCGAAACGATCCACACATGGACCAGTGACACGCTAACCCGCGCCAACCGTGTGTTCGATGGCTTGCAGCAACATTATCGTAGCGCCGGTGACAGCATTCGCGCGCTGATCGACGCATTGTCCGAGCACCGCGAGGGGCTTGCCGCTCGCCTGACATTGCTGTTGCCGCAGACAGCTCATTTGCAGACTTTCCGTCATCACGGAGACCTGCATCTCGGGCAGTTGCTGATCGCCAAGGACGACATCTTCATTATCGATTTCGAGGGCGAGCCACGCCGCAGCCTCGCTGAACGCCGCCGCAAGGCGCCCGTTGCGCGCGACATCGCGGGGCTGCTGCGCTCGATCGATTATGCCGCCGGGGCTGCCCTACAAAGAACACTTCAAACCGGGCCTGATGACGACGGCCATCTTGCCGCCACGCTCGATGCGTGGCGCTGGCACGCAGCCAAAACGTTTCTTGCCGCCTATCACGAGACGCTCGGCGATGCATCACTGTGGCCTGACGATCCGCAATCTTGTGGCGACATGCTAAAATTCTTCCTGATTGAAAAAGTGTTTTACGAAATCGAATACGAACTCATGCATCGTCCTGACTGGCTACGCGTACCGCTGAGCGGTGCCGTCCGGATTCTTCAGGGACAGGACGAACCCAGCAGCGAGGTCGCGCCATGACCCTTCCCGCAGAAGCCTATGCCATCGTCGAAGGCCGCCATTCCGATCCGTTTCATTATCTGGGCCGGCATGCCGAAAATGACCGCAACGTGGTGCGAGCGTTTTTGCCGCACGCTTCGAGTGTGGAAGCTGTCGGCACCGATGGCCGTGCGGCGAAGCTGTCGCTTGTTCACGATGCCGGCCTGTTCATCGGTCCGCTTCCGGAGAATGTGACAAACTACACGCTGCGCGCCAATTTCAACGGCAATGTCGTTGAATTGCACGATCCCTATGGCTTTCCTCCCGTTCTCAGCGATTTGGATCTCTATCTTCTCGGCGAGGGAACACATCAGCGTCTATACGACAAGCTCGGCGCACACCCAATGACTCTTGAAGGCATCGATGGCGTTGCCTTTGTCGTCTTCGCTCCGAACGCCAGACGCGTCAGTGTGGTCGGCGATTTCAATTTTTGGGACAACCGCCGCCATGCAATGCGCGTTCGCGGCAAGGGCTACTGGGAAATCTTCATCCCCGGCGTTGCCGCCGGCGATCACTACAAGTTCGATATCGTCGGGCCTCTTGGCGATCACCTGCCGCTGAAGGCCGATCCACTCGCCTTCCGCACCGAATTGCGCCCCAACACAGCCTCGATCGTCTATGACGAATGCAGGCTGTCGCCTCAAACCGGAGGCAGGCCTGGCGTCAACGCGCTCTCTGCACCCGTCTCGATCTATGAGGTCCATCTCGGCTCGTGGAGGCGCAAGAACGGCAACGAGTGGCTGACATACCGCGACCTTGCACAGACGCTGCCGGCCTATGTCCGCGGCCTTGGCTTCACCCATGTCGAACTGATGCCGGTGAGCGAGCATCCCTTCGACGGTTCATGGGGCTACCAGCCCACGGGGCTGTTCGCTCCGACCAGCCGGTTCGGCTCGCCGGACGATTTCGCCGCGTTGGTGGAGGCATTTCACCGTGAAGGCATCGCAGTGCTGATCGACTGGGTACCGGGACACTTCCCTGACGATCCTCATGGACTTGGAAACTTCGACGGGACAGCACTCTACGAGCACGCCAACCCGCTTCAGGGCCGCCATCTCGACTGGGGCACGCTGATCTACAATTACGGCCGCACTGAAGTCGTCAACTTTCTCGTTTCGAACGCCCTGTTCTGGCTGGAGCGCTACGGCATCGACGGCCTGCGCGTCGACGCCGTCGCCTCGATGCTCTATCTCGACTACAGCCGCCCGGCCGGAGGATGGATCGCAAACAAATATGGCGGGCGTGAAAATCTCGAGGCCATCGAATTTTTGCGGCGCTTCAATACCGAGGTGTTTGGAAGATTTCCAAATGCGACGACAGCGGCGGAAGAGTCCACCGCCTGGCCGCAGGTGTCACGGCCGGTGGAATTCGGAGGCCTGGGCTTCGGCTATAAATGGAATATGGGCTGGATGCACGACACGCTGGACTACATCAGCAAGGATCCGATCCACCGCAAATATCATCACGGCCAAATTCTCTTCGGCCTGCATTATGCGTTTTCGGAAAATTTCATACTGCCTCTCTCGCACGATGAAGTCGTGCACGGAAAGCGATCGATCCTCGGCCGCATGCCGGGGGACGACTGGCAGCGCTTCGCCAATCTGCGGGCCTACTATTCATTTATGTACGCCCATCCCGGCAAGAAACTGATGTTCATGGGCAGCGAGTTCGGCCAAAAGTCCGAATGGAATCACGATCATTCGCTCGACTGGCATCTGCTCGATGACAGAAGGCACAACGGGATTCAGTCGCTCGTCCGCGATCTGAATGCCCTCTATCGCACCCTTCCGGCTCTGCATGAACTCGATTGCGATCCGGCAGGGTTCGAGTGGCTCATCACCGATGACGCCGATCGCAACGTGTTTGCATGGATGCGGAATGGCAATGCACCGCGCGAACGATGCCTGGTCGTTGCGAATTTCTCGCCGAACGTTTATCGCGATTACCGGGTCAGGGTGCCATTCCCCGGACAATGGACGGAAATTTTCAACTCTGACTCGTCGCATTACGGCGGAAGTAACGCCGGCAATATCGGCGGCGTCGAAGCCGAGGGGGTCGTACCTCATCTCTCCCTTACCCTTCCGCCACTCGCGGTGATTTTTCTGGTGCCGGATCGAAAATGACACGATTGAGTTCAGGCACGCACCACCGTCTCGGTTCGGTCTGGGACGGGAGGGGCACCAATTTCGCGCTGTTCTCGGCGAACGCGGAACGCGTTGAGCTGTGCCTTTTCGATAGCCAAGGCCGCCGCGAGATCGAACGTGTCGTCCTGCCGGAAAAGACCGAGGACGTCTGGCACGGCTATCTGAACGACGTCTCACCGGGGCAGCTTTATGGCTATCGCGTGCATGGACCCTATGAGCCGGAAAGCGGCCACCGGTTCAATCCGAACAAATTGCTGCTTGATCCCTACGCGCGGCGCCTCGCCAATCGTCTCGTATGGAGCGACGCGCATTTCGCCTATCGCACCGGCAGCGCGCGTCAGGATTTGTCGTTCGACCGCCGCGACAATGCGCGCGGCATGCCCAAGGCGGTCGTGGTCGACGAGAACTTTAACTGGGGACGGCGCGAGATGCGCCCGAATATTTCCTGGTCCGACACCATCATCTACGAAGCTCACGTGAAAGGTCTGACACAAAAACATCCCGGCGTGCCATCCGCTTTGCGCGGGACTTATCAGGGGCTGGCGTCACCTGCGATCATCGATCACCTCAAACAGCTCGGCGTCACCACAATCGAATTGCTGCCGATCCATGGCTATATCGACGACCGCCATCTGGTGGAAAAGGGGCTTTCGAATTACTGGGGCTATAACTCGCTGGCCTTCTTCGCTCCGGAGGCGAAATACGGAGCTGACAAAACCCTCGACGCCTTTCGCAGCACTGTGGCGCGGCTGCATGACGCCGGCTTCGAAGTCTTGCTCGATGTGGTCTACAACCACACCGCCGAGGGCAATCATCTCGGCCCGACATTGTCGTTTCGCGGCATCGACAACCTCTCTTATTACTGGTTGATGCCGGACAATCCCCGCTATTATGACGATTTCACCGGCACCGGTAATTCGCTGAATCTCACCCATCCGCGCGTCTTGCAGATGGTGATGGATTCGCTGCGCTACTGGGTCGAGATCTGCCATGTCGATGGCTTCCGCTTCGATCTTGCGCCGACGCTGGCGCGCGGTCCCAATGGTTTCGATCGTAATGGGGCATTCTTCGCGGCCATCCGGCAAGATCCGGTGCTGGCAAGTGTGAAGCTGGTGGCCGAACCGTGGGATGTCGGACTCGGCGGCTATCAGGTCGGTGCTTTTCCTTCGCAATGGTCGGAATGGAACGATCGCTACCGCGCGACGCTGCGGCGATACTGGTCCGGCGAGGGCAATCTTATCGGCGATATCAGCGGACGCATGACAGGTTCATCCGACCTGTTCAATCACGATGGACGTAATCCGCAGGCCAGCGTCAATCATGTCACCGTTCATGACGGTTTCACGCTCGCTGATCTTTTCAGCTACAACGAAAAGCACAACGAGGCGAATGGCGAGGATAATCGCGACGGCTCCAACGACAATCTCAGCAATAATTGCGGTCACGAGGGACCGACGGACGATCCCGCCATTCGGGCCCTGCGGCGGCAGCTTCGCAAGAACCAGCTTGCCTGTCTTCTGCTCGCGCAAGGCGTGCCGCTGATGCTCGCTGGCGATGAGGTCGGAAACAGCCAGAACGGCAACAACAACGCTTATTGCCAGGACAACGAAACCGGATGGATCGGCTGGGAGAATCTCGGAAACGAAGACGACCTGACCGGATTTGTCGGCGAAATGACGGCGCTGCGCAATCGCTTTCCGCAAATCAAATCGCGGCAATGGATCAATGGCCGGAAAGCTGACGGCTCCTATGGCGTGCTCTGGCTGACGCCAAAAGCAGAGGAAATGCAGGAGGCCGATTGGAATTTTCCAGAGGGACGTTTTCTGTCTTATGTGCTCGGTCCGCAGACCAAAGGCGAGCAGCCTTTGTATATCATCCTGAATGCCGCACCCGAGCCGATACCGTGCATGATGCCGAAACTTCCAGAATACAAAGAATGGAGCCGCGTACTCGACACCACCCAGGCCCAGCTGTCGTCCCTGGTCCTGTCTTCGGGAGCCGCCATGGAAGTTCCTCCGCGCTCAGTCCTTGCGTTCGCGGGGATCGCATGAACGAGGACTGGTTCGGTGCACGCCTGACGCAAGGCGGCGCAGCCTTTCGGCTGTGGGCGCCTGCAGCAAAGCGAGTCGATCTTGTGCTCGATCGCACTATTGCAATGCAACGCGAGGCTGATGGCTGGTTTTCCATTGAAGTGCCCGGCGCGCGCGCCGGCGCGCTTTACAGGTTTCGCGTCAACGACCAACTCGATATTCCCGATCCGGCGTCCCACTTCCAGCCTCACGACATCAGCGGCCCGGCCGAAATCATCGACCATGGCGCTTATCAATGGCAGGCGACGGGCTGGCGCGGGCGGCCATGGACCGACGCTGTCGTGCTGGAAGCGCATGTCGGCACCTTCACGCAGGAAGGAACCTACCGCGCGATGGTCGACAAACTCGATCATCTGGTGGACATCGGCATTACCGCGCTCGAACTGTTGCCGCTGGCCGATTTTCCGGGAAAACGCAACTGGGGTTATGACGGCGTCCTTTGGTACGCGCCTGACAGCAGCTATGGACGGCCCGATGATCTGAAGATGCTGATCGACGAGGCGCATCGGCGCGGGCTGATGGTGCTGCTGGATGCGGTCTATAATCATTTCGGCCCCGAAGGAAATTACCTTGGAAACTACGCACCAACCTTTTTCACCGGTGCTGAAACGCCGTGGGGTGGCGCGATCGACTACCGCGTGCCCCAGGTCCGGAAGTTCGCGCTGGACAGCGCGATGCAATGGTTGCGCGATTATCGTTTCGACGGCCTGCGTCTCGATGCCGTTCACGAGATCGTCGAGAATGGCGATATCCCGCTTTTGTACGATCTGAGCATTGCCGCGGGCACGCTGGCCAAGGAGACTGGCCGGGAAATTCATCTTGTGCTTGAGGACGACGAGAATCGCGCCAGCCTGCTCGATCCCATCACCGATCCTCCGGCGGGCAAGTACCGCGCGCAATGGAATGACGACTACCATCATGCATGGCACGTGCTGTTGACCGGCGAAAACGGCAACTACTATCGCGACTATCCGGAACCGCGCCAAAGCATTGCGCGTACGTTGAGCGAGGGCTTCGCCTATCAGGGCGAAGCCTCCGCGCACCGCAAGGGCAAGCTGCGCGGCGAGCCGAGCGGACGTCTGCCGCCCACTGCGTTTATCAATTTCGTGCAGAACCACGATCAGATTGGAAACCGCGCGATGGGCGATCGTCTCACCTCGAGCGTCGAGCCTGCCGCGATCGAAGCCGCGCTCGCCATGACCCTGCTTGCACCGATGCCGCCAATGCTGTTCATGGGAGAGGAATGGGGCGCGACGACGCCATTTCCGTTTTTCTGCGATTTTCAGGGCAGCCTGGCCGACGCCGTTCGCGAAGGACGCCGCCGTGAGTTCGAGACGGCCTACGACAAATTCGGCGACAACATTCCCGATCCGCTCGAGGAAGCTACATTCAAACTAGCGAAGCTTGACTGGGAATCGCTGAATGATCCGCAGGCCAGTAATCGGTTGGAACTCGTCCGGCGCCTGCTGTCAATCAGGCGTACCGAAATCATGCCGAAGCTTTCGCGCTCGTCTTTCGGACGCGCTCGCGTCCAGGACGACGGCTTGCTTGGGGCGTCCTGGAAACTTGGGAATGACACCTTGCGATTGCAGGCCAATTTGTCGTCCAAACAAATCGCCAATCCTTTGCCGGAGGATATGGCGAAGAACAGGCTTATCTTCGGTGCCGAAAGCGACCAGCACAAACCGTGGGGCGTGGTGTGGAGGATCGTGGAACAGTGAAACCCTTGTGCAAGGCAACAAAAAAATCCCACACCGCTTCCATTTCGCAGCACTCTACCTACATGAAAGAAATCGATGGCCGAGGCCATCTCACAGGTGAGAGGATGCCGTGACCCAGCCACTGGTCGTTTCAATTCCGCATAATCTCGGAAAGGACGAAGCCATCCGCCGCATGAAAAACGGGCTTGGCAGCGTCACCGAGCAGTACGGCAATGTCGTCAAGGTCAATCGCGAGGTGTGGAATGGAGACCGCCTCGATTTCGCGGTCACCGCGCTGACGCAGCAGGTCAGTGGCAACATCGACGTCGCGGACGATCACGTCCGTCTCGAGGTGACATTGCCATGGCTTCTGGCACGGCTCGCCAATGGCGCGCAGGCGCTGATCCGCGACAAGGGCAAATTGTTGCTGGAGAAGAAATAATTCAGGCGACGGTCGCTTTGTCGGCCCGGTTGGACCGGATGAAATGTCCAATCTCGGCTGCGGGCTTGGGCTTGCTGAACAGATATCCCTGCATTTCCGTGCATCCGACCGCCAGCAGCATATCGCGCTGCGCCTTTGTCTCGACGCCTTCTGCGGTCGTATCCATGAGCTGAGCCGACGCGATATTGGCGACGGCCTGCACGATAGCCAACGATCCGTTGGGCGTATCGATGCCTTCGACGAAACAGCGGTCGATCTTGATCTTGTCGAATGGAAAGCGCTGCAGATAACTCAGCGATGAGTAGCCGGTGCCAAAATCGTCAAGTGCGATACGAACACCCAGCGCGCGGAGCTGATGCAAAATGGCCAAGGCTTTTTCATCGTCGCGGATCAGGACTGCCTCAGTGATCTCAAGCTCCAGCCGTCCCGCGCCGAGACCGGATGACGCGAGCGCTCCCGCCACCTTGAGCGCGAACGTGTCATTCCTGAATTGAACCGGCGAAACGTTGACAGCCAGCTTTACATCCGCAGGCCAGGTTGCGGCTTCCGCACAGGCCGTCGTGAGAACCCATGCGCCGAGTTGATCGATCAGGCCGGTTTCCTCGGCGATCGGAATGAATTCGACGGGCGAAATCATTCCGCGCTCGGGATGACGCCAGCGTAACAGGGCTTCGCAGCCGGTGATGCCGTTGTCGGAAAGACGCGCGATGGGCTGATAGTAGACCTCGAAATTTCCATCGGCGAGGGCTTGCCGTAGTTCGGTCTCCATCGAGCGGCGGGCCTGGGCACGCGCATCCATATCGGCATGAAAAAAACGATAGGTCCGCCTGCCGTCCGCCTTGGCCGCGTACATGGCAAGGTCCGCATTCTTGAGCAACCCATCCAGTGTCGAGCCGTCCATGGGCGCCCGCGCAATGCCGATGCTGGCGTCGGTCGCGACATGATGACCGAGACAATAGTAAGGCCTGCGGATCGCTTCCTGCACCCTGATGACCAGGTCGGTCACATCCGAAACAGAACCGGCAGATTTGCGGACGATCGCGAATTCATCGCCGCCAAGGCGCGCCACCAGATCGTCTTCGCTCGTGCATTGCTTCAGGCGCTGCGCCACGCCTTTGAGCAATTCATCTCCGACCGGATGACCGAGCGAGTCGTTGACTGTCTTGAATTCGTCAATGTCGATATAGAGCACTGCAATCTGGATGCCGGGCGAAATCTCTTTCAACATCGCCTCGAGCCGCTCGCGAAAGAGCGCACGGTTGGGAAGCCCCGTAAGAGCGTCGAAATGCGCCATATGCGCGATGCGCGCTTCCGACCGTCGGCGCTCGGTGATGTCTTCATGGGTCGAAACCCATCCTCCGTCTGCGACGGGCTGAAACGTCATCTGAATGGAGCGGCCATCGGGCATTTCGGCGATCACGACACGCGAAGGTTCGAGATCACGAACGATGCTGTTACAATATGCATCGACATCGCCGACAAAACTTCCGGTCAGCTTGCGATGGGCAACGATATCGCGAAACGTGCAACCCGGCTTGATCTCGTTCCGTGACAGTCCGTACATCTCAATATAACGATCGTTACACACCACAAGCTTCATCGAGGCGTCGAACAGCAACAGACCCTGGTTCATGTTGTTGACTGCGGTGTCCAATCGCTGTTTTTCGAGCGCCAGCCTGCGCTGAGCCTTCTGGTGCTGATGCGATAATTGCCGAACCACCAGAAACAGCAATGTGGCGACAACCCAGGATGAAAGACCTGCGGCCAGGATTAGAAACCGGGTTTGCTCGCGCCAGTCGGACAGAACAGATGCTACCGTTGTCGTTGCGATCAGGACAATCGGATAATTACGCAACTGCCGTACGGCTGCCAGCCGGTCCTCCCCATCAACCGGGCTGACGATACGCATCGTCCCTTGTTTGGCTTTCGACAAGACGTTCTGGAACATCGGACCGTTGGAGAAATTGCGCCCGATCATCGACTCAACATGCGGATAACGGGCCAGCATGGTTCCATCGCGATGGAACATCGAAATTGCGGAATTGTCCCCAAACGACAACGATCCGAAGAATTTTTCGAACTGCTTCGGCTCGATGCCGCGGGAGACGACGCCCAGAAATTCATGATCAGGCCCCGTGACCTTGCGCACAAGCACGGTGGTCCAGGCGCCCGAAATACGGCTGACAAGTGACTCCAGCAGAAATTCACGCGACGGATCGGTCTTGAAGGTCCGGAAATAGGAACGGTCCGCGACGTTGACGTCGGGTACGGGCCAGACATCCGAAGAATTTATGAGACGGCCTTCAGCATCGAATATGTTGACAGCACCGATATAAGACAGCGCACGAATCTTGCCGTTCAGCATGTGGTGAACATCGCGCCCAGACATTATTCGCTCGAAGTCCGAACGCGTCTCGATGCCCATGGCCTTGATATAGGCGAGCACATCCTTCTGAATTACCTGCCCGTCCTCGAACTGCTGGTCGAAGTGCCGGGCAAGCAGCAGCAGCGTGTTCTCAAGTTCGCGGTTGGCATTCAGGATCGCGCGGTCACGAAAAGAACCGACCATGATGGCGGTACCGACGGCGATCATCGCGATCAGGAGGATTCCGGACAACACGAGCCAGCGGATCGGCCCACGCCGAACCACATAGATATTTTCCGAGGAATCGTCATGAGCGGTCCGCTGACCGCCTCCAATTCCGATACCTGACAGGAAAGTCTTTCCGAACGCCATTGGCCCTCCACAGGTACCTATAGGGAACCACTGATGGAGGGCGGGTTAGCAATTCCAGTTAGTGAAGAGTTAATCAGATGCTGCAATCAGCGAGCTATTTTTGCTGAACCGATAATGTGTGCGCCAGCAAGGGCCGCACCGCCAGAGTGAACAGCGCGGCCGTTGCGCCAAGCGATGCCACGATCAAAAAGAATGCCGGCTGCGAGAACTTTTCCCACAGGCCGCCGAGATAACCTGCCAGAAAATTTCCGGCGAAGATGCTGGTGAACCATATAGCCATCAGCGACGAGCGGGAGCCGCTTGGCGCAATTGAGGACATCAGCGAAATTCCAATGGGTGAAAAATAAAGCTCTGCAACGGTCACAATGGCGAAGAAAATCAGCAACCACAACCAGTTGACCGGTTGCGCACCGGCCCACGAAAGCGCGGCTAGAAGAATGTAGGCGAGAGAAAGGATCAGGCATCCGGTCGTCAATTTCGCGATCGTCGAGGGCTCGCGGCCTTTTTTGGCAAACAGCGACCAGAGCGCGACAAGAACCGGCGTGATGAGAAAGATCAAAATCGGATTGAATGATTGAAACCAGGTAACTGGAATCGTGCCTTTCCAGAACAGAAGATTCACCTCGCGATCCACCGCCTGACGAATCCAGATCGCGATGGTGTTGCCCTGTTGCTCGTAGGCCGCCCACCAGAGAGCCGACGGAATAAAGAGTATGAACAGGCTCGCGAACGAAGCCTTTCTCTGACTGCGGCTTGCTTCATCCGGCGCGGCCTTCTGTACCGGCGGCGCCTTCGGAAGCCACGATGTTCCCGCCAGATAGGTTACCATGCCGATCGTCATGCCGACACCGGCACTGATAAACCCGTAATGCCAGTCGATGCGCTCGCCGAGATAACCACAGATGAGAGGCGCGAAGAACGCACCGATATTGATGCCAACATAGAAGATCGAATAAGCGCGATCGACGCGATGATCGCCGGGACCGTACAACTCGCCAACCTGCGTGGTGACGTTGGGTTTGAAGATGCCAACGCCCAGCACAAGAACGATCAGCGCCACAAGAAACATCCGGTCCCATGCCATCATGAAATGGCCGGCAACCATGAGCGATGCGCCGAGGAGAACGGTCGGCGTCCGCCCGATGAAACGGTCCGCCAGGATGCCGCCGAGTATCGGCGTCAGATAGGCGAAGCCCGTATAGAAGCCATAGATTTCCGAAGCGAAGGCCTGATCGCTGAGCCGGCCGAACAGGGATTCGAGACCACCGCGCAGAGCATTCAGACCGATAACGTCACGCGCCTTGTCGGGCCTGAGCAGATCCCCAACCATGTACAGGACAAGCAGCGAACGCATGCCGTAATAGGAAAACCGCTCCCACATTTCCGTTCCGAACAGAAAAGTGAGGCCCGGCGGGTGGCCGAATAAAGACGCTTCGCGTTCGCGTGAATGCGGCCGATCTGCGGGTGAATGACTCATGCCTGAGACAGGGAACGCGACATTCGCGCCTGACGCAAGAGCAAACGCGAATCACAAACTCATCGCGCCAATTTCAAGCCAGCATTTCCGCACCCGATTAACTCCACGCCTCGGCGTCAAACTTGGCGATGGCCTTCTCGTCGAAAGCATAGCCAAGGCCCGGATCGGTCGGCAGCGCGAGACCCCTGCCCGGCACGACCTTCACCTGCCGATCGATGATCTTGCGGAAATTGAGCACCTGATCGTCGGCGAAATATTCCACCATTTCGCCATTGGGAAGCGCGGCGACAAGATGCAGATGCAGGTCGTGAAACCAGTGCGGACACATATTGACGCCGTAGCAATCGGCCATCGCCGCGATTTTCCTGAACTCGGTGATGCCGCCACAAACCGCCGCGTCGGTTTGCAAAATCGCCGCGCCGCCCTTGTCGAGCAACTCCTTGTGGCGCCAGCGTCCGGCCTCGATCTCGCCGGTCGCGACATTGATATTGATACGCTCGGCGAGTTTAGCGTGATTGTCGATCTGGTCGGGGCTGAACGGCTCCTCGATCCAGTAGGGATCATAATCGGCGAAGCGCTCGCAGTAACGCAAGGCTGTCGGTACGTCGTGCCAGGCGTTGTTGGCGTCGAGCAAAAGCAGCGCATCGGGCCCGATGGCCTTGCGCGCAGCAGCGACACGTTTTTCTTCCCCATTCGGATCCTCGCGCCCAACCTTCATCTTCACACCCTGCAAACCGAGCGCGAGATAGGACGCCATTTCTTCGCCGAGCATCTGCGGCGTCTTGCCCTCGAGATAATAGCCGCCGCTTCCGTAAGCGGGAACCGGATCGCGGGTCGCGGCGCCGAGATAGCGATAAAGCGGCAGCTTCGCTGCCTGCGCATTGACGTCCCACAATGCGATGTCGAGAATGCTGAGTGCGCGCATCACCGAGCCAGCGCGGCCGTGCAGCAGCACGTCCTGGTACATTTCCTTCCAGAGCAGCTCCACCTCGGTCGATTCCTTGCCGATCAGATTCGGCGCAAGAAGATCGCGTACAGCAAGCGTCACCACCTTGCCGCCGAAATTGCCCGCATAGCAATGGCCAATGCCTTCCAGCCCGTCTTCCGTCCTGATCTTCACCAGCGCATAATCGCGCGCCAGCACCTGACGGTTGGCGAACGCGGTCGGCCGGTCCAGCGGAACGCGCACGGTGCGGGCCTGCACCGAAACAATTCGAGCCATAGTCCTTCACTCCCGGTTTATGCTTGTTGGCACGATCAGGTCGCGCGTGGATCTTTGATCAGAAAATCAAAGTCGCAGCCCTGATCGGCCTGCAACACAGTGTCGATGTAAAGTTTGGCGTAGCCGCGCTTGGGCGACGCTTTCGCGGGCGGCTGAGCCTTGGCGCGGCGCTCGAGCTCAGCCGCATCGACAAGCAGTTCGATGGAGCGGCCCGGCACATCGAGACGGATCATGTCACCGTTTTGCACCAGCGCCAGCGGCCCGCCGACGGCGGATTCCGGCGTGATGTGCAGGACGATGGTCCCGAATGCGGTACCGCTCATGCGCGCATCGGACATGCGCACCATGTCTTTCACGCCCGCGCGTGCCAGCTTTTTCGGAATCGGCAGATAGCCTGCCTCCGGCATGCCGGGTGCACCTTTCGGACCGGCATTGCGCAGCACCAGAATATCGTCCGCCTTGACGTCGAGATCGGGAGAATCGACCCGCGTGGTCATGTCCTCAACCGAGTCGAACACGACGGCGCGGCCGGTATGAACCATCAGTTCCTTGCTCGCCGCCGACTGCTTGATCACCGCACCACGCGGTGCGAGATTTCCTCGTAGCACGGCGATGGCGCCCTGCGCTTTTAAGGGTTTGTCCCGGGTGCGAATGACATCCTGATTGGGCACCTCTTCCGCGCGCTCAATCACGTCGCCAATCGTTCCGCCGCCGACCACCGGCGCATCGAGCCGCAAAAGGTCGCGCAGTTCGCGCATCAGGCGCGGCATTCCACCGGCATGATGGAAATGCTCCATGTAATGCTGGCCGGAGGGTTTCAGATTGACCAGCACCGGGACATCCCGGGCAAGCCTGTCGAGCATATCGAGATCGAGCTTGAGCCCGGCGCGCCCGGCGATTGCGGCGAGATGCACCACGCCGTTGGTCGAGCCACCGATCGATTGCAAAATGACCAGCGCGTTGTGGATCGAATCCTCCGTGATAAGTTCACTCGGGCGCGGCGTATCGGACACCGCCATTTCGGCGGCGCGTTTGCCGGTTGCCTCGGCGAGACGGCGGCGCTCCGCATGGGTTGCCGGAACGGCGGCTGTGTAAGGCAACGACAGGCCCATCGCCTCGGTTATGCAGGCCATGGTACTGGCGGTGCCCATCACCATGCAGGTGCCGACAGAGGGCGCGAGACGCGCATTGATGATTTCGATCTCGTCGCCATCGATGTCGCCGGCGCGATGGCCGCCCCACATCCTGCGGCAATCGGTGCAGGCACCGAGCACTTCGCCGCGATGATGACCGACCACCATCGGCCCGACGGGCAGAACAATGGCAGGCAGATCAGCGGACGCCGCCGCCATGATCTGCGCCGGCAGCGTCTTGTCACAGCCGCCAATGACGATGACCGAATCCATCGGCTGTGCGCGGATCATCTCTTCGGTGTCCATCGCCATCAAATTGCGCAGGAACATCGATGTCGGGTGCGCGAAGCTCTCGTGAATGGTGATGGTCGGAAACACCATCGGCATGCCGCCGGCCAGCATCACGCCGCGCTTCGCTGCCTCGATCAGGTCAGGCACGTTGCCGTGGCACGGATTGAAATCGCTGTAGGTGTTGGTGATGCCGACAATCGGCCGGTCCAGAGCGTCGTCGGAATAGCCCATCGCCTTGATAAAGACCTTGCGCAGAAACAGCGAAAACTCCTGATCGCCGTAACTGGTCAAGCCTTTGCGCATACCGCGTGCCATGATGATGGGCCTTTTCTGAATGCTCTCGTTACAGTTTCGCGCGCAAATCGTGTCTCGCCACCCGCGAAAGAAGATAGTCGACTTCCGCCTTGGCGGCGGCGGTGAGACCGGCGCCAGGCTTGCGCTGCGCGTCGGAGGCAATCGCGCCGCGTTTTTGCAGAACGTATTTGCGGGTGGCAAGGCCGACGCCCTGCTGCTGCTCGTAGCGAACCAGCGGGAGGTGTGCGTCGAACAGATCGTGCGCCTCGTCGCGCTTGCCCTGCTGCGAAAGCTTGACGACATCGACCAGCATGTCTGGGAACGCATAACCGGTCATTGCGCCGTCCGCGCCGCGCTCCATCTCGAAATCGAGGAACAGCCCGCCGTTCCCGCACAGGATCGAGATGGGACGCATCGAACCGTCTTTCTGGAATCCACGTATCGTGCTGATCTTCTCAAGACCCGGCCAATCCTCGTGCTTGAGCATCACGCAGGAGGAGTGGTTCTGCACAATCTGGCGGATCACCTTCGGCGTGATAACGACCGACAGCGTCAACGGATAATCCTGCAACACCCACGGAATATCGTCGCCGATGGCTTCGACAGCTTGCGCGAAGTAAGTCGTAATTTGATCGTCGGTGCGCAGGCTCGGGATCGGCGCGATCATCACGCACGCCGCGCCGGCATCCATCGACGCCTTGGCGAGCGAACGCATCGCGGCAAAGCCCGGTGCGGAAACGCCGACCACCACCGGGATGTTTCCGGCCCGTTTCACCACACGCCGGACAACCTCCAGAGATTCTTCCGGCTCCAGCTTCGGCGCTTCACCCATGATACCGAGAATGGTCATGCCGGTCACGCCGCACTTCAGATAGAAGTCGGTCATGCGATCGATCGACTCGACGTCGAGCCGGCCGTCGGGATGGAACGGCGTCGCAGCGATGGTGTAAACGCCGGAGGCCTGTGCAGTCAGAGCCATAGTCTTATGCCTTCTTGGTTGCCTCGTAGCGGGCCTTGTTGGCGTCATTCGGCGGATAGAGACCGGGCAGCGGCGTGCCCTTTTCCACTTCGGACATGATCCACGCTTCCAGCCGCTCCTGTTCCGGAGCTGCCGCAACGACGTCATCGACAAGATCCGCCGGAATCAGAACTGCGCCATCACCGTCGATGGAAATAACGTCGTTCGGAAATACCGCGACGCCGCCGCAGGCAATCGGCTCCTGCCAGCTGACGAACGTAAGCCCCGTCACGGAGGCCGGTGCGGCAGCGCCCTGGCACCAGATCGGCAGGCCGGTCGACAACACGCCGGTCACATCGCGCATCACGCCATCCGTCACCAGCGCGGCAACACCGCGCTTGGCCATGCGTGCACAAAGAATGTCCCCGAAAATGCCGGCATCCGTGACGCCCATCGCATCCGCCACGGTGACGCAACCTTCCGGCATCGCCTCGATGGCGGCGCGGGTCGAAATCGGCGCACCCCATGAGGCGGGCGTGGCCAGATCTTCGCGGGCCGGAACGAAGCGAAGCGTGAAGGCGCGGCCGATGACGCGCTTCTGGCCCGGTTTCAGTTCCCGCGCGCCGCGAATCCACACATTGCGCAATCCCTTTTTCAGAAGGATCGTGGTGATCGTTGCGTTGGCGGCCTTGGACAGGACGTCGATCACCTTCTGGTCCAGCGGCAGAGTTGCTGGAAAATTCTTGGGGTCCATCATTAAAGTCGATCCTTTCAGATGCTGGTGATGAAGCCGCCATCCACGCGGATGGTCGAGCCGTTCAAATAGGAAGCACGCGTGGATGCGAGGAACGCGACAACGTCGGCATATTCCTCAGGCTTGCCATAACGGCCAGCCGGGATGGATGCCGTGCTTTCGGCAGACACCTGCTCGACCGGGCGATTTTCGCGCTTGGCCTTGGCTTCGTCGAGAAACTTGATGCGGTCGGTCGCGATCCGGCCCGGCAGAACGATGTTGGCGGTAATTCCGTCGCCGCCGACTTCACGCGCCAGCGTTTTCGACCAGCCGACAAGCGACAGGCGTAGAGCGTTCGAAATGCCGAGATTGGGAATGGGCGACACCACGCCGGACGAGGTGCTGGTGATGATGCGGCCCCACTTCTTCTTTCGCATGCCGGGCAGCACGCGGTCGGTAATCGCAATCACCGACAGCACCATTTGCTGGAAGCTCTTGGTCCAGAGGGCCGGGTCCTGTCCCGAAGCCGGAGTCGGCGGCGGCCCGCCGGTGTTATTGACGAGGATATCCACCGGACCGAACGCAGCTTCGATCTTTGCAATGTTGCCATCAATAACAGAGAGGTCGGAGAGATCCCATGGCAGAGCAAGTCCCTTTCCGCCTTTCAGGGACGAAGCTGTTTTCTCTACCGCCGCCGCGTCGATATCGCCGACCGCGACATTGGCGCCTTCCTGCGCGAGCTGACGCGCGATCGCGCTGCCGAGACCACCGCCCCCGCCGAGAACCAGCGCTGTTTTGCCTTCAATGCCGAGATCCATCTTTACGCACTCCGTTTCTTCTAACCGGCTTTCGGCCAGGGCGTTTCAACAACCGGCGTAACCGGTCCTTTTCCGGCAAACCACGACCGCAGATTTTCCACCACGAGATCGCCCATCACCGCGCGGGTATGATGCGTCCCCGAGCCGACATGCGGGACAAGCACCGCATTCGGAAGCACCAGCAGTGACGATGGAACGTTCGGCTCATCGGCAAACACGTCCAGACCCGCGCCGTGAATGATCCCGGTGCGAAGGGCTTCGATCAGCGCCTCCTGATCGACCACGGAGCCGCGCGCGACATTGATGACAATGCCCCTTGATCCGAGGGCGGCCAGAATTTCGGCATTGATCATGTGCCTTGTCGCCGCTCCGCCCGGCACAATCGCGATCAGCGTATCAACATCGCTCGCCATACTTTTCAGATCGGCATAATATTTATAGGACACGCCGGCCTGCGGCTTGCGCGAATGATAGACGATCGGGACGCCGAAAGCGGCAATACGTTTCGCGATGGCCTGCCCGATGCGGCCCATGCCGACCATGCCGATGGTCCGGTCGCGCAACGTCTGTGTCAGCGCGTAAGCCCCATGCAGCCATTTGCCGTCACGGAGAAACCGGTCCGCCTGCGGCAACTCGCGGATGGTGGAGAGAAGGAGGCCGACGGTAAAATCCGCCACCTCCTCATTGAGAACGTCGGGCGTATTTGTAATGACGATGCCGCGTGACACGGCGGCGGGAACGTCAATCGAATCGTAACCGACGCCGAAGTTCGAAATAATTTCAAGACGAGGCAGGCGCGCGATCAGCGCGGCATCGGTCTTTTGCCGCCCCCGCGTGGCGATAGCCCGAATCCGGTCGCCGTAGGCGAACGCGATATCGGCGCTCCCACTCGCGTTTGCCTGGTGCACGACAAAGGTCTGCGCCAGCGCCGCATCCACGGCAGGCATCATCTCTCCCATGCTCAGTATATGAATTCGGTCGGTCATTGGCGGTCTTCAGTGGTGCAGAATCTTCGAAAGGAATTGCTGGGCCCGGTCGCTGCGGGGTGTTCCGAAAAAGTCGTCCTTCGCCGCGTCCTCAACGATGGCACCCTGATCCATGAACACGACACGATTTGCGACGCGCCGGGCGAAACCCATTTCATGCGTGACCACCGCCATGGTCATGCCTTCCTGCGCCAGCGATACCATGACGTCCAGTACTTCGTTGATCATTTCCGGGTCAAGCGCCGAGGTGGGCTCATCGAACAGCATCGCCACGGGGTCCATCGCCAGCGCGCGCGCAATGGCCACGCGCTGCTGCTGACCGCCCGACAGCTGAGCGGGAAATTTCTCCGCCTGCACCTTAAGGCCCATGCGCACGAGCAGCTTTTCGGCCCTCGCCTCGGCTTCCGCGCGGCTGCGGTTCAATATCTTGATCTGCGGCAGCGCAATGTTCTTGAGCACGCTCATATGCGGAAACAGCTCGAAATTCTGGAACACCATGCCGATGCGCGAGCGCAGCTTCGGTAAATTCGTATTATTCGCACCGACCGAAACGCCGTCGACAAAGACTTCACCCTGCTGAAACGATTCAAGACCGTTCACGCACTTGATCAGGGTGCTCTTGCCGGAGCCGGACGGCCCGCAAATCACGACGACCTCGCCCTTTTTGATCGACAGCGAGCAGTCGTTCAGCACGCGGAAATTTGCGTACCATTTGCTCACATGACTCATCTCGATCATAGCGCGTATCTCCGCTGCAACGTTCCCACCAGCCGCGAAGCCGTGAAGCAGATCATCAGGTAAACAATGGCGACGGTGGAATAGAGCTCGATAGGCCGGTTCGTGCTGTTGGCGATGACGTCAGCGGCGGTAAGAAAATCCCGCACCCCGACGACATAGACGATGGACGTGTCCTGAAACATGATGATGGCCTGAGTCAGCAGGACAGGCAGCATGTTGCGGAACGCCTGCGGCAGCACGACGTGACGCATCACATTGAGATAGCCGAACCCCATGGCCAGCCCGGCCTGTACCTGCCCGCGCTTGACGCTGGAGATGCCGGCGCGAATAATTTCGCAGTAATAGGCCGCCTCGAAAAGAATGAACGCGATGAGCACCGAGGAATAGGCGTCAATCGGGTGTCCCACGATCTTGGGCGTCAACACATAGAACCAGAAGATCACGAGGATCAGCGGTAGCGAGCGCAGGAAATTGACATAGGCGCCGGCCAACGCCGAGACGATCCATACGCTGGACATTCGCATCAAGGCCAAAACGGTGCCTATCGCCATGCCGCCGATAATGGCGACGAACGTCAGCTGGAAGCTGACGAGAAGACCGTGAAGCAGAAGCCCCTTATGCTGAAGCAGAACGTTGAAATCGAAATGCATCAGCGGCCTCCCACAGATGCCGTGCCGGCGATCCGCGTGCGGCGCTCGAGAACACGCATCAGTACGATGACGCAGAGCGTGACGCAGGAATAAAGAACGGTCGCGGCCGCGAACGGCTCGAACGACTGGAACGTATATTCCTCGATCTGGCGCGCCGCCGCGGTCAATTCCATGACGCCGATCGTAAGTGCCAGCGACGAATTCTTGAACACACCGAGAAAGTCATTGGTCAATGAGGGAATGACAGTGCGGTAACCGATGGGAAGCAGAACGTAACGGTAAACCTGCACGTGCGAAAATCCCATCGCCAGCGCCGCGGCCTGCTGGCCGCGCGGGATGGACTGAATGCCTGAGCGGACCTGTTCCGCGACACGCGAGGCCGTATAGAAGCCGAGCGCGACGACCGCCGTCCAGAATTGCGGATCCGGCATTCCGCGCTTGACGTAACGCTGCGCATCGGGCGGCAACAGCTCCGGGATCACGAAATACCAGAGGAACATCTGCGCCAGCAGCGGAATGTTGCGGAAAATTTCGACATAGACCGTGCCGATCGTCCGCAGCATCTTATTTTCCAGCGTACGCAAAATGCCGATGATCGAACCGAAGAAGAACGCGATAATCCATGCATAGATCGCCAGAACGCAGGTGGTGGTGAAGCCGGAGATAATCCAGCCGGCATAGGGATCGCGAAACAGCAATCCCCAATCCCAGGAGTAATTCATCTCCGCTTCTCCACAACCCGAACCCGATGCGTGCGATTATTCCGCGAAAGCGTTCAGCCTCAGCGCGTTCTTCAGATCGTCGTTCATCGGCAGCTTGATGTTGGTCGGTCCCGGATCGAACCATTTCTTGTAAATGTCGAAAATCTCGCCTGACGTGTAGAGGTTCGACATCACGCGAAGACCGATCGCGCGAAGCTCGGTGTCGTTTTTCGGGATCATCACGGAGAACGGGTCGTAGGAGTAAAACGGGCCGACGACTTCATAATCATCGGGATTTTTCGCCAGCGTGCGGATACCATACAGCACCACATCGTTCGATGTGTAGGCGTCGGCACGGCCCTGCTCAAGGTTGAGCAGTGCCTGCGGGTGATCCTTGACCTTCACCACATTGACCTTCAGCTTGCGCTTCTCGATTTCGGCGAGAGCCGCCTTTTCGTTGGTGGTGCCTGCGAGCGCGAGCAGCGTCTTACCGTCAAGGTCCTCGATCTTGGTGATGCCCGAGCCCTTGCGAACAAGCAGCTTGGTGCCCGTAATGAAGTTCGGCGTCAGGAACTCGACCTGCTTCATGCGGCCCGTTGTGATGGTGGTCGATGAACATTCCGCGTTGGCAGTGCCGTTGGCGATCACGGGGATACGGGTCTGCGGCGTAATCGGAACGTATTTGATGTCGATTTTATCGAGTTTGTATTCGTTTTTAATGGCCTCGGCGATCTTCAGGCAAATGTCGATCGCATAACCCTGGGGCTTGCCGCTGGAATCGATGAAGGAAAACGGCACGGATTCTTCGCGGTAGGCAATCGCGAAGGTTTTGCTGGCAACAATCTTTTCCAGCGAACTGCCAGGCGATTGTGCAAAAGCCGCGGTGCTGACAGCGGCAGAGATCGCGATGACGCCCGCGACGGCGATAGCGCGTTTCAACATGATGTCTCCCTAGGACAATTACATCCGGCCGCTGAACACGGCTCGCATTTTCCCGGCGGTAAACTCGGGCGCTCCCACCCGCTTGTCAACAATATTATTGATAATTACAATCGGAAACGGCGGCCGTGCCTGTAACCCGATGCCGTTTCGATGATGAAGGATATTCGACGCCACCATGGCCCGTCTTGCCACCAAAACCGCAAAGACCCCGTCAGCGGCGGCACAAAGGCCGGTGACGGTCATAAACGTGGTCGAACAGATCGAGGAGGATATCGTTCTCGGTCGGCTGCATCCTCGCGAACGGTTGATCGAGGACGAACTGATGGAGCGGTTCGGTGCCAAGCGGCATGTCATCCGCCAATCATTGCTCGATCTCGAGCGCATGGGGGTGGTCGAGCGCGTACCGAACAGGGGCGCGCAGGTGCGCTCCTATTCGGCGCAAGCGGTCGCGCAACTTTACCAGATGCGCACCATGCTGGAGACCACGGCTGCCAGCCTCATTCCAATGCCGCTTCCAGCCAAGGCGCTTGAGGAATTACGGGCGATCCAGCGCGAACATGAAGACGCGGTGCGGAAAAACGACCCCAAGCTGGTATTTCGCAGAAATATCGCCTTCCACTGGGCGCTGTTCGCCAATTGCGGCAATCCGTATCTGACAGCAGCGATCAACGATTTCTCGCATCGCGCCCACGTCATCCGGTTTCATTCGCTGAATCAGCGCCGCTATGTGCTCCGTGCCCGAGACGAGCACCGGGCGATGATCAAAGCCATCGAAGCCTGCGACCGGCCGGCGCTGATCGACCTGTGCCGCAAGCACCTGATGCCGTCCGTGGAGACCTATCTCAAGCTCTTGCCGCGAGATTAAATCGGCGGATGAGCCCGCCTTCGCGCAAAATCACGCTGCGCGAAGACGATTGCAAATCAGCCCTAGGCCACCTTGGAGACCTTCGAAAGAAAGACAGCGACCTCGGCCGGCGTATCCGCGACGCGAACGCCCGCTTTCTCCAGCGCGGCCCGCTTGGTGGCATAACCACCCTTGCCGCCGGTAACGATAGCGCCCGCGTGCCCCATCTTTTTATCCGGCGGGGATGAACGTCCGGCGATGAAGGAAACGATCGGCTTCTTCATGCCGCGAGCGTATTCCGCGGCTTCCTCTTCCATTCCACCGCCGATTTCACCCACCAGAACGACAGACTTCGTCTTCGAATCCCGGTCGAGCGCCATCAGGGCGTCGCGCGTTGTCGTGCCAATGATGGGATCGCCGCCGATTCCAATAAAGGCGGACTGGCCGAGGCGGGCCCTGGTCAGGTTAAGGCACATCAGCGTGCCAAGACTGCCGCTGCGCGAAATCACGCCGACATCGCCCGGCATGAAAATGTTCGGGTTGTGACCGGGCATAATGCCGACGAAGCCTTCTCCCGGCGTCACGATACCCGCTGTGTTGGGACCGATGATCCGGCTCTTGGAATTTTTCAGCCGCGCGAAAATCTCGAGCACGTCGTGACCGGGAATATGCTCGGTGAGTGCGACGATGGTACCAACGCCAGCGTCAATGGCGTCGATCATGGCTTCCTTCGCCATCGCCGGCGGGATGAAGATCACCGACACATCGATTGGTGTATGCTTGGCGGCCTCGACCGCCGTCGCATAAACCGGCAGACCGAGATACGTCTCGCCCGCCCGCTTCGGATTGACACCGCCGATCACGTCGGTGCCCATCTCTCTCATTTTCTCGGTCCAGAACGTGCCCTGCTTGCCCGTTATGCCCTGAACCAGAACTTTCTGACCACGCCGATAGATCATCGTGCTGCCTCAATCGCCGCCTTCACGGCGTCTTCCATGAAATCATAGGGTTCGATGCCAAGCCGCTCGCGGACGAGTTTGACCGCCTCGTCCTCGCCGGTGCCGTGAATGGAGAAGAAGGCCGGAATGCCCGGCTTGAGCGTTTCCCACGCTCTCACCACGCCATCCGCCATCACATCGGTTCGCGCGAATGCACCGCAGAAATTCACCACCAGGCTTTTAACGCCGGGATTGGACAGCACCAGATCGAGCGCGACTTCCGCCTTGGTATAGGCTTCGCCGCCGATCTCGAGAAAATTAGCAGGCCGTCCGCCGAAATGATCGATCACGTCCATAGTCGTCATCGTCAGGCCGGCACCATTGGCGAGAACGCCGACATTACCATCGAGCTGAATGAATTTCAGGCCGTGCTCGGCTCCGCGCCGCTCAAGCTCGGTAAGCTTAGGTGGCGAGGCAACCTTGGCTAGCTCGCTCTGGCGCAGCGCCGAGGAATCGTCGAGCGAGAATTTGCAGTCGAGCGCGACGACATTCCCGTCTTTCAGGACGGCCAGCGGATTGATCTCAACGAGTTCGGCATCCTTGTCACGGAAGATTGCGTACAGCTTGACCAGGATATCCGCCACGCCACCCGTGGCATCACCGAGATCGAGCCCCACTAGCATCGCCAGAGCATCGTCCCGACCGAAACCCTTGTTCACGTCGACAATATGCCGGCGGATGGCACCGGGCCGCTCTTCGGCAATTTCCTCGATATCCATGCCGCCTTCCGTCGAAAACAGCACCAGCGGCGCACGGCTGACGACATCCACCAGTACCGCGGCATAAAGCTCACGCGCGATGGGACAGCGCTGTTCGATCAGCACACGCTCCACCTTGCTGCCGCCGATGGTCATTCCCAGAATGCTCCGCGCGGCTTCCGCGCCATCGTCAGGACCATCGGCCATCTTGATGCCGCCGGACTTGCCACGCTTGCCGGTCGGCACCTGCGCCTTCACCACCGCGGGACCGATCTTGGCCACGGCATTGAAAGCCTCCTGTGGCGTGGTGCACATCACGCCATTGGGGACCGGCACTCCGGCAGGAGCCAGAACATGCTGCTTGGCTGCATACTCTTCGAGATTCATGATCGCGATCCTATCGGCCGTATTTGGTCCAATGCGGACCGAACAGTTCCTCCTCCGAAGGCTTGTCCTCCGGAATCGGCACAACGAGGTGAGTGATGTTGAGGAAATTCTTGTAGTTGAGATTTTCCGAGATGCTGTTCTTCTGCCAGGAGCCGCATCCCATGGTCAGCGTGAATTCAAGACCGCTGTCGAACCCCCCGCC
Source organism: Bradyrhizobiaceae bacterium (assembly GCA_003963145.1). Lineage (GTDB taxonomy): Bacteria > Pseudomonadota > Alphaproteobacteria > Rhizobiales > Xanthobacteraceae > Afipia. The sequence goes on from RXJJ01000017.1 coordinate 60,876, forward strand.
ATTGCCGAAGGTGTGCGCGAAGTTCACCAGCACGCGAACGACCGGAAGCTCTTCCGCCAGCTCACGTGCACGATCCATGTTCTTCGTGTGCAGGCCCATCGAGTGACCCTTGCCCTGAAAATCCAGAATCTTCCGGATGGTTTCCTTCGCAGCCTTGAAATCCGGCGTGCGATAGATCGTCAGAACCAGAGCGAGCTTTTCGCCCGACAGGGGATATTGGGGGCCGATGCCGGTTTCCTCGACCATGATGAACTTCGATGCGGTGACGTCCGCCGGAAGTTCAAATCCCTTCACCAGAACGCTCATATCGCGCGCGATCAGGTGACGATTGAGCTTGCCGTTCTTCCAAAGCTCGCTTTCGATTTTCTTCTTCTGCTGAGCGTTGGCAAGATAGCCGCCCGCCTTTTTCAGCGCCGCAATGGCCTTGTCGTAAACCGCATCGACAATGACAACGGAATTTTCCGACGAGCACGAGGTCGCGTTGTCGAAGATCTTTGACGCGCAGATCTTCTGCGCGGCGGAATCAAGGTCCGCTGTTTCATCGATGATGACGGGAACGTTGCCGGCGCCGACGCCGATGGCCGGCGTTCCGCTTCTGTAGGCACGGCGCACATTGTCCTGCGAGCCCGTGACGACGACGAGATCGACCGCCTCCATGATGGCCTGGGTGGTTTCCTTAGTCACCGGCGACGGCAATATCTGAACGAGGTCCTTGGGCAGACCGATCTGGCCCAGCGCATCGCGCATATAATTCACAACCATCTCTGTAGTGCGGTAACCGAGCGGCGACGGCGCCACGATCACAGCATTGCGGCCCTTGATCGCGAGCAGCGCCTTGTTGACCGGCGTCGCACCCGGATTGGTCGAGGGCGTGATCGCGCCGACCACACCGAGAGGCTTTGCGAATTTCACGATGCCTTTCTTCTCATCCCGCTCGATCTCACCCACGGTTTTAACCCGCATCAAGTCACGCAGCGCGCCGAAGGTCTTGCGCTGTTTCTTGATGATCTTGTCAGGCACGTTGCCGAGACCCGTATCCTGGACCGCGAGTTCCGCGAGCGCCTTGGCGTGTTCTGGCTTGTAGAGTGACCATGCGACCGCGCGCACAGCCTCATCGACGCGCGCCTGATCGGCATTCGCAAACGACTGCTGCGCAACCCTCGCCTTTCGCATCAGATCGGCAGCAATCTGCTGCGCGTCCGATACCGGATTTTTCATTTCGACGACGCTCATGGCCGAACTCCATTCCTTGTTGGTTGTCCACACCGAGCGAACGGCCCGGCGTGGGCGTCTGCGTGTTGTTAGATTGCCCTCGGCGCAGCTCCAGCTGGAGCCGCACTTGTATCGACGAAGCGTTCACCCGGCTTGCAGTTGAGTGCAAGCAGCGCCCCGATAAGCAAGAACGCAAGCGAGCCGATGAAAGGTACATCCCACCGCCCCGTCACGTCGATTGCATAGCCGAATACCACCGGCGAGATAATGCCGGCCATACCGAAGCCGAAATTCATAAATCCGCTGGCGCTTCCTGAATATTCCGGCGCAATGTCCATCGGCATGGCCCAGATCGGCGCGACGATCAGCTCCGCGAAGAAGAACGCGAGACTGAGACAAATCGCAACAACGGTCAGGTCATGAATGAACATGATCGGAAGCATGAAGCAGAACGACCCGAGAAAGCCGGCTACAACGACGGAGGTACGCGCCTTGTTGACATTCCCGGTCTTCCGGAGAATGCGGTCACTGACAAGACCACCAACAGTGTCACCGATCACGCCCGCGAAGAACACACCCGCCGCAAATAGCGCCGACTTTTTGATGTTCAGGTTGAACTCGTGCAGAAAGAATGACGGCAGCCAGTTCAGATAAAGCCACAGAATCCAGCCGTAGCAGAAATCGGTCAGCGTCACCGGCATGATGCGGCGGATCAGCGGCCCCCACGGCACCTTCTTGCGCGTGGCGACGACGGTCGCGGGCGGAAGACCCGTCAATTCATCCGGCGTGATTTGCGAATGAGTGCGCGGATCGTCGCGGAAGTAGAGGAACCACACCGCCGACCAGATTAGCGCTACCACACCGAGGAAAATAAATGAATCGCGCCAGGAGAAAGACACGACGATCACCGCAATCAGCGGCGGCGTCAGCGCATTTCCCGCGCGCGAGAAAGCATGCGTGATACCCTGCGCGAAGGCGCGCTGATCGGGGCGCATCCAGTTCGCAAGCGCGCGCGTGGCGGTGGGAAAAGCAGGCCCCTCACCGATCCCCAGCGCGAGGCGAGACATGAACAGAGCGGCCAAACCGCCGACAAAACCGGTCCAGATTGTCGAAAGACCCACGAGAACGCCGCATAGCGCGAGCGTCACCCGCGGCCCAAGCCGGTCACCGAGCCACCCGCCTGCGATCTGAAAGAAGGCGTAAGGATATGCGAAGGCGGAGAACGCAAGCCCAAGCTGGGTCGCGGTCAATCCGAGATCCTTCTGCATGAGGGGCGCAGCAGTCGAGATATTCACACGGTCAACGTAAAAGATGAGATACATCAAGCATGTGATGAACAGAACAGTACGGCTCGCCTTATTGCGAATCGCCATAGGAAACCTCCCGATATTTTTCTGCTGTCTTCCGGGTTCAGTGCCCAGTTTCAAAATGACGCAGCGTTTATCTGGGGCATGCTACAGGAGATTATTTCCTACAAGGAAATTGATAATCTGCATCGCATCCATTCGCGGTATTTATCAAAAAGAAGGTCGGCGCGAGGTACCGGGGCCGGTCTCCTTTATCGAATGGCGATAATTAGCTCGCTTCTACAAAAACCGCCGTTTTCCGCTTTGTCCAAGTCCGCTGCAGGAACGGAAGCGCCAGAATGACTGCGGTAAGAGCCATGACGGTTCCCGAAATCGGACGGGTAAAGAACACCGTCCAGTCGTTGCTGAAACTAATCATGGAATTCATGAAGGCGGCTTCCGTTAAAGGCCCAAGGATCACGCCAAGGACCAGTGGCGCGATCGGGAACTTGAAGCGCTCGAACAGATAGCCGATGACGCCGAACCCGATCATCAGCCACAGATCGATGACGCTGTTGCGGATCGACAGCGCGCCGACAAAGCACAGCGTCATCACGTAGGCCGAGACCACCGCTTCCGGCAAATCGAGAATTTTCACAAGTGGCCGGATAGCAAAGTAGCCGACGATACACATCAGAGCGAGACCGACGAATACGGACGCAAAGACCGTGTAGACGATTGGCGCCGAGGTCATCATCACCTGCGGACCCGGCTGAATACCATGCAGCATAAATGCGCCGAGAATGATTGCGGTCGCTCCGCTGCCGGGAATGCCGAGCGCAAGAAGCGGCACAAGTGCGCCACCGACGGAGGCCGTTGCCGCCGCTTGCGGCGCGACGATCCCTTCGGCGATGCCTGTGCCCATTTCCTTGCGGCGCTTGCCGAACTGGGATTCCATACCGTAGCTCACGAAGGAGGCGATGGTAGCGCCCGCTCCGGGAATGAGACCAATGATATTGCCGAGGATGCTCGCCCGCGCGAACATCCATTTCAGCGCACTCATCTCCTTCCAGGTCGGTAGTTCGGTTCGGGCGTTGCCGATCTTCTCGACAGGCTTTGTCGAAAATCCAGTCTCGAGCCGCGACAGCACCTCGCCAATGCCATAAGCGCCGACCATCACGACGAGAAACTCAATGCCATCGGCGAGAATCGGGGAGTCGAAGGTGAAGCGCGAGGCGCCATAGGTTTCGTCGGTGCCGACCGTTGAGATCAAAATGCCGACACAGAGGCTGATGAGCGCATTGGCGAGCGAACCACTGCCGAGCGCGACGACGCTGGAGAGGCCGAACACGAGGACCGCAAAATACTCCGGCGTCGAAAAACGCAGGGCGAAATGCGCAAGCGGCTGCGTCAGAAGCACCATGATGATCGCAGAGAGCACACCGCCGCCAAGCGCGGCGACCAGAGTCCAGCCGAGCGCTTTCGCGGCCTTTCCCTTGCGACCCATGGTGTAGCCGTCCCACAGCATCGGAACATCGATCGGCTCTCCGGGGATCTTGAACAGGATAGCAGTGAAGGCGCCGCCATAAGTGCCCGAGACATACATCGCCGTCAGCAGCACGATCGATGCGGTCACATCCATATGGTAGGTGAAAGGCAGTGTAAGCGCGACGCCCATCACCAGGGTCAGACCCGGCAACACGCCGACCAGCAGTCCGATCACGATGCCCACAAAAAGCATGAACATATGGCTTGGCGTGAAACAGTTGAGGAAGCCGCTTCCCAGCTGAAGGAGAATCTCACCCATAATTATATTCCCCTGCTTCAGGCGCCGATGATGAAACGAATGAAATCAGTGAAGGCATCAAACGGTGGCGCACCGCGTGGCAGCGAAACATAGGCGACGCGCATGAACAGCAGCGCCGCTCCGAGCATAATGCCCGTGCCGGTCAGCCAGATCGCAAGATGATTGCGATAACGGCCGAGATACATGAACACGATGAGGAAAATGAATGTCGAAAGCAGGAATCCCAGCGTCGTGACCACAGATGCATAGGCCAGAACGAGAATAATGCCACCGATGAGCAACCGCGGGTGCCTGGGCGATTCCGCCTCTTCCTCATCGTCCTCTTTCTCGAAAGTCTCTGCGATTCCGTGGGTTTCCTGGTTCATCCCTAATAAACGACGCACAATCTCGATTAGGCAGATCAGAGCCATCACGGCGATCGTCACCTTCGGCCAGAAATCCGGACCGAGGTCGCCCTGACGCGGCGTATACTCGATCTGCTGGGCGTAGTGGTACAGAATGCCGGATACGATCAGGCCGGCGACATACGGAATGGTCTGACGGAGCGCGATTTTTCCCATAATGTCGCCGCCTGTCCTGTTGAGTGATGATCTTTAGCGGCTGATTAGTTTTCTGCAGTCGCTTTCTTCATGTCTTCGAGCTGCTCCTTGACGAACGCGGCGGCGTTCGTAGAGGGCTCGAAGCTTGCCGGATCGCCGAACTGATCCACGAGAAACTTCTTGTACTCCGGCGATTCGGCGACCTTTGCGAGCGCGTCGGACAGCTTCTTGACGATTTCCTGCGGCGTGCCGGAGCGAACGACGATCGCCCGGAACTGAGGCAGCGCGATTTTGTAGCCAAGTTCATAAGACGACGGCACGTCCTTGAACGCGTCGAGGCGCTTCTCTCCGAACAGGAGAATCGGACGCATCTGCTTACTGCTCAGGAACTGAGCGACGTCACCGGCCTGTTCGTAAAGAGCATCCGCATGGCCACCGAGGATCGAGACATAGCGCTCGCTCGGCTTTGCGAATGGCACCTGCACGACCTTCACGCCACCGCTCTTTTCGACGACGTTCAGAGAGAAGTCGTCGACGCTGCCGAAGCCAAGCGTCGCGACTTTCAGCTTGCCGGGATTGGCCTTGGCATCCTTCTCAAAATCCGCCCAGGTCTTATATTGGCTATCTTCCTTCACGAAGATGAAGGACGGGCCTTTGATCATCACTGCCACTGGCGTGATGTCGTCCATGGTCCAGCGCGGTGTCTTGCCTGCGAGAAGCGCATGACTGTCGGCAATGTAGACCGCCATCGAATAGCCGTCGGCGGGCGATGACATCAACTTGGCCATGCCGGTCGCACCGGTGCCTCCGGGAACGTTGATGACCGGAATGCTTTGTCCGATGATCGGCTCCATCAGCTTGCTGACGAGACGTGCAAGCTGGTCAGCGCCACCTCCCGGTCCCCACGGGACAACCAGTTCTATCGGACGTTCGGGATAACCTGCGGCTGCAGCGGAACCATTCATTGGCACATTGCAGAGAAAAGCCGCGGACAAAACAGCAAGAGCCTTCCCAGCCCAACGGGCTGGCTGTCGTATCGCCTCCATGGTCACCTCCCAGCGACGGTTTTTTTCGACTTTATCGGTGGGCTTGGTTGCCCACTTCACATAAAATCACTTTTTCGTATGGTGCACGATGCGGCACTCGTGACAAAATTGATTAGCTGCATGAGCATCATTCGCGGAATTTATCAGTGAATCAAGACCTCGACATTTCGCTGTTGCGAACATTCGTTGCCATCGTCGACACGGGTGGCTTGACCTCCGCGGGAAAAAAGGTCGGCCGGACGCAACCCGCGATCACGCATCAGATCAAACGACTTGAAGGAGCCATAGGGCGGACCTTGTTCGACAGCAACCGCCGTCAACTCAGCCTGACCCGCGACGGCGAAGTGCTTCTGGAATTCGCACGCTCGATGCTGCGTCTCAATGATGAAGCGCTCGATCGGTTTTCAGTGCCCGATATTTCGGGACATGTTACGCTCGGCACACCAGATCTTTATGCGTCCTATTTGCTGCCGGAGGTGCTCGAGAACTTCTCGCGCGCGCACCCGAACATCGAAATTCAGCTGCGCTGCACGCGCAGCGTTCATCTGCATGCCGCGCTGGAGCGCGACGAACTCGATATTGCGCTGATGACCAATCAGCCGGATTTCCGCAGCGGGGAGCTGGTGCGGCAGGAGCCCTTGGTATGGGTAGCAGGGTCAGGCAACGAACCGGAACTGCGCAAGCCTCTCCCACTCGCGGTCCTGCCGCAAGGCAGCGTGTACCGCCATCATGCTCTGGAGGCGCTCGGGGCCAGCGGACTGCAATGGTCGATACGTTCGGTCTGCGACAGCATCGCGGGCCTGCAGGCAGCTGTCTTCGCAGGTCTTGCGGTGTCGGTGTTTCCGCGCTGCGCGGTTGTGCCCGGCCTGCGTTGTCTGGACGAGAGCGATGGACTGCCCAAATTGCCACACATCGAACTCGTGTTATTCCGGAAAAGACAGGGCGTATCGGCAGCGGCCGAACAACTGGCGCAGTATATCGCAAGAGAACTCGGTGAGCCGCCTGTCGTGCCGGTCAAATCCCCACCGATTGCCGCACCGAAGTGAAGCGTTTCCAACAAAAAAGGCGGCCGAGCCGGCCGCCTTTCGTCATTCACGGTTGTCCAGATCACGCAACCTTCTGCGGCCGCATGTCGGACTTGCTGATGCCGGCAACCTTGACCGGCTTCTTCATCGCGTCGCGGCGGAACGGCTCACCCAACTCCTGATTGAGCAGCACCTCGATGAAAGTGGTGATCCGCTTTTTCTGGTCTTCGCAGGACTGACGAATGGCGTTGGTCAGTTCTTCCTGAGTCTTGACCTGAACACCCTTCAGACCGCAGGCGTCAGCCACCTTTGCGTAGTTCATGTGGCGATCGAGTTCCGTACCGACAAAGTTGTTGTCGTACCACAGGGTCGTGTTGCGCTTTTCCGCGCCCCACTGATAGTTGCGGAAGATTACCATGGTGATGCCCGGCCATTCTTCGCGGCCCACCGAGCTCATCTCGTTCATGGAGATGCCGAATGCGCCGTCGCCAGCAAAACCGACGCACGGTGTATCGGGATTGCCGATCTTGGCGCCGATGATTGCGGGGAAGCCGTAGCCGCAAGGGCCGAACAGGCCCGGAGCCAGATATTTGCGGCCCTCGTCGAAGGTCGGATAAGCGTTGCCGATTGCGCAGTTGTTGCCGATGTCGCTCGAGATGATCGCATCGCGCGGAAGGCCGGCCTGAATCGCGCGCCATGCCTGACGCGGCGACATCAATTCCTTATCGCGGATACGTGCTTCCTTGTTCCAGCTCGTGCCCGGATCGTCGTCTTCATGATCCATGCTCGACAGGGTCTGTAGCCACTGCGATTTGGTCTGGTGTACCAGCGCCTTGCGATCGTCGCGGCCCGCATTGCCAGCCGACGGCGCGAGCTTTTCGAGAATGGCCTTGGCGACCTGCTTGGCATCACCGCAGATGCCAACGGTAACAGGCTTGGTCAGGCCGATACGGTCGGCATTGATGTCCACCTGAATAATTTTGGCCGTCTTCGGCCAGTAATCGATTCCGTAGCCGGGCAAGGTCGAGAACGGATTAAGGCGCGTGCCAAGCGCGAGAACGACGTCCGCTTTCGCTACCAGCTCCATGGCCGCCTTCGAGCCGTTATAGCCGAGCGGTCCAACCGCGAGACGGTGGCTGCCGGGAAAGCTGTCGTTGTGCTGGTAGTTGTTGCAGACAGGAGCGTCGAGCCGCTCCGCAAGAGCGACGGTCTCAGGGATCGCGCCGCCGATCACAACGCCTGCGCCCGAGAGAATCACCGGGAATTTCGCTTCCGACAAAAGTTTCGCGGCTTCCGCGATTGCATGCTCGCCGCCCGCGGGGCGTTCGAATTCAACGATCGCCGGCAGATTGATGTCGATGACCTGCGTCCAGAAATCGCGTGGAATATTCAGCTGCGCCGGAGCCGACAGGCGCTTGGCCTTGAGGATCACGCGATTGAGCGTTTCAGCCACGCGCGAAGGATCGCGGACTTCTTCCTGATAGCAGACCATGTCGCGGAACAGCGCCATCTGCTCGACTTCCTGGAAACCGCCCTGCCCGATCGTCTTGTTCGCCGCCTGAGGCGTCACCAGCAGCATCGGCGTGTGATTCCAGTAAGCGGTCTTGATCGGCGTGACGAAGCCGGTGATGCCCGGGCCGTTCTGCGCGATCGCCATCGCCATCTTGCCGGTGGAGCGCGTGTAACCGTCGCAGATCAGGCCGCCATTGGTTTCATGCGCGACGTCCCAAAAGGTGATGCCCGCCTGCGGAAACAGATCTGAAATCGGCATGAATGCCGAGCCGATGATGCCAAAGGCGTGTTCGATGCCGTGCATCTGTAGAACCTTCACGAAGGCTTCTTCCGTGGTCATTTTCATGGGCTGCCCTTCCTTCACTCCACATGATCGCGTCACAGCGACCGATTTCGCTGGGCGGTGTGATGCCATGACGTATCCGCTGTTGCAATGAATATCTCATTTGATATCATGCATCATTCCATTTTTTGGAATTTAAGTGGAAATATCAATGAACGAGCTTTTCGGCGCGCTTAAACCACTGGCCCTGATCGAAACGATTGCCGAGCTGCAGCATCCGGCCTCGCTTGCAGAGCTTGCCGTCACCGTCGGCGTGCCAAAACCGACCATGCATCGCTGGCTCGGTTCGCTGGAAAGCGTGGGGCTTTTGCAGCGAACGCCGGACGGACGGCGCTATGAGCTTGCCGCACGTGCCTCAAACCTCGCATTCTCGATCCTGTCGAACAAACCGGCAGGCGCCCTGCGCCACGAAATTCTTCAGCGCGTCGCACGGGACGTTGGTGAATCCTGCAACCTGACGATCCTCGACGGTACCGAAGTGACCTATCTTGATCGCGTCGAGTCGAAATGGCCGCTGCGCATCACGTTCCAGCAAGGATCGAAAGTCCCCGCTTATTGCTCGGCAAGCGGCAAGCTGTTCCTTGCCCTGATGCAGCCCGCCAAGCGCGATCTTGTTCTGAACAAGCTCGAGCTTGAGCCGCATACCGAAAATACCGTGACCGACAAATCGACGCTGCTGACGGAGCTGACCGATATCCGGCGCGACGGCTATGCCCTCGACCGTGAGGAATTTCTTTCCGGCCTGGTCTGTCTGGCCGTCCCCATCATCCAGCAAAAGGGACGCTCACGCGCCTGTATTGCCGCGCTCGCCATTCAAGCGCCGGTCACACGGCTGTCCCATACTGATATGCTGACAAAGCTCCCGGTGCTGAAAGAAGCCGCCGACGCGCTCGCAAGCACGCTCACTCCCTGAGGTAGAAACAATCGATGCAGCCGCAAACATTCCCAAAACTCGACGCGCTCGAACATGCAGCACGCGGCAAAGGCCGTCTTTCCGTTGCGGTGGCCTATCCCTGCTCAAACGACTCGCTTGCCGCCGCGCTCGCGGCACGGGACGAAGGAATTATCGATCCCATCCTTGTCGGCCCGCGCCAGCGGATCGAAGCCTGCGCGAACGCTCTTGGCATGAACATTCGCGATATGCGTTGCGAGGAGACAGAGGACGATCCCGTCATCGCGTCTCGCGCGGCAGTCGCACTTGTCGGCAAAGGCGAGGCAAGCGCCCTGATGAAAGGTTCGCAGCACACCGATCAGTTGCTCGGCGCGGTGGTATCTCGCGATGCCAACCTGCGGACATCCCGGCGGATGAGCCACGTGTTCTGGTTCGATCTGCCCGCCTACCACAAGCCGCTGATGCTGACAGATGCGGTGGTCAATATCGCCCCTACCCTGAAGGACAAAATCGATATTCTCGCCAATGCGGTCGATTTCGCCCACACGATCGGGTTGCCGAAGCCGAAAGTGGCGATGCTGTCGGCGGTTGAGGACGTGAATCCGGATTTGCCATCCAGCATGGATGCCGCGGCACTTTCGAAAATGGCAGACCGCGGCCAGATCAAGGGCGCGATCGTCGATGGGCCGCTTGCATTCGACAACGCGGTCTCGGCCACTGCGGCAGCGACAAAGAATATCTCTTCCCCCGTTGCGGGCGATCCCGACATCCTGATGGTGTCGAGTCTCGACGTCGGCAACGCACTTTACAAATCATTTATCTATATGGGCGGCGGCGAATGCGCGGGTGTCGTGCTCGGCGCACGCGTGCCGATCATCCTCACGAGCCGCGCGGATTCGCGACGCGCGCGCATCGCGTCCTGTGCGCTGGCACAACTCAGCCTCTCCCGAACTAGTTAAAGCATGAGCTTAAAACAAAGCGGCCCGGATAATCCGGGCCGCTGTCGTTATTGTTCAGCTTCCAGGCTTGCCGTCAGGCCGCGATCGCCTTGGCGACCGGGAGTCCCTGCTCAAGACGGTTTTTTGCCAGCTTGTTAATCCACAGCGCCGACAACGCACTGACCACGCCTGCGAAGACGACATAAAGTGCGATCGCCCAGCCAGCGTTTCCGCCATAAGCCGCCACGAGATAAGTCGCGATGATCGGTGTCAGTCCGCTCGCGAAGATTCCCGAGAACTGATAGACGAAGGAAATGCCTGTGTAGCGTACCTGCGGTCCGAACAGATCGCAGAACAGCGCGGCCTCAGGCCCGTAGATCGACGCATAGAAGATGCCGAACGGGATGATGAGCGCTGCCCACACCAGGATCGGCTGGCCGGGGAACGTCATCCAGATCCAGAATGCCGGAAGCGCCGCGAAACTGGTGATGAGCGATCCCCAGAAATAGGTCTTGGTGCGACCGACCTTGTCCGACACCCGCCCGAAGAACGGGATAAAAACGCACATGATGAGCGCGGCGATACAAACGCCGAGCAAAGCTTCCGTGCGCGGAATCTTCAACTGCGACGTCAGATAGGCGATCGAAAACACGCCGAAGACGTTGAAGAAAACGCCGTCGATGTAACGCGCGCCCATGCCGGCAATGATTTCCTTCGGATATTCGGACATCATCGTAACGAAAGGAACCTTGGCTTCCTTGCGGCTTTCCTTGAGCTTGGCGAACTCCGGAGTCTCCATGATGTTCACGCGGATGTACAATCCGACGAGGACCAGCACGAAACTCAGGATGAATGCGAGGCGCCAGCCCCATGTCAGGAACTGCTCATTCGTCAGAAGGAATGACAGCAGAGCCACGACACCGGCCGCCAAACACAAACCGATCGACAGGCCGATCTGCGGAAAGCTCGCATAGAGTCCGCGCTTCTCCAACGGGGCGTATTCATATGTCATCAGCACCGCGCCGCCCCATTCGCCACCGAGGCCGATGCCCTGCAAGACGCGCAGGAAAAGAAGCGAAAGCGGAGCCCATATGCCGATCTGGGCGTAAGTCGGGACCAAACCGATCAACAGCGTCGAAATGCCCATGATCATCAAGGTGAGAACCAGCATGCTCTTGCGGCCGATACGATCACCGAAATGGCCAAAGATTACGCCGCCAAGCGGACGGGTAACGAAACCGACAGCGAAGGTGGTGTAAGCCAGCAATGTCGACACCACCGGATCACCGGAGGGGAAATAAAGCTGATTGAAGACGATGCCGGCAACGACACCGTACAAGAAGAAGTCGTACCATTCGACCGTCGCGCCGATCAGCGACGCGAGAACGACACGTTTAAGAAGTGGATCCTGTCCCATTTATTTTCTCCCTTTGTCTTTATTGTCGTGACGTGGTTATGCAGCGATGGAGTGCTCCTTCGCAGCAGCTAGAATCATGTCCGACGCCTTTTCAGCGATCATCACCGCCGGCGCATGAGTATTTCCAGAAACGATCGTGGGCATGATCGAACAATCGACGACCCGAAGCCCTTCGATGCCGTGTACGCGCAATTGCGAATCCGTCACAGCCATCGTGTCCGATCCCATCTTGCAGGTACCGACCGGATGAAAGATCGTCGCGCCGTTTTCGCGCGCGAATTCGAGAATCTCGGCGTCCGACTGAACGCCAGCGCCGGGCTTGTACTCGGCCGCGAGATAAGGCTTCAGGGCGTCTGTTGCCGCCAGCCGCCGCGCATACTTGATCGATTCCACCGCGCACAGGCGATCGGTCGCGGTGGCGAGATAGTTCGGCCGCATCGACGGCGCTTCCATCGGATCGGCCGATTTGATTTCGACCGTTCCGCGCGATTCGGGGCGCAACTGACAGACCGAGAAAGTGCAGCCTGACCATGGATGCGGCCTGCCGCCCGCCTGATCCGCCGAGAGCGTTCCGAAATGAAACTGGATGTCGGGCGTTTTCGATCCCGGCAATACGCGGGTAAACAGGCCGCCCTGATTGATGCCGATACCGAGCGGGCCCTTGCCGCTGACTAGCCATTTCAGACCGATTCGCGCCTGGCCGAAAAGCGAGCGCAGATCGTCATTCGTCGTAATCGGTCGCGACACTTTAAACATCAGACGGAATTGCAAATGATCTTGCAAATTCTGCCCCACGCCCGGCAGATCATGGACCACTTCGATACCGTGACGCCTCAGCAGCGGCGCCGGTCCGATACCGGACAGCTGCAAGAGCTGTGGCGACTGCAACGCGCCCGCGGACAGAATGACTTCGCGTCCTGCATGGACTTCCTTCATCGCGCCATTATGCCGGTAGCGCACACCCGTGACCTTGCGGCCATCGAGAATAAGACTGGTCGCCTGCGCGTCTGTTTCGACATGCAGATTGGCGCGGTTCTTCGCCGGCCGCAGATAGGCGACCGCTGAGCTGTTGCGCCAGCCGTTGCGTGTAAAAAGCTGGAAGTAGCCCACACCTTCCTGATGTCCGCCGTTGAAATCATTCGTGCGGGGCACGCCGAGTTCCTCGGCCCCACGGATGATTGCTTCCATCAGCTCGCTTTTTTCCTGGATGTCGGACATCCAGAGCGGGCCATCGCCGCCATGGGTCGCGCTCGCGCCGCGGCTGTTGTGCTCAGACTTGATGAAATAGGGCAGAACGTTTTTCCAGTCCCAGCCAGCATTGCCGAGCTGCGCCCACTGGTCGTAGTCCTCGCGCTGTCCGCGAATGAAGATCAGTCCGTTGATCGAACTGGATCCGCCAAGCCCGCGCCCGCGCGGCCAGTAAATCTTGCGATCTTTCATGCTGGCCTCGGGCTCGGTGTAGAAGCCCCAGTTGTAGGCCTTGTGAAACATCGTCTTCCCATAACCGATGGGAATGTGAATCCAGAGATAGTTGTCCTTGGGACCTGCTTCGAGCAGCAGCACCTTGTGACGGCCATCTGCGCTCAGACGATTGGCAAGCACGCAGCCAGACGAGCCTGCACCCACGACGACGTAATCGTATTCCGTTCGCTCCACCTTGCGCTCCCCGCTTGTCTCATTTATTGAGACGATTTATCCTGAAGGTTGAACCGTGCAGAAAACTTTGTCAACTTGCGCCGCAACACGCGCGTCTTAACGAGCGAGATGATCCATGACTGAAACCACCTCGGTCTCCGAACGCGCGCTGCTTTTGCTGGAGATCGTTGCGAAGGCGGAAGAGCCACCGACGCTCAACGATCTTGTCGCGCAGCTTGGATTGCCGAAGGCAACAACACACCGGTTCATCGTGCTGCTGGAGCAACTCGGTTTCGCGCAGCGGACTCTCGACGGAAGGCGGTACGAGATTGGCCATCGCCTGACGGCGCTCGCTCTCGATGCCATGCAACATTCATTTCAGCTTGCGCCACGCCGCGCGATTCTGTCGGCGCTGGTCGCCGAGATCGGAGAAACCTGCAACATCACCATGCTCGAAGGAGATCATCTGATCTATCTCGACCGTGTTGAATCCGACTGGCCACTGCAGTTCCGCCTGAAAGTCGGATCGCGCGTTCCCCTTCACTGCACCGCAAGCGGAAAACTTTTTCTCGCTCTGGCACCCGATGTTCTCAGCCGCACCCTGCTGAACGCGCGCGCGCTCGAGCGTCACACGCCAGGAACGATCACATCGCCCGGCGCGCTTGAAAAGGAGCTCGCGAAAATACGCAAGACACGGATCGGCACCGATAACGAGGAGTTCATCGAGGGCATGGCGGCCGCCGCGGTGCCGGTGATGGATTCCAAAGGACGGATTTGCGCCACCGTCGCCGTTCACGGTCCGACCGGACGGTTGCCGCTTGCGCGCGCGATCGCTCTGGCGCCGGCATTGAAGAAAGCTGCAAGTGCGATCGAGAAGACGTTTCATTTAATGGAAGATTCGCGGCGTAAAAAATCCGCGCAATTCAACGCGCACGATGTTACAGCCTGAGCCGGCCGGTTTTCAAAATGCATCGTCAGATGCGCAAAAAAGTATGGGCGACGGAAGCGACCAATGGTGAATACCGTTAAACGCATACCCCAATTTCTGATTTCCGTCCTTCCGGGCACTGCCGTATGCATCGTGTTGACACTGATCGCTATCGGCGCACAGATTCTGGAAGAGCGCGCTTTCGAGCACCCCTATATTGAAGCGCTGGTGATCGCCATTCTTCTCGGCATCGCGGTGCGCAGCGTCTGGCAGCCAGGGCCACTCTGGAAACCGGGTATCAATTTCAGCGCGAAGCTGCTCCTGGAAATCGCCGTCATGCTGCTTGGCGCCTCGATCAGCCTTGGCGCCATCATGGCTTCGGGCGCGGCGTTGCTGATGGGAATCGTCTTTACCGTTATCCTCGCTCTGTTGACGAGCTACACCATCAGCCGCCTGCTCGGATTGCCACAGCGCATTTCGATCCTGATCGCCTGCGGCAATTCCATCTGCGGAAATTCCGCCATCGCCGCCGTCGCGCCCGTGATCGGCGCAAACGGCGATGAGATTGCTTCGTCCATTGCATTCACTGCGGTGCTCGGCGTCGTTGTCGTACTTGGCCTTCCACTCGCCTTCCCGCTTCTCGGCCTCACCGAGACGCAATACGGCACGCTGGCAGGATTGACCGTATATGCCGTGCCGCAAGTATTGGCCGCGACGATTCCGATAGGACTGGTGGCGGCGCAGGTTGGCACGTTGGTCAAGCTCGTGCGTGTCCTGATGCTGGGGCCCGTCGTGTTGACGATGTCTCTGCTGCGTTCGCGCATTGCAGGCGCCGAAGGCGAAACACCGACCAAGCTCGGACTGTTTCACCTCGTGCCGTGGTTTATCCTCGGGTTTCTCGCGCTCGCCTCCGTGCGCTCGCTCGGGCTCGTCCCCGATGCCGCGCTTCGTCCCATCACGATGACGGCAGGAATTCTGACCGTCATCTCAATGGCGGCACTCGGGCTCGGGGTCGATATTCGTGTGGTCGGGCGGATCGGCGGGCGTGTCACATTCGCCGTGACCGCCTCCCTCATCGTGCTGCTTATCGTGAGCATCCTGCTGATCCGGATGCTGGGAATCGCCTGACATCGACACATCCGGCCCTTTTCCGGGGCCTTTCACCCCCGAAAAGAAGAACATTCCCCCCTGAGGTGGCTGCACCATACGTTTGTACTCCTGAACTGGGCAAATATGGTGCCCTGTTTTCTTGAAGGAACGGCCGAAGACGCTTCTATTAAGCACGTAATTACAGGTGCTTAGACATGACCGATCTGACAGGAAACAACTTCTCGTCTTTTACAGGGGCCAGCTTGCCAGCGAACGTATCGTGCATGGCGGAGCCTGAACTCGCCTATTGGGCCGAGCAGAAAACGCTCCGCGCGAAAGCCGACACGCCGCTCGTTCGTATCGGGGCTTTGGTTTTCTGGGCTGTAGTCGCAGCCCTCGTTTTCACCAGGATTTTCCTGATTGCGCCCGATAAACTGCGGCCTGCAGTGCATGCAACAGGCGATGCGAGCTTCGCGTTCCAGGTAACCTCAAAGTAATCGAACGCGAAGCTCTAGCCTGTCAGGACAAGCCGCTCGTCAGTGAACGGCGACCAGATATTCGACGATTTTGCCGACGTCGGACTGATCGATCGGTGCTCCGTAAACCTTGATCATCTTGTTGACCTCCGCAGTCCAGAAATCCTGCTTGAATTTCGGACCCTGTGGCTGCGTCTTGATGTAGTCCGCCGAGTGACATGCGGTGCAGTTTGCCTGCACAACCTCCAGATTCGGCCCCGGCGGGAACTGCACCGTTTCTTCAGGCAGCTTGTAAGCCATTGGCCTTGCCTGCAAGGCTCCAGCCGCAACCACAATCGCGACGGCTCCCGTGACAAGCGCAATGATTTTCGATGTCTGCATCATGACCTCCCTCAAGCAACCGTCACAGATGTGGTTTCGATCACGTTGCGCATGTAGCCCGACGGATTCCATAGCGGCTTGTCGGGCTGAACCTTGCCGTCATTCGCGGTGGCACGAACCTTGAGATTGTAAGAGCCCGCGGCAAGCTTCACCGGTAGCGTCCACTCGCGGAACGAATACTTACCGAGATCCTTGCCGAGAGCAGCAGGCATCCACGTCTTGCCATCGTCGGTCGAGACATCGACCTGTTTGATTCCCGATCCGCCGTCGAAGGCGATGCCCTTCAAGTTGATCGTGCCAGGCTTCAGCTTGGCACCGTCCTGCACGCTGGTGATGAAGGATCGCACCGAGAAGCGGTTGATCGGCACCGTTGCCTTGGGCGCGGTCCCGGGGTCGACACAGGCGCACTCATTGTCCGGGATGCGATAGGCCGTCTTCATCCAGAAATTGTCGTACACCGTATCGATCACATTGATCTCGTTGAGGTGCTTGACCCAGTAGGTGCCGTAATAACCCGGCACGACAAGACGCAGCGGGAATCCGTTAAGATACGGAAGATCCGTACCGTTCATCGAATATGCCAGCATCACTTCGCCGTTGCGGGCGACATCGAGGTCGAGCGCCTTGGCAAAATCGGGCGTCGTATCCATGACCGGACCGTCCATGCCGCCGAACACAACCTGCTTGGCACCGGCCTGTACACCAGCCTTGTCGAGCACGGTCTTGAGCGGGACGCCCTTCCAGCGCGCATTGCCCATCGCGCCGTTTCCGAGCTGTCCACCAGCCACGCGCGGCTCAAAAAAGCCGCGGCTGTTGCCAGAGCATTGATTGACAGCGACGATCTCCACCGCCGGCATCTTCTTGATGTCGGCCAGCGACAGCGTGATGGGCTTGTCGACCTTGCCCTTGACCGCAACCGTGAACTTGTCCGGATCGATGTCGAGAGGAACGTCCGCAAGATGATAGCGTACAAAGAACGCATCGTTCGGCGTGATGACGCCTTCATTGAACACCGACATCGGCGCTTCGAACTGCGGCGGTCTGCTGGTGAGCCCGATCATCGGGCGTTTTTGCGGATACTTGACGAGCGGGCGCCCGCCATTTCCGAAAGGTAGTGTGATTGTTTCTTCTGCGAAGCCCGGCAATGGAAACCCGCCGAGCATCGTGCCGCTTGCAAGAAGAGCAGCGCCGCCCTGGAGCACAGTGCGTCTGTTCATCATTTTGTTTTCTCCCCGGGGACATATTCCCGTACAGGAATTAGACGCATGACACAGATAATTATTCCAGAAATTTTTATTTCGGATCATTCCGCAAAATGGAATTCACGCGAACAGAGCAAGTGCAGCAATGCGATGCAGCGAAATTAAAAAATGCGAAGAAAATCGCGCGCGACAGATCGCGGCGGCAAACGCCCATTGACTCATGAAACGAAATGAAAATGTCCTGATGAATTCCGACCGGATCAGTTCGACAAAAACCCGCTCTGTTTACGATGCCACCGGCCCTGAAGCCTTTTTCCACGCATCGATGCCGCCTGCCATGTGGCGGGCAGAGGAAAGACCCGCATCCTGGGCGGCCTGAACTGCCATCGCCGAACGCTCGCCGAAAGCGCAATAAAACACCAGCTGTTTACTGGACGATCGCGCCAATTCGCGGAGCATACCGCCGGCGCCAATATTCTCTTGCAGGGTCTGGTAGGGAACATGCAAGGAACCAGGAATAACACCATGACGCTCGCGCTCGGATGTCTCACGCAGATCGATCAGCGCTGTCTGCGGTTCGCCAATAAGAGCGAGCATCTGTTGCGCCGAAAGCGCCCATCCGCGCCGCGCAATCTCTTCCTGATGCATCCCGACATGCATGTTGGCCGGCACGGCCACATCCATCATTTTCGGATTCGGCAATTTCAGATTATTCATCAGCTCGACATATTCGTCGATCGATTTGACCTGCAGACGCGGGTTATACGTCCGCTCTTCACCGATGGTCGAAACAGTCTCACCTTTGTAATCATGCGCGGGATAGACCAGCGTTGAATCCGGCAGTTTCAAAAGCCGGTTGAAAATCGAATCATAGGCCGCGCGCGGATCGCCGTTCTGGAAATCGGTCCGGCCCGTGCCCCGGATTAGCAGCGTGTCGCCCGTGAATACGCGGTCCCCCATGATGAAGCTGTAGGAATCGTCGGTGTGCCCCGGCGTATAGGCCACATCAAGCACCAGCCCTTCGATGGTGAGCTTTTCACCGTCCGCGAGCCGCATCGAAACAACATCCGCCTTGGTTCGCTCGCCCATCACGGTGATGCAATGGGTCTTGTCCCGCAGCGCGCCCAGACCGGTGATATGGTCCGCATGCATATGGGTGTCGATCGCCTTGACCAGCTTCAGATCAAGTTCCTTAACGAGCTGAAGATAGCGGTCGACTTTTTCCAGCACTGGATCGATGATCAGGGCCTCGCCGCCGCGGCGGCTGGCGAGCAGGTAGGAATAGGTACTGGACGTCTGATCGAACAGCTGGCGGAAGATCATTGCCCTCTCCCGGCGAAACAGAGCATAAATCTACTCTTTCACCGGGGGTTCTGACAACGGCATTAACTGCTGGTCAGGACGCGGTCAGTTCGCGTGCAATCAAAAGCCGCTGAACCTCACTGGTGCCTTCGACGATCTGCAGAACTTTTGCTTCGCCAAGCAGGCCCGAAACCTCATATTCCTCGAACATCCCGTAGCCGCCGTGAACCTGCACGGCCGTGTCGGCGACGCGGCCAGCCAACTCGCTGGCGAACAGCTTCGCCATCGAGGATTCGGTGCGGAACGGCTTGCCGGCATCGGCAAGACAGGCCGCGTTGCGGATCATCAATTCGGCGGCATGAATCTGAGTCATGGCGTCGGCGAGCGGAAAGGTCAGGCCCTGATTGTCGAAGATCGGGCGGCCGCCGACTGTACGGCCGCGCCCGTAGTCCCGTGCCAGGTTGAACGCCTTGCGCGACAAACCGAGCGCTGCGGCGGCGACGAGGATACGCCCGAGGCTGAGGGTCGTGAGAATTTGTTTCAGGCCATCCCCAAGTTCGCCAACAAGAAAGCGTTTCGGAATGCGGCAATCCTCGAAGAACAATTCGACCGAAGGTGCGATCCGCCAGCCGGTCTTGTGGCCGGCCTTGCCGACGCGGAAGCCCTCGGTTCCGACTGGAACAACGAAAGTGGAAAGTCCTTTCGGCCCCTTGTCCGGATCGGTAACCGCAACGACGGTCGAAAGACCGTGCAGTGGCGTTCCGGCGTTGGTCGAAAACACCTTCGATCCGTTCAGCACCCAGCAATTGCCGTCGTCGACCGCGCGAGTCTTGATGCTGGCGACATCGGAGCCGCCATGAGGCTCCGTTACGCCGAAGGAAGCAATCATCTCGCCCCGGCATAGCGGCGCGAGCCATTCCCGCTTCAATTCCGGCGAACCGTAACGGGAAATCACCGTCATCGGCGCGCTGTTGCACAGATAGATCGCCGCAAAGCCGGGCTCGATCACGCTCAAGGATTCTGCGACAATGGCACTGCCACGCGCACCAAGACCGCCGCCGTCGTACTCCGGCTCGTAGGCCGTGCCCATGAAACCGAGCGCGCTGAACTGCGCGACCAGCTTTTCCGGAAATTGATGGGCATCGACAAACGGTTTGATCTGAGGGCGGAGCTCGCCCTCGGCAAAGGATTCGACGCCTTCTTTCAGGGCGCGTTCGTCATCGTTGAGAGTCAGCATCGAGTCCTCCACTTCGCAGGCCGCGCTTATTGCGTGCTGGTCCAGAGCGTACAGCGGGATTCCGCCTTGGTGGTCGCAGCCTCTTCGCCGGGAATGACCTTGATCAGCTTGAAGTAATCCCACGGATATTTGGATTCCTGCGGGGTCTTCACCTGCATCAGATACATGTCGTGGATCATGCGGCCGTCGGGACGCACGTAACCGTCCTTGGCGAACAGGTCGTTTATCTTGGTCTTCTTGATCTCGGCCATGACCTTCTCGCCGTCATCAGTGCCAACCGCTTTCACCGCATTGAGGTAGGTCGTCACGGCGGAATAATCGGCGGCCTGAAGCAGCGTCGGCATCTTGTTCATCTTGGCAAAGAAGCGTTTGGCCCATGGGCGCGTCTGATCGTTCATGTCCCAGTACCAGCCGTCGGTCATATAGAGACCCTTGGCGGTATCGAGACCGAGTGCATGCACGTCGGTGAGATACATGTTCATTGCCACAAGGCGCATCGATTTATCGATACCAAATTCATGTGCCGCCTTGATCGAATTGATCGTATCGGCGCCCGCGTTGGCCAGAGCCAGCACGTCCGCGCCGGATGACTGTGCCTGCAGCAGGAAGGACGAGAAGTCCGACGCGTTCAAGGGATGGCGCACCGAGCCAAGCACCGTGCCGCCCTTGGCGGTCACGACTTCACGGGTATCCTTCTCGATCGAAGCACCGAACACATAGTCGGCGGTCACGAAGAACCACTTCTTACCGCCATCGGCGACGATAGCCGAACCGATACCTTTCGACAGCGACACGGTGTCGTAAGCGTAATGCACGATAAACGGCGAGCACTCCTCATTCGTCAGGCGCGACGACGTCGAGCCGATCGAGAAGATCGGCTTCTTGCGATCGCTGGCAATCTTCGCCACCGCCAGACCGACCGATGAATTCGGCCCGACCAGGATCATGTCCACACCATCCTGGTCAATCCATTCGCGCGCCCTCGCCGCGCCGATGTCGGCCTTGTTCTGATGGTCGGCGACCACGAACTCGATTTTCTTGCCGTTGACCGTTCCGCCGTAATCGGCGATCGACATGCGGATCGCCTCGGCGCCGCCTGGGCCGTCCGGATCGGCATACATGCCCGACATGTCGGTGATGAGCCCGATCTTGACCGTATCGTTAGTCATCTGCGCGTAGGATGCGCCTGGCAGACCCGCGCACAAAAGCGCAACGCCCAACGCTATTTTCTTGAATGACATGTGATCCTCCTGGTTTCCTGACACGTTGACCGCTTCGTGGCGGCTTTGTTCTTGATCCGATTAAGTGAGGCGATGTTCCCTGCTTCAGCTCGCCGCCCTCATGTTTTCGTTTTGCGAAAATAGCGCTGAATCCATTTCCCGAAGCGCGGAGCGATCGACAATCGGAGCAAAATCCATTTGCCCAAGCACATCGCGCTCAAGGTCGATGCCCGGCGCGATTTCGATCAATGTGAGACCCTCGGGCCGGAATTCGAATACCGCGCGTTCGGTGACGACCAGCGCGTGCTGCCCGCGCTTGCGCACACCGTCCGCCACCGAATAGGTGATGCTTTCGACCTGCTTGCAGAATTTCTTCACCCGGCCTTCCTGCTTGATCGCAAGCCGGCCACCATCGAAGGACGTGACAAGACCGTTGGTGGTGAAGGTGCCGGTGAAAACCAGACGTCTGGCGTTTTCCGCGATGTCCGTGAAGCCGCCCGCGCCCGGATTGGCGGCACCGAACTTGCTGACATTGACGCAGCCATTGCCATCGAACTGCGCGAAAGCAAGCGCGGCGAATTTGCACAGCCCGCCGTCGATGGCATCGAACTGATAAAGTCCATCGAGAATGGAGTCCGGGTTGATGTTGGCCGAGAACTGCCAGCCCGACATGACGATGCCACCGTATGAGCCGTGCTCGGTGGTGAACCAGTAGTCGTCTAGACCACCATCGTCGAACAGCCCCTGCTCCGCCATCACCAGCGGCACGTCCGCTGCAGCGCCGAATCCAAAAATCGATAATTCACGCTTGCGAACTTCACGCGCCGCGCGGAGCGCAATCACCTTGTCCGCGCTCATTTCCGGACGCGGCAGATTCGACAGCGGAAGCCGTTTGCCGCTGAAAAAGGCAGGCTCGTAAGCCAGTTCGCTTCCCATCATCATTTTTTCATCGAGCACGACGGCATCGACGAACATGCCGGGAATCTTGACCTGCGAGGCGGGACGCTCGTCCGAAGAAACAAGACGGCGCACCTGTGCGATCACGCGACCGCCGCTTGCCTTGGTGGCAAGGGCAAGGCCGATATTGCTTGAAACCAGCGGCTCGTCCTCGAACGAAAGATTGCCGCGCTCGTCGGCGCTGGACGCACGGATGATCGCAACGTCAATCGGCCAGGTCGGATAATAGAGAAATGTCTCGCCATCGATCTGGATACGGCGAACCAGATCCTCTGTCGCCTTTGCCGTAAACTTTCCACCACCGCAGTCCGGATCGACATAGGTGCCCAGCCCCACGCGGGTGATGTATCCGGGGCTCTTGCGAGCAACCTCGCGGAGCCAATGCATCGAGGCGCCGATCGGCCATGAATAGGCTTCGATGGCATTTTCACGAACGAGACGCATCAGTTCCGGGCGCTTGCCGGTCTTGGGATCGACGGGGTTGATGTAGGAACCGGAAACAATGCGCTTCATCAGTCCGGCTTGCGCAACGTGATCCATGCCCTTGATCGCCTGCGCATCACCGGTACCAACCGGAAAATAGAAGGTTAGATTTCGCGGTGCGCCGGTGTCGCGAAAACGGTTGCCCAGGGCACACAGCACCGCGTCCGGAGTGATCCATCCGATCACACCGACGGATGCCACTGTTTGACCGTCCTTGATCGACGCAACGGCCGTTTCCGCATCAACGACTTTGCTCATGCCTTCACCGTAAAACGTGCGAGAGTGGATTTTGCAGCGGCGCTCTCGCAATCCTGCGCGAACAGGCGCGAGGCAACATCGTCGAGACGCTCATCCTCGCTCGCCGCAAAAGGTTCATAGAATTGTTTGACGGACTTCACTGCCTCCGGCGGTAGCTTCGCGAGCTTCGACGCCAGCACAAGCGCCGTTGCCAGCGCTTCGCCTGGAGCAGCGAGCGCATCCGCAACCCCCAGACGATGGGCATCGTTGCCGTCGATCGGCTCGGCGCCCCAAGTCAGCGCTCGTGCCTTTACCGGACCGACACGCGCCAATAATGCACCCAATCCCCAAGGCGGGATCCAGCCATTGAGAACTTCCGGAAGATGCCATCGCGCATTCGCAGCGGTAACGACCAGATCGCACGATACCGCCAGAATAAAGCCGCCGCCCAGGGCGTAACCTTCCACTGCGGCGATGACTGGCTTTGTCAGATGCGCGATGCCACGCGCAACGGATGCTGTCTCGGCCTCATGCGCGCACAGGCCCGCGATATCAAGACCGCCAAGTTCCTTCAGATCGCTTCCCGCACAGAAGGCCGGAGCAACGCCTGTCAATACGATAACGCGAATGGACGAATCTTTGTCCGCGTCGGATAGCGCGGAACGCAGCAGCCCCATGCCTTCGGTACACAACGCGTTGCGCCGATCTGGCCTGTTCAGGCTCAGCGTGAGAACATCATTGCTTTTAGCGATATCGAGCATGAATCAACCCTAGTCGAGGCGAGCGCCGTCGCCATTGAGCACCGCGCGAATGTCGCGGCCCTGAATTTTCCGGGGCGAGATTTTTTCTTTCACGGCAATTGCGGCGGCGTGGCCGATGGCATGCCCGTAAGAGAAACACTGAGCGGTCACGCGGGCCGAAGCGACGGCCTCGTGCTGGGCGGAAAGGCAACGGCCAGCCGCCAGTAATCCCTCACCGCGCTCGGGGACGAAACAGCCGAACGGCACCTCATAATAATCGTCGAGCAGCCATTCCACACGCGGCTTCGCGCCTGCGTGCAATTCGATGGGCCATGGCGACCGGGCGATGCCATCCAAGGATTTGATACCTTTGACGACGTCGTCGTTCATCAGCGTATGCACGCCCCCGATCTGACGGGTCTGGCGAACACCAACCTGCACGCCGGTGTCATTGACGAAGGAGTTTTCGCAGCCGACGAGATTGTCCCGGAAAAAGCGGGCGTACTCGCGGACCTGCTTGCGGCCTTCCAGTTCTGCGTCGCTGAAATCCTTCCAGTACAGCGTATTCAGTTCGCGCCCGTCTGGCCCGATCACGCGCGTGCAGTTGCAAAGCAATTCGCCGGGCCGTGTCGTCAGGAAGAGCCAGATTTTCGCACGCGGCAGATCGTAGGTTTTGTCGCGCTGTGCCGCCAGGATTATCTCGGTCACTTCCGGCGGCATGATGGTATCCATGCCGTAGGTCGCGGAAAATTTCTCGGTGTCCACGCCGAGAAGACGGAAGATCATGGTGGGATTCTGCACCCGGCCATTGTCACCGATATTGAACGGCAATCCTGCCATCGCGACCACATCGGCATCCCCGCTCGCGTCGATCACGATGGGAGCGCGGGCATCAACAATGCCTTCCTTGGTCCAGACCTCGAGGCCCTGAACCGTGTCTCCGTCCATATGCACGCCAAAGACGACGCCATGGAAAATGACTTGAACGCCGGCCTCGCGCACAAAGGAGTCAGCCGCATCGCGCCAGACCAGCGGGTCATGCACACGGGTCCAGGTTTTTCCGTAGACCACAGGATCGGCAAGGCCGCCCATGGCTTCGAGGCGCTGGCAGAATTCATCGGCAAATCCGAAAACAACCTGCTTCGGGCCATTCGCGCGACGGTCAGTTGCTTCATAAAGTCCGCAAACCGTACCCGACAGCCCGGCCACAGCGCCGCCGCCGCAGAATCCGTAGCGTTCGATCAGGACGACATCGAGACCTTGCCGGGCGGCAGTAATCGCCGCCGCGACGCCGGCCGCGCCGCCGCCAACAACCAGAACATCAGCATCGAGACGCGTACGTGGGCGCCGATCCATCCGAATCTCCCTATGTTGTTCTATCCGATAGATTGCCGATATATCGGTTGGACACCGATTTATTCTAGTGTGGGAAGAGAGTCAATGGCCAGTTGGAAGCCCCTGAAAACAATGGGATAAAGCAGGATGATCGGCGAACCTCTGGAACCAGTATCCCTCGCGGAAGATGCCTATCGGCGGATCGAGGAGATGATCGTGAGCCGGGCGCTCAAGCCGGGAGCGATGATTTCCGAGAAAAAGCTGGCCGAGGAACTGCAATGCGGACGCACCCCCGTGCGTGAGGCAGTGCAGCGGCTGCGGCTTGAGGGCTATATCGATGTGCACCCGAGCCGCGGTGTGCAGGTCTCTTCCATGGACGTGTTCCGGCAGTTCGAACTGCTCGAAGTCCGCCGGCCGCTGGAGGATCTTGTCGTCAGGCTGGCCGCAGAGCGCGCCACATCGGCTGAGCGGGCCGCGATGGCAGATCTCGCAACGCGATTTTCGACCGTGGCCGTCGCAAGGGACCGGCCGGCTTATCTTGCCACCAACCGCGCCATTCATCAGGCGATCGCAAGAGCGGCACATAATGGAATCCTTGCCAACTCGATCGGGACCATCCATGGGCTGTCGCGGCGATTCTGGTACGCCCATATCGAGGACGAGGATTTTTTCGAGGAAGCTGCGCGGCTTCATTCCAGGACAGTCAAGGCCATCGTCGCACGCGACGCCGCCGGCGCAGCCGCCTGCGCCAGCGATTTTCTCAACTTCCTCGAAAGCCTGACGCGAAAAGCTCTCAGCGACCGTGTCGAAATGCGTTAGCGGCAGACCGCTTCATCCGACGATTTAAGCAGGCTGACCGCAGCAGCTCGCGAATTTCGTAAAAAACTCGCCCGCAAGCTTCTTGGCGGTCGAATCAATCAGCCGCCCTCCAAGCTGCGCGATCTTTCCGCCGACCTGGGCGTCGACATCGTAATGCAGGATAGTGACGTCCGGCGCTTCCGATTCGAGGCGAACATTGGCCCCGCCCTTGGCGAAACCGGCGACGCCTCCCGCTCCTTCTCCCATAATGCGATAGCCATTCGGCGCATCAATATCCGATAATGTTACTTTGCCATTGAACGACGCCTTCACCGGCCCGATCTTGAGCGTGACGGTCGCAGTCATCTCGGTATCCAAGGTCTTTTCCAGCTTCTCGCATCCGGGAATGCATTGCTTGAGGATTTCCGGATCGTTCAGCGCCGCCCAAACGGCCTCTTTCGGAGCGGCGATCCGCTCGCTGCCATTCATCTGCATTGGTCTGTCCTTGTTTGCTGCGTCAGACGGCGCAATAGCGGTCCTGAATCTCCTTGTCCGCAAGGAGCGCCGCCGAACTGCTTTCGTAGACGATTTCACCCTGGTCGATAATGATCGCGCGGCTCGCCAGCCGCAGCGCCCATTCGACGTTCTGCTCGACAAGCAGCAACGTCACGCCGGAGTCTCGCAGACGCCGGAACAAAACTCCCATCTCTTCCACAAGCACCGGCATGATGCCCTCAGACGGCTCGTCAAGAAGAATCATTTTCGGTTTAGCGATCATCGCGCGGGCAATGGCCAGCATCTGCTGCTCGCCGCCGGACATCGTCGAACCCTGCTGATCGAGACGCTCCTTCAGCCGCGGAAAGATCTCGGCGATTTCATCGATCGCCGCGCGTTCATTGATCGCCTTATCACTGGCGAGAAGCCCCAGCCGCAAATTCTCGCGCACCGTCAGATCGCGCACAATGCGACGCTCCTCCGGCACATAGGCAAGGCCTAAGCGAAAACGCTCATGCGCGGCAAGCGGCATCATGTCGTTGCCATCGAACATCGCCTGCCCGCTCGCGCGCGACATCAGCCCCATGACGGTGCGGATGGTCGTGGTCTTGCCCGCGCCGTTGCGTCCGACCAAAGCGACAATCTCTCCCTGCTCGACCGAAAACGACACGCTATGCAGCACATGGCTCGCGCCATACCACGCGTTGAGATTTTTAACGTCGAGCATAGCCATCTTACGCATACCCATTTCTACGCATACCCATGGCTTTGCCCCAGATAGACCCGGCGGACTTCGGGATCCGCCTGAATGTGTTGTGGCGAACCGTCCGCGATCAGTCGGCCGTGATGCAGCACAAGGATGCGATCGCTGAGGCCGAGGATCATTTTCATCTTGTGTTCGACGAGAAGTATGGTGCGCTGCGCGGCGAGGCGCTCGATCAGCGCCACCATATCCTTGGTCTCCTCCGGTCCCATGCCGGCAGTCGGCTCATCGAGCAATAGCAATTCGGGGTCGGCAACCAGTGCAACCGCGATCTCCAGAGCACGCTGCTGGCCGTGCGCGAGGAATTTTGCCGTGGTGTTGCGGCGCCCCTGCAATCCGACAGCGTTCAATGCGGCATCGGCCTTCTCGTCAAGCTCATGCAAGCGGCCGCGATGGCTCCAGATGTCGTAACGCGAGCGCAACGCCTGTGCGGCGACGCGCACGTTTTCATGAACGGTAAGCAACGGAAAGATGTTGGTGATCTGATACGACCGCGCAATCCCGAGATGCACGAAACGGTGCTGCGGCGTGCCTGTAAGATCGGCTCCCTTGAATGAGATTCGGCCCGATGTCGGTGTCAGCACGCCCGATAGCACGTTAAAAAACGTGCTCTTTCCGGCGCCATTCGGTCCGATCACGGCCGTGACCTTGTTCGGCTCGAAACTCGCGGTGATGCCTTCGAGCGCCTTGAAGCCGCCGAAGCTGCGGCCGATGTCATCGACGGACAAAAGCGGCTCGCTCATTTCGAACCTCTCCACGCCAGTAAAGTGCCCCAGATGCCTTTGGGCAGGAACAGCACAAACAGAATAAACACCGAGCCAACAATGATCTGCCAATGCGATGTCCAGATGGAGAACACGTCTTCCATCACAAGAAACGCGAGCGCGCCGATGAACGGACCGAAGAACGAGCCCGCGCCGCCGAGCAGCGTCATCATCACGATCATTCCGGAGGTCTGATAGTGTAATGAATCGAGCGGCACGATGGCGAGATGAATCGCCGACAGAGTTCCGGCCAGAGAACAGATGAAGCCGGACAGCGTGAATGAAAGAAGCTTGGCGCGTTCGACATTATATCCGCAGGCCCGCGCGCGGGTTTCATTCTCCCGGATCGCCTCGATCACCGCGCCAAAGGGTGAATTCAGAACACGCGAGACAAACCAGAGCGCCAGCGCCGCGAAAGCCATCAGCACATAATACTTCTTCAGCGGATCGAGCAGATCCACCTGCAGTCCGAAAAGATCGATCTTGCTGACGGTGAAGCCACGCAAACCGTTCTCGCCACCGGTCCAGTTCGAGGCCTGCAGGGCCACATAATAAACCAATTGCGCCAGCGCCAGCGTCACCATCGAGAAATAGATGCCTCGGGTCCGGATCGACAGCGCGCCGATCACGAGCGCGAGCAGTCCTCCGACAAGAACTCCGAGCAGCATTGCCACATACCAGGGCGTTCCGAAATGGCCGATGGCGATCCCGGTGACGTAGGCGCCGGTTCCGAAAAACGCAGCGTGGCCGAATGACAGAAGCCCGGTGTAACCAAACAGCAAATTGTAGCCGACGCAGACGACACCATAGATCAGCACATTCACCGCGAGCGCTTTGGAGGGGAGCAGCCAGGGCAGCAGACACAGAGCCGCTATCGATAACGGCACGCGCCACGTCATTAATTGCGCGCGCCAGCCCCGTACCGCAGCAACGGTGACCGGAGCGCGCTCCATGGACGACAGCGAGGACGCGACGGGATTTGTCTCGGTCATGCGTGTGCACCTGCCTTGCCGAACAAACCCTGCGGGCGAACAAGAAGAACGAGCGCCATCAGACCGAACATCACGATCTGCGCCATTTCTGGCGCGATCAGCGCTGTCATGCTGACGGCAATGCCGACAACGAGGCCGGCGACCACCGAGCCAACCAGCGATCCCATGCCGCCGATCACCGTAACGACGAAGGCTTCCGCCAGAACCAGCGATCCCATCTCGGGATTGACGGTCCGCATTGGCGCGGCCAGCACGCCGCCGAGCGCAGTAAGGCCGACACCGACGCCGAACACCAGCAGCCACACTTTACTGATGTCGATACCGAGCACGCGCATGATCTGCGGATCACGTGCCCCGGCCCGGACGATCAGACCGAATTTTGTTTTTTCCAGCAATACCCACAGCCCGAGCAGAATGGCACCGACTACGGCGATCACGAACAACCGGTAGATC
>RXJJ01000017.1:90429-107859 GCA_003963145.1 Bradyrhizobiaceae bacterium
GATGCCGAGATTGACCACGCCGCGAAGCTGCGGCGGAGTTGGGAACGGAATGCCGTCGCTGCCGAACACGATCCGCACCCCTTCAACCAGCACATAGCCCAAGCCGAAGGTGAGCAGCAGCGGATCGTCCACGGAGCGGCCGTAGAGCGGACGAATCAGGAAAAATTCGACCGCCATTCCGAACACACCGATCGCAATCGGTGCGACCAGGAGGCCCCACCAGAAACTGCCGGTGAGCGAAGCCACCCAAAGTCCCGCGTAAGCGCCCACCATGAACAGCGCACCATGCGCGAAGTTGACGACGCCCAGCATACCGAAAATGATCGACAAGCCGAGCGCAGCCATCACGAGGATCGCGCCAAGCGCGATCCCCGAGAATAATTGCATGGCGATAAGACTGAAATCCATGACGGGCGCCGCTGCGATCAGGTGGGGAAGCCGAGTTCGGCGCAGGTGCGGAGCAAACTCTCCGATGCCGGCTCAATGGTAAGAATCTTGAAGAGATCGGCCTCGCTCTTCATCTCCGACTTCTTCTTCGATTCCAGAACCAGAACCGACTGCACCGACTGATGATCGCACAGGCGATAATGCTGCGGGCCCTTCGCAACATCGTATTTCAGATCCTGCAAGGCCGTGATCATCTTGTTGGTGTCGGTTCCGCCTGCTGCCTTCATCGCCAGCAGCAGCGCCATCACGCCGGTATAGCCGTAAGCGCCGTAATCGGTCGGCGTCGCACCGCCATTGGCCGCACGGAAGGCGTCGTTGAACGCCTTCGCGGTCGGGATCGTGTCCTCCAGTCCCCAGTAATAATTCGCGCCGCCGACGACGCCCTCGAACACCTCGGGGCCGACCGCGAGACGCTGATTGTGGAGCAGCACCGGCACAACAATCTTCATCTGGTCCTTGATGCCGAAATCGACGGCCTGCTTGATCGAGTTCGCCTGATCGCGGCCGAAATTGCAAATGCAAAGAATATCCGGCTTCATCGCACTGATGCGCGGGAAGAAGGTCGAGTAGTCCGGCGCGCCGAACGGATGCAGAATTTCGCCGACAGTGACAACGCCGATCGCGTCGCCCGCCCGCTTGAAGCCGCGCAGCATCTCATGACCATAGGCATAGTCGGAAACAAGATAGGCGACCTTCATCCCCTTCTTGAAAGTGCTCTTCGCCACCGCCGCCGTGGTCATCGTCGGATTCAGTGCCTCGTGAAAGGTGTATTTACTGAAATCCTTGACCTCGTTGATGGTGTCGGACTGGCTAATGGAGACGTACAGCACGCCTCGTGCACGGGTGACTTCGTTTGTCGCCAACTGAATGGCACTCGACAGTGCACCAACAATGGCGTTGACCTTGTCGTTTTCGATCAATTCAAGCGCGCGCGTCGCAGCCTCGCCGGCGTTGAGTTTGTCGTCGCGCACCAGAAGATCGACCTTGCGGCCGCCGATACCGCCCTTGTCGTTGATCTGCTGGACCGCGAGCTGGGCGCTCTTGACCTGATCCTTCGCTTCCGCCGCGAAGGGTCCGGTGAGGGGCACCGGGAAACCGATCTTGATGGTATCTGCGCCTTGGGCGCGCGCGACCCAGGGCATTGCAATCAGGCTCGCGCCCGCGCCGAGACCTTTCAGGGCGGTACGACGGGTAAGCGCAAATTTGGCTGTCAGTTTTGTCTCGCTCATTGTTTCCTCCAATATGATTTTGGTTGTCTTGCTCACTCAGGTGTGGCCGAGCGCGCGCAGGATACGCGCCGGCGTCATCGGAATTTGCGCAATGCTCGCATTTAACGGCGCAAGCGCGTCGTTCACGGCATTCAATGCAGCGGCGGCAGAAGCGGCCGTGCCCGCCTCTCCACAACCTTTCGCGCCGAGTTCGGTATCGCGTGTCGGCGTCTCGGCATGTGCGATCTTAATGTCGGGCATCTCGACTGCCATCGGCACGAGATAGTCGGCGAGCGAGCCATTGGTGAGTTGCCCGCTTTCGTCATAGAGACACTCTTCAAAGAATGCCGCGCCGAGACCCTGCACAACGCCGCCTCGAACCTGCTCGTCCACCAGCAGCGGGTTGATGATGCGGCCGCAATCTTCCACCACCCAGTGTTTGAGGATTTTTACAAAGCCAGTTTCGGCGTCGAGCTCGACGTACGACCCCTGCATGCCATTGGTGAATGCGAACGGATAGCCTTGCGGCGCGTAATGATGCGCAACCGTGAGCTGGCCACTTGTGTCCGGCGGCAATGTATCTGAGCGGAAATAGACGATACGCGCCACTTCAGCGAGCGGAATGCGCTGCTGACCATCATCAGCATCGACAATCTGGCCGCTGCGAATATCGAGACGCTCCGGCTTTTCCTGCAGAATGGCGGCAGCTACCGACAGGATATTGGCCTTGAGCTTTTTAGAGGCCTGCAGCGCAGTCTCGCCGCCGATTCCCGCGCCCCGGCAGGCCCATGTCGCGCCGCCATGCGGCGTAATTTCAGTATCGCCGGTGATGACCTTGACGCGTTCATAATCTACGCCGAGCGTCTCGGCGACGACCTGTCCGATAATGGCTTCGGTGCCCTGCCCGATCTCCGTAACCGAGATCAGGCACTGCACATCGCCCGACGGCGTCACCTTGATGATCGCGCCATCCTGCGCGGAAATACGAGCGCCGCCGACACCATAAAATGCCGGACTCGGATTGGTGATTTCGACGAAGGCGGCGATGCCGATACCTCGCCTGATCCCTTTCTTGAGCAACTGCGCCTGCTCAGCGCGCAGCGCGTCATAACCCATTATCGTCTTGAGTTTGGCGAGACAAAGTTGGTGCGACAGGCCTTCGAATTTATATCCGCTCGGCGAAGCACACGGATAGGCGTCATCGGGAATGAGATTTTTCGAACGGATGTCGAACGGGTCCAGCCCGGCGCGCGCCGCCGCCATGTCGACAAGCCGCTCGGTCACCGCGCAGGCGATCGGGTGACCGACCGCACGATACTGGCTGGTCTGCACCTTGTTCTGAAACACAACGGTCAATTCCGCGCGGTAATTCTTGAAACGGTAAGGCGCCCCGATCAGACGCACCACCTGATTGCCCTCGACGACACTGGTGCGCGGAAAGCTCGAAAATGGACCAACGGCTGTGACGTCATCGACATCCATCGCGAGGATAATGCCCTCGGCGTCCATCGCAAGGCGCGCGCGGACGCGATGGTCCCTCGCGTGAATGTCGGAGAGAAAGGATTCGAGCCGGTCCGCGACATATTTCACCGGACGACCCAGCATCATGCTGAGACCGACAACCGCCATGTCCTCGTGATAGACATGCAGTTTCATGCCGAACGAACCGCCGATGTCTGGCGCGATGACACGGACATTGGCTTCCGGCACACCATAATGACGCGCGTAAAGGTCCTGAAACTGATATGGAGTTTGCGTCGCGTGGTGCACCGTGAGCTGATGCTCGCCCGGATTGTAGTCTGCAACAATCGCGCGCGGTTCCATGGTGACCGCGGTGTGACGGCCAAAGGTAAATTCACCTTCCACGACATGCGCAGCGCCTTTGAAGACATCGTCGACGCCGCCGCTATCGATCCTGGTGTTGAAGCACACGTTGCCGCCAAGCTCGGGCGAAATGATTTCGCCCCCGGCCTGCCGCGCGGCATCGATATCGACCACCGGCGCGACTTCCTCGAACTCGATCGTCACCGCCTCGGCGGCATCCTCGGCCAGCGCGCGGGTATCGGCCACCACCGCAACGATCGCCTGCCCGGCCCAGATCACCTTGCCAACGGCCAGCGGCCACTGCTCTGGCGACTTCATGCCCTTGAAATGATCGAGGGTGCCGACCCACGGCTTGCAAATGCGCGACAAATCCTCGCCGGTTGCAACAAGCCGTACACCCGGCATCACCTTCGCGCCTGATGTGTCGATGGAAACGATACGCGCATGCGCATAGGGGCTGCGGACAAATGCTGCGTACAGCATGCGCGGCAGGATTAGATCCGTGACATAGCGCCCGCGGCCGGCGAGAAGACGCTTTGCATTCGGCCGGGGAACCGCGCGGCCGATATATGAATTCGGCCGATCGATGGCGTGAAGCGGCGCGTTCATGCGCTCACCTCTACGCTCGTGCGACGACCCAAAGCGGCCTTGCGCAGGCGCGCCGTAGTCTCGATGGCATCGACAATGGCTTCGTAACCAGTGCAGCGGCAGTAATTTCCCGAAAGACCGTCGCGAATTTCCTCGCGCGACGAGGTCTGCCCGGTGCTCAGCAAATGATGAGCGGTAACGAGAATTCCGGCGGTGCAGAAGCCGCATTGAAGTGCATTGCGCTGATGAAATGCCTCCTGCAGATCGGTGATGGCACCGCGATCATTCAATCCCTCAATGGTTTCGATCGACATACCATCAGCTTGCACCGCAAACATCAGGCAGGCATGGACCGGAATATCGTTGAGCAGAACGAGACAGGCCCCGCACGCGCCCATTTCGCAGCCAAGATGAGTGCCGGTCAGCTGCAGCGTTTGGCGCAGAAAGTCGGCCAGTGTGTCGCGCGGCGCGACACTGCGCGACACTTCCTCACCATTGACCATCATCGTAATCGCGATCTTGCCGGTCATGCCGCCTCCATCACACGATGCAGCAACCGCCCCAGCAGTACACGCGCCAGATGCATGCGCATCGTCGCGGTCATGTGCTTGTCGTCTGGCGGATCGAGGTCGTTCTCCAGCGCTGCCTGCGCGCGCTGAATGGCCCCGGTGTCAAGGACTTGTCCGGCCAGAGCGGTTTCGACGTTTTTGGCGCGGATCGGCGTCGCGCCGACCGAGATAAAGACGATGCGCGCATCGCTTACGTTCGTGCCGTCAAACGACAGGATCACGCCCGCACCGACGATCGCATAATCGCCGCGCCGCCGCGCCAATTCATCAAAGGCCCAGCGCTGGTTGGATTTTACGACCGGGATATGTAGGGACACCAGCAACTCGCCGGGCTCGAGCGCAGTCTGATACAGGTCAAGGAAGAAGTCGTCGGCAGCTACGCGGCGTGTACCGCCCGGGCCCGCGATTTCCATCTCCGCACCGAGCGCGAGCATCATCGCCGGAAATTCCGAGGCAGGATCGGCCAGCGCGACACTGCCGCCGAGCGTACCTTTGTTGCGGATTGCCGGATGCGCAACATAAGGCGCGGCTTCGCTGAGCAGCGGCGCATGTTTTCGGATCAAGGGATGGCTCAGCGCCTCGAAATGCCGGGTCAGTGCGCCGATGCGCAACCGGTCCCCTTCGAGAGCGATACCTTTCATGGTCTCGATGTGGGAAATATCGACCAGCAGCGAAGGTGCCTGCAGACGCATCGCCAGCGCCGGAACGAGACTCTGCCCGCCCGCGATATAGCTCGCGTCGTCGCCCGATCCTGCATATGCGCCGAGCGCATCCTCGACCGTCGTCGGACGCACATAGCTAAACGCTCTGGCCTTCAACGAAACCTCCCTCGAGGCAGCCGTCCAGATTTGTGACCATCTGGTAACTTAATCCAACCACGTTGCGGCAACCACGTCAAGGAAAATGACCATTTGGTTACTTTGTAATATTTCGTTATTGTGACGCGAGATTCGCAGGCAGGCTGAAACGCCATGGCGAAAAAGACTGCAAAATCAGTTGCAAGGAAGTCATCTCAGGCAGAGAAGCGACCTCCGCGGCGGCGCAACATGCGCGCGGCGGAGCGCGAGCAGCTCATTTTGGACGAGGCGATCCGTTTTTTTGCCGAGCGCGGTTTCGAAGGTCAGACCCGCGAGTTGGCGAAGCGCATGGGAATTACCCACGCCACGATCTACCGTCACTTTCCCAGCAAGGAGGCTCTGGTCGAGCGCGTGTATGAACACATTTATCTAAGCCGCTGGAATCCGGATTGGGGGCCGCTGATCCGCGATCGCGACCGGCCTCTCGAAGCACGTCTTGCGCAGTTCTATCTCGAATATGTCGAGAGGGTGTTCGATTACAACTGGGTACGGATATTCGTCTCGTCGGGCCTGAAGTCGTTCGACATCACCAAACGCTATTTATCCATCGTACGCCGCGAGATCATCGAACCGGCCTGCCGCGAGCTGCGGTACGACCTGCATCTGCCCGATGCCGATACGTTGCCTTTGTCAGAACGCGAGCTCGAGATGTTCTGGGGTCTGCATGGACGTATATTCTATATGGCGATCCGCCGTTTCGTCTATGGAACGCCGACACCCTCTTATCTCGATGATATTGTGCGGGACGCGGTGGCGAGCTTCCTTAATGGATCGAAGGATTTGCTGCCGAAACTTGTTGCCGAACTTGCGGCAAAAAACAAATCCCCGCGGGCGCCGGCCGGTGTTCAGTAGACGTTTTCCGCGTTGCGCGCCATGAAGGTTGCGGGCGTGCCATCCTTGGGGTCGACAAATATAATGTCGGTCGGCTCGCGGCGCGGCGTATCGATCGACATGAACACCACCGGATGCTCGTAAAGCTCGGGCATCGCATGCACGGTACCGCGCTCGAAAAACAGGAGCTGGCCCGGCGCGAACTCGATCTTGGTCGATTCGTCTTTCGCCCAGAACGTCCCACGCCCGGAAAACACGTAGAGATACTCGTCGCAGGTCGCGTGATAATGCGGCGGTGTCGGGCAATAGACGCGAAACACCCGCGCACTCGCCTGTTCCCGGTTGGTCAGATAAGTGTCCACGAGAAGCGTCTTGGCCGTTTCCGGCAAGGCATCGGCAATGGCCTTGATGTCGAAGCAGCCGGTCGACGATTGCGAATCATTTGACATTGAAGCCCCCAGGTTCGGCGCACGCCAGAATAAGCGCGCAAGATCAATGCACAAGTTAGTGTGACGATGCAGTCACGCCGAGTTGCCAGCGCCGGTCCGCCACGGCATGATGGAATTGCTCCAGAACAAGCCCGATCGCCGACAAATCCTCGCCTTCAATAGCGCCGTCATCGAAGCATTCCAAGGTCTCGCTGAGAATATCGTCGACCTGGTTTTGCATGGCATCGAGCTCTTCCTTCGATTGTGCAATGCGAACCGTCGAAAGCGCCGATAAAATCCTGTCGCGATGAACCTTGTGCAATTCCTTTTCGTCGCGTGTGCGATAATGCCGCCACCAGGCTCCAGCTGATCCAAGACCGGACAATAGCAGGATTCCCGCCCAGATATAGTCGCTATACTTTTCCATAAAGGTCCGCTCGGTACCGTCGATATACGCAGCAGCACCGGGATGTGCCGGAAGAGCAGCGTCCTTGTCCGTATCCGGCTTTTCGATATGACCTGCGATCGGCGACGCCTGTTTCAGTTCTTGTCTGGCATCGAGCAATTGACGGATCAGACCGCTGGCAACGGTTTCGGACAGTGAACTCCGCGAAACCAGCAAATGGTTGATACTCACTGTCTCCAGCTTGTCGTCAGGCAAGGGCGGTGATGCACTGAACGCGCTGCCGGGTATCTCTTCGGACTCATAGCGGGGATGGCGCTGGGCGATGGCCTCCGAAACATCCACGGGAAGGAATTTCTGGTCGCCTTTCTTTCCCGTTGCGGAAAGAGCCTCGACGGTTATCTTGCTGTCCTCCGGCTCAACGGTCATAACGGCATCGATCGTGTCATCGCTCGCAAGCTTGCCGATTTCGTTGGCATCGAATTGGGTTACGGAGACCTTATCGGGATTGACCCCCGATTCCTGAAGAATAACGCGCAGAACGGTTACGTTCGCGGCAGACCTTCCGATGACGCCGACGCGGTGGTTTGCAAGATCGTGGATCGATGAAATCCTTCCGTGCGGTGAATTACGGCGTTCGCGTGACGGGCTCCAAAGTACAACTACATTTTTTCGCAAAATGCCAATCGACCTGAAATCGCTCGGCAAATCGAGATCGCCGCGCACGACGGCAAGCTCTGAATTTGAGGACGCAAGCGAAGCAATACTCTCGGGCGGACCGTTCTTGAGATCCGTCGAAAGCCGGACAGAGGCTGAAGTTCGCTTGAAATAATCTCCCAGGACCTCGATCAGCTTCTGGTCTTCGCCGCCAGGCGGCCCTACCGCCACGCGCAGTGTGACCGGACGCAGCGCGATATAAAGGAAGAAAGAGGCAGCTCCGAACGTCAGAAGCCCGATCGCAAGCAAAGCAAGCAGGCGCAATTTTCTTTTCCGACGGCGCTGTACCACCCGTTCGCTTTCGCCAGGCGAAATTTCCATATTCTCGCTCGAAGTAAGGACCGGATGCTTAGTATCATTTTTTTGCGGGTGACGCACCGGTACGGCTTCACACCGCCGAGAGGCCGGAGGCAGGAGAAGTGATTCCGGTTTTCATCCGCCAGCAATTGCCTGGCGATTGCACCTTCTGATTTGACCTCTTCGATGGCCCTTGCAATTTTTCGTCACAGGAACGTCATAAACGCGAAGCCGTCCCCACAGAAACATAATAAATGTCCGGGCGATCACTGGGTCTATGAACGGGAGCTTGCATAATTTACGGATCGATGATCCGTACCGCATCACCGGCGCAGATTGTCCCGCCCTTGCCGTATCCTCTGGTGTTCACCGCTACTCTGTAGAAATGATCGAACCGCGAACGCTCCGACCAGTCGGGCATTGTCTGCCGGCGATATTCCATGAAGCGTTGGACAAAGGCCTTGTCCGCCATCCCGGAAAGCGGATTTCGCGTCGGCACCACGCAGCGCTGGCAAGGGTTGATTCCCTCAAAGTCACTCGTTCCGATCG
This sequence comes from Bradyrhizobiaceae bacterium, assembly GCA_003963145.1. Taxonomy (GTDB): domain Bacteria; phylum Pseudomonadota; class Alphaproteobacteria; order Rhizobiales; family Xanthobacteraceae; genus Afipia. The sequence goes on from RXJJ01000017.1 coordinate 99,148, forward strand.
TGAAACGAACAGCCCGGTCAGCCTTGCCGAAAAGACGGTCCTCCCAGAAAGGCGGCACTCCGTCGATTTCGATGTTGGTACGAAACCGTGCGCGCGTCTCCTCCAGAGATAACGAAAACCATTGCGCGATTTCCTTCAACGTCGCCACGCTGATAATCGTCGGCCCTGGAGAATCCGTATCGTCGGGGAAGCCCGCCTGATCGTTTTCTGTCAGCTTGACAGGAAACCCAAAATACACGCCCAGCCACTCTTCGATTTTGCCCCGGTCGCGATCGAGAGAAAAAGCCGGCCCTGACTGCGATGTCTGCCCGCCCTCGTGGAGCACCAATGTTTGATTGTCCAAATTAAACCGGGATCGCAAACGATGAATCGTTGCATGATGCTTGCCATTTACGAACTTGCCGTTTGCGTCGAACATCGCCCATCTGCGGTCATGCTCCAGCGCACCGCTGGCCATCACTCGCGCTTTTTGCAGGACTACCGCGTCCAGGGATTTGATCGGATAAATCTGGATTTGGGAAACAAATGCAACGTCGATCACACAGACAGACTTTCGCTCGGACAGGGACGCTTCGGAATCGCTGGACCCCGGAAGCATCGGGTTGTCAGCCGGCGCGCTGAACTGCCGGCAGGATACTACCAATATGCTCCTTGATCATAGTCGCCGTCGAGGGTTTGCGGAATCTGACTGACAGAATCCATGCCACGCCGATTACAAGATAGGCCAGAAAGAGATACGGGAAGTAAAGAACCGGCACGTCCGGAACGGGATAAACGCTTCCTGCCGTTGGTATCATCAGCAGTAACATCGATCACGCAAAAGGCCAGATCGAGCCTTGATAGGAAAAAACTGTTGGAAAAAATACGGTCATGACGCGCGCCGCGTGCGAGCACGACCCTTCGGGCCGCATCGGCCATGACCGGATTACCGCAGATGTAGATGTCGAACGCGGAGAGGTTCCGGAAGTCCTGAAGGACAGCGTCGTGAACAAGACCAATGCCGCCGGTCCACTGTTGATCATGCGAGGAAAGAACTGGAATGTATTCGATCCCCCACGCGTACTTGGCGCTCTAACATCATCGCGAATACCGCTATAAGACCGGCCCGCGCGAAGACGTCGACGAGGTGCGCTTCATTCATCCTGCGGGTGAAAAAGCGAACGGCCAACCACCCCGGCAAAATAGCCAACCTGAATCACGACTTGCACAATAAAGATCAGCGACACCGCCTCCACCAAGCCCAGTCCGCGTAAAACAACGAACGTCAGGGATGCGAAGAGGCTCAATCCAAGAACCACTATCAGGACTGTGACGCGAAATCCAAGGCCAGTGAGAATACCCAGAATTAAGGTAACAACCACATAGCCCATTTATGCCGCCGATTCGTGAGCGCCGGATGGGCCGGGAGATGCCACAAGTCCGCACCTCGATGTCGGTAACATTACCCAAAACGAGCAACTCCTGCGCCCCACACGCGATTGCCTCGGTGACAGACGACACGTTCAATAGCGTTTTGGACGACTTGAGAGCCGATCAGGAAGATTGATCTTCCGTCGCTTGTCAAACAGCGGATAATTCAGGAGCAGCGGGGATTTGGATTACAAAGCAGGCTCCGTCACCGACATTGGAGGCGTCAATCGATCCTCCCATGTCACCTATAATTCCGTAACTTATGGATAATCCCAAACCTACCCCATCACCGAGCTGCTTTGTTGTGATGAACGGCTCGAAAACGCGATCGAGAATGTCGGTCCTTATACCACCCGCATTGTCACGCACCCTGATCTCAATAAACGAGTCTCTGAGCAAGGCAGTCACCAGTATCTCAAAATTGTCGGTCTGCCCGCGTGTGGCTCTGGACTTTACCGCATCACGGACGTTCATAAACAAATTGACAAAAACTTGTTCCATCAAGGTCAAATGGCCCAAAATAGACGGAAGGCCCGGTGGAATGTCGGTGTTGACCTGGATCCCCAATGCATCGAGTTGATACTCAACAAGCGTAAGCGCCCCATTGATTGCCTGGCTCAATTGGAACGGCTCGGCTTGTTCCGCCGGCTCGCGACCGAATATCCGCATATGAGATATCAGATTAGCGGCCCGATCCGTTTGTCTAATAATCCTTTCCACACGAGCCTCGCAGCTCTCCTTATCCAGGATTCCCATTTCCAATCGCGTCTTGATGTTAAAGGCGGCGATCTTGATCGTATTCAACGGCTGATTTAACTCGTGTGCCATACTCGTTGCCATCTCTCCAAGATTCGCCATTCTTGCCGCCCGAAGGTGCTGATAGTGCATGTCCTTTCGATCAGTGATGTCTAATAGAAATCCGATACCGATGCTCTCTCCCGAATCCTCTATCAGCGGAACAAAAGTATCGTACACCCACATATAGTTGCCGCACTTTCTCCGAAAGCGATACTCGTGCTCGATGGCGAGGCCAGGTGAAACGGAACTGAAGCTTTCATTTACCGCACTTTGATCGTCCGGATGGATATTGTTCATCCACCACCCCGCATCGCCGGTTTCCTCAACCGAATAACCCAACACTCGGCTGACAGATTTACTTATGAAGCTGACGTCACCTCTTTTGCGAGCCGTAATTTTTGTTCTGTATACGATAAGAGGCGCATAGGATAAAAACGTATTGAGATGATCCTGATTTACCTTCAGTTCACGCTGAGTAATTCTCAGCGCCTTCTCCATCTCGTCTATCTCTTTATTTATGTCGGATATTTCGCGAAAAGCCGATGGAAGATAAGCAGAACCAGCCGTTACATCACGATTTGATATGCGACTTGCGCTATTCTTCAATGACTTGGAAACAAAATAAGCAATCGATAAAGCAACAAGTATACTGATCGCGGTAAGAGCCAGCAAAACCATCAGGACACGGGATTGTCGATACCTCAATGTCTCGATCTCGTATTTGGGCGAATATACCAGCACCACCCTCCATCCCAGACCTGACTTGAGATCGAACGCTTTTGTCCACACGGCGTTCTCTAGCGCGGCCACAAACGATAAACCAAACCTCACCGGCGCGGTATGATTGACTTTAACCGTTTCGTCAGAGCCGAGGTTTTGAATCGGCAATGTATCGATCGAATAGCTTGCCTTACCAAGGGGAATTTTTTGCTTGCCATTAACCAGCATGGCAACGATCCCACCGTTTTCATTCAAGTCAAATACCTGCCGATCAAATTTTTCCGTCGAAATTGAGCTGATAATCCGGCAGACCTGCCGAGCCTTATCAGGTACTGGAATTACAAAATCGACATAGGAACCTCGAACAGCGATAGAAAAATCCGGCCGATCCAGATTCATCTGCGCCAGAGATTGTTTTAATTTCCCCAGCGGCTCTCTTTCATCCGAACAATCAATCTGCACAGGGACCGCTGCCCCACCGTTCAAATCGTTTAATGAAGTCTCGGGCGAATCCTGGCCAGGTAGACTTGCGGTTCTTTTCTCCATCTTGAGTTCGACGATAAGTTTCGCCAGCGCCACCGTCGTTTCAAAATCATTGCGAGAAAATGCATCGAAACGAGCCTTCACTTCGTTCGATGCCTTAAGAAGTCTGTCGCGTATATGCAGGTCTAACGGAAAATCTTTCGACTGGGCCTGGATGCCCAAGATAAAGATTCCAGGTATAAGAGTAAAAGCCACAAGCACCGTTGAAATGACGGCGTACAGCGACGACGTAGACGGCAATTTCTTCAAGTGGAATAACTTACGCACTCCGGAAAATGCCATATACAGAAGTTCCGCGGCAAGCACATTGGTCAGCCCATTAACCGGCTGCTTCAAACAGCTCAGGATCAATGAATCCCCACCTACGCGCATGAACACGCCGTAAGTCAGCACCAGCAGCGGAACTCCCAGCACTCCCCAAAAAAGAAAATCGGCAATGACGAGCGGCATCCACCTCTTGGCGAATGCTAGAAAAATTCCTTCTGCCGTCCAAATCAGCCATGCCCATGGGTGGTTCCAACGCAGAATGGTCTCTGTACTCGCGATCGACACAGCCAATGCGCCCGCGCCCGGTCCAATCGCTCGAATTGCAACGAGCGCAATTGCGTTGCCGAACATAAAATGTGTCGTCCAGCCGAACGAGACTGGAAATTGATTAATCAGCCATCCGGCGCATCCGAATAAAATTCCAAAATACCAGGGAGACATACTCGGAAACGCGTCGACAAATCGGGGCATGGGAAAAATACTTCAATCCCTTAAGCCATCCCGCAAGACGCGCTCTAATGCGTCCAGATCAAGAGGCTTTTCAAAGACGGAAACTCCAAGCCGCGCGGCATTCTCATAATCTTCTTCTGATGGATGCCCTGTAACAATTATTAAACGCAGCTTGCGTCGCGATGGCATCTGCGTGTTGATCGACGCGATAAGACTATAGCCACTCATTCGCGACATATAAGCATCCACGATGAGCAACTTGATTGATTCATTATGTGTCACTACCTCAATGGCATGATTGGGTTCATTCGTAGCAACGTATTTCATTTTTTTTAAATCGAGCCACTCGCCGAGTTCAACAACCGTATCCAACTCGTCTTCAACGACAAGGATCTGGCTATCGATTTCGCGCTCAGGTGACATGGGAGAAGGATCGGCTTGCGCCTGTTCGCCAGTACCTTCGTTCCTGTTTTGCATACCCAAGAGTCCTCTGACGACATCCCGCATCCGCGCAGGCTGTTGCAGTTTCTTACTGTTTCAAAGGTACATTCAAAACTGGATCAGATCTGTACCACACCATACAGATACGGTGCCCGCTCCAAGATTCGATCCATCGATGCTGATCGCGTTGATACGCAGGCATCGCGCAGGACTAGGCCGACGCGTACATTCTCGGAGAACGAACCGAGATGGCCAGATTCAGACTTTCAAATTTCCCTTTGCGCGCCATATTAAGTTTCAATTCGATTATCTCGGTCGAAGATCGTTCGGCGGCACCTCCTGAATCGCTGCCGTAATGCAGAAACATTCGACCGACTGCGGGGCGCGTCATATCATTCGCAAAGATAAAAGCGCCAGATATTGATAAGCATTAACTAAAACTTCCATCGTTAATCATGAACTACACGGGCACGGCTCAGGCATTGAACATGTTTCGGCCGAAGAAATACGTCTTTAGTTGAAGGCGCTCTCCGAAATAGAGATGTCAAAAGCTGCCTTTAAACCGGAGAAAGCCATGAGACGAAAAGAGCAACACCACCGACCACCAGCGCGAACAGCATCAAGATAATCAAATTGAGATTTACGATCATATCGCGCCGACGTCGGTCCATCTGCTCCTGATTTATGCGGGATCGTATATCCGAAATGATTTCCCATGGCGTCGGGCTGCCGGCGGAGCCGTAAAGGTCAGCGGCGCTCGCCCTCGAGAAGAGATTTGCATCCGTCGGCAAATCTTTTCTGCTCATTAGTCCACCCTATCCCGTCAGATTTCGGACGCGGGCATCGCAGCGATCACAGGCTCATAGGGCAATCTGAGTCTGTCTGTTTTTGACGAGACATTTTCCTTGTATGGCTCTTTGTATGGCTTTTTTTCCGACCGAAAGTCGGTTGACGAGAAACTGCCCGTGATAACCGCGCCTTTTTCAAGCTGCAGTTCGCCGTAAGATACGGTCCCTTCGATACGTCCTGTCAACCTGACAATGAGAAGCTGCTTGACTTCGAGGTTCTCAGTCACCGTGCCTTGTATATCCGCCTCGGTGGCAATGATGTTTCCCTTGATCGCGCCGGAACTTCCAACCTTGATGGACCTCGCCGTCAGGTCGCCCTCAACGACGCCATCAATAACGATAGAGTCAGGCACCTGGAGAACGCCCTTGAAATTGCATCCCTCTCCGATGTACGCGACGTTTGGTTCATTCGGGCTGAAGTCGACGCTGTTCTTTACTGGTTGATAGTTCATATACCGTCCTCGGCTTTGAAGTTTGTCTGAGTATTCAAGGTCGATGGTCCAGGCGCGACCTAGAGGAACGCCCTTAGCAACCGCAACCACATATCGAGATCATTGACCACGTAACCCGACGAAAATCGCGAGATGACGTTCTTCTCTTCGAGCCTCGTCAAGCGGCGACGCACCGTTTCTCGCGGCATCCGTAAATATTCCGCGATCGACGACTGATTTGCGAACTGTATGATTGTCGTCGTCTGCGTACTTCCTCCAAGATTGATAACTCCACACGCCATGAAAATTGCCGCGTCACATATATCAATCTTCAATTTCCCCGATATTTTCTCAAAGCCAGAAATCGTTCTCTGTGCCCTGATAATCAGAGGCAATAAATCTCCGGCGTTGATCGACGAAATCCGGATATTGTATCTTGGATTACGGAAGGCGGCTCCCTTCTCTTTGCCACTGTGTGCGCCGGTAACAAAGTTCGGGAGTTCGCAATCCGGGAATTTATTCGGTTTAGTTGCAGTCCCCAACAGCATCCGGCATTCCTCCAGCGACAAAGGAAAAAATGCGCCGTGTTGATGCTCCACGCAACACATATCAATTTCACATTAAAACCATATTGGATGCATTGTGGTTCGAACGTTTTCCGCGCAAAAAACCCATCAACCGCGATGAATTCGAATATCGCTCCGAACTAGTCGGAGCGACCACTTATCCATCTTGAATTTTCCGGCAACTTCGGAGCGCACAGAACCCGCTCAAGGCGCGTATAAAACTCAACGGGAGGTATAGCGAGCCTACCAATAATTGGAATGAATCCCGTAGGGACTCTCGTCCTGTCCATCGAAATCGCCTCCCCTGGCGGGATCAGGTCGCCTGGATAACGCGTCATAGATATACGATTGAAACCTCGCGATGGATTTTTTGAGATTATGCAGGTCGCAAACGATCTCATCGGCCCCCGCTGAAAGCAACGCGCCTCCGTGCCAGGTTGGCGACGACGATCCGCCGAGAAAACCAACGGCCCTCATGCCGGCTAATTTTGCGGCCCGGACCTGCGCAGAAGAATGAGCGGCGACGACACAATGTCGAGGGTCGGCGTGAACCAGATCGACAATGTCGGCATACGAGTCGGCAATGCTGTCCTCGCTCGAACTTGAATTGCAAATGAAGATGTGTGTCTCGAGCCATGGATCGAGCGCGACCTTCGACAGACTGGCCGCGAGAGATTTTTCCGTAAGCGAGGACATGATGCAGGACGGTCGGGGAAGCCAGACAACAAAGTCCCGCGCGTATTTGACCGTCCGGATGTCAATCTTGTTCCAACAACCGCTCAGATTTGCCAGTTGATAGTCGAGCCCTTCGGGTATGAACCTTCCAAAACGTTCCCTGATTAGCTGCAATGCGACAGTATCATCCGTATCATACAGATATTCGAACGTTTGCTCTTCAGAAGTAGCGATGCCGTACCCGTTAAGAAGCCTGGAGATTGTCTCGGCACGAACTGCTTCCGTTTGAAGCAAGACGCTATCGGACAGCACAATGAGCATGATGATTCGCCACCTCAATTGATGAGGGACGCAATCTGGGAAATACAATTGCTGGTCAGTGAGCACAGATGCTCAAAATGAGCGGTCTATTCACAGGTTGTCATAAGGGCTAAATATTTTTTCTTCGCAGTATCTCGTCGGCACCGTCAAACATTGTTTTATGGCTAGGCCATGTAGCGACGGCGCTCCAGTTCAATGATTAGGCCGTGACCTCACTCGATAATACTCTTTGTAACACGTTAGTCGCGCTCGATTGTTTCAGACTGGAGCTCGGGCTCCGGCGTTGTCTTGACAAATCTGAGCGGGCTTCCAGGGGCTTTCGGACTCTCGGGTAAACTGCGTGCAGCGTCAGGCTGATTAAACTCTTTGCCGGATCGCGCGCCGACAAAGTCCTTGAGGCGAACGCGATCATATTCCGCCCAGATTGCACTCAGCCAGTGACGGACATAACCGCGGAGCACAAACGAAAACTCAGCAGGATTGCCACTGGCGTCCTTGTTGGAAATAAAGGTCATGAAGGGTACGGACGCCAATTCAACCTGCTCAAAAGCCAGCTCGTTCAGCTTTGGCGCAACTATTTCACTCGGGTTCGGCACCTTGCCAAAGTAGGAATCATAGGTGGTGTGATCCCAGTCAAAAAAGCGCGTATCGTTGATGAAATTCTTCGCGAGAAAATAGCGGCCGTTCGTCATGAACGGAGCGATCAGGTTGATCTCGTTGAGTGATGCTATCGAAGGTCCGACGACGTGGACGACGGCAAATCGAACCTGTTCACGTTTGACGGTCTCGAAAAATCCGATGTCGCGCAGTGCATTCAACGTGCTTGTAAGAAGACCCGCCCGCACATCAATAAGGGTGACCTGGCTGTCGTTGAGCGCGTCAAAAATGCGCATTTGATCCCGAACCGACGTCGCATCAACGATCGTCGTTATATCGGGGTAAAAACGCTTCAAGGTCCCGTGCGGATATTCGGTGTCAAAAGCCCTTACCGAAATTTGCGCGGCATTAAAATAATCCAGAAGTGTTCGCGAGAGCGTTGTTTTGCCAACACCGCCCTTGTCGGCTCCGACGATTATCAATGTTGGTTTTTGCATAAGCGCTTGTCTGCTGGTGACGGTCCATGCGGACCACGCCGCTTTATAGTTTCGCGATATGCAAAAGTTCAACGTCGCACGTGCTCAGTTTGAGCGTGCCAACCACACCGGTGATAAGGAGCCAGCCGGGCGAGTTCAATATCGCCCG
>RXJJ01000006.1:0-22404 GCA_003963145.1 Bradyrhizobiaceae bacterium
GGCAACCGCGCAACGCTTGCCGTCGAGCTGCCCGGTGAGACCGCGAACAGCATCCGCGACCGCACAGTGACGGCCACGGTAGTCTCTGGCGGCGAAAGCGTGCTGGCGGTGTCACCGGCCGTGCGGGCCGGAGAGAGCGGGAGTTTGCCGGCGTCCGCCGATCCCCGGCCGGCCTCCGCGCCGTCAACTTTGCTCGCACTCATCGGCATCGCGCTCGCCGGCGGTTTCATCCTGAACCTTATGCCGTGCGTATTTCCGGTGCTCTCGCTAAAGCTTCTCTCCTTCGTTCACGGCAGCACGGCCGACAAGAGAGAGGTGCGCAGGGGATTCACAGCAACGGCGGCCGGCATCCTCCTGTCGTTCCTAGTTCTTGCGGGCGTGTTGGCTGGCATGAAGGCGGCAGGCGCAAGCGTCGGCTGGGGCATTCAATTCCAACAGCCGTTATTCCTGGCGGGAATGTCGATCGTCCTGTCGCTGTTCGCCGCCAGCCAGTTCGATCTCCTTCATCTCGCTGCGCCATCCGCATTGCTGACAAAAGTGAGCGGCATCGCCGGAGGAACGTCCACGACGTCGCATTTTCTCAGCGGCTTCGTGGCGACCCTCCTCGCGACGCCTTGCTCGGCTCCTCTTGTCGGAACGGCGGTGGGTTTTGCGCTGTCGCGGGGAACTGGCGAGATCATGATCATCTTCGCGTCCCTCGGCATCGGCATGGCGTCGCCATACCTGATTGTTGCCGCATTTCCCGGGATAGCGAAGGTCATGCCAAGGCCGGGGCCATGGTTGGCTCACGTCAAACAGGTTTTCGGCATCGCGCTGCTGGTGACGGCCGGGTGGCTCCTGATGGTGCTCGGCGAGGTCGCCGGCACGATGCTGGCTATTTCGATCGGCGCTGCATTGGCCTCGGCGCTCGCCGTCCTCGGCTTGGCGAAAGGGGCGCCACCCCGGATGGTTGGAGGGGCGGGCGCCGCGATCGCGGTCGTCATAGCAGCACTTGCTGCTTTCACTCCGCATCATCGATCTCCCGCCCAGCAGATTCCATGGCGCACGTTTTCGGCCCACGAACTGCATTCGCTCGTTGCCGCAGGTCGCACGGTGTTCGTGGATGTCACCGCGGACTGGTGCATCACCTGCAAGATCAACAAGGCTCTTGTTATCGACGGGCAGGAGGTCGCGGGGCGACTCTCCTCGGACGTGGTGCCCCTGCGCGCCGACTGGACCAAACCGGATCCGGAGATCGCGCAGTTTCTGAACGAGCACGGCCGCTACGGGATTCCCTTCAACATCGTCTTCGGCCCCGGGGCCACTGACGGCATCGCGCTTTCCGAAATCCTTTCCCAATCGTCTGTGTCGGCCGCGTTCAATGACGCGGCGGCGCGTTCCAAATAGAGGTCACAGCATGAAGAAAATGATCATCTCCGTCGCCATCGCAACCAGTGTCGCCATCGGAAGCCTCGTCGGCCTTTCAACCTTCGCTTCGGGGGAGAGCGCCGATCCCTTCAGGGAGAGCGTCCTGCGCGACCCTGACGTTCCGTCGATGGGCAATCCGCAGGGAGACATCACCATTGTCGAATATTTCGACTATCAGTGCCCGTACTGCAAGAAAGTCGCTCCGGAGTTGGCCAGGATCGCCAAAGAGGATGGAAAGCTGCGCATCGTGATGAAGGATTGGCCGATCTTCGGTGCAGCCTCGCAATATGCGGCGAAGATGGTCCTCGCGGCCAAATATCAGAACAAGTACCATGAGGCGTATGCCGCCCTGATCGGAGCGACCACGAAGCTAAGCGAGCAAATCGTTCAGGACCTGCTCTCGAAGGCTGGCGTCGACATCGACCAAGCCGTCAAGGACATGACGACGTACCAACCTGCCATCGAGGCGCTGTTGGCCCGCAACAATGAACAGGCGGAGGCCTTTGGTTTTCAGGGTACTCCCGCCTTCATCGTCGGAACGTTCCGTGTACCTGGCGTGCTCGACGCGGCCGGGTTCAAACAGGCCATAGCGGACGCGCGGGCCGCAGCACGCAAAAAGAAATAGAAGACACCGTGAGGAGACGCCCGCGCCAAGGCGGCGGGTTTCGTTCTGTCGCGGAGCGGCCGCTGCACTTTCGGCGGTGCCGCAGCCGGGCCCTCACAGCCGGGGAATTGGGTCGGTACACGGTCGAATCGGCAGGGTTGTGCACCCACGAAAAGTGGTACACAGTGGTGGCCACAAAGTCTTTGCCGGCCATTCAGAAAAGCCCGGTTTTATTGACTTTCTTGAGCGCTCGCGCGCCTTGGCTGAGAATCCCTCCCTCTCCGCCAAACTGACTCAAAGTCTTTGAAAACTCGGCTTCGCTTTGAGACCTCAACGCAAATCCGTGGAGGTCGATGTGCCATTCCTAGGCCCGCTTCGCCATGGCTTCGGCGAGCCGATCCCCGGTGTACGTTGTCAGTTTTTCCAGGGCTTCAGCGGCCATACCCTTTTTGCGGCGCTGGATCGCCTCACAAAGCTGGAGATGAAACGATACGATCATCTGCCGCTCACGGAGGCGGTAAATGATCAGGTTGCTGATCGGCTGCAATCCCTCGATGACCGAATACATCAGAAGCCGCGTCAGCGTGTTGCCGCTGGCATCCGCAATCGCGCGATGAAAGCGTACGTCCGAGGCGCAGAACTCCTGGTCGGTGAGGGAGGTGCTTCGCTGGTTTTCGATTTCGGTCCGCATGATTTGCAGATGAGTTTCGTCTCGAAATTCGCAGGCTGCCCGGCAACACGATGTCTCCAGATCGAGACGTGCGGTCATCATGTCGCTCAGGGTCAGGTCGCCAACCGCGACCATGAGGGTTGTTGTGTTCGCAAGCGCGCGGCCGGCCTCGCCAAGAGGAGGACTGGTAATGAAATTGCCGCCGGTCGGCCCCCGGCGCGATCGAACGAGGTTTTGCGCGGCAAGGCGCTTCAGCGCCTCGCGTATCGTCGGGCGTGAGACATTGAACTGCGCGGCGAGTTCTTCCTCGGAAGGCAGCCGCACATCGACCTTCAGCTTTCCTTCCAGAATCGCTGCGCGGATGTTTTCGGCGATCTGCTTTGCTGCGCTGGTCGTGACCACACTGCCAAGGTCGATCGGCAAGGCACTCGAGGTCATGAAAACCCGTTCTCGTTGTAAGCGTGCATCATCAATGACATCATCATTACTCATGTCGGGATTACGGGAAAGGCCGGTCTAAATTTTTGACACAAGAGAGTTTCAACAGGCCCGGATGCTGGCGCGAGATAAGGCAAGTGTGGCGACAAAATCCACAATAGTGGAATTTCATCCACATAATTCGTATTTGTCAGACAAATCAAGTTTCTAAAGAACCACCCTTGGCCGAACGTTGATCGCGTCGTGTTGATCGGTGGGAATTCGTGCACAAAAACTGTTCGGCCTGGAAAATCGGCGGTTACCGGGTGATGCCGGTGGGACAGGAACATCTGTCGCTTTGCTTCGCGTCGGGCAAGAAATCCCAATGATCTTAAAGGTTGGGGTCAGGCGGAGACCGTTCATCTTTCGGTAGAGGGCTGCGATACCGTCAGCCAAGTTGGCACGAGCATTGCTTTTCCCGGATAGTGGAAAATGTTCTACTCGGAGGGCAGGTGCCCGTGGGGCCAGGCCGAAGGAGTTGCAATGCTGTCACGTCGTGAGTTTGTTGCTGGTGCAGTTGCCGCGGTTGCGGCTCCAAGATTATCGAAGGCTCAAAGCAAAAATGTTTTGCGGTTCGTGCCGCGAACCGATTTGGGTGTGCTCGATCCCATTTGGTCGTCCGCCATCGTTACCCGCAATCACGCGTTTCTCGTTTACGACACGCTGTTCGGTCTGGACGCCTCTTTCAAGCCTCAGCCCCAGATGGTGCAGGGATACACTGTCAGCGACGATCATTTGACCTGGCGGCTGGTCCTGAGAGACGGACTCAAATGGCACGACGGCGAACCCGTTCTTGCGCGGGACTGCGAGTCGAGCATTCGGCGCTGGGGCGCGCGCGACGCTTATGGCCAAGCCTTGCTGGCCGCCACCAACGAGCTTTCTTGTCCAGACGACAAGACGATTCTGTTTCAGTTAAAAACTCCGTTTCCATTTCTCCCGAATGCGCTCGGCAAGTCGGCCATGTTGATGCCGGCCATGATGCCAAAGCGGATTGCCGATGTCGGTCCGGGCAAACAGGCGAGCGAAATCATCGGCAGCGGCCCGTTTCGTTTCATCGCGAGCGAGAGAGTGCCGGGATCGAAGATCGTGTATGAGCGTTTCGCGGGCTACATGCCGCGGGGTTCGGGCGAGCCGTCGCGGGTGGCGGGCCCGAAGATGGCCCATTTCGATCGCGTCGAATGGGTCATCATGCCGGATCCGGGCACGGCCGTGGCCGCGCTGCAAGCCGGGGAGGTCGATTGGCTCGATATTGCCCCTGTCGATCTGGTCCCTGTTCTGAAAGGCAACCCGGACGTCAAGGTTGGCGTTCCGGACCCGAACGGCATGATGCCGATATTCCGGATGAATCATCTCCAGGCACCGTTCAACAACCAGAAAATCAGGCAGGCATTACTCAAGGCTTTTGATCAAAAGGAATTCCTGATCGCTTCGGCCGGCGAGGATCCTGCCATGTGGCGCGATCACGTCGGCTTCTTCTGTCCCAAAACGCCGCTTGCCAGCGACGCGGGTCTGGAATTTCTCACAGGGCCGCGCGATCTCAACGCAGCAAAGAACGAAATCATTGCGGCAGGGTATAAGGGAGAGCCGGTCGTTCTCATTGTGGCGAGCGATTTCCCCGCGCTACGCGCACTGGCGGACGTCGCTGCGGAGACGATGAAAAAGATCGGCATGAATGTCGATTACCGCTCGATGGACTGGGGCACGGTGCAGCAGGTCCGCAACAAGAAGGATCCCGCCGATCAGGGCGGCTGGAGCTGTTTCTGCACCAACTGGGAGGGCACCGATATGGTCGATCCCGCTGGACACCTGTCTTTGCGGGGCAATGGACTCCAGTCCTGGTATGGATGGCCGACCGACGACAAACTCGAGACATTAAGGGCGTCGTGGTTCTCAGCGAAAGACACGGCGGAGGAAAAGAAGATCGCCGAGGACATGCAGCGCGAGGCGTTGATAAGCGTGCCCTACATTCCGCTCGGTCAGTATTTTCAGCCGACAGCCTATCGCACGGATTTGCGGGACATGCTGCCGGGCTTCGCAATGTTCTGGAACGTGAGACGGGCATGAGCCTCGCCGGGCCGCTCGGCCTGCCTCTCACCCCGGACGAAGAATCCCTGGTGAGGACGGCGGCTGCGTTTATGGCGGATGAGATCGCGCCGAATGTCGTGGCATGGGAGCGAGCCAAGGCGCCGCTTCCGCGCCATGTTTTCAAGGAGTATGCCAGGCTCGGCTTAAGCTCACTTGAAGTTGACGCTGCGCACGGCGGCAAAGGAGCGAGCTATTTCAGCAAGATTCGGATTGCCGAAGTCATGGCGCGCACCTGCATGGCAAGCACGTTCGCCCTGAACAACTCGCAAGGTTCAGTCACGCGTCTGTTGCGCGAAGGCTCCGACAGTCAGATACGGCGGTATCTGCAAGGCTTGATGTCCGGCGACCTGATTTGCGCACCTTCCCTGACCGAGCCGGGCGCGGGCAGCGATTTCGCTGCCATAAAAACATCGGCAAGTAAGGTGGCAGGCGGCTGGGTCATCAACGGTACCAAGGCGTGGGTCACAAACGGGAGCAATGTTGATCTGTTGCTTCTTTACGCACAGACGTCACCGGGGGCCGGCGCTTCCGGTATCGCGAGTTTTCTGGTCGACCTGAGCGCCAATGGCGTCGAGCGTCATCCGCCTTATTCTGTGATGGGTGGGCATGCAATCGGCGCTTCAAGCATCAGCTTTTCCCAGGTCTTCGTCCCCAACGACGACCTTTTTGCGCCGCCCGGGCAGGCTTTCAAACGGGCGCTTCGGGGTATTACAGGCGCGCGCACGCATGTCGCCGCAATGGCAACGGCCATTGTGGAGGACTCGCTTCGCCGGGCCGTTGCGTACGCCGGTGAGCGTCAGGCATTTGGCACGGCACTCCTCGGTCATCAAGGATTACGGTGGTCACTTGCTGATGTCGCGACCGATGTGGAAGCGGCAAGACTGCTGACCTACAGGTCCGCGCATTTGATCGCGACGGGAGAGGACGCCACGCTTGAAGCAGCTCAGGCCAAATTGTTTGCGAGCGAGATGGCGTTGCGGGGGATTGCGACCTGCATGCAGGCGATGGGAGCCATCGGCCTTTCGGATGCGGAGCCGTTTGGACGTCATTTGGCGTCCGCTCGTATTGCAGCCTACGTGGATGGAACGACGGAAATTCAGCGGGATCGGATCGGAGCCTCGCTGCAAAAACGTTACGCCGGCCCGGAGATTTGACGAAGATGATCGACAAGAGCGTTGCGAGCTATCGGGAAGCGGTGGATGGCCTGAGTTCCGGCCAAACCGTGATGGTCGGAGGGTTCGGTGTGGCCGGCGTGCCGCGTGGCCTGGTCGCTGCCGTACTGAAGAGCAAGCCGCGGGATTTGACGGTGATCGCGAACAATGCGGGCTTCGGAGCGGGAGACATCACCGACTGGCTCGATGCCGGATTGGTTCGCAAGGTCATCTGCAGCTATCCGCGAACCTCTCCAAAGTTTGTCGAGCTCTACCGGCAGCGGAAGATCGAGCTCGAACTGATTCCGCAAGGCACGCTGGCCGAGCGCATCCGATGCGCCGGCGCTGGCCTCGGGGGCTTCCTGTCTCCGGTGTCGGCGGGGACGCTGCTTGCCGAAGGCAAGGAAAGCCGGACGATCAAGGGCCGGGAATATGTGCTCGAAGATCCGCTGTCTGCCGACTTTGCATTTCTTCGCGCCAAATTCGCCGACCGCATGGGCAATTTGACCTACAACATGACAGCGCGGAATTTTGCGCCGATCATGGCGACAGCCGCGACCACCGTCGTCGTGGAAGCCGAACGTGTCGTCGACATCGGAGATATCGATCCCGAAACGGTTGTGACGCCCGGCATTCTGATCGATCGGGTTGTTGAGCAGGGAGCACTGCAATGACGCCATTATCGCGAGAGCAGCTGGCAGAGAAAGTCGCCGCGTGGCTGCCGCCCGGGTCCGTCATCAATCTCGGGATCGGCATTCCGGGTCTTATAAACAAATATGTGCGGCCGGAGCAGGAGATCATTCTGCAAAGCGAGAACGGCATCATTCATTTCGAGGGTCTTCAGGCCGGACAGAAGGAGGACACCGATTCCGTCGATGCCAGCAAACGGCCTGTCAGCATCCTGCCGGGCGGTGCTTACATCGACGCCGGCCTTTCATTTGCGCTGATGAGAGGCGGGCATATCGACGTCACCGTGCTCGGTGCGTTCGAGGTTTCTGAAAAGGGTGACATCGCCAACTGGTGGACCGGCGAGGAGGACGACGTTCCGGGTGTCGGCGGCGCAATGGATCTCGCCAGCGGCGCAAAATCGATCTGGGTCGTGATGGAGCACATGACGCGTGGCGGTCAATCGAAGATCGTACGGCAATGTTCTTATCCGCTGACGGCTCCGCGTGTCGTGAGCCGGATTTTCACCGATCTTGCCGTTCTCGACGTCGAGCCGCAGGGCCTCGTCGTGGTGGATATGATCGACGGTCTGACGCGTTCCGAACTTCAGAAAAGAACCGCCGCCCCCCTCATCTTTATGGACGCCTCTGCCGCCGCGACCGGACATCGGGTGAGTCCGGTCGGCGCTGCGTGATCATTTTGCGGGACCGTATCCGATGCTCTTTTATGTAGGCCGGCGAATTCTTTCGGTCGTTCCCGTTGTTGGCGTGGTTGCCGTTTTTGTTTTCGGTCTTCTCTTTATCGCGCCGGGCGATCCCGCGGCGATCATCGCGGGCGATCAGGCAAGCCCCGCCGATATCGAACGCATCCGCCAGAGCCTTGGACTGGACAGGCCGTTTGCGACCCAGTTCGGCGACTGGCTGTGGCGGTTAATGCATGGCGATCTCGGAATCTCCGTTTTCACGAACCTTCCCGTCAGTTCGCTGATCGGGCAGCGCATCGGTCCGACGCTTTCATTGTTGATTGTCACGCTCGTCATATCGGTCCTGACCGCGGTACCTCTGGGCGTGCTGGCGGCATGGAAATCCGGCGGATGGATCGACCGTCTTCTGATGTCGTTTGCCGTGCTTGGATTTTCCATTCCGGTTTTCGTGGTCGGATATTTATTGGCGTATATTTTCGGTCTCTGGCTCCGATGGCTTCCGGTTCAGGGATATGCCCCGCTCGCCAAGGGGTTCCTCCCCTGGCTCAGCTGTCTCATTCTCCCCGGCCTTTCTCTTTCCGGCACATATATCGCCCTCATCGCGCGTATTACACGTGCCTCGATGCTGGATGTGCTGAAGCAGGACTATATCCGGACCGCGCGCGCGAAAGGCCTGGGAGAATTCACGATACTCTTTGTGCACGCGCTGAAGAACGCGGCTGTGCCGATCATCACAGTCATCGGGCTTGGCATCGCCATGCTGATCGGCGGTGCTGTCGTGACAGAGACCGTATTCGCGATTCCGGGCCTTGGACGGCTGACCGTCGATGCGATCCTGCATCGTGACTATCCCATTATCCAGGCGGTCGTTCTGCTGTTCAGCCTGTCCTATGTGCTGATCAATCTTGTGACGGACATGACCTATGCGCTCGTCGATCCCAGGATCAGGAACTGAAGTCATGAGGGCGCAGGTCGTTCTGACTGATAATAAGACCGAGATACGCCCGGTAATTCCGGGCGAGCCTGCGATTGAAACGCTGGTCCGGCGGATCGGGTCTTTTTCCAAGCGTCATGTATCCATTGTGATTGGCGGGGTGTTGCTGTTCCTGCTCGTCGCAATGGCGGTCCTCGCACCTTATCTCTGGACATCGGACCCCACCGCGCTTTCCCCCACGCATCGCCTGCAGCCGCCGTCGTTCCAGCACTGGTTCGGCACCGATCTGCTTGGCCGCGATATCTATTCACGCGTCGTCTACGGTGCGCGCGTCTCGCTGTCGGTCGGCTTTGCCGTCGCGGCGCTGGCCTCGATATGCGGACTGGCGATCGGAATGACGGGGGGTTTCTTTCGCTGGATCGACGGAATTGTCATGCGGATCATGGACGGAATCATGTCGATACCGCCGGTCCTTCTGGCGGTCGCGTTGACGGCGCTGGTGAGAGCAGGAGTCGGAAATGTAGTTGTGGCAATTACGGTCGCGGAGATGCCGCGTGTTGCGCGTCTTGTGCGCTCTTCCGTCCTGTCCCTGCGGGAACAGCCCTTCATCGATGCCGCAATTACAGCGGGCACACCCATGCCCGGGATATTGCTGCGACATATTCTGCCGAATTTGGTCGCACCCATGACGGTGCAGGCCACCTACATCTGCGCGAGCGCGATGATTCTTGAGTCGATTCTGTCTTTTATCGGCGCAGGAACACCCCCGATCATTCCATCGTGGGGAAACATCATGGCCGATGGCAGGGCACTCTGGCAGGTAAAACCTTTCATCATCTTCTTTCCCGCCGTGTTCCTGTCGATCACGATCCTGTCCGTGAACCTGATGGGCGACGGCCTGCGGGATGCGCTCGATCCGCGCATGGGAAGGTCGCGCTAGCCATGAGCCTGTTGCAGGTCGAAGATCTTCGCATTCAGTTTCCAACCGCACAGGGAATCAACAGTGCGGTCAACGGATTGTCGTTTTCCGTCGAAAAGGGAGAAACGCTGGCGATCGTCGGCGAATCGGGCTGCGGCAAGTCAGTAACGTCCATGTCGCTGCTGCGGCTGATCCCGAAATCGGCGGGCACGATTGCCGGCTCTATCCTGTTTGATGGGCAGGATATTCTTGCGCTTTCCGAGAAAGACATGCGGAGCGTGCGGGGCAACGAAATCTCCATGATTTTTCAGGAGCCGATGACGTCGCTCAATCCCGTCCTCACCATCGGCCGGCAGATCAAGGAAACGCTGCGCCTGCATCAGAAGCTGGGTTCGCGCGCGGCGCATGCGCGGGCAGTGGAGATGCTATCGCTTGTCGGCATTTCGGCGCCCGAACAGCGGATGAACGAGTATCCTCATCAGCTTTCGGGAGGCATGCGGCAGCGGGTCATGATCGCGATTGCTCTGGCCTGCAATCCCAAACTTCTGATTGCCGACGAGCCGACAACCGCGCTTGACGTCACGATACAGGCGCAGGTCCTGGCCTTGATGCAGGATTTGAAGCAGCGCGTTGGCGCAGCCGTGGTTCTGATTACCCATGACCTTGGCGTTGTGGCGGAGGTCGCCCAGCGGGTGATGGTCATGTACGCGGGCCGCAAGGTCGAGGAAGCCCCGGTCGTAAGCCTGTTCAAATCGCCGCGTCACCCCTACACAAAGGGCCTTCTGAACGCGACTCCCCGGCTGGGCTCTTCATCGTTGCGGCTGAGCGAAATTCCCGGAACAGTGGTCGCCTTGACGCAGCGGATCGAAGGCTGCGCGTTTGCCGACCGATGCGACATGGCGACCGATTTGTGCCGTAGCGTCGAACCTCGCCTCGAAACGAAGGCGAAGGATCATGTCGCCGCCTGTCATTTCTCGGAAAATGTTTGACATGGCCGGACCTCTGTTAAGCGTTGTGAATCTGACCCAGCACTTCGATGCGCGCACGAAAGGTTTGTTTGGCAGCCGTGCCAAGATCCATGCCGTGGATGACGTTTCATTTGAAATCTCTCCCGGAGAAACGCTCTCGATCGTGGGCGAATCGGGTTGCGGAAAATCGACAATTGCGCGAGCGATTTTGCGTTTGACCAAAATCACGTCCGGTCAGATTGTCCTCGACGGTGTCCGCATCGATGACGCGTCTGTCGGAGCCTTGCGGCCCAAACGGCGCCGGATGCAGGTCGTATTTCAGGATCCGTTTTCGAGTCTCAATCCCCGGATGAAGGTCGGCCAGATTCTGGCCGAACCGATCCGGAATTTTGGATTGGCGAAAGACCGCAAGGACATGAAAGCGCGTATCCTGCGGCTGCTTGATGCGGTGAAGCTTCCGGCCGGCGCGGCCGATCGTTTGCCGCA
The DNA here is from genome assembly GCA_003963145.1 of Bradyrhizobiaceae bacterium. Taxonomy (GTDB): domain Bacteria; phylum Pseudomonadota; class Alphaproteobacteria; order Rhizobiales; family Xanthobacteraceae; genus Afipia. Next base: position 11,071 of record RXJJ01000006.1, read on the forward strand.
TGAATTTTCCGGCGGACAAAGGCAGCGTATCGGCATCGCCCGCGCTCTTGCGACAGAACCAGATCTGATCATTTGCGATGAAGCGGTTTCCGCACTCGATGTCTCGGTCAAGGCGCAGATCGTCAATTTGCTTCAGGATTTGCAGGCCGAGTTCGGCCTGGCGTTGCTGTTTATCAGCCACGATCTTGCAATCGTGGAACATCTGACGCATCGCGTCGCCGTCATGTATCTGGGCAAAATCGTCGAGATCGGCCCGAAGGCATCGATCTTCCAAGGTGCACAGCATCCTTATACGCAGGCCTTGCTGTCTGCTGTACCGGTACCGGATCCAGAGGCTCCGCGTCAGCGCCGGATTTTGAAAGGCGATGTGCCAAGCCCGCTGAATCCGCCCAGCGGCTGTCGATTTCATACGCGCTGTCCCGTTGCCATCGACCGCTGCAAAGCCGAAATTCCCGAACTCCTGCCGTCGGGATCGGGGCATTATGTCGCGTGCCATCTGGCCCCGCAAAACGGTTCGCAGTCTTTGCGTCAAAACTGAATGACGTACGGAACCGGATATTTCTTCCGGAAGCGTCATTGTTCGTTCGCGCAGCCTCTACGGCTGTCTGATTCCGGCGGGTGCGATTGAAGCCGAGCGGTCGGTTGCCTTCGGCTTCATGTTGAGTCGCATATGAACCGCGCAGGCGCAGCCCGGCGGATGCTGCGCAGCCGGAATTTTTGCGAGGTCCGCATCCGGCGCGAGACCGGGCGCGGGTTCGCTGGACGGAATGTAGTTGAGCACCGGCGCGAGCCAGCGTTCGGTTTCCCCGACCGTGAAGCCCTTGCGCTCGGCATAATCCTCGACCTGATCGCGTTCGATTTTGCCGACGCCGAAATATTCGCTCTGCGGGTTGCTGAAATAGAGTCCCGAGACCGACGAACCCGGCCACATCGCAAAACTTTCGGTCAGCGTCACGCCTGCTGCGCGTTCTGCATCCAGAATCCGGAACAAAGTCGTCTTCTCGGTATGATCGGGTTGCGCGGGATAGCCGGGCGCGGGGCGGATACCCTGATACTTTTCGAGGATCAGATCCTCGGCACTTGCGTTTTCGTTCGGCGCGTAACCCCAGAACTCCTTGCGCACGCGCTGATGCATGCGCTCGGCGAAAGCCTCGGCGAGACGATCCGCCAGCGCCTTGGCGAGAATGGACGAGTAGTCATCGTTGGCTTTCTTGAATTGTTCGGTGACGACATCTTCGCCAATACCAGCGGTCACCGCGAAGGCGCCGATGTAATCTGGTACGCCGCTTGCCTTGGGTGCGATGAAATCCGACAAGGCAAGATTCGGCCGGCCTTCACGCTTTTCAAGCTGCTGACGCAAGGTATGTAATACCGCGAGGGGCTTTGTGCGCTTTTCGTCGCTGTAGAGCACGATGTCGTCGCCATCCGCGTTTGCCGGCCAGAAACCGATGACGGCGTTGGCTTTGAACCAGTTTTCCTTGACGATGCGGTCGAGCATCTTGCGTGCGTCGTTATAAAGAGAGCGTGCGACTTCACCGACCTTGGGATCATCGAGAATGGCGGGGAAGCGCCCGGCCAGTTCCCATGTCTGAAAAAACGGCGTCCAGTCGATATAGCCGGCCAGCTCCGCGAGTGGATAGTCGGTAAAAGTCCTCGTGCCGATGAAGGCCGGCGTGATGGGCTTCGCTGCAGCCCAGTCGATTTTCAGCGCGTTCGCACGCGCGCTGTCCAATGACAGGCGTTTCTTGTCCTGCTGCGCTCTGAAGTGGGCGTCGGAAATCTTTCTATATTCCGCGCGGACCTCGCGCGCGTAATCCTCGCGTTTTTCCGCTGAGAGCAGGGACGAGGCGACGCCGACCGCGCGGCTGGCATCGTTGACATGGACCACGGATGAGCGCGGAAAGCGCGGATCGATCTTGACCGCCGTGTGCACGCGGCTCGTGGTCGCGCCTCCGATCAGGAGAGGAATGTCGAACCCTTCGCGCTCCATTTCCGAAGCCACGAAAACCATCTCGTCCAGCGACGGCGTAATGAGTCCGGACAGGCCGATAATATCCGCCTTTTCCTTTTTCGCGGTCTCGAGAATTTTTGCGGCGGGCACCATAACGCCGAGATCGACGACCTCGAAATTGTTGCACTGAAGAACAATGCCGACAATGTTCTTGCCGATATCGTGGACATCGCCCTTCACGGTGGCGAGCACGATCTTGCCGGCGGAACTTCGGCCTTCAACGCCGCCATTGGCTTTGTTGCGTTCCTTTTCTTCTTCCATGAACGGCATCAGATAGGCGACTGCCTGCTTCATCACGCGGGCCGATTTCACCACCTGCGGCAGAAACATCTTTCCCTCGCCGAACAGATCGCCGACGATGTTCATGCCAGCCATCAGCGGGCCTTCGATCACCTGCAGCGGGCGATCGAGTGCCTTTCTCGCCTCCTCGGTGTCCTGCTCGATATATTCGGTAATGCCGTTGACCAGCGCGTGACTGAGCCGTTTTTCGACCGGCCATTCGCGCCAGGCCAGATCCTGTTCCTTGACCTGCTTTTCCTGCCCGCGGAATTTCTCCGCCAGTTGCAGGAGACGTTCAGGCGCGCCGGGATCGCGGTTGAGGATGACGCCCTCGCAGACCTGACGCAGTTCCGGATCGATGTCGTCGTAAATCACCATCTGGCCGGCATTGACGATGCCCATGTCCATGCCCGCCTTGATGGCATGATACAGGAACACCGAATGCATCGCTTCGCGCACCGGCTCGTTGCCACGGAATGAGAACGACAGGTTCGAGACGCCGCCGGAAATATGAGCGTGGGGCAGGTTCTGCCTGATCCAGCGCGTCGCCTCGATGAAATCGACGCCGTAATTGTTGTGTTCTTCGAGGCCAGTGGCTATGGCGAAGATATTCGGATCGAAGATGATGTCCTGCGGAGGAAAGTTCAGTTTCGTCGTGAGCAAATCGTAGGCGCGCTTGCAGATGTCGATCTTGCGTTGATAGGTGTCGGCCTGCCCGGTCTCGTCAAAAGCCATCACCACCACGGCTGCGCCGTGGCGGCGGGCGATGGTCGCTTCATGGATGAATTTTTCCTCGCCTTCCTTTAGCGATATCGAATTGACGATGGATTTGCCCTGAACGCATTTCAACCCTGCCTCGATCACATCGAATTTCGAGGAATCGATCATCACCGGTGCCTTGGCGATGTCCGGTTCGGAGGCGACGAGATTGAGGAAGTCGATCATCGCCTGCTTTGAGTCGAGCAGGCCCTCATCCATGTTGATGTCGATCACCTGGGCGCCGTTCTCGACCTGATCGCGGGCAACCTGAAGCGCGGCGGCGTAATCCGCGTTCTTGATCAGCTTGCGAAAGCGGGCCGAGCCGGTGACGTTGGTGCGTTCGCCGACGTTGACGAAGGGAATGTCGGGTGTCAGGGAGAACGGCTCGAGTCCGGACAGGTGCAGCCGTGGCTCGATCGTCGGCACGATGCGCGGTTTGTGCGGCGCGACCGCTTCCGCAATGGCCCTGATATGATCCGGAGTGGTGCCGCAGCAGCCGCCAACCACGTTCACGAGCCCATCGCGCGCGAACTCGCCGATCAGGCGGGCCATGTAGGCGGGCGTCTCGTCATACTGACCGAATTCGTTCGGCAGGCCCGCGTTCGGATAGGCGCAGACAAGCGTGTCGGCGACGCGGCCGATGTCCGCGATATGCGCACGCAAATCCTCGGCACCGAGCGCGCAGTTAAAGCCGACGGTGATGGGATTGGCGTGCTGGACCGAATACCAGAATGCTTCGGGCATTTGACCCGACAACAGACGGCCGGACTTGTCTGTAATGGTGCCGGAGATCATGACCGGCACGTCGATGCCCCGCGCCTCGGTGATCTCGGCGATGGCGTAGAGCGCCGCCTTGGCGTTGAGGGTATCGAAAATCGTCTCGACCAGAAGCAGATCGGCGCCGCCATCGAGCAAGCCGTTGATCTGTTCGCTATAGGCTTTGCGCAGGTCGTCGAACGTCACCGCGCGGTAGCCGGGATTGGAGACATCCGGCGAGATCGACGCGGTGCGGTTGGTCGGACCCAGCGCGCCGACGACGAAGCGCGGCTTGCCGTCATCGGCTTCCGCGCGCCGCGCCGCGTTGGACGCCAGCCGCGCGCCTTCCTTGTTCAACTCGTAAGCGAGGTCCGACATGTCGTAGTCGGCCTGAGCGATGGAGGTGGATGAAAATGTGTTGGTTGCGACGAGGTCCGCACCCGCCTTGAGGTAGGCGTAGTGAATATCCTCGATGGCCTTGGGCTGGGTCAGGATCAGAAGGTCGTTGTTGCCGCGCACGTCGCGGTGAAAATCCCTGAATCGATCCCCCCGAAACGCCGCCTCGTCGAATTGCAGACCCTGGATCATCGTGCCCATCGCGCCGTCGAGCACAAGGATGCGCTCGCGCGCGAGATCGCGAAGTCTCGTGGCCGTATCGGACGTTGGGTTCGATGATTTGACGTTCATCCGGCAGGGGCTTTCCGTGCGCCTCGGCGCGATGGGTGGGCAGGCATCGCGGACGGCTGTTATGAAGGAATATGAGTAACCTAGATAAGGTAAAGCTACCGGTTTCAATAGCCCACGCATGTCACGGTCAGATGGGAAATTGCCCACCTAATCCCAAACGATGATGCGAAATCACAGGTCTGCCGAAAGGGTGGGCGAGAAAATGACGAGAGAATCCTAGAGATGCAGGCGAGCCAGAGATTCGCGCAGCGTATTGAGACCCTGCACCAGCGCCGGACCTCCGCACAGGGAGTAGCGAGACGCAAATTCGATCCTGCGATTTGTTCCGTATTTTGCCTTTAAAGCAGGATGAGTGATGAATAGCGCGCTTTGGTCGCCTGCATCGGCTGGCACATCCCTCAAGACCAGAATGTCCGGTCCCTCGGTCAGGAGCGTCTCCATCGAGATGTAGCCGCCGAAACCGCCGGGTGCACCGGGCAGGGGACGAAGTCCGGCGATGTCCAGCATCGCCGTGACGAGGCTCGCCGTTCCTTCGCTATAGCCGCCTCGTTCGATAACCGAAGCGGTGCGCGGCGGCTTCAGAGCTGAGGCTGCAAGATTGCGTTCAGCGTTCGCCAGCTGCCGTACGAGAGCCTCGCCGCGCTCTGGATGTCCGACAAGTTTGGCGATATCGCGAATCTGTTGCTCGGCTTGGGAAAGATCGCTGACGAGATCGATCTGCACGACACGCAATCCGCTGGCGTCGAGTATGGCGCGGGTCGGCCTGTCGGTGGGGCCGGTCAGGACAAGGTCGGGCGAGAGGCCGATGACATATTCGGTATCCCAGCCGAGGCGTGGATATTTTTGGGCCTGCGCCGCCATCACGGAAAGCGACGCGTCGCGTGCGTAGGGCGACAAGCCAGCGATCTGATCCGGATCGGCAAGCGCCAGCAGCAACTGATCGGCGCATAGATTGTACGAAACAATGCGGCGCGGCGCCTCGTCGCCGGCTGCGGCGCATACCGATGCCATCAGAGCGAGCCCGGTGATAATGATTTTCTTCATCATGGCGACCTGTTATGTCACAGCCTCCGCGCGCCGTCAGCATGACAGGCGCCATGCACGGGATCGCGATGGCTATCGACCGGACGGGACGAAGTGTGACGGCGGCACTGCTGATCGTGCTTTTCGTTCTGCTCGGGCTTTCGCTGCTGATCGGGCCCGCGCGTTTTTCGTCCCACGAAGTGCTTGCCGCGCTGTTTTGCGATCACGGCGTTGCCTCGATCATCGTTCGCGATATCCGGCTGCCGCGTACGCTGCTGGCGGCCTTTATCGGCGCGACATTCGGACTGGCGGGCGCTGCGTTGCAGGGATTGTTGCGCAATCCGCTCGCCGAACCCTCTCTGTTTGGCGCGCCGCAGGCGGCAGCCGCGGCGGCAGCGGCGACGATGGCGTTCGGATTTGCACCCGCGCTTTCGATCGCCGTTCCGCTTGCCGGCATCATGGGCGCCCTGCTTTCCGTCGGTGCGCTTGTTGCGATCGCGGGGCGGCATGCCTCGCTCACGGTGACGCTTCTCGCCGGACTCGCGCTGGCTAGTCTGGCAGGCGCGGCGATCGCGCTCATCCTCAACCTCGCGCCCAATCCCTACATCGCACTCGAAATCACGTTCTGGCTGCTCGGCTCCTTGCGTGACCGGAGCATGGCGCATGTCTGGCTTGCCGTGCCGTTCATGCTGGTGAGTTGGGTTGTAATACTTTCCAACGCTCGGGCTTTTCGTCTGCTTACACTTGGCGAAGACGCAGCCGTATCGCTCGGTGTGAATCTGGGGCGCGTGAGACTGCTGACCGTGCTTGGCACCGCGCTCGGCATCGGCGCTTCCGTGGCTGTGGCGGGGGCGATTTCCTTCATCGGGCTGATCGCACCACATCTTGTTCGCAGGTTTTATGGATCCGATCCGGCACGCATCCTCGTCCCATCGGCACTCGCAGGCGCGTCGCTGCTTCTGGCATCTGACATTGCGGTGCGGATCGTTTCGGGAGCGGTGGAAATCAAGATTGGTGTGTTAACGGCGCTGATCGGAGTTCCATTCTTTCTTGCGATGATCTTTCGCGAAAGACGGCAGCTGGAGGATGTGTCGCAATGATCTCGGTGTCCCGGCTTTCGGCGTCCAAAATCAGCGTCAGTGCCGGCGCGAAGCGGATCGTCGATGCCGCCAGCCTTGTTCTCAACGCAGGTGAGTTGACGGTTCTGGCCGGTCCGAACGGCGCAGGTAAAACGACGCTGGTCCGCGCCCTTGCGGGGCTGAGCAGATGCGAAGGCCACATCTTGCTGGGCGATATTCCGATGTCTCAATTATCGGCTCAAGAGAGAGCCAGAGAAGTGGCTTATCTGCCGCAGGGACATCAATATCATTGGCCGATGCGGGTACGCGATGTTGTCGCGATGGGCCGTGCACCGCATTCCGATCGATTCAATCGCATATCCTCTTCGGATCGGGAAGCGATTGAGGCGGCAATCGTTATGACGGGACTCACGAATTTGGCCGACCGTACGATCACGACGCTTTCGGGTGGGGAGCGTGCCCGTGTTGCGCTGGCGCGTGCACTTGCCACGCAGGCATGTGTGATTATCGCGGATGAGCCGACAGCCTCGGTCGATGAGCGCAATCAACTCATTATCATGGAGCTGCTGCATTCGGTGGCCCGCAAGGGCGCCGCTGTTCTTGCCATCATCCACGATCTGTCGCTTGCAATGCGTTTTGCCGATCGCGTCGTGTTGATGCAGAACGGTCGCCTCGTCGCGGATGGTGCGCCCAGCATTGTTCTGACAGCCGGACGGATCGCCGATATTTTCGGAGTGGTCGTGGAGCGCGTGGAAACCGCGCACGGCCCGGCGTTGATCCCGTCCCGCGTGGTCTAGCCGGTCAGAAATTCGCTCGCGGCTTGAGTGTGTAGACACGTCCGGGCAGGGGATAGATCGGGAAGCGGCCCCATGTCGATGCGCGCGCCACGCCGTAATCGTTATACGGAGCGGAAAACACATTGGTGATCATAGTCGACGCTTCGTCCGCAGATCGTGTTTGAAGCGTCGGCCGGACACAAGACCGATCGTCCCGTCGTCGCCTCTCCCCGTCGTCGCCTCTCTTTGTGTAAATGCGGTTGAGTCTGACTAAGGTTTTCGCTCCGGGTCTCTCTGAAGACTACCAGTTGAGGTCAGTCAAATAAATTGGTTGCCGCGCGATGGGGAACATTCGCGGGGCCGCTCCGTTGTTTAACAGACACAAAATGGAAACCAGCCGCCTTGGGCGGCTGGATGCTTGTATTGGGTGAGGAAGAGGACGGCGGAATGTCCGGGTTGGCCCTTCATTCCACGGTGCCGAAAGCGTTTTCCGGCGATTGCGCCATCACCGCACGATCGATCGAAACCGACATTCCCGCGCGGCTCGACGCGCTGACGTGGAACAGCTTTCACAGCCGGGTGATCGTGGCGCTTGGTATCACCTGGATTCTCGACGGTCTCGAGGTGACGCTGGCGGGTTCTTTATCCGGCGCGCTCAAACATAGCGCCGTCATGCAGTTCACCAATATCGATGTCGGTATAGCCAATAGCGCTTACCTATCGGGTGCGGTGATCGGCGCGGTGGGGTTCGGCTGGCTGACCGATCGCATCGGGCGGCGCAAATTGTTCTTTATTACATTGGCGCTGTACCTCGTGGCGACAGCGGCGACTTCGCTATCCTGGAGTGTTGCGAGCTATTCGATCTTTCGGTTCTTCACTGGCGCGGGGATCGGCGGTGAATACACCGCGATCAACTCCACGATTCAGGAGCTGGTGCCGGCGCGCTATCGCGGCCGTACTGATATCATCGTCAATGGCAGCTTCTGGATCGGTGCGGCGATGGGAGCGGTCAGCGCGATCTTATTGCTGGACCCCTCCGTCATTGATCCGGAGATCGGCTGGCGATTGGCATTCTTCACCGGTGCGATACTGGGTCTCATTGTGCTGATCATGCGGCTTTGGATTCCGGAAAGCCCGCGCTGGCTGATGATTCACGGCAGACCAGACGAGGCGAACAAGATCGTGGCTGACATTGAGCGGGATGCCGGCGTAAGGCCAGGACTGTCGTTCCCGAAGATAAAGCTGACCATGCGCGCACATACGCCCTTACACGACGTGGTTGAGACGCTGTTCGTCAACTATCGGCGAAACTCGCTTGTGGGTCTGTCATTGATGGTCGCGCAGGCGTTTTTCTACAATGCGATTTTCTTCACCTTTGCCCTTGTGCTGGGCGATTTTTTCGGCGTGCCGCCCGACAATGTCGGCTGGTATATCCTGCCTTTCGCGGCGGGGAATTTTCTCGGCCCTTTACTCCTGGGTCCGCTATTCGATGTTGTAGGTCGCCGCAAAATGATCGCGTTCACCTACGCCATATCCGGCCTTTTGCTGATCATCTCGGGATATCTTTTTTCCATCGATGTGTTGAGCGCCAGGTCGCAAACCATCTCATGGATGATTATCTTTTTCTTCGCGTCTCCGGCGGCAAGCGCTGCGTATCTGACGGTCAGCGAAACCTTTCCGCTCGAAGTGCGGGCGCTGGCCATCGCGCTGTTTTATGCGATCGGAACGGCTATTGGCGGTATCGCTGGGCCTACACTGTTCGGCGCGCTGATCGATACCGGTTCACGCATGAGCGTTTTCGCCGGCTATCTTTTTGGGTCGACGTTGATGATCGTAGCGGCCGCGATCGCGTGGAAATTCGGGGTCGATGCCGAGCGAAGATCGCTTGAGTCGATCGCACGTCCTCTCGCGGCATCCGATTAACACGTCGCAGCGATGACGGACAAAGTCCAGGATCTGAGGTAAAATGGGAATGAACCGGTTGGTTGACGACAGGCCTGCAAAAATGACTCACGGGGCGGATGCTGCGATGGATGCTTCAAGCGAGCGGTCGCCGGCGTTTGTGCCACTGCTGAAGGATTGCGCGCTGTTGCTCGATATCGACGGTACGCTTCTCGATCTGGCGGCGACGCCGAGCGATGTCAGGGTGCCGCGGGGACTCGAAAATACCCTGAGCGAATTGCATGCCCGCACGGACGGCGCGCTGGCGCTGGTCAGTGGGCGCTCGCTCGACGATGTGGACAGGCTGTTCGCGCCGATTCGTCTTCCGGTTGTCGGCGGTCATGGTGCCGAAATGCGTCTGTCAGCCGATAATGAGGCTGTTGCGGTTCACGCTCCGCCGATGGACAAGGACCTGAAAAAGCGCTTTTCCGCCATCGCCCAGCTCAGCCCGGGAATTCTGCTTGAGGACAAGGGATATTCGATCGCGTTGCATTACCGTCTCGCTCCGCATTTTGAGCGTACGATTTACGACGCGGTTTCGGCCATCCGCGCAGATTTGCCAGAGGCGCCGCTTGAAATCCTTCCCGGCAAAGCGGTGTGCGAGATCAAGCATTCGGGTTTCACCAAGGCGAGCGGCGTGACCGAATTGATGAAACACGAGCCGTTCATGGGCCGCCAACCGATTTTCATCGGCGACGACGTCACCGATGAAACGGTTTTCGCGCTCATGCCATCGTTGAACGGCATTTCATTTTCCGTGAGTCGCCACGCGCGCGGCGTGGACGGATATTTCGAATCGCCAAATGATGTGCGCGAATGGCTTGCCGGATTGGCGGAAGGTTAGTTCCAAACAACCACGCAAGACCAATGATAAGGCAGTGTGAGTGTTTGTGAGTCATCAAACGTCGCTCGTATGACATAGCGACGTCAATGGAACCCGGAAATTTCTCATTGAGATGAGTTCCATGTTTCCATCTTCCAAAAACTTTGGCTTCATTGGGCAGGAAAGATGGCGAGGAACCATATTGATGAACGATCGTTTACATTGCAGTCCCCGTTCGGAGAATGCACTCGTGAATTTGGTCGTTGTTTCCAACCGTGTGGCGCGCGCGAAAGCGAACGAGCCGATGACGGGAGGCTTGGCGGCAGCGCTTTTACCCGTTGTTGAAGAGTCGGGTGCGATCTGGGTGGGCTCCAGCGGACGGGTTTGCGACGGTGCAAATCAGGACGCATTCACAAACATCGAGTCCGTCGGCAACGGAGCGATCGCGCTGATCGATCTTCCGGCCGCTCATTACGGCGGCTATTACGAGGGCTTTGCCAATTCAGCTTTATGGCCGGCCCTGCATTCACGGCCGGACCTCATCAACGTTTCGCACGACGATTATCAATCCTATCGAGAGGTCAACGCGTTTATGGCGCGTGCCTTGATGCGTTTTCACAAGTCGGATACTGCATTCTGGATTCAGGATTATCATTTTCTTGTGCTGGGGGCAGAGTTGCGGCGGCTTGGCGTGCGCCGTCCTATCGGCTTTTTTCTCCACACACCTTGGCCGGCGAAAAACGTCATCTGCGGCGTGCCGCATCATCGCGAATTGATCGAGGCGATGCTGGCGTTCGATCTGATCGGCTTTCAGACCGAAGACGATTGCGCGAATTTCAAGGACTATCTCATTTCGGATCTTGGGCTTGAGGTAGCCGATGGCGTTGTCACGTCTCAATATGGCGAAGCGCGTCTTGCCGCGTTCCCGATCGGAATCGATGTCGAAGGTTTTTCTGCACAGGCGGCCCGTGCCATATCTCATCCGGACGTGTCGCGACTTCGCAAAAGCTTGCACGGCGAACGCCTGGCAATCGGTGTTGACCGGGTGGATTATTCAAAAGGACTCGTCAATCGCATCAAGGCGTTCGACTGTCTTTATGAATTGCAGCCATCGCTGAAACGTTCGGTGTCTCTTCTGCAGATCGCAACTCCCTCGCGCGGCAACATCGAGGCTTATGGCAATCTCCAGGATAAGCTTGC
>RXJJ01000006.1:22454-128620 GCA_003963145.1 Bradyrhizobiaceae bacterium
GTTGGGGTTGTTACACCGATGAACGATGGAATGAACCTCGTAGCGAAGGAATACGTTGCCGCGCAAAATCCCATCGACCCCGGTGTGCTGGTGTTGTCAAAATTTGCCGGCGCGGCGAATGAATTGACTTCGGCTCTGATTGTTAATCCGCATGATATCGAAAGCATGGCTCGAACCATTGCCATGGCCTTGTCGATGCCAGCACCCGAGCGCCGCATGCGTTGGGAGGTTATGATGACCAAGCTGCGCAGTGGAAATATCCAGAACTGGTTCGCGTCCTTCATTGGCGCTCTGGAACGGGCGCATGCATCGGGCATCGCCAGCCGCGATGATGAATGGCGCGAGCGGCGCGGGCAACGCGGGAGCACACTGGCGATGCCGCTTGAGACCCCGAGCACGGCTCTGCACTAGCGCCACGGTCTGCAGCTCCGGCAGATTTTCGCGGTTAAACGCCACGGGCGGCAAAACGCAGATATTTCATAATCTTACGGAAAACCGCCAATTGGACGGGCCTGCGGCTTGCAAAATCATCGCTGCGCCGTCATGACAGACGCCATGGAGAGGTGGCCGAGTGGTTGAAGGCGCACGCCTGGAAAGTGTGTATACGGGAAACCGTATCGCGGGTTCGAATCCCGCTCTCTCCGCCAGAAAAATCATACTAACATTATGAAATATAAGATGAAAATTTGTTGGTAGTGATTATGCTTGCCTCGTTTCATCAGGCGAGCCCTTCTGCACAGACGTATCTTCGGAAATAGATTTTACTTTCAGGCTCTCATCGCGATGATCCGTTATTCGGGATGATGGTGACGGAGTGTGACTTGCCAGGTGATCGCGGGTGAAGGCGAAAGCCTTTCAGCACCATGCGTAAGGCATGCCAATGGATTGCGGCCATTACTTTCAAAGTTAGCAATGGGTGCGTCAAAACAGCTTTCAATAATGTTCGATCTGAAAGGCCGGTTCGCAATCCTGATAATGAGGCTGTGATTAAAGGTCCGTCCTTGTCTTGACCACTGATGGCGATGTTGATGTGGCAGCCAGGAGTGCGCATGCGAAACGAATAGAACATATCCATGCCGAGGAAAGGAGAAACGTAAAACTCCTTATCGCAACACCGGGTAATGGGAGTTTTGTCGTTCGATTCACAAGCCATGACGTAGCTATGTCGCTCGCCGAAGGTGTTGTGAACTTCATACACAATCGCGCTAGGTTCGCCGTCTTGACGATAACAAAAGAATACACTCAGCGGATTGAAGCCGTATCCAAGGATCCGCGGCATACAGAAAAGCGTAATTTTCTGACCATTCGCATCAAGTCCCGATCTTTCGAGAAGACGCTCGATCTGAGATCGAAGTGTGGCCTCGCTCGTGCCGCCGTGGTCACTGTCGTAGAAGCTCACAAGATTGAATCTGTTGTGCGAAAAGAACTTCATTCTGGATGACAGATGGTCAATCTCATCAATATCGATCATCATCCAGAACACCCGATACCGTAGACGATGAACATGCGGCCGAAGTCTATGATGCGTGACGCTTCCGGTATAAAGACAGGATGACTCTGTCATGCTGCCCGACTCATTATTGTCGCGAATCGGTGGTCGATTTGAATACGGCCAGACTCGTTCTCGACGTGCCATGGACGTTTTACGCCCCCAAGCGTCTCCGCCACCGCAAGCCCGGCCTGCAAGCCGTCCTCATGAAAGCCGGCACCGAAATACGAGCCGCAAAACCAGACACGATCTTTGCCTTGCAGCGACCACAGCTTCCGTTGCGCGGCGATCGCCTTAAAATCGAAGATAGGATGCTCGTAGTTTTCCTCACGTAAAATATGACGCGGCTCCGCTGTCGGGTTCAAAGTGAGAAAGATATTCCCTTCGATCGGCAGTCGCTGCAGCTTGTTCATCCAATAGGTCACAGTTGGGCCGTGGGCGATGGCCTCGCTGTTTTTGCTTATATAATTCCAACTCGCCCAGACACGCCGGCGACGCGGCATCAGGTGCTCGTCACGATGCAGCACCGCACGACTGCGGCTGTATCGAAACTCTCCGAGCAGTTTTTTCTCGTCTTCGGTGGGCTGCCCGAGCAGGGCCAGCGCCTGATCTGCATGCGTTGCGATAACCACATCGTCGAATACTTCCGAATGGCCGTGCTGGTCTTGAACCTCAACTTTTTCTTCTATCCGCCGAACAGAAGTGACCCTGTGCCCGAGGTTTACATTCATTTGGCGCATGAGTTTTTGCACATAGACGGTGCTTCCACCGGTGACAGTTCTCCATTGCGGACGGTTTCTGATCTTGAGCAATCCGTGACTGTCGTGAAATCGAATGAAAGAGGCGGCCGGATATTGAAGCATGAGGGACGGCGAAGCGGACCATATCGCAGCCGCCATCGGCAATAAATGGTCCTCGCAGAAGGCCGGACCGTAAGCGCCAGCTTTGAGATAATCCCCCAGCGAAGCGCTTTCCTGCAACAGCGCCAGATCGCGCGGAGCGTCGCGATAAAACCTCCGGAGATCTGCGAGCATCGACCAAAAACGCGGTCGAAGCACATTGGACCACTGGGCAAAAAGGCTATTCAGATTGCTTCCGGAATATTCGAGATCGCGGTCCGCAAGTGACACCGCGAAAGACATTTCCGACGGCTGTGTGGCTACCCCCAAATGATCGAACAGCGCGGTGAGGTTCGGATATGTCGCCTCGTTGTAGACGATGAAGCCGGTGTCAACAGGAACTGGTCTATCGCCAGCGTCAAGCATTACGGTGTTCGAATGCCCTCCAGGGCGCTTATCCTGTTCATAGATCGTGACATCATGCGTACGGCTTAACAGCCAGGCCGCGGACAATCCGGAGATGCCCGTTCCAACGACTGCAATTGTCTTTTTCGGCATATCTGCTCCGGCGCCCCATTTTGTTTCCGGAAGGAGATACGGACAAGGCCGCGATTTGGATCACCGGAATGATGATCCAAATCGCAAGCTCGAGCGTATCAAGCCATATGCAAGCTTTCAAAACATCGCTAAAAATGGGGTTTAAGGGCCCCCTTACACGAGAGATACGGCGGCAATGGCATCGTCGTCCGGAGGCGATCATGCGCGGTGCCACTAGGGATCCGCTGCCACCTTTCAGCGCCGAGAACCTCGTGCTTGCTATCGCAGCCCGGCGCGATCGAGACGCTTTCAGGGGGCTTTACGAGTTCTACGCTCCCCGAATTCATACAATGATGGTGAGAAGCGGTGCGTCTGCCGAGTTGGCGGAGGACATTGCGCAGGAAACACTGATCACCGTCTGGCGGAAAGCGAACAGTTACAACCCTGCCCGGGCAACGGTGTCGGCATGGATATACACAATTGCCCGCAATCTTAGAATCGACCGTTTTCGACGCGACCGGCGGGCAAAACTCCACGAGGTTTACGAGCTTGTTGAGCCTGAGAGCGTTCCATCATCAGAAACTTCTTTCGAGGCAGCTGAGGAAGAAGATCGGGTGCGTCAGGCTTTGAAACATCTCCCCGATGAACAAATTCGCGTGGTTGAACTTTCTTTTTTTGAAGGCCGATCGCACGAAGATATCGCCAAGACACTCGGTATTCCTCTCGGCACGGTAAAGTCGCGCCTGCGTCTTGCGATGCAGCGACTGCGCATTTTTCTTGGTGAAGGCCAATGACAATAACACATCATCCAAGCGATGAGACGCTCGCTGCGTTCGCCGCAGGAACGCTGGGCGAAGCCCGCAGCATCGTTGTCGCAGCGCATGTATCGCTCTGCTCCAAATGCCGGGCGACCATTCACACGTTTGAACAAATCGGCGGCTCCATGATCGAACGCACGGAGCCGACGCCGCTGCGCGCCGAAGCCCTTGAAGCGGCCCTGTCCCGCCTGGATTCGAACTTCGCCACCGCGCCTTCGTCGCTCCTCCCAAAGCCTGATTATCCGGATGTGCTTAGCCCCTATGCGATAGGGCCGTGGCGCTGGATCGGACCCGGGCTTTACTGGCGAAAAGCAGACGTGCACTCCGAAGATGATACACGCGTCTTCATGCTGAAAGCGGCTCCGGGAACGATGTTGCCCCAACATCGCCATGCGGGAATTGAGTGGACGTGCGTTCTTGAGGGTGCATTCCGTCACGAATTCGGACGCTATGGGCCGGGTGACTTTGATGAAGCCGATGAGAACGTTGAGCATCGGCCGTTCGTCGAACGAGGTGCAACATGCATCTGTCTGGTCGCGCTTCGGGGGAAACTTGAGCTTCAGGGCTGGATCGGACGCTTGTTGCAGCCTTTTGTTCGACTTTGAATCGTCGTGGCGAGAGCGTTCCGACCGCGGGCAGTTAACCTTGGAGACCTGGAAGATGACGGCCTCAATTTTCTTTACGAACGCCGCAATCATCTCCGCCGCCTTATCGATCAATATGATCCTTGCATGGTTAGTCTGGTACGTATCCAGAAATTCCGGCTGGATTGATACTGTCTGGACGTTCGGGCTTGGCGCGATCGGCGCATGTAGCGCCCTTCTTCTTTTTCGGGATGAGCCAAGCTTTCGCAGTTGGCTTGTCGTTGCGATGGCTCTGGTTTGGTCCGCGCGGCTCGGTTTTCACATCGCGCGACGTACGACAAAAATAACGGATGATCCTCGTTATGCCAAACTCATCAACGATTGGGGCCACGATGCTCCGCGTCAGATGTTTTGCCTATTGCAGAAACAGGCGCTTGTCAGCATTCCTCTCGGCGTTGCCATGTGGCTTGCCGCGCAAAATCCTTCGCCCGATCTTTCATTGGGAGATATCGTCGGAATACTGATCTTCGTCACGGGAGTCGTTGGCGAAGCGATCGCCGACGAGCAGCTCCGTCGATTTCGGGGCAATCCGGAAAACAAAGGCCGCATCTGTAATGCCGGCCTTTGGAGCTTGTCTCGCCATCCGAACTATTTTTTTGAATGGCTCGGCTGGTTCGTATACCCGGCTCTCGCAATTAACTTCGGCGGCAACATCCACTCATGGGGATTTGTCGCCTTTGCCGCCCCGGCCTGCATGTATTGGCTACTGGTTTACATTTCCGGCATCCCTCCGCTGGAGGAGCATATGTTGGAAAGGCGCGGAGATGAATTCCGCAAATACCAATCGCGCACCAATGCCTTCTTTCCAGGGCCGCCAAAAGCCATTGCAGGAGAATTGTAATGACGCTTGTTCAAACAGCAACCCGTATCGGCGAGATGTTCGCATGGCCTGATTCCATCAGCTCACTCGTTATCGAGCACCTCGTCGGCCAGACCCGACGTAGACTGCGGGCGGAAACGGGCGCCGAGGATGCGAGATTTGTCCAATCCCTGAGTGCTTTTCCAATTGCGATCAACGCAGCGGATGCAAACGCGCAGCACTATGAGATTCCCGCAAAATTTTTCGAACTCGTCCTTGGGCCGCAACGTAAATATTCATGTTGTCTTTATCAGGACGGCGCTGGTTCGCTTGCAGAGGCCGAGGAGCGTGCTCTCGCCGTCACGGCAAGAAACGCTCTTCTCCAGGACGGACAAGACATCGTTGAATTGGGCTGTGGCTGGGGATCACTGTCGCTTTGGATGGCGCGCCATTTTCCGAACGCGCGCATCACATCGGTTTCCAACTCGCATTCGCAGCGCAGGTTCATTATGGATGCGGCGCAAAGGCAGGGGCTTGGCAATCTTACGGTAGTCACCGCCGACATGAACGGCTTTACGCCATCGTCGACATTCGACCGGGTGGTATCGGTCGAAATGTTCGAACACATGATTAATTGGCGCCCGCTGCTGGAACGGATGAACCGAGCATTGAAGCCGGATGGCTTGCTGTTTCTGCACGTTTTCACCCATAGATCTGCCTCGTATCTGTTTTCAAAAGAGGATCAGAACGACTGGATCGCGCAACATTTCTTTACAGGTGGCATCATGCCAAGCCAGCAACTTATCAAGCAGTTTTCTGACCTTTTTGCCGTACGTCAGGAGTGGCAATGGAGCGGGCAGCATTACGCAAAAACAGCCGGCGACTGGCTCGCAAATTACGACCGAAACTCTGCCGAGATTTTCGACGTTTTAAGGCGGGTCTATGATTCCGACGCGCGTCTCTGGCAACGCCGATGGCGTTTGTTTTTTCTCGCGACCAGGGGATTATTTGGACATGCCGGAGGCAATGAGTGGGGCGTGAGTCACTATCAATTGGCCCCCGTACGGTGAACGACCGGTACAATCAAGGGAGCCAGCGGGACGCAAGACGCAAAGCAAGAATAGCAGACATTGCAGCGATGCCCGATATTACCGCGCCGTAGGCAATGTCGATGACGGTGATTTGCAGTGTCCAGTTACGCAATGTCGCGAAGTTTGTCAGATCATAGGTCGCGTAAGCGATAGCGCCGAACAGCACCGCAGATACAAAGGCAGTGCCGATGGAATCGACACGCATGGCGGGGATCACCGAAAAGGCTAAAATCCCCAACGGGTAAATGAGATAAAACACCAATGCAGGGGCCAACCTCACATTATCAATGAGAATATCTCCCAGAGTCGGGCGATATAGCAGGCGCCCCGCAACAGACAGCCACGCCGCATCTATAGCGCCGAAAACCAGCAGGATGCTGATATATCCAATCAGATATTTCATTTGGTTTGTTACTCCGGTCGTCTTTGATACGTTTGACCCCGCCATCCGGATCAACTGCATGGCCAGTAGGGGTGAGACCAATACCATGCCGCTTCTGGTGGAAATTCTTTACAACGAGTATCAGCTTGTCGCCGCGTTTTCGGTTGCGTCGCTTTTGGCCCTTCTGGCTTTGGTTACACTTATCGTCAAAACGATACTTGAGGGTCCGGTTTTGGGACAATCTCAAGGCAACAGCTAAGTTCGCGAGGTCGAAAAAGCCGTCGGATGTTTATCCCGTCATGGTTTTCGAAGGCGCCCTCTGAAGGACTACGACGGCTACGCCGCCCAGAACCGCGATGCATGAGACGAGCAGGCGCGATGTAAGCGGTTCGCACAGGAAAAGGGTACCACCGACTGCCGCCAGGATGGGTGCGACGAGCTGAACGATGGCGGCCTGGGTGCGTGCGAGACCCCGCAGAGCCGCGTACCAGGCGACATAGCCGACGCCGGATGCAAGGGCGCCGGACAGGACCGCGTAGCCAACACCAATCGCCGTTACGTTAAACTGGGTTAGAGCGGCGACGTTGACCAGCGCCACGATTGGCAGGCAAGCGACAAAATTGCTGATATTCGCCTCGATCGGATCGGGAAAACCGCGCGCCAAAAGTGTAAAAGTCCCCCAAGCCACCCCCGAGCCGGCCATCATCAGGCCGCTGAGCGTATCGGGCGCCGTGACACCTGGCAGCATCAGATAGATCAGCCCCGCGACAGCAACAAACAGCGCTGCCCACGACAATGCCGGCAGACGCTCCCCATGCCATAGTGCAACGGCGAACATGGTCAGTTGCACCGCGCCGAACATCAGCAACGCGCCCGTGCCGGCGCCGAGCTGCGTATAGGCAAAAGAGAAAAGCAGGAGATATGCAAGCAATGCCAGCATCGGTCTCCAGTTCGTCGCCGTTAGTCTTGGCAGACGCTTTCCGCTCATGGTTATCGCGATCGCGAGCAAAACGCTGGCAGAGACAACGCGAACAGTCGTGAAGGTTGCGGGGTCGATCGCATGCGAGGCGAGCGCCACGCGGCACAGTAAGGAATTCGCCGCGAAGCCAATCATGGCAATCGTCGTCAAAAGAGCAGTCTGGATCGGAGAAGGCGTCTGCGGAAAAATAGCGGCCCCTGAGAAGACGTGGATAAAGGCCAAGCCTGTATCGCGTGAGATAGCAGAAGCGATATCAAAATTCTGTCGAGGTTGGGGGTGGAGCGACGCCGATTTTTTCAAATCTTGGCAATTAATAACCCGCCAATTGAAATTGCGCATGCCGATCCGGTTAGGATGCCGGGCGATAAGTCGACAAACTTAGCAATAGAAGCGCCGCCGTTATTCGTCTGCCAATTATTGACGTTCGAACGGCGTTATATCTGCCATATTATTCTCCCGCTTCGGGTAAGGCTGCGATGGAAAATATCCAAGCTGGAACCAGTGATATTGAGTCGATCGTTCGCAGTGACGATCTTGCAAATCTTGTTGTTACATTCAAATCGGGCCAGCGCGCTTTTCTGGGTGCGGAAAAACTCAGGCTGGCCTGCAAATGTGCGCATTGTCTGCGCGCGCGGATTGACGGGCGTTTTCCGGAGGCTTTTCCCGGAATTGCTATCGTCGATTTGGGGCAGATGGGCTACGGCTTGAACATTGCCTTTTCCGACGGTCACACGCGTGGGATTTACCCGCTCGGCTATATCGTCGCGCTTTTGGAACCCTGAAGAATTGCCCTTTTTAGGGGTTTTTAGGTTCATTTGTGGAGCAAGAAAAGCGCTCGCTGGCATGAGAATTGCTGCGTTCTTAGAATGGTTACAGGTCGGAGCGAGGAACGCAGATGCTTGCGGAACAGAAAGCATTAACGTCTGTGGGACGAGGACCTGTGCGCGAAAGAAGTGTCAGCCGTTCCTCCACGTCCTCCTCACTGCTGCTCACCGAAAATGAACGACAGCTGGGCGGTCCGCCGTCGCTTCTTGAAAATCTGACCGCGCAGGAGCGGGAGGTCATACTCAGCCATGGCCGCCGACGCGTGCTGTATCGCGGGCAGACATTGTTCAATCAGGGATCCCGTCATGACGGAATTTATCTGATCGAGACCGGACGCATCCGCGTTTTCTACATTGCGCCTTCGGGGCGGGAAATAACGCTCGCCTACTGGCATCCGGGCAATTTTGTCGGCGGTCCCGAGGTGTTCGGCGTAGGCGTTCATCAGTGGTCCGGAATCGCAACAAGCAACAGCAGTATTGTTCATCTGCCCGGCAAGGAGCTGCGCGTGCTTGCTGCGGAAGTGCCGGGCCTTGCGATCGGGCTCATTGAAGGCCTTGCCTTCAAGGGCAAATGCTATTCCGCACTGGCGCAGATGCTCGGGACGCGCTCGATCACGGAGCGTCTTGCGCATCTCCTTCTTCACCTGGTGGATTTGTATGGCGTCGACGACGAGGATGGCACCTTGATCGCAGCGGCGTTCACGCACGCCGATCTTGCCCACATGGTCGGAGCAACGCGGCAATGGGTGACGATTAGTCTTAAGCGCCTGCAGGACAAGGGGATCGTCAAAACCCGAAGGTCACAAATCATCATAGTTCGCAGGGATTATCTTGAAACGATGAAAGGACAGGGTGGCGATTCTGTCGCTTAGTGCGCCGGATTTTTCATCGGGAATTGCACAACTCCTAAGCATTGAAAGTTTAAGGGAAACTAATCGACTGCCTAATCCAGTCCACGTTTGCGCCATGCAGGGCCTCGGCCAACTATGAGGAGCAATGTCGGCTAAGAATTTGGAGGCAGTTATGGCTCGTACAAAAGATCAGCGCGGAATATTCAGAATTATCTGTTTGGCAGCGTTGTTTGGTGCCGTCACGACGGCCGTTAAGGCCGAGACTCTGACGATCGGAATCGGAACTCAGGACACGACCACGAACACGGCGACAACCGGGATCGTTATTCGGGAATTGCATCTGCTGGAGAAATATCTCCCCAAGGACGGGAAATATGCCGGGATGCAGTACAGTTTTGACTGGCAGAACTTTACGTCCGGCCCGCCGCTCACCAATGCGATGGTCGCGAATAAGCTTCAGATCGGCGCGATGGGAGACTACCCGCTGGTCGTGAATGGATACACGTTCTCAAATAATCCCGAGAGCAAAAGCCGGCTGATCGCAGTCAGCGCCTACAGTCTTCAGGGCTCGGGCAATGGCATCGTGGTTCACAAGGACTCCCCGTACTTTGAACTGTCGGATCTGAAGGGCAAGGTCGTCAGCGTCCCGTTCGGTTCGGCTGCGCACGGCATGGTGCTGAAAGCGATGCAAGATCGCGGCTGGCCGGAAGACTACTTCCAGCTCGTCAGCCAGAGCCCTGAAGTCGGATCGACCAATCTTCAGGAAAAGAAAATCGATGCCCATGCGGACTTCGTGCCGTTCGCAGAATTGCTGCCGTTCCGCGGCTTCGCGCGAAAGATCTTTGACGGCGTCGAAACCAATCTGCCGACCTGGCATGGCGTAATCGTGCGAACCGATTTTGCGGAGAAATATCCGGAGATCGTGGTTGCCTACATCAAGGCGATCATCGCCGCGGATGCCTGGCTTCGCGAAGACCCGGTGCGGGCCGCCGAGTCGATCGAGAAGTGGACCGGTACCAACAAGGAAGTCGTCTACATCTTCCTGGGACCGGGCGGCAATATGACTGCCGATCCATCCATCAAGCCTCAGCTGATCGATGCCGCGGTTACAGATGTCGGTGTTCTTCAGAAACTCGGCAAGATGAAGGAGTTCGATCCCCATCAGTGGGTTGATGACCGCTATATCCGGCAAGCCTATGCAGATCTCCACATGGACTATGACGCGGCGGTCAAGAACACGAAGAACTACGAAGTGAGTGGTGAAGACAAATTCTGCAAGAAGCCGATTACTGAGCCTCGCAAGGCAGGAGAAGTATGGGTCGACGGCGAGGGCGTTCAGCCGTTCAGCAGCGCCTATTGCACGCTTGGCGCCTATTCCGATTTCAAGAACAAGGGCAAGAAGATCAACGTGGCCTATGTGTTCGACACGGCGCGCGGAATCAAGCTGTTCGCCGACAAGGCCTATTTCGTGACGGGCGCGGAGAAGACCTCGCTTTCGCCCTTCCTTCTCAAGGGTGACGCCGAAGCTTTCGCGTCGAAGTCTGGTGGCAAGGTGATCAGCTTCGACGACGCGTTGAAGGCTGTTGGAGCTGGAGGCTGAAGTGAAGCTGACTGCGGTCCAGACCAATCCCTCGCTCTCGCCCGTGGGCGGGAGCGGGGCAGGAGCGGATAAAGCGGGTGCGGTGACGCCGTCGCCCGCGCCCTCCGCCTCGATATCGAATGGAGTCGTTCATTTGGCCTTGCGCTGGGCCAGATTGAATAAAGGACGCATTCGCGCCTTTATCATTGGAACGGTTTCCATCGCGGCCTTTGTCCTGGTCTGGCATCTTTTGACACTCTACCGTGTCAACTTCTTCGTCCGGTTTACAAACATCCCATCGCCGATGGATGTCTATGAGAGTTTCCGGCACGCCATTCACAGCCCAAAGTTCTTCACCCACGTGGCGTTGAGTTGCCGTCGGATTTTCATCGGCTTTTGTCTGGCTGCGGTCACCGCCGTTCCGTTGGGCCTGGTGATGGGACGCTTCCTGATCGTCGAGGAAATCGTTTTCCCGGTGCTCGAAGTTCTTCGGCCGATACCGGCGATTGCATGGGTGCCGATGTCGATCATGCTCTGGCCGACCAACGAGCAGAGCATCGTCTTCATCACTTTTCTGGGATCGTTCTTTCCCATCCTCGTCAACACACTCCAGGGCATGGCAATGGTCGACCCTGTTCTGGTGCGGGCATCGCAATGCCTTGGCGCGCGGGAATTTGCGATTTTCCGTGAGGTGTATTTCCCGGCTTCGCTCCCGCATATTTTCACCGGCCTGACGGTGGGAATGGGAGTCGCTTGGGTGTCTCTGATTGCCGCCGAGATGATTTCGGGCCAGTTCGGTATCGGCTACTTCACGTGGGAGGCCTACTCTCTGGTGCAGTATCCGGACATTGTGCTGGGAATGATTTGTATCGGCATATTGGGTCTGGGATCGAGCCTTTTGATCCGGGCCATGGGACGGATTGCTATGCCGTGGAGCAAGGCATGAACGACAGTCTGAATGGAGCCGGCCGCCGCGGGCGCGTCGATGTGAAGAACTTTGCATTGAGCTACGAGACGATCGATGGTTCGGTACAGGCGGTTTGCGACACAAATATCCATGTCGCGCCGGGCGAGTTTGTGTCCATCGTCGGGCCATCGGGCTGCGGGAAGTCGACATTTCTGAATGCCGTCGCGGGCTTTCTGAAGCCGACGCAAGGAGAGATTACGGTCGACGGAGAGGCCATCAAAGGTCCGGGTGCCGATCGTGGGATGGTGTTTCAGCAATATTCCCTTTTTCCCTGGAAGACGGTCGAGCAAAACGTCGAATTTGGAATGAAGATGAAGGGCGTGGGCAAGTCCAAAAGAGAACAGGCCGCCCGGACGCTCCTTGGACTCGCGGGTCTGGAAGCCTTTGCCAAACATTATCCCGACCGTCTGTCGGGTGGCATGAAGCAGCGCGTCGGCATTGTTCGCGCCCTGGCCACTGGCCCCAAGGTTCTGCTGCTCGATGAGCCCTTTGGTGCGCTCGACGCGCAAACGCGAGTCATCATGCAACAGATACTCACCAACATGTGGCAGAGCCTCAAAATCTCCGTTCTCTTCGTCACCCACGATATCGATGAAGCGATTTTCCTGTCAGACCGGGTGTATTGCATGACGGCCCGGCCCGGATCGGTCAAGGCGGAGATCGCGATTCCTCTCGAACGCCCGCGCCAGCAATCGATGATGATGTCCTCGGAATTTCTTGCGTTGCGCCGGGGGCTGATGTCCCTCATTCGGGAAGAGAGCCTGAAGGCGATGGGCGGCGAAATTAACGATCTGGCTATGAACGGTCTTAACATCGAGCTACAGGGACACTCGCTCGCCGACGTTCTTTGAACACGGACTTTAGCGAGATCGTTCTGACGGTCCGCGATCCGCGCAGCCAGCGTCAGACGGGCGGGATCAGATGGAAAAGATTGCAACTAATCGACACATCCTCCAATTCAATGATTGTCTGAAACGTGCTGTGGCTTGATGTTGCCATTCTCAGGCCGCATCAGATCGCGCGACCAACCAGCTTTCCGGGATTTTCATGAGCGCCTTAAGAAAAGAAACTGTTTTGTCTGTTCGCCACTGGACGGATTCGCTGTTCAGCTTCACCGCAACCCGCGATCCCGGCTTCCGATTCCAGAATGGCCAGTTTGCCATGATCGGGCTTGAGGTCGACGGAAGACCGCTCCTGCGTGCTTACAGCATGGCAAGCGCCAACCACGAGGACGTTCTGGAGTTTTTCAGCATCAAGGTGCCCGAAGGGCCACTGACCTCGAAGCTGCAGAAAATTGAATCCGGCGACACGATCCTTGTTGGGCAAAAAGCGACCGGCACATTGATCACGGGAAATCTCTTGCCCGGGAAGCGGCTTCTTCTCCTCTCGACCGGCACCGGACTGGCGCCGTTTGCGAGCCTGATCAAGGATCCGGAAATCTACGAGAACTTCGAGACTGTCATTCTGGCGCACGGCTGCCGCCAGGTGTCGGAACTCGCCTATGGCGAACAGCTCGTCGCCAGTCTCGAAAACGATGAACTGTTCGGGCCGATGATCGAAGGCAAGCTGATCTATTATCCCACGGTGACAAGGGAGCCCTTCAGGAACCGGGGAAGGATCACAGATCTGATCGCATCCCAGAGCCTGTTCCGGGATATTTGTCAGCCGCCGCTCAACATTGAAACCGATCGCATCATGCTGTGCGGCAGCCCCGCCATGCTGGAGGATCTGCATAACATTTTCCTGAGCGACGGATTCAAGGAAGGCAACCACAGCGAACCCGGACATTTTGTGATCGAGAAAGCCTTCGTGGAACGGTGAAACAAAATACCTGTCCGCGCATCATGCAATGGTTGGATTTTCGGTAAATTTGATGGCGGTGAGGAGTTTCGTTTTGCTGTCAACTAATTGCTATCGCGGGCAGCAATTTTGAATCATTCTGATGATGTCGATGAGCCGGATAAGGCTCGCTAGGATAGGGAAGGTTGAACGATGGCAATGGATGAAATCGTCGACGGCATGTCGGAAGTGTCATGCGACGTGCTTGTCATCGGAGGCGGGACCGCTGGTCCGATGGCCGCGCTGAAGGCCAAGATGAAAAATCCGAATGCAACGGTCGTTCTGCTGGAGAAGGCGAACGTCAAGCGCTCGGGCGCCATCTCGATGGGCATGGACGGTTTGAATAATGCGGTTATTCCGGGCTACGCGACGCCGGAGCAATATACCAAGGAAATTACGATCGCCAATGACGGCATCGTCGATCAAAAGGCCGTCTATAAATACGCGCAGAACTGCTACAAGATCATCGAGGAGCTCGACAGTTTCGGTATCCGTTTTCTGAAAAATGAAAATGGCGACTATGCCGTCAAGAAGGTTCATCACATCGGCACCTACGTGCTTCCGATGCCGAATGGCGAGACGGTGAAGAAGGCGGTCTATCGTCAACTGCGACGCGCGCGGATCCTGATTTCGAACCGATATATGGCGACCCGCCTCCTGACCTCGCCCGAGGGGCGCGTCGCCGGAGCGATCAGTGTCAATACGCGCACCGCCGAGATCCTTGTCTTCAAGGCGAAGTCGGTGATCCTGTGCATGGGCGCCGCCGGCCGCCTCGGCCTTCCGACGTCGGGCTACATGTTCGGCACCTATGAGAACGCGGCGAATTCGGGTGACGGTTATGCGATGGCCTATCACGCCGGCGCCGCGCTCGCGAACCTCGAATGTTTTCAGATCAACCCGCTGATCAAGGACTATAACGGTCCGGCTTGCGCTTACGTCGCGGGTCCGTTCGGCGCCTATACCGCCAACAACGAAGGATCGCGGTTTATCGAGTGCGATTACTGGTCCGGCCAGATGATGCTCGAATTCTACAATGAACTTCAGTCGGGCAAAGGGCCCGTCTTCCTGCAGCTTCATCATCTTCACGAGAAGACGATCGAGGAGATCGAGTCGACGCTTCACAATGTCGAACGTCCGACACGAGGCCGCTTCCAGGAAGGTCGTGGTACTGATTACCGCCGCGAATCGATCGAGATGCATATTTCTGAGATCGGCTTTTGCTCTGGTCACAGTGCATCGGGCGTCTTTGTCGATGATTTCGCGCGAACCACCATACCCGGGCTTTATGCCGCCGGCGACATGGCCAGCGTGCCGCATAATTACATGCTCGGAGCGTTTACCAACGGGGCTGTCGCGGGCGAGGATGCGATGGAGTTCGCGGACAATCACGACTTCGCAAAGTTCGATGCGGCGGACATTGCTGTCGAGCGCGATCGGGTCATGGCGCCGACCAAGCGCGAGGACGGCATCCCGCCCAACCAGATCGAATACAAGGCGCGCCGTCTTGTGAACGATTACCTGCAGCCGCCGAAGGTGACGCGCAAATTCGAGTTGGGTGCGCGTCGTCTGGCCGAAGTCCGCGAGGACATGGAGCAGCGGATGATCGCCAGAAATTCGCACGAATTGCTGCGCGCGCTCGAAACCCAATCCATTCTCGACTGCGCTGACATGGCCGTGTTCTCGTCGCTCTATCGCACGGAAAGCCGCTGGGGTCTCTATCACCTGCGGACCGATTATCCGGAGAAGGACAACGAGAACTGGTTCTGCCACTCGCTGCTGTCGAAGAAGGATGGCCGCATGACGGGCGAGAAACGCGAGGTTCAGCCCTATATCGTTCCGGTCGCGGACGACGAAAAAGATCTTTACGACAAGCAGCGCATTCGCGCGAGCGCTTGAGAGCGGACAACAGGAGATAAGATATGCCGTTGGCAAGTTATCAGACGTCCGTCCCGGTGGTCGTGGACGACGACAAGTGCATCGCCGATAAAGGCTGCACCGTATGCGTCGACGTATGCCCTCTCGACGTGCTTCGTATCAGCGACATGACGAAGAAGGCTTATATGGCCTACGACGAATGCTGGTATTGCATGCCGTGTGAGGCGGATTGCCCGACCGGAGCCGTTACCGTGAACATTCCGTACCTGTTGAGGTAATAATGGGCGGGCCGTTCGAATCCTATGACGATCTGGAAGACGCCGACGAGCGTCTTCAGGTGGACGATCCCGGCGAGCGCCGGGTCGCTGTCATCGCGCTTGCCAATTCCGGCGATCCGGCGGCAGTTGGGCATCTTGCGAAACTTGTCACCGATATCGATGACGGTGTCCGTCAGCAGGTTGCAATTGCATTCGGGGAATTCGATGGTCCGGAGACGGCTGCGGCACTTGTCAAGCTGCTGGTCGATCCTGAGCAGAAAGTTGCGTCTGCCGCGGCCGATAGTATGGCCGAGCTGAAGGATCCGCTTTGCGCAGACGTCATTATTCCACTGGTGACGCATGGCCATGCGTTTGTACGAATGGCCGCGCTCCGATCTTTGAAGGAGCTTCGGCGCAAGGATACGCTCAAGCCCGCGCTCGAGGCTCTTCAGGATCCTGATGCTTCCGTTCGGGTTCAGGCCATCGGTGTCATTGGCTTTCTCAAAATCGAGGAATCGATACCTGCTCTGACGGCAGCAACGGACGATAACGATCCCTACGTTCGCCGCGCTGCGGTCAGTGCACTTGCATTCTCGAAGATGAAGCCGGCTGCCGAGGCGATCACAAAGGCGCTGAATGACAGCGACTGGATGGTGCGCGAAATGTCGGCGGAGACGCTGGGCCAGAATGCGAACGGGCCGATCGCCATAGATGCTCTTATCCATGCTCTTGATGACGATTTCTGGCAGGTGCGTCTGAAATCCACGCGAAGCCTGGGGCGGATGAAGGTTTCCAAAGCCACCTTGCCGATCTGCAAGGGGCTTTCCCACGAGCAGGCCAATCTCCGCAAGGAGAGCGCGGCGGCATTGGGGGAGATTGCCGATCCGGCGGCGCAGCCATTTCTGGAAGAAGTTGTGGACGATCTCGACCCTGAAGTTCGCAAGAATGCCAGGTGGGCGTTGCAGCAGATCGCCTCGCGTAGCAGCCGGGCGAGTTCCTGAAATACGCGCTGCGCTTCCGATAGAGCCTCCATCACCGCGCACATCGTTTCCGAGCGAACGGAGAACGAACGATGACCTATGTCGTCACCGAAGCCTGTATCAAGTGTAAATATACCGATTGCGTCTCTGTGTGCCCGGTAGATTGCTTCTACGAGGGCGAGAACATGCTCGTGATCCATCCCGACGAATGTATCGACTGCGGTGTTTGCGAGCCGGAATGTCCCGCCGACGCGATCAGACCTGATACCGATCCGGACGCGAAAAAATGGATCGAGCTGAATGCTCAGTATTCGACTGTTTGGCCCAATATCAGCGAAAAGAAAGACCCACTTGCCGGCGCTGAGCAGTTTGAAGATCAGGATGGAAAGTTCGAAAAATACTTTTCCAAGAACGCGGCCGTGCAAACATAAATCTTTACAATCAGACCCGATGCATTCCGTGCGGTCTGGCGTCCCTCTAAGGCGGAGTGCATTAAATTGCTTCGGTGCAGAGATGTGTCTTAACGGCTTCGCTTGCTGAGGAATTCGATTTGTTTCGCTGCATTCTGTGGATGGCATCGGTTTTGCTTTTGCTCTTTCACGACTGGACACCCGAGAGAATGAAATGACAGAGACGATTGATTTGACGATGTCCACGCTTCGGAAAATGTATGCGCGCGGAACGAAGCCTGCTGATGTCGTCGCAACGCTCGTCAAGCGCATCAAGCAGGACCAGCATCGTCACGCATGGATTTATGTCGAAGACGAGCGTGTCTTGAAAGAGAGATGCGATGAACTCGATCAACGCCTTCAGCGTGGCGACGACCTGCCGTTGTTCGGCATTCCATTCGGCGTCAAGGACAACATCGATGCCGGGCAGATGCCGACCTCCGCCGCCTGCCCAGAATTTACCTATCGCGCGGAAAAGCCGTCGCGTGCTGTCGAGCTTCTTGTCGGCAAGGGGGCTATCTGTATCGGCAAAACCAATCTCGATCAGTTTGCGACCGGGCTTTCGGGCGCCAGATCGCCATATGGTGTCTGTGCGTCCGTTCAAAATGCCGATTACATTTCGGGCGGCTCCAGCTCGGGTTCGGCCGTCGCCGTTGCAGCCGGGCATGTCGCCTTTGCGCTGGGGACCGACACCGGCGGATCTGGCCGCATTCCGGCGGGATTCAACGGTATCGTTGGGGTCAAACCGACCTTGGGGAAAGTTTCGCTTCGCGGTGTCGTCCCCAATTGTCTTACGCTTGATGTCGTCTCTGTATTTGCGAACAACGTCTCCGACGGCGCCGAAGTGCTTCAGGCGATGAGCGGCTACGACGCCGACGATCCCTATAGCAAGTCGCCACCGCCGATGCCGGCAGTCGGCACGACGTTTACATTCGGAAGGTTGTCCCGTCGCGATCTTGAGTTCTTCGGCATGGAAGAATGTCGTGCTCTCTATGAGAGTGCGTGCGACCGACTGGCCGCGATTGGCTGGCGCCCCATGGAGATCGATTTTGCGCCATTCCGCGAGGCGGGGCGGCTGATGTTCGAGGGTCCCTGGATCGCGGAGCGCAAGTCGGCGTTGCGGGCTTTCGCTTCGGCTCATCCCGGTGCGTTGCTTGATGTCACCCAGCGCGTGTTGAGTGTCGCCGACAGATTTTCAGCGGTTGATGCTTTTGATGGGATTCATGCGCTTGCTCAACTCAAGCGGAAGACGGAGCAGACCTTTGCCGCGATCGATGTGCTGCTTGTACCGACTGCGCCACGTCCCTATCGTGTCGCCGACATGCTTGCCAATCCGATCGAGCTAAACAGTCAGGTGGGTTATTATACTCACTTCGCACACATGCTCGATCTCTGTGCTGTCGCTGTGCCCAACGGCATGCTGTCGATCGGCGTCCCCATGGGAGTTACATTCCTGGCCCCGGCCTGGCATGACGAACGGGTCGCCGCACTTGCCAACCAATTCGAACAAAGCGAAGCGTGAGAAACTCGAGGGCCTATAGGATCGCACCGGATGTCTGCGGACCTATACGGCTGGAAGGTCAGACGTCCTTCCGTTCGGAAAATGTGGCCGCCTGTCCGTGCAATCGGCCTTCGCCGTCGATCAGCTGCCAGACGGTGGCCTTACCGATCCAGAAGCGGCGGCCCGATTTAGAAATGCGCACGCCTTTGTAATCGGCAATGAAGCCGTCACGCGCGACAGCATCGAGGAGCCGCTGACGTTCAGCGCGTTCGGGCGCTTCGGCTGAAAGCCGTGACGGCATGCCGATGAATTCGTCCCATGAGTAGCCGAAGCAGGCCTGTGCGGCCCGGTTGGCGTAGATAAAGCATGGGTCAGGACTGCGCTCATGCGCGAGCACCACATAAGGCGCGTCGCGATAAAGCCAGCGTGGCCCCTGCGCTGCACCGGCGAGCGGTTTGCCGGTTAACCGCTTAAAGCTGCCCGTGATCAGCTCGAATAGCTCTTCATCGTCGGCTTTTGTCTCTGGCCTGGTCATGAGCGCTCTCGCTGGGATGCATCCAGCGGTACCGTGTCCTCGGGCGAGGAAAAAGCTGCGGCATAAGCACTCATGCCTGCATGAACCAAAATTTGCATTTTACGGGATTGCACAACGTGCCCTCATCTGTAGATTGCGCGCGATTTCAGGCCAGCCACTGGCTCCCCGTCATACATGGAAAACAGCATGAGTGTCCGCATCGTCGATGTGCGCGAGGTCACCAAGCCGATCTCGTCGCCGATCCGAAACGCCTATATCGATTTCACCAAGATGACCTCGAGCCTTGTCGCTGTGGTCACGGATGTGAAGCGCGATGGCAAGACGGTGGTGGGATACGGTTTCAATTCCAACGGCCGCTACGGCCAGGGCGGCCTGATCCGCGAGCGTTTCGCTAATCGTATTCTGGAAGCCGATCCGAAGACTCTGCTTGACGCGACAGGTGGCAACATCGATCCGGACAAGGTCTGGAATACGATGATGATGAACGAAAAGCCGGGCGGTCATGGTGAACGCTCGGTCGCGGTCGGTACCATCGATATGGCGGTTTGGGATGCGGTGGCGAAGATCGCCGGTAAACCGCTGTTCCGCCTGCTCGCCGAACGTCACAAGCGCGAGGCCAATCCGCGCGTATTTGTTTATGCGGCGGGCGGCTATTACTATCCGGGCAAGGACAATTCGGCACTGTGTGCGGAGATGCGCGGTTATCTCGATCGCGGATATAATGTCGTGAAAATGAAGATCGGCGGCGCGCCGATCGAGGAGGACCGCCAGCGCATCGAGGCAGTCCTCAAGGAGATCGGCCATCAGGCGCAGCTCGCAGTGGACGCCAATGGCCGCTTCGATCTTGAGACCGCGATCGCCTATGCCAAGATGCTGCGCGACTATCCGCTATTCTGGTATGAGGAGGCGGGCGATCCGCTCGATTATTCGCTGCAGGCGGCGCTTGCCGAGTTCTATCCGAACCCGATGGCGACCGGCGAAAACCTGTTCAGTCATCAGGATGCGCGCAACCTCAT
The DNA here is from genome assembly GCA_003963145.1 of Bradyrhizobiaceae bacterium. Taxonomy (GTDB): domain Bacteria; phylum Pseudomonadota; class Alphaproteobacteria; order Rhizobiales; family Xanthobacteraceae; genus Afipia. The sequence goes on from RXJJ01000006.1 coordinate 42,706, forward strand.
CAAATATGGCGGCATGCGGCCCGACCGCGACTGGCTGCAATTCGATTGCGCGCTGTCATACGGACTTTGCGAATATCAGCGCACGCTTGAAGTCCTGAAAGCCCATGGCTGGTCACCGAGCCGCTGCGTCCCGCATGGTGGTCATCAGATGTCGCTGAATATCGCGGCGGGTCTTGGGCTTGGCGGCAATGAAAGCTATCCCGATCTATTCCAGCCCTATGGCGGCTTTCCCGACGGCGTGAGGGTCGAGAACGGCCACATCACCATGCCGGACCTGCCGGGCATCGGTTTTGAAGGCAAGTCCGATCTCTACAAGGAGATGAAGGCTCTGGCGTCTTAGGCTGTCTTCCTGAAAGCGAGAGTCCGGGCACTCTTTAAAACCGTTCTAATCTTAGGCGGATCAAGCTTCATTGACTTGATCGCTGGCCCTTGGCGGTCCAGTTGATACAAATGGGACATGGCCGCAACAAAGCCGATAGAGACGTGAAGCTGGGCGGGTCGCCAGCCGATTCTGCGAATCGCACCCTGCCGCTGGGAATGGCGCAGCGCGGCTATCGCGGATCGATCGAAGCCATTGCCGTGGAGGCGGATCATAACGGCGTTGCGGCTTCTGAAATCGAGCGCCGTTTGCTTGAACTGGGTTTTGTCGAGGGCGCCACGGTCGAGGTTTTGCATGAAGGCCCGGTGGGGCGCGACCCGATTGCTGTTCGGGTCAATAACACAACGATTGCGCTGCGCCGCCGTGAAGCCATGGCCGTCTTCGTAACGTCCATCTTTTTGGCCGCCTGATCGGAAACGGCATGAATATCGCAGTCAGGGCCTGGCGTTTCGCTCTTGTCGGCACTCCCAACAGCGGCAAGACCGCTTTGTTCAATGCTCTGACGGGCAGCCGTCAGAAGGTTGCGAACTATCCGGGCGTGACCGTCGAACGCAAGACCGGCTCCTTTCAAACACTTTCCGGTCATCGCATCGATCTGGTCGATCTTCCTGGCACTTATTCCCTGCGCGGCCGCAGCCCAGATGAGGAAATCACCCGCGATGTTGTGCTTGGCCGGCTTGCCAGCGAGCGGGCTCCGGATCTTCTGCTCTGCGTCGCAGATGCCACCAATCTGCGTGTGGCCCTGCGTCTGGTGATCGAATTGAAGCAGACCGGCCGGCCGATGCTGCTGATCCTCAATATGATCGACATCGCGCGGCACCGGGGAATCGATATCGATCTCGACAGGCTCTCGTCCGAGCTTGGCATTCCGGTGGTGACGTCGACCGCCGTTCGTCGCAACGGCACGGAAGATTTGCTGCGCAGGATCGATGAGATGGCGGCAGGCACGGCGGGACAAGTTGCCGACAGCACCTGGATGTCGCCGAGCACCTCCGATTTGCGTGCCGCGCAACGGGAAGCGGATCGCGTCATCAAGGCCGCGGTCAGCGAACCCGCGCGGCCCGACACATTTACCGGCCGCGTCGATTCCGTTTTGTTGCATCCGGTCTGGGGCTTGCTGATTCTTCTCGCGGTCCTGTTTGTCATGTTTCAGGCTGTCTTCGCTTGGGCTCAGCCGGTGATGGATTTGATTTCATCCGGCTTCGATGCGCTCGGCGCAAGCGTTCATGAGGTATTGCCCGAGGGGCTGCTTCAGAGTTTCATCCAGAACGGCGTGATTTCCGGCGTCGGCAGCGTGCTGGTGTTCCTGCCGCAGATCATCATCATCTTCCTTTTCATTTTGCTGCTGGAAGATGTGGGTTACATGGCGCGCGCGGCGTTTTTGATGGACCGCATTATGGGCGGCGCCGGACTTCACGGCCGCGCGTTCATTCCGCTGTTGTCGAGCTTCGCCTGCGCCATTCCGGGTATCATGGCGACGCGCGTGATCGACAACAGGCGCGACAGGCTGACGACGATCCTGGTTGCGCCCCTGATGACATGTTCGGCACGTATCCCCGTTTATACCTTGATCATCTCGGCCTTCGTGCCCGACCGGCAGGTTTGGGGCTATGTCGGATTGCAGGGTCTCGTGATGTTCGGGCTCTATACGATCGGCATTTTCAGCGCGCTGGCGGTGTCGTTCGTCGCCAACCATTTCTTTTGGCGCGCGAGCGCGACGCCGCCTTTCATGCTCGAACTGCCGGACTACAAGCTGCCGCGGCTGCGCAGTGTTGTCATGGCGCTGTACCAGCGCGTGAAAGCCTTTCTCTATCGTGCCGGCACCACGATCTTTTCGATGATGGTGCTGATCTGGTTTTTGGCGTCTTTTCCAAGGCCGCCGCTTGGCGCGACCGAACCCGCGATTAACTACAGCCTCGCCGCGATGATCGGCCGCTGGATTGAGCCGGTGCTGGCGCCCGTCGGCTTCAACTGGCAGATCAGCGTGGCGCTGATTCCCGGCATGGCCGCGCGCGAGGTCGCGGTGGCTTCGCTCGGGACCGTCTATGCCATCGCCGGCGGGGAGGACGCCGCGTCGCAGATCGGCCAGAAGCTTGCGAGTGAATGGAGTCTGGCGACGGCGCTGGCGCTGCTTGCCTGGTATATCTTTGCGCCGCAATGCGCCTCGACGCTCGCCGTGATCCGCCGCGAGACCGGCGGATGGCGATGGATGTTCATCACCTTCGCTTACATGCTGGCGCTCGCTTATCTTGCCGCCTTCATCACTTATCGTGCGGCGGTCGCATTCGGCTTGGGCTAGGTTTTACTCGCGCGCAGCAGGTCGTCGAGGTCGAGCCGGCGGGTGAACATCGCTAGCGAGCCGTCTGCATTGCGCGGCCATTCGGCTTGCGGCCGGTCGCGATACAATTCGACCCCGTTCTCGTCAGGGTCGCGCAGATAGAGTGCTTCGCTGACGCCGTGATCGCTCGCGCCGTCGAGGGGAATTTTTGCCTCGATCAGGCGATGCAATGCGTCGGCGAGATCCGCGCGCGTCGGATAAAGAATCGCGGTGTGAAACAGGCCGGTAGTGCCGGGCGCGGGCGGATGGCCGCCTTTGCTGTGCCAGGTATTCAGTCCGATGTGATGATGATAACCACCGGCGGAAATGAAGGCGGCCTGGTCGCCATATTGCTGCACCAGCTCGAAGCCGAGCACGCCGACATAAAACCCGAGCGCGCGGTCAAGATCGGCCACCTTTAAATGAACGTGGCCGATCCGTGTGCCTGCGGCGATGGGACGATGTGGAAGTGCCCCGCTCACATTCTCTCTCAGCGGATCGGTGGCGCGTATTGAATGCCGCCAGCGTTCCATAATTGGTTCAGGCCGCGCGGAATTTTCAGCGGCGAGTCGATGCCGACATTGCGGTCATAAATTTCGCCGTAATTTCCGACATGCCGGATGATGCGCGCGGCCCAGTCCTTGGTGAGGTCCATTTCCTCGCCATAGGCGCCTTCGGTGCCGACGAGCCGCATCACATCAGGCTTCTTCGATTTCAGCGCTTCGTCGATATTTTTCGAGGTCACGCCAAGCTCCTCGGCGTTCAGCATGGCATAGACCGTCCATTTGACGATCAGCAGCCATTCGTCGTCGCGCTGGCGGACGACAGGTGCAAGCGGCTCTTTCGAGATGATGTCGGCCAGGATGACGTGGTCGCCGGGATTGGCGAACCTGCGGCGAAAGGCATAAAGCTGCGAAGTATCGGTGGTCAGCACGTCGCACTGGCCCGACTCATAAGCCTTCAGCAGATCGTCGAGCTTGGCGAATTTCATTTCTGTGTAGGTCATGTTGTTGACCTTGAAATAATCCGCCAGATTGTACTGCGTCGTGGTCTGGTCCTGCACGCAGATCTTGCTGCCGCTGAGTTCGAGAGCGGAATCGACGTTGCGGTCCTTGCGGACCATGAAGCCTTCGCCGTCATAGTAAGAGACAGCGGCGAAGTTCAGCCCGTATTCGGTTTCGCGCGACATGCTCCATGTCGTGTTGCGCGACAGGATATCCACCTTGCGATCTCGCAGGGCTTTCAGCCGTTCGTCGCTGTCGAGCGGAACGAACTTGACCTTGGTCGGATCGTCGAAGATCGCGGCGGCGACGGCGCGGCAGATATCGACATCGAAGCCGGCCCAGTTGCCCTTCTCGTCCTGCTTGGCGAAGCCGGGCAGGCCGGTATTGACGCCGCACAGAACCGCGTCGCGGCGGATCGTGCGTTTCAGCGTTTGGGTATCGTAGCGCTCATAGGCAATCGCTGCCGCTGCGACAGCGAGAGCGACGATGAGTCCGAGAAAAAGGCCAGTGCGGAAGGTGCGCGGAAAGCTCATGGAAGCGTCTCGCTCATGAAATGGATTATCAAAAGGATCGGCGGCCGGAACGGCCGCCGCTTGACGGCGAACGCCTCAGATTTCCGGCTTCTGACGGATAATCACCTTCGTGCCGACTGGCACGCGATCGTAGAGATCGGTGACATCCGCGTTGACGAGCCGGAAGCAGCCGGAGGAAACCGCTGTGCCGATGGTTTGCGGCTGGTTGGTGCCGTGAATGCGGTAGACGGTGGCGCCGAGATAAAGGGCGCGCGCGCCCATCGGATTACCGGGGCCGCCCGCCATGAAACGCGGCAGATAGGGCTGGCGTTCGATCATTTCCGGCGGCGGGGTCCAGTCGGGCCATTCCTGCTTGCGTGAAATCTTCTGCAGTCCCTGCCACTGGAAGCCCTCGCGGCCGACACCGATGCCATAACGCAATGCGCGGCCATCGCCCTGCACCAGATACAGGAAACGCTCGGAGGTGCTGATGATGATCGTGCCGGGTGCCTCGTTGGTGCGATAAAGCACGACCGTCCGCTTGAATTCCGGCGCCAGCTGTTCTTCGGCCGCGCTCGGAATGTAGCCGGGCTGATCGCCATCATTGGTGTTGTAGCCCTGTGCGAAAGCGGACGGGGCGAGCAGCATCGTCACAATGGCGAATAACGGCGGAAGAACCCGGATTTTAGTCATGTTACGTCCCGTGTTGGTTGCAGCTTCCATCAAATCCCACCTGCGCAGCGCTGGCAAGCTTCAGGAAGCAATTGCCGAGGATCGTGAGCAAGTCCCGTTAAGAAAATATGTCAAATCAAACAAAAGATTAGGACGAAGCGGGGCTAGCTCAGGCCGGCGCGTGCAGCATTTGTAATGTTGCCGATCCGCGCATCGCTTCGATCGGAAGATTCGAATGCTGTGCGATCAGCGCCCGAAACTGAACGGCACGGGAAAGGTCAGCGACGATTGCGGTATTTCCGGCGGGATCGGCGGGAGTGGCTGGGCGCGGCGAATGGTCGAAAGCGCCTCGTTATCGAGTGCCGGATTTCCCGATGAACGCGCCAAGCGAATGCCCAAGACTCCGCCGCCGCGGCTGACGGTAAACATAGCCGTCACCGAGCCCGAGGCGCCTGTGCCGCCACCCTTGAAGCGTTGCAGATGCGCGTTGAGCCGCTGACGGTAGGTCGCAAGCGCAGCCGCCGCCGACGCGCCAGAACGGGCTTCCTGCGCCGATGCCTGACGGTCCGCGCGGGGAGCCGCGCTGGTTCGCGGTGCAGGCTTGTCGGACGATTTTTTCGGCGGCTGTTTGACGGCGGGTTTCGGCGTTTCGCGGACCGGCTCCGGCTTTGCTTTCTGCTCAGGCGCCGCAAGCACGGCCGGATTTTCCTGCGGCGGCGTCGGCGCGATGATTTCCTCGATCGCCTTTTGCTGCTGAGGCTCGGGCGCCGGGGCATCGGCCGCCTTCATTGTCGGTCCCGGAGCGACGTCCGCGGTTTGCCGTTCAGGCGAGGCGGTTGACGGAGCAAGATCGATCGAGATGGCTTCGAGCGGCGCTCCGGAGGGGACATTGGTCAAACGCAACACGAAATATCCCGCGATCAGCACTGCGTGAACCGCAAGCACAATGGCGGCCGCGATGCCCCATCGCTGCAACTCGTGCTGGCCGATATGGCCGTGGAAAGCGAGTGTCGTCATTTCGTCTCGCCAGGGGCCTCAAGGCCGACCAGCGCGATTTTCAGATAACCGGCGTCGCGGAGCAGGTTCATGACCTGCATGAGATCGCCGTAGCTGATGACCTTGTCGGCGCGCAGGAAGATGCGGTCATCCTTCTTCCCGCTGGTCGCGGTATCGAGAGCGGCTTTCAATGAATCGCGGGCGATGATGTCCTCGCCGATGGCGAGCGAAAGATCCGGCTTCACGGTGACGAAGACAGGTTTGTCCGGACGCGGCTGCTGCTGAGCCGAGCTGGCAGGAAGGTCCACGCCGAGATCGACGGTGGCAAGCGGCGCCGCGACCATGAAAATGATGAGCAGCACCAGCATCACGTCGATGAAGGGCGTGACGTTGATGTCGTGGGCGATCTCGAGATCGTCCTGAGCGGAGGACAATTTGCCGCCGAGTTTCGTGCCCATGGCGTGCGCTCCAAAAATTATTCAGCGGCGCGCGCGATGCGGTGGGAGCGGCCCTGTTCGCGGCTGATCAGGAGCATGATCTGCGCTGCGGCATCGGTCAGCAGGGCGCGGTAATTGGTGATGAGGCGAGCGAGGTGATTGTAGATCACTACCGCCGGGATCGCGGCGACCAGCCCGAGCGCGGTCGCCAGCAGCGCCTCGGCGATTCCCGGCGCGACCACGGCGAGGTTTGTGGTGTGGGCTTCCGAGATTCCGATGAAGGAATTCATGATGCCCCACACCGTGCCGAACAGGCCGACGAACGGCGCGGTTGCGCCAATGGTGGCGAGAATGCCGGTGCCGCGTGCAATGCGCCGCGCGGCTGCCGCCTGAATTCGTTCAATCCGCAATGCGACGCGATCGGTCAGGCCACTATCGAAAGCAATATCGGACAGATTGTCTTCGTGTTTGGCTGACCGCACAAAAAGGGCGACGGCGTCGCTGTTTTCGCGCGTGGCGTGTGCCGCTTCCGCAAGCGTCCGGTTTTGCTCGAGCGCGGCAAGATGCTTGCGGGCAATCCTGGTTTCGCTGCGCAGTTCAAGCATCTTCGCCACGCACACCGTCCATGTCACGAGGGAAGCGAAGGCCAGCCCTATCATCACGACTTTGACGACGATGTCAGCATTCACGAACATGCCCCAGGGCGACAGATCCTGGGGCAGCAGGGCGTTGGCTGCGGATGCAGCGAGAAACTGTATGGACATGACGGCGGTTCCGATATCGATGCGCGAACTGTCGCATATTCAATCGGTCAAATCGGCAGCAGCGTCACTATTGAAAACGGTGCGTGAGAAGGCAAAAAATTAGAATTGCTCAAAGCAAGAGCGAGCCATTATCAATCATCAATCGTATCTTTCTCAGGCGGCGTCGATCCGCCGAAAGCCATTCCAAATGGCTGTCGCTGCGCCGGACATGAGAACGGGCAGAAACCGTTCGCTTTGATAATTGCCGTTGAGAGAGATGCGCGGCAGCGCGGTGAGATGGCCTGTATGTTCGGGAAACAATACGCCGGGCCGTGTCGTCACGGCGGTCTCGAAGCCAAGTGATTTGGCTATGGCGAATTCACGCGAACCAGCGGCGGACTTATCGCCGTAAGGATAGGCAAAATGTCGCACCTTGTCACCGAGAGCGGTTTCAATACGCTGGCGGCTTAGCTGCATCTCCTGTCTCGCCATCTCCGGACTCTCATGAGCCAGGTTGCAATGGGTGACCGTGTGAGCGCCGATCGTCACCAGGGGACGCGCGGCGAAGGATCGCAGTTCATCCCATGTCATGCACAGTTCATTCGCAATTAATGTGTCGTCAATGCCATGATGGCGCGCCAGCGCGGCGACTTCGTCCCGTACGTCGTGATCCGTCGGCAGGCTGCGCAGCCGGTCGTGGATTTGGGCAAACGCGTTCTGTTTGTCCTCAATTGTCGAGGCGTCGAGACGGATCGGCTCGCCTCCGATTTTGGCTTCGATGGCCGAGACGTTTGCGACGATGCGCTCGAGCGTTACCCACCACAGGCGTCCGGAACCCCGGGCAAAGTCGCTGGCGACATAGACAGTGAGCGGGGCGTCAAAATCCTGCATCACCGGCAGGGCATGGTCGCGATTGTCGCGATAGCCGTCGTCGAAGGTAAAACAGGCGAACCGGCGTGAAAAATCGCGAGTGTTGAGGCGCCGGCAAACCTCATCCATGGTTACGATATCGATGTCCTGCGCACGCAGATGTTCAAGTGCAAGGCGCAGGAAATCAGGCGTGATTTCCAGATGACGGTTAGGCTGAAAGTTCGCATTCACTGCCGGGCGGACGCGATGCAGCATCAGGATAAGCCCAATGCCGCCGACGATCGGTCGTAGCAGGCGGTGTGCGCCGGTCAGCGACATGGTGTCGAGGCCCGTCTGGATGATGGTACTGCGCAGTCGCTTCATTGCTGCTGACTTGAACCGGGATTGAGGAACGGCATCCGCGCTGGATTCTTGTCAGAAACGGCTGAACAAGTGGTTATCCAGCCTGGGAGAGGGCCCTGACTGGGACGTGCATTTTCTAAATTGACACCCCCGCAAGGGTTTGTTTTCTCTCGGGTCTCACGCAAAGGTTCCGAATGAGCGGTTTTTCCATCTGGGTACGCAAATGCTGGCCGGGCGTTGTCCCCCTTGTTCTGCTTTGGGCCGCGGCGGTTTGGTTCACGACCGTACCTGTCGAAAGGAATATCGGGACTGCGATTGGCGCGGCTTTAAAAGATACCGTTCTGGATAAAACTCAGGTCGAGGTTTCCGGCCGCGATGTCCGGTTTACCGCCGATGCCTTTTCGGAAGAGGGCCGCCACAGCGCGGTTTCCCAGGTCGAGGCGGTGTCCGGCGTCCGGCTTGTGCATGACCAGACCAGACTCGTTCCCGCAGCAAAGCCTTTCGTCTGGACGGCGGAGCGCGATGTCGCGCGCGTGACCCTCAGCGGCAGCGCTCCGCTGCCCGCGATCAGGGCTAGATTAATGGATGCCGCTCGCGCAATCCCAATGGGATCGGAGGCTGCCGACCACATGGTGCTCTCACGTGGTGCGCCACCGCGTTTTGATGCCGCAGCGCTTCTTTTGATCGATCAGGTCGGAAAGCTGAAGGAAGGCAAGATCACGCTGACCGACATGGCGGTCAGTCTGGCCGGCATGGCGCGTGAACTTGGCAGCCGCGAAGCGATCGTGGCCGCGCTGAAAAATCTGCCTGAAGGCTACACCGTCGCGGACAACGCCATTGCGGCTCCGCCCTATATCTTTCAGGCGAATAACGACCCCGTGGCCCAGACGCTGACGCTCAGCGGTTATGTGCCAGACAACAACGTGCATGCGGCGATCATCGCGGCCATCGGACGAAAATTCGTCAGTGAAAAGGTGATCGACAATCTCAAGGCCAGCCTCGGTGCTCCGCAGGGTTTTGCAAATGGGGTTATTCTTGCACTCAGCGCGTTGTCCCGCCTGTCAACGGGATCGCTGACGGTCTCGGACCGCGACGTGAAACTGTCCGGTGATGCGCTTTATCCGCTGGCGGCCGAACAGCTTCAGGCCGATCTTGCGTCCGGCCTGCCTCAGGGCTGGAAGGTCAAGGCGGATATTTCCGTCAAGCCGGTTGCGAGCCCGGTTGATTCCACGGTCTGTCAGCAGCTCTTTGTCGAAATGCTGGGCAAGGGAAAAATTAGGTTCGAATCCGGCCGCGCCACCATCGATCCGGATTCGATGGGACTGCTCGATCGTCTTGTTGAAACCGCGCTGCGGTGTCCAACCGCCAATCTTGAAATTGCCGGGCATACCGACAGCGACGGCGATAGCGCCGCCAACCAGACGCTGTCGTTGCGTCGGGCCCAGGCCGTGGTGGATTATCTCATCAAGGCCGGATTGCCCAAGGAGCGGGTCACCGCCGTCGGGTACGGCGACAGCAAGCCTGTCGCTCCGAACGACACCGATGAAAACAAGGCGAAAAACCGCCGCATCGAATTCGTGGTGAGGTGACGCGATGACCTATCTGTTCGTCTTTAACTGGGGCTGGATGGTGGGGGCGGCTCTGATAGGCTTCGGCATGGGCTGGATCGCCGTGGTTCGCCGCAGCGACGGATTATCGCGGATGGCGCTTCGCCGCATCGGTCTCGCTCTTGCCGTTTTGCTTGTTATTTCACTGACGCATGTGCTGCCCGGCCGGTTTGGCTACGGTCTCGATCTTGGTCTCGTCATGTTCGCTGTCTATTTGTTGGGCTGCGCGCTCGGCTCCTGGTTGCGTTTCAAGGTCGTTTCCCGTAGCGCCGCTGCGGACTGACGGTTTCCTCAGCATATTCTTCTGCCGCGATTAACGTCCCGGTATCTCAAGGGGATAATCGAACCCGGACAGCGCGCTTCGACCTCGCGGGAAGACGGCAGGTCTGCTAGGAAAAACCGCCGGGCGATTGAGTTTATTCGAGGTTTTAATGCTGGAATCGTTTCGCAGGATCGTTGCGTTCCTGCGCGAAAAGCAAATCCTTCACAAGCTCGGTATCGTGATCTCCATCGCGATCATCAGCTTTGCGTTTTATGTTCTCTATCACATGCTCGAGAATCTCGATCCAGACGACGTGATCGAGGCGCTGGGCCAGACCGAGTGGCACACGATCATACTTGCCGGCCTGTGTGTTGCAGCCGGATATTTCACGCTGACGTTCTACGATCTGTTCGCTCTGCGAAATATCGGTCAGGCTGACATCCCTTACCGGGTCGCGGCCTTCGCGGGTTTCACCTCCTATTCGATCGGCCACAATGTCGGCGCAAGCGTGCTTTCGGGCGGCGCGGTGCGCTACCGGATTTATTCGTCCTGGGGCCTCACGGCGATCGACGTCGCCAAGGTGTGTTTTCTGGCCGGTCTGACATTCTGGCTCGGCAACGCGGCGGTCTTGGGCCTTGGCGTTGCCTATCATCCTGAAGCGGCATCCTCGATCAACCAGTTGCCGATCCCGCTGAACCGCGCCGCTGCGCTGGTGATCCTTGCCGTTCTTGTCGGCTATGTCGTCTGGGTTTGGCGAAAGCCTCGGCTGGTCGGGCGGGGGAGCTGGACGGTGGTGCTGCCGGGAGGACCGCTGACGCTGCTGCAGATCGCCATCGGTATTGTCGACCTCGCCTGCTGTGCGCTGGCAATGTATATTCTGATGCCGGACGAACCCTATGTCGGCTTTGTCGTGGTGGCGGTGATTTTCGTATCGGCCACATTGCTCGGTTTCGCCAGCCACTCGCCGGGCGGTCTCGGCGTATTCGACGCAGCCATGCTTTACGGCATCCTTCATTTCGACAGGCAGTTCGACAAGGAAGAGCTACTGGCCGGAATGCTGCTGTTCCGGCTGCTTTACTATATTGTGCCCTTCGTTCTTTCAGTCATCCTCCTGACGTGTCGGGAGATCATTCTTGGCGCAAGAGCACGCCGCGTCGCGGCCACGATTCATAATCTGGACGATGCCCCGACGTCGTAGTTCCAAATTTACAAGAATCCCGCCGTGACAGAGCCGGGGCGCTGGAGGAAGCTGTTTGATCCGATGGCGATGAACGCACCCCCCTATCAACGGCCATCACCGTGGCTCGACCGGCTGCGGCGTTCGGGCCTCGTCATGCTGGCGACGGCGGTCGCATTGACCGCGCTGGTGTTCCTCAACGATCTCACCGTTTCGCGGGCGCTGCTGGCTTTCATCTGCATTGCAGGAGCGTCGCTGGTTCCTCTGCGGCTCCATGAAGCAGCCAGGACGCGCGATGAAACGTCCGAGGCGCGGCTGGCAGAAGGCGCTGTGGTTCGCGCCATGGTCGCCGGTATGCCGGATCCTGCTGTGCTGCTGGACCGGGTGGGCCGTGTTTTGCACCTGAACGCGCAGGCGGCCCAGCTCGCACCGGCGCTGCGGCGTAACGAACTGGCGCTTTTCGCGCTTCGCTCGCCGGAAATCATCGCGGCGCTGCGGGCGGCGATTGCGACCACACAGATGCAGCGCGCCAATTATGTCGAGCGCGTGCCGGTCGAACGCTGGATGGAACTGGTCGTGTCGCCGGTCTCGATGCCGACCGAGTTCGGGGGGATCGACAACTGTTTTCTCATGACGTTCCACGATCAGACACAATTGCGCCGTGTTGAGGAAATGCGCGCGGATTTCGTCGCGAATGCCAGTCATGAACTACGGACGCCGCTCGCGGCATTGTCCGGTTTCATCGATACCCTGCAGGGACCGGCGCGTGACGATCCCAAGGCGCGTGACCGCTTTCTCGGCATCATGCACGCACAGGCCACCCGCATGGCGCGCCTGATCGACGATCTGCTCTCGCTGTCACGGGTGGAATTAAGCGCGCATGTGCGTCCGGACGCGCGGGTCGATGTGGTCCCCATTCTGCGTCAGGTCGTCGATGGCCTGGAAGTTCTGGCGCGCGAGCGGCAGGTCACGATCGAGACCAGCCTTCCATCGGCGCCGGTCCTCATCGCCGGCGACAGCGAGGAACTGCTGCGGGTGTTTGTAAACCTGATCGAGAACGGCTTGAAATATGGTGCGTCGGGCGGGCGTGTCGTGGTGTCGCTGCTGCAGGCCACGGAAGGAGACAGCGCGCCGGAAGTTCGTGTTGCGGTGCGGGATTATGGCCCCGGAATCGCCCCCGAGCACCTGCCGAGGCTGACGGAGCGCTTTTACCGGGTGGATGTCGGTGACAGCCGCGCTCAAGGGGGAACCGGACTCGGCCTGTCGCTGGTGAAGCATATTGTGAACCGTCACGGTGGGCGTTTACTCATCGAGAGTGTGCCGGGTAAGGGTGCGACTTTTACGGCCTGTTTTCCACCGTTACGGACATCCGCCGAAGTCTAAAATACTATATAATTCATATAGTTATTCATGTCACATGACTGTCATTAAACTCTCATAAAAGCTGCAACGTTCCCCTCCTAAAGGGGCTGTGTGAGCGCAATCGGGCGTCATCCAGCGCTTCGCTCACTTTCATGGAGACAGCCAGTGAATTTCATCAAAACCATCGTCGCTGCGGGCCTTGTCGCCGCATCGACGGCCGCCATGGCGGCCGACATCACCGGAGCGGGTGCAACGTTCCCGTTCCCGATCTATTCGAAGTGGGCTGATGCCTACAAAAAGGAAACCGGCAACGGTCTGAACTATCAGTCAATCGGTTCGGGTGCCGGCATCAAGCAGATCCAGGCCAAGACCGTGACCTTCGGTGCGACCGATGCACCGCTGAAGGCCGAGCAGCTTGAAAAGGACGGCCTGGTTCAGTGGCCGATGGTGATGGGCGCGATCGTTCCGGTTGTGAACCTCGAGGGCGTTGGCCCAGGCGAGCTCATTCTGTCGGGTGAAGTTCTCGGCGATATCTATCTCGGCAAGATCACCAAGTGGGACGACGCTGCGATCGTCAAGCTCAATCCGAAGCTGAAGCTTCCGTCTGAAGCTATCACCGTCGTCCGCCGTTCGGACGGTTCGGGTACCTCGTTCAACTTCACCAACTACCTCTCCAAGGCGAACGCCGAGTGGAAGTCCAAGGTTGGCGAAGGCACCGCTGTTGAATGGCCGACGGGTGTTGGCGCCAAGGGCAACGAAGGTGTTGCCGGCAACGTCAGCCAGACCAAGAACTCGATCGGCTATGTCGAATATGCTTACGCCAAGCAGAATAAGCTGACCTACGCTGGTCTCGTCAACAAGGCCGGCAAGACCGTTCAGCCGACCGTTGCGGCCTTCCAGGCTGCGGCTTCGAATGCCGACTGGGCTCATGCTCCGGGCTACTACGTGATTCTGACCGACCAGCCTGGCGAAACCTCTTGGCCGATCACCGCTGCGACCTTCATCCTGATGCACAAGGAGCCGGTCGATAAGGCGGCGTCTGCCGAAGCCATCAAGTTCTTCAAGTGGTCGTTCGAAAAGGGCGCCAAGATGGCTGAAGAGCTCGATTACATTCCGATGCCGGAAGCGGTCGTGAAGCAGATCGAAAAGACCTGGTCTTCGGACATCAAGAGCTAAAAAATAGTGGAGGAGAGGGGTACCCCTCTCCTCCATTTTATCTGTGCGCTGACAAAACTGTCAGTCGCCGAAGACTTTCAAACAGACTAGCTTTGTAAGGGGATTGGCGTGGCAGAGATGGCGGTTCACAGCACTCCGATAGAATCGGCCGGGCCATTTGACCGTGCCAAGGCTTTGAGTGCTTTCAAGCTGAGCGACCAGCTTTTCTACTGGATGACGCGAGCCAGCGCGATCTCCGTCCTTCTCATCCTCGGCGGCATCATTATTTCACTCATCATCGGCGCGTGGCCCGCGATGAAGGAATATGGATTCCCGTTCCTGTGGAATGCGCGCTGGGCTCCATCGGCCGATCCGCCGGTGCTCGGTGCGCTTGGCCCGATCTATGGCACGCTGATCACCTCGTTCATCGCGATGCTGATCGCCATTCCCGTGGGCATGGGCATCGCAGTATTTCTCACCGAATTGTGCCCGATGTGGCTGCGCCGTCCGATCGGCATGGCGGTCGAGTTGCTTGCCGGCATTCCGTCGATCATTTACGGCATGTGGGGCTTCTTCGTGCTCGGCCCATTCCTGGCCGATTACTTCCAGCCCTTCTTTATCAAATTGTTCGCCGGCATCCCCGTGCTGGGCACGATCTTCGCGGGACCGCCGTCCTATCTCAGCCTGTTCAATGCCTCGCTGATCCTCGCGATCATGGTATTGCCGTTCATCACCTCGATTTCGGTTGACGTGTTCAAGACAGTGCCGCCGGTTCTCAAGGAGGCCGCTTACGGCGTCGGCTGCACGACCTGGGAAGTCGTCAAGAACGTCGTCATTCCCTACACCCGTGTTGGCGTGATCGGCGGCGTCATGCTGGCCTTGGGCCGCGCGCTCGGCGAGACGATGGCGGTGACCTTTATCATCGGCAACTCGTTCCGCATTTCCGGCTCGATCTTTGGTCCAGGAACGACAATCTCCGCTGCGATCGCCAGCGAGTTCGCCGAGAGTGACGGCCTGCATCAGTCCGGCCTGATCCTGCTTGGCCTACTGCTTTTCATTCTGACCTTCTTCGTTCTGGCTGCAGCGCGCATCATGCTGCTGCGCCTCGAAAAGAAAGCGGGCAATTGACATGAACCCGATTTACGCATCCCGCCGGCGGAAGGATATTGTTGTCCGTTTCCTGTGCATGGGCGCCGCGGTTTTTGGTGTCGCCTGGCTGGCACTGATCCTGTTTACCCTGCTCTATAACGGGCTGACCGGCCTCAATCTCAGTGTTTTCACCGAGAATACGCCGCCACCCGGTTCCACCGATGGCGGTCTTCTCAACGCGATCGTCGGCTCGATCATTATGACGGTGATAGGCGTCGGTATTGGCGCGCCGCTTGGTCTTTTTGCAGGCACCTACCTCGCTGAATACGGCAAGCACGACAAGCTGACCGAAGTGATCCGGTTCATAAACGGCATTCTGCTCAGCGCGCCGTCGATCATCATTGGCCTGTTTATTTATGGCGCCGTGGTAATTCCGATGGGCAGATTCTCAGCCATCGCCGGCTCGCTTGCTCTTGCCGTCATCGTGATTCCGGTCGTCCTCCGCACGACCGAGGACATGCTGGCGCTGGTGCCGAACCCATTGCGTGAGGCGGCTTCGGCTCTCGGATTGCCGCGTTCGCTCGTTATCAAACGTATTGCGTATCGCGCCGCGCGGGCTGGCCTCATTACCGGCATTCTTCTGGCGACCTCGCGCGTCGCAGGTGAAACCGCTCCCTTGCTGTTCACGGCGCTGAGCAATCAGTTCTTCAGTCTCGATCTAACCAAGACGATGGCCAACCTGCCGGTGACCATCAACAACTTCGTGCAGAGCCCTTACGCCTACTGGAAGCAGCTGGCATGGGCCGGCGCCCTGCTTATTACCCTGACCGTACTCGCCCTGAACATCGCTGCGCGCCTCCTGAGCGCCGAGAGGACTGCAAAATGACCGACGTTTCGTCTTCAGCAACTCTGGATCGTCCGGCTGCTCCGCCGCCGTCTATTGTTCTTCCCGACAGCCCGGCGAAAGTCACCGCGCGCAACCTGAATTTCTATTATGGGCAGCATCACGCGTTGAAGAACATCAACCTGACGCTTGGGCTCAATCGCGTGACCGCGTTCATCGGCCCGTCGGGCTGCGGCAAGTCCACCCTGCTGCGCATCTTCAACCGGATGTACGATCTTTATCCGGGCCAGCGCGCCGAGGGGCAGTTGCTGCTCGACAACACCAACATTCTCGATCCGAAGCTCGACCTCAATCTTTTGCGCGCGCGGATCGGCATGGTGTTTCAGAAGCCGACGCCGTTCCCGATGACGATCTATGAGAACATCGCTTTCGGCATCCGGCTCTATGAGAAGATTTCAAAATCGGAAATGGACGACCGGGTCGAGAAGGCCCTGCGCGGCGGCGCGCTCTGGAATGAGGTCAAGGACAAGCTCGGCGCGAGCGGTCTCAGCCTCTCTGGCGGTCAGCAGCAGCGCCTGTGCATCGCGCGGACTGTGGCGGTGCGCCCCGAAGTGATCCTGTTCGACGAGCCCTGTTCGGCTCTGGACCCGATCTCCACCGCCAAGGTCGAGGAACTCATCAGCGAATTGAAGAGCGATTACACGATCGCGATCGTCACGCACAACATGCAGCAGGCGGCGCGTTGTTCGGACTACACTGCCTTCATGTATCTTGGCGAACTTGTCGAATTCGACGAAACCAACAAGATTTTCACCTCGCCTAGCGATCGCCGTACGCAAGATTACATCACTGGCCGGTTCGGCTAACGCGACATCCGGGGACAGATATCATGGCTAATGAACATACCGCGAAAGCGTTTGACGAAGACCTTCAGGAACTGACCCGTCTGGTCGCCGAAATGGGCGGCCTCGCCGAGCGTCAGATTGTCGACTCCGTCGATTCGCTGATCCGCCGCGACGTCAGCCTGAGCATGCGCGTCGTCGCTGCCGATGCGGAGCTCGACAAGCTCCAGCATCTGATTGAAGAGCGAGGCGTTCTCACGATCGCCCGCCGCCAGCCGATGGCTGTCGACCTGCGCGAGATCGTCGGCGCCCTTCGCGTCGCCACAGATCTGGAACGCATCGGCGATTTGTCGAAGAACATCGCAAAGCGCGTTGCGTCGCTCGACAGCGATTTCCATCCGCTCAAGCTGATCCGCGGTCTCGAGCATATGACCGACCTCGTTCAGTCTCAGGTGAAGTCGGTGCTCGACGCCTATGCCGCGCACGATCTGCCGGCTGCGATGGCGGTCTGGAAGGGTGACGAGGAAGTCGATGCGATCTGTACCTCGCTGTTCCGCGAGCTTCTGACCTACATGATGGAAGATCCGCGCAATATCGGTTTCTGCATTCACTTGATGTTCTGCGCCAAGAACATCGAGCGGATCGGCGACCATGCCACCAATATTGCCGAAACGGTGTTCTACATGATCGAGGGTCAGGCCATCACCGATCAGCGTCCGAAGGGTGACATGACCACTTTCGCCAACGCATCCACCGTTGGCTGATCGAAAGGCAAACGATGAGCGCGCGCATTCTGGTTGTCGAAGACGAAGAAGCGCTGACCACGCTGCTCCGTTATAATCTCGATGCAGAAGGCTACGACGTCGAGACGGTGGCACGAGGCGACGATGCCGATACGCGCCTGAAGGAGCGTATTCCGGATCTGATCGTGCTGGACTGGATGCTTCCGGGATTGTCCGGCATCGAATTGTGCCGGCGTCTTCGGGCGCGTCCCGAGACCAAGCAGCTGCCGATCATCATGCTGACCGCGCGCGGCGAGGAAAGCGAGCGCGTGCGCGGACTTGCCACAGGTGCGGATGATTACATCGTCAAGCCTTTCTCGGTGCCAGAGCTGCTGGCGCGGGTGAAGGGATTGCTCCGCCGCGCCAGTCCCGAGCGGTTGGCGACGGTGCTGAATTATGGTGACATCGAACTCGACCGCGAGAAGCGCCGCGTTGCGCGCTCCGGCCGTCCGATCGATCTTGGCCCGACCGAATACCGGCTGCTCGAATTCTTTCTCGAACACCCGGGCCGCGTGTTCAGCCGCGAGCAGCTGCTCGACGGCGTGTGGGGGCGGGACATCTACATCGACGAACGCACGGTGGACGTTCACATCGGCCGACTTCGCAAGCTTCTGAACCCTGGCCAGGAGCAGGACCCGATCCGCACCGTGCGCGGCGCAGGCTATGCGCTCGATGACCGTTTCGCCAAAGCGGCTGAGTAAGATATCGGTTCTCTAAAATTGAAAAGCTGCGGAATATAATTTCCGCAGCTTTTTCTTTTTATAAGCCAGGTTTTTGATCAGCGCGTCGTCTTGGGCTGCTGCCGCCGCCGCTCGCTGGCCGGCTGATAGGCCACACGCGAATGGTGCGCGCAGTAGGGCAGGCTCGCCACCGCCTTGCCGCCACAAAAGAAAAACTCCGAGCTGCTCGGATCGCCGATGGGCCAGTGGCAGGTATCTTCCGTGAGTTCCAGCAAGGTCCGGCGCTGGCTCATCGGAACGACATTGTCGAACGCGACGGGATCGGGCTCCGACTCGGTCTCGAAGACATGTGCCAGCGCGGTGTTGCCGCGTGACACCGGACGGCTGATGCGCATCATATTCTGCGCCGGGCGCGTCTTGCGCTGGCGAGGAGCCGCAGACGAGGGCGATTTCGCGCGGCCCGACAGGCCAAGGCGATGCACCTTGCCGATCACCGCGTTGCGCGTGATGTTGCCGAGCTCGGCCGCGATCTGGCTGGCCGATAACCCGGACTCCCAGAGTTTCTTCAACTGTTCGACGCGATCGTCGGTCCAACTGATTACCGTCATCGCACTATTCCTTTTCTACCCGCGTCCTTGCGTCTTGCGACGCGGCGTCACGTGTGAAGGCTCAAAATCCGTAGGCGGTAGAATCCCTTAGCCCTCGCCCTGCCGCACCCAAGCGACCGGCGTTAACGCCTTACGAAGAGGATCCCGAATTTAAAACCGCCGCACGAGATGTCGTACCTAACGGCTGAAAAGCTACAATATGGCGTGACTCCCGCGCAAGAGTCCGGCCCTCCCGTCCACATGTTCCGTTTTGAGGGCGTCAGACCCCGATTGCCATTTGATCGTACCCGGGGCGGCCATATTCGGAATTCATTGTCGCGATGACATAGGATTGTTCAAACTCTGCGTTCACGCATTAAGAATGCGCCCGATGGCGTGTTGACAGTCCTTGTATGCCGATAGGATACTCAGCCCGTGCCGCCTTTCCGGGCGGCACGTTTTGTTTCCGGGCAGGCCATTCGGCGCCGAGGCAGCGCCGCCTATGTGGGCCTCTGGACATTCATCAGGTCGCAGTCATCGCCATGAGCCAGATTTCGCAGTCGCATCTTCTTCCCGTTTTCGCACGCACCGATCTGGCCTTCGAGCGTGGCGAGGGCGTGTGGCTGTATGGCATCGATGGTGAACGCTATCTCGATTTCACCAGCGGCGTTGCCGTCAATGCGCTCGGCCACGCCCATCCGCATCTGGTGTCCGCCATTCAGGCACAGGCGGCCAAGCTCATTCACATGTCGAACCTGTTCAAAAGCCCGGATGGCGAGCGCGTTGCTGCGCGGCTATGCGAGGCCAGCTTTGCCGATCAGGTGTTCTTCGCCAATTCCGGAGCGGAGGCGATGGAATGCGCCATCAAGATCACGCGCAAATACCACGCGGCGAAGGGACGGCCGGATCGCTATCGCATCATCACCTTCGAGGGGGCATTCCACGGCCGCACGCTGGCAACGCTCGCCGCCGGCGGACAGGAAAAATATCTTGAGGGTTTCGGCCCCAGGGTCGAGGGCTTCGATCAGGTTCCGCTCGGCGACCTTGAGGCAACCAAAAAGGCCATTGGTCCGCAGACGGCCGGTATTCTGATCGAGCCGCTGCAGGGCGAAGGGGGCGTGCGCGAGCCGTCTCATGCCTTTTTCAGAGCGCTGCGCCAGCTTTGCGATGACAACGATCTTCTGCTCGTGTTCGATGAAGTGCAGACAGGCATGGGCCGCACCGGCGAATTGTTCGCGCACCAGCGCATCGGCGTGAAACCCGATGTCATGGCGCTGGCGAAGGCGCTCGGCGGCGGTTTTCCAATCGGCGCCTGCCTTGCGACCAAGGATGCCGCCTTCGGCATGACCGCCGGCACTCACGGCTCGACGTTCGGCGGCAATCCGCTGGCGATTGCCGCGGCGAGCGCGGTCCTTGATCTGATGCTCGAGCCGAAGTTCATGGAGCATGTGCGCCGGGCGTCGCTGTTGCTGAAACAGAAGCTCGCCTCGGTCGTCGACCGTTACCCTGACCTGCTCACGGAAGTGCGCGGAGAGGGGCTTTTGATCGGCCTCAAAGCCGTCATTCCCTCGCCCGATCTCATCGCGGCCTTGCGCGACGAAAAGCTGCTCACGGTCGGCGCCGGGGAGAATGTCGTGCGTCTTCTGCCGCCCTTGATCGTCTCCGAGGCTGAGATCGAGGAAGGCGTGAGCCGCATCGAGAAGGCATGTGCAAAGCTGTCAGCCCTCCACGCCAGGAAGAAGGCCGTGTGATGAGCAAGAAGCTGCGGCATTTTCTCGATATTTCCGCTTTGCCGACGAGCGATCTGCGCGTGATGCTCGACGCCGCCCTGGCGATGAAAAAAGACCTCAAAAGCAACGTCAAGCGCGCCAAGCCGCTCGCGGACAAGACGCTGGCGATGATTTTCGAGCGCCCGTCGACGCGAACCCGCGTGTCGTTCGAGGTCGGGATGCGCCAGCTCGGCGGCGAGGCCATCATGCTGACCGGGGCCGAGATGCAACTCGGCCGCGGTGAGACGTTCGCCGATACCGCGCGCGTGTTGTCGCGCTTCGTCGACGCCATCATGATCCGTATTCTCAGCCCCGATGCGCTGGCAGAGATGGTGGAATATGCCACCGTGCCGGTCATCAACGGGCTGACCCGGCGTTCGCATCCAACCCAGGTGATGGCCGATGTGATGACGTTCGAGGAGCATCGCGGGCCGATCAAGGGCCGCACTGTGGCGTGGACCGGCGATGACAACAACGTGCTGGCGTCCTGGATGCACGCCGCCGAGCGGTTCAATTTCAATCTGCGCGTCGCTACGCCGCCGGAACTCGCTCCCGGCAAGACTCTAAAGGACTGGATCAAGTCGACCAATGCACCGATCCTGATCGGCAGCAATCCGGAAGAGATGGTACGCGGCGCCGATTGCGTCGTGACCGACACCTGGATGTCGATGGGCGACAAGGACGGCGAGCATCGGCACAACCTGCTACGGCCCTACCAGGTGAATGAAAAGCTGATGTCGCTGGCCAAGCCCGATGCCATCTTCATGCACTGCCTGCCGGCCCATCGCGGCGAGGAAGTCACGGACGGTGTGATCGATGGTCCGCAATCGGTGGTGTTCGATGAAGCCGAAAACCGGCTGCATGCGCATAAAGGCATTCTGGCGTGGTGTCTCGACGCCGTTTAGTCAGGCGGATTGCCGGACACTGCGCCGCGCGCTTGATTTGATCGCTCTCAATTCCTAAATCCCGTGCAACCCCCTTCACGGAGATCATGCTGGTATGGCCGATCAAGCCTCCGATCAAACCTCTATGGGTGCACCTTCGGCGGCGATCCGCGCGCCTTCGGCTGTTCCGGTTGACGATGCGGTGCTGCCTTTTGAAGTCAGCGCACTGGATGTGCGCGGTCGTTTGACGAAAATGGGCTCGGCGCTCGACGAAATTCTCACCAAGCATGACTATCCCGCGCCGGTCGGCAAGCTGCTCGGCGAGGCAATCGTGCTGACGACGCTGCTCGGATCGTCGCTTAAATTCGATGGCCGCTTCATTCTCCAGACGCAGACCGAGGGCCCCGTGTCGCTGATGGTGGTCGATTACATTGCGCCCGATCGCCTGCGCGCTTATGCGCGTTATGACGCCGCTCGCGTCAAACCGGGTATGGATTCAGCAGCCTTGCTGGGACAAGGGCATCTTGCCATGACCATCGATCAGGGGCCGGATATGAGCCGCTATCAGGGTCTTGTCGCTCTGAATGGCGGCAACCTCGAGGATGCTGCGCATGAATATTTTCTGCGCTCGGAACAGATACCGACTCGTGTGCGGCTTGCTGTCGGCGAGGAATTCCGCGGCGGAGACGGTCCCAGACATCGCTGGCGTGGCGGTGGCATGCTGATGCAGTTCTTGCCGAAAGCCCCCGAGCGGGCCCGTCAGGCAGATCTGCATCCCGGCGATGCGCCTGAAGGTAGCGAAGTCCACAGCGTGGACGAGGATGACGCATGGACCGAGAGCCAGTCGCTGTTCGCGACCATTGAGGATGTCGAACTCATCGATCCCGATCTGTCCGGCGAGCGGCTGCTGTTTCGCCTGTTTCACGAACGCGGGGTTCGGGTGTTCCCGACTTTGCCGATCAAGGCCAGATGCACGTGTTCGCGCGATGCGGTGATGGGGATGCTGGCCAGTTTTTCACCGCAGGATCGTGCAGACATGGTCGAGAACGGCAAAGTCGTGGTGACCTGCGAGTTTTGCAATTCGACATACGAATTCTCGCCGCATGAAGCGGGCGTTGAGGAGCCGACCTGATCGTCAGTTCAGCGTCCGCCTGGTGTCGGGAGTGTCGAGCGAAAACAGCGGAATGTCGATCTCGAAGCGTTCGCCGCGGTCGTTCACCATCTGATAATGCCCGCTCATGAACCCGGAGGGCGTCGTCAGGGGTACGCCGCTGGTGTATTCGAAGTTCTCGCCGGGTGCGAGTACGGGCTGTTCTCCAATTACGCCTTCGCCGCGGACCTCCTGCCGGTGTCCTGTTTCGTCCGTGATGATCCAGTGCCGCGTTTTCAACTGCACGGTCTCGCCGCTGTTATTCACGATGTTGATCGTGTAGGCCCAGAAATATTGCTGTTTTTCCGGCGCGGAACGTTCGGGAAGGAATTGCGGTTCGACGGTGACTTCGATCTGATGGGTGACGGCGTGGTACATGACCGGGGAGTCCAGTGACGGGGATTCGTAACGATAGCGAAACCTCCGCCGCTTGCCCATGCATCCCACAACGTTTTCGCCCGGCCAGATTCCGGCGGCGAAAAGCCGCTAGTTGGGCCCAAATTGCGGAAAACCGTCTTGATGCGATTTGCGGCTGGCCGTGAACTTTCGTAACACTTGAGGCGTTTCCACAGGCGTTTATCCGCCGGTTTATGGCTCTATTGTCGATGGCGATCCTGGCAGTTGAAATGCCCGATAAGGTTCCGGCAAAAACGGAGCATAAGAAGGTCGTCGCGCTGCCCGTCGCCGTGGGCGAGCGGGAATTGCGCCTAGATCTTTTTCGCGGCATGGCGCTGTGGCTGATCTTCATCGACCATCTGCCGCCGAACATCCTGACCTGGTTCACGATCCGCAATTACGGATTTAGCGACGCCACCGAGATTTTCATTTTCATTTCGGGCTACACTGCGGCCTTCGTTTATAGCCGCGCAATGGAGGAGCGCGGCTTTACCGTGGCTACGGCGCGCATCCTCAAGCGCGTCTGGCAAATTTATGTCGCGCACGTATTTCTTTTCACGATCTATCTCGCCGAGATTTCCTACATCGCGACAAGCTTCGAGAACCCGCTTTACGCGGAAGAAATGGGTATTCTCGATTTTCTCAAGCAGCCGGACGTCACCATCGTGCAGGCGCTGCTTTTGCGATTCCGGCCCGTCAACATGGACGTGCTGCCGCTTTACATTGTTTTGATGCTGTTCCTGCCCCTGATCCTGTGGCTGATGCGGCGCAGGGCGGATCTTACGCTGGCGTTGTCGGTGCTGCTCTACGCACTGACGTGGGAATTCGATCTTTACCTGACCGCCTATCCAAATGGCTTCTGGGCCTTCAATCCCTATGCCTGGCAGTTGCTGTTCGTGTTCGGCGCATGGTGCGCGCTCGGCGGCGCACAGCGCATGTCGCGCATCCTGGCCTCGCGTGTCACGCTCTGGCTGTCGATCGCCTATCTGGCGTTCGCCTTTTACGTGACCATGACCTGGTACATCCCCCAGCTGAACGGCTACCTGCCGCGCTGGATCGAAAGCTGGATGTATCCGATCAACAAGACCGACCTGGACGTCCTGCGTTTTGTCCATTTTCTTGCGCTGGCGGCCGTTACAGTCCGCTTTTTGCCCAAGGACTGGCCGGGGTTGAAGTCGCCCTGGCTGCGGCCAGTTATCCTTTGCGGCCAGCATTCCTTGGAAATTTTTTGTCTCGGGGTGTTTCTGGCCTTTGCCGGGCATTTCATCCTGGCCGAGGTCTCGGGCGGCGCCTGGATGCATTTTACCATTAGTATTACCGGCATCATCATCATGTCGGCGGCGGCATGGGTGCTATCGTGGTATAAGCGCGAGGCGAGCAAGACCGGCAAACGGGGCAAACCCGCGGACATTGAAGCCGATGCCGATCTTGCCGGAGGAGGACCATGAGAATCGTGCTTGGCACGCTTGTTTGCCTCGGCATGTTGGCGAGCGTTCCCGCGCGCGCCGATGATGCCGATGTCTGCGCGGTGCCGGCCTATCTCCTGACCAGCGACAATGCGCTTCCAAAAGTCTCGGCTGTAGTCACTGCTCATCAGCCCCTGAACATTGTTGTTGTCGGCAGCCGCTCCTCCTCGTTGAACGGTCCCGACGGGTGGGCGATGTCTTATCCGGCGCGGCTGGAGGCGGCGCTTCGCGAAAAATTGCCGGGTATAGAGGTGCATGTCACGCTCGATCTGCGCGCCAAACAGACCGCGGCGGAAGTCGCCTCCGAACTCGAAAAAATTGTGCAGGACGCCAAGCCCGCGCTGGTGATCTGGCAGACCGGCACGGTGGATGCGATGCGTGCGATCGATCCCGATGATTTTCGCACCGGTCTCGATGACGGCATCGCCATATTGCAAAAGCTTAATACCGACGTGATCTTGATGAACTTGCAATACAGCCCACGTATGGAAACGATGCTTGCCGTTGCGCCATATAACGACACCATTCGCGTCGTCGCTCAGCAGCGCGGCGTGCCGATGTTTGACCGGTTTGCAATTATGCGAAACTGGAGTGAAGCCGGCGATTTCGATCTGTTCGGAGCGGCACATGGCTTCGGAATGGCCAAGCGTGTGCATGATTGTATCGGCAGGGCGCTTTCGAAGCTCGTGATTGAAACCGCTCACGTCAACCCTGCGGCGCTCGGAAGCCAGCGATGAGTCTGAAGACGAAAGTTCGGCTGGGGTTCGGAGCGGGCGGGCTGGCGTGTGCCGTCGCGCTGGCCTCTTTCCAGCCGGGTGCCGTCACGGCGCAGACCAGCGCGGCCAGCGCTGCGAATTCGCCTGGTATGGAATCTCAGGACAAGAAGATCGCCGACGGCAATTCACCCCCCGTCAGCTCCGATATGGCCCAGCAAAAGGGGCTGGCGGCCAAAGCACTCGATGCCGCCAAAAACGCGGCCAACAAGGCCGGCGATATTCTGACGCGTGTGCCATGTCTCTCGCCGAAAGGCCCCGAAGCCGCGACCGCCTATCTTCCGCATGTCGCAAGAAAGCTCAACGCGAGCGAGCCCGTGACCATCGTGGCATTCGGCTCATCCTCGACGCA
This sequence comes from Bradyrhizobiaceae bacterium, assembly GCA_003963145.1. Lineage (GTDB taxonomy): Bacteria > Pseudomonadota > Alphaproteobacteria > Rhizobiales > Xanthobacteraceae > Afipia. The sequence continues at coordinate 68,155 of RXJJ01000006.1, forward strand.
GGGCTATGGCTCGACATCGCCTGCCTATAATTATCCCAACCGGCTTGCGGATCAGCTACGCCGCAAATTTCCAAAGTCGGAGATAACCATCATTAACCGCGGCGTTGGCGGGCAGGATGTGCCGCAGATGATGGATCGGCTGCAGACCAGCGTGCTCGACGAGCATCCTGATCTGGTGATCTGGCAGCTTGGCACCAATTCGGTGGTCAGGGGCGACGATACATCGGGAACGGCGGCGCTGGTGGAAAGTGGCGTCTCACGAATTCAGGCGATCGGCGCCGACGTCGTGCTGATCGATCCTCAATATGTGCCTGCGGTCACGGCGAAGCCGGAGGGCGCCAGCCGGATGGTGAAGCTGATCAAGGACATCGCGGTTTTGAAGAAAGTCTCGGTGTTTCCGCGCTTCGAGGTGATGCGCCACTGGCATGAAGACGAAAAACTGCCGTTCGACACGTTCGTCATCGGCGATGGGCTTCACATGAACGACTGGGGTTACGCCTGTTTTGCCCAGCTGCTCGGTGACACGATCATCAGGTCTGTCGAACAGATAAAGGCCGGCACTGTGCCCGACAATGCCGCAGGCGCCCGTCCGATGTGAAAAGAGGGTATAGCCGAAGCAAAAAGCCGGCCTTCTGGCCGGCTTTTGTATCGCTCGTGTTCGACTCGCGTCTTATGCCTGATCGAGCGCGGCCGCCAGATCCTCGATCAGATCGTCCGGATGCTCGAGGCCGGTCGAGAAACGGATGAAGCCGTCGCTGATGCCGAGTTCGGCGCGCGCCTCCGGCGTCAGACGTTGATGCGTCGTTGTCGCCGGATGGGTGACGATGCTTTTGGCGTCACCCAGATTGTTCGAGATCGAGGCGATCTTGCAGGCGTTGAGGACGCGGAACGCCGCATCCTTGCCGCCTTTCACCTCGAAACCGATCAGCGTTGATCCCGCGCGCATCTGCTTCTTCACGATGGCCGCCTGGGGATGATCGGCGCGACCGGGATAAATCAGCCGCGTGATCTTCGGATGCTTAGCCAGCGCGTCCGCAATCTTTGCCGCACCTTCGGTCTGGGCCTTGACGCGCACGCCGAGCGTCTCGAGACCCTTCAGCAGAACCCAGGCGTTGAACGGCGACATCGCCGGGCCCGTCTGGCGCAGGAAATTGTGGATGTGCTCCTGAATGAACTCCTCGGAAGACAAAATGATTCCGCCGAGACAGCGTCCCTGACCGTCGATGTGCTTGGTCGCCGAATAGACCACGACATCCGCACCCAGCGTCAGCGGACTTTGCCACATTGGCGTGGCAAACACATTGTCGACGATCAGTCGCGCGCCGCCGCGATGGGCGATATCTGCAATTGCCGCGATGTCGAGCACGTCGAGTGTCGGATTGGTCGGGCTTTCCAGAAAGCAGGTTTTCGTATTTGGACGCATCGCCTTGCGCCATTGATCGAGATCGAGACCGTCGATCAGTGTCGATTCGATGCCGTAACGCGGTAGCAAATCTTCCGCGACATAGCGGCATGAACCGAACACCTGCTTGGAAGCGACGATATGATCGCCAGATTTAAGCGGCGCAAGCATGGCGGTCGTCACTGCGGCCATGCCGGTCGCGGTCGCACGCGCGGCCTGCGCGCCTTCCAGTTCGATCATCCGCCGTTCGAACATCGCCACGCTCGGATTTGAAAAGCGAGAATAGAGGAAGCCGGGGTCCTCGCCCTTGAAGCGCGCCTCGCACTCCTCGGCGGAGGCATAAACAAATCCTTGTGTCAGGAAGATCGATTCCGACATTTCGCCGAACTGCGAGCGCAGCGTGCCGGAATGAACCATCCGGGTTTCCGGGCGGTATTTGTGCGTGGCAGCCGTCGGCCTTGACGGTGAGTTCGAAGCAGACATGTGTCCTCCAATGTGCCGCCTGCGCGCGGGCACAAAAAAACCGGCCTGGAAAAAATTCCACAGACCGGGAGCACATCGTCCCCGGCCTGTTTAGCGATTTATTTTACGTGGCTGCAAGCCGGCCGGCTCAAATCACCACGGGATAAGTCCTAGCCTTAATCCCGCACGCCCTTTTCGTCAAGCAACCCATCGGATAACCGATAGAATGATGCAGGTTTTAAAGGCTCCGAATATCCAGGAAAAGACGTTGGCCTTCTCGATCGCGCCGGATGCTAGCGGAATTTTGCCCGACCGCATGATCGCGGCGATGGCCGATTCCGGTCAGATTCTGCCGGCCTATCCGTTTGTCGAAAGCCAGATCCAGCCGGCCAGTCTCGATCTGCGGCTTGGCGACGTGGCGTTCCGCGTACGCGCCAGCTTTCTTCCCGGCCCCGACACCACGGTGGCCGAGCGCATCGACGAGTTGAAGCTGCATGAAATCGATTTGTCCAACGGCGCGGTGCTGGAGACGAATTGCGTCTATATTGTGCCGCTGCTGGAAAGCCTCGCTCTTCCGCCCTCGATTCTCGCCGCGGCGAATCCAAAAAGCTCGACCGGCCGGCTGGATGTGTTCACGCGCGTGATCGCCGATGCAACGCGCCGGTTCGACATGATCGCCGCCGGATATCATGGGCCGCTTTACGCGGAGATCAGTCCGAAGACATTTCCGGTTCTGCTGCGCGAAGGATCGCGGCTGTCGCAAATACGTTTTCGCGCCGGGGCGCCGCTGCTCGGCGACGCCGAACTAGCGGCACTGCATAAGAGAGAACGGCTCGTCGATGCCGACGACGCCGATCTGACGGGCGGGGTTGCGCTCAGCATCGATTTGTCAGGTGAAGGTTCTGACGGATTTGTTGGCTACCGCGCCAAGCGCCATACTGCGGTCGTCGATATCGATCGCCGCGCCGGTTATGCTGTGGGCGAGTTTTGGGAACCGATCCGGGCGCGGCCCGACGGAAGCCTTATTCTCGATCCCGGCGAGTTCTACATTTTGGCCTCTAAGGAAGCTGTTCAGGTGCCACCGGATTATGCGGCCGAAATGGTGCCGTTCGATCCGCTGGTCGGCGAATTCCGCGTCCACTATGCCGGCTTCTTCGATCCCGGCTTCGGCTATGCCGGCGCGGGCGGCCGGGGCTCGCGTGCCGTGCTCGAAGTGCGTTCACGCGAGGTGCCTTTTATTCTCGAACATGGCCAGATTGTCGGCCGGCTTGTCTACGAGAAGATGTTGGCGCCTCCCGATACGCTTTACGGCACGCGTATCGCCTCGAACTACCAGGGACAGGGACTGAAGCTGTCGAAACATTTCCGGCTTTAGTTTCGGAGCGTCACGGTCGCCGCCTTCGTTGCAAATCCCGCCGGACTGGGCGATTGTGGCGATGTGCTGGGCCTGCGGGCGTAGTTCAATGGCAGAACGGCAGCTTCCCAAGCTGCATACGAGGGTTCGATTCCCTTCGCCCGCTCCAGCAATTTTTCCTTTTGTTTCAAATCGGGAACGTAGGATGAAGGTGCATCCCGCGTGCAACACTGGAGCCAAATTACGCCACGGCCTGCCATCCCGATCTGGACAAAAACCCGGACTCGCAACACGCTGAAGGTGTCCTGATCGACACATTCAGACGGGGCGCGAGGTGATGATGAAGGCGATTACGGGGCTTCTGACGGCGGTCTTTCTCTGGGTTGGGTTGAGCGCAAGCCACGCCGTTGTCCGGATTTCCGACGACCGGGGCGGCCGGATCGGCACCTATGTCGATAAATACCAGGGCCTGAAGACCTCCGGCGAGACCGTGATTATCGACGGGTTGTGCGCCTCGGCCTGCACCATCGTTCTGGGGGCGGTCCCTCACGACAAGATTTGCGTGACCTCGCGCGCCAGCCTGGGTTTCCATGCGGCCTGGGATCCGGGGGCAGGTGGCCGGCCGGTGACCAATGCCGAAGCCACCCATATGCTTTACGATATGTATCCCACCAACATCCGCCGCTGGATCAGACAGCGGGGCGGCCTGACGCCGCACATGATCTTTTTGCGTGGGCCGCAGCTGATGGCGATGTACAAGCCGTGCTATCTGGACGCGCAGGCGCAGGCTGCCGCCCGTTAAATTGCCAGTATTGTTCAGCATGACGTGATGGAGCGGGCTTAGCCGTAGCTTGCTTCGCCGAGCCTCAGTCTTTATCTCGGGGCTGGACATGCAACTCCTGTAATACCGAAACCCGATTTCACAGCTCATGCCGTCAAGCCGAACCTCCCGTCCGATGATGATCGTTACCGCTTTCGTCGTCAGCCTTGCTGTCGGGCTGGTGGCGATGCTGTGGCTCACCGGCGGATTTCGCACAGCTCCGAGTTCGCGCGTCGGCGGCCCGTTCCAGCTGACCGATCAGGCTGGACAGGTCGTCACGGAAAAAAACCTGCAGGGGCGCCCCTCGTTGATTTTCTTCGGCTTCACTCACTGTCCGGACATATGTCCGACGTCGCTGTTCGAGATGTCGGAGGTGCTTCGCGCGATGGGTCCCGATGCCGACCGCGTCAACGCCTATTTCATCTCGGTCGATCCGGAGCGGGATACGCCGGACGTCATCAAGAGCTATCTGCAAAGTTTCGATCCGCACTTAAAAGGATTGACCGGCAGCCCCGAGGCGGTAGCGAAAATGCTGTCGGCCTACCGCGTCTATGCCAAGAAGGTGCCGTTGAAGGATGGCGATTACACCATGGACCATACCGCGCTGATCTATCTGATGGATCGCGACGGAAAGTTCGTTGCGCCGTTCAATCTCAGTCAAAAGCCCGAACAGGCGGCGGCCGATCTCAAGCGCTATCTTTAGCGCCGCGGCCGATAGGCGCGGCCCGCCACGCGGGAATGTCGGGCAAGTCCATGCTCGGTCTTTTCCCAGCGATAGGGGTCGGTTACGAGCTGATAGAGCGCGCGCCACGCCGCGATCGAAAGACAGATCCAGTATAGCGGGGTGAGAGCAAGAACCCACATTTCGCGCAGAAGTCCGCGCCGCGCGAGGCCCATCAGGCCGATCACGACCGTCGAAAGATAGCCAGCTGCGATAGCCGCGACATGCAGTTCGGCGAAGTTGCTGGCAAGAAACGATGACGCGTCGCTGTCGAAAGCCTGCATGAGCATGGGTGCAAGGATTTCCGCAAGCATGATCGGATGCGCCAGCGCCGTCAGCACGTTCCCGCCGACGATAATATTGAGAGTGAAAAATCCGCGCGCGTCCGCGTCTTTCCACAGTCTCGTCGGAGAGCGCATATGGACGATCCAGGTTTGCATCCAGCCCTTCATCCAGCGCGAGCGCTGGCGGAGCCATGCACCGAACGTGACCGGCGCTTCTTCGTAGGTCGTCGAGGCGAACATGACCGAGCGGTAGCCGAAGCGCGCCAGGCGAAAGCCGAGGTCGGCATCTTCCGTGACATTATATGCATCCCAGCCGCCAACCTCGCGCAAGATCTCGGTCCGGAAATGGTTGGACGATCCGCCGAGCGGCAACGGCATGTCGAAGCTCGAGAATCCCTGCAGGAACACATCGAACTGTCCGGCATATTCGGCGGTGAACATGCGCGGCAGCCAGCCGTCGGACGTGTTGTCAATGCAAAGGCTGGCCTGCGCGCAGGCGACGCGGTCGTCGCGAAACATGCCCAGCGCCTTGCGAAGCTGATCGGGGTCAGGCCGGTCCTCGGCATCGAACACGGCCAGGAAGGTGCCGCGCGCCGCCGTCAGGGCATAGTTGAGCGCCTTCGGCTTGGTGCGTGGTCCGTAAGCCGGTGCGGTGACGATCTGCATGTGCGGCAGAGGACCATGCCTTTCAATGGCGGCTCGTGTCGCATGGTCGTCCGGCTCGATCACGAGCTTGATGTCGAGCTTCTCGCGCGGATAGTCCGGTATTATGGCGCAAACGCCACAGGACTAACCGCCTGATCGTTCGCACCTAATACCGCTCATTCAAAAAGGAATGAGCGATGGGATCATCGATGCTTCTCGCAGTGGCGTTATTTGTAGCGCCGCTTTTCGGCCATACCCTAAGTCACTCGACGAACGCCGGGGAACTCAACCAACGCGACAGTCATCGAATCAGCAATGTCGGCAGCTTTGAAAGCAATTGTAGTTTTTCCGATAGGCTGAACCATGTAAATGGTTCCTATGTCGGCTATCTTTTGCTCGCCGACTGCAAACTCATATCTGGCATGGAATGCAAGCCAAAGGGTGAAACCAATGTCTTGCGGCAAATCCGATATTTTTGGACCAGTAGGCCCAAATCTGATCGCAAGTTTTTCACTAGGAAGAACGGTTGCAAGAGCGAAGCTTGTGGGCTCTGCCATGTGTTCGAAGAAATATGCGATTCCTTGATTGATTGCAGGTTCGTTCTTCCCAGGGACATAGAATTTAGCAAAGTAGGAAATATTGCGAGCTGGCGTCTTCCCAATATTGGTCAAGCTTCCATCGATTTTAATATGGAGATGACCGCCATTCTTGGTCATCTCCACAGTTGGCGGAATTTTCCAAAGCAACCACGGCCTTTGGTCAGCGACGAAAATATCACGGGTCAAAGTATTGGCATCTCTGGCGGCCACTATCGAGGCTTGCATATCGCGGGATTGAGCAGCAGCAGCGCGCCTAGCGTGCCGCGCCTGTTTCTCGCCAGCAAGCCAGAGCAAAACGGTAGAGACCGTCAATCCGCCGGTGAAAATGACGAGCCAAAGCGTGAAGAAAGCGACAGGATCGCTCGTAGTGCGCTCCCAAAGGGTTTTGCATTCCTCAGCCTTGTAGTGTTCTTTTTCAGCGGCTTGGTAACATTTCTGCTTCTCGGCATCAGTAGGAGCATAGGCAGCCTGCCAACCCAAAACTCCAACCCAAAAAACGGTAGCGACGAGAAATCCTAATACAGTCTCAGTACGCAACCTTCCCCAACATCGGACCAAAAATCGTTTCATCAAAGGATCGCCATTAAATCTCCTCCAAAGCTACTCCGTCCAATTCCAGAGCCGCAAGGCAGGCTAAAAAAAATGTCGCCGGGAATGATCCGCGTTTTAGCTTGTTCGTAATGCTGGCTTCCGTCTCGCTCTTGAAGCCATGCTTTTTAAGTCGCTTTGCAAGCTCAACATAAGTTACTTCGGACTCACGTAATTTGTGTTTTAGGAATGCGGCAGCCCGCTCTGCCCATTCCTCCTCCGAGGTAATGTTCATAGGTTCTCCTATCAGATTTGAGGGCTATCATATCTGATATTTTATGCTTGCCAAGTCCAATAACTATTGTATATGATAGCTTTCATAAACGATAGGTGTCCAAATGGCCCAACATTTCCTTCTGTCAAAGTCCGCAAAAACGCTCTCTCTTGCGAGCGTATTCACAATGAAGGACGCGGACGCGGAAATGACCTTCCGCAAGATTCGCTGGCACGAGACAGATGGCGCGCCGGTTTGTCCGCATTGCGGTAGCTTGGACGCCTATGATTGCCGCCGCCTCAAAGGCGCGCCCCGCTTCCGCTGTAAGGGTTGCGGCAAGGATTTCAGCATCACCAGCGGGACGCTGTTCGCCAGCCATAAGCTGCCGCTCCGATGCTATCTCGCCGCCATTGCGATCTTCTGCAACGAGGTGAAGGGCAAGTCCGCATTAGCCCTCTCACGCGATCTGAGTGTGTCCTATAAATGCGCCTTTGTGCTCCTCCACAAACTCCGCGAGGCGATGGCCGAAGATTTGAAGGGCCGCGTCATCGGCGGTGAAGGCAAGGTGGCTGAGGTCGATGGCGGTTATTTTGGCGGTTATGTCAAACCGGCGAACAACAAAGAAAACCGCCGTGACCGCCGTTTGCTTCGCAACCAGAACGGCAAGCGCAAGGTTGTCGTGATCGTTCGGGAGCGTGGCGGCAATTCCGTGCCAGCCGTTTTCCACTCCGAGACACAAGCCGCTTCATTTATCCGTTCGCGCATTGCTAAGGGAACGACAGTCCACGCCGATGAAGCGGGTTCATGGGACAAATTGCACGAGCGTTTCGAAGTGAAGCGGATCAACCATCAAGAGGCTTACAGCCTTGATGGCGCATGCACCAATTGGGCTGAGGAGTATTTCAGTCGTCTGCGGCGCGCTGAGATTGGCATTCATCACCACATCGCTGGCGATTACCTGCTCCGCTACGCGCAGGAGTCTTCATGGCGTGAAGACAGTCGCCGCATTTCGAATGGCGATCAGGTGAACCGGATTGCATCACTAGCGATGAAGCGCGGTAAGTCCGTGGATTTCACGGGGTATTGGCAGCGGGCGCTGCGGACTGAAGCTGCTCATTAAGCAGTCGCGAGACAAACGCGTGCAATTGAGACATGTCAAATGTGCCAGTAGCAAGTGAAGCATCGGCCGCAACCAGTGCTTTGGTATACTCATCATGATTTTCATTGATGAGTTCAGGGAGAATTTTTTCTCCCTTAAGCCATCCACCAGAAGTAACACATAATATGAAATAACATGCGGCCCGAGCGGTGCGACCGTTTCCGTTTATAAACGGATGAATGTGGTTCAATCGCCACAACACGTAAGTTGCAAGAACCACTGGGTCAGTTGTTCCCCAATTGCGATTCACTTCATTTACAAAATCATCCATCAGCGCCGGAACGCGGTAATGCTCCGGTGGACGATGGATACCGACCGTGACGGCACAAGGCCTATATTCACCAGCATTAACGTGTAGGCATGTAATGGCCTGAAAATTTAAGGCCTTGATTATGTGCTGGGAAAGAAATGGCTTCTTTGCCTCGACACATGCGAGGACAATCGAATTCAAGAAATTATATTGACGCGCGCCGTTTGAAATTTCTAACGCTTGATAAATTGCATTCCGCTCGTCGCCGAAAAGCTCAAATAGGATCAAGAATTTCCTCGTTAATTATGCGCGCTTCTTCCCTTCTTGCTTCGCAAGCATTTCTTCGACCTGCGCGCGAGTTGCCGTGCTGTTCTTTCCAAGCGAGCCCATTACGAACGAGATGCGCTGCTTTTCAAGTTCTTCAGCCGTAGGGATGCGAGTCGCGGATTTACGCAGCGCATCCAATAATGATTGATTGGTCTTCAATTCGGTCATTTTAAAATTGCCCAGTACGGATAGGCTGATCGCCAGTATACAACCATCGATGAGTCCCATCAAGACTCGCCTAACGTGTAAGTTGTATAGTACCGCACGCTACACGCGAGATCAATTAAAAGACTCGCAATGCGAGTCTTTTGCTTCGAGTGCTCTGTACGGCTACTTACGTCAGCATAACGCCGGTTCATTATGGCCCGGCAGCACCCAAATTCGAACGCCTTTGACTTTGCCGCCATCTTTCAGGCAGCCACGCTGGCATTGCATCCGAAGGGCATGAACCAGCGTAAGGGTTACGGACTTAGCCAATACCTTGTCACCGGTGTCGAGCCCCTTCGCTGTCATGACGTGCAGCGCCAGTTCTCTGGTGTTCTTAGGGCCGCTGGTGAGAGCTTCCTTGCAGAGCTTCATCGGCTCACCGCGCTTGAATAGGCGATGCACGTCCACGTAGGACGCCATTGTGTCGGTTTCGCCGCTGGCCTCAAAAATCGTGATGCAAGCGTTGACGTGCGCTAGATCAGCTCGGGCCTGAGCTAGCTTACGCTCATACTTGGCGATTGAGGACGCGATTTCATCGCGCTTCGCGGTTAGGGTCGTAACGGTTCTGATCTCTGTCATTCGACAGATTTAAGCGACGACCGTCCAAATCGCTTGTGGCGTTTGCGCCATAATACCGGGATAGTCCAGCGTCTCAAGCGACCGGATCAGGGGCGCCACTGAAGTGGCTTCACGATAGAGCGCCACGACGATGCTGTAGATCGGCAATTGATCGTCGGGGAGTCTGGCGAGACGCCTGATGCGTGGACGCGGCGCGAAACTTCCGGCCAGCCGCAGACATGTAAACAACAGAAACCAGATGGCGAGGAAGGCACCGCAAATCTGGATCAGTGTCAGAGGCGCGATGACAAAAGCGCACGCAAGGGCCATTGCCTGCCACGCCAAACGCCAGTGGTTCCGGCTCGGCCGGGGCAACGGCGCGGCCGATAGATGCGGAAGACGATTTTTAAGACCGTCCGCGGCGGGCACGGCCAGTGCGTGTCCGGCATGACGGATCAGAAATCCATCCAATTCGGCACGCGTGGCAAGGCGAATGCGAGGGGAAATGTTGCTGTATTTTCGCGTCAGTTCGCTGATGCGCCGCGCCGCGTAACCTTCCAGCGACTGGACATAGACCAGCCGGCCATCCCTGTGCAGCGGCAGCATATTGTGGCGCGGGGCGTATGTGATCTGCACATCGCTGAGCGGGCAGTCGTGTCGCCGGACTGCACCTTTCACGTCCAACTCCGGCATGGGCCGCAAAATAATCGAGATAGGTTTCCTCCCCGATCATACCCCAGCGGATGAGAACCCGATCCGCGCCGATGCCAATGTCCCGGCTTCGTCTGGCCGCCGCATCCAGAATTTTGTCAGTCAGAATGCCGCGCAGGCAGTCGAGCTCGTGGGGAAAGTGATCATGGAGGCGTAAGGAGCGGGTGTCAGGACGGACTGGCGTCCGCAGCAAGGTGCCAATGAAGCCGGGCAGGCGGCGCCGGAATGTCCCGCCGTCCCGAAGGCGGGTTACAAGGCTCGTTGTTTGCGTCGCGAGGCCATCGGACCAGGCCATGCGGCGGACACCCCCATCCCCGAACGCCACGATTACACCACTCGCCTCCGCCAGTGGATGGTCTATAAGACCCCCTCGCGGAACCATTCGAACATGCAACCACAGCCTGCGCCATTCAGCAATCTTGGACGCCCCGGATTCGTCCGTGTGTTTTTCTGGCGGGCATGTTTTGCCGCCATGTTCGCGCTGGCCGGCGCTCCGCAGCTGTATGCCCAGACGGCCAATCAGACGTCGCCGCCGGATTCGGTCAAGCCAGCCGCGCCGCTTGCTCCTTCGTTGCCAGGGGCCACGTTGCCCGGGACCTCCCGTCCAGGACCTTCGGTGTCAGGAGCGCCTGCCCCGGGGGCTATGCCGCAAGCCGCGCCTCAGGCCGTGCCGGGTTTCTGGGACCCGCGTCGCCGGCCCGAACGGCCGGACCTGACCCGCATCACCTTGATCCGCTTTCTGACCGAAACCGACTATCCGCCGTTCAATTTCACGGGTCCCGACGGCAATCCCGCCGGGTTCAATGTCGATCTTGCACGGGCGATTTGCGAGGAAATCAAGGTGCCATGCACCATCCAGATGCGCCGGTTCGAGACGCTGGTGGATGCGATCAACGCCAACCGGGGCGATGCCGTGATCGCATCCATGGCGGTGACCCCGCAGATCCGGGCAAAACTCGATTTCACGGATCCCTATTATCGCGCTCCCGCCCGTTTCGTTTCGCGCAAGGACGGGGTCATGGCCGAAGTGCGGCCCGAATTTCTGTCCGGCAAGAAGATCGGTGTGATTGCCGGCTCCGCTCATGAGGCCTATCTGAAATCCCTGTTCACCGAGGCCGTGGTGACGGGGTTCCCATCCGATGATGCCCTGCGTCAGGCACTACGGCGCGGTGACGTCGATCTGATATTCGGCGATGCCATTTCTCTGGCGTTCTGGATCAATGGCACAGACTCAGCGGATTGCTGTGCATTCAGCGGCGGTCCCTTCGTCGAAAGCCGTTATTTCGGGGAAGGCATCGGCATCGGCGTTCGCCGTGGAAACGATCTGCTGCGCCAGGCTCTGAACTGGGCGATGTTTCGCCTATGGGAAAAAGGCAAGTTCACGGACCTGTGGCTGCGCTATTTTTCCGTCAGCCCGTTTTGATCGCATGCCGCCAATGCGGCGGCCCCGCCAAGAACCTTGAAGAGAACCGTTAGATAAAATGTCCGAAACATTGACCAGTCTGAACGATCTGTCCGCCAGCGATCTGCGCGCGGTTGCCGAACAATCCAATGCCTGGCCGTTCGAGCAGGCAAAACAGATCGTCGCGCGGCTGAAGAAGAAGCCGAGGGACGAAGTGCTGTTCGAGACCGGCTATGGACCCTCCGGTCTTCCGCATATCGGCACGTTCGGCGAGGTCGCGCGAACCACAATGGTGCGGCATGCGTTTCGGGTTCTGACCGAGGACAAGATCAAGACCCGTCTCCTTGCTTTCTCCGACGACATGGACGGGCTTCGCAAGGTGCCGGACAACGTTCCCAATAAGGAGCTGCTGGAGCAGGACCTCGGCAAGCCGTTAACGCAGGTGCGCGATCCGTTCGGAACGCATCCTTCTTTCGGCGAACATAACAATGCGCGGCTGCGCGCGTTTCTCGACACGTTTGGTTTTGACTACGAGTTCGCATCGTCGACGCAATACTACAAATCGGGCCGCTTCGATGCGGCGCTGCTCAAGGTGCTCGAGAAGATCGACGAGGTGATGGCGATCATGTTGCCGTCGCTGCGCGAAGAGCGCGCGGCGAGTTATTCACCGTTCCTGCCGATTTCGCCGCGCACGGGTGTCGTGCTGCAGGTGCCGATCGTCGAGCACGACAAGAAGAACGGTACCGTCTCCTATGACGATCCCGATACGAAAGAACGCGTTACCGTTCCGGTGACCGGCGGCCACTGCAAGCTGCAGTGGAAGCCGGACTGGGCGATGCGCTGGTTCGCGCTCGGCGTCGACTACGAGATGGCGGGCAAGGATCTCATTGATTCGGTCAAACTCTCCAGCAAGATCTGTTCGACGCTGGGCGGTACGCCGCCGGAAGGTTTCAACTACGAACTGTTCCTTGATGAGAAGGGTCAGAAGATTTCCAAGTCCAAGGGCAACGGCCTGACCATCGACGAATGGCTGCGCTATGCCTCGCCGGAATCGCTGTCGTTGTTCATGTATCGCGAGCCGAAATCTGCCAAGCGGCTTTATTTCGATGTGATTCCCCGCAACGTCGATGACTATCAGCAATTCCTCGATGGCTATCCGCGTCAGGATGCCAAACAGCGGCTAGGTAATCCGGTCTGGCACATCCATGCCGGCCATCCGCCAAAGGCGGACATGCCGGTGACTTTCCAGCTGCTGCTGACGCTGGTGGCTTCTTCGAATGCGGAGAATGCCGAGACCTTGTGGGGGTTCATCGGCCGCTATCGTCCGGGCGTCACGCCGCAGACCCATCCCAAACTGGATGCGATGGTCGGCTACGCAATTAATTATTATCGCGACTTTGTCGCGCCGACGAAAAAGTTCCGCCAGCCAAGCGATACCGAGCGCGCAGCGTTGCAGGATTTGCGCGACGCGCTGTCGCAACTGCCTTCGGATGCCCCGGCCGAGGACATTCAGAATGTTGTTTACGAAATCGGCCGCCGCGAGCCGTTTCTCGATTCCGTCAAGAAGGGCAAGGACGGCCGGCCGGGCGTGTCGCTCGACTGGTTCAACATGCTCTATCAGGTACTGCTCGGTCAGGAGAAAGGCCCGCGCTTCGGCTCGTTTGTCGCGGTTTACGGGATCGGCAATGCCATTGCGATGATCGATGGCGCTCTGGCGCGGGGTGCGGTCTAGCCGCGCGCCGGGAGACGTAAGTGTCAAGGACACGCGCAACCAAAATGCTTGAGCAGGCGGGCGTCGTCTTTTCCGTTCATGAATACGATTACGACGGCGACGCCGAGCGGATCGGATTGCAGGCCGCCCAAGCGCTCGGCGAGGAGCCTTCGCGCGTTCTCAAATCGCTGATGGCGCTTGTTGATGGCAAGCCGGTCTGTGTCATCGTCCCCTCGGATCGGGAGGTATCGATGAAAAAGCTGGCGGCTGCCTTCGGCGGCAAATCCGCGCAGATGATGAAACCGGCCGATGCGGAACGTCTGTCGGGCTACAAGGTCGGCGGCATCAGCCCGTTCGGTCAGATGCGTCCGCCGCGTGCCGCGATCGAGGAAAGCGCGATGGTGAACGAGTGGGTGTATATCAATGGCGGACAGCGCGGCTTGCAGGTGCGGCTTCATCCCGGCGATGCGGCGGATGTGCTGAAAGCGATTGTCGCACCGATTGTCGCCTGACAGACTTAAGTCTGACGAAGCGCGCTACTGGCTCGCCCAGACGATGCGCGCGATCCATTCCACATCCGCCGTCGACAGGACCCGGTCGGCATGCGCGGGATTGAGCGATTGCAGTTCGATCACCTTTTGCGTGCGGCGGCGTAATTCCTTCACCATTACCTCGCCGTCCTTGGTCTTCGCTACCACGCGGTCGCCGCGCCTGATCGGCGCGCCCGGGGATACGATGATCACATCGCCGTCGCGATAAGTCGGCTTCATGGAATCGCCGGAAATCTCCAGCGCATAGGCGTGCTCGTCATTGACCGAGGGCAGGCCGACTTCGTCCCAGCCCTTGCCGACGGGAAATCCGCCGTCGTCGAAATAGCCGCCGGTGCCGGCTTCGGCGAAACCGAGGAGGGGCACCGCCTGCACGGCGCGGGTGGACGATTCGATGAACTGGACAAAGGTGTCGACGCTCACGCCGGTCGCCGCCAGCGCCTTGGCGACCGACTCGGTCGAGGGCCAGCGCTCGCGTCCGTCGCTGGTAACGCGCTTGGACTTGTTGAAGGTGGTCGGGTCCAGCCCGGCCCGTTTCGCAAGGCCCGATGGCGACAAACCGGCGCGCGCCGCGAGGCGGTCGAGGGCAGTCCAGATTTGCTCATGTGTCAGCATTGAAACCGCCAATCCTGGCTGGCCTTAAAAGCGCGGCCGACTCTAGGAATTATTACCTTGAAGGACAAAATTCCGCAATCCGGCGATTGTCTTGCATGTCGCCCTTGAAGTGGGGTCGCCCGCCCTTTACGGTTCGCTCGCGGATTTTGAAAAATAGCAGCAAATTCAATAGCTAGATTGAGAAAATGCGGGCGTGACCCTGATTTATAAAATCTGCCCGGCCCCGCTGTGGCGCGAGGCTGAACGGCGCGGCGCCTTTCCGGGCAGCGTGGATGATCTTCGCGATGGGTTCATCCATTTCTCCACCGCCGGGCAGGTTGAAGCCACTCTGGCGCGGCATTTTTCGGGGCACGCGGACTTGTTCTTGATCGCGGTCGAGTCGGAAGCGCTCGGCGACGCCCTGAAATGGGAGCCCTCTCGCGGGGGTGAATTGTTTCCCCATCTTTACGCCGCGCTGGATCCCCACGAGGCACGCAGCGTGGTCGCGCTGAAACTGCGGGCCGATGGTTCCTACGCGATCCCGGAGCTCAAATCGTGATCCGTGCTTTTGATGCCCTGACGCTCCCCCTGTTGCGGCGTCTCGATCCGGAAGGCGCGCATCGCCTCGCGATCGCCGGATTGAAGTTGTTGCCGGCGCCGCGTGCCGCCGAAGACGATCCGAAGCTCGCAACGCGGGCGTTCGGGCTGAATTTTCCCAACCCCGTCGGTATGGCGGCGGGCTTCGACAAGAACGCCGAGGTGCCCGACGCGCTGCTGCGTCTGGGGTTCGGTTTCGTGGAAATCGGTTCGGTGACGCCGCGTCCGCAGGAAGGCAATCCGCGACCGCGCCTGTTCCGGCTGGAGGAGGACTCGGCGATCATCAACCGGATGGGCTTCAACAATGACGGCGCGGATCAGGTGCTGCGCCGGCTGGCGCATCGCGCCGCGCGCGGCGGCATCGTCGGCGTCAATGTCGGTGCCAACAAGGATTCGGCCGATCGCGCCGCCGACTATGTCCGTCTCATTGAGACCTTCGCGCCGGTGGCGAGCTATTTCACCGTGAATGTATCCTCGCCGAACACGCCGGGTCTGCGCAACCTGCAACAGGGCGCGATGCTCGACGACCTTCTGGCGCGTGTCGTCGAGGCCCGCGATCGCGCGCAGATCAATGCCGGTCATACGCCGCTGCTGTTGAAGATCGCGCCGGACCTGACCTTATCCGAGCTCGACGATGTGGTGCATGTCGCGCGCGCGCGGGGCATCGACGGCATGATCGTCTCCAACACCACGCTGTCACGGCCCAGAATTTTGCGCGACCGGGAACGCGCGAAGGAGCAGGGCGGTTTGTCGGGGCGTCCGCTGCTGCGGCTGTCAAATCGCATGGTTGCGGAGACTTACGTGCGTGTCGAAGGCGCGTTTCCCCTGATCGGGGTCGGCGGCATCGATTCGGGCGGAGCGGCGCTGACGAAGATTCGCGCCGGGGCCAGCCTGATCCAGCTTTATTCTTCGCTGGTCTATCGCGGGCTCGGCCTGATCGAGAGCATCAAGGCCGATCTTCTGTCGACGCTACGCCGGACGGGGCGCGACTCGCTGTCTGAAATCGTCGGCGCGGACGCGGCGATGATCACGGCCGAGGACTGGCCGGACTAGGCGGCGAACGATTTTTCAAGCAGCGCCGGATAGCGCAGGGCCTGCAACGCGCCGCGCGCGAGCAGGAACGTGAGAAGCGCAAGCCAGAGGCCGGTGTTGCCAAGCGGCTGCAGTGCCGCCCAGGAAAGAAAATAGATTGCCAATGCTGCGAGCATCAGGTTGCGCATATCCCGCGACCATGTCGCGCCGATATAGATGCCGTCATAGGCATAGGCCGCAACGCCGCAGACCGGCGCCAGCGCCGCAAGCCATAGGTAAAGTCGAGCGGTCTGGCGGACGTCCTCGCTGGCGGTCATAAGGTCGATCAGCGCGCCGCCGCTCAAAGCCAGCGCAAGCGCCACCGCTAACGCGAATGCGCAACTCCAGCCGAGAATCAGTTTTGTCGCACGCAGGAAATTGGCTCGGTCGTGCGCGCCGCGACTTTGCCCGCAAAGCTGTTCGGCGGCGGTCGCAAGGCCGTCCAGAAAAAACGAGCCGATCAGCGCGAAATTATTCAGAATGGCATTTGCCGCCAGCACCGTATCGCCACCGCGCGCGCCCTGCGCGGTAAAGAACAGAAACGCGGCGATCAGCGCGGCGGTTCGGATCACGATATCCCGGTTGATTGCCATCAGGCGCAGGATTTTGCCGCGGTCGAACAGAACCGCGCGGCTCAGCTTCATCTTGCCCAAGCCGAGAATTCTCATGGCGATAAACAGGCCAAGACCGAGGCCGCTGGCTTCGGCGATGACGGCAGCATAGGCTGCACCCGCGATGCCGAGACCGAAGACGAGCACCAGTGCCGTCGTCGCCGCGATATTGATCGTATTTATGAGGGTCTGAATCCCCAGCGCCGAACCTGCGCGGGCCTGTCCGATCAGCCAGCCCAGCACGGCGTAATTCGCCAGCAGAAACGGTGTCGACCATAGCCGGAGATGAAAATAGAGTTTTGCCGCGTCGCTGACCGGACCGCTCGCTCCCATCAAATGAAAAATGATCGCAGTGACCGGCCCCTGAATCAAAAGCAGCCCGGCACCGAACGCCACAGCCACGACAAGGGCGCGCGCCAGCGTCGCGCGCATTTCCGCAGCGTCATCCGCGCCCCTGGCCTGTGCCGTCAGTGCCACTGTGCTCATGCGCAGGAAGCCGAACAGCCAGAACGTGCAATCGAACACGACCGAGGCCATCGCCACGCCACCGAGCAGGTGCGCCTCCCCGAGCCGGCCGATCACGGCAGTGGCGACAATGCCGAGCAGCGGCGTTGTGAGATTCGCCAGCATCGCCGGACCGGCGATGGCGAACACACGGGCATGAGTCGTCCGCTGGACGTCCATCAGTTCGGGAATTCAGCCCTGGCCCAGGATCAGCGCGATGCGCCCGCGTTGAACAGGCGGGAGATCAGCCAGATCGGGATCACGATCACCGCGCCGAGCAGGAAATAGCGCCATAGCGTATTGATCGCGTCGAAACCGAGATTCCAGACCCAGTCGATCAGGCGGCGGATACTGGCGACGATATTCCACGGATCGAGGCCGATGGTGGCGAGAACCACGCCGACCAGCACCGACATCAGAATCAGCCGCAGCAATACGCCAAGCGGGGAGCCGCCGAGAAAGCGCGACATCTGGTCGTCCCGCGCCGGCAATTCTCTCGCTTCGTCCTGCATCGTCATCTCCCGAGGTTGTAAACGCGCGCATCATAGCACGATCGACGGCGCAATTGGTTGCGGAAAACATCGCCGTCAAGCATGCGAAGGCGGGGCGAGCAGGAAAATTTTCATGACAAGATTTTAATGCGCGCGATCAGCTCGC
This sequence comes from Bradyrhizobiaceae bacterium, assembly GCA_003963145.1. Classification (GTDB taxonomy): domain Bacteria; phylum Pseudomonadota; class Alphaproteobacteria; order Rhizobiales; family Xanthobacteraceae; genus Afipia. The sequence goes on from RXJJ01000006.1 coordinate 86,151, forward strand.
AGTTTTGCGTAGCACGGCCTCGCCGGGAGCTTCCGTCTCCGTCTTCAGCATCCGCTCAAGAGTTTCGAGCCGGTCCGCCTCGCCGGGCGGTTTGTCCCAGCGCAGGCGATTGATTCGCGGAAACCGCATCGCGACGCCGGATTTGTGGCGCGGCGAGCGGGCAAGGCCTTCGAACGCCACCTCGAACACCAGCCCCTGATCCGGCTGGTGAACGATCTCGCGCACCGGGCCGAACTTCTCGATGGTGTTGCGGCGGATGAAACGGTCGATCTGGAGCAGCTCCTCGTCGGTGAAGCCGAAATAGGCCTTGCCGACCGGCACGAGCCGGTCGCCTTCGTCCCCTCCGGTCCACACCCCGAAGGTGTAATCCGAATAATAGGACGAGCGCTTGCCGTGACCGCGCTGGGCATACATCAGCACGGCATCGATGACATGCGGGTCGCGCTTCCATTTCCACCATTGGCCCTTGGGGCGTCCGGGCACATAAAGCGCATCGCGCCGCTTGAGCATCACGCCTTCGACCGCATCGGCATCCTTGCCTGCGCCGGCCATGGCGGGATCGGCGCGCGCCGCGGTTAGATCGTCCCATGCCCCGAACGGAACGAGCGGCGACAGGTCAATGCGAGTATCGCCAAGTCGCGTGATAAAGGCTTCAAGTTTGGCTCGCCGCTCCTCGAACGGCAGCATGCGTAAATCATTCTCGTCGTCCGCGAGTAGATCGTAGGCGCGCAGATGAATTGGATAGTCCTTTATCAGCTTCGGCGTGACGGATTTCCGGTTCAGTCGCTGTTGCAGGACGTTGAAAGACTGCACGCGCCCTTCGCGCAAGACCAGCAATTCGCCATCGATCGCTCCCGGACAGCGCAGCGACGGCACCAGATCGGGAAAGCTTTTGGTGATGTCTTCGCCGCTGCGCGAATAAAGCCGTGTCGTGACGGCATCGTGCTCGTCCTTGCCGGTTACGGCCTGCACCCGGATGCCGTCCCATTTCCATTCCGCGATGAAATCCGCCGGTACCAGCGAGGCAAAGTCGGTATCCTCGATCGCATGCGCCAGCATCACAGGCCGGAACGGCGCCGGATCGCGGTTCACCGGTTTGTCCGCGCGGCCTTCCAGCCATGCGAACATATCGACATAAGGCGGCGTCAGACCGGGCCAGAGCAACTCGACGTCGTGAGCATCCTTGCCGCCGAGCGCGGCGGCGGCAGTCTTGGCAAGGCGCGCGGAGACGCCGATGCGCAGCGCGCCAGTGACGAGCTTGAGCAACGCCCAGCGCCCGGTTTCGTCGAGTTCGTCCAGCCATCGCGCGAGCTGCGAGGGGATTTCGCTCTTGCCGAGGGTATTGAAGGTGGTCACCACCTCGGTGAGAGTGGGAGGCGGCGGCGCGTTGGTCGCGCGCTGACGGGAGGGCCACATCAGGGCGACGGTCTCCGACAGGTCGCCGACGTAGTCGTAGGACAGGCCGAACAGCACCGGATCGGTGCGCTCGGCGATCAGGTCGCGGATCAGCCCGGCCTTGGCATGGCGGAACGACAATGCGCCAGTCAGCGCAGCGAGCGCATAGCCGCGGTCGGGGTCCGGCACCTCGCGGAAATAATTAGTAATGAGCCGAAGCTTGTTGTTGCGGCCGGGTTCGTAGGCGAGACGGTCAAGCAGATGCGCGAAGCGGTTCATGAGCCGCTCTCTTCATTCGCCGCGACAGAAGACTCTTCATCTTCATCGCCATAGCCGACCAGATCGAGCGGCCGCGCCTTCAATCCTTTCGTTTCGCACCAATGCACCAAGGCGTCTTCCTGGCCGTGTGTAACCCACACTTCGCCCGCGCCCGTCGCGCCGATGGTGGCGCAAAGTCCATCCCAATCGGCATGGTCCGAAATCACCAAAGGCAATTCGATGCCTTTTTGCCGCGCGCGGGCGCGGGTGCGCATCCAGCCCGATGCAAAAGCTGCGACCGGATCTGGAAAGCGCCGCGTCCAGATGTCGGTGATGGCGCTGGGCGGAGCGACTGTGATGGTACCGGCGAGGTCGGCTTTCTTGACGCCCTTGGCGAGGCGCAGTTCGCCGAGGTCGATGCCCCGGCTTTCGTAGTAACGTGTGATTTTTTCCATCGCGCCGTGCAGATAGACCGGAGCGTTATAACCCGCCTTACGTAGCAGCGCGATAAGACGCTGCGCCTTGCCGAGCGAATACGCGCCCACGAGATGCGCGCGCTCGGGAAACAGCGCGACCGAGTCCAGAAGTTTGCGGATTTCGTCGTCGGGATCGCCATGCCGGAAAATCGGCAGGCCGAATGTCGCTTCGGTGATGAACACATCGCAGGGCACGATTTCAAATGGGGCGCAGGTCGGATCGGCAACATCCTTGTAGTCGCCGGAGGCGACGATGCGCGTCCCGCCATGTGTCACTGCGATCTGCGCGGAGCCGAGCACATGTCCGGCAGGATGAAATGTCGCAGTGACGTCGCCCAGCTTCACGGTTTCGCCATAGGAGACCGCCTGCGTCGAACCGGCGAAATTGTCGCCATAGCGCAGGCGCATAATGTCGAGCGTTTCCTGCGTCGCCAGCACCAACCCGTGACCGGGCCGCGCATGATCGGAGTGGCCGTGGGTGATGAGCGCCCGTTCGACCGGACGGACCGGATCGATATGAAAGCCGCCCGGCTTGCAGCAAAGACCGGCGGCAACGGGGGTAAGGATGTCTTGCGGACGCATTGACCTTATATAGGCTGCGTTCGATATCGTTCCATGCGAGACGGTTCATGCCTGCGCCCTTTTTCATGTCGTCCGGCGATCTGATCGCCGACAAGCGCTACGATTTCGCACGCGATCTTCAACTGCGCGGCGATCTGGAAGGCGCCGCCGACCTGATGGCGCAGGCCGCCGAACTCGCGCCCAATTTCGCCTCGGCCTGGTTTGCGCTTGGAGAACTCAAGCAGGAGCTCAATCTGCACGGCGAGGCGATCAAGGCTTACCGCAAGGCCATCGAGGCCGATCCGCTCGACCGCCATGGCGCCAAGTTACGGCTGATGCGGCTGGGCGTGGAGAAACTCTCCGACATGCCACCCGCTTACGTCCAATCCCTGTTCGATCAATATGCGCCCCGTTTCGAGGACGCGCTGATCAACGATCTCGGTTATCGCGGCCCACAGGTGCTGCTCAATGCTGTCGTGGCGGCATGCCACACCGGCAAACGTCCACCGTTTTTCAAGCGCGCGCTCGATCTTGGTTGCGGCACCGGCCTTGCGGCGCGCGCCTTCGCACGCAACGCCGATGAGTTTGTCGGCATTGATCTGTCGCCGGGAATGATCGCCAAAGCGCGGCAAACGGGTCTCTACGCCCGCCTCGAAGTGGCGGACATGGTGCAAGGGCTGGCACATGAGCCTGCCGAGCGGTTCGATCTGGTGCTGTCGGCGGATGCGATCATTTATCTGCCCGACCTCGCGCCGGTGCTAAAGCAGATCGCGCGGGTGCTTCAGCCCGGCGGCATCGCCGCGTTTACGACGGAAACTCACAGCGGCGACGGTGTAATCATCGGCGCAGGCTTCCGCTATGCCCATGGCGCGAAACATGTCCGTGACGCCATTGCTGCTGGCGGTCTGACGCTATGCAGACTGGAGGATGTCTCGACCCGCAACGAGAACAACGCGCCCGTGCCGGGTCTGGTGGCCATCGCGCGAAAGCCCTGAAGCGGCCTCGCTTTTGCGGAACCCCATGCCTACCTTCTGCGGGTGAGCCAGCTTCTCATTCCCGATCGTCTGCATACCGGACTGCCCGAAGCCTTCGGGCGGTGGTTCGCCGCGCGCGGCTGGGCGCCGCGCACGCACCAGCTCGATCTCCTGGTAAAGGCCCGCGAGGGACGCTCGGCACTTCTCATCGCGCCGACCGGCGCGGGCAAGACGCTGGCCGGCTTTTTGCCGACGCTCGTTGAACTAGGCTTTCCGCAATCTGCTGAGGCGCAGCCGCGAAAGAAACTGGCTTCTGCCGGCCGTGGCGTCAAGCAAAGCCACGGGCTTCACACGCTCTATGTCTCCCCGCTCAAGGCGCTCACGGTCGACATCGCGCGCAATCTCGACCGTCCAATTGCCGACATGAATCTGCCGATCAGGGTCGAGACCCGCACCGGAGACACGCCGGTGTCGCGCCGCCAGCGCCAGCGCCGCTATCCGCCCGATGTTCTCCTGACGACGCCGGAGCAGCTCGCTCTGCTACTGTCATCCGACGACGCGCCGTTTCTGTTTTCCTCGCTGAAACGGATCGTGCTCGACGAACTGCACGCGCTGGTCACCTCCAAGCGCGGCGATCTTCTTGCACTAGGCCTTGCACGACTGTGGCGGCTGGCCCCGCAGGCGACGACCATCGGGCTTTCCGCGACGGTGGCCGATCCGGATTCACTACGGCGCTATCTTGTGTCGCAGCAAGTCGGTGAATCGCAGATGGCCGATCTCGTCATCGCCAACGCCGGGGCCGCGCCCATTGTCGAAATGCTCGACACGAACGAACGTCTGCCATGGGCAGGGCATTCCGCCCGCCATGCGCTTGGCGAAATCTACGATCTGATCAGGCGCAACAAGACGACGCTGATGTTCGTCAATACCCGCTCGCAGGCGGAAATGCTGTTTCAGGATCTGTGGCGCATCAACGACGACGGTCTGGCCATCGCCCTGCATCACGGCTCTCTCGATGTCGCGCAGCGCCGCAAGGTCGAGGATGCGATGGCGGCGGGCAAATTGCGCGGCGTGGTCTGCACGTCCTCGCTCGATCTCGGGATTGACTGGGGCGATATCGATCTTGTCATCAATGTCGGCGCGCCGAAGGGGGCTTCGCGCCTGATGCAACGGATCGGCCGCGCCAATCACCGCCTCGATGAACCATCGCGCGCGGTGCTGGTGCCGGCCAATCACTTTGAGGTTCTGGAATGCCGTGTCGCCATCGACGCGGTCGCCGAGAACGCGCAGGACACACCGCCTTTGCGAAGCGGTGCGCTCGACGTGCTGGCGCAGCATGTGCTCGGCTGCGCCTGCGGCGAGCCGTTTCTGGCGGACGAGCTTTATGACGAAATCCGCACCGCGGCCCCATACGCCGACCTGACACGGAAGGACTTCGACGACGTCGTCGATTTCGTCGCCACCGGCGGGTATGCGCTGAAAAGCTATGAACGCTTCACGCGCATCAAGCAGGATAAGGCCGGTCGCTGGCGCGTGACCAATCCGCGCGTGCGCCAGAGTTACCGTCTCAACGTCGGCACCATCGTCGAGGAATCGATGCTCAAGGTGAAACTGGTGCGCGGCAAGGGCGGCGGATCGGGATCGACTGGAGCGATCGCGCGGGGCGGGCGAATGCTTGGCCAGATCGAGGAGTATTTTATCGAGAACCTCGTGCTCGGCGATACATTCGTGTTCGGCGGCGAGGTGGTTCGTTACGAAGCACTGATGGAAGACGAGGTTTACGTCTCGCGCGCCAACGATGCCGATGCGCGCGTGCCGTCTTACATGGGCGGCAAATTCCCGCTCTCGACCTATCTGGCGGATCGCGTGCGCCATCTGCTTGCCGACAAGCGAGCCTGGAAAGCTCTTCCGGAACAGGTGCGCGACTGGTTGTCGATCCAGGCGCGTGTCTCACTGGTGCCGGGGCCGCGCGAACTGGTGGTGGAGACGTTTCCGCGTGCCAATAAGCACTACCTCGTTTGTTATCCTTTCGAGGGACGCCTCGCGCATCAGACGCTCGGCATGCTGCTGACGCGGCGGCTGGAACGCGCCGGGTTGCGGCCGCTCGGGTTCGTCGCCAACGAATATGCGCTGGCCGTGTGGATGGTGGGCGACGCCTCGTCGCGTATCCGCAGCGGGCTTCTCAGTCTCGACAAACTGTTCGATCCCGACATGCTCGGTGACGATCTTGAAGCATGGCTTGCGGAATCGGCCCTGATGAAACGCACCTTCCGTACCTGCGCGATCATTTCGGGATTGATCGCGCGGCGGTTCACCGGCGAAGAGAAATCTCGCCGGCAGGTGCTGTTCTCGACCGACCTCGTTTACGACGTATTGCGCAAGCATCAGCCCGACCATGTTTTGCTGCGCGCCGCGCGGGCCGACGCGGCAACGGGACTTTTGGACATCCGCCGTCTCAGCGATATGCTGGCGCGAATTCAGACGCGAATCACCCACCGGGAACTCGATAAGGTTTCGCCGCTGGCGGTTCCCGTGATGCTGGAAATCGGTCGCGAGCCGGTTTATGGCGAAGCCTCGGACGAGTTGCTGGCGGAGGCCGCTGAGGAACTTGTCAGGGAAGCGATGTCCTGAAGAGATATTGTCCTGAAAGATACTGAACACGATGCAGACCGCGCCCAGCACTTCTCACATGACAGCGGTCCGCATCGCCGGTGTCGATATGGTCGCCGATCTGTCCGGCGTCCTGTTCTGGGAGGAGGAGCGGCTGCTGGTCGTTTCCGATCTTCATCTGGAAAAGGGATCGAGCTTCGCCGAACGTGGCGTGTTGTTGCCGCCTTACGATACCGCCGCGACGCTGGCGCGGCTGGGTGCTGCTATCGTGCGCCATAATCCGGGAAAGGTCATCGCGCTCGGCGACTCTTTCCATGACCGGACAGCGCATCAACGTCTTTCCGGACCGGACCGGGAAAGTCTCTGCGCACTTCAGGCTCGCCGTGACTGGATCTGGATTTCCGGCAATCACGATCCGGCATTGCCGCGCGAGATCGGCGGCACGGTGTGCGATGAAGTCGCAATCGGTCCCTTGGTGTTCCGCCACGAGCCGACCGGCGCATTTGGGGAAATTGCGGGCCATCTGCATCCCAAGGCACGCGTGAGTGCGCGGGGACGCAGCATCGAGCGCCCGTGTTTTGCCAGCGATGGCGAGCGCGCCGTGATGCCTGCATTCGGCTCGTATACCGGCGGGCTGAATATTCGCGACGCGGCGTTTGCCGCGATCTTCCGGACGTTGGCCTTCACCGCCCATGTGCTCGGCGACCGTCGCGTTCACGCTATCGCTGCCGGACGCTGCTACTGATTTTAAACGGCCGGGATGGATCGTGTTTTTCTGATAGGCTTACGCCCGGGCAGGAACCTGATAGATTGTGGTCTGTTGAATCACCCGGGTGGGCATGACCAAAAAAACCGATCATCGCAAAAAGGCGGATCATCCGGAGCATCACAAGCCGCTGCCGCATAAGCCGTTTCATCTGCGCGAATTCATCAAGACGCTTGGGCCCGGACTCATCACCGGCGCATCCGACGACGATCCGTCCGGCATCGGCACCTACAGTCAGGCAGGCGCGCAACTCGGCTACGGCATCGGATGGACGATGCTTATCTCATTGCCGTTGATGGTCGCGATACAGGAAATCTCTGCGCGCGTGGGCCGGGTGACAGGCAGGGGAATCGCCGGAAATGTCTGCCTGCACTATCCGGCATGGCTCCTGAACCTTGTCATCGCGTTGCTGTTCATCGCCAACACGATCAATATCGCCGCTGACCTTGCCGCGATGGGCGATGCACTCAGGCTTCTGATCGGAGGGCCGGGAATTCTTTACGTGCTCGTTTTTGGCGTGGCCTCGGTTGCGGCGCAGATTTTTTTCGATTACGCGCGTTATAGCGCCATCCTCAAATGGCTGACCTTGAGCCTGTTCGCCTATGTCGCCGCGCTGTTTTTCGCGAATGTTTCATGGGGCGAGGCGTTGCGGGGTGTTGCTATCCCACACATCCAGTGGACATCGGCCTTCCTGACCACACTGGTCGCGATCCTCGGCACCACAATATCGCCCTACCTCTTTTTCTGGCAGGCCTCTCAGGAAGCCGAGGATCAGCGGGTTGATGCCAAGAAGCATCCGCTGGCGGAGAATCATTATGGCGCACTCAAGGAATTCAGCCGGATCAGGGCCGATACGATCGTCGGCATGGTCTTCTCGAACCTGATTGCGATCTCGATCATCATTACTGCCGCGGCGACACTGCACGCGAGCGGCAGAACGGATATCCAGACCTCCGCACAGGCCGCGGAAGCCTTGCGTCCGATCGCGGGGCGCTTTGCCGAATTCATTTTCGCGCTCGGTATTATCGGCACCGGGCTGCTTGCCGTGCCGGTGCTGGCGGGGTCGGCCGCCTATGCCATCGGCGAGGGCCGTCACTGGATCGTCGGGCTTGCCCGCAAGCCACGCGAGGCGGTGGCTTTTTATGCGGTGCTGGCGCTGTCGGCGGGCATCGGTATCGCCCTGAATTTCACGCCGATCAATCCTATCTCGGCGCTCTACTGGAGCGCAGTGATCAACGGCGTTCTCGCAGTGCCGGTAATGATCCTGCTGATGTTTCTGGCCCGGCGCAGGGACGTAATGAACAAGTTCATCATCAGCGGGCCGCTTTACTGGCTCGGCTGGCTTTCGACCTTCGCCATGGCAATCTGCGTTATTGCAATGGCGGTCGGATTCTTCGTTTAACGCCGCGCGGAGGGTCAGGACGGATTAACGACGGCGGCGGTCTTGGTCGGCGTGCTCGCACGGGATGAAGGCGCACCAGACGCCGCGGGCTTGGCCGACTTGATGATGCGCTTCTGCGGCGCCGGTGTTGCGGCATCCCAGCCGCCGGCCGGCGCGGCCACGCTGACGGCATCCGCCGGTTGCTGCTCGACCGTGAAGGTCTGGATCGCGAGCTTCGCCGCGGCAAGAGATTGGGCATCGAGCCGCTTGGCGATGTCGTCGCGCTTGCGACCGGAATCGACGTCGCCCTGGGCGGCGGCGAGGCTGAACCATTTGTATGATTCAGCCAGATTCTGCTGCACGCCGATGCCGCGTGCATACAGGATGGCAAGATTGAATTGGCTGTCGGCGACACCGCGCTCGGCGGCCTTGTGGAACCATTCAGCCGCACTCTTGTAATCCGGAGACTTGCCGCCGCCATCGGCTTCGAGCACCGCCAGATTATGCATCGCCTTGGCGTTGCCGCGATCCGCAGCCTGACGATAATAGCGGCTCGCCATATCCGCATCCTTGGCGACGCCAAGACCCTTTTCGTACAGCGTGCCGAGGCGGAATATCGCGGGTACGATATTGCCTTGCGCCGCCCGACCGTACCATTTGGCGGCTTCGTCGAAATTGACCGGTACGCCGCGGCCTTCTGCATAGCGAAGGCCGATCTCATAGGCTGCGCCGGGATCGCCCTTCAGCGCAGCGCCGCGCAGAGTGGCGCTGCCGATAGCATCAGGCAATTGCGCGAGCACGGGGGCGTTCACGGCCGCTGCTTTCTTGCCGGCTGTCTTGGGAGTTAGAGCGGCCGCCGAGGACGAAGATACGGAGCCGGTGATATCGCCTGTCATCGCAGAGGCGCTGCTGGACCAGGATGGCAATGAAGGGCCGCTCAGCGAGGATTGCTTGTCGATTGGCGTCGGCGAGGTCATCGAAGGCTCGCTTGGCGCGACGTTTTCGGTTTTCGGCTCGGGCGGCGCCGGCTGTTCCGCCGGCGGCATGTCGGGCACCTGGGGGATGACCCGGGTTTCGGCGGCCGGCGCGGGCATCGACGGGTCGCCGCTGCGCATCAGGTTCATCGCCATCTTTACGGTGCCGAACACGATCACGACGACGCTGACGCCGACGAGGATCGCGCGGATTCTCGTCGATAATTGCGAGGCGGCCGGATCGGAGGATGTCTTGGACGATGTCCTGGAAGCGATGCGGGCCGTGTCGTTCAAGGCGGTGACACGATTGGCCTTGGGCGCCGTGCTGCCGGCGGACGCATTGGCGTTCTGCGCGGCCTGTGCAGCCCGGCGCGCGGCCTGGATGAAGTTCGATGAGGAGACGGGTTCAGGCGTATTGGCGACGATATCCTTGAGTGCGCCTTCGGATGCGGCGATTCGCTCGGCGGAGGAAATCGCACGGCCCTGCGGATGGCGCGTCCCCGGCTCGAGCGGATGATCGGGCGGCAGATCGGGATCAATCGGCATGCGGGCGGTCCGCGGCCTTGGGACTGCAGGCGTGCTGCTGCTATCCCGGGACACTTCGGCCGCGGCTCGCGGCGACGGAACTTCGGTCTGAATCTGTGGCGGTGTCGTGCGGACGTGGATTTGCGCCAGTGCGGGATTGGGCAGCTCCGGTCGATGTTGCAACGGCATCGAGGCGGCGGTAGACGCTGCCGCCGGATGCGGCGGCTCGGCATGGGCCGGCGCAAGCGGCGCTGACGTGATCACGGGGGGCACGGTCGGTCGCGGCGTCGCGCGGCCCTCGCGCAAATCACCTTCGATGTGGGCAAGACGATCAACAACATGGCCCAGCGTGTTGTTGACGACTTCAAGAGAATCCTGGGTTTGGCGGTCGATCTCCGACTGGCTATAGCGCATGTCGGCAAGTTCGCGCTTCATCGCGTCAATGAAGCCCTGATCCATGGGGGCTGCACTGGGCTGAATGGAGCTTTCCGTCCGCTGCTGAAGAACGCGCATGATTTCGGCAAGACCGTCCTCGATCCTCCCGAAGTTGGCCGGGCGGCTTTCTATAGCTTCCAGCCGCTCGAGCAGGTGCGAGACGCGCTGTTCGACATGCGCGAAAGTCGAGGACGGGTCGCTTCCGACCTTGAGGTGATCGAGACGGTCGGAAATCGTCCGCACTGCATTGTCGAAATAGCTGGAATCCGCCGGTGCCGGACGCTCCCGCTGCTCTAGCGCCGAGGTCAGCACACCGATGCGTTGCTCCAGCGCGGCAAGAATATCGCTGTGGCCCCCAGCCTGCGAAAGCTGATCCACTTTCTGCGACAGTGCACGCACGTTGTCTGCCAGCTGAGCCATCACGTCGCCCGAGGCGATATTGGCCACAATGGTTTTCAGCGCGGCGATGGCCTCGTCAAGCTGATGAACTGCGCCAGAATCCTGACCGGAGCGGACGATCTTGTCGATCTTGCCGCCAAGATTGCGGATCGCCTCGTCGAAGCCGGCGAGTTGCTCGGCCGGCGTCAGCGAGCGCAATTCGTTTTTTATATCGGCGAGCGCGCGCTCGATCCCCGAAAGCGCATTGCTGTCGAAGCCATGCTGGCGGGTTTCATCGATACGTTGGGCCAGCGAGCGGATTTCGCTTTCCAGGGATTCGATGGCGCGGCGCGGCATCGCTTCGGTGATTGCGGCCCGGATCTCCGAAAGTTCGGTTCGGAAAGCGGCAATGGATTGTTCGAGACCGTCTGGACGGCGTAGCGCATCGATCTGGCCGGAGATGTTGAAAAGCTGCTTCTCCATGCCGGAGAGGTCGGGATATGCAGGCGCGATCGGCGCGGTCATCTGCGGCGGCAGATAGGGCGCAGGCTGAGGCGCGTAGGGCATCTGCAGCGGAGATTGGCGCTGCGGGCGGCCATCGAGCTCGCCCTGTCGCGCAACGATTTCGGCGATGGAGAAGTCCGGAGGCGGCAATGGATAGGCCGGCTGTTCGGCGCGGGCCGGGGCCTGTCTGCTGGATATTTGGGACAGCCGCGCATCGAGGCGGTTGATGGCGTCGTTGAGCTGGCGGGCAACGGCCGGGTCACTGCGTGCAGCCGTGTTCGGCCCCGCCATCTGTTCGACCTGGCGGGCGATGGCATCGAGCCGGCTGTGAATTTCCGCAACGTCCCGTGCCTCGCGGACATCGGGAGATGCGCCACCGGCGGCCGCTTTCATCCAGTCGCTCAGCGACAGACCTGCCTTGCGCGCGGCTGCTTCCGCTTTTTCCCTGACGGAAGGTTCGATGCCTTCAACGCTCCACGATACGCGAGATGTCATGCCCAGGCCCGGTGTTGAGCGCATGGCTCCTGCCAGACGCTCAGTCCTCCCGTGTCCCATTGAAGAGACAAACAAATTTCGTTGACGGGCGGACTGCTTCGGGGCCGACTTTTTCGCGTTACGGTAAATAACGGGTTAAGGACGCGAACCGGAAATACGAAAACTTCCTAGCCGCGGTCTGGAAATATTGGGGCTGGCGCGCGCAGGGTCGGCGTCAGGTTCAAAATGCTCTTTTCCGCGAAAGTGTGATGCATTTGCATCAAAACGGTGCATTGATGCAGGTGCATTTAATCGCTAAATCCAACACCCGATTTTCTGGAACGAGCCGATGAAACGCCGTCCTTCGACCGAAGCGACTGAAGCCTGGATCCGCCTGATGCGGATCCAGAGTCGCGTGCTCGACGCCGTCGAGCAGGATCTCAAGAAGGCTGGCTTTCCACCTCTCGCCTGGTACGACGCGCTGCTCGAATTATCCCGGGCACCGGGCGGCGAACTGCGCCCTGTCGAACTCGAAAAGCAGATGATGCTGCCTCAATACTCCACATCTCGCCTGATCGACCGGCTGGTGGATGAAGGGCTCGCCGCGCGGCGGGAGTGCGAAAAGGACAAACGCGGGCTTTTCGTCGAAATCACGGATGCCGGCCGCGACTTGCAGAAGAAAATGTGGGGCTCATATTCCGCCGCGATCGAGCGTCACATGGGGTCGAAATTGTCCGACGCGGAGGCCATTCAACTGGCGGCGCTGCTCGACCGTCTCGGGTGTTCGTGCAATCGCGCGCCCAAAGAAATCGCGCCGGCGCGATGATCATGTTCCGTTCACCCGCCAAAGCGGGCCAATCGCAACCCGCCCACTCGGGTATGCCTTCCACTAGCATCGTTGATCGGATTTGTTATGGCGCGTGACCAGATCGATATGACGCCGTTGTCGTCGCGCGAGGAGCTCGTCGGCTGGCTTGAAGCCGGCATCAAGCCGAAATCTGAATTCCGCATTGGCACCGAGCACGAGAAAACGCCCTTTACGCTCAAGGATCATAACCCTGTGCCGTATGAAGGGACGCGTGGCATTCAGGCGCTGCTCGAAGGTATGAGGCTCTTGCTCGGCTGGGAGCCGATCATGGAAAAGGGTAATATCATCGGGCTTTACGATGTCACCGGCGGCGGCGCGATTTCGCTCGAGCCGGGCGGACAGTTTGAACTGTCCGGTGCGCCGGTCGAGACGATCCACCAGACCGCATCCGAACTGATGGCGCATCTGGCGCAGGTGCGCGAAATAGCCGAACCGCTCGGGATCGGCTTTCTCGGGCTTGGCATGACCCCGTCATGGTCGCGCGCACAGATGCCGGTCATGCCCAAGGGTCGCTATCGCATCATGACGGACTACATGCCGAAAGTCGGCAAATACGGCCTCGATATGATGTACCGGACCTGCACGGTGCAGACCAATCTCGACTTCTGCTCTGAAGCCGACATGGTGAAGAAGCTGCGTGTGTCGGTGGCATTGCAGCCGATTGCGACGGCCTTGTTCGCCAACTCGCCCTTCACCGAGGGCAAGCCCAATGGCTTCCTGTCATTCCGGGCCGAGATCTGGCGCGATACCGACAATGCGCGCGCGGGCATGATTCCGTGGGCGTTCGAGGACGGCATGGGGTTTGAGCGCTGGGTGGACTACGCGCTCGACGTGCCGATGTATTTCGTCAAGCGGGGCGATGACTACATCGACGTCGCCGGTTCGTCATTCCGCGATTTCTTCGCAGGCAAAAACAGCAAGCTGCCGGGCGAGAAGCCGACTCTGTCGGACTGGTCCAATCATTTGTCCACGCTGTTTCCCGAAGTCCGGCTCAAGCGCTATCTCGAAATGCGCGGCGCCGATGGCGTGCCGTGGAAACAGCTGCCGTCACTGTCGGCATTCTGGACCGGGCTGCTATACGATGATTGCAGCCTCGACGCGGCGTGGGACATCGCCAAGCGCTGGAGTGCGGAGCAGCGGCAGGCGATCCGCGACGAGGTGCCGCGCCACGGTTTCAAGACCAGAATTGGCAACGGCTATTTATACGAAGTCGCCAAGGAGTGTCTGGTACTGGCGCATGCCGGTCTGCGTCACCGCGAAAAAATCGACCATCTCGGCCGTGACGAGACCCGCTTTCTTGAGCCGCTCGATTGCATTCTCGACAAAGGCCGGACTCCTGCCGAAGAAATGCTTTTGAAATTCAACGGGCCGTGGCGGCACTCTGTTGATCCGGTCTATGACGAATACGCCTTTTGATATTTTGCTTTTGTGACGCGGCCTGTCACACTCGACTTCAAGAAACCTTGCTTCAAGGAAACTTGTTCCAAATTCATCCGCCGTTCATCGGCCATACAGGATGGCGTCTGTTCAATGAGACGTTCAGGCTGCCCGATCGCTTCTTCTGAACCGACAGGAAAATTCCGCGCATGTCCGGCTTCTTGAAAACATGTGCCGTTTCGACGTGGGTTATTTCGACATCGGCTATTTCGACATGGGCTATTTCGACATGTAGCTTCGGATGCGCGGCCCTGATCGCATTCATGCTGTTTTGTGTGTCGCCATCGCCGGCTGCGGCGCAGGCGAATTTCGACAGGCCCGGTGGTGATTACTCGCACGCAGAACTGCCATCCGGTGATCCGGCCGCATGTGCGCTGATGTGCGAGCGCGACCGCAAATGCCGCGCCTGGAGTTTCAGCTATCCGACCGGCAATGAAAGCGGCGTGTGCTGGCTGAAAGGCAGCATTCCATCGCGCGTGGCGAACGATTGCTGCATCTCGGGCGTTCGCGGCGCAGGCGTGGTCGAACCGCGCACGCGCAAGCTCGAGATTGCCACCGACCGTCCCGGCGGCGATTACCGCAATATCGTCGTCAAGGAAGAGAGTGACGGCGGCGAGTGCAAGGCGGCCTGCGAAGCCGACAACAAATGCAGGGCGTGGACGTATGCGCGGCCGGGCTATGCCGGACAGGAGGCGCGCTGCTTTCTGAAGGACCACGTCAAGCCGCCGCGCCGCAAGCCCGGGTTCATCTCGGGCGTGGTGCGCTGAGGCCTAATTGATCCGATTCGAATCTTACTGAACCGACGTGAAGGTGCGCGCCAGCCGCAGCCCCGACAGCCACGTCCACAGCGGCTGCTTTTTCACGGCGAAATCCCACGAGCCGACAATGGTATCGACGCGACCGACGAGATTTTCGACCGGCAGAAGGCCGACGCCGCCTTCCGCCACCGCCACGCGGCTGTCGGCGGAATTGTCGCGGTTGTCGCCCATCACGAACAGATGGCCGGCCGGCACCGTTACCTCAGCCGTATCGTCGAGCGCGCCATGGGTCCGCAGCTTGAAAACGGTGTGCGTGCGGCTGTCGCCCGGCAGCGTTTCGGCATAGCGCGCGGCGGTGTTGCCGAGACCCGATTCATCTTCGGCGCGGCCATAGCCATCGGCCTTGAGCTGGGCCGGCTTGCCGTTGATCCACAGATGTCCGGCGCGCATTTGCACGCGGTCGCCTGGAAGTCCGACAACGCGCTTCACCCAGGCCTGCGAGGTATCGCCGGGCCAGCGGAAGACAACGACGTCGCCGCGCACGGGAAGTTTGCCGAACAGGCGGCTGCTTGCAGGTAATGCAACATTCACAGGCACCGAGGCTGTGCTGTAGCCGTAAGGATATTTCGAAGCCAGCAGCGCGTCGCCGATCAGAAGTGTCGGCTCCATCGAAGCCGACGGCACGTAAAACGGCTCGGCCAGCGCGCCCTTGGCAACCATTACCACCAGAAACGCGGCGAGAATTTCGCCGATCGACCGCGTCCAGGAGCGCGGGGCTTTTTTGGCGTCCTCCTGCTTTGACGCGCCGGTTTGTTCGCTCATATCCGTCTGCTCAAGTTTGCCCTGTTCATGCGCCGGTGCCTCCGACCGTGATCTGGTCCATGCGCAGCGTCGGCTGACCAACGCCGACCGGCACGCCCTGGCCGTTCTTGCCGCAGGTGCCGATGCCCGCATCCAGCTCAAGATCGTTCCCGATCATGGAGATTCGATGGAGATCGGTGGGGCCGTTGCCGATCAGCATGGCGCCCTTGAGCGGCGCACCGAGCCTGCCGTTCTCGATTTTATAGGCCTCGGTACACTGAAACACGTATTTACCCGAGGTAATGTCCACCTGACCGCCGCCAAAATTGGCCGCGTAAATGCCATTTTTGACCGAGGCGATGATTTCGGCCGGATCGTGCCCGCCCGCCAGCATGTAGGTGTTGGTCATGCGCGGCATCGGCACATGGGCATAGCTTTCGCGGCGTCCGTTGCCGGTCGGCTTCATGTTCATCAGTCGCGCGTTCTGCCGGTCCTGCATGTAGCCGACGAGCTTGCCGTCCTCGATCAGGACGGTGCGGCTGGTTGGTGTGCCCTCGTCATCGATCGACAGCGAGCCGCGCCGCGAGGCAATGGTGCCGTCATCGACCACGGTCACGCCCTTTGCAGCGACCTGCTGGCCCATCAGACCTGCGAAGGCCGAGGTCTGCTTGCGGTTGAAATCGCCTTCGAGGCCATGGCCGACCGCTTCATGAAGCATCACGCCCGGCCAGCCGGGGCCAAGCACCACGTCCATCTCGCCGGCTGGGGCAGGGACCGATTCCAGATTGATCATCGCCTGCCGGATCGCGCCATCGGCGGCGGCGCGCCAGGCCTTGGTCTCGATGAAGCGGGCGTAGCCCTCGCGGCCGCCATAGCCGTGGCTGCCGGTTTCCTGCCGGTCGCCCTGTCCGGCGACGACGGAGACATTGATGCGGACCAGCGGGCGAATATCCCGGTAGCTCTCGCCATCCGGGCGTAGAATTTCGACGACCTGCCAGGTCGCTCCGAGCGACACCGACACCTGCCGCACGCGGGGATCTTTTTCGCGCACATAGGCGTCGATTTCAGCCAGCAGCTTCACTTTGGCTTCGAATGCGGGTCCGTCGAGCGGGTTCTCGTCACCATAAAGGCGAACGTTGGTGTGGGGCGGCGCAGCCGCGAAGGTGCCGGCATAGCCGCCACGCACCGCGTGAACAGCGTCGGCGGACCGAATCAGCGCCGGCAGGGATACGTCGGACGAGTGCGCATAACCGACTGCATCGTTCTTGACCGCACGCAGTCCGAAGCCTTGCGCGGTGTCATAGGTCGCCTGTTTCAACCGGCCATTGTCGAAGGCGAGCCCTTCGGACTGCCGGTATTCCATGAACAATTCGCCGTCGTCCGCGCCTGCAAGGCCGCGCACGATCTCCTTGCGTACGTCGTCGCGGTCCAGCCCCGCGCGCTCGATGAGGGATGCGGTGGCGGAAAGGTCGGCAGGGGGATGGCTCATGGAAACTCCGAAGAACGGCGGAACGGCTCATCCGAAAGATAGGCACGATGACGCGCAAGAACGAGGGTCGATCCGGAGACCGTCCTGCTCAGGGCAGCTTGACGTATCCGTCGCCCAGGCCCTTGAGGCTGAGCGGAAAGCCGATGCCTTCCTCCGGAGTCTCGAAAATAATGAAAGTTGCGGTTTTAGCGGTTTTCAACTGGTTCAGCAGGTTGTCGTCCATGACGATTTCGGCGACACAGCCGTTCGGCAGACAGCGCACGAAACCGGCCCGGCCGACATCCTTGTCGTCGAGCTTGAGCCCAAGCCCCGATGGCAGCAGCACGCCGAGCGGCGCAACCACGCGCATCAGCTTGTTCTTCTGGTCGGCGGTCTTGAGAATGATAACGGTCAGTCCCGCGTTGGACCGGTCTTCCGCGACCACGCTCTGGATCAGGGCACATTGCTCGGCCTGCGCGCCCGCGGGTGTGTCGCAGCGCACCTGCCAGTCGCCGTAAACCCCTTTCACCGCGCCCTGAGCGGCGGCAGGCGTGGCCGTCCCCATCCACAACCCGGCCGCCATGATGCACATGGCCATGATCGTCGCCAAAGCCGGGGCCGGAAACCTGAAAAATCTCGTCATGTGTCTTTCGGGAACGCCAAAATGGTCCATCGGGTCGATCCTTCAATATTCGTCCCGTAAAATGGACTGATACGGCAATGACGGCGGCTTGAGGGCGGCCTTTCGACCGGGATGGGACCGTCTGCGCGACGAATCCGGGCCCTTTCGCCAGCCTGCCTTGTGGGTACATCCGGAAATTGAAGTGTCAAGCGTTTGTCGATTTCCCACAGGGAGCCAATTTATGCCTTTCCGGAGGGGATTTGGACAATTGTGTCCCGACATCACGTGCATTGCGGTAGGCATCGAATTATGGTTTGAGAAACAGGAATTCGACGCGTTCTAATTGCGCGGGCCCGGCCGGGACGGGGAGCTTCGGAACGGCAGCCAAGGTCCGCCGCCCGGCGGATCGCCGGCATGGGGAACGCGGAATAAATAAAGGTCGCAAGACCGCAGGATACAGGGACAGGAGCTGAGCGGCATGAAGATGTCGAGGGGCCGGATAAGCCACCGGATTTTGGGATTTGCCGCAGCCGTAGCTACGTTGACTGCCGCCGGGACCGCCCGTGCCGACGTTATGGGACAACCGTCCCCATGGGAGCACAGGCTGCAGGCAGCGGCGACGCCGGTGATGGAACACATCACCTCGTTTCACAACTTGCTGCTCTGGATCATTTCCGGGATCGTGCTGTTTGTGCTGGCCCTCCTGATCATCGTGGTTGTGAAGTTCAACGCCAGGAACAATCCCGTTCCCTCCAAGACCACGCACAACACGCTGATCGAAGTGGCATGGACGATCATTCCCGTGCTGATCCTGGTCGGCATCGCGGTGCCTTCGTTCCGCCTGCTCTTTCAGGAGCTCGACATTCCGAAGGCCGATCTTACCATCAAGGCCACCGGCAAGCAGTGGTACTGGAGCTACGCCTATCCGGATAACGGCAAATTCGAGTTCGATTCGCTGCTCGCCACCGACAAGCAGCCCCGCCTGCTTGCCGTCGACAACGAGATTGTGGTGCCGGTGAACAAGGTCATTCGCGTGCAGGTCACGGGAGCCGACGTCATCCACTCCTTCGCCGTTCCTTCGTTCGGCATCAAGATCGACGCCGTGCCGGGACGCCTCAACGAAACCTGGTTCAAGGCGACCCACACCGGCATGTTTTACGGCCAGTGTTCGGAATTGTGCGGCAAGGATCACGCCTATATGCCGATCGCGGTTCGCGTCGTGAGCGACGACGAATTCGCGACCTGGGTCGAGGGTGCGAAGAAGAAGTTCGCATCCAATCCGGACAGATCGTTTGCCTCTGTCGGAGCTGCCGCACAGTAAGCTGGCGGGCGCGTTACGCCTATAAGGATACGGGACTGCAAGGTTCAAAGGATTAGAAAATGGCCACCTCCGCTGCAACCAATGCCTCCGATCAAGCCCATGACGATCATGCGCACGATCATCCGACCGGCTGGCGGCGTTATCTGTATTCGACCAACCATAAGGACATCGGCACGATGTACCTTATCTTCGCGGTCATGGCCGGCATTATCGGCGGCGCGATGTCGGTCGCGATCCGCATTGAGCTGATGTATCCGGGCGTTCAGCTTTTCCACGAGAACCACACCTACAACGTGTTCGTGACCTCGCACGGCCTCATCATGATCTTCTTCATGGTGATGCCGGCGATGATCGGCGGCTTCGGCAACTGGATGGTGCCGCTCATGATCGGCGCGCCGGACATGGCGTTCCCGCGCATGAACAACGTCTCGTTCTGGCTGTTGCCGGCTTCTTTTGCGCTTCTCATCATCTCGACCTTCGTGGAAGGTGAGCCGGGTTCGAACGGCGTTGGCGCGGGATGGACGATGTACGCGCCGCTCTCGACGACGGGCCATCCGGGGCCGGCTGTCGATTTCGCGATTCTGGCGCTCCATCTCGCCGGCGCTTCCTCGATTCTCGGCGCGATCAACTTCATCACCACCATCTTCAACATGCGCGCGCCCGGCATGACCATGCACAAGATGCCGCTGTTCGTGTGGTCGATCCTCGTTACCGTGTTCCTGCTGCTGTTGTCGCTGCCGGTGCTGGCCGGCGCGATCACCATGCTGCTGACCGATCGTAATTTCGGCACGACCTTCTTCTCACCCGAGGGTGGCGGCGATCCGATCCTGTTCCAGCACCTGTTCTGGTTCTTCGGTCATCCCGAGGTTTACATTCTCATCCTGCCGGGCTTCGGCATGATCTCGCAGATCGTATCGACCTTCTCGCGCAAGCCGGTGTTCGGTTATCTCGGCATGGCCTACGCGATGGTTGCCATCGGCGGCATCGGCTTCGTGGTTTGGGCGCATCACATGTATACGGTCGGCATGTCGAGTGCGACGCAGGCTTATTTCGTTGCTGCGACCATGGTCATCGCGGTGCCCACCGGCGTGAAGATCTTCTCGTGGATCGCCACGATGTGGGGCGGTTCGATCGAGTTCAAGGCGCCGATGGTCTGGGCGATCGGCTTCATCTTCCTCTTCACCGTCGGCGGCGTGACCGGCGTGGTGCTGGCCAACGCCGGCGTCGATCGCGTGCTGCAGGATACCTACTACGTCGTCGCGCACTTCCATTATGTGCTGTCGCTCGGTGCGGTGTTCGCCATCTTCGCGGGCTGGTACTACTGGTTCCCGAAAATGTTCGGTTACATGTACAGCGACACCATCGCCAAGGCGCATTTCTGGGTCACCTTCATCGGCGTGAACCTTGTGTTCTTCCCGCAGCATTTTCTCGGTCTGTCGGGCATGCCGCGCCGCTATATCGACTACCCCGATGCTTTCGCCGGCTGGAATCTGGTGTCGTCGATCGGTTCCTATATCTCGGCATTCGGCGTACTGGTCTTCATCTATGGCGTGATCGATGCGTTCGCCCGCAAGGTGCCGGCTCCGAACAATCCCTGGGGTGCCGGTGCGACCACGCTGGAATGGACACTGTCATCACCGCCGCCGTTCCACCAGTTCGAGACGCTACCCCGCATTCAGTAAGGGCGCAGCGAAGGAACGATCGGGGATTAAAGGCATCCGCCACGGTCGCAAGGCCGGTGGCGGGTGAATGTCGAAGAACAGGTAAGAGCGAGTTCAGACTTGTCGGTTGTCGAACACCACGCAGTCGATCTGGCGCCCCGCATTTCAGAAGCGGGAGTTGCCGATTACATCGCGCTGCTCAAGCCGCGGGTGATGTCGCTGGTGGTGTTCACCGCGCTGGTCGGTCTTGCGATCGCGCCGGTCCATTTTCATCCGGTGCTCGCCATTACGACCATTCTTTGCATCGCGGTCGGTGGCGGCGCTTCCGGCGCAATGAACATGGCCCTTGAAGGCGACATCGATGTTTTGATGTCGCGCACCGCCAATCGCCCGATTCCGCGCGGGCGCATCGCCGCCGGCGAAGCGCTGGCCTTTGGCCTGACGCTGGCCTTCTTCTCCGTGATGACGCTTGGCATTCTGGTGAACTGGTTGGCCGGCGCGCTGCTCGCTTTCACCATCTTCTTCTACGTCGTGATTTACACGATGTGGCTGAAGCGCTGGACCGCGCAGAACATCGTGATCGGCGGCGCCGCTGGCGCGCTGCCGCCGGTGGTGGCGTGGGCCGCTGCGACCGGATCGCTGTCGCCCGAGCCAGTCATTCTGTTTCTGATCATCTTCCTGTGGACGCCGCCGCACTTCTGGGCGCTGGCGCTGTTCCGCACCGACGATTACAAGCGCGCAAATGTACCGATGTTGCCGAACGTCGCCGGCCCGGACGCGACGCGGCTCCAGATTCTGCTCTACACCGTCGTGCTCGTCAGCGTCGCCGCCGCGCCATGGCCACTCGGCTATTTCGACGCGGTCTACGGCGTGACCTCCCTTGTTCTCGGCGCGATCATGCTCGCGCTGGCGGTGAACGTGTATCGCCGCCGAACCGGCGCCGAGGCCAACCGCGCAACCCGCGCGCTGTTCAAGTTTTCGATCCTTTATCTGTTCATGCTGTTTGCCGTTTTGCTGCTCGAAGTCATGGCGTCCGCGCTCGCGCGGGCCATCTGGTAGGTGCAAAGGTGAGCGTGATGGATAACAACGAACAGCTTCCCGGCATCGTTCTGACGCCGGAACAGAAAAAGCGGCAGCGCGAGCGCTCGATCGCGATCGCTCTGGCGCTGGGCGTTCTGGTGATCCTGTTTTTCGCCGTGACCCTTGTGAAGGGACCGGCGGTTCTGGTCCGGCCGATCTGACATGAGCGAGAACGACAAACAGGGAAGACAAAAGATCAGCCGCAAGCCGCGCGTCTCGCGCGATGTGATGGTTGCGTCGATCTGCGGTTTCGTTGTCGCGCTGATGGTGGGCGCGTCCTACGCCGCTGTGCCGTTCTATAACTGGTTCTGCCGTACCACCGGGTTCAATGGCACCACGCAGGTTGCGACCTCGTTGCCTTCGTCGACGCTGGATCGCACCATCGAGGTGCGGTTCGATTCGAATGTCAGTGGCGGGTTGCCGTGGAAGTTCGAACCCGAGCAGAATTCCGTCAAGGTCAAGCTCGGCGAAGTCGTCACCGTATACTACAACGTCATCAACCAGTCCGCGCGGACGACGACAGGGCAGGCCGCGTATAATGTCGCGCCGCTGAATGTCGGATCCTACTTCCAGAAGATCAACTGCTTCTGCTTCACCGAGCAGACCATGGCTCCCGGTGAAAAGCGCGAAATGGCGGTCGTGTTCTACGTCGATCCTCTGCTGGTCAAGGATTCGGACAACGACACGTTGAAGACGATTACCTTGTCCTACACATTTTATCCCGTACGCGATCCCGAACCGAAGCCGCTCGCAGCTTCGGAGCCGGATGGACGTAAGGGAAGCCTATGAGACTGCAATTGACTGACTGGGGAATTGGCGAGGGCCGGGACGCCGGCATCGCAACGGAGAATCGCAATGGCTGATGCGCACGTTAAACATCACGACTACCACCTCGTCGACCCGAGTCCGTGGCCCGTCGTCGGTTCGGTCTCGGCCTTCATCATGGCCGTCGGCGCGGTGTCATGGATGCACCATCTCTATGGCGCGGCGCCGATCGTGTTCGGCATCGGCACCATCGCCGTTCTCTACACCTTCGCCGGCTGGTGGGGCGACGTCATCCGCGAGGCGCAGTACAAGGGCGACCATACCCGCGTTGTGCAATTGTCCCACCGCTACGGGATGATCCTGTTCATCGCTTCGGAAGTGATGTTCTTCGTCGCGTGGTTCTGGGCCTATTTCAATGCCGCGCTGTTTCCGGCCGACCCGGTGCAGGCAACGCGCGAGGCGTTGTTTGGCGGCGTCTGGCCGCCGAAGGGCATCGAGACCTTCGATCCCTGGCATCTGCCGCTGCTCAACACCCTGATCCTTCTCACGTCGGGCACCACTGTGACCTGGGCACATCACGCGCTGCTGGAAAATGACCGCCAGAGCGTGAAGTGGGGATTGATCCTGACCGTTCTTCTGGGCGCGACATTCACCTGCGTGCAGGCATTCGAATACAGCCACGCGCAGTTCAGCTTCGCCGGAAACGTCTACGGCTCGACCTTTTTCATGGCGACCGGCTTCCACGGCTTCCATGTTCTGGTCGGCACCATCTTCCTTCTGGTCTGCCTGTTGCGTGTTTATGCCGGACATTTCACGCCGACCCAGCATCTCGGTTTCGAGTTCGCCGCCTGGTACTGGCACTTCGTCGACGTGGTGTGGTTGTTCCTGTTCATCTGCATCTACGTGTGGGGCCATGGCGCGGAAACCATGGCGCACGGCGCGCATTAGCTGGCGGCTTGAGCCAACGAAAAGCGATCAGGAGAAAGCGGCCTCAGGGCCGCTTTTTTATTGAGCGATACCTTGGGTGAACGACACGCCCGCGGCAGGTTTGAGCGAGGAGTGATGTTGCGCGATAAGCCATTCGCGTCGCTGCCGGACGAGCACAAAACTATAGCGTGCGGGAAAGCACCGAGCGCGTCCGCTCAACGTCCTGTACAGATCATAATGTCCGCTGATGACTGCAATATCGCTGGCTGGCGATTGTATCCTGAAATCACCGAGACTGACGGTCAGCCCGAGCTTTGCAGCCGCGATGAAATAGGTCAGCATGCTGTCTGCTGTCGCCGTGATCGCCTGCGACAATGTTCCCCACAGCACCGCATCCGGCGTATAAAGGTGCGCAACGGCTTCGCTGTCGCCGGCGTTGAAATGGGCGGCCCAGCGCTCGACTGTCGTGTAGGCTTCGCTCATTCAATTCTCCGCTCCGGCGGCTTTCGCTCCGGACCTGAATAACCGGGCTTGATTGGAATATCGTATGACTGAACCATCGCCTGTCCCCGCCGTCCAGAACGATCCTGATCGGCAAAAGGTCTCACCGTTTGTTGCCGGATTGACGTGTCGCTGTCCGCGTTGCGGCAAGGGAAAGCTGTTTTCGGGATTTCTTTCGCTCAAGCCCCGGTGCGAGAATTGCGGACTGGACTATGCCTTTATCGATTCCGGCGACGGCCCGGCTGTCTTCATCATCATGATCGCGGGTTTCATCGTGGTTAGCGCGGCGCTTGTGGTAGAGGTCAAATACCAGCCACCATTCTGGGTGCACGCGATGCTTTGGCTGCCGCTGATCGCGGTAACCACGCTACTGCCGCTCCGTCCAATGAAAGCGTTGCTGATAGCCTTGCAATACCATCACAGGGCCGCCGAGGGGCAGCTTGTGAAGCGGAACCCGCAATGAGCCGGACTGCCGCGCCCGCGCGCGGGATATTCGGCATGACCGTGATCGCCCTTGCGATGATGGCGGTTCTGGTCGGTCTTGGCGTCTGGCAATTGCAGCGCCGCACCGAGAAGCATGCGCTGATCGCGGCGCTGACCGAGCGCCTTGCCGCCGCGCCCGTCCCGCTCCCGCAATCGTCGTCGTGGAAGACCTTGTCGCCCGCTCATGACGAATTCCGCCGTGTCAGCGTGACCGCGACATTCGCGCGCGAGCCGGATGCCATGGTGTACAGCTCAGGGTCCGCAGTGCGTCCGGACATCTTGGGACCGGGAACATGGGCCTTTCTTCCGGCGCGCCTTGCAGACGGTAGCGTCGTCGCGGTCAACGCCGGTTTCGTGCAGAACACGATGCAAGACCGCGCCCAACAGGACCGGGCCGTCAGCCGTCTTCTTACCGGAACACCGGTCGTGCTGACCGGCTATCTGCGGTTTCCCGAAGGCGCGGGCCTGCTGACCCCGCGAGAAGATACGGGCAAACGCCTGTGGTTTGTCCGCGACCCACAGGCGATGGCACGCACGCTCGGGTGGGGTGAGATCGCGCCATTCTATATCGACCTCGAAAGCCCAGTGCCCGATTCGGGTATCCCCAAGCCAGGTCCGCTCGACGTGCATCTGAAGGATGATCACCTGCAATACGCCATCACTTGGTTCGGCCTTGCCACAGCGGTATTGGCTGCGTTTGGCTTCTGGCTGGCGGGTCAGCGCCGCGCCCGAATGCAGCCGCATTGAACCTGCTTGGTGAGGCGGCTGGATGCCTCTCGCCTTCCTTGTGAAGGGCGGCGGCAGCCGGTAAGGTGCCCACCCAATCGGCCCGCGCGCTGACAAATAATCTTTATTTATCAAAGGCTTGAATTATCCAAAAAGCCTTTGGAGGAATTGTTGACCAGCTACATTTCGACCAGAGGCGAAGCCCCGAAACTGGGTTTTTGCGATGTGATGCTGACCGGGCTCGCCCGGGATGGCGGTCTTTACGTGCCCGAAGACTGGCCCGTGTTCAGCCATCAGACCATCGCGAATTTTCAAGGTCGTCCTTATTGGGAGGTCGCGGTCGAGGTGATTCGCCCATTCGTCGCCGGGGAGATTTCCGACACCGATCTTGGCCGCATGGCGAACGAGGCCTATGCGACATTCCGCCATCCGGCTGTGGTGCCGCTGCGCCAGAGCGGCGCAAATCAGTTCGTGCTGGAGCTGTTTCACGGGCCGACGCTGGCGTTCAAGGATGTCGCGATGCAGCTGCTCGCGCGCCTGATGGATCATGTCCTGGCAAAGCGAAACGAACGCACGACCATCGTGGTCGCGACATCGGGAGACACCGGCGGAGCCGCCGTCGATGCCTTCTCGGGGTTGAATAATGTCGATCTGGTCGTGCTGTTTCCGAACGGCCGCATCTCGGACGTGCAGCGCCGCATGATGACCACGACCGGCGCGGTTAATGTTCACGCGCTCGCGGTCGAGGGTACGTTCGACGATTGTCAGGCCATCGTGAAGGGCCTGTTCAATCATCATGCGTTTCGCGATTCCGTGTCGCTGTCCGGCGTCAATTCGATCAACTGGGCGCGCATCGTCGCACAGACGGTTTATTACTTTACGTCCGCCGTGGCGCTCGGCGCGCCATTGCGCCAGATCGACTTCACCGTGCCGACGGGAAATTTCGGCGATATTTTCGCCGGCTACGTCGCCAAGCGGATGGGGCTCCCGGTCAGGCGGCTGCGTATCGCCGCCAACGTCAACGACATCCTGGCACGGACTCTCAAGACCGGCGTCTATGAGGTGCGCGAGGTTCGAGCGACGCAATCGCCGTCGATGGACATTCAGGTGTCGTCGAATTTCGAACGTCTGTTGTTCGAAGCCTCAAATCGCGACAGTACATTGGTGCGGTCATTGATGGCCTCATTGTCGCAATCCGGGCGATTCGTTTTGCCGGATGCGCTGCTGGCGGCGATCCGCGCCGATTTCGATGCCGGACGCGCCGACGAGACGGAATGCGTCTGCGCGATCCGTGCAGCGTGGCGCGAGGCGGGTGATCTGATCGATCCGCACACCGCCGTGGCGCTGGCGGTCGCCGAACGGGACAACGCGGACTCGAAAGTGCCCGATGTGGTGCTCTCGACCGCGCACGCCGCAAAATTTCCGGATGCGGTCGAGGCTGCCTGCGGTGTTCGCCCGCAACTGCCGGTCTGGCTCGACGGACTGATGACGAAACAGGAACATATCAAGGTCGTTAACAACGATCAGTCAGAGATCGAACGGTTCGTGCTTTCGGTGAGCCGTGCCGCAAAACAGGGAATCGCCGGATGAACGTGAAGATCACCAAACTCGATTCGGGCCTGACGGTCGTCACCGATTCGATGCCGCATCTGGAGACGGCGGCGCTCGGGGTGTGGACTGGCGTCGGCGGGCGCGACGAAAAGCTCGATGAACACGGCATTTCGCATCTGCTCGAACATATGGCGTTCAAGGGAACCACCAGGCGTTCCGCGCGGCAGATCGTCGAGGAGATCGAGGCGGTTGGCGGGGATCTGAACGCGGCGACCAGCAGCGAGACAACGGCCTATTACGCACGTGTGTTGAAGGCCGATGTGCCCCTCGCGATCGACGTGCTGTCGGACATTCTCGCAAACCCGTCGTTCGATGCCGAAGAGCTTGAGCGCGAGAAGAACGTGATTGTGCAGGAAATCGGCGCGGCCGCAGACACGCCGGACGACCTTGTGTTCGAACATTTGAGCGAACTGGCTTATCCGGATCAGCCGATGGGGCGCTCGCTGCTCGGCACCGCCCAGACGCTCGCAACCTTCGATCGCAACAAGCTGCGCGGCTACCTCACGACGCATTACCATGGCCCGGATATGGTGGTGGCCGCCGCCGGAGCCGTCGCGCATGAGCGTGTCGTCGCGGAAGTCGAGAAGAGTTTCTCCGGGTTCGAAAGCAGCAGTGCTCCCAAGCCGTCGCCGGCTTCGTTCGGGAAGGGTGGCTCGCGTGTGGTTCGCCGCGATCTCGAACAGGCGCATCTCACGCTGGCGCTCGAAGGTGTTCCGCAGCGAGACGAGAAGCTGTTCAGCCTTCAGGTTTTCTCCAACATCCTGGGCGGCGGGATGTCGTCGCGGCTGTTTCAGGAAGTGCGCGAGAAGCGAGGGCTTTGCTATTCGATCTATACCTTCCACGCCGCTTATTCGGACACGGGGTTTTTCGGCCTCTACACCGGCACCGATCCTGCCGATGCGCCGGAAATGATGGAAGTCATCGTGGACGAAATGAACGAAGCGGTCGAAACCCTGACCGAAGACGAGATCGCGCGGGCAAAGGCGCAGATGAAGGCCGGACTGTTGATGGCGCTGGAAAGCTGCAGTTCGCGCGCGGAGCAAATGGCCCGGCATATTCTGTCCTATGGACGTCCGCTTACCGTGGACGAGCTTGTCGCGCGCATCGAGGCCGTGACGGTGACCTCCACGCGCGATGCGGCGCGGGGCCTGCTCAGCCGCAGCCGCCCGGCCGTGGTCGCGCTCGGCAGCGGGCGGGAACTGGACAAAGCCGTCACGCAGGCGGAAGGATTAGCGAAGCCCAAGGCACGTTCCTTGCTCCATTAGATCGGCCGACGGCTCGAGACATTTGAATTGAAGGAGGGTTGAACATGGCCCTGTTTCGTCTGCCATCTTCTTCGCCGCCCGCGCTTGCACCACGCGGCAGGGGATTGCTTTTGCGTGTTCCCGATCTCACGGATTATCCGCAATGGGCGGCGCTGCGCGAACAAAGCCGTGAATTTCTGACTCCATGGGAGCCGATCTGGCCCTCCGACGATCTGACTCGCGCGGGATTCCGACGCCGTCTGCGCCGTTATTCGGAGGATATTCTTGAGGATCGGGCCTATCCCTTCATTATCATCCGCGAAGAGGACAACGCCCTGATCGGTGCGGTGACGCTCGCCAATGTGCGGCGCGGCATCGTGCAGAGCGGCAGCATCGGTTACTGGATCGGGCAGCCCTTTGCTTGTCAGGGTTATATGACGGCCGCGCTACGGGTGTTGCTGCCGACACTGTTCGGCGAACTTAACCTGCACCGCGTCGAAGCGGCCTGCATTCCCACCAACATCCCCTCCGCGCGGGTGCTTGAGAAATGCGGCTTCGCCCGCGAGGGGCTGGCGCGGCGCTATCTGTGCATCAACGGCGTCTGGCAGGACCATTATCTTTATGGTCTGCTCGACGACGATTTCCGCGGATAATGATGTTGCCCCTGTTCTCCCGGAAACGCCGTGCGCCGGCGGGTGCTTTTGGGCACAATGGTTGTGACATTGTGCCTTGGGTTCGCCGCCATTGCCCTGTTATAAGGCAGCCACAAAATCGTTCTCCGGCTCAAATGTCTTCCGGTCAGTCCACGATGAAGCATGACGAGATTCCAAATCTTGCCATCACCAATAAATGGCCTCGCGGGATTCCGGCAGACAAGATGCCGTCGCGCGCCCGATGGGCCGGACCGGCCCTGGCTTTGACCATCAGCGCGGTTCTGGCTGGCTGCGGCGGCGGCAGCATGTTCGGATCCTCCTCAACGCCGTCGGCATCCGGAACGCCAACGTCGTCCTCCGGCAGCTCCTCCTGGGGCGACCGATTCGGTCAGTTGTTCGGTTCCAAATCGCAGGCCGTCGGCGAAGCCGCGCCGCCACCGCAAGCCGACGAACCGACCTGTCCGCAGGTCGCGATCCGCTTTGGTGCCTCGACCTACGCGGTCGGTTTGCCGGGCAAGGAAGCCAGCGGCAACGATCTGCGCTATCAGGCCACCATTGTCCGCACGGCGCGCGACTGCAACCTGCAGGGTGGCCAGATCAAGGCGCGTGTTGGCATTCAGGGTCGCGTGATCGTGGGACCGGCCGGGGCTCCGTCGAGCGTGGATATCCCGATGCGAATCGCGGTGGTAAAGGAGGGACTGTCGCCCAAGGTGATTTTCTCCAACGCCTATCGCACCGGGGTGGAAATTGCTTCGGACGCATCGTACGTGGACTTCAGCTATGTCGCCGAAGATATCGTGTACCCGGTGCCGCAGGGCCCGGAAGGCGATTCCTACGTCTTCTATGTGGGCTTCGATCCCGCCGGGGCAAAACCCGAGCCTCGCGCCCGCTCCAAGAGCAGGGGAGCAAAGAGCTAAGCGCGCTTCTAGTCGTCTCACCCAACAAAAAAGCCGGTCTTGCGACCGGCTTTTTGATTGGGCGGGGAACCGACGCGATCCCTAGTTCAGCTTGTCGCGAACGTCCTTGATGCTCTTTTCGAGCAGGTTGTCGGCAAGCGAGCCCTTCACCGTTTGCGACAGCACGCTTGACGCGGCTGCGACCGCAGCGTCTGCGGCGGCGGCGCGAACGTCGGCGACCGCCTGCTGTTCGGCCTGCGCGATCTTGCTTTCGGCCGATTTGGTGCGGCGCGCGACAAAGTCTTCCATCTTCGCCTTGGCCTCGACGGCAATGCGCTCGGCCTCGGCCTTGGCGCTGGCGACGATATCCTGCGCCTCGCGTTCAGCACTTGCGCGCCGCTCGCGATATTCCGCGACCAGACTTTGTGCTTCTTCCTTGAGGCGGCGGGCATCGTCGAGTTCCTTGCGAATGCGCTCGCCACGATTGTCGAGCGCATTCAGGATCACGCGATGAAGACCGAAATAGCCGAACGCGCCAAGCAGGATGACGAAGGCGACTGCAACCCAGAACTCAGCTTCATGCAGCATCGGCTTACACCTTCAAGGATGCGTCGACGGCGCTATCGACGCTTTTGGCATCCGGCGCGACGCCGGTAAGACGTTCGACAATCGCGGACGTTGCGTCCGCCGCGATCGACTTGACGTTGCCCATCGCCTTTTCGCGCATGGCGTCAATGGTCTTCTCGGCTTCGGCAAGCTTGTCGGCAAGGCTCGTTTCCAGCGCCTTGCGTTCGGCTTCCGATTGCGCGCTGAGCTTCTCGCGGGTCTCGGCGCCGATCGCCTGCGCGCGGGCGCGGGCGGCCGCGAGATCGGATTCATAGGCCTTCAGCGCCTCGTCCGATTCGTCCTTCAGCTTCTGCGCTTCGGCCAGATCGCCGTCGATGATGCCCTCACGGGTTGCGATCAGCGACCCCACCCGCGGGAGCGCAAATCGCGAGACGACGAAATAAAGCAGCGCAAAGGCAATCGCGAACGAGACCAGCTGCGAAGCGAAGGTCTCTTTCTCGAACGGAGGAAATCCTGCCCGCCCGTGGCCTTCGGCCTCGGTATGAGCTGTCGTTGCGTGGCCCTGTTCAGTCGCCATGACGTCTCCTGTCGGCGCGGACCCGAAGGTCCGCGTCATCCAAAATGCTTAGACCGCGAACAGCAGCAGCAGCGCGACGAGCAGCGAGAAGATGCCGAGCGCTTCGGTCACGGCGAAGCCGAAGATCAGGTTGGCGAACTGGCCCTGCGAAGCGGACGGGTTGCGCAGCGCGCCGTTGAGGAACTGGCTGAAGATCATGCCGACGCCGATGCCGGCGCCGCCCATGCCGAGGGTGGCAAGGCCTGCGCCGATGTACTTTGCTGCTACTGGATCCATGGTGAAACTCCTTCTTGGTGTTCAGTGAGAGAGGTGAAGTCCGGTCAGTGTCCGGGATGAAGCGCGTCGTTGAGATAGATGCAAGTCAGGATGGCGAACACGTAAGCCTGCAGGAACGCCACCAGGAGTTCGAGGGCGGTGAGCGCCGTGGTCATCGCCAGCGGCAGCGTCGCGCCGAAAATTCCGACTGCGCCCAGCGCGCCGAGCGAGGCGACGAAGCTCGCGAACACCTTCAGGGTGATATGGCCCGCCAGCATGTTCGCGAACAGACGCACCGAATGCGACACCGGCCGCGACAGGAACGAGATCACCTCGATCACCATGATCAGCGGCAGGATGTAGATCGGAATGCCCGACGGCACGAACAGCTTGAAGAATTTCAGCCCGTTTTTGTAAAGGCCGTAGAGCAGCACGGTCAGAAACACCAGGAGCGCCAGCGCGACGGTGACGATCAGATGGCTGGTGACGGTGAAGGTGAAGGGGATAATGCCGATCAGATTGGCGGTCAGGATGAACATGAAGATCGAGAACACCAGCGGGAAGAACTTCATGCCCTCTTCGCCGACGCTGGATTTCAGCGTGTTGGCGACGAATTCGTAGGTCAGCTCGGCGAGCGACTGGAAGCGGCCCGGCACCACGCTGCGCGCCGCGCTACCGCCGATCATCAGAAGCGAAATCACGCCGACCGCGACAAACATGTAGACGGTCGAATTGGTGATGGCGATTTCCTGGCCGCCGATGTGGCCGAGGGAGACAATCTTGTGAATCTCGAACTGCTCGATCGGATCGGCCATCCCGAAATATCTCTCGTCAGCGCCGGTCAGACCGGCTGGTCAAAAACAATGCCCGCTCACGCGCCCGGCGACATCAGTCAGGAGCGATCAGGCGTGCCGCTCGATGCGACCCCGGCAGCCCGCATCACGTTGATTACGCCGGCCGCGAAGCCGAGCAGAACAAACACGATGAGTCCCCATGGAGATATCGACAGCAAACGGTCGAGACCCCAGCCGATAACCGCTCCGACAAGAACACCCGCGATCAGTTCGGACGAAAGACGGAACCCGCGTGCCATTGCCGATGCTTTGGCGGAAGCAGACCCCTCCTGAGCGTCCGACTGATTCATCCGGCTCAGGCGGTCGTTCCGGCTAGCGGAAAGACGGTCAGCCAAACGACCGAGTCTTGCGGAGAGCGCGGTCTCCCTGGCGTCAGGCCCGCCCGTTCTTCCATCCTTGCCGCGTCCGTTTTTACGTGTGCCGTCTGCCATTGCCGCCGACGCCATCGTTCGTCGCAAGATTTCGGAAAAAACGCCCTGCCACCCCAGAAACCGCGCGGACCATATAGTTGGCATATCGTCAAGTCAAGATTGGCTGATGAGTGCATATGGCATTGAATCTACTATGCTATTTTGAGAATTTTTGTCCGCTTGCGCGCCTTTGACGCGCTGCGGAAGCCAATTCTCATCAAGCCATATTGCGCCTTGCCGTTTGCTCTGTTCGGATGGCCCCGCCTGGCAAATCAGGCGGCGTAAATTCATTCGGAGCATCCATGGCACGTTCGGTCGACTACTATTTTTCCCTGCAATCGCCCTGGGCCTATATCGGTGATGCTCCGTTTCACAAAGTGGCCACCGCGCACGGATTGACAATTAATTACAAGCCGATGCCGCTGCTCGATGTATTTTCCGAAACCGGCGGACTGCCGCTCGGCAAACGTCACCCGGCGCGCCAGCGATACCGGATTGTCGAATTGCAGCGCTGGCGCGACAAGCGCGGTCTCGATTTTCACTTTCTGCCGAAGCACTGGCCGTTCAATCCGCGTCTGGCCGATGGGGTGATGATCGCCGCAGTTCAGGGCGGCCAGAATGTCCCAAAGCTTCTCACGCGGCTTTACGATGCCGTCTGGAAGGACCAATACGATCTCACCGATAGCCCGACCTTGGTGAAGCTTGCTGACGAGGTCGGCCTTCCCGGCGACACGCTCGTCAAGCAGTCCGCATCGGATGAGATCGGTGCGATCTATGAACAAAACCGGCAGGATGCGATCGGCGTCGATGTCTTCGGGTCGCCGGCCTATGTGCTGGACGGCGAAGTGTTCTGGGGGCAGGACCGGATCGACCTGCTTGATGATGCCCTGAAATCCGGCCGCGCCGCCTACGGTTCGGCCATCTAGGAGGCACTGCGATGGCGGGACCAATGCGAGCAGCTGCACTTGGTTCGCGACGCATATTGGCTCTCGCCTCAATGCTGTTATTTACCTCTTCGCTCGCTTCCGCGCAGTCCGCACCGGATACTGACAATGGGCGCTATACGCTGTCGCAGGTGGCGGACGGTTATCTGCGGCTGGATACCCGCACCGGCGCATTATCCACGTGCACGAATAAAGGCGGCTGGACCTGCCGCATCGTTCCCGACGAGCGGGCTGCACTCGATACCGAGATCGGGCGGCTGCAAGCTGAAAACAGGCAGTTGAAAGAGCAGCTCGCGCAACGCGCCTCCGCCAAAGCCGGCCCCGAAAAGAAGGCCGCGCAGGACAACGCGGGCAAGAGCATCGAACTTCAGCTTCCTCCCGAACACGCCAGGGTTATGGCGCTGTTCGACCGCATGTGGCAGCGCCTCGTCGAACTCGCCGGAATGGTACAGAAAAAGCTGTCAGAAAAGATCTGACGCCCGGATTGGTATAGCGCACGGCGTAATCGTTATAGGCACAAAAAAGGCCGCGGATCGCTCCGCGGCCTTTGATATTGGAAATACCCAGTTGGTTACTTGGTGATGTCGACGTCCTTGGTTTCCGGCAGGAAGAAGAAGCCGATCACCACGGTGATGGCGGCGAAGATCACCGGATACCAGAGACCGGCATAGATATCGCCGGTCGATGCCACGATCGCGAATGCGGTCGCGGGCAGCAGGCCGCCGAACCAGCCGTTACCGATATGGTAGGGCAGCGACATCGAGGTGTAGCGGATGCGGGTCGGGAACAGTTCGACCAGCATCGCGGCGATCGGGCCGTACACCATCGTGACGAAGATCACGAGGATGAACAGAAGGCCGATCACGGCTGCAACCTGCGGACGGAAGATGTCGAACGGATTCGACATCTTCACGATGCCCGGAGCGCCCGCCTTCGGATAACCGGCCTCAGCCACGGCCGCTGCAATCAGCGGATTCGAGGTCTTGGCGTCGGTGTAAGGCACTTCCTTGTCGTTCACGAGAATCTTCACGCCGGATCCGGCCGGGCCAGGCACGGTCGAGTACTTGACCGAGGACTGGGCCAGGAAGGCGCGTGCTGTGTCGCAAGGCGCGGAGAAGACGCGGGTACCGACCGGGTTGAACAAGTCGCCGCAGCCTTTTGGATCTGCGACCACCTGCACCTTCGTCGCTTCGATGGCCTTTTCCAGCGCCGGGTTGGCGTTGGTCGTGATCATGCGGAAGATCGGGAAGAAGGTGAGAGCGGCAATCAGACAGCCCGCCAGAATGATGGGCTTGCGGCCGATCTTGTCCGATAGCGCGCCGAACACGATGAAGAAGCCGGTGCCGAACACCAGAGACCAGGCAACCAGAAGGTTTGCGGTGTAGCCATCGACCTTGAGGATCGATTGCAGGAAGAACAGCGCGTAGAACTGGCCTGTGTACCAGACCACGCCCTGTCCCATCACGCCGCCGAGCAGGGCGATGAGCACGATCTTGGCGTTCGACCAGTTGGCGAAGGCGTCGGTCAGAGGCTGCTTGGAGCCCTTTCCTTCGCTCTTCATCTTCTGGAAGACCGGCGATTCATTCAGGCGCAGACGGATAATGACCGAAACGCCCAGCAGAACCACCGAGACCAGGAACGGGATGCGCCAGCCCCATGCCGCGAAGTCGGCTTCACCGATAATGGTTCGGGTGAAGAGAATGACGAGCAAGGAGAGGAACAGGCCGAGTGTCGCGGTGGTCTGAATGAAGGAGGTGTAATAGCCGCGCTTGTTCGGCGGCGAATGTTCCGCCACGTAGGTCGCTGCACCGCCATACTCGCCGCCGAGCGCGAGGCCCTGCAGCAGACGCAGGCCGATCAGGATGATCGGAGCAGCGATGCCGATGGTGGCGGCGTTCGGCAGCAGGCCGACGATGAAGGTCGACAAGCCCATGATGAGGATGGTGACGAGGAAGGTATATTTGCGGCCGACGATATCGCCGACACGGCCGAACACGAGGGCGCCGAACGGGCGAACGAGGAAGCCGGCCGCGAAAGCGAGCAGGGCGAAGATGTCGCGGGTTGCCGGCGGATAGGCGCTGAAGAACTGGGCGCCGATGATCGCGGCAAGCGAACCGTAGAGGTAGAAATCGTACCATTCGAAGACGGTGCCGAGCGACGATGCGAAGACGACGAAACGTTCGTCCTTCGTCATTCCGCCTGTTCGTGGCGATACTGCAGTCGTTGTGGACATGTGGGTGCTCCCGGAATTTATAATTTTGAATAATCGGCCGTGCGTGGCGGTCTTGTGCCGGTTCAACGCACGACGTGGTCCCGGGCGAAGGGTAACATCGGCGTGAAACTTCGCCCTATAAGACTTTTGGCTTTTCGCGCCCCAATCTTTTGAATACGCTGTTTTGCGCTGCAGCATTGCCTTGAAAAATTGCAACGGGCCGAAGAGCGGAACGCGGCATTGCAAGGCGCAGTGTGCTGAATCGTCGCGCCGGGTGACAGAATGGTTTACGTAGGAACGCGAATTATCCAGTGACGTGAAGACAAGGACGATATGGCTCCCTCATCCACTACCCATCTTGTTATTGCTGACGATCATCCTTTGTTTCGCGGCGCACTGCGCGAGGCGGTCTCCAGCGTCGTCGCGTCGGCGCAAATCGATGAGGCGGGGTCTTTCGGGGAGTTGACCGCGTTGCTCGAGGGCGACGCGGAACTCGATCTGATTTTACTCGACCTGTCGATGCCGGGAGCCAGCGGTTTTTCCGGGCTGATTTATTTGCGGGCACAGTATCCGGCCATACCGGTGGTAGTCGTGTCCGCCAGCGACGACAGCGACACCATTCGCCGCTCCATGGAATTCGGCGCCTCCGGGTTCATCCCCAAGCGGTTCGGCGTCGAAACCCTGCGCGAGGCCATTGGCAAGGTCATGAACGGCGATGTGTGGATACCGTCCGACGTCGACCTGTCGGCGGGGGTCGATCCCGACGTCACCAAGCTGCGCGACCGGCTCGTCACACTGACACCTCAGCAGGTGCGGGTGCTGATGATGCTGTCCGAGGGGTTGCTCAACAAGCAGATCGCCTACGAATTGGGGGTCTCGGAAGCCACCATCAAGGCGCATGTTTCGGCGATCCTGCAGAAGCTCGGCGTCGAAAGCCGGACCCAGGCGGTCATCGTGGCGGCGAAGATTTCCGGCGGCCAGTGGCGTCAGAGCGAACCTTCACAGTGAGCCGTCGGCCTGAAGCGTCCGCGCGGTATCCGCTTCCTTGTCCTTGCGCTGGGTCACCATCTGCTGGGTTCGCCATTGGCTTAACAATGCACGCAGCGTGGCCGGCTTCACCGGCTTGTTCAGCACCGTAATGCCGAAGGCGCGCGCGGCCTCCCGCACGTGCGGGCTCCGGTCGGCGGTAATCAGGATAGCGGGAATATTCGCGCCGAAGCGGTGACGAATGTCGCGGATCGCCCCGATGCCGTTGCCGCGATCGAGATGATAATCGACCAGAATGCCGGTGATGCGCTCTTCCGCGTTGGCGATGGCCTCGATGGCGATGGATGGCTCCAGTGCAGCAATCACCTTGGCGTCCCACCCCATCAACAGGGTCTTCATGCCGTCGAGGATCGCCGGATCGTTTTCGATGCAGACGATTGTGGTACCGCTCATCGGCATTTTGGCGGAGATGTTCGCCGCGGTCAGCGCGGCAACCTGGGTGACGCCCTTGGCGATCGGCAATGTCAGCGAGAAGTGGGAGCCGCCGCTGCGGTTGGCGTCGATCGCGATGCTGTGGTCGAGCACGCGCGCGATGCGTTCGACGATCGACAGGCCCAAGCCAAGACCGCGCGCGATCCGGGCGCCCTGATCGAGGCGGTGAAACTCCTTGAAAATTTCACCGCGTTTGTGCTGCGGGATGCCGAGCCCGGTGTCGTGAATGCTGATCTGCAGGAATTTTCCCCGCGCGCGGCAACCCACCAGCACCTTGCCCTTGGGCGTGTATTTGATGGCGTTGGAAATCAGGTTCTGCAGCAGCCGCCGTAGCAGCACGCGGTCTGATTTCACGGCCAGCGTCGAGGGCACGAAGCGCAGGTCGATCTGTTTCTCGCGGGCCATCGGCGTAAACTCGACCTGGAGGGAGCGCATCAGATCGTTCATCCGGAAGCTTGAAATGGATGGCGTCATCGCGCCGGCGTCGAGGCGGGAAATGTCGAGCAGTGCCCCGAGGATTTCCTCGATAGCTTCCAGCGAGTCGTCGATATTGGCGACAAGGCGCGCATTCTCGCCGCCGTTCTGCCGTTCAACCAGGCTCGTGACGTAAAGGCGCGCCGCGTTGAGCGGTTGAAGAATGTCGTGGCTGGCTGCGGCGAGGAAGCGGGTTTTTGAGATGTTCGCGTCCTCAGCCGTCGCCTTGGCCTGCGCGAGTTCGGTATTGAGGCGAGTGAGCTGTTCGGTACGTTCCCGCACACGCTTTTCCAGCGTGACGTTGGCGCGTTCCAGTTCTTCTGCCGCCTCGAAGCTTGGCGTGATATCCGAAAAGGTGATGACGAGACCGCCGCCCGGCATGGTGTTGGGGCGCACTTCCAGCACCATGTTGCGCTCGGGAAGGCGCTCGAGGAAAGGTTCGCCTTCGCTGGTGTAGGCCGCGAGTCTCTGTTTCAGCCACTTCTCATCGATCTCGGCACCGTCATTTCCCCGCTGGCCGAGGAACTCCAGAATTTCCCCGAGCGGAATGCCGATCTGGCTGATATGCGCCGGCAGATCCAGCATTTCGCCGAACTGCCTGTTCGAACAGATCAGCTGAAGTTCGGGATTGAACACCGCGATGCCCTGGCGGACGTGATCCAGCGCGGTTTGCAATATCTCCCGGTTGAAATGAAGTGCGGCGTGCGCGTCGTCGAGCAGTTTCAGTGCTGCTTTCGCCGACACCGCGCGCTTCCGTAGCAATAGCGACATTACAAGGCGTGAGGAGGCCGCTCCGATCGAGGAGGCGATCAAATGCTCGGCATGGCTGAGCAACTGAAAATCGGCGGATGCCGAGGGGTTAAGGTCGATGCGGTTGTTCTTTGCAAAATCGGCAAATTCCTTGTTCGCCCGTTCGCTTCCGAGATACTGCGATACTGCGGTCAAGAGGTCCTGCACCGTGACCGTGGTGCGCCAACGCCGGAATCCGCCCGGCGAAATGGGTGCGAGATCGCTTGGCACGAAAAGGTCGGCTTGCAGCCGCTCGATCGAGGTCGGTTGCCGCCACAGCGACATGACGACGTAGGTCAGAAGGTTGAGCGAAAGACTCCACAGCACCCCGTGGATCAGCGGAGCCATCTGGCTGCCGAACAGATTTTGCGGGCGTAATGCAGCGATGCCGAACGGGCCCTCCTGGAGCCAGGCGGTGCCGAGCGGATCGATGTCCGCGAAGCTCGGCAGGAACAGCGTGTAGGCCCACACCGCGAAACCGACAAGCATGCCTCCCATCGCGCCGCGTGCCGTGGCGCGGCGCCAGATCAGCGCGCCGAAAAAGGCGGGCGCAAGCTGGGCGATCGCTGCGAATGAAAGAAGGCCGATGGCGGCAAGATGCGTGGTGGCCAGCGCCTGATAATAAAGATACGCCATCGCCATGATGCTGAAGATCGCGATACGGCGTACCTTCAGGAGGAAACCGCCGAAATTCCTGGCGTCGTGCTGGAGTGTCCTGCCGCGCTGAAGAACCAGTGGTACGACGATGTCGTTCGACACCATGATGGCCAGCGCGACGCATTCGACGATCACCATAGCGGTCGCAGCGGAAAGCCCGCCGACGAACACGATGACGCTAATGATCGTGTTGTCGGCATCGATCGGCAGCGCCAGAACGTACATGTCGCTGTCCACCGCGCCGAAAGGAAACGTGACGAGACCAGCCAGCGCTATGGGAATTACAAACAGATTGATCGCGACGAGGTAAAGCGGAAACAGCCATCGTGCCCGCGCGACTTCCGCTTCGTTCGAATTCTCCACCACGCTGACATGAAATTGCCGCGGCAGCAGAAGGATGGCGAAGAACGACAGGAGCGTCATCGCCACGAAATTGCCGATCGAGGGCGCGGTGTCGATAGCCCGGATCGCTTCCGGTGTTTTCATCGCCTGATCGATCAGGTCGCGGGGATTGAACATCACGAAGGTGACGAAAACGCCAGCGACCAGAAAGGCGAAAAGCTTGACGATGGATTCGGTTGCGACCGCCAGCATCAATCCGTGCTGGTGTTCGGTGGCATCGGTCTGGCGCGTGCCGAACAGCACGGCGAATATTGCCAGCGCCAGCGTGACGAATACCGCTGCGTCGCCGACGAAGGGAATTTTCGAAATGCCAGGCCCGTCGGTAAGGATCGTTTCGAGCGAGGCGGCGATAGCCTTGAGCTGGAGCGCGATGTAGGGGACCGAGCCGATAATGGCGATCATGGCGGCGGTTGCGGCTACCGCCTGGCTCTTGCCGTAACGTGCGGCGACGAAATCCGCGATCGAGGTGATGTTCTGGGATTTGGCGAGGTTGATGACCCGCATGATCAGCGGTTTGCCGAACACAATCATGATGATCGGCCCGACATAAATCGCCAGGAATTCGATGCTGGTCCGCGTGGCGTTACCGACCGAGCCGAAGAACGTCCAGGACGTGCAATAGATCGCCAGCGACAGCGGATAGATCAGTATGCCTGCGCGGGCGCGCTGGGACTGGGTCAGCCGGTCGCCATAGAAGACGATCACAAACAGCAGGCCGATATAGCCAAAGGCGGCTGCGATGACGCTCCCGTTTTGCAGCATAGTCGTCGTGTCCCACTTTCGGGTTTACTGCCTGAGGTGGCGGGCGAGCTTTGGTCTATACGATGCCCCGGACTGTGGCGATGAATGGCCTGTCGCTTTGGTAATTATCGTGATCGAATTTGGAAAGATGCACGAATCAGTTATGCTCGCATTAGTTGTAATATAAAAAATTTTCAGCTAGAGGAGGACCTTTGATGGGGCGTGTTCTCCAATTTCCGGAAGAGGAGTTGATTTACATTGTTGATGCCGACGAATCCGTCGGCGATGCGCTCACCCTGCTGCTCCGGATCGAAGGCTTCCGCACTCAGATATTTCTCGAAGGTGGGTCATTTCTGGATGCGGTTCGGCTCAACAAACCAGGCTGCGTCATCCTTGACCTTCAGTTGCCGAACCTGTCGGGGCTAGGAGTTTTGAGGGAGCTTTCAGCCATCAATTTTGGCGTACCGGTCATCGTGATGTCTGGACAATCGGACGTCGCAACAGCGGTCGCAGCGATGAAGAGTGGCGCGACGGACTTTCTTGAAAAGCCATTCCCCGCCGCCGAGATGCTGGACCGTGTCCGCGATGCGGTGAGAATCTACCGAAAATCGGTAAGCGGATATATCGACGGATTGGCAGATTTTCCTGGTCGCCAGCTTTTGACCGGTCGCGAGCGTGAGGTGCTCAGTCAGCTCGCAGCCGGTGCATCGAACAAGGAGGCAGGACGCAGGCTCGGCATAAGCCCACGGACGGTGGAGGTTCACCGCGCACGGATCATGGACAAGCTTGGTGCAAGGAACGCCGCGGACCTGATGCGGATCGTGCTGTCACAGGAGCCGCGCGCGTCCATGCGACTCACCCACTGAACCGGATGTGCGCTGCTATTCAGCGGCGAGCGATTTTGCGTTGAGCTGCAGACCGAGACGCTCCCAGACCAGCAACATGCTGTTGGCAAGCTGATCGATAAGCCCGTCGTCATGGAACGGCGTCGGGGTGATGCGCAGCCGCTCGGTGCCTTTGGGCACGGTTGGATAGTTGATCGGCTGGATGTATATGCCGTGCTCTTCCAGCAGAAGATCGGAAGCCTTCTTGCACAGTTCCGGATCGCCCACGAAGACCGGCACGATGTGGGTGTCGCTCGACATGACCGGGATTCCGGCAGCGATCAGGATCGCCTTGACCCGCGCGGCGCGGTCCTGCTGGCGCTCGCGCTCCCAGCTCGATGTCTTGAGATGGCGGATCGCGGCGATCGCGGCCGAGCACACCGCCGGCGGCAGCGCGGTGGTGAAGATAAAGCCCGGCGCATGCGAGCGGATGGCGTCGATCACGTTGGCCTTGCCGGCGATATAACCGCCCAGACAGCCGAACGATTTGGCCAGCGTGCCCTCCAGCAAATCGATCCGATGCATCACGCCGTCGCGCTCGGCAATGCCGCCGCCGCGCGGACCATACATGCCGACCGCATGCACTTCATCCACGTAGGTCATGGCGCCGTAGCGTTCGGCGAGATCGCAGATTTTTGCGAGCGGCGCGATATCGCCGTCCATGGAATAAAGACTTTCGCAGGCCACGAGCATCGGGCGCCCGCGATGCGCGCGCATAATCTCTTCCAGATGCGCCGTATCGTTGTGGCGAAAAACGATCCGCTCACAGCCGGATTGCCGGATGCCCTCGATCATCGAATTGTGGTTGAGGGCGTCGGACAGGATCAGGCAGTTCGGAATAAGCTTCGCCAGTGTCGAGATGCCGGTCTGGTTCGACACATAGCCGGACGTGAATACAAGCGCGGCTTCCTTGCCGTGCAGATCGGCCAGCTCCGCCTCAAGCTGGATCAGGGCGTGATTATTGCCGGCGATGTTGCGCGTGCCGCCGGCTCCCGTCCCGGTCCGGGTCGCGGTTTCCACCATCGCGCCGACGACCTTGGGATGCTGGCCCATGCCGAGATAATCGTTCGAGCACCACATCACGACGTTGCGCTCGCCCTTCGGGGAGTGCCACACCGCATGCGGGTAGCGGCCCGCGATGCGTTCAAGATCGGCGAATACGCGATAACGGCGCTCGTCATGCAGGCGATCGAGGGCTTTATCGAAGAAG
Organism: Bradyrhizobiaceae bacterium; assembly: GCA_003963145.1. Lineage (GTDB taxonomy): Bacteria > Pseudomonadota > Alphaproteobacteria > Rhizobiales > Xanthobacteraceae > Afipia. Next base: position 128,139 of record RXJJ01000006.1, read on the forward strand.
TGGCTGTAATCCATTATAAAACCCTGGACGGGGAACCTTGAGGAAGCGGGCTTTCGGTTGGCATTTCAGTGCCTTTCCGGCTTTTTTAGAGCGTTTCCAGGTTCGGTGTCGAGGTCCAAATTGTCCAAGCCGCCTTACCCGGCACGCAGACCATGCCAGAGGACGTAGGACGATGCTTTGATCGGGATCAGAGCGCGGGGGTCTGCAGGGGCATTGGACGAGCGATGTCGTTGGCCTGTTCGCGCCTCTCGTCCATTTTCGATGTCATGCCGAGGCGACCGAGCAGGTCGGCGTCCTTGTCGGTTTGCGGGTTCTTCGTCGTCAGTAGCACGTCGCCGATGAAGATCGAGTTGGCGCCGGCGAGGAAGCACAACGCCTGCATCTCGTCGCTCATATATTGCCGCCCCGCCGAAAGCCGCACCACGCTTTTGGGCATCATGATCCGCGCCACCGCGATCATTCGCACCAGCGCGATCGGATCG
>RXJJ01000005.1:0-102798 GCA_003963145.1 Bradyrhizobiaceae bacterium
ACCGGGGAGAGCGCGACACAAGCCGTTAAAACCATTGCGTGCGGAACGCCGGACGCATCCGGTGCTTTCGTGGTGACTGAAGCTCGTGTGCCAAAACATTTTGCACGCGAGGCTGCGGACGCATCGCGCGTCCGGCGTTCCGCGCGCCCTCATGTTGCGAGGGCGGTGAACGAAGCAAGCGACGGCGCGCCCGCGCCTTAAACAACAGGGAGGATCACTCATGCCACCACAAGCGCGAGGTTTATTTTTGCGCGAATGGGGCAAGCCCCACATGCAGCGTCGTCCCCGCGCAGGCGGGGACCCCAGGCAGATCATCCCGTGCGTGTCGCACTGGATCCCCGCTTTCGCGGGGACGACATTTCGCAGAACGGCGCGGCTTTTCGAATAAGCGTCATTGCGAGGAGCGTCAGCGACGAAGCAATCCATCCCACGCTCCGTTGATTCCAGGCTGGATTGCTTCGCTCCGCTCGCAATGACGAGATGGCTGTTTGAAAATTGAATCTGGATTGAACGGCGAGTGCCGGACACGCTCGGCACATTCAACGTCGTCCCCATCATCCTTCGAGGCTCGCCGCACACGCGGCTCGCAACTCAGACTGACGCTGCATCATCCCGGAAAATCTCCGCCGCCAGCGCCCGCGTCACCGGCCGGCGCAGCCGCAGGGCCTCCGCATCCAGTACGTCCACCGCCTTGCGGGCCGCGGCAAACGAGCGCTCGATGTGGCTCGCCAGATAGCCGATGACGCTTTCGTCCACGCTCATCTGCCGGTCGGCGCAGAGCTTGACAATGAGCGCCCGGAACATCGCGTCGTCGGGCGGGTTCAGGGCCACAACGGGCAATGCCCGCAGCCGCGAGCCGAGATCGCGCAGATCGACCGCGAAGGACGATGGAGCGACGCGTCCGCTCATCAGGACGAAGGCCTGATCCTCGCGCGCGAGATTGAGCAGATGAAACAGCGCGCGCTCGTCGAAATCGCCGGGCTGGACATGCTCGACCACCAGCGCGCCCGTCGCCAGCGCGCCCGGCACATTGGCAACCGACAGCGCCTGCGCCGTCATGGTGCGCGCGCCCGCCTTCTCGGCCCAGATCGCGGCAAGATGGCTTTTGCCGCAGCCTTCGGGTCCCACCAGCATCATCACCCGGCTCGGCCAGTCGGGCCAGCGTTCGATCAGGGCCAGCGCGTTCGCGTTGCCCGGCCCCTCAAGGAAGTCGTCACGCGACAGGCTCTCCGCGTGAGGCAGGGCAAAGGCAAGCTGGCGTGGCTGGGCGCGGACGGTCACGGACATTCCTAAAGGTCTTCGGTCGTCGCCATATGGCGCACCCATTCTACCAGATAGCGCGAGATCGACAGCAGGGTCAGGACCGCGACGCAGGCCATCAGGATCGCATCGAAAGGCCGCACACGGAATCCAAATCCGAGTGAGGCCAGCACCAGCGCCGCGAAGGCCACCTGCGCCACGGTGTTCCATTTCGAGACCATCAACGGCTTGACCGGCATCGGGTTCTCGAGCAGCCAGGAAACGATCATCGCTCCGACAATCATGATGTCACGCGACACGACCAGAATCACCAGCCAGCGCGGGATGGCGTCGGCGAGGCCGAGCGCGATGTAGATCGACACCAGCAGCGCCTTGTCGGCGATCGGATCGAGCAGCGCACCCAGTTCGGTCGCCATGCCGAAGCGTTTGGCCAGAAAGCCATCGACCGCGTCGCTCAGGCCGGCGATCACGAAAATAACGAACGCCACACTCATCTGGCTGGAAGCGATGGCCCAGATGATCAGCGGGACGAGCAGGATCCGGCCAAGCGTGATGATATTGGGTATGTTCAAGCTGAGCGTCCCTGGCACGTCCCTGACACGTCCTTGGCGGATCAAGGGCATCTGCCGCATTTGATTACAACATTTCGCACCGGACGCGGGCGGGCACCCTGCCCCGTCCCCGTTATATACATAGGATGACAAACGGAGCCCGCGAGCCATTGCGCGGCGGCGTAATCCGACGTAACCACCGATGGAATCGCGGAAAATAGCATGCCAGATAAACCCCCCGGCCTCACATATTCCTCCTCGGGCGTGGACATCGATGCCGGCAACAGGCTGGTCGATCTGATCAAGCCGATGGTGCGAGCCACCGCCCGCGCCGGCGCGGACGCCGAAATCGGCGGGTTTGGCGGGCTGTTCGATCTGAAGGCCGCGGGCTTCACCGATCCGGTCCTGGTCGCCGCCACCGACGGCGTCGGCACCAAGGTCAAGATCGCCATCGAAACCGGGCTTCACGGCGGCATCGGCATCGATCTCGTTGCCATGTCGGTCAACGATCTTGTGGTTCAGGGCGCCGAGCCGCTTTTCTTTCTGGATTATTTCGCCTGCGGCAAACTCGACCCCGAAGCCACGGCCGCCATCGTGGCCGGCATTGCGGAAGGTTGCCGCGAATCCGGCTGCGCCCTGATCGGCGGCGAGACGGCGGAAATGCCGGGGCTGTACAAGGACGGCGATTATGATCTCGCAGGCTTCGCGGTCGGCGCGGCGGAGCGCGGCACGCTGCTGCCGAAGGACATTGCCGAGGGCGACGCCCTGATCGGTCTCGCCTCGTCCGGGGTGCATTCCAACGGTTTTTCACTGGTCCGCAAGGTCGTCGAAAAAAGCGGACTGACATTCGGTGATTCCGCGCCGTTCTCTCCGGTGATGACGCTCGGAGGTGCCCTGCTCACTCCGACCAGGCTTTATGTGAAGTCATGTCTGCGCGCGATCCGGGAGACCGGCGCGGTCAAGGGCCTCGCCCACATCACCGGCGGCGGCTTCACCGACAATATTCCGCGCGTGTTGCCGAAGCATCTTGGCGTGAAAATCGCACTCTCCGAAGTGCCGGTGCTGCCCGTGTTCAAATGGCTGTCGGCCGAAGGCAATATCGCCGAACTTGAAATGCTGCGAACCTTCAATTGCGGGATCGGCATGATCGCCATCGTCGGACGCGACAAACTTGTTGAAGTGATGCGCGTGCTAACCGAGGCCGGCGAAAGCGCCGTTCATATCGGCGAAGTCGTCAAGGCCAATGCGGATGAGCGCGTGGTCTATGACGGGCATCTCGATCTGGCGTTGTGAAATGCAAAAGCGCCGTGTCGCCATTCTGATCTCCGGCCGCGGCTCCAACATGACGGCGCTGATCGAAGCCGCCAAGGCCGAGGACTTTCCGGCGCAAATCGTGCTCGTCGTCTCGAATATCGCGAATGCCGCGGGCCTCGCGATCGCCGCCAAACACGGCATCGAAACGCTGACCATTGAAAGCAAGCCATTCGGCAGGGATCGCGAGGCTTTCGAACGTGCGATGCAGTCCGCGCTCGCTGAACGCAACATCGAACTCGTGTGCCTTGCGGGGTTCCTGCGGCTCCTGACGCCCTGGTTCGTTCAGCAATGGGACAAGCGGATGCTCAACATCCATCCGGCGCTGCTGCCATCCTATCGCGGCCTGCATACACACGAGCGCGCGCTGGCCGACGGCGTGAAGATCCACGGGGCGACGGTGCATTTTGTCGTGCCGGAAATGGATTCAGGGCCTATCGTGATGCAGGGCGCGGTCGCCGTGCGTGACGACGACACGCCGGATACACTGGCGGCCCGTGTGCTTTCTGTCGAACACCGGATTTACCCGGATGCTCTGCGCCTGGTTGCGGGCGGCAAAACCACTCTCGAAGGCGGGCATTGCAGGACAGACGCCAGCGGCAGCCCGGACGACGCACTGATTTCGCCCTCCATCATCTAGCAAAAGCCAGTTTTGCGAATCAGGAGACTTTGAGATTTTCCGCGGACATCTTGCCGCGATTTTCCACCAGCTCGTATTCGATCTTCTGGTTCTCGTTCAGAGTTGCCAGCCCGGCGCGCTGAACGGCGGAAATGTGAACGAACACGTCCTGAGCTCCAACGTCAGGCTTGATGAAGCCGTAACCTTTGGTGGGGTTGAACCATTTGACGGTGCCTTTTGCCACGCCGGTCTCCTCAAGTTCCGGAAATGAAAAAGACGCGGCCGCATTCCGCGTGCCACGTCACAAACGGCTTCAAGAGTCTCTGCCCGAATTCAAAAGTCCGAAGATTCACAGTCGAACGGCCTAAATCCGATTGCGCGCAATCCCAACATGAAAATCGGAATTCCGCAACATCAGGCGAGATGGATTTGCGCTGTGGCAACATGACCACAACGCGTCGCGTTGGGTGTTGCCGCGCCGTGTAAACGTTGACGGTACGCACCGGTTTCATGCAATCATCGAATTGATAAAAATGGAATTTTTTCAAATCCGTTGCGGGCTTGATGAGACCTTTTGTGCCATACATTTCAAAACCGGCGAGACGTGCGACCTCGTGGCCTGCATTTGCCGCGGAGGTGATCGGCATCGTCCTGGCGTTATGGCCTGCGACGGCTCACGCCCAACTTGCCCCGCCCAATCCGACCGAAAACGTGGCGCAGCTTTCGGCTGCGGCGAGCCAGCTCGACCTCGGCAGCAATTTCCTTCAGCGGCTGGGACGCGTCGCAGCTTACGGATACGCGCAGCGCGACAATTCAGGCGGCGGCGGCGCGTCGCAAAGCACGGCCGCTCCCCTCTACCGAAGCTGGTACGAAGTCTACGGACAGTCGGCGGACACGGGTCCGCAAGGCACGTATGTGGGTGACAACCGCAAAACGGTCGGCGGCGTCGCTGGAATCGGAATGAATCTAACGCCGAATTTCAATCTCGGTGTCTCGATCGATCAGAGCCATACCTGGATCGACGCGCCGCTCGCGCTGCAAACAGCCGGGCTCGATCTGACGCAAATCGGCATCAACGGTGCTTATACAAATGGACCGTGGACCGCCGCGTTCGCTGCCGTGCACGGCTTTGCCTCGATCAAATCCAGCCGCGCAACAGTGCTTGGCACGGCATCGGCCAGTTATCGCGGTAATCTGGACGGCGTGCTCGGCGAACTAAGTTATTACAACGCGATCGGCCAGAGCCGGATCGTTCCCAAGCTGGGCATCGAATATGTTGCGGCGACCACGAACGCTTTCAATGAAAGCGGCGGGCTGGCCCTCAGCGTTACTGAATCGCATGGCGAGCGGGCGCGCGTTTTGGTCGGCGCGGAGGTCGGCCATTATTGGATTGTGGGCCAGCAGATCGTGGACGTGTCGGCTTACGGCAAGTTTATCGACAATTTCATGCAGAACATCGATGACGTCGCCCTCACCCTCGGCCTCAACAGTATTGCCGTTCAAGGCGTCCGCGAAAGCAATCAGGGCGCCGATGCCGGCGGCTCGATATCATGGATCATGTCGAACACCGCGCGGCTGTATGCGAATTACGATGGCAAATACCGCTCCGGCTTCAATTCGCACCAAGGCACGCTTGGCGTGGAAGTGAAGTGGTGACGCCCTAGGCGGCGGCCTGTTCGTGAGGTGTTTCTGACGAATTCTCCGCGTGGCGCAGCGCGCGTCTGCGCCATATCGAGCCGACGATCAGCACGATGGCGACACCGAGCACCGCTACGGCGAACTCGCCAATTTCACTGCCAAAACGCAGATGTTGTGCAAAACCGAGGAGCGAGGAATTGGCATCGAGATTGAGCGCGATCTCGCCATTCAGCAGCCGCTGAAGGAATGGATGGACCGCCGGATCGGTTGCGATCACCTCGCCCGCGACCCAGCCGAGCAGAGCGGCACCAAGCCAGACCAGCGCCGGCACCCGATCGAGCAGCGCCATGATGAGGGCTGCGCCGGCGACGATCAGCGGCACGCTGATGGCCAGACCCAGAATAAGAAGAACGACGCTGCCATTGGCGGCAGCGGCCACCGCGATCACGTTATCCAGACTCATGATGATATCAGCCACGGCGACGACACGCACGGCGGCCCATAGATGCTGCGCAGCATGCACACTGTCTTCGTCGGCCTCCTCCGGCACCAGCAGCTTGGCCGCGATGACGAGTAGCGCCAATCCGCCGATCAGCTTGAGATAAGGCAGTTCCATCAGCGATGCGACGATGCCGGTGAAAACGATCCGCAAAGCCACCGCGACGGCCGCGCCCAGAATCATGCCCCACACGCGCTGGCGTGGCTGCAAGCCACGGCACGCAAGCGCGATGACCAGCGCGTTATCGCCGGACAAAAGAACGTTGATCCAGATGATCTTGGTCAGCGCCACCCAGAATTGCGGCTCGTGGATTTCAGACTGGAATTGCGTCCATATGCCACTCAGAGTGGCCGGGTCGAAAATCTGCAATATCCAGCTCAATCGTGCCTCCCCAAGGCTATTTTTTATTGAGACCAGCTAGCGCAAAACAACGCCCGCGTCTGCGGACTTTTCGTCGCAAAGCGGGCGTTAATGGCAGTATTTCGTCCAATGGCGGCGATCGCCGCCAGCCTGGCGTCAGCCGACGATCTCGTTTCCCGAGAAAAACTGGGCGATCTCGATGGCGGCCGTCTCGGCAGCGTCGGAGCCGTGAACCGAGTTCTCGCCGATCGATTGCGCATGCGCCTTGCGGATGGTGCCTTCCGCAGCCTTGGCCGGGTCGGTCGCGCCCATCACGTCGCGGTATTTCTGAATGGCGCCCTCGCCTTGCAGAACCTGAACGACGACCGGGCCGGAAATCATGAAGTCCACGAGTTCGCCAAAGAACGGACGCGCCTTGTGCACGGCATAAAAGGTTTCGGCCTGACCGCGGGTCATCTGAATCCGCTTCTGGGCGACGATACGCAGGCCCGCCTTTTCGATGATCGCATTGATGGCGCCGGTCAGATTGCGCGCGGTCGCGTCCGGCTTGATAATCGAAAAGGTGCGCTCGATCGCCATGTTTTGTCCTTGAAATACGGGAAGATGAGGTTGCGGCGCTTATAGCGGCGGTCTTTGCGGACGGCAAGCGCCCGGCAGCCCCGGATTGGCCGTCTTCTCTCATGCGAACATTACGGCGAATTCACCCAAATAAACCTTGCCTGAAGACACTGTGAGAGCACCATTCACTTTAGGGAATTAGGGTCAGACTCCGACCCGCCGGATGAGAGGGAATATGACGCAAATCAAGTGCTCGCGGGGCGATCGGATGGCGCGGCAAGCGCCTTGATAGGAGAGTGAGATGTTACGAAAACTGGCTCTGGCACTTTTCGCAATTGCGGTGGTCATCGGCAGCACCTCGATCACAACCACCAGCGCGTCTGCACGCGGCGGCCACTGGGGCGGCGGCGGACATTGGGGTGGTGGCGGACACTGGGGTGGCGGCCATTGGGGCGGTGGTCACTGGGGTGGACCGCATTACTGGGGAGGTGGCGGCTGGGGTTGGCGACGCGGATGGGGCCCACGCTTCTACGGCGGTCCCGTTTACTACGGCTATTATGGCGGATGCGTCGTGCGCCGCTGGGTGCCGACTCCGTGGGGATGGCGCTGGGCCTGGGTCAACAGATGCTGGTGAAGGCTAAGTGCCTCGCCTGTTAAACACCCTCGCAAAACCCTGAGGTCTTGTATCCCGGCTGCTCCGTAGCCGGGATTTTGTCTGCCTGCAGCCGCCAAAAGGGTTCCGGTTCCCGGCCACTAAATATTTACGCGCGAGTCACCAAGACAAGCGATCGCGGGAAACATTCCTTTTCCCCGAGGCTTGGAAGACTATGATCAATTTAAGTCAAATTCGAATGGTGACGGCCATGAACCTTTGGATCGACAACTCCTTGGACAATGACATCCAGATGGATCGTTCAACCAGTCTCGCCGTCTGCGACGGAATCGGCGAGCGTCTGCGCGATCTCATGCGGCCCGGTGCAGGGCATTTACCGCCACGCCTGCAGCAATTGATGGATCAGCTGCAACAGCTCGACGATGCGCCCTCCCTCGTTCCGGACCTGACCGCGTCTCCTCGCAAACGCTGACAATACTCGGCCGGTAAAGAGCCACCGCGTATTTTCATCCCCCTTAATTCCTTCCGGCATAGGGCTTGCGTTTACGCCGCGCTTTGGTGACAACGCGGCCATGCTCTCAATCACCGATATTTCGATCCGCATCGCCGGACGCCTGCTGATCGATTCCAGCACCGTTCAGATCGTGCCAGGCGCGCGTGTCGGTTTTGTCGGCCGCAACGGCGTCGGCAAATCCACACTATTCCATGCCATCCGCGGCGATCTCCCGCTCGAAACCGGTTCGATCACGCTGCCGCCGCGCTGGCGTATCGGCTCGCTGGCACAGGAAGCGCCTGATGGGCCGGAGAGTCTCATCGAAGTCGTGCTCAAGGCCGACCTCGAGCGCGACGCGCTCCTGCGCGAGGCGGAAACCGCACAGGATCCCGGCCGCATTGCAGATATTCAAACGCGCCTCGTCGATATCGACGCGCATTCCGCCCCTGCCCGCGCCGCCTCGATTCTCTCGGGACTGGGATTCTCAGCTCACGATCAGACCCGTTCCTGCTCGGAGTTTTCAGGCGGCTGGCGCATGCGTGTCGCGCTTGCGGCAACGCTGTTCTCCGCACCCGACCTTTTGCTGCTCGACGAGCCGACCAACTATCTCGACCTCGAAGGCACGCTGTGGCTCGAGGATCATCTGGCCAATTATCCGCGCACTGTCATTGTCATCAGCCATGACCGTGACCTTCTCGATAGCTCGGTGGATCAGATCCTGCATCTCGATCGGGGTAAACTCACCCTCTACAAGGGCACCTATTCTTCGTTCGAAGACCAGCGTGCCACACGCGAGATGATCGACGCCAAGCACGCCAAGCGGCAGGCGGAAGAACGCAAGCGCCTGCAGGACTTCGTGGATCGTTTCAAGGCCAAGGCTTCGAAAGCCAAGCAGGCGCAGTCGCGCGTCAAGATACTGGAGAAGATGAAGCCTGTGACGGCGCTGGTGACACAGGATGTGAAGGAAATCACATTCCCGGCGCCGGAAAAAACGCTATCGCCGCCCATCATCGCCGTTGATGATGTGGTCGTCGGTTACGATCCGGGGAAACCCGTCCTCAGCCGCGTGACGCTGCGCATCGACAATGACGACCGCATCGCCCTGCTCGGCTCCAACGGCAATGGCAAATCGACTCTGGTAAAGCTGCTCGCCGGCAAGTTGCCGCCGTTTTCGGGCAACATCGTACGCGCGGCAAACCTGTCGGTTGGCTATTTCGCCCAGCACCAGACCGACGAACTCGACCTCGAAGGCTCGGCCTACGATCACCTGCGCCGCCTGATGCCGGACGCACCCGAGACAAAAGTTCGCGCGCGTGTCGGGGCGATCGGATTTTCCGGCAAGGCCGGCGACACAACGGTGAAGAGCCTGTCGGGCGGCGAAAAGGCGCGCCTCCTGCTCGGTCTTGCGACGTTCTACGGCCCGAACATGATTATCCTCGATGAGCCGACCAATCATCTCGATATCGACAGCCGCGCGGCGCTCGCCGAAGCCATCAACGAATTTCCGGGTGCGATCATCATGGTCTCACACGACCGCTATCTGATCGAGGCCTGCGCGGACCAGTTGTGGGTCGTCGCGGATCACAAGGTGACGCCTTACGATGGCGATCTGGATGAATATCGCCGCTCCGTCCTGAGTGCGCGCGGCATGCGGGTTTCCAGCCGCGAGCGCGACACCAGTTCGGACAGACAGTCGCGGGGCAAAAGCGAAAAGCGCGTCGCTCTCAAGCAGCAGATTGCCCAGGCTGAGGCCGAGATCGAACGTATTACAGGCATTATCGGCAAGATCGATACGGCACTGGCGTTGCCGGATATCTTCAAACGCGATCCAAAGCAGGCAGCACAGCTCACGAAAGCGCGCGCCGCTGCCGCTGAAGCGCTGCAAAGGGCGGAAGAACAGTGGCTCGCGGCCAGCACGTCAACGGGAAAAGCAGCGGAGTAGCTGCCTTAGCGTCAATCAGCTTGTGCTGCGCTTTTTCGAGGGTTTCTTTGCAGGCTTGGCCGGCGCGGGCTGGTTGACTCTCTCGATCGATGTCAATCGCCCCGCGGTAAAGGTGTAAATGCCGGCGCGCGGCCCCTGAAGATAGGTGGCGGTGGCAAGACGATCGCCCCGCTCGTTACGTGACAGATTGACCGAAGTCGGCGCACCGATAGCGCGGATCACATCGCATTCGGTATGTCCGAGTGCCACGGGCGCCACCGGGGCGACCCCGTTCTGGCTGTTGTCCTGTGCATTGGCATCGGCTGGGCCGGCAACCGCGCCGGGACAGCCGCCCTCCGACGACATCAGATCGTCCTGCGTAATCGGTTTATCTGGCGTCAAGGGCGGGGTTTCGATCGCCAGCGAGCGATTGCCGAAAATCTTGCCCGGCCGCTGAAACCACTCCTGATCCTTCATGTTGAAGTCGCTCAAGCTGCCGATGCTGTTGCAGCCGCCGAGCAAAGGCGCGGCCATCAGCATGGCCAAAATCCCACGCACCCAAAAATGGTTTCGTCCAGACTTCAACGGCAATCCCGCACTACGTTAACCTGCGTCAGGAAGTAACCCGATCCGCATTCCGGCTCGAGAGCCGGATGATTCTTGATTTTACGAATAGCGGCTGCTCTTGCCACGCATAAGCAAGACCTGCCGCTTTAGTCCCCGCATCTTCCCACCACCTATTTGCGGCACCACGGTGGCCCAGCGCAACCCGGGAACGCAATATTGGCGACGATAATCGTCCATAATCATTAATCGCGGATGGCAATTTCAGTTACGGCGTTGCCATTTTCCGTATTCGTTAGCCTGCCAGTAAGTCACCTCGAATCCCTTTGCTTTGCAGGATGTCCAGGCCTCCCTCGCCAATTGTAATGCAGCGTCGTCTTCCCCGTTAAAGATCATGACAATGCGATCATAGGCGGCGCAATCGGCAGGCAACGACGCTCCATCGACCACAAAGCGAACGTTGGCGCCGTTCATGTTGGACTCATCGACAGTCAGCAAAATCGGATGATCCGCCGCGTCCGCTTCCCGCCACGTCCCGTGCGGCAGGAAACTGTCCTCGCGGTACGTCCAAAGATGGCCATCGACCGCGTCGGCGCGTTCTTCCGAGCCCGTCTGCACGGTAACCCGCCAGCCGCGCTCCAATGATTTTTCCAGCAGCGGTGGCAGGACGCTTTCCAGCGACCTGCCCTGCAGATGATAGAACAGGACTTCCGTCATTGTCCGACCCCATCAAAAACCGCTGCGGTACAGCCGTTTCTAGCGTTTCGCCTCGTAGTAATCGGCAACCAGCTGATCGAGCAGCCGCACGCCGTAACCTGATCCCCAGCTTGTGTTGATGTCGCTCGCCGGCGCACCCATGCCAGTTCCGGCAATATCGAGATGTGCCCATGGCGTGTCACCGACAAAACGCTGCAGCAATTGCGCGGCGGTGATCGAACCGCCGTTCCGCCCGGCCGCGTTTTTCATGTCGGCGAATTTCGAGTCGATCTGCTTGTCGTATTCAGGGCCGAGTGGCATGCGCCAGACCCGCTCGCCGGTCGCCTGCCCTGCTTTCGTCAGGCGCTCCGATAATTGGTCATTGTTGGAAAACAGACCCGCATATTCGGTGCCAAGCGCAACCATGATCGCACCTGTCAGAGTCGCAAGATCGATCATGAATTTCGGATTGTATTTCTGCGCCGTGTACCAGAGGACATCGGCCAGCACGAGTCGCCCTTCGGCGTCGGTGTTGATGATCTCAATGGTCTGTCCCGACATGGTCGTGACAATATCGCCTGGACGCTGGGCGTTGCCGTCTGGCATGTTTTCGACCAGGCCGATGGCGCCGACGGCGTTGACCTTGGCCTTTCGCGCGGCAAGCGCGTGCATCAGGCCGACTACGCAGGCCGCACCTGCCATGTCACCCTTCATGTCCTCCATGCTGCCGGCTGGCTTGATCGAAATTCCACCGGTGTCGAAGCATACGCCCTTGCCGACGAACGCCACCGGCTTGTCGGTCTTGCTCGCTGCGCCGTTCCAACGCATCACCACCATTCGCCCGTCATGCGCCGATCCTTGCGATACGCCGAGCAGCGCACCCATCTTCAGTTTCTTCATCGCCGCAACGTCGAAAATCTCGACCTGAACCCCGAGCTTTCGCAGCAGCGCAGCACGGCGTGCAAACTCCACCGGATAAAGAACGTTCGGCGGCTCATTGACGAGTTCGCGCGCGATCAGAACACCGTCGACAACGTTGTTCGTGGGGCTGAATGCTTTTTTCGCCGCGGCGACGTCCGCAACGGCGATGGAGATCTGCGCTTTCAGAGCGGCATCCTCGTCCTTGGCCTTGGTCTTGTAGCGATTGAACTTGTAGGCGCGCAGCCGAATGCCGGCGGCGATGGCCGCGACCTGATCCGGCTTGAGCGGCCCGCCTGGCAGTTCGGCGATCATCGTGACCGCCTCGTTGCCCGCTTTCAGCCGTGCTACCGAGGTGCCCCCGATCTTGATGTAATCTTCTTCCTTCAGGGATCCGGCCTTGCCGGTTCCCGCCACGATCAGCCGGCCAATTTTCAGGCCGGCAGGAGCGAGAATGTCGAGCGCTGAACCACTCTTGCCCTTGAACTGCGCCGTCGCTGCCGCTCGTTTTATGGTGTCTTCGTAGCCCCCCAGCACCTTCCGAGTCGCGGGACCGAATCGCAGCGTCTCATCGGTGAAGACCACCAGGACGCCCCGTGGTTGGGCTGAAAACGGAACGAAGCCGACCTTAACGGCGTCGGTCATGAGCAAGTCCTTTCAAAAATCGCGGCTTTTACAGCGCTGAGATACAGGATCCGGGGGTGGGACCATACTATGGCCCCTTCTTTCGCCGGCTGCAAAGAAGCAGGAGAAAAGGGCCCATCCGTCTGGTGAGTGAGTGGGTCCCAGACGTGACCGGAAAGCCACGCAAGAAGTTTGTTAACCAATAGTTTCAAGGTCGCCTTGCGACAGCCATTTTATCGACCGATCAATGGGATAGTATGAGATAAATCAAGTTGTCCGAACTCGCCGGCCGCTCCCTTGGGGAGCCTCTGAATGGAGGCTTGGGGTGCACCGTTCCGGTGATAGTGCTTGGGGATAGTGCTGCCATATGGGGTCGATTGACGCCTCCGGAATCAGAATGCTGTTCGCGTATGTCGGATGCCGGCGCGTGAGGCCGAGCGCATGCGGCCGTGCGCGATTCGTCGGTCCCCTCGCGTCAATTGCGACGGCGTGTCCGCACCCATGATCACCACTACCCTTGCCCGTTATTTTGCCAAACGCTTCGTGGTGGCGTCGCTGTCGGTATTTTTCGGCATCGTCATCCTGATCGTGCTGGTGGACTACATCGAATTGACGCGCCGAAGTTCCGGCCTCGCCAACGCCTCGGCGCTTTTGGTCGCCCAGACCTCGATTTATCGCGTGCCTCAGCTGCTGGAACGGCTGATGCCGTTCTGCGTCTTGGTCGGCGCGATGACGTCCTATCTCGCATTATCGCGCAGCCTTGAGCTCGTCGTCGCGCGCGCGGCGGGAATATCCGCCTGGCAGTTCATGACGCCTGCCCTGCTGAGCGCCCTGATTCTCGGCGTGCTGGCGACAGTCGTTTACAATCCGGCGTCGGCCGCCATGCAGGAGCGCGCAAAGGAGCTTGAGGCTGAAATCTTTTCCGCTCCCGGCCGTTCGGCATCACAGGAGAGCGGTGCTTTCTGGATTAACCAGGTCACCTCGGAGGGGCAGGCGATCATCAGTTCGACCTCCAGCCAGGGACAGGGCGCGCGCCTGATCGGGGTATCGGTTTTCCGGTTCGAGCCAGGCGGCGGTTTCAGGGAAAGAATCGAGGCCCGCGAGGCAACGCTTGAACCCGGCCGCTGGATTCTCAAAGGCGCCCGGGTCTTCGCGCTGAGCAACCCGCCCGTGGAGAAAGAGACGATCACCCTGCCCACCAATCTGAACGAGGCACAGGTTCGTAACAGTTTCGCAACACCCGAAACCGTGTCTTTTTGGCAACTTCCGGCTTACATCAGGTCCACTGAGAACTCCGGGCTGGCAGCAGCGGGATACCGTTTGCAATACGACAAGCTTATCGCACGACCGTTTTTGCTGGCTTCGATGGTGATGCTCGCAGGCGCCGTAAGCCTGCGCTTCTTCCGCTTCGGCGGCGTCCAGAGAATGGTTTTGGGTGGCATCGCGGCAGGGTTTCTGCTCTATGTTCTATCGAAAATAACTGAGGATTTGAGCAAGGCCGCTTTGATACATCCGCTTGCTGCCGCATGGCTGCCCGTTTGCGTGGGCGGCCTGACGGGGTTTTTGGCCTTGTTGTACCAGGAGGACGGGTAGTGGCTATTACCGCCGCCCTCCAAGGACGGACGCCTGCATTCAGGCGGCGCGATCGCTTGCGCCGCCAACCCTTTTCTGCGTCCGCAATTCTGGCACTCCTGATCGCATCGGTTCTCGGTGCAATGACGGCTCCCGCCTCGGCACAAAGCGTGGAGCAGCAGCGCAAAAACTTCAGCTACAACGCACGTCCGCCGATTGAAAAACCGAAGCAGAATCCCAACGCCCAAAAAGGGCAGATGCTCGTGCGGGCCACCGAGATCAACTACGACTACAACAACTCGCGCGTATCCGCGGTCGGCAACGTGCAGATTTACTACAACGGATCGACTCTGGAGGCTGACAGGGTCATCTACGACCAGAAGACCAAACGTCTTCACGCCGAGGGCAATGTCCGGATGACGGACGCCAGCGGCAAGATCACTTATGCCAACGTGATCGATCTGTCGGACGATTATCGCGACGGTTTCATCGATTCGCTGCGTCTCGATACGCCCAACCAGACGCGCATGGCCGCGGCGCGCGCCGATCGCAGCAACGGAGACATCACGATTTTCCAGAGCGGCGTCTACACCGCATGCGCTCCCTGCCGCGACAATCCGAAGAAGCCGCCGCTATGGCAGGTCAAGGGCGCGCGCATCATCCATGACCAGACCGAAAAGATGCTGTACTTCGAGAACGCCAGCCTCGAATTCTTCGGTCAACCGATCGCCTACCTGCCCTATTTCTCGACGCCCGATCCGACCGTGCAGCGCAAGAGCGGCTTCCTCATTCCGAACGTGATGTCGAACTCCCTGACGGGTATCGGCTTCGAGGTGCCTTACTATTTCGCGTTGGCGCCGGACTATGACCTGACGCTGACGCCACGCGTCACCACGCGCCAGGGCGTTTTGATGCAGGGCGAATTCCGCCAGCGTCTCATCAATGGCGCATACGAAATCCGCGGTTACGGCATCAGCCAGCTCGACCCGCACGCGTTCGATCTCAACGGCGTTCCCTCCGCGGGATCCCACGCCGACCGCGTCGGCGTCGACACGCACGGCCAGTTCGCTCTTAACAACCAGTGGGTCTGGGGCTGGGACGCTATCTACGCGAACGACAACACGTTCTTCCGCGACTATGGCCTCGCGGCCTATCGCAATCCGCTTAACTCGTTCCTGCTGATCCCCGATACAGGCGTCTCCCAGCTCTATCTCAGTGGCGTCGGCAACCGCAGCTTCTTCGACGCGCGCACGATGTATTATCAGGGCTATTCGGCCTATGATACGCAGGCGCAAATCCCGGTTGTCGCTCCGGTCATCGACTACAGCAACGTGCTGAACCGCTCAATTCTCGGCGGCGAGCTGAGCTACAAGACCAACTTCACAAGCCTGACGCGCAATCAGGCTGCGTTTGAACCGATCAACAACGCTGTCCAGGTGGATAGCTCAAACCAGCCAGTCCTCAATTCTCAGGGCGACCCGGTCAATGCTTGCGCCCAGCAATTGCTGACCGCCGACCCGGCTAAAAATCTAACTCGTTCGAACTGCCTTCTTCGCGGCATCCCTGGCGATTACACCCGCTTGTCCGGCCAGGTCGATTGGCGGCGATCATTTACCGATCCGATGGGCCAGATCTGGACGCCGTTTGCTTCGGTTCGCGGCGACCTGATCAATGCTGATGTGTCGAACCAGGTTGGCGTGGACAACTTCACCCATGTCGGCAACACCCAGGTTGCACGGGTCATGCCGACGATCGGTCTTGAATACCGCTACCCGTTCATCAACGTGCAGCCGTGGGGCACCACCACGATCGAGCCGATCGCGCAGGTCATCATCCGTCCGAACGAACAGTATGCCGGGCAGTTGCCGAACGAGGATGCGCAGAGCCTGACCTTCGACGACAGCAACCTGTTCAGCGTCAACAAATTTTCCGGCTGGGATCGCGTCGAGGGCGGCGGCCGCGTCAACGCCGGCGTGCAGGCCACGACACAGTTCGATCGCGGCGGTTCGATCAACATGCTGTTCGGCCAGTCCTACCAGATTTTCGGCATGAACTCCTACGCTGTGCAGGATTTGACAAATACCGGCCTCGATTCCGGGCTCGACAAGCCGAAGTCTGATTACGTTGCCCGCATTTCGTATCAGCCGAACAAGACCTTCAACTTCACGACCCGTGCCCGAATAGACGAGGCGACCGGCAGCTTCAATCGTCTTGAAGTGGAAGGCCGCGCCAATTTCGACCGCTGGTCGCTCAGCCTGCTCTATGGCGATTATGCGGCGCAGCCCGAACTGGGTTATCTGAACCGCCGTCAGGGCGTTCTCGGAACTGCGTCGGTCAAGCTTGCGCAGAACTGGGTGGTATCGGGAGGGCTGCGCTATGACATCACGCAGGACAAGGTCAACCAGTACATCATCGGAGCGGGATATGTGGACGACTGCTTCCTGCTCGCGGTCAACTATGTGACCGACTATAATTACTACACGTCGTCGCCCGGTGCCTTTGGCACCACAGTTTACAGTACCACTCCGGTCACCGACCATCGCGTGATGGTGCAACTCGGATTGCGGACGATCGGCACGACCGGGCTTTCGCAATCGGTCGGGATTCAGTAGTCCGCGTGCGATCTCGGGATATCGCGTATGACGGATAGCAACATGAGCGTAGAATCTACTTTTCCTCGTTTAGCCCGCGCTTGCGCGACTCACGTCGCCGTTACGATTCTGCTCGCTATATTCGTCCTGGCCGTGCCGACGCGCGCTCACGCGCAAACCGTCGTTGTGTTGGTCAGTGGCGAGCCGATCACCAGCATGGACGTCGAACAGCGCAGCAAGCTGACGGCGCTGATCACACATAAAGCCCCTTCGCGGCAGGAGGTGATCCAGGAGCTGATCGACGAAAAACTGAAAATCCGCGAAGGCAAAAAGTTCGGCGTCGACCTTACAACCTCCGACATCGACGGCGCCTATGAAAACATGGCTTCGCGGATGCGCATGAATTCCGATCAGTTGACGAAGGTTCTGGCGGCACAAGGCATTCGGCCCGACACCCTCAAGCAGCGGCTGAATGCGGAAACGGCATGGAGCGCGCTGGTCCGCGGACGCTACAAGCAAAGTCTGCTGGTCGCGGAAAAAGACATCCAGAATGCTGCTGCCAGCGATACCCAGCCCTCGCAAACCGAGAGCTTCGAATATCAGGTCCGCCCTGTGGTTCTGTTCGTGCCGAAGGGATCGCCGCCGTCCGCCGTCGAGCAACGCCGCAAGGAAGCCGAGATTCTTCGTAGCAAAATCCAGAGCTGCGACGAGGCGGAGGGCTATTTCCGTGCAATGCGCGATGGAACCATCCGCGATCTCATCGTCAAGACCTCTGCCGATCTGCCCGGCGCTTACCGCGAAACTCTCGACAAAACACAGATCGGACGCATGACCGCGCCGGAAGTGACCAAACAGGGCATCGAAATGGTCGTGTTATGCGACCGCAAGACGACGACGGCCGATACTCCAGCCAAGCGGGCGGCGCGCGACAAAATTTTCGCTCAAAAATACGAAGCGAAGTCCAAGGCCTATCTCGATGACCTGCGCAAGAGCGCCATGATCGAGTACCGCTGAAGGGCGGATATGACAATCAAACCCGTTGCCCTCACTCTCGGCGAACCGGCGGGCATCGGACCGGACATCGCGGTGGCGTCCTGGCTGCGGCAGCGCGAACTCAAACTGCCTCCTTTTTATCTCATCGGCGACCGCGATTTTCTCAAGCGCCGCGCGGACATGCTCGGCCTCACTGTCCCGATGGCGGATGCGACGCCCACAAGCGCTGCCGATATGTTTGCCGACGCGTTGCCGGTGGTGGAGAGTGGACATTCGGCAAAAGCACAGCCCGGTCATCCCGACGAAACCAGCGCGCCGGCTGCTCTTGCCTCGATCCGCCAAGCCGTCGCCGATGTGAAAGCGGGACGCGCCAGTGCAGTGGTCACCAATCCCATCGCCAAAAGCGTACTTTACCGCGCAGGCTTCACTCATCCCGGCCATACCGAATTTCTGGCGGAGTTGGCCGCGAGCGAGGGCAAAACTCCGCGCCCCGTGATGATGCTGTGGTCACCCGAACTGGCCGTGGTTCCAGTCACGATCCATCTGCCGCTGCGCGACGCCATTTCTGCGCTGACCACCGAGCTGATTGTTGAGACCGCGCATATCGTCGCGGCTGATCTTGCTGCCAGGTTTTCTATCGCGCGCCCTCGCCTTGCCGTCTCCGGCCTCAACCCCCATGCCGGCGAGGGTGGCTCGCTCGGAAAGGAGGATCAGGAGATCATCACGCCTGCCGTCACAAAACTACGCGAAGCCGGAATCGACGTCAGAGGACCGCTGCCCGCGGACACCATGTTTCACGCCGCCGCGCGCAACAACTATGATTGCGCGATCTGCATGTACCACGACCAGGCGCTCATCCCGATCAAAACCCTCGCATTCGATCATGGCGTCAACGTCACGCTCGGTCTGCCGTTCATCCGCACTTCGCCCGACCACGGAACCGCCTTTGACATCGCCGGCACCGGGCGCGCGGACCCGTCGAGCCTGATCGCGGCGCTGCGTCTCGCCGCGCGGATGGCCCAAGCACAACCCGCATGAGCCAGATCGACGATTTGCCGCCGCTGCGCGATGTCCTCAAACGTTACGAGCTGACAGCACGTAAATCCCTGGGTCAGAATTTTCTGCTCGATCTCAACCTAACCGCGCGTATTGCGCGGGCGGCAGAGCCTTTGAACGACGCAACGATCGTCGAGATCGGTCCCGGTCCCGGCGGATTGACACGGGCCCTCCTCGCGCTGGGCGCAAGGCGCGTCATCGCGGTCGAACGGGACGAACGCGTTCTGCCCGCCCTCGAGGAAATTTCGAGACGCTATCCCGGCCGTCTTCAAATCGTGCATGAGGACGCAATGGCGTTCGATCCGCGTCCGCTTCTGAGCGGAGAACGCGCGAGGATTGTCGCGAACCTGCCCTACAACATCGCCACACCGCTCCTGACCGGCTGGCTCGGCACCGAGCCATGGCCGCCGTGGTTCGACATGATGGTGCTGATGTTCCAGCGCGAGGTGGCGGAGCGTATCGTCGCGCGCGAGAACGACGACGCCTATGGACGGCTCGCGGTGCTGTCGAACTGGCGCGCCGAAACGAAAATCCTGTTCGATATCTCGCCGGCTGCTTTTGTGCCGCCGCCGAAGGTCACGTCCTCTGTAGTCCGGCTCATTCCGCGCGATCATCCTGAGCCCTGCGATCGCCGCGCACTCGAACAGGTTACCGCAGCGGCCTTCGGGCAAAGACGGAAAATGCTGCGGCAGAGCTTGAAATCTCTAGGAACGGATCACGCAGCGCTCGTGCAGGCAGCCGGTATCGATCCGACCCGGCGAGCCGAAACGGTTCCCGTGACCGGATTTGTCGCCATGGCAAGGAAATTCGCCGAGCTGAAATCAGCCCACGAATGGCGTTGAGATCAAATCGCACGGCTCGTTCGGGAACCCGGTGCCCGAATGAAGTCACATACCTTACGAAATTACGGCCCATTGCGACCCAACTTCTCCCCGAGCATCCCCTGCACATCGCGACAGACCGGGGGGTCTCATGCAGCAACATTTCTTCATACGTGACTGGACCAAACATGTCCGGGCCAAATTTATTTGGGCCATGCTTGGCCTTGCGGCTTCGATGGGGATGCCAAGCTATTCCCATGCGGATGAATGTCTCTCGGCGCCCAAAGCCACAACGCCAGCCGGGCAGCACTGGTACTACCGCATCGATCGCTCCACCAAGAAGCATTGCTGGTATCTTGCCGACCAGGGAGCAAAAACCGGTAAGACAGCAGCCAAACCGGCTCCGCCAGCTGCAGCGGCGCAAGATACGGCATTATCATCTGCAACGCTTGATGAATCCGTTGCCGACGCGCACGCCGAGTTACCTCCGTCGGGCGCTGTCTCTGCCGTTCAAGCGCCTGTGCGTTCTCCCGCTCCAGCCGAGCGATCGTCTACTTCATCTTCAAACAATGACGCGCATCAGCTGACAACGAGCGACCTTATTGCCCAAACGCCCATAACACTCGCTTCGCGCTGGCCATCGCCGAACGAGTTCCAGCCGACAACGAGCCAGCCGGACCAGACAATAAAAGTCGCGGCCGCATCGCCCGGCGAACAGCCCGCAAAGATCGATACCTCCCGTAGCCCAGGCATCCAGATCGGCCCAGCGCAAATCATCCTGTGCGTGCTCGCGGTCGCGCTCGCTCTCGCCGCGATCTTCGGCCATACATTGTTTCGCCATGCCGCACGCCGCAAACGGACCGCGCAAACCCGGCGCCGGCAGATCTGGCCCGATGAAAATCCTAAAGGCCGCACTCAGCCATCCTACGCGCAAATGATCACGCCGGAGCGGCGTGCCCGCGCGATGCGCGTCGATCAGGATGTCAGCGAAATCGAGCGCTTGCTGCGTTCTGAAGCCCGGCGTCTCAGATGATTTATCGCTGCAGCTGGTCCTGCAGCGCGCGCACGAATGCCGACAGGCCGGTCTGCCGTTCGCGCTTGAGGCGTTCGGCGCGAAGAATCGTTTCGACCTCGCCGAACGCCGTACCGAGATCGCTGTTGACGACAACATAGTCGTACTCGGCCCAATGGCTGAGCTCATGTGTCGCTCGGCTCATCCTGCCGCGAATGACCGATTCCGAATCCTGCGCCCGCGTGTGGAGTCTTTGTTCGAGATCCTCGGCGGACGGCGGCAGGATAAAAACGCTGACGACATCGTCACGCGCTTTCTCCCGGAGCTGTTGCGTGCCCTGCCAGTCGATGTCGAACAGCACGTCCTCTCCGGCGGCAAGCGCATCCTCGACCGGCTTGCGTGGCGTACCATAATGATGATCGAACACCGCGGCATGTTCGAGCAGTTCACGGTTTTTGACCATGGCGTCGAACTCTTCTTTGCCGATAAAGTGGTAATGCTTGCCATCCACCTCGCCCGGGCGTTTGGCGCGCGTGGTCACCGACACAGACATCCGCATGCCGGGTGTCTTCTCAATCAGCATGCGCGACAATGTCGACTTACCCGCACCGGACGGGGACGACAGCACGAACATCAGCCCACGCCGTTCGCCCGTCTTGATCGAATGTGTCCTGGTCATTGCCGCGCTTATTCCAGATTCTGAACTTGTTCTCGAAACTGTTCGACCACCGACTTCATTTCCAGCCCGGTGTTCGTCAAATCAACATCGTTGGATTTCGAGCAGGTGGTGTTGACCTCGCGATTGAATTCCTGCGACAGGAAGTCCAGCCGCCGGCCTATCGCTCCTCCTTTGGCAAGCAATTCGCGGGTTTGCGCGATATGCGAAGCGATGCGATCAAGCTCCTCGCGAATGTCGGCCTTTGCCGCCATCATCAAAGCTTCCTGACTAAGACGCTCCGCGTCGAAGCGATCGGAAGTGTCCAGCAGGGTCGCGACCTGTTCGGCAAGACGCGTCCTGATGGCCTCGGGCTTGCGCCCCGGCGCCGCCTCAGCAGCGGCGGCAAGACCCTCAAGTTCGTCCATGCGCTGGGCAAGAATCTGCCCGAGTGCCGTGCCTTCACGCTGGCGCATCGCAACGAGGCTTTGCAGAGCCTGATCGAAACTTGCAATTGCCGCATCCTTGGCCGCCTGCATTTCGGCCTCGGCGCTTTCCGGCTCGGACACCTCGATCACGCCCTTGATGGCTAGCAAGCCGTCGACGCTCGGTGGCGCTCCGCCAGTCCGCTTGGCGATGTCATTCGCGACAGTGAGGATCGAGGCGAGCACGTCTTCGTTGACGCGCACGACGGAGACGCTCGCAGTTCGCTTGACGGTGAGATTGGCATAGACCGTGCCGCGCGAGAGGACTTCCGAGGCGCGCTTGCGGGCAATGGGTTCAAGATCGTCCCAGCCGGGCGGCAGGCGCATGCGAAAATCGAGTCCTTTGGCGTTGACCGATTTTAACTCCCATTCGAACGCATAGGGGCCGCTGTTGCCGTGACTGCGCGCAAAGCCGGTCATGCTTGACAGCGCCATCGCGAAATTCACTCCCGTTCAATTCAAATTGCGGATTCGTCCCGCGAGCCGCGCGGCGACATTAGCCATGCTGGGGGGGCGTGAAAACCCGGCAACACCCGGATTCAGCAAGACTTCGGATAATGGGCAGAAGTTATTGCGCGTCAGCCGGCTCCGCACCGGATTCTGCTCCGCTACTAGCCGCCGGAGCCGCCGCCGCAGAGCGCTTGTGGGCCGCTGAAGACGCCGGACCGGCCGGCTTTGCATTTGTCGTCTTGGGCATGGCCAGCAGGCTCACAGGGGCAGCGGACGCCTTGGGGCCTGCAGCCTTCGGCGTTCCCTTTTTGCCGGTCGACGGTGTCTGGGCTGGTGCTGGAGGCGATGCCGCCGCGGGCGCGGGCGTAGTGGCAGCCGCCGGCGCAGGGGTGCCGGGTGCGGGCGTCGCATCGTCCGGCTCGACGGTATCGTTCTGCTGGGCCCGTTCAAGGCTCCGGAGCTTGGCGACCGCCGCCTGATGCGCGGAATAATTATCGGTAAAGGTGTGTCCGCCCGTACCATCCGCGACGAAGAAGAGATCACGGGTGCGTGCCGGATTGGCGGTAGCCTCCAGCGACGCCTTGCCCGGATTGGCAATCGGCCCTGGCGGCAATCCGTCAATCACATAAGTATTGTAAGGCGTCGGCTGCTGGATTTCGCTGCGTTTGATCGGCCGGCCCAGCGTCCCCTTGCCGCCGACAAGTCCGTAGATGATCGTCGGATCGGACTGCAGCTTGATCTTCTGGCGAAGACGATTGGAAAAAACAGCAGCCACGCGGCTGCGCTCATCGGCGCGGCCTGTTTCCTTTTCCACGATCGAGGCCAGTATCACCAGCTGCTCAGGCGTTCGCACCGGCACGTCCGGACTGCGTCGCTCCCAGATCTCGTTGAGCACGCGCCGCTGCGCCTGCTGCATGCGCTGGATCACCTGCTCACGCGGGGTACCACGCGGAAACTTGTAAGTATCCGGCAGCAGCGTCCCCTCACGCGGTATCTCGCGAAGAGTCCCCGCAAAGATATCGTTGTCCTGAAGCCGTGCGACGATCTGCTCGGAGGTCAGGCCTTCCGGCACCGTGAAGGCATGCTGAACCACCTTGCCTTCGACGATGGTATTGATGACGTCGCTAAGGCTGGCGTTCTTCTGAAAAAGAAATTCACCCGATTTGAGTCCGGAGCGCGCATTCATCGCCAGTACGCTGCCGATGAATGTCCAGCGATCCACATCGATCACGCCTTCGCGCTGAAGGATGTCGCCGATGTCCGTCATACCGGCGCGCGGCGGAATATTGACGGTCTTCTCTTCCGCCAGAGGCCCTTTCGCGCTCAGAACCTGCTTGCCATAAACATACAGACAGCCCGCTCCGAGCATTACGATCAGGAGCAACGTCATGACGGCGTTCCCGAATACGACGAGCGGATTGCGCGCCCGCTCCGAACGTTTCGGAGGCCTGGGCATTTGCTGCGGTTCCAGCGCGGCACGCGGACTTCGGGGTGCGATGGGGGGTCTTTGACTCATGTCTACAACCTGAACTCCCGCTGGCCGGTCGGCCGTTCGAGCTGATCTCACCTGTTATTTGGCATGAACAGTGGATAGCAATATGACGGAATACGGCAAATCGGTGAAGCCAAACCTGACCTGCTAATTCGTCACTCGTTTGAAGATGAGAGACGCGTTGGTGCCTCCAAAACCGAATGAATTTGATAATGCCACGTCGATTTCGCGCTGGCGCGGAACATGCGGCACGAGATCGATCGCCGTATCGACCGAGGGGTTGTCGAGATTGAGTGTCGGCGGGGCAATATTGTCGCGAATCGCCAGGGTACAGAAAATCGCCTCCACCGCACCGGCCGCCCCGAGAAGGTGCCCAATCGAAGACTTCGTGGACGACATCGAGACCTTTGAGGCTGTATTGCCAAGCAAGCGCTGCGCAGCTCCGAGTTCGATCTCGTCGCCGAGCGGGGTCGATGTGCCATGCGAGTTGATATAGTCGATGTCGGAAGCCGTGATGCCGGCGCGCTTCATGGCCGCGCTCATACAGCGATAGGCGCCGTCGCCATCAGCCGCTGGCGCAGTGATGTGATAGGCGTCCCCCGACAAACCATAGCCGATGATCTCGGCGTAGATTTTTGCGCCACGTTTTTTGGCGTGCTCGTACTCCTCGAGGACGACGATGCCGGCGCCCTCGCCCATGACGAATCCGTCGCGATCCCGATCATAGGGCCGCGAGGCCTTGATCGGATTGTCGTTGAATTTGGTGGACATGGCGCGCATCGCGCAAAATCCGCCCATCGCAAGACGGTTGACCGGCGATTCCGAGCCCCCCGCCACCATCACATCCGCATCGCCGAGCGCGATCAGACGACTGGCATCGCCGATGGCATGCGCCCCCGTCGAACACGCCGTCACGACGGCATGGTTAGGTCCCTTGAGGCCGTGCTGGATCGAGACATAGCCGGATGCAAGATTGATCAGGCGTCCGGGAATGAAAAAGGGAGACAGCTTGCGAGGGCCGCGCTCATGGAGTGTGACGGCCGCTTCGCCAATGCCCTGAAGACCGCCGATACCCGAGCCAATCATGGTCCCGGTGCTGCAGCGCTCCTCCTCGGTCGAGGGATGCCAGCCAGCGTCATCGAGCGCCTGCTTCGCCGCCGCCACAGCATAGACAATGAAATCGTCGACCTTGCGCTGCTCCTTCGGCTCCATCCATTGATCGGAGTTGAAGGTTCCGTCGGTGCCGTCGCCACGCGGCACGATGCAGGCAATCTGACTGGAGAGATCCGAAACGTCGATATGCTCGACCTTGCGCGCGCCGCTTTCGCTGTTGAGAATTTTTTTCCACGTCGTCTCGACGCCGCATCCGAGCGGCGACACCATGCCGAGGCCAGTGACGACAACCCGTCTCATCTCAAAAACTCCAGTCGCTCTTATCGGTTTTCACGCATCGCCCCGGCTGATACCGGCGTCCGGATGGGGAATGCGTCTGGTTGCGGAATCGCGGAATGCACATCGGGTGCTTGCGACAGCAAGACGGCGGGCTGTTGATGCAACAACCCGCCGGTACGATTGAAAGAAACGAGAGCGTCAGCTCTTGGCGTTCTTTTCAAGGAATTTGGTGGCGTCGCCAACGGTAAGAATCGTCTCGGCGGCGTCATCAGGAATCTCGCAGCCGAACTCTTCTTCGAACGCCATCACCAGTTCGACGGTATCGAGGCTGTCGGCGCCAAGATCGTCAATGAAGCTCGCCGAATCGACAACCTTGTCCGGCTCGACGCCGAGATGCTCCACCACGATCTTCTTAACTCGCTCGCCAATCTCACTCATCGTTTCAACCTCTGTTTGTTCCCTTTGAACCCGATCGTAAAACGATGCGAGCTGGTGTGCGTCGTTCGATAAACTCGTCCGGCATTATACGGGGTTTCGTATTCCTGCAATCACGTTCTGTCCGTGCGGCGATGCGCAAAGCCAAAAACCAGATTTTGCAAAAAGAAGGCCCCGACCGAATGTCGTTTCGGTATCATACTTCCCGTGACTTGACTACAAGCCCAAGCGCCCTACGCCAAGGGGTTGCAATCCTCGAAAAATCCGCTAGGGGCCTCAAATCATTGCCATTCCGCCGTTCACATGGATGGTCTGGCCGGTCACGTAATTCGCCTCGCTGGAGGCCAGGTAAACGGCAGCAGCCGCGATATCCCCGGGTATTCCAAGCCTGCCCGCAGGAACCCGGCCCAGGATGCCCTCTTTCTGTTTGTCGTTGAGCGCATCGGTCATCGCGGTCGCGATAAAGCCGGGCGCGATGCAGTTCGCCGTGATGTTGCGGCGAGCATACTCGGCGGCGATCGATTTCATCATCCCGATCAAACCGGCCTTCGAGGCGACATAGTTCACCTGCCCCGGATTTCCGGTGACCCCGACCACAGAGGTGATGCCAATGATGCGACCGTAGCGCTTGCGCATCATGAGTTTGGTCGCGGCTCTCGCGAGGCGGAAGGTCGAAGTGAGGTTGACGTTGAGCACGTCGGTCCAATCCTCATCGCGCAACTGGACGAACAGATTGTCGCGCGTGATGCCCGCATTGGCGACCAGAATGTCGAGTTGGCCCATTGCCTTCTCGGCAGCAGGCACAAGCGCTTCAACTTCATCGGCATTTGAGAGGTTGCAAGGCAGAACGTGAACGCGCTCCTTGAGTTCGCCGGCGAGCGTATCGAGTATCTCGCGGCGCGTACCCGAGATCGCCACCGCAGCACCCTGCGCGTGTAATGCCCGCGCGATAGCGCTGCCGATGCCGCCGGTCGCGCCCGTCACCAACGCGGTCTTGCCAGAAAGATCGAACATCCCTGTCTCCCGAATTTAGGCGCGCGCCGCGGCAATCGCATCCTTCGCAGCGGCAATGTCACCCGGTGTACCCACCGCGACAGCCGAAGCCCCCTCGGCGATGCGCTTGACCAGCCCCGACAGCACTTTGCCCGAACCGATTTCGATAAAATACGTGACGCCCTGCTTCGCCATGAAAGCAACGCTTTCGCGCCAGCGCACGGTGCCGGTGACCTGTTCTACCAGCCGCTTGCGGATTTCGTCGGGGGCTGTAATGGCGCTGGCAAGCACATTGGAAACCAGGAACGATTTCGGCGATGTGATCGTCACATTCGCCAGCGCCTCCGCCATCGCATCGGCCGCGGGCTGCATCAAACTGCAATGAAACGGCGCGGAGACCGGCAGCAGCATCGCCCGCTTGGCGCCCTTCGCCTTGGCGATCTCGGTGGCGCGCTCGACGGCGGCTTTATCGCCGGAGACGACAACTTGCCCGCCGCCATTATCGTTGGCGGCCTGGCACACCTGCCCCTGGGCAGCCTCCCGCGCCACCTCAGCCGCTGTCTCGTAATCAAGTCCAAGGAGAGCCGCCATCGCGCCGACGCCGACCGGGACAGCCTTCTGCATGGCAAGGCCGCGCGTGCGGAGCAACCGCGCCGTATCGCTGACGGTGAGACTGCCGGCGGCGGCCAAAGCGGAATATTCACCGAGCGAGTGTCCCGCGACAAAAGCCGCGTCGCGCGCGACATCCACACCTGCTTCGGTTTCCAAAACCCGCAGCGCCGCGAGCGACACAGCCATCAGGGCCGGCTGCGCGTTCTGCGTCAGTTGCAAGGTCTCCGCCGGCCCCTCCCAGATGAGCGTGCTGAGCTTCTCGCCCAAGGCCGAATCGACCTCGTCGAATACCGCACGCGCAACAGGAAACTCCTCGGCAAGAGCTTTACCCATGCCGACGCTTTGCGATCCCTGACCGGGAAAAGTAAATGCTGCTGTCATGATGGCCCCGAAATAGTGAGGCCCTAAGACACCGCACGGATGGCCGTGTCAAGCCGCAGCGAGGGCTGTCCTTGGGGAAAGTGCGGCTGATTACAGCCGCGCTTCGTGCTCAGTTTTCGCCAGGAAGCGGATCCGGAGAAAGCTGCACGAACTGCTTTCCGCCATTGAGTTCCTTCAGACTGTTCACGTAATCCTCTGGGACCTTCAAATAGAAGGGCGTCTTCAGACCCATGAAGCTGGCGATCTGACCCAGGAAGGTCGTGCAGTTATTGGTCATCTCGTTCCACAGTTTGTTGGAAGCCTGAAGATGACGGATATAGGCAAACACGCGCTTGGCGTCCGCTTCGTTCATGTACACGCGATAGTTCGCGGTCAGATATTGCGGATCGAGGTCGCCATAGCTTGCACCGGTCTCGGCGGGCACCGGGATCAGGTGACCGAGCACGAACGGCACCTCGTCGCCAGCCGGATGAAGACCCGCGACATCCACTTTCTTGTCGCTGGTCTTGCCGAACCAGACAAACGCATGGCCATAGCTGGCCGCCGTGCGGGCGCGGAAATCAACGTAATAAGGTCCCTTCACCGAAGAAGCCGCGCGAACCGCAGCAGGCTTTTTTGGTTTGGCAGCCTCGGCGCCGGCGGCAGGATCAGCCGAAGCCATCGCAGACGCGACTGGCTTTGCCGAAACCGCAGGCTTGGCGGAGGCCGAAGCACCTGACGAAGTCGTAACGGCCTGGCTGGCAGAGGCCAGTTGCTGGCCGCCGGCATGGGCCGGCTTGGGAGCTGTTTTCGGCTTCTGCTGAGGAGCAACCTGCCCCCGCCCGATATCCAGCTGGGGGCTGAACCCCTCCTGGGCAACAGCAGCGCCTGGGAATGTCGCGGTGAGAGCCAGTGAGGCCAGACCGAACAGAGCGGCAGATCCTGTCCAATAATTCAAGCTACGCTTCACGTTCGGCTCCTCACTCCGCAGCAGGTCTGGATACGACAGGCTGCAATTCTAAAAAAAACTGCGCGCTAACGGATCAGGATAATCCTGAACCGCTAGCATCGCATGTTTTGTAGTGTAAAATAATAGACGCGAAGCGCCTATTAGTACTTGGCGACGACCGGGCCCTTGCCGATCGGAGCCTTGCCGATCGGAGCCTTGCCAATCGGACCCTTGCCGATCGGCATCTTGCCGACAGGAGCCTGGGTGTAGACGGGCTGCGGGCGCGGCAGGTCAGCAGCAGCAGCGGCGCCAACGATAGCGAGCGACGCAGCGGTAACGATGAAAGCTTTCAACATAGAGTTCCCCTTAAGAGTCGATGGTAGTGCCGGAGCTAGAATCTGATAGCCACGATCAACATTAACTAACCGGCCTTACCGTGCAATTGAAACTCGGCCCAAAGAGGCTCTCTGAGCCTTGTTTGTCACGGGTTGTGCCAAAAATGCCGCACCGCCCTTTGCCTGGATCGCCATCGGCAGAAAAAGAAACTGGCTAAAAATACTTATATATTTCAATAAGATAAATTGGATGAATGGTCGCCATTAGTTGACCCGCCGCAGAAGGGCGGGTTCCAGATGCAACATCCCATAAACAGGCGAAAGCGCGTCCCCATCCACAAGGCAACTAGCGATTTGGGTGAAAACCAATATCCCCTGAAGCGAATCTGGCCACCCGCGCGGATCTTTGTTTTCCAGCGGTTTTATTGGCAATGGCGGCCTGTTTGCCTTGCAACCATCCCGGAAATCCCTATAAACGGCGCATCCGTGGGTCCCGGCCGGGAGCTGAACGGACGGTCTCAGCAATTTCCCTTTCTGAATATGAAATCGATTTTGATGTGACAGGGCCAGTCGGTCCGTCGTCCCGTGCTTCCGCCTTCTGAGCTTACCCGAGTCCTTTCCGAAGGGCTCGAAGGGCTTGCCGCCAGGAGCCGCGCCAACAACTGGAAAGGACACCCATGCCTCTTTACGAGCATGTATTTCTCGCGCGTCAGGATGCGAGCGCCCAGCAGGTCGAAGACTTCACCACGCAAATCACCGGCGTGATCGAAGGACTCGGCGGCAAGGTCACCAAGACCGAGAACTGGGGCGTACGCTCCCTCACCTACCGCATGAACAAGAATCGCAAGGCGCATTTCATGCTGCTCAACATCGACGGCCCGGCTTCGGTCGTCTCGGAGATCGAGCGGCAAGAGCGCATCAGCGAAGACATCATCCGTTATCTCACCGTGCGTGTTGACGAACTGGAGGAAGGCCCCTCCGCGATGATGCGTAAGGCCGACCGTGATCGCGAACGTGACGAACGCGGCGGTTTTGGTGGCCGTGAGGGCGGCGGATTCCGCGGCGATCGCGGTCCGCGGCGCTCGCGCGAAGACGATGCAACCGGATCGGACGAGGAGTAAGAATCATGGCCGCTGAAGCAGGAGCACGCCGTCCGTTTTTCCGCCGTCGCAAGACCTGCCCGTTCACGGGCCCGAATGCACCGAAGATCGACTACAAGGATTCGAAGCTGCTGATGCGTTACGTGTCCGAGCGCGGCAAAATCGTGCCGAGCCGTATCACCGCCGTGTCGGCATTGAAGCAGCGTGAACTCGCCCGCGCCATCAAGCGCTCGCGCTTTCTCGGTCTGCTGCCTTACGTGATCCGCTAACAGTAACAGGCGGGCGCGGTGTTCGCGCCCGTCTTTCACATTTCTCATAACACTCCGGTGTCGTGCCGAAGTGGATGGTTGGGGCTCGAAACCTCTAACCGCTCGAAGGGGGCGGGACAGCTGATGACCGGTATTCTTATCGCTCTGGCGGCCGGCCTTGCCTCGGCCCTCATGTTCGCCTCGATCACGTCGGGCGTATTGATCTCGCTTTTGCTGTTCTATCTTGCCCCGCTCCCGTTGATGGTGGCGGCGCTCGGATGGGGCTCGATGATTTGCGCGATCGGCGGCCTCGTCGCTGCGCTCGGTATCGGCGCGATCTTCGGCTTCACTTATATGATAGCCTTCGCCCTCACCGTTGCACTACCGGCGTGGTGGCTCGGTCATCTGTCGCTCCTGGCGCGCACCGTGCCGGGCGAATCGCAATCAGGCACGGCTGCTCTCGACTGGTATCCGGTCGGACGCATCCTGGTGTGGCTTGCTGCGTTCGCCTCGCTCACGACGTTGGGAGCGATGCTGGCCCTTGGCACCGATTCAGCGTCGATCAATGCAGCCTTGCGCGCGGCGCTGGAACGCATCGTGAGCCTAAGTGCGCCTGACGCCACGACCGAAAACATCAGCCGCGTGGTCGAGGCGCTGGTGAGCATCGCTCCCGGCGCCGCGACCTTGATTGCAATGCTGACCCTGACGCTCAGCCTGTGGCTTGCGGCCAAAATCACGTCCACCTCGCAACGCCTCAAACGCCCCTGGCCCGATTTGCGCGCCACGACATTGCCGCCGCTGACCCTCGCCGCGCTCGCGGCCGCCATCGCCTTGTGTTTCGCCGGCGGCATGATCGCAATTATAAGCCAGATCGTCTGCGCCGCCCTTTTGACGGCCTACGGTTTGATCGGGTTTGCCGTGGCCCACGTTGTCTCGCAGGCATTTCCCGCGCGCACATTCATGCTGGGCCTGCTCTACGCCACGACGCTGTTTATCGGATGGCCACTCATCGGCGCGATCGGCCTCGGACTAACGGACGCCGCGTTCGGCTTGCGCGAACGCTATTGGCGAAAACAGGGTGCTATGCCGCCAACCTGAGACTCAACAATCACGCGAAGAAACAACCCTAACCGACATACGGACAATCGAAGGAGAAAGACATGGAAGTGATTCTGCTGGAGCGCGTGGCCAAGCTTGGCCAGATGGGCGATGTGGTGAAAGTGAAAGACGGTTTTGCCCGCAACTTTCTGCTCAAGCGCCATAAGGCACTGCGGGCCACCAAGGAAAACCGCGAGAAATACGACGGCATGAAGGCCGAACTCGAGGCCAAGAATATTCAGGCCAAGTCGGAAGCCACCAAGGTGGCCGAGAAGATCGAAGGCCGCAATGTCATCATCGTGCGTCAGGCCTCCGAAGGCGGGCAGCTCTACGGCTCGGTCTCGGTGCGCGACATCATGTCGGCGCTGGATGCGGACGGCGTCGCGCTCAACCGCCAGCAGGTGCTGCTCGACGCGCCGATCAAGACGATCGGCCAGCACAAGATCACCATCGCTGTTCATCCCGAGGTGGAGGTTCACGTCACTGCCACCGTTGCACGCAGCGAGGCAGAAGCCGAGCGCATCAACCGCGGCGAGGACGTCAACACCCGTCAGGAAGATCAGGATGCAGCCGCCGAGGCCATCGCCGCAGCCGGCGAATTCTTCGATCCCGAAGCGCGCCGTGACGACGACGAAGAACCGGCGGCAGCTGCGGAAGAGAAGTAATCCGACGTTTCCTTTTCGTGACTCACAAACAAACCCGGCTCTCAAGCCGGGTTTTTCATATCACGCCGCCTATTGCGAAATCGGCACGACGGGCGGACCTGCCGGAGGACGCGGCGGCGCATTTGGCACAGTCTCGGCCGGCGGCGGTTCGAGATTGAACACCGGCATATTCGACGGCTTACCTTCGGCTGTCTTCTGAGGCGTTTCTGCCGCCGGCTCCGGCGTCGCGGCATTCGCAGGTTCAGAACGAATCTGCGGTTCCTGCTTCAATTCCCCAGGCTCGGTTCGAGCGGACTCGGCCGGTTTGGAAGGCGTTGACGGCTCGATATTCTGTTCTTGCTTAACTGTAGAAACAGTCGACTTCCTCTTGTCTAGCCGTTGTTTTTTCCCACTTTGTTGACCCTCGGGAGCGCCAGTTTCAGACGCAGGCGGCGGCTGGATATTTTCCAGCCCATCGACATCCGGCCGGCTTGCTTCACGGGTCCGCCGTTCGGGCTTCGGTTCCGGCTTCGGTTCCGGCTTCGATTCCGCGGGAGCCGGTTTTGTCTCGGCCGGCTTGGATTCGAAAAGCCCTTCAAGCAATCCGCCGACCGACGTCGGTTTGGGTTCGGAGTGTCTGGGCTCTGGACTTGCCGGCCCGGGCGCGGTCCGCGCTTCCTTGCCCTGCTTTGTCAGATTGTCCCCACCGAGACGCGTGTCGGTGGCACCATTGGACAGCAGATAGGCGCTCAGCATCGACGCCATCGTCGTACTGGTGGTGTAGTGCTGACGCAGGAAGCCTGGCAGCGACCCCGGCGGCACCGTCTTGAGCAAGCCGCGCGAGCTTTTATGGCAAAGCGAGCAGGTCTGGGAGAATATCTGGGAGGGGGTTTTGCCCGCCTCCAGGTTCTGGGCGCCCGCCGGACTGGCAAGACAGACGATCAGAAGGGCCACCGCCGCCGAAACGGGATTTCGGCTCAACATCCGCTATTCTCCAGAAACCTTGAACGCCGCTAACACCGGCGCGTCCGTTTTGCGTGTGATTGCGCGCCACCAATAGCGGATTATCCCGCGAATGGAAGCGGCGAGATTTTGCAACGACATGAGGCCAAAATGCGGAACGGCCTTGCTTTCAACGCATTGCAAAATACGGCGTTTGGCGCAAACTTAAGGATGGCCCTTGACGTGGCCGCCATGCGGGTTTCAGGCCGGCATCGTGCCTTCCTCCCTGCCCGCGCAAACCGTGGATCCTGGCGATGCACAGTCTGCTCAAGTTTGTCCTCACTCGGTTTATCCGGACCGGCAACCTGACTTTCATAACCAGCGATGGCCGCTCCTTCACATGCGGAGACGGCACCGGCGAGCCGGTGGCCGCACGTTTCACGTCCACCACCGCCGAGCGGCGACTTGTGCTCGATCCTGAACTCGCTCTCGGCGAGATTTATATGGACGGCCAGCTTGTCATGGAGAAAGGCTCGATTGCGGATCTGCTCGCCATCGGCATGGCGCAGCCCTTCACGAAATTGCCGCGCTGGGTGAAACTTATCGACTTGGTGCGCTATCTCACGCGGGGCTGGCACCAGTTCAATACACTGACCCGGTCCAAGCGCAACATCGAGAGCCATTACGATCTCGACGGCCGGCTCTACTCGCTTTTTCTCGATGCGGACAAGCAATACAGCTGCGCCTATTTCGAGACACCCGACTCAAGTCTCGACGATGCGCAGCTCGCCAAGAAACGGCATATCGCCGCGAAGCTTCTGGTCCGTTCCGGCGACAAGATTCTCGACATCGGGTCCGGCTGGGGCGGGCTTGGCCTCTATCTCGCGGAGATGGCCGGTGCGGATGTCACCGGCGTAACGCTCTCGAACGAACAGCATCAGGTCTCCAACGCGCGGGCGATGGAAAAAGGCATTGCGGACAAGGTCCGGTTCGTGTTGCAGGACTATCGTGTGATCCCCGGCCCGTTCGACCGTATCGTTTCGGTCGGCATGTTCGAGCATGTCGGTGTGGACTATTACGACACGTTCTTCAGCCGGTGCGCGGAATTGCTGGCCGATGACGGCGTCATGCTGCTGCACTCCATCGGACGCCCCGAAGGACCGGGCATCACCAATCCCTGGATCGCAAAATATATTTTCCCCGGCGGTTACATCCCCGCTCTGTCGGAGGTCCTGCCTGCAATCGAACGCTCTGGGTTGCTGATCGAGGATATTGAAATCCTTCGGCTTCATTATGCCGAGACCCTGAAAGCCTGGCGCGAACGATTTCTCGCCCGGCGCGAGGAAGCCGCCCGGCTCTACGACGAACGATTCGTCCGGATGTGGGAATTTTATCTTGCCGTATCCGAGATGAGCTTTCGCAAGCAGAACGTCATGGTGTTCCAGATTCAGATCAGCAAACGGCAGGATGTTGTTCCATTCACACGGGATTATATCGGCGTGGAGGAACGGCGGCTGCGCGCGGTCGAGGTGGACAAGGGGCCAAAGCTTCGGATCGCCGGCGAGTAACCCCGTCAAGCATCAAACGCGTCAATCGGTCCGCATGCGCCGAAAGGTGTGTGAATCGTGCATAAAAAAAGTTGAAGCTTTCACCCTCCGGCGGCCGGATGCGAAATACGCGCCCTGCATTCGCCACCAAGAAAGCGCAACTTACGCCTATGGCCATCACCGATTCGAATATCGTGAAGCTTGCGCCCGACGCCGGCACTCCCTCTTACCGGACGCAACCGCACAATATCGAGGCCGAACAGGCCCTGCTCGGTGCCATTCTGGTCAATAACGATGCCTTCTATCGCGTCTCGGATTTTCTCGAGGCAAAGCACTTTCTCGAAACAATCCATCAGATGATCTACGAGACCGCCGGCAGCATCATCCGCGCCGGCAAGGTCGCGACTCCAGTCACGCTTAAGACCTTCTTGCCTGCCGACACCGATCTTGGCGGCATGACGGTGGCGCAATATCTCGCACGCCTCGCTGCCGAAGCGACAACTATCATCAATGCGCAGGATTACGGCCGTACGATCTACGATCTCGCGCTGCGGCGCGACCTGATCCGGATCGGCGAGGACATGGTCAACGTCGCCTTCGACGCACCCGTGGACTTCGCGCCCCGCGCTCAGATCGAGGACGCGGAGCGCAGGCTCTATGAGCTGGCCGAAACCGGCCGCTATGACGGCGGCTTCCAGAAATTCTCCAATGCGCTGACCACCGCAATCGACATGGCGGCGGCCGCCTATCATCGTGACGGAAGCCTGTCAGGCGTCGCTTCCGGCCTTCGCGACATGGACGTCAAGATGGGCGGCCTGCAGCCGTCCGACCTGATCATTCTCGCCGGCCGTCCGGCCATGGGCAAAACTGCGCTTGCCACTAACATCGCCTACAATGTCGCGCGCGCATGGCGCGGCGAGTTGCAGGCCGACGGACAAATGAAGTCGATCAACGGCGGCGTGGTCGGCTTCTTCTCGCTCGAAATGTCGGCGGAGCAGCTCGCCACTCGTATTCTTGCCGAACGCACGGGCATCTCGTCGAGCTCGATCCGGCGCGGCGGCATCACCGAAAACGACTTCGACAAGATTCGCGATCACGCGATCGAAATGCAGAACCTGCCCTTCCATGTCGACGATACCGGCGGTCTTTCCATCGCGCAATTGTCGGCGCGCGCGCGCCGCCTGAAGCGGCAAAAGGGGCTCGATCTTCTGATCATCGACTACATCCAGCTTCTGTCGGGTTCGGGCCGCCGGTCCGACAATCGCGTGCAGGAAATCACCGAGATCACCACCAGCCTCAAGGCGCTGGCGAAAGAGCTGAACATTCCGATCATCGCGCTGTCGCAGCTCTCCCGTCAGGTCGAAAGCCGCGACGACAAGCGCCCCCAGCTCGCGGACCTCCGTGAATCCGGTTCGATCGAGCAGGACGCCGACGTCGTGCTGTTCGTGTTTCGCGAGGAATATTATCTGCAGAACAAGGAGCCCAAGCCCGGCACGCCGGAATACGAGAAGTGGCAGCTCGAAATGTCGCTGGTTCACGGCAAGGCCGAGGTTATCATCGGCAAGCAGCGTCACGGCCCGACCGGAACGATCAAACTGCAATTCGACGCATCCGTGACGCGCTTTGCCGATCTTGCCGAAGAGGACAATTTGCCAGGACGAATTTGATCGTTCCGACCCGGGATCGTGGTATGACTGCCCCGTACGATTTTGGCCAGTCTTCCCATGAACGTTATATCCGACCCCAAGTTTTCTGACCCGAAGAACCTTTCGCCCGGGAACGACAATCCCGC
Organism: Bradyrhizobiaceae bacterium; assembly: GCA_003963145.1. Taxonomy (GTDB): domain Bacteria; phylum Pseudomonadota; class Alphaproteobacteria; order Rhizobiales; family Xanthobacteraceae; genus Afipia. The sequence continues at coordinate 36,200 of RXJJ01000005.1, forward strand.
CGCCGCGCTTGGCCCGCATGAACTCGACGCCGCTCCCGGCATTCTCTCCATCGACCTTGACGCGATCGCCGCGAACTGGAGCAGCCTCGACAGCCGCGCTGTGCCGGCTGAATGCGCGGCGGTGATCAAGGCCGATGCCTATGGCTGCGGTCTCACGCCGGTTACCCGCCGCCTTGCGGCCGCTGGATGCAAGACGTTCTTCGTCGCCACACTCGATGAAGCTCGGCAGGCACGCAACGCCGCGCGCCAGGCCACGATCTACGTGCTCGACGGATTCTTCTCCAACTGCGGCGATGTTTTCGCCGCACTCGATTGCCGTCCGGTCATCGGCGACCTCACCGAACTCGCCGAATGGGACGCGTTCCGCCGCAACAGCGGCTGGCGCGGACCCGCCGCGATCCAGATCGATACCGGCATGAACCGGCTCGGCCTCACCATTCCCGAGGCGCAGGGCCTGGTCCCGCTCGCTCAAAAGGGCGGCGGCGAAATCGCGCTGGTAATGAGTCACCTGTCGAGCGCCGAAGACCTTCATCAAGCCTCGAATGCGCGCCAGCTCGAAGCCTTCCGCGAGATCGCCTCACAATTTTCGGGCGTGCGCACGTCGCTGGCCAACTCGTCTGGGATATTCCTCGGCCCTCAATTCCAGTTCGACATGGTGCGGCCTGGCGCCGCGCTTTACGGTGTCAACCCGACGCCGGAAGCCGACTCGCCGATGCGGCCGGTTGTTCATTTGAAGGCGCGTGTCGCGCAAATCCGCAGCGTCGAGAAAGGCGCGAGCGTCGGTTACAACGGGCTCTGGACGGCACGGCGTCCGACAAAACTGGCGATCGTCACCGCCGGCTATGCCGACGGTTATTTCCGCGCCGGCAGCGGCATTGACGGTACGCGCAGCGCGGACGCCATCGTTGCCGGACAGCGTTGTCAGATTGCCGGACGCATCTCGATGGATTTGATCGCAATCGATATCACCGAAGTTCCGCCGGGCGCGCTGCGCCGGGGTCAATTCGTCACGCTGATCGGCGACGGCATTACGGTCGACGAACTGGCCCATCACTTCGGAACCATCGGCTATGAGGTGCTGACCAGCCTTGGCCAGCGTTTCGCGCGCGTCTATCGCGGCGAAGCCACCTGATGGCACTGCGTTAGACGCCGCTGCGCCCGCACGATTGACATTCTCACGAAAAAGAACAAAAGTGGAACGATAATTCGGAACCGGTTTATGGCCCGCACTGCCCCTTCTTTTGTTTGTCAGAATTGCGGCGCGGCCTACACCAAGTGGCAGGGCAAGTGCGAATCCTGCAGTGAGTGGAATACGCTGTCGGAAGAGGATTCCGCAGCTGCCACCGCCGTTCCCGCGAATTTGCGCCCCAAACGCAAGGGCCGGCTGTTCACGCTGGAGAACTTCACCGGCGCGATCCAGGACGCGCCTCGCCTCCCCTCGGGAATGGCCGAACTCGACCGCGTGACAGGCGGCGGTTTCGTGCGCGGCTCGGTGCTGCTGATGGCGGGCGATCCGGGCATCGGCAAATCGACGCTGCTTACACAGGCCACCAGTCTGCTCGCGCGCGCAGGGCACCGCGCAGTCTACATTTCGGGCGAAGAAGCCACCGGTCAGGTGCGGCTGCGCGCCGAACGCCTCGGCCTTGCGGACGCAGCCGTACAGCTTGCGGCCGAGACATCGGTCGAAGATATCATCGCCACTCTGTCGGAAGGCAAGCCGCCGCGCCTTGTGGTGATTGATTCGATCCAGACCATGTGGACGGATACCGTCGAATCCGCGCCCGGCACCGTGACGCAGGTCCGCGCGTCGGCGCAGGCACTCATCCGTTTTGCCAAGCGATCGGGCGCCGCGCTTATTCTGGTCGGCCATGTCACCAAGGACGGACAGATCGCGGGCCCGCGCGTGGTCGAGCACATGGTGGACGCGGTGCTCAGCTTCGAGGGCGAAGGCTCGCAGCAGTTTCGCATTCTGCGCGCGGTGAAGAACCGCTTCGGTCCCACCGACGAGATTGGCGTGTTCGAGATGACAGGCCTTGGCCTGCGCGAAGTGTCCAACCCGTCCGAATTGTTTCTGTCGGAGCGCGATCTGGGAAGTCCCGGCACGGCGGTGTTCGCCGGCATCGAAGGGACGCGGCCCGTATTGGTGGAGTTGCAGGCGCTGGTCGCACCGACATCGCTCGGCACGCCGCGCCGCGCCGTGGTGGGCTGGGACCCGAGCCGACTCTCAATGGTGCTGGCCGTGCTGGAAGCGCATTGCGGCGTCAAATTGTCGGGGCACGATGTGTATCTGAACGTCGCCGGCGGTCTTCGCATTCACGAGCCGGCGGCCGATCTTGCCGCTGCAGCGGCTCTTGTCTCCTCGCTCAGTAACGCGGCCTTGCCGGTGGACGGGGTCTATTTCGGAGAAATCTCCCTGTCCGGCGCTATACGCCCGGTGGCCCAGACATCCGCTCGTCTGAAGGAAGCCGCCAAGCTTGGCTTTGCCCGTGCCGTGGTCCCCGAAAGGCCGCGCGGCGAGAGCAGCGGCGACGGCGGCCTTAGCCTTACCGGCATCGGATCGCTCACCTCGCTGGTGGCCGAGATCGCCATGCGCGGCAAGGCACGCAAACAGGCGTAAAAAGCCACAGAGGGCGGAAAAACCCCGGCTTTTGCGCGATTCGCGCCCTTGCAACCGTCTCCGCCGGGTGACGCTACGAAAATCGGGCGCTATACAGCCCGCGCAGCCCTTGCAGGCCGCATCCACTCGCAGTCACCTAACGTCAGCACGGTACGATCCGATTCGGGTCAGCCGTCATCCCGCGGACCCGCCGATGCCCATTACACTGCTCGATATTATCGTCCTCGCCGTGATGCTGCTGTCCGGCCTGCTCGCGATGATCCGTGGTTTCATGCGCGAGATTCTGTCGATCGCCGCCTGGGGCACCGCCGCGCTGACGACGCTCTACGCCTATCAAAAGCTGCTGCCGACCGCGAAAACCTATTTCAACAACGATACCATCGCGACCGTCGCGGTGATCGCCGGTGTGTTCCTCGTCACCCTGATCGTGGTGTCGATCGTCACTGTGCGCATATCAGATATGATTCTCGATTCGCGGATCGGCGCACTCGACCGCACTCTGGGTTTCCTGTTCGGTCTCGCTCGCGGCCTTCTGATCATGGTGGTCACGTTCCTGTTTTTCGCCTGGTTGGTGCCCGACAAACAGCAGCCGGACTGGGTCCGCACCGCCAAATCCCGCGCCGTCCTGCAGAGCACTGGGGATTGGCTGTTGTCGCTCTTGCCGGATGACCCTGAAAACACCATTTTGAAGAGGTTCAAGAAGACAAAGCCGGACGAGGATCAGCAGACTGATGCCGTTCCGGATTCGAATGACGGCGGATATGCCAAATCGGCACGCGACGGGATGAAATCGCTGATCGATGGCAAACCGGTGGCGCGTTAACCTTAGGGGCTCGATGCCGAAAGCCTTAACCCGTTTTCGGCTATACCTTGATCCTGACGCGGTGGAGAAGCATGGTGGATGACATGACCAGCACGTCCAGCGGCGAGGGATCGAGTTCGCGCAGCCTGCGCGACATCGAATTGCACGGCGACGGCGATACGCTGCGCGAGGAATGCGGGGTCTTCGGCATCTACGGTCATCCCGATGCAGCCGCCATCACCGCGCTCGGTCTTCACGCTCTCCAGCATCGGGGCCAGGAAGCCGCCGGTATCGTTTCATACGATGGCCATCGTTTTCATTCCGAACGCCGTCTCGGCCTTGTCGGCGACACCTTTTCCCGCGCCGAGGTCATCGCCCGCCTGCCCGGCGAAACCGCTGTCGGCCATGTCCGCTATTCGACCACCGGCGAAACCATCCTGCGCAACGTCCAGCCACTTTTCGCCGAACTCAATGCCGGCGGCTTTGCGGTCGCGCATAATGGCAATCTCACCAACGGCCTGACGCTGCGGCGTGAACTGGTGCGACAGGGCGCGATGATGCAATCCACCACCGATACCGAGGTGATCCTGCATCTGGTCGCGCATTCCAAACGCAACCGGTTCATTGAACGCTATATCGAAGCGCTGCGGACCATCGAGGGCGCCTATGCTCTGGTCGCGGTCACCAACAAGAAGCTGATCGGCGCGCGCGATCCGCTCGGCATCCGCCCCTTGGTGCTCGGTGAACTCGACGGCTGCCCCATTCTTGCGTCCGAGACCTGTGCACTCGACATTATCGGCGCGCGTTACATTCGCGATATCGAACCCGGCGAAGTCATCGTGTTCGATGAAAAGGGCGAGGAGATCCACAAGCCCTTCCCGCCGCAGCCGCCGCGCCCATGCATTTTCGAATACATCTATTTTGCCCGTCCCGATTCCATTGTCGGCGGACGTTCGGTTTACGAAGTCCGCAAGGGTTTCGGCGCGCAGCTCGCCCGCGAAAGCCATGTTGATGTCGACGTTGTCGTGCCGGTGCCGGATTCCGGCGTGCCGGCCGCTGTGGGTTACAGCCAGGTGTCCGGCGTGCCGTTCGAGCTCGGCATCATCCGCAACCATTATGTCGGCCGCACCTTCATCCAGCCGACCCAGAGCGTACGCGAGCTTGGCGTGCGCATGAAGCATTCGGCCAACCGCGCCGCAATCGAAGGCAAACGCATCATCCTGATCGACGACTCGCTGGTGCGCGGTACGACCTCCAAAAAGATCGTGCGCATGATGCGTGACGCCGGCGCCAGAGAGGTGCATTTCCGCCTCGCCTCACCGCAGATTCTGTATCCGGATTATTACGGCATCGACCTGCCCGACCGTTCCGGTCTGCTCGCCGCGACACACAGCCTCGAGGAAATGCGCGACATTATCGGCGCGGATTCGCTGGCCTTCCTGTCGATCGACGGCATGTACCGCGCGGTCGGCGAGCCGGGTTACGATCCAGCGCATCCGAAATTCGCCGATCACTGCTTCACCGGCGCCTATCCGACTGCGCTCACCGACCACAGCGAGATCGAACCGCAGCCGCGGCAATTGTCGCTGCTGGCGGAAGCGAGCTGATTTTAGATTTCAGCTGGATCGCATTCGCGCAAGCCACACCGTCAGGCCGCCGCAATCCTGATCTTCAGGCACGTAACTTACCACATCGAACCCGTGGGCATCGGCCAGAGCTTCGTACTCCGCCGGGTCGAGGCTGGCATGATACAACGCCTCGCCGCGATATTCGCCGATAGCCTCCCCAGCCCGCGGTCCACTGGTAAACATCAACGCCGCTCCGGGATCGGCATGGGCGCGGAAAACCGCCCACATCGCGCGCTGATCGTCCGGTGTCAGATGGAAAAAACTATTCCATGCAATAATCCCGCCGAAGCTTGTGCCAAGGGCAAGAGCGCGCATATCCGCGACCAGCCAGTCTTGCGCAGGAAATCTTGAGCGGCACAAACCGATCAGCGTCGCCGATGAATCCACGCCGGTCACGCGGTATCCTGCTTCAATCAAATAGCGCGCAACCGGCTCTCCCGATCCGCATCCGAGATCGAGCACATCCGCTCCCTCTGGCATCACCGTTTTGAAACGCTCCATCCAGTCACGTTCGACAAGTCGCTTGCCCCGGTCGCCATCAAAGGCAACCGCATGGCGCTCGTATAGTGCCCCGATATTTTTGGATGAGGGATGCCAGCGCATCGGTGATGAGCCTTCACAAAGTCCGCGTCATGAACCGCGCGCCGTCATCGCGATAGGTGCGCAGCTTTTCCGCCAGCGCCGGAACATCGGCCCGCACAAATCCCTGCCGCTGCCAGAACCCCGCCGATCCGTTCACCGCCACCAGCGACATGGCAGACAGCCTTGTTGCAAAGGCATGCTCCGCGAGTTTGCTGACAATCCATGTCGCAGTACCCGTGCCGCGCGTTTGCGGCGCAAGCGCAAGATCGTGGATGTAGTACGTGGACGGCGCTGCGGGGATCGCACCGAGCAGGGAATTCAGCGGCGGGGCATCGAATGCCCGCCAGGGATGGCTCAGCACATAGGCCGCGATCTTGTCCGCCGATGCATAAACATGGCAGCCGTCCGGATAAAGCCTCAGCCGCTCGGCGAAGACCGCATCGTCTTCCGGATAGGCTTGATGGATGCTGGCGGAGAGCGCGCAGACGGCCGGAAGATCGGCGGCCGTCATGCGCCGCCATGTCGCGGCGGAAAGATCGTGCAAGGTCATGGCAGCCGTGTAGCACATCGTATCGACATGGGCTTGTCCCGGCCATCCATGTCTGTAAAACCCCGTCCGAAACATCGAACGATCCGGCTCACAGGCGAATGAATCAATTCATGGACAGCTCCCCGCAATGACAAAACTCCTCTCCTCCCGCATCGCTCTCGTCACCGGTGCCTCGCGCGGTATCGGCTATGCTACCGCCCGCGCACTCGCCAAAGCGGGTGCGCATGTGATCGCGGTGGCGCGCACCCAGGGCGGCCTTGAGGAACTTGACGACGCCATCCGGTCGGAAGGCGGCAGCGCAACGCTGGTGCCACTGCCCGTAACCGATTCCGATGGCATCGCGCGTCTGGGCGCCGCGCTTCATGAGCGCCACGGAAAGCTCGACATCCTTGTCGGCAATGCCGGTGTCGCCGGAACGTCCTCGCCGCTTGGCCACACCGATCCGAAATACTGGGATCAGGTCATGGCCGTGAATGTCACGGCGAACTTCCATCTCATTCGCTGCATGGAACCTCTCCTGAAGGGTTCCGACGCGGGACGGGCCGTTTTCATTACGTCGGGCGTTGCCACCAAGGCGACTGCCTATATGGGACCCTACGCAGCCTCGAAGGCGGCGCTCGATACACTTGTCCGGGTTTGGGCCAACGAGACCGCGACGACCGATATGCGTGTCAATTTGTTCAGCCCCGGTCCGATCCGTACACGGATGCGGGCCACGGTCATGCCGGGTGAAGACCCCATGACGCTCGATACACCGGAACAGGTCGCCGAATACATCGTTCCGATGTGCACGCCGCAGTGGACCGAAACCGGAAAACTGTTCGACTACCGGACCCGGAGCTTGATGGGCTTCCATTCGCCGACAAAGCTCTGACCAAATGGAACTCGCGCTTCTACAACAAAAATTCAGCAGGTAAGACGATCGGAATAGTTTGAGCCAGGAGGCATTTCAAAGTATCCCGTATTCAGGATACGCAAGCGATTATCCGCAACGGGATACTTATGGCGACTTTTTTAAAGCGTCGAACGTTAATTATTTTATTGGTTGCCTTGGGACTTTTGATCGGCGCCCTCGCCGCCTCCGCAATCATCTTTTTCCAGCAGGCGAAAGATCAGGCGGCTATTCAACACACTCTTGCTGTCAAAAATCGGCTGTCCGATATCCTGTCGCTGCTACAGGACGCCGAAACCGGTCAGCGCGGCTTTCTTCTGACAGAAAGGATGGAGTATCTGGCACCCTATGAGGGAGCGGTACGACAGTTCCGAGAGCAGATAGAGGAAGTCGGCAGTGAAATTGCGGACAATCCTGTTCAGATTCAATCGCTGGCAACGTTGCGCCTTCTCGCAAATGACAAACTGGAGGAGTTGCGGCAGACCATCCAGCTCACACAGGGCGGCCAGAAAGACGAAGCCCTTGCCCTGGTGGTATCCGACAAGGGACTGACGCTGATGGATAATGCGCGAAAAGCCATTCAGCGGATGCAATATGAGGAATCGCGTCTGCTTCTGGAGCGAAGCGCCAATTCGAAACTGACTTTCAGACTGGCCGAGATCGGAATCGCGTCGTCGCTCCTGTTCACGATTATTCTCGGCTGGGTCGCCGTAACGGATGCGGGACGCCAGTTCAGGGAAGTTTCCCTCGCCAACGCCAACCTCGCCGAAGCTCACAAGAAGACGCTCGAAGCCGTCGCCCGCCGGGATAAACTTGAAAGTCAGCTCCGCCAATCGCAAAAGATGGAGGCTGTCGGCCAATTGACCGGCGGCATTGCCCACGACTTCAACAACATGCTCGCGGTCGTGATTGGAAGCCTGAACCTTCTCAAGCGCCGGCTTGAACGAGGTGAGAACAATGTCGGTCGCTTTGTCGATAGCGCACTCGACGGCGCCGAGCGCGCTGCGACCCTGACTCACCGCCTGCTTGCGTTTTCCCGCCAGCAGCCGCTCGCTCCCCAATCGATCGATGCAAATAAGTTTGTCGCCGGCATGGCCGATCTGATCCGACGGACACTTGGAGAAACGATCCAGGTTGAGACGGTGCTGGCAGGCGGTCTGTGGCGCACCCACGCCGATCCCAGTCAACTTGAAAGCGCAATTCTCAATCTTGCCGTCAATGCACGCGATGCGATGCCGGAAGGCGGAAGACTCACCATCGAGACATCAAACGCCAGTCTGGATGACGCCTATTCGGCCGCCCATCTGGAAGTGCCCGCCGGGCAATATGTGCTGGTCAGTGTCACCGACACGGGCGTCGGCATGGCACCGGGAATTATCGACAAAGCCTTCGAGCCGTTTTTTACAACCAAGGGTGTTGGCCAGGGCACGGGGCTTGGCCTTAGCCAGGTGCAGGGCTTTGTCAAACAGTCCGGCGGACATATCAAAATCTATTCCGAAGTCGGACATGGCACAGCCGTGAAAATCTATTTACCCCGCTTCTTCGGTGAAACCGAAATTCTCCCCGATGAAATGTCGTCCGAAGGATTGCCGCTCGGGCAAAGCAGTGAAGTTGTGCTGGTTGTCGAAGATGAAGAACGGATGCTCCGCGTATCCGCCGAGGCATTCAAGGAGCTTGGCTATACCGTTTTGCAAGCCGGCAGTCCGGGCGCTGCACTCCGAATTATCGAGCAGCATCCCGAAATCAGGCTTCTTTTTACGGATGTCGTGATGCCGGAGATGAGCGGTAAAACTCTTGCCGATCAGGCAACCGCAAAATTGCCAAATCTGAAAGTCCTGTTCACAACGGGCTTCAGCCGCAATGCCGTGATTCATAACAACGTTCTGGATCCCGGCGTTAACTTCTTGCCGAAGCCCTTCACCGTTCTTCAACTTGCCCAGAAAGTCCGGTCGGTGCTGGACAGTGACAGCAGTTGATCGCGTGCCGCAGGCGCGCCCAAAAAAAGGCCGCCAGTCACTGAAGGACTGGCGGCAAAAAGGACCCCCAGCCGAATTCGGAGGCCGCGTCCAAAAACTGGAGTAAATGGACGGTGCCTTAACTCTGCAAGTTTTTGGCAAATAGAAAAGGCCATAAAATAGGCCTTCAGCACAGCCTTTCGCCCAGGAAAGCGGCCTGTTGTGTTGAATTCGGCGTCAGATTCAGGATTTTCGCTTCGCTTTGTGGGCGAAAGGATTGTCCTTCTCGCGCAGCGTAATGCGAATCGGCGTTCCGGGCAGATCGAATGCACTGCGAAGGCTGTTGGTCAGATAGCGCAGATAGGATGTCGGCACGGCGTCCGCACGCGTGCAGAACAGCACAAAGCTCGGCGGTCGCGACTTTGTCTGGGTAATGTAATTCATCTTCAACCGCCGTCCTGAAACGGCTGGCGGCGGGTTCTGGGCGACAGCCTGCTCGAACCAGCGGTTGAGCTGGCTGGTCGAGACGCGGCGATTCCAGACAGCATAGGCATCCTCGATTGCCTTCATCAGCCGGTCCACCCCCTCGCCCATCAGACCCGACACCGCGACTACTGGCGCACCGCGCATCTGAGGCAACAGATGGTCGGCTTCCTCGCGCAGTTTTCCGATCAGACCCGGCCCGCGCTCGATGAGATCCCATTTATTGACAGCAATCACGGGCGCGCGGCCTTCGCGCTCGACGAGATCCGCGAGGCGCAGATCCTGTTCCTCGAATTTGCTCTGCGCGTCCATCACCAGTACGACGACTTCGGCGAAACGCACCGCGCGAAGCGCGTCGGACACCGATAACTTCTCGAGCTTGTCGTCGATGCGCGAGCGCCGTCGCAATCCCGCCGTATCGAACACACGGAACGCGCGGCCTTTCCAGTCGATATCGACGGCAATGGAATCGCGCGTCGTGCCGGCCTCCGGGCTGGTGAGAAGCCGCTCTTCGCCGAGAAGATGATTGATCAGGGTCGATTTGCCGGCGTTGGGGCGGCCGAGCACCGCAACACGGATGGGACGGTCGGACAGATCGCCATCAGTGTCCTCACCCTCATCGAAAGCGAATGGATCTTCATGTTCACCGTCATCCGCAGGCTCGGGCATCAGGGCGCGCAACGCATCGTAAAGATCGCTCATGCCTTCGCCATGCTCGGCCGAGATGGCGACGGGATCGCCAAGGCCCAGGGCGTAGGATTCCATGGCGCCGGCTTCGCCGTGCTTGCCCTCGCTCTTGTTGGCGATCAGGACCACGGGCTTGTTGGCGCGGCGAGCGAAATCGGCAAAGGCGCGGTCGTTCGGCGTCAGACCCGCGCGGGCGTCAAAGACGAACAGCAGCGCATCGGCCGACGCGATTGCCACTTCTGTCTGCTCCTGCATGCGTGCGGTGAGCGATCCGCGCTCGCCTTTATCAAGGCCGGCAGTGTCGACCAGCGTGAATTCAAGATCGCCGAGACGCCCCTCGCCTTCGCGACGGTCGCGCGTCACGCCCGGCTGGTCATCCACCAGGGCGAGCTTCTGTCCAACCAGGCGGTTGAACAGCGTCGACTTGCCGACATTCGGCCGGCCAATGATGGCAATCGTAAAGGACATGATGCCCGGACCACGGGGTCAGTGCTGGAAACTACCGCTCGGCAGCGGCGCGGGGAATGGCGATAATTGCTGCTGCGACTGTTGCGGTTGCGCCGCCGGCTGCTGGGCCGGAGCCGAACCGGCATCGTCGGGCGGAATCGCGGTCGGGCTGACGTGCTTGCGTTTGGAGGGCTTTGGAGGGGGCGGAGCAGCGGGCGCAGCATCCTCAGCCGGCGCGTCCGCGTCCGGCGAAGCGGCCGGCTTTGCCGATGCAGGTTTCTTGCTCCGTTTGGTCTTCGGCGCGGGTTCAGGGGCAGGCGCTACAGGCGGCGCATCCTGCTGCTGGGCCTGTTGAGCGCCCTTATAAAGCTCCTTGGGGATACCCTGCTCGACGCCCGGCACACCCTGAGGAAAAACCGGTTCGCGTTTACCCGGCAGCGGCTTCTTCTGATCGAGAAAGTCCAGCATGTCGGTTGGATCAAAAGACGTTGCACCGCCCCCGCCGCAACCGGACAGCCCACAGCACAGTCCCAGCAGGACGCTGGTGGCGATCAAACGCTGGATGTGACGTCCGCCTGACATTCATTCAGCTTTTGGCGGCGGGCGGCAACAGCGCCTGCAAAGCCTCCGCCCGGCTGCGAATGGCGGACGGGCTTTCCGGATCCTTGCTGATCATATCGAGCCACTGGCGCGTGGCTGATGCATCGCTGTTCCTCCAGGCCGACAATGACAGCAGTTCGCGGGCAGTGTGCCGAAAGGCGCGGCCCGGCGCTGCAAGCGGCTCAAGCCGCTGACGTATCTCGGCGTAGGGCGCGGTGTCGAGCAACACGCCGGCGGCACGGATACGTGCGATGTCCTGCTCGGCCGGGCCGAGAGCACCGTCGGCGGCAATGCCGTCGTAAAGCAGCACGGCGGCTTTTGGGTCGCGCTTTGCGGCCTCAGCGGCGGCGCGAAGCCGCGACAGCGCCTGATAACCCTTGGTGCCATCGGCAACGATCTTGTTGAAGGCACCCTCAGCATCGGCGGATTTGTTCTGACCGGCGAGCGTAATGGCCGCCTCAAAGGCGGCACTGGATTCGGCGGCCTTCTTCTCTTGCGACAACTGATAGAAACGCCACCCTCCCACGCCAGCCACGATCACCAGCGCGACCGCGAAAATAAGGCCGGAATAGCGCTTCAAGAACTTCTGCACCTGCTCGCGGCGCAGGTCCTCGTCTATTTCACTAAATATTTCAGACACTTAAAAGATCTCACTAGATTTTCGGGAATTGGGGCGCCGCGCTGTTCGGCGGCATTACAGTAGCGTTATGGCGGCCACAAGGCAAAGCCAGCCCAGTCAAAGCCTTAACAGGAAACAGGCAAACGCCCTACCGCGCTGCTTTCGGCTTTACGCCATAAGTGTGCTCGGGTGCCGGAAATGCGCGGGCGCGCACCTCTTTGGCATAGTCCTGAATCGCCGCTTCGATGCCAGGGCCGAGATTACCGTAGCGCTTGACGAATTTAGGCACCCAGGGCGACAGGCCGAGCATGTCTTCAAGCACCAGCACTTGTCCGTCGCAGGCAACGCTGGCGCCGATACCAATGGTCGGGATCGGAATGATTTCGGTGAGCCGCCGCGCCAAAGGCTCGGCCACGGCCTCGACCACCACCGAAAACGCGCCGGCCTGGGCGACAGCGACTGCATCGTCCTGAATGGGTCCACCGCCATTGCCGCCCTCGCCAAGCTTGAGCGCCTCCTCGCGGCCCTGTGACCTGAAGCCACCGAGTGTGTTGATCGATTGCGGTGTGAGGCCGATATGCGCCATGACGGGGATGCCGCGCGTTGCCAGAAATTCGATGGTCTCCGCCATCCGCACGCCGCCTTCCAGCTTCACCGCGCCGCAATGGGTTTCTTTCAGGATGCGCACGGCGGAATGAAACGCCTGCTCCTTGGAGGCCTCATACGATCCGAAGGGCATGTCCACCACGACCAGCGCCTGTTTCGAGCCGCGCATCACCGCGCGGCCCTGCAGGATCATCATGTCCAGCGTCACCGGCACGGTGGTCTCGAAACCGTGCATCACGTTGCCGAGCGAATCCCCGACCAGAATGACATCGCAATATTTATCGACCAGAGCGGCCGTATGCGCGTGATAGGAGGTCAGCATCACGATCGGCTCACCGCCCTTGCGCGCCAGAATATCAGGCGCTGTCTTGCGCTTGGTGCCGGACTGAATGGACATGATCAAACTCCGACGACGGGAACGCCGATAACCAGCGGATGAAAGACGAAGGCCAGCGCGAGATAGGCGACGATGCCGACGCCAACCGCAATGGCATCGTTGCCAAGACCGCCGACCGGGATCGGTACATTCCCCGGCTCGTCGCGATGTTTCAGCGCGATGCGATCGTAGACCGCCCAGGCCAGCACCGAGCCGAACAGAATCATCGAGCCCAGATCGCCATTGGCAAGCAGGTGCGCCACGGCCCACAACTTAACACCGGCAAGCATCGGATGTTTCAGCCGGGCGTAAATCCGCCCGCGAATATACGCGGCCACGATCAGGATGACGGATGGCAGCATCAGCGCCAGAGTGATGTGGCGGAATGCCGCCGGCGGATGCCAGACGTCGGTCCACTCGGTCGCGCGATAGAGGCTGTAGCCCTTCGCAATCAGCACAATGCCGGCAATCGAGACAAGGCTGAAAAGCGCCTTGTAGCTCCCCTCACCCAAGCGTTCGAACAGCGCAGCGCGCAGATCGCGCTTCGTGGTGAGAACATGGATGCCGATAAACAGTACCAGTCCCAGAATGAGAAGCAGAAATCCCATATCGATCACCCGGCAAGATGAGTGGCGTTCGGGTACCATTTTTAAGGCACGGAGCGCAATGGTGCCCGCGAATGGGCGCCGGCCCAATGCTTTATCGCGGCCGTTGCCGGACGGCGGGGCCGGCCGGATTACGCGGCTTTCTTGACGTCCTTGATGTCGGTGAAAACAATGCCCGGCGAACGTTCACGGGTATAGCCAAGATAGAACTCATTCTTGGCCAGAAACACCAGATCGCCATCCACGTCCTCGGCGATGCTCGATCCGTTGGCGTTGACGAAGGTGTCGTAGACCTTGCGGTCTTCGGCGGAAAACCAGCGTGCAAGCTGAAACTCGCTGACCTCGAAATCGACCGGCAACGAATATTCAGCTTCAAGGCGCGCTTTCAGCACGTCGAGCTGAAGCTGGCCGACGACGCCTACCAGCGCCGGAGAACCGTCGCGCGGACGGAACACCTGTACCACGCCCTCCTCCGACATCTGCTGCAAGGCTTCTTTCAGCTTCTTGGCTTTCATCGCGTCGCCAAGACGGACGCGGCGAAGAATTTCGGGCGCGAAGCTCGGCACGCCGACAAAGGATATGTCCTCGCCCTCGGTCAACGTGTCCCCGATCCGCAGGGTGCCGTGATTGGGGATGCCGACCACGTCCCCGGCGAACGCCTCATCCGCGATGGCGCGATCCTGCGCGAAGAAAAACTGTGGCGAAGAAAGCGTCATGTTCTTGCCGGTGCGCACCAGCTTGGCTTTCATGCCGCGTGTCAGCTTGCCCGAACACAGCCGCGCAAACGCGATGCGGTCGCGATGGTTGGGATCCATGTTCGCCTGGATCTTGAATACGAACGCGCTCATCTTGGAGTCGGAGGCTTCGACCCTGCGAACATTCGAATCCTGGGCCCGCGGCGGAGGTGCGTAACGGCCAAGTCCTTCCAGCAAATCGCCGACGCCGAAATTGCGCAGCGCGCTACCGAAGAACACCGGCGTCAGGTGCCCTTCCCGAAACGAGTCGATATCGAACGGCTTGCAGGCCTCCGACACCAGCGCGAGTTCTTCCTTGATCGCATTGGCGTCGAGATTTGGATTGCGTCCGGCAAGGTCCGAAATCTCGATCTGCTCCGCCTGCCCGGTTTTTGCGCCACCGCCTTCGAGCAGCCGCACGCCGCCGGTCGCAATGTCGTAGGTGCCCAGAAAATCCCGTCCGCGCCCGACCGGCCATGTCATCGGCGTGGTGTCGAGCGCCAGCGTCTTTTCGATCTCATCCATCAGATCGAACGGGTCGCGGCTTTCGCGGTCCATCTTGTTGATGAAGGTGATGATCGGAATGTCGCGCAGCCGGCAAACCTCGAACAGCTTGCGGGTGCGGTCTTCGATGCCCTTCGCTGCGTCGATCACCATCACTGCGGAGTCGACCGCCGTCAGCGTGCGATAGGTATCTTCCGAAAAATCCTCATGGCCCGGCGTGTCGAGCAAGTTGAAAACGAGATTTTCGAACTCGAAGGTCATCACCGACGTGACGACGGAAATACCGCGGTCGCGCTCGATTTTCATCCAGTCGGAGCGCGTGTTGCGGCGCTCGCCCTTGGCCTTGACCTGTCCGGCGAGATTGATCGCGCCGCCAAACAGCAGCAGCTTTTCGGTCAGCGTGGTCTTGCCGGCGTCGGGGTGAGAGATGATCGCAAACGTCCTGCGCCGCGCCACCTCATTGGCAAGCGGCGAGACCGGCGGAGAATCGGCGGCGACAGCGGCATCGGACATGATCGCCAGCGTGTGGCAGGGAAACGCGGCAGGATCAAGGGGATTTGAAACGGGCGCTAAAGCGACCGTTTCAAATAATGGGCAATTTCGCCGATGATCCCGCGCCGGAACGTCAACACGCAGATCACGAAAATGGCGCCCTGAATCACCGTCACCCACTGGCCGAAACCGGCGAGATATTGCTGCATGGCGATGATGACGAAGGCGCCCACCACCGGGCCGAACGAGGTGCCAAGACCTCCGACCAGCGTCATCAGCACCACCTCGCCCGACATCGTCCAATGCACGTCGGTCAGCGAAGCGTTTTGCGCGACGAACACCTTCACCGCACCGGCAACGCCAGCGAGGGTTCCCGACAGGATAAAGGCAAGCAGCTTGTACTGATCGGTCTTGTAGCCCAGCGAGATCGCGCGCGGCTCGTTTTCACGGATGGATTTAAGCACCTCGCCAAACGGCGAGTTCACGATCCGGTAGATCAGCAGGAACGAGAGCAGGAACACCGCCAGCACGACGTAGTAAAGCGTGTTGGTGTTGGACAGATCGAGCACGCCGAACATCTTGCCCTGCGGCACGCCCTGAATGCCGTCCTCGCCATGGGTAAACGGCGTTTGCAGATAGACGAAGTACAATAGCTGCGACAGCGCCAGCGTGATCATCGAAAAATAGATGCCTTGACGCCGGATCGCGATCAGGCCGGTGACGACGCTGAGCGCGAAGGCGGCTACCACGCCGGCGACGATGCCAAGCTCGGGCGGCAGGCCCCATACCTTGAGCGCGTGAGCCGAAACATAGCCGGCCGTGCCGAGAAACATCGCGTGGCCGAACGAAAGCAGGCCGCTGTATCCGATCAGAAGATTAAACGCGCAGGCGAACAGCGCAAAGCACAGCGCCTGCATCACGAAGTAAGGGTAAAGCCCGGTCAGCGGCACAAGAGCCAGCGCCACGGCCATCACGACGAATACAATCATTTCGTCGCTGGTCGAGCCTTCCTTGGTGGGCACGGCGTTGTCGGTGATGTTGCTCATATCAGTGGGCCCGCCCTGTCAATCCTGTCGGCTTCACAAGCAGCACAAGCACCATCAAAACGAAAACGACAGTGTTGGAAGCTTCCGGATAAAAATACTTCGTCAGACCTTCGATCAACCCGAGCGCGAAGCCGGTGATAATCGATCCCATGATCGATCCCATGCCGCCGATCACAACCACGGCGAACACAACGATAATCAGATCGGCGCCCATCAAGGGACGAACCTGATTGATCGGCGCCGACAGCACACCGGCCAGAGCGGCGAGCCCCACGCCAAGACCATAGGTCAGCGTGATCATGCGCGGCACGTTGATGCCGAAGGCGCGCACCAGCGTGGGATTTTCGGTGGCGGCGCGCAGATAGGCCCCTAGCCGCGTTTTCTCGATCAGGAACCAGGTGGCGAGACAGACAACCAGCGAGAAGATCACGACCCAGCCGCGATAGATCGGCAGGTACATGAAGCCAAGATTGACGCCGCCCTGCAACTGGCTCGGAATGGCATAAGGCAGACCGGACGATCCGAAATAATTCTGGAAGACCCCCTGAATGATCAGCGCAAGACCGAAGGTCAGCAGCAAGCCATACAGGTGATCGAGACCCGCGATCCGCTGCAGCATGGTTCGCTCAAGAACGATCCCGAAGAATCCGACGATCAAAGGCGCGAGGATCAGCGCCCACCAGTAATTCAGTCCGGAATATTCCAGCAGGAAATACGCGACGAACGCGCCCATCATATAAAGCGCGCCATGCGCGAAATTGATGATGTTGAGCATTCCGAAAATCACGGCAAGGCCAAGACTGAGCAGCGCGTAAAACGAGCCGTTGATCAGTCCGACAAGAAGCTGGGCGTACAGGGCCTGCATCGCGGGTGTATCTTTCGTTCGAACCTGACGGAACGGGGCCCGGCGGCGGACCGCCACCGGGCCTCTGTCGTGTTTACTTCTTCAACAGCGGACAGGTGCTCTTGTCGAGCGGCGTGAATGCCTGGTCCGCAGGGATTGTTGAAACAAGATTGTAGTAGTCCCACGGCCCCTTCGACTCGGAAGGCTTCTTGACCTCGAACAGATAGGCCGGGTGGATTTTGCGGCCGTTGGGCTGGATCGTGCCCTTGCCGAACAGCGGATCGTCGGTCGGCAGCGCCTTCATGGCTTCCACGATTTTCGCGCCATCATGCGAATTACCGCCAGCTGCGGCGAGAACCTTCAGATAATGGCTCACACCAGAATAAACGCCGGCATGCACCATGGTCGGGACAGCCTTATTTTTCGAGCGCTCGGAGAAGCGCTTGCTGAATGCGCGGGTGCCGTCATTCAGATCCCAGTAAAAAGTCTCCGTAAAGTTCAGACCCTGCGCGGTTTTCAGGCCGAGCGAGTGAACGTCGGTGATGAAGGTCAGCAGCGCAGCAAGCTTCTGGCCGCCGCTTGTGATTCCAAATTCGGCCGCCTGCTTGACCGCATTGGAGGTGTCGCCGCCCGCATTGGCAAGACCAATGATCTTCGCTTTGGAAGCCTGCGCCTGAAGCAGGAACGAGGAGAAGTCGGACGTATTCAGCGGATGCTTGACGCTGCCAAGCACCTTGCCGCCCGCCGCGGTCACGACTGCGGTGGTGTCGCGCTCGAGCGCGGCGCCGAAGGCATAATCGGCTGTAAGAAAGAACCATGTGTCACCGCCCTGCTTCACCAGCGCGCCGCCGGTGCCGTGAGCGAGATTATAGGTGTCGTAGGTCCAGTGAATAGTGTTCGGCGTGCATTGCGCGTTGGTCAGGTCGGAAGAGCCCGCGCCGGAATTGATGAAGATGCCGTTCTTTTCCTTCGTCACGTTGCTGACGGCAAGCGCGACGCCGGAGTTCGGCGTGTCGACAATCAGATCGACCTTATCGACGTCGTACCACTGACGGGCGATGTTGGCACCCACGTCCGGCTTGTTGAGATGATCGCCGGAGATGATATCGATCTTCCAGCCTTTTGCCGTGAGACCCGAATCCTCGACCGCCATCTGCGCGGCCAGCACGGAGCCTGCGCCGCCAAGGTCGGAATAAAGGCCCGACATATCGCTAAGCACGCCGATCTTGACGTTCTTGTCATCCGCCGAGGCGCCGGCGCTTGCGCCGAAGACCATCGCTGCGCCGAGCATCAAAGCCGCTATCTTGTGTTTCATTGTCCCTCTCCAATTTTGCCGTAAAATTCAGACGCCGAGATATTGGTGCAATTTTTCCATGTTGGCCTGAATATCCGAAATTCCGAACGCGTCGATGACCTTGCCATGTTCAACGACGTAGAAACGGTCTGCCACGGTCGAGGCAAACCGGAAATTCTGCTCCACCAGAAGAATTGTGAATCCTTCCGCCTTCAGACGCGAAATCATGCGGCCGATCTGCTGGATGATGACCGGCGCCAGACCTTCGGTCGGCTCGTCGAGCATCAGAAAACGCGATCCGGTCCGCAGAATGCGTGCAATCGCCAGCATTTGCTGCTCGCCGCCCGACAGCTTCGTGCCCTGGCTGGTCAGACGCTCCTTCAGGTTTGGAAAGAGGTCGAAAATCTGTTCGAGTGGCATGCCGCCGCCGCGGATGACCGGCGGCAGCATCAGATTTTCCTTGACGTCGAGGCTGGAAAAAATTCCGCGTTCTTCCGGGCAGAACGCAACGCCGAGCCGCGCGATCTTGTCCGACGGCAGGCGGATCATTTCCTTGCCCTCAAAATCGACCGAGCCCTTGCGCTTGCCGATAATGCCCATGATCGATTTCAGCGTGGTCGACTTGCCGGCGCCATTGCGGCCGAGCAGCGTGACGACCTCTCCGGGACGCACGTCGAAATTCATCCCGTGCAGGATGTGCGACTCGCCATACCAGGCTTCGAGATTCTTGACAGCCAGAACCGGCGTCGTCGCGTCATTCATGACCGGCTCCAAGATAGGCTTCCTTGACACGATCGTCCTGCGACAACGAGGCGTAATCGCCTTCTGCAAGAACGCGGCCGCGCGTCAGAACCGTAATTTTGTCAGACAGGTTCGACACCACACTGAGATTGTGCTCAACCATCAAGATCGTGTGCTTGGCGGAAATGCGCTTGATCAGCGCTGCGATCTTGTCGATGTCCTCATGCCCCATCCCGGCCATCGGCTCGTCGAGCAACATCATGTCGGGATCCAGCGCCATCGTGGTGGCAATTTCCAGCGCACGCTTGCGGCCATAGGGCATTTCGACCGCCGGGGTCTTGGCAAAATCGCTGAGGCCGACATCGGCGAGCAGCTCGTACGCGCGAGTGTTGAAATGGTTGAGAACGGATTTCGACCTCCAGAAGTCGAACGAACTGCCGTGCTGGCGCTGCAAGGCGACGCGGACATTCTCCAGCGCGGTAAGATGAGGAAACACTGCCGAAATCTGAAACGAACGCACGAGGCCCAGACGCGCCACATCGGCAGGTTTCGTCGCCGTGATGTCGCGGCCGTTATAGGAAATCTTACCCCGCGAGGGCGTGAGAAACTTGGTGAGCAAATTGAAGCATGTCGTCTTGCCGGCGCCGTTGGGGCCGATCAGCGCATGGATTGTGCCACGGCGAATTTGCAGGTTGACGTCGTTCACGGCGATGAAGCCGGCGAACTCTTTGGTCAGGCCCTGCGTTTCAAGAATGAAGTCATCGACCGGCAAATGAATATCCTCAACTTCGCAACGCAACAGGGTAGCCGGCGTCACTTTTAGCATCGGGTCAGGCGCGCGAATATGATGCGAATTGCTGGATTTATGCAAGACGCCTGCACGCTTGCGCCTGCGACATTCGGCTAAGTGACATCGGGCAACGAGTCGATGGCACACCATTTTGTTTGCAGTGCAGCACAACCGCGCGAGGCATATGGAAAGATATTCTCGTGTGCCAAAGCCGCCTGAACTTCACCTCCCGCGTCCAGATACCCAAACATAAGGATTGAATTTCGAGGACATCAAATGCCCGTCGAGAAACAGATCCAGCCAGATCATGCGCCAGCTTTTACAAGCACCAATGCCGAAGCCATTCGTTCGATCATGCATCGCAGTCTGCTGAAGCAATGGCTACGTCTTTATGACAGCCGCAAATCGCCACCGAAATTTAGCGACTACCAGGCGGGACTATCTGGAAGAAGCCGGGAACATCCCGCTACACTGTTATCCATACCGGCGACGTTCATGGCCGCAGCGCGGATTTCGAGCACCTGCTGCTACCATTTGAAGACGAAGGCGTGGTCAACAGGATCATCGCCCGGGTCGAGATCATCAGTCAGGAGGGTCGGTTCGAGATCAAGGATTTGATGCGTGCTGCCGACAATCTGCGGATTAACAGGCTCAGCGCCGTCATCGACCGCGATCTGGTCTACAAGCCCCCGGCCGCTCGCAAAGGACGCGATCGAGTTTGATTGACCAGTCCATCTGCCTGTCGCCGACGATGCAGGCTAGCGCCGCTTGCCAACTTCCTTCTCATAGATCTCCGGCTTGAACCCGACGACAAGCTTGCCGCCAAGATCAAGGACCGGGCGCTTGATCATGGATGGCTGCGCCAGCATCAGCGAGAGAGCCTTTTTCTCAGTCAGATTTGCCTTGTCGGCATCTGGCAGCTTGCGAAACGTTGTACCCGCTTTGTTAAGCAGCGTTTCCCAGCCAACATCCTTGCTCCAGCGCACCAGCTGTTCCTTGCCGATGCCGGCCGTCTTATAGTCGTGAAAATCGTACGCGATGCGATGTGCGTCGAGCCACGCCCTCGCCTTTTTCATCGTATCGCAGTTCTTGATGCCGTAGATGGTGATGGACATCGCGTGTTTTACCCGGTGGACGTAAGATATAAAACCTGCCGATCATCGTATTGATCTGCTCCGGCACTTCAAGCTGACAGAAGTGGCCCGGCGGTCACCGCCGTCTTTCATCTCGAAATGAAGAGAGGGTCTCGTCCCGCCGCAAAAATGGCATGCATCATTTGCCGTCGTCGATGTAAACGATGATTGCAGCGTTCGCGATAAGAATGGAGTCCTTGCCTTCGTAAGGTACTTCCAAACCGCCCTGCACCGCCTTCACTGTGATCTTTCCGTACGGCAACTCCTTGGCAACCGCATCGGTGTCCACCCCGTCCGGGTCGGGGACAGCAACAGTGACATCGACAAACATGTCATCGCGCGTTTTCCCCACCAACGGAAAGAAGCTGAGGCTCGAATGGCGCAGCGCATCCGACACCGCGCGCCGCGCCGCCTTGGTGCCGTCCTTGCCATGGACGTCAACGCCCATGCCCATTTCAGTAATGCAGCGTACCTTCGCCATACCTGTTTTCTCCTTCATGCACCTTCGTGCCGTTTCCAACCTATTTCGACCGTGCGTTATGTCTTGTTCCCAGTTCGCATACCCGAAATCAGGATGTCGACAAGACGTCTGGCGGATTCCTTCCAGTTTTTATCCGCACTGATGTTTGCGACGCCCGCCAAAGCGCGCAGCAGATCGAGCGGATCCATATCGAGACGAATATCGCCGCTGGCAACGGCTCGATCGACCAGCATGGAGAGGAGCTGCTTCGCCTGCGCGCCGGACGTCTCGTAAAGCGTCGCCGTTCCGCCCACGATCGAGTTCAGCGCTTCGGCCATGCCGTGCTTGGTCGCCATGTGGTCAACGAACAGCAGCAGCCATTCCCGCAACGCCTCCACCGGCGGGCGGGTTGCGGCAAGGTGCCGTGCGGCCTCGGCCAGTTGTGCCAGTTCGTTTCGATAGACGGCTTCGACCAGCGCGTCGCGAGTGGGAAAATGCCGATAGAGCGTCCCGATCCCAACGCCCGCCGTCTTCGCGATTTCATCGAGGCTGGCGCTCGCGCCTTTTTCCGCGAATGCGATCTTCGCTGTCTCCAACAAACGCACCCGATTGCGTTCTGCATCGGCGCGGGTCTTGCGGGGAAGCGATTCATTTCGAGCAGCCACAGCCGAAACGCACCCTTGATAAACGGAGATGCTCTCCGTATATAACCGGAGACATCCTCCTGATACATCAAATCAGGCCGCCGGACAACACGTTCGCGGTCAACGGGAGGGGTGCGCCCTGAAACGGAGATATCTATGACCAAGACTTTCGGAGCAACATCCACAACCGGCGATGTCCTGGACGGCATCACTCTAAACGGCAAACGCGTGCTGGTCACCGGCGTGTCCGCCGGTCTCGGCGTCGAAACCGCGCGTGCTCTCGCCGCGCATGGAGCCGAAGTGGTCGGCGCTGTACGGGATATTGCCAAGGCGGAAGCGGCCACTGCCCCGGTTCGCGCTCAGGCCGCGAAAGGCGGCGGCCTGCACCTCATTCAGCTCGACCTCGCCTCTCTGGCAAGTGTGCGCGCCTGCGCCGACGCCTTGAACGCCGATGGCCGTCCCTTCGATGTCGTGATTGCCAACGCCGGTGTGATGCGAACTCCTTTCGGGCGTACTGCCGACGGTTTCGAGACGCAGTTCGGCACCAACCATCTTGGCCACTTCGTCTTCGTCAACCGAATCGCTCCGCTGATCGCATCGGGCGGACGGCTTGTAAACGTTGCCTCCTCCGGCCACCGCTATTCGGACGTCGACCTCGACGATCCGAATTTCGAACGCACGCCCTACGATCCGATGGTCGCCTATGGCCGATCGAAGACAGCCAACATCCTGTTCGCTGTTGCATTCGATAAAAAACACAAGGCGCGCGGCGTCCGGGCGACGGCGCTGCATCCCGGCGGCATCAAGACCGAACTTGGACGCCACATGGAGCCCGATGAACTCGATACCCTCGTGGCACAAATCAACGCTCAACTGGCGGCGAATGGCGAGCCTCCCTTTCAATGGAAAACCATTCCGCAAGGCGCGGCGACCTCGGTCTGGGCCGCCGTCGTCGCTTCCGCCGACGAGGTGGGCGGGCGCTATTGCGAGAATTGCCAGGTCTCGGATGTTACCGATGGGCTGATCAGTCCGGTCAGTCCTGGCGTGCGATCCTACGCGCTCGATCCTGCGCATGCCGATGCGCTCTGGAAAAAGAGCGAGGAAATGGTCGGCGAGCGATTCTGACGCTGACTAATTCACTTGCGCGCGAGAAGAGCCGCGTCCCCAGAGTTTTCAGGTCGGGGTAATTCCCTCACTCTGAAACAGCCAACGGCCTCGCCGTCGTGGGGCTGGCCGATGTGCCACGGCCCGGCGCGCCCGCTTCCGGTCAGTCGACATGCGTGAAGCGGCCGTTCATCATCGTCATGTCGATCGGGGTCGAGGCGATATCATGCGGCTCCACGTCGAACAGGTTCTTCGCAAGCACGACCAGGTCGGCGCGCTTTCCCGGCTCGATCGAGCCGACGTTGTGTTCGAGACGAATCTGGCGCGCGCCCGCAAGCGTCGCGGCGTGAAGCGCTTCCTTGAGATCCATGCGCTCGGCTAAAGGCGCCAGCACGGGCGCGTCGGGCTTGCCGATCAGCTGGCGTGTCATGGCGATCTGGACGGCGTCGAGCGGCTTGTAGGTCGAGAGGTAGCCGGCCGCCGGCCAGTCCGATCCGAACGTCACGGCGCCGCCGGCCATCAGGATCGACTTCGGCCGATAGATCTTGCTTTGCCGCTCTGGACCGTAGAGGCGGGTCAAGCTGTCCACCGTGTCCGGATCCGCCGACAGCCAGTTGGCGGAGAACTGGGCGATGACGCCGAGCTTGCCGAAGCGGGGAATGTCGACGTCGTCGGTGAGCACGTTGTGCGCGATCGTGTGACGCCGGTCGCGCGGGGGATTGGCCGCGATCGCGGCCTCGATGGCGTCGAGCGCGACGTGAGCCGTGCGCTCGCCGCACGCGTGGACGTGCACGTCGATCCCGGCCCGGTCCGCATCGAGGATCACGCTCTTCCACTGCGCCTCGCTGAACGGCGAACTCCCGATCGAATCCGGCTTGTCCGCGTAAGGCTCGGTCAGCCATGCCGTATAGCCCCCCGGCGTTCCGTCGCCGAGCATCTTCAGGACACGAACCTGGACGAGACCGGTATCGATGCGCCGCATTAGGTCTTGCGTAGACGCGGTCGCGGCCTCGATCGGCGGCGCCTTGAGGAGATACGAACCGACCACGCGAAATGGCAGCCGGCCCTGTTTCTCCAGTTCCGTATAGATTTCGAGGATTGCGCCCTGATCGGCGCCGATCGGCGGAACCCCGGCGTCGTAGACGGACGTGATTCCCGCGGCGGAGGCCTTGGGCAACCAGTCGACGAGCAACTGCGCCATCGAATCGAGCGAGATCGGCTCGATAGCGTTGACGACCTGGAGCAAGGCCGAGGTTTCCATGACGTAGCCTGTGGGCTTACCGCTCTTGTCCCGTATGTAATAACTGAAGCCGGGGACCGGATCGGGCGTGTGCGTGTCGATCCCCGCGATCTCAAGCGCCTTGCTGTTGGCCCACAGGCTGTGCGCGTCGATCGCGAGGAAGAACGCCGGCCGATCTGCGATCACCGCGTCCAGCATTTCCCGCGTCGGTCCTTCCGGCGGGAACATGTCGACGCGCCAGCCGAAGCCGCGGATCGTGCCGGTCGGATGCGCCTTCGCGAACGCGGCGATCGCGGCGAGCGCGTCCTTGGCGGTCGCGACCTGAAGATCGACGCCTGCGGTCATGAACGCGCCGAGAAATGGATGAATGTGCGCCTCGACGAAGCCGGGCATGAGCATCCGCCCCGCAAGGTCGATTGTCTTGGTCTCCGGCCCGGCTAGCGCGGCGACGTCCGCGTCGGAGCCCACGGCGACGATCCGGTCGCCTGCGACCGCTACCGCCTGCGCCCAGGGCTTCTTGGCGTCGAGCGTGTAGACCTTGCCGTTGCGGAAGATCACCGAGGCGCGATCCGTCGCGGCGGTCGCGCTGAAAGCAGCGCCCGTCAGGGAGAGCGACGACGCTCCGACGCCGACGCAGGCGAGCGACGCCTGCATGAAACGGCGCCGATCGATGTCTCCGCGGAATTGGTCGGTCATGAACGCTCCCAGCGCGTTCGCGAAACCGCAGTTCATGCACATGTCGATGGCCTTCTTGTTGAGTTCGCGCTCGAAGCGCGGGATTGACCGTGCGGGTCGTCCGATCTCGAGGAGGCTCGCCTTTACGCTCGCAGCACCCGCGTTCTGCTGCGACCAGTGACAACAGAAAGCGACGCTCGTCCGTTAGACCTGCTGGGGTTCGTGTACCATGCGTTCGCGCGCCGCCAGGAGCACGTCGAGCTCCACAAGTTCGACGGTCATCCCCGCGAAATTGTTCTCCAACTCCTGGCGCAACGTCGGAAACAGCACCTCACGCACCGGCCGGAGGGCGCTATGACCCTGACGGTATCGAGCCAACTCGAATTGTGCAATTGGAAGCAGACCGTCAGATTCCGTCTCTGCCGGCCGATAGTCCCCGAAGGGCACTGATGAATTATTATTTATCAGCCGCTTACGTAGGTTTACGGGATACTGCAGGTACCGCCGGATTGGCAAAAATCATTCCCACTCGATCGTGCCGGGCGGCTTCGAGGTCACGTCATAAACCACGCGGTTGACGCCCTTGACCTCGTTGATGATGCGGGTCGCGGTCAGGCTGAGAAACTTCATATCGAAGGGATAGAAGTCCGCGGTCATACCGTCGGTTGAGGTTACCGCGCGAAGACCGACGACATATTCATAAGTCCGCCCGTCGCCCATGACGCCTACCGTCTTGACCGGCAGCAGAACGGCAAACGCCTGCCAGATCGTATCGTAAAGACCGGCACGGCGGATTTCCTCGATGTAGACGGCGTCCGCCTTGCGAAGGATGTCGAGCTTCTCGGCGGTGATCTCGCCGGGGCAGCGGATCGCAAGGCCGGGACCCGGAAACGGGTGCCGGCCGACAAACACATCCGGCAACCCAAGTTCGCGGCCGAGCGCGCGCACCTCGTCCTTGAAAAGTTCGCGCAACGGCTCGACCAGCTTCATCTTCATGCGCTCGGGCAGCCCGCCGACATTGTGGTGCGACTTGATCGTTACCGAAGGGCCGCCGGTAAACGACACGCTTTCGATCACGTCGGGATAGAGCGTGCCCTGCGCGAGAAAATCCGCGCCGCCGATCTTCCTGGCCTCGGCATCGAACACGTCGATGAACAATTTGCCGATGATCTTGCGCTTCTGTTCCGGGTCAGTCACGCCATCAAGTGCGGTCAGGAATTGCTTCGACGCGTCGACATGCACTAGCGGGATATTGTAGTGGTGACGGAACAGATCGACCACGTTCGAAGCTTCGGCCAGACGGAGCATGCCGTGATCGACGAACACGCAGGTCAACTGATCACCGATGGCCTCGTGAATCAGGATCGCCGCCACCGTTGAATCGACGCCGCCGGAGAGGCCGCAGATCACCCTGCCCTTGCCGACCTGCGCGCGGATTTTCTCGATTGCCTCCTCGCGAAAGGCGCGCATGGTCCAGTCGCCTTTGAGTCCCGCGACCTTGCGGACGAAATTGCGGATCAGTTTCGCGCCATCCGGCGTATGCACGACTTCGGGATGAAACTGCATCGCATAGAATTTGCGCTTGTCGTCAGCGATCACCGAAATCGGCGATCCGGGGGCCTCCGCGACCGCGCGAAAGCCCTCCGGCAGTTTCGTCACACGGTCGCCGTGGCTCATCCAGACTTCGTACGAACCGCCTTTTTTCCAGACACCCTCGAACAGCGCGCAGTCGTCGATGATCTCGATATGCGCGCGGCCGAACTCGCGGTGATGCCCGGCCTCGACCGTGCCGCCGAGCTGCTGCGCCATGGTCTGTTCGCCGTAGCAGATGCCAAGCACCGGCACGCCGGCGTTCAGGATCGCCATCGGAACGGAGGGCGCATCCTTGTCCAGAACCGAGGAGGGTCCACCCGACAGAATAACCGCCTTCGGCTTCATCTCCCTGAAAGCCGTCTCGGCTTTCTGGAACGGAACGATCTCCGAATAAACGCCGTCCTCGCGCACGCGCCGGGCGATCAACTGGGTGACCTGCGAGCCGAAATCGACGATCAGAATCTTGTCATGCGCGGCCGCCACATCGGGCGTCACGGAGGCGGTCTGGCTGTGTGCGGTCATAGGGAGGAAATACGTGAGCTCTGGGCCGGTCGCAACCCTCGGACGCCTTCGAATCGCGGCTTATCGCCAGCTTTTGACCCGCCGGCAGACCCTCTTAAAGCTCCACTTGAACGTGAAGGCTAACTAGCTGCGCTTCAGGAGAGAAACGAAAAATCCGTCGGTCCCCGTCCGCAGCGGGGTCATCAGCACCCCCTCTGCGCTCTGCCGTACAGCGGCGGCGAAACCTTCCGCCTTGTCCCACAGCACGGAAATCACCTGCTCCGGCGGGACAACCGAAAATCCCGAATGTTGCGCCAGAAAGCGCGCGATCTGTTCGTTGTTTTCCCGCGGCAGGACTGAACAGGTGATGTAGGCGATCCGACCGCCCGCTTTGACCAAAGGCGCAGCACGCTCAAGGACTTCGGTCTGGTCCTTGATACGAATGTCCAGCGCACCGGGGCGCATGCGCCATTTTGCATCCGGATTGCGTCGCCACGTTCCGGTGCCGGTGCAAGGCGCGTCGATCACCACTAGATCGGCGGACGCGTGAATGTCGCTTAGCGTGTCGTCCGGCCCTTTGGGCGTGCGGACATCGGCATTGTGAACCCCGGCGCGCGACAGCCGTTCGTGGATCGGCGCAAGCTGCCGCTTGTCACGGTCGGTTGCGATCAGGCGTCCCTTGCCCTGCATCATCGCTGCCAGCGCCAGCGTCTTGCCGCCGGCACCGGCGCACATATCGATCACCTGCTCTCCCGGTTTGGCGCCGGTGAACAACGCCGCAAGCTGCGAACCCTCGTCCTGGACCTCGACCGCGCCCTTGACGAAATCCTCTTCGGCATGGATTCCCGGATTGCGGGCGTCCGCGCCCAGCACGATCCGTAATCCGATCGGCGACCACGGCGTTGGCTTCGCACCGAGATGCGCCAAAGAGGCGCCGACCTTTTCGGGTTTGGCTTTCAGCGTGTTGACGCGCAGATCGAGCGGCGCGCGGCTTGCCATCGCTTCGGCCTCCGCGACGCGATCGTCACCGAATACGGCGGCAAGATGCGGATCGAGCCAGTCGGGATAATCGCCCGCGACAGGCGCGGACGCATCTTTCAACGTCCGCGAATCCAGCGCCTTCCGTTCGGCGTCGCTCAGCGGCTCGGGCGCGAAACGCGATCCATCGCACAAAGCCGCGATGGCGTCCGTATCGAGATGCCGCTCGAGCCTGAGCATGCCGAGCAGTCGTGCGCGCGGCGTGTCGGCATCCAAGAGATACGCGCTCGACGCCCGGCGCCGCAAAACGTCGAACACAAGCCCGGCGATGCCCGCGCGGTCGCCCGAACCCGCGAAGCGATGCGCGGTGCCCCAATCCTTGAGGGCATTTTGGGCGGGAACGCGCTGCGTATCGATCAGGTCGAGAACTTCAATGGCTGCGGACAGCCGCGCGGCGGGGGTCATCGGGACTGGTTTTTCTCAGATCGTCACAACAGGAAACAGAACGCGAATGGCGAAATAGACCCACATCGCCAGAAGCACCAAAGCTCCTGCGATGAAGAATGAGCCACGGCTATCGCCCGCACGCATGAACAAACCGGCGTGCAGCCCCTGAATAACGACAAACACCCATGACAGCAAAAGCATCACGAGGTCCGCCTGCCGCAGCGTGATGGCATAGGCAATCAGGACGTAGAACAGCGTATGCAGATGATAGTTGAACACACCGTCCCGGGCACCACTGCCGGGCGCAACGCGCCGGCCCGTCCAGAACAAGGCAGCGAAAGTCAGACCGACCAGAACGAAAACCGGCAGCAGGATACTTTGATAAAGCATGCGAATTCTCCAAAGAAAATAAATGGCACGGTCAGACGCGCCACATTATCAATCGCATCGGGGCAAAATCGTTCGTCTTGGAGTCCGTCTAATTACGAGCCGCCCGGATAGTTCGGGCTTTCGCGCGTAATGGTCACGTCGTGAACGTGGCTTTCGCGCAGGCCCGCCCCGGTGATCCGCACAAATTGCGCCTTGGCGTGAAAATCAGGGAGATTCCTCGCGCCGACATAACCCATCGCGGCACGCAGGCCGCCGGCAAGCTGATGCAGCACGTTCGCCACAGGGCCCTTGTACGGTACCTGGCCCTCGATGCCCTCCGGCACGAGCTTGAGCGTATCCTTGATGTCCTGCTGGAAGTAGCGGTCCGCCGAGCCGCGCGACATTGCTCCCACCGAGCCCATGCCACGATAGGCCTTGTAGGAGCGGCCCTGCCAGAGAAAGACCTCGCCCGGCGTCTCGTCAGTGCCGGCAAGCAGCGAGCCGACCATTGCAACGTCCGCACCGGCTGCCAGCGCCTTGGCAAGATCGCCGGAATATTTGATGCCGCCATCGGCGATCACCGGAATGTTCGCCTTTTTCGCCGCCTCCACCGAATCCATGATCGCGGTGAGCTGCGGCACGCCAACGCCCGCGACGATGCGCGTGGTGCAGATCGAACCCGGACCGATGCCGACCTTGATGGCGTCCGCGCCGGCATCGATCAGCGCCTGAGTCCCCTCGGCGGTCGCGACGTTACCCGCGACGATCTGAACGGCGTTGGACAATTTCTTGATACGGCTTACCGCCTCGAGCACCCGCATCGAATGGCCATGCGCGGTATCGACCACGACAACGTCGACACCCGCGTCGATCAGTTTTTCGGTACGCTCGAACCCGCCGTCCCCCACCGTGGTCGCAGCAGCGACACGAAGGCGTCCCTGCGCATCTTTGGAGGCCAGCGGATAGGCCACCGCCTTTTCGATGTCCTTCACCGTGATCAGGCCGACGCAGCGATACTGGTCGTCCACCACCAGAAGTTTTTCGATGCGGTGCTGATGCAGCATCTTCTTGGCTTCGGTCTGGCTGACGCCCTCACGCACCGTGATGAGATTCTGGTGCGTCATCAGCTCCGAGACTTTTTGATCCATGTTGGTGGCAAACCGCACGTCGCGGTTCGTCAGAATGCCGACCAGCTTGCCGGGCTTGCCGTCGCTCCCGCCGTTCACCACGGGAATGCCGGAGAAGCCGTGATCCTTCATCAGCGCCAGCGCGTCGGCGAGCCGCGCGTCGGGACCGATGGTAAGCGGATTCACCACCATGCCGGATTCGTATTTCTTGACCTGACGGACCTGCGCCGCCTGCCCGTCGCTGTCGAAATTGCGATGGATGACGCCAATGCCACCGGCCTGCGCCATCGCGATGGCCATGCTCGCCTCGGTCACGGTATCCATGGCGGAGGCGATGATCGGTATATTGAGCGGAACGGCGGCGGTCAGGCGGCTGCGGATATCTGCGTCGGATGGCATGACCTCGGACAGGCCGGGCTTGAGAAGCACGTCATCGAACGTGAACGCTTCGCGTATCGCCATTGCCAACTCCATCGGCGGTCCGAGACCGCGTAAAACTTGAAGATGAGCGCCTTCGGCGGTGCGTTCTCGCATCGCGGTCGAATCGAGGCTCATCGATTGGATTGGCGGTGGTCGATAGCATGGCCGCGTGACGTTTCAAAGCATTTCCACCGTATTTCAGGGTCTTTTGCATTGCCGGAAGCCTCACTAAATGAAGTCGTGTGTGTTGGAACGGCCCGGATCACAGCGAGTTTATTGATCCTGCTGCGCGAACATGGCCTAAAGGCGATGTCAGCTGCCTCGCCCCCTTCCCGCTGCAATCCAGGCACATGCAAAAAGAACGTCTGATACCGCTGATCGTGGCCTGCGCGCTGTTCATGGAAAACATGGACTCGACCGTGATCGCGACCTCGCTGCCGGCCATCGCCGCAGATATCGGCACCAGCCCGCTGACGCTCAAACTCGCGATCACGTCCTATCTTTTGTCGCTCGCGGTGTTCATCCCGGCGAGCGGATGGACCGCGGATCGTTTCGGTCCACGCACCGTCTTCAGTGTCGCCATTGCCGTATTCATGATCGGATCGATCGGCTGCGCGCTCTCCACATCACTGACCGATTTCGTGATCGCGCGAATTCTTCAGGGCGTCGGCGGCGCTATGATGACGCCCGTCGGCCGCCTCGTGCTCTTGCGGACCATCGACAAAAGCGCGCTGGTCAACGCCATGGCGTGGGTGACGGTGCCGGCCCTGATCGGTCCGGTGGTCGGACCGCCGCTCGGCGGCTTCATCACCACTTATTTCGCGTGGCACTGGATTTTTCTGATCAATATTCCGATCGGAATCCTCGGCATTGTTCTGGCATTGAAGTTCATCGATCCGATCAAAAGCGAAAACCCGGAAAGGTTCGATCTTGTCGGGCTTGTGCTCGCCGGCCTCGGCGTGGCGGGACTGGCCTTTGGGCTTTCGGTCGCCGGGCTCGGGCTGCTTCCCTGGCCCATCGTGGTGGCTCTGATCGTCGGCGGCACGCTCGCCATGCTGCTCTATCTGCGCCATGCCAAACGCACGGCGTCGCCGGTACTCGATTTCACCCTCCTGAAAATCCCGACCATGCGCGCCAGCCTCGGTGGCGGATTTCTGTTCCGCATGGGTATCGGCGCATTGCCCTTTTTGCTGCCACTGATGATGCAGCTCGGTTTCGGTCTCTCGCCGTTCAAATCGGGGCTCATCACGTTCGCCTCGGCGGCCGGCGCGATGGGCATGAAAACGCTGGCGGCGCGCATCATCAAGACCTTCGGATTTCGTCAGACGATTCTTGTCAATGTCTGTCTCGCCTCGTTGTCCCTTGCGGCCTGTTCGCTGTTCACGCCCGGCACGCCCTTGCTGCTCATCATGTTCGTTCTGCTTGTCGGCGGCTTTTTCCGCTCGCTTCAATTCACAGCGATCAACACGCTCGCTTATGCGGACGTCGAGCCGGATCAGATGAGCCGCGCCACAACGCTGTCGAGCGTCAACCAGCAACTGGCGATCTCGGCGGGCGTTGCTGCCGGCGCGTTCATACTGGAAGGAACGCTGGCGATCCGGCAAAGCACGCAGCTGACCGCCGCCGATTTCTGGCCGGCTTTCCTGGTCGTCGCCCTGATTTCGTTCTCATCGATCTGGGCGTTCTACAAATTGCCGCCGGACGCGGGCTATCAGGTCTCCGGGCGAAAGGCGACGACGCTCGAAGGACCGAAAGCCGCCGACGCTGTCGCCAACGAAACGACGGCGGACGCGCGCGATCAGCGGCTCGGCTGATCGCCCTCAATCAAGCAGGCGCGTTGGAGCCGCGAAACCCCGTCGCGAGCACATATCTCTCGGATGAATCCTGGCGGCTCGCCGCCGGTTTGACATGCCGCACGCTGGAAAAATCGCGCTTCAGCTGCGAAAGCAATGCGGCATCCGCACCGCTTTGAAACACTTTGGCCAGAAACGTTCCACCGGGCTTGAGTACCTCGCAGGCAAAGGCAGCCGCGCCCTCGACCAATCCCAGAATCCGCAACTGATCCGTCTTGCGGTGTCCCGTCGTGTTCGCAGCCATATCCGACATGACGACGTCGGCCCCGCCGCCAATCATCTCGCGCAGCTTTCCCGGCGCGGCGTCGTCGAGAAAATCAAGCCTGGCGAAATTGACGCCGGGAATTTCAGGCATGTCCAGAAGATCGATGGCGACCACCCGGCCTTTGCCTTCAGCCGCGCTCACGCGCTTTGCCGCGATCTGACTCCAGCCGCCAGGCGCGGCACCGAGATCGACAATCGATTGCCCCGTTTTCAGAATGCGATATTTGTCGTCGATTTCGATCAGCTTGTAGGCGGCGCGTGAACGATAACCGTCCCGCTTGGCCTGCGCGACATAGGGGTCGTTGAGCTGCCGCTCGAGCCAGAGTTTCGACGACAATTTGCGCTTGCCGCCGCTCTTGACCGTGACATGCAACCGGCCGGTGTCATCCTTCGCCATTCGACACCCGAACCTTATGACGCTTGCGTGAAACCGTCCTGATGCATCATCTGCACCAGCATGCCCTCGCGCAGTCCGCGATCGGCGACTCGCAGGCGCGGCAATGGAAATGCCCTTCGGATGGCATCGAGAATGGCGCATCCCGCCAGAACAAGATCGGCCCTGTCGGTGCCAATGCAAACGTTCTCGCTGCGCTGGCGATAGCTCATTGCCATCAACTGCTCGATCGCGTGGGTGATGTCGTCCTCGCTCATCCACACGCCGTCGATGCGGCGGCGGTCATAGCGCTCAAGTCCGAGAAACACACCGGCGACTGTCGTGACGGTGCCGGACGTACCGAGCAGATGCATGTTCTCCAGATGATCGCCATGCGCGGCAGCGAACGGCGCAAGATGTCCGGCGACGTCCTCGATCATGGCGGCATAGGACTGCGGCGTCACGTCAACGCCGCCGAACCGCTCCGCCAGCGTGACGACACCGAGCGGCAGCGAAATCCAGGGTCCTTTCACTGGCGGCGCGTGCGGCTGGCCCTGCGGCCGCGCAATCTTCATGACCTCGGTCGATCCGCCACCGATATCGAACAGGATCGCACCCGGCGCATGTTCATCCAGCAAGGGGGCGCAGCCCATCGCGGCCAGCGTCGATTCGGTCTCCCGATCGACGATCTCGAGCGAGATGCGGGCGTCGCGTTCGATTCGCGCCAGAAATTCATCGGAATTGTCCGCGGCGCGGCACGCCTCGGTTGCAATCGCTCGCAGCCGGTGAACATTGCGTGCGTCGATCTTGTCGCGGCAGATTTTCAGCGCAGCGACCGCACGCTCAAGCGCGGCATCGCTGATGCGGCTGGTCGTCAGAATCCCCTCACCGAGACGGATAATACGGGAAAACGAATCGATGACACGAAAACCGTCCGCCGAGGGACGCGCGATCAAGAGCCGGCAATTATTGGTTCCGAGGTCGATCGCGGCATAGGCCGGAGCAACACCATGAACCACCGCACTGGACTGCGGCGTCAGCAGACCGGCGTGTGGCTTATTGCCGACACGCGACTGCAGGTCCTCCGGCATTTAAATCCATCTCTGCGCCGCATTGAAGCGGCGCGATCATATCCATTCGCGGTAAATGTAGCAGCGGCACGCCATCATGCGCAACAAGGCTTGTGTCCGCGATGTAACCGCACAAAACAAGAATTTTCCTGTTCCTCCCGGTGGGAGGATGTTATCGCACTGCAAAATTAAGGAGAACAACGCGAACGATGCGTATCTATGTCGATGCGGATGCCTGCCCTGTGAAAGATGAGATCTATCGCGTCGCGGAACGTCATCAATGGCCGGTGAGCGTTGTTGCGGGCAATTTTATCCGTATCCCCGAACATCCCTCGATCGAGCGCATCGCCGCGGGAGCCGGCATGGACGCGGCGGATAACTGGATAGCGGAACGCGCTGGCAAAGGCGATATCGTCATTACCGCTGACATTCCGCTCGCCGCGCGATGCGTCAAAAACGGTGCGGACGTGATCGCTCCGAATGGCAAACCATTCTCCGAAGAATCGATCGGCATGACACTGGCCATGCGCAATCTCATGACCGATCTGCGCGCCAGTGGAGAAGTGACCGGCGGGCCGCGCGGTTTCTCTCCACGCGATCGGTCGGCCTTTCTCTCCGCGCTGGACACAGCGATCCGCCGTATTCAGCGCGCGCAAACCGGTTTCTAAAGAAACATGGCCCCCCCGCTCATTCAGCTCAAGGATATCGCGCTTACTTTTGGCGGCACGCCTCTGCTGTCGGGGGTCGAACTCAGTGTGTCCGCAGGCGAGCGCGTCTGTCTGATCGGCCGCAATGGTTCCGGCAAATCGACGCTTCTGAAAATCGTGGCCGGACTGGTCGAGTCGGACCACGGCAGCCGTTTCGTGCAGCCCGGTGCGACCGTGCGTTACCTGCCGCAGGAGCCGGATTTCTCAGGACACGCCACAACATTGTCTTATGTCGAGGCCGGGCTCAATCCTGGTGACGATCCCTATCAGGCGCAATATCTGCTCGAACAGCTTGGGCTTGCCGGCACCGAGGATCCTTCGCATCTGTCCGGCGGCGAGGCGCGGCGCACAGCGCTGGCGCGCGTGCTCGCGCCTTCTCCCGACATTCTGCTGCTCGACGAACCGACCAACCATCTTGATCTCGTCACCATCGAATGGCTGGAAGGCGAGCTCGCCAGCCGGCGCAGCGCACTGGTGACGATCAGCCATGACCGGCGCTTCCTGTCCAATCTCTCCCGCGCCACGGTGTGGCTCGACCGCGGCCAGACGAGACGAATCGAAAAAGGATTTGCCGCCTTTGAGGAATGGCGCGACGAGGTGCTCGCCGACGAGGAGCGCGAGCAGCACAAGCTCGATCGCAAGATCGTCGCTGAGGAGCACTGGCTGCGTTATGGCGTCTCCGGACGACGCAAACGTAACGTCAAGCGTCTCGCCAATCTGTTCGAACTGCGCGACCGGCGTCGCAATTATCGCGGCGCGGCCGGCAAGGCGGCGCTCACGGCTGCTGAGGCAGAAACATCAGGCAAGTTGGTGATCGAGGCGAAAGGCATCGGCAAGTCCTTCGGCGAACGTCCGATCGTGACGGACTTCTCGATCCGCGTTGCGCGTGGCGATCGCATCGGCATCGTCGGTCCCAACGGCGCGGGAAAGACCACGCTCATCAATCTGCTCACGGGGGCGGACACACCGGACACAGGCAATGTGCGCCTCGGTGCCAATATCGAGATGGCGACGCTCGATCAGCACCGCGAAAGCCTCGATCCGAAGTCGACACTCGCCGAGGCGCTAACCGGCGGGCGCAGCGACAGCGTAATGGTCGGCGGCAAGCCGAAACATGTCGTGGCTTACATGCAGGACTTCCTGTTCGCCCGTGAACAGATGCGCACGCCTCTTGAGGTTCTCTCGGGCGGCGAGCGCGGCCGGCTGATGCTGGCGCGCGCGCTCGCGAAACCGTCGAACCTGCTCGTGCTTGACGAGCCGACCAACGACCTCGATCTGGAAACGCTGGACGTGCTCGAAGATATGCTCGGCGACTACGACGGAACGGTCATTCTCATCAGCCACGACCGCGACTTTCTCGACCGCGTGGTCACGTCTGTGATTGCTCCCGAAGGCAATGGCAAATGGATCGAATATGCCGGCGGCTACAGCGATATGCTGGCGCAGCGCGGCGGCGACCTGAAGGAAAAGACGATAAAGGCAGCAGCCGGTGAAGAAAACCGGCCGGCCAAACCTGCCGCTGCGCTACTTGCGGCGGGCGGCAAACGCCGCCTCAGCTTCAATGAAAAACACGCGCTGGAAACGCTGCCAAAAACCATCGCCAAACTACAAGACGACATCGCACGTCAACAGGCCAGGCTCGACGACCCGGAGCTTTTCACCAAGGATCGCAAAGCCTTCGACACAGCCTCCGCCGCGATGGCGAAAGCACAGGCTGAGCTCGATGCTGCGGAGGAAAAGTGGCTGACGCTGGAAATCCTGCGCGAGGAAATCGGCGATACGCTTTGATAGCGGTTATGTTGCACTGCGATTGTTGCGGCGCATTTTCGATGGCAGGCTTTGCTGCAGATCAATTGGAACGGTGCAGGCCCGGTGTAATTAGGCTATGGTCAGGTTCAAGGAGACGCTGGAATGAGTCTTCACGTCGACAACCACCATGGCTCCCCCCACGATGGCTCCCCCGGTGACCGGCCGGTGATAGCAATCGTCGCAGTGGCGATCGTGCTGGTGGCGACCTGCGCCGCGATCTTCTACATGGGCAACACCTATCGCGTGAAGCCGACCTATCTCATCCGTCAACCTTTATCGACGCCCTTCTAGGGTCCCGTCCGCAATTTCGTCCCATAAAAACACGCCCGGCATTCGCCGGGCGTGGATCATTCGACGATTAAGCGTGGCTTACTTTGTCAGCGGACAACCGCTTTCAGCCGCGGTGAAGAACGCCTTGTCGCCGGGCACGACTGCGAGCTGCTTGTAGTAGTCCCAAGGCTTCTTGCTTTCCTCGGGCTTCTTGACCTCGAACAGATAAAGGTCGTGCACCATACGGCCGTTCGCCAGAACCTTGCCGTTCTGCGCGAAATCGTCGTTCACGGGCAATTCCTTCAGTTTCTTGGCGATGGCATCGGCATCCTTCGTCCCGGCTGCCTTGACGGCCTTCAGGTAGGAGAGCACGGCGGAATAGGTCCCCGCCTGAATCATGTTTGGCATCCGGCCAGTGCGCTTGAACATGCGCTGAGCGAGATCGCGGGTCTTGTCGTTCTGATCCCAGTAATAGCCCTCGGTCAAAACAAGGCCCTGAGCTGCTTTCAGCCCGAGACCGTGGACTTCGGACAACGTCATCAGCAGGCCCGCCATTTTCTGCCCGCCGGCAACAATGCCGAACTCAGCCGCCTGCTTGATGGCGTTCGACGTATCGAGACCCGCATTGGCAAGACCGACCACCTTGGCCTTCGAGCTTTGCGCCTGAAGCAGGAACGAGGAGAAATCTGACGTGTTCAGCGGATGCCGGACCGCGCCGACCACGGTGCCGCCCTTCGATTTGACGATATCGCTGGTGTCCTTCTCCAGCGAATAGCCGAAAGCATAGTCCGCGGTCAGGAAGAACCAGGTATTGCCGCCCGCCTCGGTCAGTGCACCGCCCGTGCCATACGCCAGGCCGCGTGTATCGAAAGCCCAGTGAAATCCGTAAGGCGTACAGGCATCGCCGGTAATGCGCGAACTCGCCGCGCCGACCACGATGTCGATCTTCTTGGCCTGTTTGGAAAGATCCTGCACGGCGAGCGCCACCGACGACGTGGTCAGTTCCGTAATCATGTCGACGCCTTCGACATCGTACCAGCGCCGCGCGATGCTCACCGCAAGATCTGGCTTGTTCTGATGGTCCGCATCGACCAGTTCAATTTTCTGGCCGAGGACAGTGCCGCCGAAATCCTCGATCGCGAGCTTGGCGGCTTCCACGGATGTCTTGCCGCCGTAGTCCGCATACACGCCTGACTGATCGTTGAGAACGCCGATCTTCACACCCTGCGCGAAGGCCGGCGCAGAAAAAGCCAGGCCGCACATCAACGCAGCGGCGGCCGTCGAGATCATACGATGGTTCATTATTTCACTCCCGGAGTTTTATTTTTGCAGCGCAAAATGGCTTTTAAGCCTGCCATTCGCCGGCCAGCGTATCGATTTTGCAAAACGTTGCCATAGTTCAAAATGCTAAAGGCGAACGAATTCCAGAATACCCTTACCGGCGGCGACGCCTGTCGCGAACGAGGCCTGGAGCAGGTAGCCGCCGGTCGGCGCTTCCCAGTCCAGCATCTCGCCCGCGACGAAAACGCCGGGCATGTCATGCAACATGAACTGCGGATTAAAATTGCGTGACATGACACCTCCGGCCGTCGAGATCGCCCTTTCGATCGATGCGGTGCCGATGAGGCAAACCGGCACGGCACCGGCAAGCCCGGCCAGTGCGGCCGGAGTCATATCTGAAAGCGACACACCCCTTGCGATCGCTGCTTCCTGCAACAGACCGGCGGCAACGGGCGAAAGACTGATCGCCTTGCGCAGAAAGTTCGAGACCGATTGCTTGGCACGCGGCAACGAAAGACGCGCGATGAGTTCTGCTACCGGCAGATCGGGCCGCAGATTGATGTGAAGGACCGCCCGCCCGTCGCGGAGGATCGCGTCGCGCATCGGCGCGGAGAGCGCATAGATGCCGCCGCCCTCGAGACCGCCGCGAGTCACGACCGCCTCGCCGCGTGTCCCATGCGCGCCGAAACTCAACGCGACGTTCTTGAGCGGCTGGCCCGCGAACCTGCTGACAAAGACCTCCGACCACGCGACCCGGAATCCGCAATTGGCCGGACGCAGTTCGCTGACGGCAATTCCCTTCGCGACCAGAAGATCGCGCCACGTACCGTCCGATCCGAGCCGCGGCCAGCTCGCGCCGCCGAGCGTGAGCAGGGCCGCGTCAGGTTTTACGATGTGCTCGCCTTCTTGAGTTGAGAAACGCAGCGCGCCATCGTCGGCCCAGCCGGTCCAGTGGTGGCGCGAAGCGAAGCGCACGCCGAGATCGTCCAGCCGCCGCAACCACGCGCGCAGCAAGGGCGATGCCTTGAACGCCTCGGGAAATACCCGCCCGCTCGATCCCACGAATGTCGCCTGCCCGAGACTCTCCGCCCAGTCGCGCAGCGCCTGCGGCGGAAACGCCTCGATAGCGCCGCGCAGAAACGGCGTGGCCTCGCCATATCGCGTGAGAAATGTTTCGAGCGGTTCGCTGTGCGTGAGGTTGAGCCCGCCCCTGCCCGCCATCAGGAATTTGCGGGCGGGCGAGGCCATGCGATCGTAAATGGTGACGCCGATGCCTGCCGATGCAATCGTTTCGGCTGCGATCAGCCCGGCCGGTCCCGCGCCGACGATGGCGACATTTGCACTCACGTTGACATTCGATCCGGTTGACGAGCGTCATTTAACGCTCGCTTTGCAACTCCGGAAAGTCTTCTTCACGAAATTCGGTTCCGCGTAAAGCATCGCTGCGGTCGTTGTCGTGTTCGAGCCGGCGTAATTGCACGCGGCGGATTTTTCCCGAAATGGTTTTCGGCAGTTCCCTGACAAATTCGATCCGCCGCACGCGCTTGAATGGCGAGAGCTGTTTCTGCACATGGCGAAAGATCGAGAGCGCCGTCTCGCGCGACGGCTCCGCTCCCGGCACCAGCGAGAGATAGGCCTTCGGGACCGCGAGCCGGATCGGGTCCGGCGCGGGCACCACCGCCGCTTCCGCCACCGCGTCATGTTCGAGCAGAACGCTTTCAAGCTCGAACGGGCTAATGCGGTAATCGGACGATTTGAACACGTCGTCGGAACGGCCGACGAAGGTGAGATAACCGTCATCGTCGAGGAAGGCGACGTCGCCGGTGTGGTAAAGCTCGCCGTCCGCGCCGCTCGGCTTGCCCGCCTCGTTCATGTAGCCCAGCATCAGCCCCGCCGGACGATCCGCACCGAGCGCGAGGCTGACCTCACCCTCCTTCGCCGGACGGCCGTCCACATCGTTGACCCTCACCTTGTAGCCGGGCAGCGGGCGACCCATTGAGCCAATCTTGACCGTCTGCCCCGGGGAGTTTCCGACCTGTGCCGTGGTTTCGGTCTGCCCATAGCCGTCGCGGATGGTGAGGCCCCATGCCGCCTTCACCTGATCGATCACCTCGGGATTGAGCGGCTCGCCCGCGCCGGCAAGCTCGCGAAGAGACATCTTGTAGTCGGCAAGCTTTTCCTGAATCAGAATGCGCCACACCGTCGGCGGCGCGCACAGCGTGGTGACGCCGCAGCGCGCCACGGTCGCAAGCAGGCTTTTGGCCTCGAAGCGCGGCTGGTTGGCGATGAAGATGGTTGCGCCCGCGTTCCAGGGCGCGAAGAAGCAGCTCCATGCGTGCTTTGCCCAACCCGGCGAGGAAATGTTCAGATGCACGTCGCCCGGCTGCAGACCGATCCAGTACATGGTGGAGAGCGATCCCACCGGATAGGACCGATGGCTGTGCAGCACAAGCTTGGGCTTCGCCGTGGTGCCGGAGGTGAAATACAGCAGCATGTCGTCGTCGGCATTCGTCGCGCCGTCCGGCGTGAAAGCATCGGGATATTTTTCGCTGTCCGAATAAGCCCTCCATTGCGGGTGATTGCTCTCGCCGACCGCGATGCGAACGAGATCGCCACCGCCGAGACCCTCGAATTTCGGAATCTGGTCCGCAGCGGCGATCACCGCCCTGGCGCGACCACGGTCGAGGCGGTCGCGCAGTTCCTCCTGCGTCAGCAGCGTGGTCGCCGGAATGACGATGACGCCGAGCTTCATCGCCGCCAGCATCGTCTCCCACAGCGGCACGACGTTGCCGAGCAGAAGCAGCAGTCTGTCGCCGCGCTTAAGACCGAGATCGCGCAGGAAGTTCGCGGTCCGGTTCGAACGCCGCGACATCTCGGCGAATGTCAGCTTCGTTTCCGTACCGCTCGCGACATCGACGATCCATAACGCCGCTCGATCGCTGTGTTCGGGATTTTTCGCAAGCCCCTTGTCGAACCAGTCGAGCGCCCAGTTGAAAGCGACGGGCTCCGGCCATTTGAATCCGGCGTAAGCAGCGTCGTAGTCAGTGCGATGCTTGAGAAGAAATGCGCGCGCGTCCTCGAATGTGGTCATCGGCTCCCACCTTGTTGTGTCCTGCCCGTTTATTTTCTTGTTATGAGATTTTTGTCGTCGCGATCGATGGCCGCTTCTAGGTCTTCGCCATCATCCGCAGATAATGAATGATACCCGAGAAGTCCGTGCCGCCGTGGCCTTCCTTCTCGAACGCCTCATAGATGCTTTCGGCGTGCCCGCCGAGCGGCGTCGTGGCTCCGCTGGACTTCGCCGCCTCCTGCGCCAGCCGCAAGTCCTTCAGCATCAGTGCAGCCGCGAACCCGGGCTTGTATTCGTTGTTGGCGGGCGATGTCGGCACCGGGCCCGGCACCGGACAGTATGTGGTCAGTGACCAGCACTGGCCCGAGGATGTGGATGCGACGTCGAACAGCGCCTGATGCGACAGACCGAGCTTTTCGCCGAGCGTGAAGCCTTCGCACACCGCGATCATCGAAATGCCGAGAATCATGTTGTTGCAGATCTTCGCCGCCTGCCCGGCCCCGGCGCCGCCGCAATGCACGATCTTCTTGCCCATCGCCTCGAGGATCGGCTTTGCCGCCGCGAACGCGGCCTCCTCACCGCCGCACATGAAGGTCAGCGTCGCGTTCGTCGCGCCGCCCGTGCCGCCCGAGACGGGCGCATCGACCGAGGGCAGCTTCGCGAGCGCGGCCTGGCCATGGGCGTGACGCGCGCTTTCCACATCGATGGTCGAACAGTCGATCATCAGGGTGTTCTTGCCGACGACAGGCATGACCTCCTTCCACACCGACAGCACATGCTTGCCGGCCGGCAGCATGGTGATGACGATCTCGGCGGTCTTCACCGCATCGGCGGCATGATGCACGATGCTGACACCCTTTGCCTTCGCCGCCTCGCGCGAAGCCTCGACAAGGTCGAAACCCGTGACCTTGTGCCCGGCCTTGACCAGATTGGCGGCCATCGGCCCACCCATGTTGCCGAGCCCGATGAATGCGATATTTGCCATGTTGATCCCTGCCTTGCGTTTCCCGGTATTCTATTTTGTCAGTCAGAATTTCAGTTCGTTCGCTCCCAGAGGCGCGAGATATCTGTCGATCATCGGCGGCGTGACATCTTCCAGACGCGGCGGTGACCATTTCGGATTGCGGTCCTTGTCGACAAGCGCGGCGCGGATGCCCTCGACGAAATCGGACGTCGTATAGGCTTCTAGCACCGCGCGATATTCCCGCTGCAGCACCTCCTTCAGGGACGACGAGGCACGTCCGAGGCGCAGCAGGCGCAGCGCCAGCTTCAGGCCGCGCGGGGATTTTTCCAGAATTTCATCGCGGGTCTTGCGCGCGAAATCCGAGCCGTCCTGTTCAAGCGATGCGACGATCCCCTCCACGCTGTCCTGCGCGAAGATGCGGTCGATCAGGGCCTTGTGATCCGCGATCGGCACAGGACCGGGCGACGAATATGTCTTCAGCAGTGCCATCACATCGTTTGCCGCCGCGCCGGGCGGAAGCTGCGTGATGGCCTTGCGCAAGGTTGGCCAGTCTTTTGTGGCGATGCGCACATCGGCGAGTCCCACATAGACCGCTTCCGCACCGCTCATGGTATTGCCGGTCAGCGTGTAGTAAGTCCCGAT
The DNA here is from genome assembly GCA_003963145.1 of Bradyrhizobiaceae bacterium. Taxonomy (GTDB): domain Bacteria; phylum Pseudomonadota; class Alphaproteobacteria; order Rhizobiales; family Xanthobacteraceae; genus Afipia. Next base: position 79,088 of record RXJJ01000005.1, read on the forward strand.
CTCGCCCGGCATGTGCGAAAGCAGATACGTGCCGCCGACGTCCGGGAAAAAGCCGAGACTGACCTCCGGCATCGCCACGATGCTGCGCTCGGTGGTGATGCGGTGGCTGGAATGACCCGCAAGCCCGATGCCGCCGCCCATCACCACGCCGTCCATGAACGGCGCGAACGGCTTTGGAAACGCGGCGATGCGCGCGTTCAGCCGGTATTCCTCGGTCCAGAATCGCGGGCCGAGATCGCCGCCCTCCCTTGCGCTGTCGCGCAGACTGCGAATGTCGCCGCCGGCGCACAACCCGCGCTCGCCCGCGCCTTCGAGCAGAACGGTCGCGATTGCCGGATCGGCCTCGAATTCGTCCAGCGCGCGTTCGATCACGCGCACCATGTCGAGGGTCAGCGCATTCAGCGCCTTCGGACGGTTAAGCAGCAGCACGCCCGCCGATCCTTCGCGCAAAACGACCATGTCGCCATCGCTCTTGAATGCGGTCGGCTGCACCGTCATCGCATGCCCTCTATCAGCTTGCGCGAAATGATCAGACGCATGATCTCGTTGGTCCCCTCCAGAATCTGGTGCACGCGCAGGTCCCGCACGATCTTCTCGATGCCGTATTCGGCGAGATAACCGTAGCCGCCATGCAGCTGCAACGCCTGATTGGCCACCTCAAACCCGACATCGGTGCCGAAACGCTTGGCCATCGCGCAGAATTTGCCGGCATCAGGGTCCTTGCGGTCGAGCGCGGCGGCGGCGCGCCACAGGAACGTGCGCGCGGCCTCAAGCTCGGTCGCCATGTCGGCCACGCGGAATTGCAGCGCCTGAAACTGGTCGAGACGCTTTCCGAACGCCTTGCGCTCGCTCATATAGGCCAGCGACTTGTCGAGGGCCGATTGCGCGCCGCCGAGCGAACAGGCGGCGATGTTGAGCCGTCCGCCGTCGAGCCCGGCCATGGCGATGCGGAAGCCATCACCCTCCTCGCCGATCCGGTTGGCGAGCGGCACCCGCGCATTCTCGAACATCACAGCGCGTGTCGGCTGGGCGTTCCAGCCCATCTTGCGTTCATTGGCGCCGAACGACATGCCGGGCGTGTCGCGGTCGATCACCAGCGTCGAGATGCCATCCGCGCCCTCACCGCCGGTGCGCGCCATCACGACGTAAAGATCACTCGCGCCCGAGCCGGAGATGAACTGCTTCTGACCGTTGAGGACATAATGATCGCCATCCTTCACCGCGCGGGTGGATAGCGCCGCCGCATCCGAGCCGGCCCCGGGTTCGGTCAGGCAATAGCTCGCCACGAGCTCCATCGTGCACAGACGCGGCAGCCATTTGCGGCGCTGCCCGTCATTGCCGAATGAATCGATCATCCAGGCCGACATGTTGTGGATCGACAGGAACGCCGACACCGTGGGGCAGCCCTGCGCCAGCGCCTCGAAAATCAGCGCGGCGTCGAGCCGCGACAGCCCGGATCCGCCGACATCGTCGCGCACGTAAATGCCGCCGATGCCGAGCGCGGCGGCGTCCCGCATCACCTCGAGCGGGAAGTATTTCTCCTCGTCCCATTTGATCGCATGCGGCGCGATTTTTTCGGACGCGAAGTCCCGCGCCATGTCGCGGACGGCGATCTGGTCCTCGTTGAGCGCGAACTGCATGGCAGCGCGGTTCAGTTCATGGTCGGGATCGAGAATTCCGCGCCGTCCTTGATGCCCGAGGGCCAGCGCGAGGTCACGGTCTTGGTCTTGGTGTAGAACCGCACCGAGTCCGGGCCGTGCTGGTTGAGATCGCCGAAGCCCGACCGCTTCCAGCCGCCGAAGGTGTGGTAGGCGATCGGCACCGGGATCGGCACGTTGATGCCGACCATGCCGACATTGACCCGCGAGGCGAAATCGCGCGCCGCGTCGCCGTCACGGGTGAAGATCGCAACGCCGTTGCCATATTCATGGTCGGAAGCGAGATTGACCGCTTCGTTGTAATCGTGCGCGCGCACCACCGACAAAACGGGGCCGAAAATCTCTTCCTTGTAGATGCGCATGTCCTTGGTGACGTTGTCGAACAGGCAACCGCCCATGTAGAAGCCGTTCTCGTAGCCCTGCATCCTGAAGCCGCGGCCATCGACAGCCAGCGTCGCGCCTTCCTTGACACCAATGTCGACATACTGCTTGACCCGCTCCAGCGCGGCCCTGGTCACCAGCGGGCCGTAATCGGCAGACGGATCGGTCGACGGACCGATCTTGAGCGCCTCGACGCGCGGGATCATCTTTTCCATCAGACGCTCCGCCGTGGTCTTGCCGACCGGCACCGCGACCGAGATCGCCATGCAGCGCTCCCCTGCCGAGCCGTAGCCCGCGCCGATCAGGGCATCGACGGTCTGATCCATGTCGGCGTCGGGCATGACGATGGCGTGGTTCTTGGCGCCGCCGAAGCACTGCGCGCGCTTGCCGGTCGCCGCCGCGCCTTCATAGATGTATTGCGCGATGGAGGACGAGCCGACGAAGCCGACCGCCTTGATGTCGGGATCCTGCAGGATGGCGTCGACCGCTTCCTTGTCGCCGTTGACGACGTTGAGCACGCCCGGCGGCAGCCCCGCCTCGATGAACAGCTTGGCCAGCATGACCGGCACGGTGGGATCGCGCTCGGAGGGTTTGAGGATGAAGGCGTTGCCGCAGGCGATCGCGGGGGCAATCTTCCAGAGCGGGATCATCGCCGGAAAGTTGAACGGCGTGATGCCGGCGACGACTCCCAGCGGTTGCCGCATCGAATAGACGTCGATGCCCGGCCCCGCGCCATCGGTGTATTCGCCCTTCAGAAGATGCGGGATGCCGACGGCGAACTCCACCACCTCCAGCCCGCGCTGGATGTCGCCCTTGGCGTCGGGGATCGTCTTGCCGTGTTCGCGCGCCAGCACGTCGGCGAGCTTGTCGTAATCGCGCTGTGCAAGCTCGAGGAATTTCATCAGCACGCGGGCGCGGCGCTGCGGATTGGTCGCCGCCCATCCAACCTGCGCGGCCTTCGCGTTCTCGACCGCCGCACGCATCTCGGACTTCGTCGCCAGCGCGACCTTGGCCTGAACCTCGCCTGTCATCGGCTCGTAAACATCGGCCGTCCGGCCGGACGTGCCCGCGACTTCCTTGCCGCCAATGAAATGACCGACAGAACGCATGATAACCTCCCGGGACTTTCGTTTTGTTATTACGCGCATCATGCCGCGAGGTTTTCAGGTTGAAAACTGCGTTCCCTGCGGGAATGCCATGCGGCAGCACGCAATTATGCGTGTAAAGCGCCGGTTTGCGCGGTTCGTTCAACCAAAGGATAAGGCAAGGATAAGGCGCGCGGCATCAAGCCTTGCGCGGCCGCCTTGTCCGGGAGGGAGCGGCTGTCCTGGCTGTTCTAGGAGCGTTGTTAGTTGCCTTTTTAGATGCCTTGTTAGATGCCTTGTTAGATGCCTTGCGCGCCGCTTTCGCAGAACCGGGTTTACGCATCGCCCCGCCAGAAGCCCCAAGCGCCGCGGCGCGTCCCGCGAGCAGCAGGTCCTCCGACAAACGCGCGCAGGTCGCCCGCGCGAGCAGCAGCGTTCCCATCATCGCGCCGATCGTGCCCATCGCGCGCCTGCGGGCCGCTGCGGTTGGGCGCTCACCCGCCGCCTCGACCACCAGCGCGATCATGTCCTCCAGCCGCTGCGCAAAGGCCTTGCGCGTCCTTGCGTCGGCGCGCGCGATTTCCGCGCCCAGCGCCGGCAGCACGCAGCCATTGCCGACGTCGTCGCGATGCTGTTCCGTCAGATAGCCATTGACGATGGCATCGACTCTTTTCCCTGCTGGAGCCGCTGCGGCCCGCTTGCGCCATTTCTCGCTGATGCCGTCCATGGCGAAGATCGTGGCCTCCGCGACCAGCGCCTCGCGCGACTTGAAATGAGCGTAGAAACCGCCATGGGTGAGGCCCGCCTGCTTCATCAGTTCGGCAATGCCGAGCCCGTGCGATCCGTGCCGGCGCAGGCTGGTCGCGGCGCGGCTGACGATGCGCGCCCGGGTCTGGGCCTTGTGATCCTGCGAATAGCGCATCCGGTTCACCGTGATATTACGACGATCATATCATATGGAATGTCCACTATCATATAATGCATGCGCCGTTGCAATAGTGCACGGTTGCAATCGCCCCGCGCCTCCTTATTATCGGATTCCCAAGCCGCGCCGCGAAAGGCCGGACGACGCCTCCCACAGGACCGATCATGATCTCGAACTGGCTCTCCGCCGCGCTCGCCCGCAGAAACATTCATTATGGATGGGCGGTTGTCGTCGTCACCTTTCTGACGGCGCTCGTCAGCGCGGCCTCGGTCGGCGCGCCGGGCGTGTTCATCGTGCCGCTGCAGAAGGAATTCGGCTGGAGCGCCGCCGAGATCTCCGCCGCGGTGTCGATCCGCCTCCTCCTGTTCGGACTGATGGCGCCGTTTGCCGCCGCGCTGATGAACCGTTACGGCGTCCGCAATGTCGTGGTGTCGGCGCTGACCATCATCGTCGGCGGTCTCGTACTGTCCCTGTTCATGACGCAGGTGTGGCAGCTCGTTCTGCTTTGGGGTTTTGTCGTCGGATTTGGCACCGGCATGACGGCGCTTGTCCTCGGCGCCACCGTGGCAACACGCTGGTTCGTCGGCCGCCGCGGCCTCGTGGTTGGCATCCTCACGGCCAGCACGGCCACCGGCCAGCTGCTGTTTCTGCCGGTTCTGGCCGAGCTCACCGAACATTACGGCTGGCGCACCGCCATGCTGGCATTGTGCGCGACAATGGTTGTCGCGGCTATCGGCATCGTGCTGGTGATGCGCGACCGCCCCTCCGACATGGCGCTGCGGCCCTATGGCGACGAGGGAACGCAGCCTATCGCGCCGCCAGCGCCCAATAATGCGCCCATTATGTCGGCGGCTTTCGCGGCGCTGAAGGATGCGGCTGGATACCGGACCTTCTGGGTGCTGTTCGGCACCTTTTTCGTGTGCGGAGCGAGCACCAACGGCCTGATCCAGACCCACTTCATTTCGCTGTGCGCCGATTTCTCCCTGCCCGCCACAGGGGCTGCCACGCTGCTGGCGGCCATGGGCGTGTTCGACTTCATCGGCACCATCCTGTCGGGCTGGCTTTCGGACCGCTACGACAACCGCTGGCTGCTGTTCTGGTATTATGCCCTGCGGGGATTATCGCTGCTGTTCCTGCCTTTCACAGATTTTACCTTCTACGGGCTGTCCCTTTTCGCACTGTTTTATGGCCTCGACTGGGTTGCGACCGTGCCTCCCACCGTGCGCCTCACCGCCGCCACATTCGGCGCCGAACGCGCCAGCCTATATTTTGGCTGGATTTTTGCCGGGCATCAGCTCGGCGCAGCCTCCATCGCCCTCGCTGCGGGCCTGTCACGCACCTATTTGATGAGCTATCTGCCCGCCTTCTTCGTGGCAGGCGCATTGTGCGTCATTGCGGGGCTTGCGGCATTGTCGATCCGCCGTGACAAAAAGCTCGCATTGGCCTAGGTCTGTAACGGACCTTCATCATCGAGCGAGTTTTGAAATGCGGCGAATTGTTGTGACGGGCATGGGTGCGGTGTCGCCACTGGGCTGTGGCGTGAAAACCAACTGGTCCCGCCTGCTGGCGGGCAAATCCGGCCTGCGCAACCTGTCCGATAATTTCGTCGGCGATTTGCCGGCCAAGGTCGCTGGCGTCGTTCCTGACCTCGCGGAGGATTCGGAGGCCGGTTTCGACCCCGACCGCGCTGCACCGCGAAAAGACCAGAAGAAAATGGACCGTTTCATTCTGTTCGCCCTGCTGGCCGCTGAGGAGGCTGTCAATCAAGCAGGCTGGCTGCCGCAGAATGCCAAGGAGCTTGAACGCACTGCAACAATTATTGGCTCCGGCGTGGGCGGATATCCGGCCATTGCCGACGCTGTGCGGTTCGCCGAAACCAAGGGCTTGCGGCGGCTGTCACCCTTCACGGTCCCTTCCTTTCTTGTGAACCTCGCAGCGGGCCAGGTCTCGATCAAGCACGGCTTCAAGGGCGCGCTCGGCGCGCCGGTGACAGCCTGCGCTGCAGGCGTCCAGGCGATCGGCGATGCCGCGCGCCTCATCCGTGCCGGCGAAGCCGATGTGGCGCTGGCCGGCGGCGCGGAGGCCTGTATCGAACGCACCAGCCTCGGCGGCTTTGCGGCCGCACGCGCCCTCTCCACCGGCTTCAACGACACGCCGGCCAAGGCGTCGCGGCCCTTCGACAAGGATCGGGACGGTTTCGTGATGGGCGAAGGCGCGGGCCTGATTGTGATCGAGGAGCGCGAGCACGCGCTGGCGCGCGGTGCGACCGTCATCGCCGAACTGGTCGGCTACGGCACCACTGCCGACGCCTATCACATGACGTCGGGACCTGAAGACGGCGATGGCGCCCGCCGCTCGATCGTCCAGGCGCTGGCACAGGCCGGTATCGCTCCCTCGGACGTGCAGCATCTCAATGCGCATGCGACCTCCACACCGGTCGGCGATCTTGGCGAACTCGCCGCGATCAAGGCCGTGTTCGGCACCGATAACAGCGTCGCGGTGACGTCCACCAAATCCGCCACCGGCCACCTGCTCGGCGCGGCCGGCGGCCTCGAGGCGATCTATTCGATTCTGGCCCTGCGCGACCAGATCGCTCCGGCAACGCTCAACCTCGACAATCCGGACGAGGCCGCCGAAGGCGTCGACCTCGTGCGCGGCGCGGCGCGGCCGATGAAGATCGAGCATGTGCTGTCGAACGGATTCGGTTTCGGCGGCGTCAACGCCAGCGTGCTGTTCCGCGCGGCGTAAGTTCGGAATCGCTGGAATTTCAAATTCCTGTCATGGCCGGACTTGTTCCGCCCATCCGCGTCTTATCTTGCTGCAACACCTTCAAGACGTGGATGCCCGGCATAAAGCCGGACATGACGACTTCCGTAAATTGATAAGAGCCGGCGAGCACGCTACTCCGCAGCTTCCGACACCGTGCCGGATTCCGGCGGATCGCGGCGATCGTCGTGCCGCCTGCGCTCGCCTCCCGACAGGAAATTCGAGAGCTTGTCGAGATAGAGATACACGACCGGCGTGCTGAACAGAGTCAGCACCTGGCTGACGAGAAGACCGCCGACCATCGCATAGCCGAGCGGCTGACGGATTTCCGATCCAGTGCCGGTGCCGAGCATCAACGGCACGCCGCCGAGCAGCGCGGCCATCGTGGTCATCATGATGGGACGGAAACGCAACAGCGCCGCCTTGCGGATCGATTCTTCAGGCGACAGGTGTTCGTCGCGCTCCGCGACGATGGCGAAGTCCACCAGCATGATGCCGTTCTTCTTCACGATACCGATCAGCAGCACGATGCCGATCAGCGCAATCAGGCTGAAATCGAACCCGAACAGCATCAGGATCGCGAGCGCACCGACGCCGGCTGACGGCAGCGTGGACAGAATCGTGATCGGATGAATGTAGCTCTCATACAGAATGCCGAGGATCAGATAGACCACGACCAGCGCCGCGACGATCAGCAGCGGCACCGTGCCGAGCGATTGCTGGAAGGCCTGCGCTGTGCCCTGGAACGAACCGTTCAGCGTCTGCGGCACGCCGAGCTGATTGACCGCGTTGTTGATGGCATCGGCCGCCTGCCCCAGCGCCACGCCCTGCGCGAGGTTGAAGCTGATGGTGATCGCCGGGAACTGGCCCTGATGGCTGATCGAGAGCGGCCGCACCGGCTCGCTGGTCCAGTGCACGAAGGTGGACAGCGGTACCTGATCGCCGGTCGTCGGCGACTTGATGTAGATCTTTTCAAGGCTGTCGATCTGGCCCTGCAGCTCGGGCAGAATTTCAAGGATAACGTGGTAGCTGTTGGTCTGCGTGAAATACTGCGCGATCTGGCGCTGGCCAAAAGCGTCGTACAGCGTGTCGTCGATCAGTTGCGGCGTGATGCCGTAGCGCGAGGCGGTGTCGCGATCGATGGTCAGGGTCAGCGTCGTACCCTTGGTCTGCTGATCGGTCGCAACGTCGCGCAGCTCCGGCAGCGTCTGAAGCTTGCCCAGAATCTTCGGCGCCCACTCGTTCAGTTCATCGAGGTTGGGATCCTGCAGTGTGTATTCGAACTGCGTACGCGTCGCGCGTCCGCCGAGACGGACGTCCTGCGCGGCCTGAAGATACAGCCGTGCGCCCTCGACCGTGTCCAGCTTCGGCCGCAGCCGTGAGATGATCTGCTGCGCGCTGACGTCGCGGTGATCGCGTGGCTTCAGGGTAATGTACATGCGGCCGGTGTTGAGCGCGCTGCCGCCGCCGCCGATCGCCATCGCGACACTGGCCACCGCAGGATCGTCAAGCACGATCTTGCCGAGTTCTTCCTGCTTGCGCTTCATGTCGGTGAAAGAAATATCCTGCCCCGCTTCGGAAGCGCCGGTGATGAGGCCGGTGTCCTGCTGCGGAAAGAATCCTTTCGGAATCGCCATGAAAAGGATGACCGAAAGGGCAAGCGTGGCGAAGAACACCATCAGCGTGGTCAGCCGCCAGCGCAGGACGACGTCGAGGCCGCGCTCGTACCATCTCAGCATCCAGTCGAAGCCGGCTTCGCTCCACTGATAGAACTTGCCGTGCTTCTGGCCGGGATCGTGAGGCTTGAGGAAGCGCGAAGCCATCATCGGCGTCAGCGTCAACGACACGAACATCGATACGAAAATCGCCATCGCCAGCGTGACGGCAAATTCGCGGAACAGGCGCCCGATGATGCCGCCCATCAGCAATAGCGGGATCAGCACCGCAACCAGCGAGATGCTGATCGACACGATGGTGAAGCCGATTTCGCCCGCACCCTTGAGCGCGGCTTCATAAGGGTCCTCGCCCTCTTCCACATAGCGCGAAATATTTTCGAGCATCACGATGGCGTCGTCGACAACGAAGCCGACCGCGATGGTCAGCGCCATCAGCGAGAGATTGTCGAGCGAGTAGCCGAAAATCCACATCAGCGCGCAGGCGCCGAGCAGCGCCAGCGGCACGGTGACGCTCGGGATCACGGTCGCCCAGAAGCTGCGCAAAAAGATGAAGATCACCATCACAACCAGCGCGATGGTCAGCAGCAGCGTGAACTGCACGTCGTCCACGGCGGCGCGGATGGTCTGGGTGCGGTCGCTCAAAACCTTGATATCGATCGCCGGCGGGATCGCCCGCTCCAGACGCGGCAGCTGCGCCTTGATCTTGTCCACCGTGTCGATGACGTTGGCGCCGGGCTGCTTGAAGATCACGAGAAACACGCCGCGCTTGCCGTTGGCCCACGCGGCCTGCTTCATGTCCTCAGGTCCCGCCACCGCCTGACCGATATCGCGTACCCGCAGCGGGCCGCCATTGCGATAGGCGATGATGACGTCGTTCCAGTCCTGGGACTTCGGCAGCTGGTCGTTGGCGTAGATGGTGAAGCTGCGCGTGTTGCCGTCGATATTGCCCTTGGGATTATCGACGGTGGTCAGCACGAGCTGCGAGCGCACATCCTCGAGGCCGAGACCCTTGGCGACGAGCTTGGCCGGATCGATCTGCACGCGGATCGCCGGCTTCTGCTGACCGCCGATCGTCACCTGCGCGACGCCGGAAATCTGGCTGATCTGCTGAGCGAGACCTGCGTCCACCGCGTCGTTGACATCGATCAGCGGCAGCGTGTCGGAGGTCGCGGACAGCAGCAGGATCGGCGAATCCGCCGGGTTGACCTTGCGGTAAGTCGGCGGCGTCGGCAGGTTTTTCGGCAACTGGCCGCCGGCGGCGTTGATCGCGCCCTGAACGTCGTTGGCCGCGCCGTCGATGCTGCGGTTGAGATCGAACTGGATCGTCACCGATGTCGAGCCGAGCGAACTCGTCGAAGTCATCTGCGCGACGCCGGGAATCTGCGCGAATTGCCGCTCCAGCGGCTGCGCAACCGACGACGCCATGGTTTCGGGGCTGGCGCCGGGCAGGCTCGCGGACACTTGAATCGTCGGGAAGTCGACCTGCGGCAGCGGCGCGATCGGCAGCATCGGATAAGCGACAAGGCCGACGAACAGCACGCCCACCATCAGCAGCGAGGTGCCGATGGGATACCGGATGAAGGGTGCTGAAATTCCGCCGTAGGCCATCACGCAGCTCTCATGTCAGTCAGCCTTGACCGGAACGGGATTACTGGACTGCGCCGGCTGCGCGGTGTTGCTGGCGACGCTGTTGGCGCCCTTGATGGCGAGCGGCGATCCATTCTGCACGCGAAGCTGCCCGCCGGTAATGACCCGATCGCCCGGCGTCAGCCCGCTCTCGATCATGCTGCGTCCATCGGTGGAATAGGCAACCTTGATCTTGCGGACCTGCGCCTTGTTGCCCTCGCCGACCACGAAAGTATAGAGACCGTCCTGCCCGCGCTGCACGGCATCGTCCGGCGCCACGGCGGCGTCCTTCACGGTGTTGACCAGAAGCCGCGTCGTCACCGACATGCCCGGCCAGAGCTTGTGGTCCTTGTTCTCGAACACCGCCTTGAGGCGGATGGTGCCGCTGGTGGTGTCGACCTGATTGTTGACCAGCGCCAGCACGCCTTCCGACAATTTGGTGCGGCCGTCGGAGGTGTAGGCGATCACCTTCAGTTCGCCCTGCTTCATCGCCGCCGAGACGATGGGCAATTGCTGCTCGGGCACGGTGAAGATCACCGCAATCGGCTCGATCTGCGCGATGGACACGATCGGCGTCTGGGCTGCGGCACTGATGATGTTGCCGACGTCGACCATGCGGATGCCGGTCACGCCGGCGATCGGCGCGCGGATGCTGGCGTAGTCGAGCTGCGTTCTGGCGTTGAAAATCGCTGCCTCGTCGGAGGCGATCTGCGCGGTCAGTTGCTGGACGTTCGAGCGCTGGGTATCGACGGTCTGGCGCGTGGCGAACTCGCCGAGCTTGGTGGAGCGCTGCAGATCGAGTTGCGCGTTGGCGATCGCCGCCTCGTCCTGCGTCTTCTTGGCGAGCGCCGCGTCGAGCGTGGCCTGGAACGGGCGCGGGTCGATCTGCACCAGAAGGTCGCCCTGACTGACGATCTGCCCCTCGGTAAAGGCGATCTTGTCGATCTGGCCGTCGACGCGGCTGCGGACCTGAACGGTGTTGAAGCCCTGCACCGAACCGAGGCCGAGCTGATAAACCGGAAAGTCGGCCTTCTCCACCGTCGCCACGGTGACCGGAACGGGCTGCGGTTTTGCGGCGACGGTCTTGTGGCCCGACCCCGCGAACAGCCAGTAGCCACCGCCGGCCACGATGACCGCCAGTAAAATATAAGTCCAACGCGGGAACCGGTTGAGACTGCGAAGCCGGGACGTATCCATCATTCCTCTTCAGCGCGACCTTATTTTCTTGCGGTTCATATAAAGCCTACCATTTGATATGCGAGCACTTAATATGCTGGCACACTAATTAACTCTTGGTCAGGTTAACCCTCGGAATCGTCTTCACGGCCATGGCGCTTGATCTGAAAAGACAGTTTGTCGCGCAGTTGATCGAAACCTCAAGGTTGCTGCGCAACTATGTCGAACACCGGGCCAGAGGCCGCGGAACGACAAGAGCGCAATGGATCGTGCTGTTCCGCCTGCGCGAACAGGAGGGATTGTCGCAGGTCGACCTTGCGGACGTCCTGGAATTGCAGCCTATCTCACTTGTGCGCCTGCTCGACCGGCTTGTCGATCACGGTCTCGTTGAACGGCGAGCCGATCCCCATGACAGGCGCGCCAATCAACTCTTTTTGACCTCCGCCGGACGCCGTCTGGTCGACGATCTCGACAGTCTGCGCGACTCCATTGCGACCGATGTCCTGCCTGGCGTGCCGGCGGCGGAGATTCGCACCGCCCTCGGCACGCTCACCGCGATGAAGGATCGTCTGAAACAGGTCGAGACGATCTCCGCGAACGCGCCGCCCGCATCGGGACGGCGGCGGCGAGCCAGGACGTGAAGCGAGTCCACACCCTGCCCTGCAACTTGGCGACGTGTCACTCGAGCGCCTGATAGACGAGAGCGTTGATCTTCTGGCGATAGTGCCAGCGGATCGGACCCGGTGCGGCGGACAGATAAACCACCGCAAGCTCTTCCTTCGGATCGGCCCACCAGTCGGTACCTGTCGATCCCGGCCATGAGAACTGGCCGACCGAGCCCAGCATCCGCACAATCCCCGGCGTCGTCCGCACGGCAAGGCCAAGACCGAAACCGTAATCCGCCCGCGTCGGATCGGCGTTGCCGACGAGGTTCTTGATATCGGGACCGATCTGGTTGGATAGCATGTAATCGACGGTCTTGCGCGACAGGATCTGCTTCTCGCCGACACGCCCGCCATTCATCAGCATGTTGACGAAACGCAGATAGTCGGCCGCGGTCGATGACGCGCAGCCTCCGCCGCATTCGAACTTCAGATGCTCCGTGAGTTCGGGATTGCGCACCTGCGGCTTGCCGGTGTCCGGATCGGCGGGCAGCGGCTTGGTATAACGCGAGGCCTTGTCCGGCGGCACGTAGAAGCCAGTGTCGGTCATGCCGAGCGGCGTGAACAGACTTGTTTTCAGATAATCGCCGAGCGGCTGCCTGGTGACCTGCTCGATCACCCGCCCCATGATGTCGAGACCGAAGCCATAGTCCCACACCGTCGCGGGCTGGTAGAGCAGCGGCAGCCCTGCGAGCTTGTCCATGAAAGCCACACCGTCATATTCCGCCGCGGCCGCCGCGCTGCCCTCCGGATACATCTTGTGCACGACACTGGTGCCGCGGCCGCCGTAAACAATGCCGGAGGTGTGACGCAGCAAGTCCTGCATGGTGATCTTGCGGTTCGCAGGCACGGTGTCGGTGGTCGGCTGACCGTTCGCGTCACGCACCGCGACGACCGGATTGGCGAATTTCGGGAAATACTTCGCCAGCGGATCGTCCATCAGAAGTTTGCCCTGCTCGTAGAGCATCAGCGCGCCGACCGTGACCATCGGCTTCGTCATCGACGCAATGTTGAAGATCGCATCCTTGGTCATCGGCAGATTCGCCGCCTTGTCGCGCCAGCCATAGGCCTCGAACATCACCAGCTTGCCGCGGCGCATGACCGCAATCACCGCGCCGGGAATGCGGCCCGCGTCGATATCGGCTTTCAATGTCGTGCCGATGCGCGCCAGCCGCTCCGAGGACATGCCGACCTGCTCGGGCGTTGCACGCGGAAACGGGTCGGCGGATTTGGCGGACTGCGCGAATGAGGACCCGGCGGCCAGACAGCATGTCAAAGCGGCCGCAAGGGCCGCCCGCTTTGTATAATGCATAAAAGTCTCCCCAGAACGGGCTCTGCGGCCCTTTTCAATGCATGCAAAATAACGGCCGGGCGCGCGCTTCGCCAATAACGATTTCGCGGGTTTGCGGTGCAAAAGAAAGGGCGGCTCGAGGCCGCCCTTCACATTCATGCTGCGACAATCGCAGGTCACACGTCGAGGATGTAAACGATCTCGTGCGTTTCAGGCCGCAGAATGATGTAGCGGCCGTGGACGAAGATCACGTCATAGCCGCGCCACTCAGGATAGATCGCAACGACCCGCTCCGGGATCGGATAAAAACGCACCGAGCCGGGCACCCGCGTTCCAACGGAAATGTTGAAATTGACGTTGGTGGTCTCGGTGATTTTTTCCTGCCGGAAAGCCGCGTTGATCTGCGAGCGTTTTTCGGCGGGCGGTGCAGCCGTCGCGGACGTTGCGGCGTTGCCCGTGGTCTTGCCTTCGTTTGCGTTCGGCCTGTTGTTCTCGGCCGCGTTGCTCTTGTTGTCGCGGGCATTGTCGTTTGCCGACTTCTGGTTATCCGACTTGTTGTTGCCCGAACGGTCGCTCGCCGAGCGCTCCTTCTCACCGCCCTTGTCGCCGCGCATCATGTTGTCATGACCGCGCGTGGTGTCCTGCGCCGTGGCGCCGGACTTCGCAGCGCCCGGTCCCGAATTGTCCGCGGCGGAAGGACCGCGCTCGGCCGGGCCCGCATGCGAGCCACCAGCATTTCCCGGCGCGGCAGCCGCGCCTGCTGCCGGGCCGGCAGCACCCGGCGCTCCGCCGGACTGATTGGGTGACTGCGCCGCGGCGATGCCCGCTGAAACGGCAAGTGCGAGAGCCGCCGTCGAAATCATCAAAACACGTTTGTTTGCCGGTTTACTCATGACTTTCCTCCTGTCCTGTTGTCCTGCTCTGGCGACCGGAATTCGGTCGCGCGTTGAACGCCACGCGCCATGCCGTGTTCCAAAAAGGATCGTCTTCGATTTGCTTTTGGACGTAGGCTGCAAAAGCGTTGCCGCGCATGGAAAGCGATCCTCCCGTCACGGGCGGATCGCTTCGCTCATTCAGTCATGTCGATGGGTTTTCTTGATGATAACCACCTTGTCGTGGTGGTAGTGGCGGTGACGCCAGCCGGGATGCATGTCCGCACGGGCAGCGACGAAGCGATCATGCCGGCCACCGGCCTTGACGACCACCTCCGCGTTCGCAAGCGTCGGCAACGCGAAAGCAAGCGTTGCGGCAGCGATAACGAGTTTTGTTCTTGTCATGTGTCGGTCCTCCTGTTTACGGCAGGAGAACAACGCATCGAAAATGGTGTTCCGGATTTTCGGGAAGAAAATTCTGAACGTGCATTCAGAATGAAACTGCCAGGATCAAACTGGAGCCTTCGCTCTTGAATGCACTTAAGAGAAGCGTGTTACCACAGAGCGAATAAAGGCTGTGCGGCTGCAGTCGCCGGACGCTTGCGATGCTTATGGGCGGCTTTCTTCACCGGCATCGGCGCGGAGACTGCGGATGCTGTCGCGTTTTCGGCGGATGCCGAATTATCCATGCGCGCGAGCGCTTCCCGGCGCGAATCATCTTTCAATTCGTCCTGCTTCGATTCTTCCTGGGCCACGACAGGCGCAGCGGGCGGAGTGATGGTGGGCACCGAGGTGTCGATCGTGACGCGCTCCGCGGCAGGCCTGTCGCCGCTGATCCGAATCGTCGTCTTGTCGAGTCCGCTCGCATCGTGTTCGGTGACGACAGATGCGGGCAACCACGCGCTCGCGACAAACAACAACGCAAGCAATCCCGCGCCCGCGACAACAAAGTAACGTAAAACAGGCATCACTCACCTAAAGCAAAACAAGCCGGCACGTGACACGTGCCGGTTTTCGATGTTCCGCGGATATACTCAAATCCAGCAGGATTTAAAGGGCGATGAATGACTAAATATTATTCGCCAGCGCGCGGAATTTTTCGAGCTGGTCTGTTTTGAGCTGCCGCTGCTCGTCGCGGCCTACGAACACTTTAAACATAATGCCGCCATCCGCGTTAACGAATGCGACAAAGGCCGAGGATTTGCCCACGAACGGCCGCTCGACGAATGCGATCGCGGCGCATCGCTCATGACGCAGATGTCCGTGCAAACCCTTCGGCTTGCTCAGATTGAAATAGCCGCGACCGATCTCGCCATTTGAAACGGGATCGGTGATTTCAAAAATTCCGTCATCGGTGTGAACGATGAGCGTCACCTCGCCCCAGGTCGCGATCTCCTGCATGGCCGGCACGAAGCCGGTCCCCGGTGCGAAACGCCGCATCTCTTCAGGCAACGCCTCCAGCACGACGCGCGCGGTGACGTTCTTCTCGCGCGCGACATCCTCGATCACCGCGCCGGGATTTTCGGCCATATATTTTCTGAGGTCGGCAAGATCGGTGCTGAGCATCTGATGATGTCCGTTGACGTAAATCAGGCCGCGGCGCTGGAACGGCGCTCGGTCTGAATCACCTCAAAGCCCTCGAACTTCGGGTGGCCGAGATACAGACTCTCTCCCGTCGCGTTGTCGGCGCGCGCATGAGCCTTTCGGAACTGCTCGGATTTCGTCCACGCCTCGAAGGCCGCCTTGCTGGCCCAGACCGTATGCGATGAATACAGCGTGTGATCTTCCGCCACCGGACCACGCAGCAGATGAAACTCGATGAAGCCGTCGAGTTCGCTCAGATAGGATTCGCGTGTCGCCCACAGCGTCTCGAACGCCTGTTCCGATCCCTTTTTCACCTGAAACCTGTTCATCGCGATGAACATGCCGCCTCTCCTCATGTTGTGGTGACGCCGCTGAAGGCAGCTTCACGTTAAAGCTGAAGTTGAATGTTGCCCAAGTCAATAACAACAAAAACAGGCGATGCCACGCGGACAAATCCGCGCGGCCGCCGGTTCAAACGCATGTCGCGAGTTTCCATGGTCACCCTCCGAAATGGTAGCGCAGACCGCCCTTGAAGGTGATGCCCGCTCCCGCGCTGGCCCAGAGGGCGTCGTTCTGCGTCTCTCCATCCGCCGCCGAACGAGGGACCGCGTAGGGCCGATAATATTGATTGAGCAGGTTCTCGACGGAGAACGTCATGCTCAGGTCGTCCCGCGGCTTCACCGTCAGATAGAGGTTGACCAGATCGTACGATGTCGCCGGCAAATAGTTCGCCGGGATGTCCGTGTTGCCTTTGACCGACGTCCATGAGGCAGAGAAAACGGCCATGTTGTCGGCGAAGCGGAAGCCGGCCACAGTCGTGATCTTCTGCGGCTGAACGCTGTAAAGGCCGATGCCGGTTTCCTGGTTCTTGCCGCGCTGGAGGGTCGCGTTGACGCCGATATACCAGCGCGTGGCGTCATACATCGTTTCGGCTTCAAAACCCTCGATGCGCGCGGCCGCGATGTTCTGATACTGATAGAAGGGCATGTAGACGCCGTAAGCGGGTGGCGCTGAGGGCGTGCTGAATGCCACGAGGTCGATGTAATCGTCGACGTCGTTGCGGAAGACGTTGAACTTGCCGCGGAACGTGTCGCCGGCAAAGAAAATGTCATTCCGCCGGACGTTGAAGCCAATCTCCTTGGTCTTGCCGACTTCAGGCCGCAGATTGGGGTTCGGCAGGAAGCAGAACAACGACGTGTTCGTGCCCGGAGGTCCTGGAAGCTGCTGGCCCGACGGACAGACAAAGAAGGCGTCATACGGCGTCGCAGAGGTGTGGCTGCCCGAAATCAAGGTCTCGGTGATCGAGGGCGCGCGATAGCCTTCCGCGTAGCTGACGTAGGGCGTCACCACCGAGGTCGGCAGCAATCCGATCGAGATCTTGGGGGAGAAACGATCCCCGCTGCTGCCGCCGATGTTCGATGTCAGTTCGTAATTGTCGTAACGAACGGCGCTGACCACCTCCAGCAGCGACTGGTAGTTCGCCTTGTACTGGAGAAATCCGCCCCACACCGTGCGCTTGCCGGCCGGCGTCGTCACGTTCGAATTGCCGGTCTGGTCGTAGGTCGCCACGCGATCCTGAAATCCGTCGAAGCCATAGGTGAAGGCGTGCCGCCAGTCGCCTGTCTCCGCGCGGGATGTGTTGTGAACATCGAACCCGTAGGTATCGAGGTTATAGCTGCGCGGATCGCCGACGCAGCCGGAGATCGGATTGCCAGGGTTAGAACTCGTGCACTGGCCGAAGGCGGATGTGGTGCTGGTATGCGCGATCTTGGTCTGATCGCTCTCGGTGCGATTCCAGTAGATCTTCGAATCCCAGTCGAACAGATTGTTGTCCGGTTCGGAATATTTCCAGCCCAGCGAAGTGGTGTAGTTGCGGACATCCGACGCATAGACCGAGGTTCCGCCATTCAGGTCGGTCGGCGGACCGCCCGGATATTGCGGCGGTCCGGGAGGCTGGGTGTTCGGATCGCCAGAGTTGCGCCGGGGCTGGCCGACGTCATAAAGGCTCTGCTGGAAAATCGTGCTCAGCTTGATTTCGTGTCCGTCATCGGGACGCACCGTCAACTTGCCGATGCCGCTGGAAAGCCGATTCCAGGTGTTCGCGACTTCAAAGCCGGTTCCGTCCTTGTAGTTGTTCTGCGTCGAATAGGTGCCGCCGGCGAACACATCGACGTTCGGATTGACGTGCACGCCGCCGAAGATCGAACCGAGCGCCCGTGCGCTGTTGGTGCCAAGGATCGCCGCCGTGTCGACGCCCCATGTCTCGCCGGCCCGCACGACATCCTCGATATCCTTGGTGCGGAATGACGCCACGCCGCCGATCGCGCCGGAGCCGTAGATATTCGCGGTCGGGCCGCGCACGATGTCGATGCCCGAGATCAGTTCGGGATTGAGGAAAAACGATCCGTTGGCGAAGTGGCCCGTGCGCTGGTAGTTCTGCCGCGCGCCGTCGACGATGTAGGCCACGCGGCCGAAATCCTGCAAGCCGCGAATGTTGATCGAGGTCGAGGGTTCGTCGCCGCGATTTTGCAGCCACACACCCGGCTTGTCGTAGATCAGTCCGCCGACGGTGCTCGCCTGTCGCTGCTGGATCTGCTCCAGCGTCATGACGCTGACGGGAGCAAGCGCGTCGATGGCGCGCTCCTCGGTCTTCGACGCCGCGACGGTAATGGTGTCGAGAGGCTGCTGTGTGGGGGCGCCGACCTGGGCATAGGCCGTCTGCCATGGGGCGTCTTGCCGCACCTCCTGCTGCTGTGCGTTTTTCTTGCGCTTCGATTTCGGCGCGCTCGATTGGGGCTTGGCTGTCTGCGCCTGCGCTTCCTGCGCGGAAACGGGCAGAGACGGAATGCAACCCAGCGAAACAACGGAAATTGAAAAAAGCAGCGCACGCGTGCGCCTGTTCAGCCCCAACATGACAGCCCCAAACGTTATTGTTCAGATGTGGCTGGCGGACACGCCGGTGCGGCGGCTGGCTGGCTGACGAGTAGCAATGCGCCGATTCTTCCGGTCATCATTGCGCCATCATTTCGTACGGACCGGGCGACGCGCGGTCAAGCAAGCAAGGCCATAGATTAAAGCTATTATAAATTGCCGCGTTGGAATATCGGAACGCGCGCTTCTATAAAAGCAGCGTCGGCGCAAACCTTGCGACGGCGCGAAGCAAGGAAGCGCAGCTGATATGACCTCAGGTTCTCGGGATGACGGTCCCGGCCTATCCGCTTCGGAAAGTCGCCACACGTCAGACAAACGTCCGGTCTTCATTCTCGACAACCGGATCGACAGCAAGGAACTGTTCTCCGCCGGACGTGAGGTCACGATCGCGCATGGCGAAGACATCTACCGGCTGCGGCTGACATCGCAGAACAAGCTGATACTGACCAAATGATCTTCTCTCACAAGACATTCGCGCGTGGTGCGCTGATCGCGTGCCTTGTCGGCGTAATTCCTGAAGCGGGTTCAGCCACCGGCATCGTGGTGCATGACGCGCGCGGCCGCGATATCAGCGTGGATAATCCGCAGCGCATCGTCTCGATCGGCGGCGCGGTGACCGAAATTCTCTATGCCCTCGGCTTGCAGGATCGCATCGTCGGCGTCGACACCACGAGTCTCTATCCGCAAAGCGCGCTGAGCGAGAAGCCGAATGTCGGTTACATGCGCCAGCTCTCGCCCGAGGGCGTGCTCGGCCTCGATCCGAAACTCATTCTGGCCATCGAAGGCTCGGGGCCGAAGGAGACGCTCGACGTTCTGGAAAACGCCAAGGTTCCACTGGTCACCGTGCCGGAATCCTACAGCGCCGAGGGGCTGGTGCAGAAAATCAGCGTTGTCGCGCACGCGATGGATGTCGAGGCGCGCGGCGCGTGCCTTTCCAAGGCGGTTTCCGCCGACCTTGCATCGCTGACGGATCTGCGCGCCAGGATCGACAAGCCGGTGCGTGTGATGTTCGTGATGTCGTTCCTCAACGGCCGCGCCATGGTCGCGGGTCGCAAGACTGCCGCGGATGCGATCATCGGCCTCTCCGGCGGCATCAATGCAGTCGGCGATTTCGAAGGCTACAAGCCGGTCAATGACGAAGCCATCGTCGCCGCCAAACCCGACGTGATCCTCACCATGCAGCGCGGCCGGGAAGACCTCGATGCCAATACCGTGTTCGGCAATCCCGCCTTTGCGCTGACGCCCGCCGCTGCCAGCAAGTCGTTCATCGCAATGGACGGACTCTATCTGCTCGGCTTCGGCCCGCGCACGGCCTCCGCCGCCCACGATCTTGCGCTCAAGCTCTATCCTTCGCTCGCATCCGCCGCAGCGTCATGGCGCGCCGCCGAGCCTTCCGCCGATTGCCGGCATTGATCGGTCCGGTGACGTCGCATACGCCGCAGCGGCGCATGAGCGCGGTTTTCGTCATCGCCGTTCTGCTTTGCGGCGTTCTCGCCGCGGCCCTGCTCGCGACGACGATTGGCGCAGCGGGAATTCCCTTGTCCCGCCTTGTCGCCGCGCTGGGTCTTGGCGGCGATGCGACGGGGATGCTGGCGCGCGACGAACTCGTGTTGTGGTCGATCCGCATTCCGCGCGTCGTGCTCGCCGCGATCATCGGTGCGCTGCTGGCCGTATCCGGCGCGATCATGCAGGGTCTTTTCCGTAACCCCCTCGCCGATCCGGCGCTGGTCGGCGTATCGAGCGGCGGCGCATTCGCGGCAGCCTCCGCCATCGTGCTGGCCGACGGCGCATGGGGTGCGCATCTTGGTTTCATTCAAATCTGGATGCTGCCGCTATTCGCGTTCGGCGGCTCGCTTCTCACCACCGTCATCCTTTACAGGATCGCCAGCCGCTCCGGCCGAACCTCTGTCGCGCTGTTCCTGCTGGCGGGGCTTGCCATCGCCGCGCTCGCCAATGCGGGCATCGGACTATTGGTGTTCGTCGCCGACGATCGTCAGCTGCGCGACATCACCTTCTGGCTGCTCGGCTCGCTCAGCGGCGCGACATGGCCCAAGGTCGCGTCCATCGCGCCGGTGGCGGTCGTTGCGCTGCTGACAACTCCCCTGATCGCGCGCGGGCTCGATCTTCTGGCCCTTGGAGAAGCCGAAGCGTTTCATTCCGGCATCAATGTCGAACGCCTGAAACGAGTTTCCATCGTGCTGGTATCCGCGATGACGGGAGCGGCGGTTGCGGTGTGCGGCGTCGTCGGCTTTGTCGGCATCGTCGTGCCGCATCTTTTGCGTCTGGTTATCGGTCCGGGCCATCGTCTGTTGCTGCCCGCCTCCGCCTGCCTCGGCGCGATCCTGATGATCGGCGCCGATACGCTCGCGCGCGTACTGGCCGCGCCCGCCGAAGTGCCCATCGGCATTCTCACGGCCGCGGTTGGCGCACCGTTTTTTCTTTATATGCTGCTGCGCCAGCGCGGCCTGGTGCTCCAGTCATGACCGCCTCCGGCGCTTTGCTCGAGGCCGCGTCGGTCTCGGTTCGCATCGGCAAAGCGATGCTGCTGGATAGTATCAATGTCGCCCTGCACGGCGGGGAAACGGTCGCCATCGTCGGCCCCAACGGCGCGGGAAAATCGACCCTGCTGCGGGCGCTGTCCGGCGATCGTTCGTGCAGCACGGGAGAGGTCCGACTGAAGGGCCGCGCTCTCGCCTCCTTCACGCCGCGCGAACTGGCGCAGCACCGGGCGGTGCTCTCGCAACACGTCAATGTCGGTTTTCCGTTCACGGTCGAGGATATCGTGGCGATGGGCGCGGGCGACCGCCGCCGCGAGCAGGCTCAGCCCTTGATCGACGCCGCGATCGGCGAACTCGATCTCGAAACGCTGCGCCAGCGCGAACTGCCGACATTGTCGGGCGGCGAGCAGCAGCGCGCGCATTTCGCCCGCGTCCTTGTGCAGCTGTCCTGCGGCGAGCAGGAACACGGCCCCGGTGTCCTGTTGCTGGACGAGCCGACATCGAGTCTGGATCTGCGGCACCAGATCGGCCTTCTGGAGATCGCCCGCCAGCGTGCCCGCACCGGCGTTGCCGTGATCGCCGTGCTGCACGACCTTAACCTCGCGGTGCGCTTCGCCGACCGGCTGATCGTGCTGAGCGGAGGACGTTTGCACGCTGACGGCAGGACAGCGGAGACCGTCACCACCGACCTCATCAAAACCGTGTTCAAGGTCGAAACACCGGTCGGCTTCGACGATGGCCAGCCCTTCATTCTGCCCCAGCGGATGACCCCTCTCCGCCCCTGATATCGGCGGATTGCCCCTGTTCGCCGCCCTCGCGATCATGTAGTGACATCGCGCAACCCGCGGTTATCCGCCTTGTCGAATTTGAGTGAATTCAATCCATGTTGCCGTTCATGTCACCGCTTGCTGGCAAAATCATCTGGCTTATCGGCGTGATCGGGTGGTTCGTCATCCGCTATCCGCACGATCGCCGCTCGCGCCGGACGGCGAAAACCCGGCGCGATGTCGGTCCGCGCGAGTTCTTCTCGCTTGCGGTCTCGACTCTCGGTCTTGGCATCGTTCCCGCCATCTACGTCTTCGCTGGTCTGCCGCGATTTGCGGATTATCCGTTTTCGATATTCCAGGCCATCGCCGGCGCGGCGGTGTTCGGCTTCGCGCTCTGGCTGTTCTACCGCACGCACAAAGATCTCGGCCGCAACTGGTCGGTGACGCTGGAGGTGCGCGACGAGCACAAGCTCGTGACGAACGGCGTTTACAACCGCGTGCGCCACCCGATGTATTCGGCATTCTGGCTGTGGGCGCTGGCGCAGGCGATTGTGTTGCCGAACTGGTTTGCCGGTCTTGCGGGACTTGTCGGCTTCGGCACCCTCTTCTTCCTCCGGGTCGGCAACGAGGAAAAGATGATGGCCGACACCTTCGGCGACGAATACCGCGATTACATGAAGCGCACGGCGCGGATCATTCCGGGGATTTATTAGAGCATGATCCGGAAAAGCGGGAGCCGGTTTTCCGAAAAGATCATGCTCATTTAAAAACTCTCGTCGAGCCGCTGCGGGTTCTGCATCAGTTCGCGAACCAGCGACAGAAAGCGCCCCATCTCGAACGCGTCGGTGAGGCGGTGGTCCGCGCGCAGGAACAGCGGCATCACCTTGACGCTAACGAACTGATCGCCTCGCGTCACCACCTTGGTTTCCACCGGCCCCAGAGTGAGGTTCAGCGAGTCGCTGCTGTCGGGAAAGCGGCTCGGCTTGTACATGTGCAAAGGCGGCGCGCCGGAGGTCGACAGATCGTTGACCATCATGCTGCCGCCGCGCAGTTCATCCAGACGGCTGACGGTCGGAATCAGGAACGTGCGATCAAGAAAGCCGTAGAACCGCATGAACTGGCGGAACACGAAGCCGGGCACTTTCCGCATCCGCGCCAGTTCGCGGTCGCGGCCGCCCGAGCGGCGGCCCGCTTCCATCAGGCGGCGCCACACCTCCTGCCCGATCTGCTCGAGCGATTTGCGGTCGGCCGACGGCACCAGCATGATGTCGATTTCGCCATTGCCGCGATGAAAGAACGCGGTGCGCACGCTGATATCGCGGAACGGATAGACGCTGCGTCCGACGAGCCGCACGTTCATCTGCGGGAATTGCGCCAGGCCCAGCGCGGCGGCGCGGATCAAGGCATGCGCGGTCGTGAGCAGAACCTTGCCGCCGCGATTGCGTTCGCGCAAAAACGCGATCAGCGCATCCGCCTCGATCTCGGTGCCCATCACCATCACGGGATCGGCATGGCTCGCCTTCGGTGCGTGCAGATAATAGCGGTTATAGAGCGGCACCTTGTCGTAAGGCACCGGCTGTTTGAGCAGCGGCCATTTCATGATGCGGCGTCTTGCTGGTGCACCAGATCGGCGATGGTCCTGACGCTGCGGAAATTGCCGGGGCTGACCTGATCGCCGCCGAGCCGCACGCCATAGCGCTCCTCAAGGCGGAAAATCAGATCGACCAGCATCAGCGAATCCAGAAGCCCTTCGTCGAGCAGGTCGGTATCGTTGGTCAATCCAGGATGTTGCGGAGAACGCGCCTGCACGAAT
>RXJJ01000005.1:102848-104004 GCA_003963145.1 Bradyrhizobiaceae bacterium
GCTCGGATCATTCCCTCAATCAGCCCGCTGGGGGCAGGCGCAGTTTAAGCGCCGCGCGGTCGACCTTATACGCCGAATTCAGCGGCAGGCGGTCCAGAATTTCGAAATGCACCGGCACCTTGTGGGACGGCAGATCGCGCTGGCAGGCGGCGCGGATTTCCGCGATATCGAGCGCGCGCGCGTCCTCGGAGGCCAGAAACAGCGCAAAACGCGTCTCGTCGCCGCGGATCATCGGCAAGGCGACCGCGCGCGCGTTGGGAAACCGTGCTTCGACTGCCCCCTCGATCTCGGCGGGATGCACGCGGTGTCCCTGCACCTTCACCAGAAGATTGGCGCGCCCGTCGATGTAGAAATAGCCGTCTGCGTCGCAATGCGCCATGTCGCCGGTCCGCAGCCAGCCGTCTTTACTCAGGACTTCGGCGGTCGTGGCCTCATCCCGCCAGTAGCCGAGCATGATGTTGTCGCCCCGCGCGCAGAGCATGCCGATTTCACCCGGCGGCAGGTCGCGGCCGCTGTCATCCTTGATCGCGAGCGTGACGCCGGGCAGCGGCTTGCCGATCGAACCGCGGCGAGGCGCAAGCTGATCCGGCGGCAAGCTGGCCAGTCGCGGGCTGGCTTCGGACTGGCCATACATCACATGAAAGGTCGCGGGCGCGATGCGTCCTGCGACCTCGGCGGCAAGATCAGGCCGCAACTGGCCGCCGGCCACCGCCATATAGCGCAGGCTCGGCAGCGGTGTGTCGCCGAGCTTTCCGTATTTCAGCAGCATGCCGTAGACTTCAGGCACGCCCGAAAAGCTGGTCGCGCCGAACTGCGCGATCGCCTCGCCGATGGAAGCGGGAAACATCAGATTGCCCCCCATCGCGATGGATGCGCCTGCCAGCATATGGGTCTGCAAAATCGAATTGCCGAACGAATGGCAGAACGGGATCAGCACAAGCGCCTTGTCGTCGGCGCGGATCGGCAGATCGTGAAGGATCGAATCGGCGTTGGCGAGAAGATTGCGATGGCTCAGCATCACGCCCTTGGGCAGGCCGGTCGAACCCGAGGTGAACAGCAGCACCGCCAGCGCGTTGCCGCTCCGTGCGGGCGCCTGCAGTACGATGTCTGCGGCGTTGCCGGATAATTCCAGCACGACGGGGGATGGATCGCCGGG
>RXJJ01000005.1:104054-104235 GCA_003963145.1 Bradyrhizobiaceae bacterium
CACATCGGGGCTGCACTGCTCGACGATCTGCTGCCAGCGAAAGCGTTCCAGTTGCACCGGCAGCGGCACCGCTACACAGTCCGCGAGCAGGATGCCGTAGAACGCCGCTGCATATTCGGGCGAATTCGGCAGCCGCAATGCGACGCGCGCGCCCGCTTCATAACCGGGGCGTGCGCGCAAA
>RXJJ01000005.1:104364-153664 GCA_003963145.1 Bradyrhizobiaceae bacterium
ACCACATTATCCATGCGGCACTGGATAGCGGCACTTTTGAACGATTCCAACTCAAAACACGGACGCAAACTCAAAACACAAACTTAGACCAATGACTCAAACCCGCGAATTTGTCCGTTTCGCCTCCTCGCCCCACCATCCAAAACGTCGCACCCCAATCACGCGCACCCGAAGTGAGCGGCAATAGTTCAGAATGATTCCAGACCAGTTCCGCTTCGTGTCTGAACTACCACGCTTCCCGCTGCATCAAGGCCTTTAGAGAAGTTCTACCGGCGAAAGCGATGATTCAACGAAAGCGATGGAATAAGCACCGAACACGAACTGCAAAAAAAGCTTGGGGCGTTATCGGTGACTACGAAAATTCGGAATGTGCGGCGCGGCTGTTTGCTTGGCGCGGCAAGTGCAATCACTCTTTCATTCGCAATCAACTCGCCGGTCTTCGCGCAAAACGCGCCTCAAGCTGCTCCGAATTCAACTGTCCTCAATCCCGTCATCGTGCAGGGCGACACGCCCAAACGGGTCAAGAAGCCAGCGGCCCAGCGATCCGCCCGCATGCGCGCCTCAGGCACGGCACGCGGCACCGGACGCAGGGGCGATGAATCCGCCGCGGCAAGCGCCGGCGCGGGTCAGGGCCAGACAGCCCGCGGCCATGTCGATGGCTTCGTCGCCACGCGCAGCGGCACCGGCACGAAAACCGATACGCCTCTGATCGAAACGCCGGCCGCGATCTCCGTCGTCACGCAGGACCAGATTCAGGCGCAGGCGGCGCAGAGCGTTTCGCAAGCCGTCCGTTATGTGCCCGGTGTCCGTGTCGACCCGGCAGGCGCAGACGCCCGCTTCGATCAGGTCTACATTCGCGGATTTCTGGCGGACAAATATCTCGACGGACTGAAACTCCTCACGGGCGGCTTTGCCTACAATATCGTCGATCCGTTCAACCTGGAGCGCATCGACGTGCTGCATGGTCCAGCGTCGATCCTCTATGGACAGGCCTCTCCAGGCGGTCTCGTCGATCTGGTCAGCAAGCGTCCAACCACCGACCCCTATCACGAGATATTCCTGTCGACGGGCAGCTATGGCCGCATTCAGGGCGGCGTCGATCTGAGCGGTCCGCTCGATCAGAGCAAGGAATGGCTCTATCGCCTGACCGCGTCCGGCTTCAACGTCGGCAGCCAGGTCGATCATACCAGCTACGAGCGGGTTTCGATCGCTCCGTCGCTGACTTGGCGCCCGGACAACGACACAACAATCACGTTCCTTGGCACATATCAGAACGATCCGAAGGCCGGATTCTACAATCAGCTGCTGCCACGCGGCATCGGCACTGTTTTCGACAGCCCGTATGGCCGCATTCCGACAAGTTTCTATTCGGGAGAACCGAATTTCGATCAGACCAAACGCGAATATGGTTCAGTCGGCTATCTCGCTGAACATCGCTTCGACAATGTCTGGACCGTCCGGCAGAACCTTCGCTACACCGACAACGATACTTACACACAGCTGGTCTATCCGGCGACCAATCAGACCAACCCTACCAGCATAGCCCGCAGTGCGTTCTGGACTGGCGAGACCTTGCAAAGTTTCCAGGTCGACAATCAGGCGGAGGCGAAGTTTTCGACCGGCCCGTTCCAGCACACGGCGTTATTTGGCGTTGACTACCTCACGGGCACGGATTCAACGCGCGGAGGATATAGTACCGGCAACGTTGGATCGATCAACGCGTTCAATCCGGTGTATGGCATCAGTGTTCCGCCGATGCCGCTCAGCTCCAGCAACAAGCAGACCTACGATCAGGCCGGCGTCTACACGCAAGACCAGATCAAATTTGACCGCTGGGTCGCCTTGCTCGGCATTCGCCACGACCAGGCCGACTCTCGCACGACCAACCAGCTGAGCGGTGCAGAGACTCCAACTTCGGACCACGCCACGTCAAAGCGTGCGGCGCTGCTGTATAAATTTGATAACGGCATTTCGCCGTATATCCAGTACACGGAATCGTTTCAGCCGATCATCGGAGCGTCGCAACGGACAGCCAACCCCTTTAAACCGACCACCGGAAAGCAAGAAGAAGTCGGCATCAAGTACCAACCGGACTCAAAAACTCTCATCACGGCCGCAGTCTATGAGTTGAAGCAGCAGAATGTCGTGATCCAGGATCCAAACGATCCGACAAATCGCATTCAGACGGGAGAAATCCGCTCACGCGGCGTCGAGTTCGAAGCCAAGAGCGAAATCAACCGCAACCTTACGGTGCTCGCATCTTACACATACATGGACCTTCTCAATACCAACGCGGCTCCAGCCGCGCTCGGTCACCGGCCGATCGGCATGCCTGCAAATTCTGCTGCGGGATGGGCTGACTATACTTTTCACGGGGGCGCACTCGACGGGTTCGGAATTTCGGGCGGCGTCCGTTATATCGGCGAGACTTATGGCGATACTGCCAACACGTACAAAGTCCCCGCCGTCACCTTGGTCGATGCCGGGTTGCACTATGACCTTGCGGGCCTAGGGCGACAGTTCAAGGGTTACAATCTGCAGGTCAACGCAACCAACCTGTTCGACAAAACCTATGTCTCAGTCTGTCAGGATTATGGCTGTTACTACGGGCTGCGGCGGGAAGTGATCGCGACACTGCGCTACAAGTGGTGACGGGCAAGCGGACGGCGGAACCGGCCGGTTCGTAACCTCAGGCCGTTTGCCGATTTTGAACGGTTCTAACTGTTCGTGTGCTTGCCACATTCTATTGACTGCAATCGCCCTCGTCTGTCTGCACAGTGCGTGCTAATCGCTTGATCCATGAGCCCGTTCAAAGATCCCGCATGACACGTCTCGCTCTTCGCCGCTGGTTCTGGCTTCACAAATGGACCAGCCTGATCTGCACGGTGTTCCTGCTGATTATCTGCATCACGGGCCTGCCGCTGGTGTTCCGCGACGAGATCGGCGACTGGCTCGACGACAGCCTGCCCTACGCCTCGGTGCCGGACGGCTCCCCGACCGTCAGCCTCGACGGTCTCGTCGCAAAAAGCCGCGAAATGTATCCGGGCCAAACCGTCATCTCGGCTTTCATTGACGATGACGAGCCGAAGATCGTGATGACCATGGCGCCGTCATGGGATGCCTTCACGGCCAATCGCAAGTCCGCACACTGGATCAAGTTCGACTCGCATACGGGCCAGATCCTGAAACAGTCGAAGCCCTTTGATGAAGACGGGCCGAGCTTCCTTGGAATCATGTTATCCCTGCACCGCGATCTGTTTGCCGGGTTGCCCGGCGAACTGTTTCTCGGTGCGATGGGCCTGCTGTTCGTGATTGCCGTCGTTTCCGGCGTCGTCGTCTACGGACCCTTCATGCGGAAACTCGATTTCGGCACCGTGCGGACACAACGCTCGCCGCGGCTGAGGTGGCTCGACCTGCACAACATGATCGGCGTCATCACGCTGGCGTGGCTGATGGTCGTCGGGTTGACCGGTGTCATCAATGAACTGTCCACGCCCCTGTTCGGTCTGTGGCAACAGACCGACGTCAAGGCCATGCTCGCGCCGATGCGCGGCAAACCCGTTCCGGCCGAGTCTGAACTGAGCTCACCGCAGGCGGCCTACGACACCGTCCAGGCGGCACTCCCGGATATGATCGCGACCAGCGTGGTCTTCCCCGGCTCGCCGTTCGGATCGCCCTATCACTTTCTCGTCTGGACCAAGGGCAAGGAGCCTTTGACAGCGCGCCTGTTCAGCCCCGTGCTGGTGGATGCGCGCACCGGCGTACTGACAACGATCGTGACTATGCCGTGGTATCTGCGCGCGCTGGAAGTATCGCGGCCGCTCCATTTCGGCGACTATGGCGGCCTGCCGCTGAAGATCATCTGGGCGCTGCTCGACATCGCGACCATCACGGTGCTCGGCAGCGGCGTCTATCTGTGGCTGTCGCGAAAGTCCTCGCCCTTCGCCGAGGCCGAAGCCGAGCTGATGGAAAGCAATGCTGCCGCGCCGTCCTCGCTCGCCGGTCAGGCGGCGGAATAAACGGGCAGGCAATAAACGGAACAGGGATGACCGCGCGGCGCTCCTTCAACATGATCTGGCGATGGCCGGCGGCCCTGGCCGCTCTCGTGATGTTTGGTTTGCTATCCGCCCTGCTCGGCCAGGGCGGAATCTGGTGGCCACTGTCATGGATCGCGCTTGCTGTCCCGCTGGCCGTGATCGCGGTTTGCATATGGCGCAGTTATCGCGTGCCGGAGATAGGTGAACGATCCGGGCCTTAAAGCCGCCGGCCACGCCCGGAGAAAACCGCCGACAGGCGAACGCCGCTAGCCCAAATACTGGACCTGACAAGGCTACGGTTATGCGGCCCTTCCGGGCCGTGTCCAACATTGGACTTGGACTTTTGAAATGCTAGCTTCCAACCTCTTGAGGGGGCACCGATGACTGCAGATTCCGAGTTGACAAAAGTTTTCGATATGCGCGCAAACGCCAACGAAAACTATCCGTCGAGGCTCATCACGAATATAAACACGCAAACCGTCGAGACATTCGTTCGTTTTAACTGCCAAAGATACGCGGAGTTCGGCGTCAACCTTGGATCGACCGCCCTGGAAATCGCCCGTCACCTCGGCGGCAAAGGCGAGATCTACCTGTTCGATTTTCAATACAACGTTGACTATGTCGATGAGCTTCTGCGCGCCAACGGCTTCACCAATGTTCGCAAGTTTGGGTCGAGCACGAAACTACTCGACAGTTACAATTGGCCGCTCTCGAACCTGATCAAAGACAATTCCGAGCCGTTATTCGATTATTGCTTTATCGACGGAGCACACGTCTGGAATATTGACGCTCTAACCTTTTTCCTGGCGGACAGGCTGCTTGCTGTCGGAGGCCTTGTCGACTTCGACGACTATGACTGGAGCCTTGGAACATCTCCCACGTTGGCCCCGAATATTTTTCCAAGGACAGCAGAGTTTTATACCGATGAGCAGATTGCCGATCAGCAAGTGAAGCGGGTCGTCGACCTGCTCGTGAAAACCAGCCCGCGATACGAAGTCGTCATCGAGAACAAGATTTACCGGAAAATTGCGCATGACGGCGCTGGGCAAAAAACGCTCCGCCCATCCCTTTGGCAGAGACTCCTGGGCCGCTAGCTGATTATTGGGCCACTCATTGCAGATACGACACTCAAGATTATCGGAATAAAGGTCCGATCGATATGTGGCCGTTCACCGGAGCTGGATTTCACAAACTTGATAAACACGCCGACAGCTTGAAGAAGCGGGCCCTTAAGTTGAAAAAGCTCGGCGTCGGCAGGTTCAAGCTCGGCCGACTGCTCGTCGACCTGCTTCTGTTTCCGTCCGATGTCCGCCTTGTTTATCGCGGCTTTGTACACTTTCACAAGCGCGAGCCCAAACTGATTAAACCACGGACCTTCAGCGACAAGATCCAGGCATGGAAGCTGCTGGGCCGGAAGGATAGACATTCAGTTTATTCGGATAAGCTTGCCGCTCGCGACTTCATCAGGAGAGTATGTGGCGACCTTGTACGCATCCCCCGCCTGATCTGGGTCGGCGAGGATTTAAGTCTTGCCAGATCGATCGCGCTGCCGAAAAAATTCGTCATAAAGCCGAACCACACCTCGGGCGATATCATCATCGTTGAGGATGTCGACAATTTTGACTGGGAAGAGGCCATCGGAAAATCGAAAGCCTGGTTAGCCCGGGATTTCTCCTTCAATGTCGGAGACTGGGTCTGCCGGTGGATCAAACCGCAGGTCTTTATCGAGGAGTTTCTCGGAGACTCAAATGGAATCGTGCCGCCCGATTACAAATTTTTTTGTTTTAACGGCACCGTCCATTTTATCGAAGTTGACTACGGCCGTTACCGGAATCTTGCCCAGGCGTTTTACAACACCGATTTTCAGCGGATGCCCGTCTATTACGGACATCGCAGCCGTTCCAAATCCTACGAAGGCGACGCCATAAAGCCGAAGAACCTCGAATCGATGATAAGGATCGCGGAGATGCTGTCGAAGGGCGAGCCATTTCTGCGGATTGACATGTACGACGGAGAAAAACCCATTATGGGGGAAATCGGGGTCCATCCCCACTCCGGCTACGCGGCCTTTGAGCCTGCCGACTGGGACCTGCTTTTTGGCTCCTTATGCGGGCGATAGAAACCCGCCAAGGACTTGTTGAATACATCGTCACATCTGATGGACATATGAGTTGGGGATTAAGAAGCGCCGTCCCCTGTTTGCTTCGCGCCGGGAAAAAGTGGCGTAACCTTGTTGGCTTCACGCTGTTGCAGCCTGAAGAACGCCGCATAACGGCCATTTCGTTCAAGAAGTTCATCGTGCTGGCCCGTTTCGACAGCAAGCCCATCCTCGATAACCAGAATCTGGTCTGCATGCATAATGGTGTGCAGCCGGTGCGCAATGATGATGGTGGTTCGGCCACTACAAAGATGCGCGATCGCTTCCTGGACCAGTTTTTCAGATTCGGAATCCAGTGCCGCAGTTGCTTCATCGAGCAAGATAATTGGCGCATTCTTGATCAACGCGCGGGCGATCGCAACACGTTGACGCTGGCCGCCGGAAAGCTGCGTCCCGTGCTCACCAACGGGCGTATCGTAGCCTTGCGGGAAGCTTAAAATAAAATCGTGGGCATAGGCCGCTTTGGCGGCAGCAACAATTTCATCATCCGTTGCATGTGATTTTCCGAAAGCGATATTCTCGCGAACGGTACCACGGAAGAGATAAACATCCTGTCCGACATAGGCTGTTTGGCCGCGTATAGAACCCCGCGAACAATCTGCAATGTTCTGACCGTCGATTAGAATTTCTCCTCCGCTTACGTCGTAGAATCGCAGCAGAAGCGACAGAATCGTGGACTTTCCCCCACCCGATGGACCAACCAGAGCCGTAATTTTGCCGGGCGGGGCAACAAAATTCATTTCCTTTAAAACCGGATGGTCTCCCCTGTAAGAAAACATGACATTCCGAAATTCGATTTGGGCGTTCGATAATTTCAGCGCCGGCTTGCTGCTGTCGTCCGGTTCCGATGCGGGCCCGTCAACGATCTCGAGCAGCATTCGCGCACCGATCAAAAGGCCGCTCAGATCGATATTGACTCGTGCCAGTCTCTTGGCAGGTTCGTAGGCGAGCAAAAACGCGGTAATAAAGGAAAAAAACTGGCCAGGCTCTGCGTTTGTCGTGATGACGCGATAACCGCCGTACATCAGCGCCGAAGCGATTGCCACGCCGCCGAGCACTTCCATCAATGGACCGGATCGATTCGATATTCGCGCCATTTTGTTGGCATGAAATTCCACGGCGGCGATGCTGCGGTCGACGCGCTCCTTCATTTCATGCTCAAGCATGAAGGCTTTTACGGTTCGTATGCCCTGCAGCGATTCCTGCACCGTCTCCATGATGCTCGCGCTGCTGATGAACTGGCTTCTGGCCAATTGCTTGACTCGTTGTATGATCTTGCGAACGAAGAGAAACAATGGCGGCACGACCACCAGGCACAACAGCGATAATACAGGGTCCTGGGACACCATCACGACAACCAGACCAATCAGCGAAAAGAAATCTCTTCCGACGGTTGTAATGACCAAGGATAAAACCTGGGTAATCGAAGAAGCGCCGGCTGAAAGCCTGTTTAAATATTCAGATGAATGAGACCGGGAATAAAACCCAACGCTCTCCTGCATCAGTTTCGCAAAAAGCTTGCGCTGATTATGCGCGAGAATGGCATTGCTGATCCGGGACAGGATCACTGATTGCCAATAAATGGCGAGACCTTTGACAGTGAAAAGTCCGATGATGATCGCCGAGAGCGTAACGATGCCGCTGACGCTGCGATAGATGTAGGCCTGGTTGATAACCTTGCCGAACAGATAGGCCGTTCCAGCTCCCGCACCCGATCCCGCCGCCATCAGGATGAGCACAAGCAGATAACGCCGCCAATACGTTGCTCCCTGCTCGGCGACCAGCCTCTTGATAAGCCGATACGCGCCGTAGGGATCGTCGGTAATTTTTCGAGGACTTGGTCTCATAGACGTCCCACTTTTTCGGATCCCTCAAGGGGTGCGTAGCGATGCTTGGTTGCTTCAGAACTCCGGGTTGGACGTCCCTTGGCGGGTATCAGATATATCTGGGTGTCGGCGTATCACGACATCATAAGGATAGAAACCGGCGTTTTTCGGCCAGTCCAGATCTGGCACGCTGACAAGCTTTTCTTTCTCCACGTCGAAAGCTTCAATGGCAAATTGCTCCGAGATCCACTTCTTGTCGGCCGAGGAAAGATGCGCCACTTCGATATAGGCGGCAAAATCCCGGAAATGGTCCAGTAGCGGCAGCAACCCTAACAGCGCTTTTGCTTCATATCCTTCGACGTCGATTTTCAAAATGACCTTTGCGGCATCGACGTCGTGGCATTCGGCTCGGATAATCTTTTCAAGTGTTGTTGTCCTGACGACAGCGTCCGCCTTTTCGTCGACAAGGCGAACCGTTCCGGACCAATCCCGGGTGATGAGGAGATTCGACTTCCCCTCCCGATCGGAAACCGCGGTTTCATAGATTTTGACCTCACCGATCCGGCGCAGGGTTTTCCGCAGATAAGGCAGAATCTCCCTGTTAGGCTCGATGGCAATGATTTTCGCATGCTCGGGCAATCCGCCGTTGGCAAGCATCTCGCCATAGTTTGCACCGACATCCAGCACGCAGGTCCAATCCGCACTGCGCAGCAAGCCTTGCCATATATTCAGGGCGGGAGGGTTATAATTCCCCTTTGTCTCGAGAAGTTTTTGACCGCGCCCGTCGCTGGGGTTGACGTAGATGCGCATTCCGCCCGCCGTAACGGCATAAGCGGCGTCGTTGATCCGAAACAGTGCGGAAAGTTTCCGAAACATATCACCTGAACGCACTAGCGCTTTTGTGCAGAAACAACGGCCTGAAAGAATTGCCGGGGATCGTCAAGGTAATCCAGAATACGGAAATGCCGTGTCCAGTTCGCTTTGATATACGCAGCGCTCATGATGGTATCGCCATAAATATCCAGATTGTTTGACGGCAAAAACAGGAACCCCGTTTTTTTCAGCTGCTCTTCCGCATCCGGAACGCGTGCAAGAGCATCCGAAAGCATCTGATACCATACATGCTCGGCCCTGGTTTCGTCATTCAAGCCTTTGACGAAATCATAGAACCGGCGCGGCTCAACCGTCGCCACAAACAATCCGCCCGGCCGCAGAACGCGCGCGATTTCTGGAATCCAGATATCCTGCACGTGTTTCGGCAGATGCGTAAACACGGAATATGCGTAGACAATATCGAACGTATGATCTGGATAAGGCAGCGTCCCCGTCGGGAGGATGGTGCGCAAATTCCCGATTCCGGTCTTACGTGCAGCCGTCAGATATTTTTCCGAAACATCGACCCCGTGAATATTCGATGGATCCACGTCACGCCAGAAACAACGGATTATCCGCCCCCAGCCAGCGCCAAAATCGAGAATCTTCGTCTCCGGCTGGATCGGTCGCCGGATGTCTTCGGCCCGATCTTTAATCAAGGAGTAGAAGCCGAAAATTTCTCCGATAGCGGTTTCACCTGCCGATCCTACAGATTCAATCTGAATGTCATCGTCAGGGAATCCCGGCAGCGTGATTCCATCGACCACATTCGATTTAATGCTTCTCTTCAGCAGCGACAGCCATTCGGCATCGCTCAAACGCGACAAATACTTCGGCGAGCCCCGGATCGCAGCGATATCGCCATGCGCATTCTGACCTCCAGGCCACATCCTGCGGAACGCATTTCTCATTCGTTCCAGATCGGGATGTTCCTCCAAAACTTTCGCGTTTGCGTTGAAGAACAATTGTCCATGAGTCTTGTAGAGCTGAGCCTGCCCCATCCGAGCCAGAGGCGCCCTGCGCGCCGCCGAATAACTTTTCGATTTCGCGTGATAGATGAATGTATTGGTCGCGACGACGGACCATATTCCGGCGCGAAATGCACGCAAGCAATAATCGTTTTCCTCGCCGTAGCCATCCTTGAAGGCCACTTCATCGAAGTAGCCCAGGGAATTCAAAGTTTCGCGCGTGATACCGAAACAGAACCCATGCACCATGGGCACTACCGGGAAATGGGCGTACGAAGCATTCTCGCAGAAGCGATCAACCTCGCCCGGATCGCAATTTTCCGGAAGCACATTCATCGCCGTCTGGTGAGTGAACGATTTGACATCCGGCAGAGATTGATAGCCGGCGGCGTTGGACATCGGGCTGACAATTCCCGCTCCCCGGGTCGAGAAAACGGCGTCGGCCATCTTTTCCGCCCAGCGGCCGCTCACGATCGTGTCGCTGTTCAGCAAGATCACGAGATCGGCGGTCGAGGCTTTAAGCCCCCTATTGGCACTTGTCGTATATCCGGCGCGCGCGTCATTTCTCAGTAACAGCGTCGACGGATTCTGTTTCGCGAACTCGGCGAGATAAGCCCCGGTCGGATCGTCGGAACCATCGTCGACAATCAGCAGCCGATGCTTGTCACCGAGATAGCGGCAAACCGATTCCAGGCATATCTTGACGTCATGCAACGCGTTGTGAACGCAGACGACGATATCGATCGTCCTGTCGCTCACGCGGGCCAGGCGCTCCACGCTGACATCCTTATAGGCGAGATCATCGCCGCGATGGTTGTCGATGACCCTGTTGCAAACCTCCTCGAGCTTGGCCCTGAACACATCGAGACGGCATTTGTCGGGGGCCCGAAGCTTCGCCGCTTCACCCATCCGTTTCAAACGATCGGTGTCCTCGCAAAACTCCTTGACGCATTGTGCGGCGACCTCAAGGTCCTTGAACGGAACAAGAAATCCCGTCACGTCATGCTCGACGAGTTCTTTCACCGCCCCCCAGT
Organism: Bradyrhizobiaceae bacterium; assembly: GCA_003963145.1. Classification (GTDB taxonomy): domain Bacteria; phylum Pseudomonadota; class Alphaproteobacteria; order Rhizobiales; family Xanthobacteraceae; genus Afipia. Next base: position 115,261 of record RXJJ01000005.1, read on the forward strand.
CGTAAGCGAGCGTCGGGCGGCCGGCGGCCATGCCTTCAAGCACCGTTCGCCCGAAAGACTCCTGGAACGACGACAGGCTGACAACAACATTGACCTGCCTGATCGCATCCAGCGCGGATGGCTGATAGTCAACGAAGCTGAGATTGTCGGGATAGTCTTTCATTCCGGAAAGATAGCTTTGAATCAAACTGCCATACTGTTGCCCGATGACAAGGAATCTTGCATTTGGAGCGATCTGTTTGCTCAGGCGTGCAAGCTCGATGAAATCTTCCACGCCCTTTTTAGGTTGATTGCTGCTGATCAATCCGAATCTGACCAAACCATCCGTGAGATCGTTCGGTATGTCGAAGGGTTCCGGGTCGATAACGTTGGGAATGACGACGACGTCGTGGCAGTCCACGAAGCTTTCAGCCGTCGCTTTTGAGTTTGCAATGATGCAATCACTCGATCGCTCGATCTGGCCTGCGATCTGCTCCGCATCAAACCCGATAAATGCCTGCATATCGGGGTCGCGCGTTACAATCTCGCGCGCATGAACGATCGCAGGCACGTTCCGGAATCGTGCCGCTACCAGCGGAGCCCGGATCACCACCGTGTTGGCATAGACCAGATCGGGATGGACGCGGTCGATAACCGAAACAAATGATTCAACAGACTCAATCGCTTCGTAGGATTTCCATTTGCGCGATTCCCACTGTCTATATGGAAACACATGGATTTCGGTGACGTGTTTCTTGAGCTGCTCGATATACCCGGCATTCAGGCTGTTCTGCAGTGTCGCGACGACATTGAAGCCCGCGTCGTCCAGTGCGGCGGCGACATCAAGCAAACTTCTTTCCGCACCAAAAACCTTGGGGCCGGTATGGTGAGAACATAGCAAAATCGTTTTCGCATTCTGCTGCTTCGTTCGCGCACCATTTATAATTTTCCAGGTGCCCAGCTCCCCTGTGCGGACGGCAGCATCGTTGCCGCTATAGTCCAAGGCCACTGCGGCGCACGTCTCAAGATACGCATAGCCGAAGCGCTTGTCGGGCTCCAGATATGCACCCTCCGCCCATTCGTTCCAGGCGTTTACGAAAACGAGGCGCTCATCTTCAGGGTTGTTGATGGCGCGTGAAAATGCATGGTGAAGCCATTCGTGGAAAAGCGACGGCGTCGAACCATGAATAATTTCACCATTCGTGGGCCGGCGTGCCGAATTGTCCCACGACGGCATGACGCCGGGGTGGACCTTCCGGCCATCATCGGCACGCTTTTCCTTTTCCGAGACAACGATGTCCGCATATTGCCTGACGCGCCAGCCGGTGCGCAGCGGAGACATCGCAATCCCATCCTGAACATTCGGCACATGGATGGCGTGAGGAGGAAATTCCGACAGCGCATCGAAGCCGCATGCCTCGTAATCATCGAATCCAAAGGCATTCGTCGCGATCAAATACAGGCCGGGATAACCGAGATCCTCGGCGATCCGTCTCCAGCGCGCTGTCGTTGCGGCGGCATCCTTGAGAATCGCGGGACGATAGACCGTGAGAACCGGCTTGCCGCCGATCTTCAGATATCGCTCGTCCCTGAAATACTTGTCGATGTAACGCAGGAACGCTTCATCGTCCTCGTCCGAATGGCTTTGCGCCATCAGAATATCGTTCTCGCTTCCATCCCAGCGGCGCGACCAGTTTTCGTTTGCCCAACATAGGCAGAACGGCAAATCGAGAGTCTTGTCGTTCAGGAAGTTTTCCAGCGGCGCTTCGAGCAGCCGCTTTCCGCCGAACCAGTAGAAATGAAAACAGAACGCCGAAATTCCGTACAATCTCGCCAGTTCGACCTGCCGTCGCATCACGTCCGGAACGCGCAGATCGTAATAGCCGAGCTCGCCGGGTCTGCGCGGCTGATAATGGCCCTCAAAAAGCGGGAACGCGCGGACCACGTTTCGCCATTCGGTGAAACCCTTGCCCCACCACTGATCGTTCTCCGGGATCGTGTGAAACTGGGGAAGGTAATATGCAATCAGCTGAACGTCGCCGGTCTCTGCCTTCTCGCTCGCGAGGTCCGTATATCCCGGCGCTTTTTTTTCGCTCAGCGCATTTTGGACATACTCCTCAAACAATGCGGCTTCGAGGTTCTGCGAAGCCCTTATGCTTGGATATCTATGCCCGCTGAAGTTCGGCTGCCCTTCCACGGCTCCCGCAATGGCTGCGAGATAGGCATAGCCATATTTGTTGTCGGGTTCGAGATAGGCCCCTTCCGCCCATTCGTTCCAGGCATTGATGAAAATGAATTTTTCGCCCGCAGGGTTCTCGTTCGCGCGGGCAAAACAAACATCGAGCCATTTGCGGAACAAGGTAGGAGAAGCATCGTAAAAGATGGTTCCGTCATGCGGCCTTCTCGCGCTGTTATCCCAGCCAGGTATGATACCCGGATGGACGACACCCTTGGGCAGGACTTTCTGCTCCTCATATGCAACCAGCGCCGGATAGGAAAAAAGAAGACCGTCTTTCCACTTTGAGGTGACTTGCACCGTTTTTGATTGAGCGATCTTCGTATTGTGCGGCGGAAATTCCGAAAGCGCGTCGAAGCCGAATTTTCCGTAATCTGTGAATCCAAAAGAATTCGCGGCAATTAGATAGATGCCCGGAAAACCCATTTTCCTGATTTCCTGACGCCAGCGCCGTGCCGTTGCTGCGATGTCCGGAAAGATCGAGGGACGATAGATCGTCAGGATAGGCTTGCCATCGACCTTCATATAACGAGGGTCGGCGAAATATTTGCCCAGATAGCGAATGAACTCGATATCGTCCTCCGGCGAATGCGCCTGAGCACGAATGAGTTCGTTCATGCCGCCGTCCCATTTGCGGGTCCAATTCTCGTTGGCCCAGCACAACGAGAATTCGATATCGAGATTCTTGTTATTGAGGAAATGATCGATCGGCAGCTCGAGCAGCCGATCGCCTCCAAACCAATAGAAGTGAAAGCAGAAGGCCGAGACGCCGTGCAACTTCGCCAGCTCGACCTGCCGTTCCATCACGGCCGGAACGCGAAGATCGTAATAACCGAGTTCACCCGGCACGCGTGGCTGGTAGTGTCCTTCGAAATGCGGAAACGCCCGGGTGACGTTTCGCCATTCTGTAAAGCCCTTCCCCCACGCCAAATCGTTTTCAGCAATAGGATGAAACTGCGGCAGATAGTAAGCGACGACTTTTGCCGCTCCTGCCCGCGGTTGAACTGGCTGCGTCCTGCACTCGACATAATCGGACGCCGGAAATTTGCCCGTCGAATTCTTCACGAATTGTTGGTACAGACGCGCATAGGCACGACGATTTACGCCGACCTCCTCATTGGACTGCGGAATGTCCTGTGTTTTGGACCGGCGCCATTGCTTTCTCCTTTTCGAGGAAAAAGGGTAACGCCAGATTGCACGCCAATTCAAAAAACGCTGGTGATTTTTTTTACGTGACGATCCTTGTCCCATGCCCACCTAACATTCCAATTCCAACAGCCTTGGTGTCGAAAAGCTTATTGGTGCGCTCGCATCTCCGTACAGGCGCACTGAAATAATACTTTCGACATAGGCGACGTTGGAAGCAGCCCCCCGGCTGTCGTTTTCCCAAAGCAGATATTTCTCGACTCACAGAGCTCTAGCAAACCGGGTGCCAAAGACGATTACTAGCTGCGCACGCTCCCCTCACCAATACGTGACCAATTCCGCAAAGACGGATGCCGTTGCATCGCGGGAGCACGCCGTTACTTCTGGTTAAGTCGCGAACCGGAGTAGTTCGACTGCGACGTAACGGTTCCCCACATGAGGTCGGTTCCAATGCCGATCAGGCCGGAGCCGATCTGTTTGTCGTAGCCGGTTTCAAGACCAAGCAGATTGCCCGACGTTGAATACCTTGCGTCCGGCCCTGTAAAAGTCTCCGAAGGGACGAACGCGAAATTGATTGTTCCAACCTGGCTACGCATTTTCTCACTGACCATTCGTCCGTCTCGATCATAGGCCGGTGTAGCCACACAATCCGGGAGGCGAAGCCCATTTTGAGATGCATGCATCACACGGCGAATTTCTCTCGCGTGTGCCGTGACGTTGACGTGACGTTGAATGCGGCTTGGTCAACCAGACGGACAAATCGTCGGCGATCTCGTTGCCTACGCAACTTGAAGGCTTGGCTGGGGGACTAGGATTCGAACCTAGACAGGCAGAGTCAGAGTCTGCAGTCCTACCATTAGACGATCCCCCAAGAACTCTGCAAGAAAATCAATTACTTAGCAGAATCGTTTTGCAATCGCGCGAGGGCCCATTTTGCAAACCTGTTCTTGATGTGAGCCTTATGGGGGCCGGATCGGCCCGCGTCAACCTTTCTGAAATATACCCCTGTTCACGACCTGTTCTATGACCTTATAATGCCCGCCCATGAGCGATATTTTCAAAATCATCTCCCCCCGCCCGATTCCGAAAGCGCACCTGAGCGACGTTCAGGGCCGCGCAATCGACAACCCGAAAGTGCTGAGGGGTTTCGAGCGAGTGGTTGAGCAAACCGGAATACTCGAGCCGGACAAGAAAGAATCCGCCTGATGTCATTCCTGTTTCATCCCAGCCGGGACCAGCTCGATATCCTTCAATGGCACGTCGAGACTTGGACTATGACGGGAAGTTTGGACCGCATCGAGGCGATGTGCACTAGCCCTGCGATGGCCAGAGCCGCCTACGCGGCGGCAATCAAGGAATGGCCCGAGAAGTCAATCACGTTGCGGCAGGGCAGCCGGGTCTTGGAAGAATACGCGCCTCTCAAATAAAAAAGCCGCGCCATCCCGTTAAGGACAGCGCGGCGTTCAGTCTGGGAGGTTGCCTGAATTCCGTCAGGCGGCGGATCAGTTATGCGACGGGAAGGCCGTCGAGCATGTAGCGCACCATCGCATCTGCCTGCGTAGCATCGAAAAGATTGGTGCCGCTCGGTTCGTAGAGCGCGGGGTGCGCCGTGTGTGCGTTATAAGGCTCCTTGTCGAAGCTGATGCCGCAATCCGGATTGAATGTATCGCGCGGAAGTTTCCAGCCAAGGAAACGGTTCACCATATGCTTGATCTGATCTTCGGTCATTTCATTCTCCTATTTTAGGCTCACCGACGCGGCCCATTTCTCGTCATGCGCTCAATCGGAAATTCAAGCTGCGCCATCCACTTGAACGGATACGGACCGCGATCCATGCGCCACGCGCCGAATGGATAGGCATGACCTGAAATGTTCGCCCACCACCAACCATTGAGACCTTGATAGACGCAGAAATGTTTGCCGCTATACGGCTGGACAATCGCTGGCGGGCACTGATCTATTGGCATGATTACGACGCTGCTCGCTGTTGCCGGATAACCGTCCGGCGCGGGTTACATGGGCGGTCGGTTGTCCTCGCCGATCTTGCGCTGATCATAAACGCAAAGGCCGATCGCGTTCCACGCAGCCATCGCCATGTGGTGGCACCCAGTCTCAGGATCGTGCGTCTCGCCGCCCCAGAACTTCCACGCGTGACGCATCATTGAACCGAACATGCGAGACCAAGCCATGCCTTTTAACCAGTTGTGGTCTGCATACTTGGCGGCGCCAACCGTGTAGACCCGCGCCAGCGCTTCCAACCCGTCCGGCGGTAGCAGTTCGTAGCGAATTTTGTCGGCGTCGAAGCGCAGTGCAGGGTCGTGCCGCTGTTGAGCGGTCATGCGAATTGGTTTCTTCATAGCTCGATCACCTTTAAGCCCAGAGCGATTGCGGTGGCGCGCTCGGCCTGCGCGCCCTTGCTGTGTTCCCATCCGGGCAACATCGCGATGGCATCGGCTTCGCCGCAAATATACGCGAGGTCCGCGCCGAGAGCTTCGCGCAGATTGAAGCCGTGTTCCTTTGCTGCCTTTTCTTCGCAGCCTTCAAAGTTGCCCTTGGAAATATCGGTACCGTGACGCTCGTTATCTCGCTCGGCCGGATTGAATACCGAGTGACCTTCGGCGCGCAGCCTATCGGCCGCCGCATTGAATGCTGGGAAATTGAACTCCGGGATGCCGCGCATGGGACCGGCAACATAGATTTTCATGCTCAATCCTTCTCTTTGCTGAATTTCAGTTTCCGCCGTGACGCTGCTGTCAGGCGATGATCTACCGTGAGTTTCATTTGAATTGTTGCGCCCTTGATCGGGCGCTTGTCTTTATCCACGACAACAAACACGTAGCGATGGGTGAGACCGCAATCGCAGCACTGGTCGATGTATTTGCGGGTTGGCTCTATCCATTCGCCGTCATGGATTTGTTGGTAGCCGCGAGTCATGCGCTGCAGACCTGCCCGCGAAACTGGAATCTCTCATCGTCGAATTTTGTGACGAGCTCGGGCCAGAGCAATTGTCCATCCTTGAATGTCAGGACGCAGAAAGCAGACCGCCAATTCAAAGGATTGTCTTCGGTGTAATCGGTGAACTGCTTTGCATCGGTATCCGCCACGCAGCCGGTATCGACGCCGAAGCGCGTGCCGTTGTAATCCGTGAATGGCGTGACCTTGGCGGAATGCAAATGGCCCGTGACCATCGTCTTGCCGGACCAGACCGCATTGTTATGTGTCGCGTGAATGCCGCCCTTGAAGCGGTGCTTGACCACGACTTCATCGTTGATCCAGGTGGACCAGCACTTCTCCCATAGCGGGAAATGGTCACTGAGATGGATACCTGCAATCTTGGCGAACTCTGGCGCGACGGTAGCAAGCCGTGTCTCAAATCTCGCGTCGTGGTTTCCCAGTGTCCATGACCGTTTGGCGCGCTTGCCACGCTGCTGAATGTCGGAAAGATGATCCTGCGCCGCCTCGATCTCATCCTGAGGCATGGGCGTCTTTTCCCAGCCAATCGGGGGATGTCGGCTGATCTTGGGGAAGTCCAGAACATCGCCGTTGAGGATGATCCCGGCGGGCTGAACGTCCTCGACGCATTTCTTGAAAGCCCTCAGCATGAGGCTTTCTTGACCGGGCCAGATATGGAAGTCGGACCCGATGATGACCGTTCCGTTTTTGACCTGCCAGTCCTGCCGGTGCGAGTAGCGCTTCATCGCGCTACCGGCGATAGAGCGTGGCGCGTCGATTGGGTGTCCTAGGCGCTTTTCAATTCTGCGGCGCCTGTCATAAACACTCCTCTCGTTCATTCCGATAATTTTTGCGGCCTCTGTTGCCCCGTGTGCCGCAAATAATTTTATGAATTCCTCATCCGTGCATTTTGCGCTGACGGGGCACGCTCTCATGATTTCATCCTAGATTTGGCACAACGAGAATGACGACCGCGACCAAACCCATGACGGCGATCATGATGCGGGAGTGAGACCAACCGTTCATTGCGATACCCGGTCGTAAAGGTTCTCAACGTATTCCCGCGTCATCTCTGGATGATCGAGCATCATGTTTCCGATCACCCAAGATCGCCGCTGCGCTTCATGCATCGCGCGCTTTTGCTCGGGAGACATGGCCCTGCATGCCGCGACGGAGCGCTCGATTAGAGAATCCAGTTCCGGGTTCTGCGGGAGCGGTTTGAATGGAAGAGCCATCACACCCTCCGATATGCGATGACGCCAGCGAGCGACCGGGCGCGCGTCCGCACAGCCCCGCCGTCATTGCCCGAATGCACGAGCCACTCCCCGCTCGCGTCCTGCCCGACGATCACGCCAACGTGGTGAGGCCAGACAACCACGACGCCGACACCGGGACCGCCGGCGTTGTATCCTTCCGCCGCCCAATTCCGAGCAACCCACAGTTTGCGATCCGGCTTGCCGAGATACTGCCCCATGTAGATTCCGCACCATGGCAGCCCATGGTGACGACGCGGGCGCGCCTCTGCACTCGACGCCACGCATACAAGCGCGAGCGCCGCTATCAAAGCGATTCGCATTTAGACCTCAGTTGTGGTGGGTGATTACTTGAGACAGACGCGGCGGATGAGCGCGATATCTCGCTCTGTCATGCCCATGGATCGGGCCAATTCAATCGTCTGCTCGACGCCGTGCTCAGCGACGAAACGCCGAACCTGTGAGCACGTAAGAGCATTCGCGCTGCCAATGGTGAGAAGCAGCGCGGCCGAAACGATGAGTGCTTTCATGCTGGATCACGCCTCGTAATAGACATCGTTCATCGAGCACGGCAGAAACCATGACGATGGAGGGAATGTCTGCGTCTTGACCAGACAGTGGGGGACGATGATTGGCGTTGGATGCGGAGCGGGAATGAACAAAAGCAGGATCAGTAATAGACCGATCAGCAATAGCTCAACGTAGATCAGGCGCGTCACTGCTTGATGATCGCCATTTTGATGCCGAGCCACAGCGCACCGATAAAGCCACCGACCAGAACGGTCACGATTGCCTTGAGGCCATATCCTTGCGCTTGCTCTACGCTCTTGCGCCAACGGCGAAGATGGACGAAATCGGCGCGCAATTCGGCCCTGTCGTCCTCTTCAATGCCGAACGATGTGAGGAGGGTTGCCATCGTCTTGAGCGCGATATCGTCCAGATCTGTCTGATGCTGGCGCTGTTGCTCCGCCAGAACTTCAGCGATGATAAGACGGACTTCATGCGGCTCCATGCTCATCGCCACTGGGCCCGCAATTGGTCGTACCAAGCCAGCGTGCGTTTACCGCACTGGCCCAGCGCCACGATCCTAACGCGGTCTTGTTTCCAGAGCCTTTCCACCTGACCAACGGTCAGCGGTCCATCGGGAATCTCGACACCGCCGCGCGAGAAGCACGCTCGCAAATCCCCCGGCATCGGGGGAAGTTGACCGGCGCTATCGTATTGATCGCACCCGGCCAGCAGCATCGCTGTCAAAGCAAGGGCTGTTATTCGTAGGCGTGGCATTGGCGAGTTTCTCCAATTGGGCGATTTTGTCTGCGTCGTCCTGCGCTCGCTTGGCGTCCATCGTCGCCACATCGTTTGCCGCCTGAAGCCGCTGAGTGAGAAGTGCGTTCTTGGCCTGTATCTGCTTTGTCGCCTCTCGATCATCGGCAAAGCGCACGCCGACGAGGAAGCAAATCAGTCCAACTGAAAGAAGGGATGCGAGCTTCGCGACCGGCACATATTCGCCAAGGACCGGAAACCATTTCAGAAGTGGGAAATAGCCGACGACCAACGCCGCTATGAGAATGAGCCCAACTAAGCCGAGCACGAGGTTCGAAGTCGCGAGGGTCCAGAACAGATCGGTCAACATCGTCAAACCCCTTTCAGACAAAGATTGCGCTCCGCCGTGCGGCGATTGATGAGGCCACGCAGCACTTGCCCATTCGCTCGCGTGTAAAGCATCATGGCTTGGCAGGCGGCTTTGATGTTTCCGGCGTTGACGAGCTTGACGGCGCTCGATCGGCACACCGTTCCCGCCCCGAGATTGTAGGTGAAGCTGGTCAGCGCGGCTTTTACGCTGTCCGGCAGGCCATCCCATTGCGGAACGCAGCCCCTCACCTGAACGGCGTACTTCTCCAGCGTGGCGGGCAGCATTGCCGCGCATTCGTCCTTGGTAAAGCGAGTCCCAGCCCTGACGGTTGGATCATCATAATTGGTCCGCCCAAAGCACCAGGTGATGACGCCGGGCGGGTCAACCGCTTCATGCCGTGCAACCGGCGCGTAGCCTTCCCACAACATGACGAACGGCGTAGCAATGGCGATAGCCGCGACCGACAAGGCCGCGCCTTTCTGCGTCCGTGTTGCCATGGATCAGTCTTTCGGCTTGTCTGAGGTAACGATGGTTTTCAGATCGTCTTGCGGATAAATGCGCGCATAGACGCCAGCGAGAGCCATGAGCCCCGCCAGCGTCTTGAGCCCCACCCCGATCCAGATATTTGGACCTTCGTACAAATCGGTCAGATACGTCACGACTGGCTCGGCAATGATGATGATCGCGCTGAGAAGGGCGAACCGAACCGATAGGGACGATTTGAGAACCGCCCGCCAGTCGCAAATCGTCCGCACAGTTCAGACCTTCGAAAACAGCGATTTGACCCAAGCGATCAACTTGGATTCGGAGCGGTCCGCCCAGACGCCAAGCCCGACGCCGATGACGAGAACAACGAGATAGGAAGCGATGGTGGTAAGCATTTTCGTTTCTCCATTAAAAAAGCCGCCCGAAGGCGGCGTGGTTGGACAGATTTTGATTGCGTTAGAGGGTTGCGGCTGTGGCGAATAGATTTGTTATCTGATCACTTGACAGGTTGAGTTGGGTTGCAAGGCTAACAATCAAGGGATCGTCTGATCGAACTTCAAGCGCATAGTCCCATGTAACTTGCGCTTGTGCGCCAGCCGCCGTTACTGCTTCATTGACCTGATCAAGCAAACCAGCTTGCAAAAGGGCAAGCCGCGCTTGGCGCGGTGTCACTGAATAAACTTTCGGCGGCGGGGTCGGGTCTGGTATCTCGGACACAATAATTCCAATCGAAGACAATTCTTCCTCAGATGCCAGAGCGAGCCAATTAGGCGGGTAAAGAATTCCGTTATTCTCAAATCCTCCAGAAATGATTTGTCCGTTTAAGCTGTAAGCTTTCATTGAAAAATCTCTATCTTGGTGCACCCATAAAATTCGCTGGTGGCCGTGCTGTAGCTAGATACAGTTGTAGTTCCTGAGTTGGATTGGTCGCTTGGTTTGTTGTATGCGGTATATCCTGTTGCGCTTGGATTGCCCGTTTTCATATGCAGGGATGTCGTCCCAACGGAAATGATCAAGTCTTTTGTCTTATCAAAAGAAAAATTCAACAAATCAGATGTTATAGAACTATTTGCAGTAATCGTAACTGATCCGCTGCCACCAAATAGCAATTGCTTTTGGTTTCCATCGAAGTTTGGGGCAGAGGCCCCCTTGTGCCCGACATATGCTGCGGTAACAGGTAAATTATTCCCGGTAGATGCGGAAAATGTCACTCGTATTGCGCTTCCATTTGAGGGTGCCGATAAAATCGATGTTGTAAGCAATGTCCGCAATCCATATGCGGTGCCATCATCATTATCCCCAGCAACTGGCGGGCTGAGATTAACGATAAGACCTCCTCCCATAATAGTGACTGGCATGAAAAGCGGCATTTATGAAAAGCCCTGTTTGATGCCGACATAACGAAGCTTCAAGGTTGAAGCGATGCTCTTGGCTTCAAAGCAAAGGATATCAGCGCGGCTTGCTGTAGTCGTTAATGTAGGAGCGCCCGCGCTTCCAAAATCGAAAGACCCGGCACCCGTCGTTGTCCATGACAACGTGCGCGATCCTGTTCCGTCCTGAATAACCCACAAGAGATACGTGACGCCTTCTACAGCATTTGTGACCGCAGACATGGTACGGTTGCCACCTAGTGTGACTTGCGCCTTCTGTCTGGTCGAAACGTCCCACGCAATGCTTGTTCCATCCGTGAGCGTGGCAATCGTAGCGCCCTGCTGGGCGGTAAATTGCGTAGCCGTTCCCGGAGCAACATAATCCGTTCCGGCGGTTGCGTTCGCTAACGCGCCGCCGCTATTGGCCTTCAGAATTGCAGACCCCGATGGAGGGGCAAGATAATCAGTGCCAGCGGTCGCATTAGCCAATGCACCACCGCTGTTCGCCTTGAGGATTGCCGTGCCGGAAGGCGGTGCGAGATAGTCAGTCCCAGCAGTGGCCACCGCAGCCACGCCAGAGTTAGCTTTCAAAACGCCAGTCAGTGCTGCGCGCTTAATTTGCTTGCCGGTTGTCGAATTAAAGAGCGCGATTTCGCCGTCAACCGAGGAAGACGTATTCGACGTTACATCGCCGGTGCCAGCTCCATCCGCGCCCTTGTCGCCGCTGCGTACAAATTCAACTGAGAGATAGTCGTCGGCCGATAGAGAGCCATTTGTAGAAACAGCAGATATGGCGAACGTATCCCACGTTCCGTTATCAGTCAGCGTGCCGCTGATATTATAAATTGCAAAGTTCGCTGGCGCAGTAACCTTGGTAAATTTGACCTGCCCCTTAACGATATTTGTCGAATCGTCCCATGTTGCGAGAAGGGCAGATAAGCCATTCGAGTCTGCATCCGTTTCGGAAATATAAAGAGCTGTGGCCGACGCGAGAGATGCATTGTTGACCTTGATATAGCCAGAAGTCGGATCGCTACTGCTTGTATTGGTTGACCACTTATAATGCAGGCCAGCCGCTTTACCGGCTGGGATGCCAACATTAAAGATTGCAGCTGAGCTTGTCCCTACATTCGTGAATGTAGCGTTCGATCCAGGCGCAAGCGTTGTCGTTGTGCCGGCCGCGACAGTTGCGGCCGCACCGGGAGGACCTTCCGGCAAATTATCGATAAAGGCCTGAATTGTGATGCGGTAATAAAGATTGGTTACAGGATCGCGCGCCCAAATTTCGCGGAGGTCAGGATCTGAAAGCGACGTAACTTGTGTGAGAACAGACCAGTCCGGCGCGACATTCCATTTGCCATTGTCCTTGGTTACCGCGAGCCCGCCCGATGCCGTGACGGTCGCCGGGAAATTGACCCGCTGGCGCAGTTTAATCGTCATTTCGGCACGTTTCCTTTTTGCACGTCCAGCGCTCCGGTAAATTCCTGAATGGTCTGCCCGGCATTCGTAATCGAGATTCCGGCCTCGTACTGGCCTTGCTCTAAATTAGTGACTTGATCGCGCGAGATGAAGATTCGGAAAGCGCCGGTATCAACCAGCGTGATTGCGCCATTATCAGTTGTCGCGAGGATCGGTGAATTGCCGTCATGCTTACGATTGGCCTGAAACACAATGCTCGCATCAGACAGGTCGATCATGTCTCCGGTATCGTCATCGACGACATCGAAGATCATTTCCCAATCTTCCCGATTGGAAAACTCGCCAAGGCTTCCGGTGAACATGATTAGAGCTTCCGGTAGAATGTGCCGAGCGACGTGCGCTGGGCAACGGAGACTGGCGTGCTGGTGCCGCCTTGGGGGGTGCCCGTAAACGTTGTGCCGGACTGAGTGGCTGACATTGAAGCAGAGCTGCGGATTGCCTGGCCCGATCCCTCGCCACCGAAGTTTGCCGAGGATGTACCGGCAAGAGTCCCTGCCGGAAACGCAATCGGCCCGTCCGTGATGGAGCCAGATGGCGTATAAGGCGGCAGATTCCCCGTGACGAGGGTCGATGTATTGCCGCCGACAACCGAACCGGGTGTCGTTACGCCACCGCTGACAACGGGCGCTGATGCATACAACCCAGCGGCGGAATTGCCCATGTCATCGAGGCCGCCAATGCTGTTTCCGCGCTTGTCGAGAAGCTGTATCGTTTTCCCGGCATTGAAGTCTGATAGGCCATCCCCGCCACGCCCCGTCGAGACAGGGCAAAGCGTGTCCGAATATTTTCCCCAAAGCCACACAAAGAGCGCCTGCACATCAGAGTTCGCGCGCTCTGTTGCGCCAGATGTGGCATTGCCAAGTGTGCGGCCATTCTCGCGAACCCAGCCGGAACGGGTGCCCTGAACATCAAGCCACATGACATCGCCGGTTTGGAATACGGTCGTAGGGTCAACGCCCCCGCCGCCCCCGCCGCCCCCGCTTGATGGCCCGACCACCAGCAAATTGTCGGCAACGACCTGCTCAACCCCGTTCGCATCGGTAAGACGGACCTTGATACTGCCATCCGCCAAATAGAAGGGCGGTATGCGCCCAGCGGCGTCTAGCGTGATCGGGTTCGGATGGGGTATGGTCAGGCCCACGTCCTGATAAGCATTCTGCGGGGTTGCTACCGTCGAAGCCTGAATGAAATACAGAAGTCCGCCGCTGAGTGGGCTCCCGTTTCTGTCAAACTGCTGGGATAGCGATAGCGAAATTGAGCCTGCCATTCAGTGATACCCAAAGAAAAAGGCCGCCCTACCGGATGGCCCTGTTGATCTATTTTGCTGTCGTTATCTTGATGGCTTACAGCCCGTGGAATTTACTGCTCATCAGCGTTGGCGCCCTGTGGGGATTGAAGCGCCCGCAATAAATCACCCGGTGCGATATTGAAGCCACCGCTTCGTAGATTGTTCGATAGGTTCCTTGCCGCGATGACAGCTGAAGAAATATTCCGTGCATTTCTAGCTGACGCCAAGGACGATGCGCTTTCTTCGAACTTGCGGACCGAGCTTGCGAGCGGGGCGCGTGAGCGCACCATTTCCGAAAGCTTTTCGGCCTGCTTCAATGTCAACTTGTTCGACAGCGACTTCATCGCCCAACCCATGGCCGGGAGAGCCGCGCCCATTGGCCCGGCCGCCGCCGCGCCAATACCGGCCGACACTGCCGTTCCAAGCCCTCCGCCACCGCCAAGAGCATTCCCCGCATATCGAATTGCGTTCTGCGCCGGTGTGCCGCGAACGATAGTTTCCATCTGAGCCAGTTCTTCCGGCGTAAACCCGCGCTGCTGCTTTTGATTTCCCGGCTTCAGGATATCCGCCATTCTCTGGCGAACGGTATTGGCGACGTTCTGCCCAGAGTTCGACGCCGCTGCTCGCAGCTCAGCCTGTATCGTCTGGTTGTCGATTGTCTCAGCATGGCGCGCTGCGGAATAGTTCGCGCGAGCCTCTTCCAGAATTTTCGGAACGGCCTTCCGATACCCCGAGATCACATCTTCCTTGGAAATGCTTGGAAGCAGACCGTCCAGCGATTCGATAGCACGAGAAGCCGCAAGGCGCTCTGTAGGGTCGGGAGATTTTGCAGCATTCCCGAACATCCGACGAAGGCTGTTGATGTTCTTGCCGGTGACGATAGAACTTTCTGGAACCTTATCCAGATTTCCCAGAATGCCAAACGTCTTTGGCGCGAGATTTTCGTCAATACCGGCTTCGTTGAGTGCAAGCTTGGTATCAAGTGAAAAATCACTGATCACCTTGGGCTTGATTGCCAGCTTTTCAACTTTCGGGCTATTGAATCCCTTCGCAGCAGCCGCATCCAACTCGGCAATCGTCGGAACAGTTTTTTCTTCAACTACGCGCGTGGCCACGCCAGGGATGGATGCTGATTTTGAAACAGCGCCGGGCAGCCCAATTCCCGGAGTCGCGAGCTGTGCAACAAATTCCGTCTGCTCGCGCGGAATGCCAGTGACGTCCTCGATAGGCTGTCCTACCACAGATCGATACGCCGCATTGATCGGAGAGGCAAGGAAGCCGAGCGCGCCCGCCCCTACCTTGGCGGCGCCCTTAGTTGCATCCCAAAGGCCGTCCATGCTGCCGGGCTGCGCTCTATGATAAGCGTCCGCTATCTGGCTTGCACCTTGAGACATCAGATCCCGGGATTCTTGGTTCATCCGTTGATACGTTTCGGGATAACTCGTGATCGGGCTAATGGCCTTTTCGACAGGAGAGAGTTTCTGTCGCTCAGATAGTCCGTGGTCAGCGGGTTCCTGTTGTGATGCCGTCGGCTGGGGTTGTTCTGCGGATTGAGATGGGTTCTTAAAACTCGACGCTATTTCCTCGACTGTGGAACTTTGCTGTTCGGGAGACAGCTTCATAAAGCTGTCGTCCACATTAACGCGCCTGCCCTCGATATTGAGAACGGGCATTACTCAACGCTCCACTTCACGCCAGAGCGCGTGACATTCCCCGCCGGACCAGAGCCGCCACCTTCCCCGGTATTATCTCGGCGCAGCTCTTTGCGAACCTGTGACGGCGCGGACAGTGCAGCCTGCATTTCCTTTTGCATGGTGCCGACAACAGCGGCATAGGCTTCGGGCCCCTGCGCGGAATTCAGCATGTCATAGGCGTGCTGGCGCATCGAATCTGTCGGAACGCCAGACGGCGAAACCGCACGGACATACGCATTGACCAGAGAGTTGGTTGCCGCCACGAAGCTGGCAAGCTCGGGGCTGCTAGTTCCCTTCTGATACGCCTGAATAGCCTGGTTGATGGGCATCCACTGTGTGCGAGGCACTTTCGCCGACGCATCCAGCGCAATCGGAATCATGTTATTGGCTTCGTTCGCGGCCAGAGAGATATTCGCGGCGCGCGTGCCAACGGTGCGTTGACCCGCAAGAGCTCCGGCCTGTTCGTTGAAGTTCTCGACGATTCCCTTAGGATCGACTCCGGCCGCGCGAGCCCGGTCAGAAATGGCAGTTCGCAGCTTGACCACATTCTCTGCACCTTGCGCACCGCGACCGAGGTTTTGCAGGACCGTCCGATCTCCAGCCAAATATTGGTCGGCCATGTCATTGACCGTTTGATCGCTTAAGGTCGAACTAGCCTCGTTCTTGAACAGGACCTTACCAGTGCCATCTGTAACGGCGGCGCCCAATGGGACGACCTTTGAGGTCGCGGAAGCATTGTCGGGCAGCTTTCCGGTAAGGACGAAGGACTTGAATTCCGGCGTGCCAGGGTCGATTCCGTATTGCGATGCGGCTTTCGCGCGGTCTGACGCTGTTTCAGCCGGAGATGCGTTCAGCCGATCAGCATTTTGCTTCTGCAACGCATATGACGCCGCCCATTGCATGTCAGACTTAGCGTCGCGCGCAGTCTGCCGCGTATCCTGTGCCGCCTGACGATCCTGCTCTGCGTATCGCTGAGCCTGGTTTAAGCCAAGAGTAGCAAGCTGAAGGTTTCCAGATTGAATCAGTGGCGCAGTATCAATACGGCCGTTCGGATTCTGGCCAAGATTCGCCAACGTATTTTTGGTAATGGCGTCCTGATTGGCCTGCTGGTAAACCTGCCCCAGCCGCGCGAGCGGACTAAAATCCAGCGAGCTATCGATATTGGCGCCGGATGGTAGCTGAAGCGATCCGATTGCCATTATGAAAACACCGGCACAGACCGGCCTCCATAGCCAATGGAATAGTTTGAACCACCAATACCGCCGCCGTACTGCCCGGCGCCAAGGCTTGACAGGCTCGACCCGAGGCCACCAATTCCCCCAGCGCCAAGCGTTGCCAGCGACAGCGCGCCGCCGAGGAGGTTCTTCGCGCCCTGAGCCTGTCCCTGCGCCTGAAGGTTGTTCGCGGCTATGTTGCCGCTCGCGACATTGCCGTAAAGACTGGTCTGATCCTGCCCGTACTGTGTGGCGAGATTGCCGAGGTTGGTCTGCGCCCCGGCCTGACCGCTTGTGGCGGACAATTCCGGGTTTACATAACTGTTCAGCCCAGTGAGCCAGTTATTGTAATTCTGGTTGGTCAGATTCGTCGCATAGTTCATTGCGTCGATATCGGAATTGCCGCTGTTGAGCATTCCAGACGTTGCGCGGCGACGATTGATGGCATCGAGACCGGCATTCAGTGTGGCATCGTATCCAGTGCTGTTCTGGAAAGTCTGGAACGCATTTGCCGCAGCGCTCGGATCACTGCCTGCCCCTAGCGCGTCAAGAGCAAGCGAAGTCGCGCTTCCATATTTGTTGGCAAGACCGCCGTATAAATTCGACGCATTAGTGAGGTTGCCTTGCGCCGTATTGTACCCCTGCCCCAAGGCAGCAAGGCCCTGATCCTGATACTTTGACAGCGCTGCTCGATTGGCGTTGGCCGCGTCAGTTTCAGCGCCGCCCCCAAAGAGCGTCGAGAGTAGAGATGCCATTGTATTGAAGCCTTAGTTATAGGGTCCGGCTGGCGGCGTGAAGTTGCCGCTGTAGCGGGCTATGCCGACGCTGTAACGAAACTCGTCGATGTACCCGATGAACTGCGCCGAATAGCTTGATGGAGAAAAATAATTGGCGCCGATAACAAGCGGTCCAGTTGCGGCCGATATAATCCCGCTATCTGTCACTGACGTGCCAGCCACCCCGTCGAGATATGCCGTATATGTCGATCCGCTTCTTTGATAGGCGATGTGATGCCATCCGGTTGTCGGGATAGCCGATGCGGAATCGGCGTTGATAGAAAACCCTCCCGACTTCGGAGCAACTCCCCTGATTATTCCAGTGTTCGTCAAAACAACGACGAACTTTCTCTGCCCGTTCGCACTATTCTGATCGCCTAGAGCAGCAATGGTTTGTGGTGAACCAAGCGAAGCTCCGTCTAGGTTAGCCCAGAAATCAACCGTAAAATCGGACGATGCATTTTGGAATTCTGTTGCATACGGCGTGGATAGTGACGAGCCGGCAGCGGTTGGCTGATAAAAAGATGCGTTACCGTATTTTTTATTTATCGTTGATGTAACGACGCTACCGGTTGCCGTCCACGTATGGGCTGAACCACCAGCATTACTGTCAATGAAACTCGTGCCGCCGTTGCTGCCGTCCATGTGCAGCAAGACTTTGGTAAAAGTGTCGTTTCCCGGAACGGGCGGGTAGAAAACAGGACCGAACGGAAAGCCAATACCGAACCGGCTCATGTTGCGATGTTACCCACGAAGTCCCATTCGTTGGTGTCGACCTTCACCCACGAGCCTCCCGCGCCTTGGCTGGACAAGGAAAGCCAGCTACCAGCAGAATTGATGCTGACACCGACGGCGCCGACAAACGTGACTTTCCCTACGCCCTTCTGAAATACGTCGATCTGCGCCCCAACGGGAAGTGCCACGCTTGCATTGCTCGGGATCGTCACCGTTATCGCGCTCGCATTGCTGAAGCGAACGTATGCTCCGTTATCTGAAAGTGCGAAGGTGTAAGTTGTGCCAGTCTGATTATTTATCGTGCGAAGCAGATCAGATTTGCTATCCAGAGTAGCCTGCAAATCGCTGAGCGGCTGAAGCGTCGTGAGATATTTATACATCTTCACGAGACCGCTGAAATACTCGTACCAGACCGGCGTAACCTGGTTTCCGCTATCGACCGTCACTTGCTGTGACGGGATCGTTGGCGGAGTCGGTGCCGCTGTCACCGTAGCTGATCCGCCTGCATATCCGCGCCCATGAATCCGAACGGGACATTGCTGCTTTCATCGAAGCGCCAGCGCACGCCCTGAATATCGGCCTGCCCCCATATCGACGAACGCACGCGACCCGCCGTCATCGACTGTTTTCCGACTTTAATCGAACGCGGATTGCTCCATGTCATCCCGCCGTCGCGCGATATCGAAATGTCTATCTCCGGGTCTGTCTGCACCGGATCACTTCCCGTCGCGACACCGACGCCCTTTGTCAGATACAGTTCAATTCCATTAACGCGGACAACGCTCGGGAATGCCCCTTGCGGGCCAGTCTCTACGCGCATGCGAAGCGGCGTCCCATCCTCGTCCTGAGTCGGGCCATCTATCTCAAACAGCGAGCCGGAGCGGCTATCACCGCACAACCACTTATCGAAGGCTTTAAAAGGATAAAGAGCGCGCCAGTCGGTTGAGAGATAGCTTTCCCGCTCATGCCACGAGCCGAGCTTAGTATCGTATTCCCAGCACCAATCCGGCGCCTGCACTACGACAAATCCACGCCCGCGTGCGATATATGACGACACAACGATCTGCGTCTTGTCACTGACGGAGGCGATATCGTCTTCCACGTCCGGTGTGGAAATGGACTGCCATGAGTAACCGTTCAACTGCGAAACGGTAAAATCGTCCGTAACCGCGAAGATGCCCTTACCGAATCCGTCCTGAAATCCGGTAATGGCGTTCGGCCCAACAATTCCCCGATCCGCGCCGGAAATGTAGCTGAAGATGAATCCGGTATCATTTTCGCCACCCCAGAATTCGGTTGACGCAGACCCGGCAAGCCCAAGCGTTCCGTTCGGCAGCGGAAACGGTCGATAGAGCGTGTCTGGCTTATATTCGGCGGCTGCCTGATTAAGTGTGTTAATGTTTAGCGAATTAGCGTCCGAATTTCGAATCGTTCCGTCGCCATAGGTGAAGATAAAAAACGATTTGAGGTTATAGACTCCATTCGGCTGGCCAATGTCGGCGTCTGGATAATCGACAACATCCCCGCCGACAATGGCGACCGCTCCATCACCTGGCGAGACAATCACGAGGTTCGGCGTTGCCGAGTTATCCCTTGCAATGATGACGGGAGCAGTCCCAGGCACTGCAACGCCAGTTAGCTCAGATAGCGTTCCAGAACTGTCGACCGTTGCGACCTTATCGTCAAAGACGGCATAAGCAAGGTTGCCGACCTGAAGCGCACCACGGAATGACGTGTAGCTCGTGTCCTTGAATTTCTTCAACCCAGGCACGCGCCAGTAAGCGATTTGCTGACCAGCCGTTGCCGCAAGCTGATCGGGATAGACGTTAATCAGCCTTCCGCCGGATGCTTGTGGATGGCGACCCGGCGCTGACAGGATCGGGAACGGAACGGCTGTCATCAGAAGTAATCGGGCCGTAAATCTTCGTATGTCGGCGGTCTAGCAGCAAGGTAGCGCAACCTATTTTCGTGCTGCCGGACCTCATCCAGATTCAACGGGGCGTTTGCGAATTTCGACGCCGAATGAACAGCAAGCAGCCGCGCAAGTGTTTGAAAATAGCGCTCGTCAATTTCGTCACGGTCCGCGACATAGACGATCTCCCGGATTTCAGCGAGGACGTTGTCAATTCCTCCATTGATCGTCTCATATTCGATTTGCCCAAGCGCTTCGCCCTCTACGGCTTTGCCGAGCAGCCCGGCAACCTCGTAAACAAGATCGTCAGCGGTCTTGGTCATCTGCTACCCTCAAAAGGAAAAGCGGGGCCGAAGCCCCGCCAATCGTTGGTTACACAGCCGCCGAGAACGGTGTTGCTTCCGTACCCGTTGCTTTGCCGGTGACGCTAACCTGGAACTTGCCGGATTCGATGTCCTCAATTTCAACAACGTCACCGACATAGCCGCCGGTCGTGGTCCCGTTCAGCGTTACGGTGTCGTCGCTGCCGGCAGAAGCAATAAAGCCCTTCACCGCTGCGGTATCGTCTGACACGATCAGGGAAAAGCCCTGATAGGCGTCGGTCGAGTTTGCCACCTGAATGATGTAGCCATTCGAGGTAACGGTCGTCCCGACCACGATCTTCACCTTGAACCCGCTGCCAGTCGCCGCAGGAAGCGTCACGGTCAAGCCGGCCGCAGCATTCAGCTTGACCGTCTTGTCGTTGTAAGACGAGTCAAGCGCCGTGCTGGCAGTCAGGTTGACAATGCCGTTCCCATACGGACCGGGTCCGCGATCTGGCGTGCGAGCGGCGTTATTAAGAGAAGTAGTCATTGTTCATTTCTCCCTTTAGTCCGCCGCCGAAGCGAAGAAGCCGGTCGCCATACCGCGCTGAATGAGCTTGGTAGAGCCCGTCGGCTTGGTGAAGATTTTCGAAACGCCATAGGCCATTTCGATGCCCGAGCCGGTGATAAACCCATAGTCGTCTTCCTTGCGGAAGGTTGGACGGGCCATCTGACCCCACGCCATCGCCGCAGCCTGCTGACCGCAGAGGAACACGGGCTCAACACGAGTCGTTCCGCCAGAGCCAGCCGTCTTGAGCGTGGTCCAGACGTTTGACACGAACTGCGAGATTTCCGGCACTTCACGAACGATGATGCCGTCATAAAGCTGATCACCGTCTTGGAAGAGCGGGTTCTTATCCATCCCGTTGCCTTCACGGGCACGAGCCGAATAGTTGACCACCTTCAGGTCTGCTTTCAGATCACGGAACGGATTAGTGCCGCAGAACGCGACGAAATACTCGTAGCCGTCCCTGGTCTTAAACGGACGAATCTTCGGAATTGCGTTCTTCGCAATACGCTTCAGAAGCGAGAGGTTGCCCGCATTCAGAATATCGTTCGTGGTGTCAAGGTTCGCCAACGCAGTTGCGTGAGTCGCGTTGTAATTCGACGTCGCATTGCCATAAAGCACGCGATCCGAATTGTCTGCGTTCCACGTATTGCGCTGAGCAGCGGTCGCTGCGTCATACAGAATGCCGTTGACACGCTGACCGGCATCGCTGCCGAGAGCAGACGGAGCAGATTCGCTCGGAAGCGCCATGAGTGCCGAGATAATCTCGTCACGCTGAAGCTCCTTGCCCCAATCAGAGAGCAACGGCTTGACCTGCCCGAAAATATCGGCAGAGTCCTTCTGACGCTCAGCCTTGTTGGTCGCAACCGCATTGCGAGCCCAATCAAGCCAAACGCGCATGCCATACTGGTCGATCTTTTCTTCGTTGCCGACCAGCGTACCGGAGCCGACAGCAGCAGCCGTAAGACGGCCGACAATCGGGATGTTCATCTGCTCACCGCCATTCTTCAGATCCATCTTAAGACGGATAATCGAATTGACGGCTTCGCCCATGTATGGGGAGAACATGTTCTCGCGAACGTATTCGCGATTGATCTCCTGGGTATATTTGACCAACTTATTGTTGGTCTGTGTGGTAGAGAGAGCCATTTCGTCCTTTCCGAACTGGCACCCGCTCAATAAAAAACCCGCCTCAGGGGCGGGTCATCGACTTATTGATTTGAAGGGCGTCAGCTCAAAGCTGTTATGAATAAACTTTCGTTTGACAGGTCCCCGGCCTCATCTAGAGCGGCCGCTGCCGACGCAGCCCGGTTCAGTGATGGAGGGACGTTGAAAACAGGCTTTGGCTTCTCCTGCTGAGGATTGAGCTTTCCGGCAAGTTCGGATTTGAACTTGTCGTCTTTCAGTTTTTCTTCCAGTTGCTTGGCGAACCATGCTTGCGGGTCGCCGCCGATTTCCGAGAAAACAGCCTGCTTCTCATGCCATTTCACGATGTCCTGATAAGGAGTCATCGATTGTTTTACGCGGGAGATAGTGGCGCTTGCCTCTGTATCCCCGCGCATCGCGGCCTGATGAAGCGCCTGAAAAGCGCTATTGACCTTTTCCTCGCCGAATTTATCGATCGCGTACATTAAGGAGAACTGCTCCTTAATGCCGTTTACTTCGGCTTTGATGGGGTCAACGGCCTCGCTAACATTCGCCCTGACAAACCCATCTGGGTTCTCAAACGGGTCTGGTTTTTGAGCCGGCTGTTTCGGTGCCTGCGGGAGCTGCGATTGAAGTCTCGCCAATTGGCTACGCAGGCCCTCAATCTCATCTGATTTTTCACGCAAGCGCCATGAAGGGACCATTGCCTCCGTTGGTTGCTCGGCCTTTACGGGCTTTGCTTCCTGTTCGGTTGCTTCCGGCTTTGGCGCAAACCTTCCGCTTTCATCGCGGGGCTGCTGGCCGGGGTCCACCTGATCGTTCGCAGTTACATCCACTGCGTTCTGCTCAGGTTGTTCGTCACTCAGTGCAGTCTGGTAGAGTTCCTCGTTGGAGATATCCATTTTTCACCTGTTCGCCGTATCGTGGCGTAACGAATTGCCTGCGTATCGCCGCTGGCGTGCGAAAGTGCGCCGTGTCGTGGTCGCCTACGATTCTTGTTCTGCGCGCTCGTTGTCGGGTCGCTGCGATGCGCTGAATGCATTCACAGCCAGACTGGCGCGGTCGATCAATGCATCGTGCGCGGCCTGTGCTGGAACTAATGCAGCTTCAATATTCGTCTTGCGAGCGTTAGCCGCCTTCTGCGCGGCCCCGGCGCGGGTATCCTCGATATCGGCCGCAGCTTTCATGTTCTTCAGGTCAGGGTGAACGCCGTCGCCCTGATTGGGCTGTTCTGGAGTTCCCAGGTCCCGCACCTTCGCCATGTTGAGCGCGGCACGGGAATTTGTTTCATCCACCTTGGCCTTCTCGCCAGCCATCGCCAATTGCTTGGCGGGATCGGGCTGCTCGAAATAACCAAGGATTCGCTTTTTGACGGAATCCGACAATGGCGACAATTCGATCAAAACCTGGGGCGGGATGTTCGCGCCCTTCGACGCCAACACAGTCAGCGTGTCATAGCTGTCCGCCTGCATGTTGATGGCGTCCGGCCCTTCATCAATGATGATATCGACATCAAGCGAGCCAATCGGATTGGCCACGACAGGCTGTCCGAACTGGTCCTGCCCCTGCTGGTTGATAGCAACGAAATTCTTGACGCTCTGATCGTCGGTAACGCGAATCCAGCGCTCCCCGGTCCAATATTTCTGGACGATGTTCCAGATCGCACGGTAAAGGCGCAGCTTCCAGCCGCGATATCCCAAAATATACGGCCCGAGCTCGGCCATGCCGGCCTGCTGCAATAGCGCAATGGCCCGTCCGCTCTGATTTGTCTGGTCTCCGATCAGGGCTTGATTGGGGCCATAATTGTCAAGCTCGGAGACTGCGTTCTCCATGAGCTTGAGTTGTCCGGCGAAATCAAATGACTGATCGTCCGCCTTGACCGCCTGAGTCACGTCATTCGTCGGAACGGCAATCACGCCATCCGGCCGCGCCCATTCACGCCGCGCCTTTTCGATGTCGGCAACAGCGCCCTGGCTGATAATCAGCCGCCGCGAATTGATCTGATGCAGGGCCTTTGAGCGTCGATGATTGTACTCGTCTTGCGCCGACTTCATGTTTCGAATGAAGCCGTAGCGGTCTCCGTCCTGATCGACGTTGCAGGAGAACATGATGTACTTGCAAAACGTCTCGCCCTTATTGTCGATGAAGTAGCTTTCGCCCTCCATCAATATGGAATAGCCGGTGAAAATGGTCCAACACCATTTCCCCTTCCAGCGATACCAGACCTCAACCAGACGAACGAGGCGCTTTGACCCGACTTCAGTGAACCATCGCTTTTCGCGATCAGGATTGGAGCTAAGTTCAGACGAATATGACCCGATGGATTTGAGATCGTCCGCCTTGTCGGGGAACATCTCAATGGCCTGATCAAGCTCCATCCATTTGCCGACGCCCATGTAAATGGCATCGGAGAAATCGGACCGATAGCAGCGCGGATCATAGAAGAACGAGTCGGGCTCAACGATATCAAAAGATACTTCTGGGTCGCCCTCATCACCCTTCGTGATGAGCATTTCAACACCGGCAAGACCATCGATTGCTGCCTTGCGTGCGACCTCCGGTGATTTGGCTTTCCACTCCTCCTCATCAAGGACGTAGCGCAGTACGGCGGTAGCCAGCTCCGCGCCCTGATCATGCTGAGGAGTGCGAGCATACGCTTTTGGATCTTGCCTCAGTCGCTCTATCAGCCCGACAACGCCGTCGATCTTTCGACCGACGCGGTTGAAAGTAACAACCGGTTGTTTGCGCTTGCCTAACGCCTTGATCTGCTCAGAAGTCCACTGAACGCCGTGATAATAGCGCCGTGCGTTTTTCTGTTCTTCGATTTCCTGCGTTTTATTGAACAGATAGTCGAGGTACGACTTCTTGCAGCGGCCAAGCGGCCAGTATTGTCCTTCTCCTTCACCCGCGTCTGATGCAGACGAGGCCGGCCCAGAAACCGGCGTCGTGGCTGTCGAATATCCAGTGTCCAATTAGTAAGTCATCCATTCGTCTGTCGCGGGGTCATCTTCAAGAGGGGCGTAGCCGGTTTCATTGCGCTTTTCTGAATCAACCATTGGCTTGAGCCATGGGCGCGACATGCACGCATAGCGCCAGTCGTCCGCCGCGTGATCTTCCATGTCCGTGTCTAAATCTTCCGGGCGCGACGTGTCGTGCTGCAAAACAGGAATCGTGCGAATGCTGTCTACACAGTTATTGAAACAGACAATCATCGGATGGCCATTGAGGTCGCCAATCATGCGCGACCGCATTTGATCCCAGCCGCCCATTGCGCCCTTACCGGGAACGCGCGCATTGTCCGCCGGACGGAACACAACCTTGTAACCGCCCCTGCCGTTCTGGCCCGAGGCCAGCATCATGCGCTCGTGGATAGACGGTCCGCCGTCCTCCCGGAACGCGCTCGGATCAAGCACGCCGTATGCGAATTGCTCATCGCCAGCACGCTCGGCCAACCCAAGACCGACCTGCTCGGCAGTTAAGCGCAGCCCGACATTCGGCTTGCCGCGCTGGCATCCATACCATTCGCGATACCGAACCAAGCACCCGCGCGGGAGAAGAGGACCGCCGTCAGTTTGATAGTCGTCGCCAGCAATGGCCCACCAACCGAAACTGAACGGGCTTGCTGAGCCCCAATCCCCCGAACGAAACCGAGTCCAGTCTTTCGGTATCTCAAACGGCCTAATGACGTGGCGCGAAGATTCCCAGCAATCGAAGAAAGCGCCCTCAATGACCGACCAGTCCCCATCCAGCCACGCCTTAACAAGCTCAACAGAACCGGAGGCCCGCAACTGCGCAACATAATCGCCGCCCAGATATTTGTTGTCTCCGACCCGAGACGGGATGTAAACCCGCTCAAGTCCGCTAAGTTGGTCCTTGATGATCGAATATCCAGCGGGCGCTGGATCGATGTATCGTGCCCGCACCCATTGATGGCCGGGACCGCCTGGATTTCCAGTCGCGCGGAATCCAACCGGAACGCCAGCGCCGGACCTCAACGTAGCAAGTAACTTCAGGATCGGTCGGTCAGATGGAAAGTTGCCGATCTCCTCAACATACACTCGCGTATAGCTATGGCCCTGATATGCCTCTGCGTCAGCATCACGCTCAAGATACGCAAACCGTAATCGAGCTCCGTCCGGGGCTCGCCACATCTTATCCTGTTCGTGAAACTTCCAGCCAAGTGGCGCGTAAATCGCCTTCGACCGCTCGATAGTTTCGATCAGTTCTGTTCGCTGCCGGCGAATCATAAGCCCAATGGCATGCTCGCCATAAGCATCGGCGTGTTCTAGAAAATCACCCAGAACGCCGTCTGTCTTGCCGCCGCCACGCGCGCCACCAAAGAAGACCTCAAATACCGGGCAACTGATGAGAGACTGTTGCGGCCCAGGTTGGGCCTGCCAGATCGTCTCTAGTGGGCCGTCTGTTGCGGCCGCTGCTGATCCAGCCATTCCTCAGTCGAGTTTGCCTTGCTCGGGACGCGAGCCACGTAACGGTGCAGGACCTCAGTGGTGTTTTCTGCCGCTGACAAGTCCGGCATGACCTTGCGAAGCAACCCAAGCCCAGCGCTAACCTGGGTCGCGCTCATTTCCCGCTTGCCTTCGACATGTTCAACCAGAGCGTTGAGAATATTGCTATTTTGTATTTTAACCCGATGCTCATCAGACATGACAAAACCGGGCTTTCGTCCTCTAACGCTCATGCACAATCACTCGGAGGCGCGACAAATTTGTCATCATGAAGCAACACAATTTTTCCCTCAGATGAGGCGATAATGGATTCAATCGGTTCTGCCGGAAGCACTGGTTCCGATAAGGTTACGCGCGAATAAGTCGGGTCGGTTGCTGCCATGCCGAATACAACGCCGTAAACCACGTTATCGGAACTCATCGATAAGCTGCCAGTCGGCATGAGCCATTGCCGTGTGCGTGAGCTCGATAAAGCCCCAATGGCTGAAGGATCTCATGGCGCCATATCCACTACGGTGATAACCACAAGCATGACGATGCAGAGTCCTATGATGGCTTGGGCCGGTTCGATCATTTGAATGGGCTCGGACGATTCACTCCACCGAAAGACATCCGGCTCCCACATGCTTAGGGGAATGATCGCTATTGTGGAGCGATGACAGGATGGAATGAACCGTCCGAAGGGAATTCGGATATGAAAAACCCGCAAACGGATCGCTCCGCGCGGGCATAATTCCCCACCTTATTCGGGGATGGGCAAAATATGCCACACATGCCACATGTTAAAAAGGACTATTTTCTTAAACTTTGGCAATGTATGGGTCACACGGCGTGATCCACTACCATAGCTAGATTCGGTGTGAATGCTTTCCCATTTTGGCTGCCGTTGGCTTTCCACCAGGCGTAGAGCAATGCGTCCTTGTAGCGCCGGGCGGCTGTCTCATCCGATTTGCCGATACGCTGGCCCATTTGCTTGAAGGAAAACCCAAACGACCGGCTCACGATCAGCCGCAGATCGGGTGCCTCCATTCCCCTCACC
Source organism: Bradyrhizobiaceae bacterium (assembly GCA_003963145.1). Taxonomy (GTDB): domain Bacteria; phylum Pseudomonadota; class Alphaproteobacteria; order Rhizobiales; family Xanthobacteraceae; genus Afipia. Next base: position 142,935 of record RXJJ01000005.1, read on the forward strand.
CATTCGAGCGCGTTCAGGCAATCGGAGACATCGAACGCCGAGGGCCTGAATCGCGGCATGGTCGCTTCTGTATAGCCATATGCTTCATTGGACAGGTGCACTACGTCAGGCCATGCCTGTTGATTGAAAAACCGCCGATCCGGATCGGGAAGCGCTCGAAGGGTTTTGAGCGCGCGAAGCAGCCGGCGCTCGACATCGATAATGTCGATTGTCTCAATGATACGCTTACTGACTCTGCCACGAATGTTCATGGATAGCCTCCCTACGATGCCGTGCTAGGGCCGATCCCAGCGCGCAGTTTCTCAACCAGGTCTTTCAACCCATCGCCAACTCGTTGCGTCTCTCCGGCTGTTCGTTTCGGCGTATTATCCGCGCGCTGTTCACGAAGCTTCTTGGCCTCAGCCTCGCGAAACCGCAGCGGCCACATGTAGCGCTCACATTCCTCGCGGACCTCGGCAACACTCGGCAACCACTTCAAGCGGCTCGGCAGGCCGGAGCGCGGATCGGTCACGGTCTCAATCACTGGCTGCGGGTATTCGGAAAGCACCGCTGTCACCGCCGCAACGTAAATTTCAGGATCATTCGCTTCCTGCTTGCGGTAGCATCCGAACATCATCCCGGCTCTCAACGACGCGAAGCCCTCCGGGGCGGGGACCAAAAGAGATTCCAGCCGCTGCTTGGCGTTGAGCAATGCTGGCAAGGCTTTCTGATTTTCCATTTGCAATCTCGGCGGGCTGATCGGTCCAGCGTTCCTGGTTGATGAAAGTTTCAGGGTTGAGCCACGGCCTGTCAGGCGGTTTGGTGCGCATGTAGCGATCAAGGCCGTCCATCAATTCCCGCCAACTCACGCCACGAAGCCGGATGCGATCAAGCTTCAGCAACGCTTTCGGTTTGCCGACCTTGTGCGGATATTTCGTCCAGAACTGGATTCGGTAGTCCGCCGGCCAGTCGTCGAGCGCGGGCTCGGGCTCTGCAGGCAAAAGCGCGCTCGCGCGCGTTTCTTCCTTTCCCTTCCCTTCCAATTCCTTTCCCTTCCCTTCCCCTTGTGCACGCTTAAGGGGCGTGCCGCACGCGTCATCCACGCGTGGCTCACGCGTCAAGATATTGTTTTCATTGATGGGAGGGAGTTTGGATTCTTGTTCACGGTTATTGATGATCTGATGATCGCCCCACGATGGAATGCAGCCGTATTCCTTGCCGTCCACCTCATATTTGAGGACGAATCCACGCGAGGCCAACGCGTCAAGCACGCGTGAAAAATCGACATCATCATAAGGGAGGCAATCGAGCTTTAACGCCCGTGGCGACCAAGCAAATCGCCCCTCCCGATCACAGGCAGTCCATAACCCCGCGTAGGCGAGACGAAGTGGCAGATTTTCTTCGCGCTCGGCTTCGTACAGGACTTCGTGGCGGAAAAATTCCGGCTTTATGGTGCGGATTCGTGCCATCTACTGCGTCCCCATTACGCAGGCCATTTTCCGTTTTGGTGCGCGAGTTTTTCGATAATGCGCTGGCACGATAATGAAACCTGGTTTAGGCTTTGGCTGCTCAAGGCACAGATCAATCAGCGCAGCCAGATCTTCCTCAACCCTCGCGAGCCTCGCAGCAACATCGGGCGTGATCTGCGGTGCCATAGCAAGCCCGCGCAGTTCATCTTCCATCACATTAAAGGCGGTGAGATATTTGACCTTCCATTCGGCCGCAGCGGAGCCAGTAAAGCCCATCGCGATATAAGAAAAACCATCGCGCGTAAGGTCAAAGCAGCGCTGTTCCTTGTTCTGCTCATTCAAATAGGAGGACGGCGTAAAATTGCGCCGTCCGAATTCGCCCAATTCCAGCAAGGCATTATCAATGGATCGCAATACATCCTTGTGATGCTTCCCAAAATGGTCCGCCAAATTGCGGCTATTGCAAAAAAATTGCCCCCCTCTCAAGAAAATCAGGGGATCGGCGTGAACGCTAAACGACTCGTCGTTCAAAAAGCCGTCGGATCGAAGTAGTCTTCTGATATCGCTTCGAACATTCAGTGGCGCGCGGCGGTCAGATGGCGTCGCGGCTGTATAATACGTGCGCTCACGTCCCCCGTGTTCCCACTTGATTGCAACGTGCTTCCCGCCATGCTCAACTTTTGCGGCGATGCCGCACGCCTGCAATTCGGAAAGCGCGGATTCAATGCAATCATTCGTAATCATGCTGCAATCCCCCTCTGCTTAACCAAGCCCCACGCCTTCACCTGAGCAATGCAATCATCAAGGCCGTAAGAAACGGCGCAGTCCACGCCAGCCTCGCGCAGCGCCCCCAGCGCCAGCATTTGCGAGGGTGATAGCCTCCCCTTCGGCTTATCGTTCTTAATTTCGAGAGCGAACGTCTTGCCTTTGTGGATCAGCATGAGATCGGGCATGCCGGCGACCTGCCCCATTCGATTCAAGATCGTTCCGATGAAGGGCGATGAATTGACGCCCTGCGGAATGTGGAAATAGAAAAGCCCGTCGATTCCGGCCTGAGCTAGATAGGCAACAAAAGCGATCTGGATTTGCTGCTCGGGATGGGATTTGCGGGTCATCGCAACCCCAAATCTGTTTCAATTGAGCGCACGTCTGCGCGGATTTTTGGATCTGTTTCGATCAGTTTTGAGATCAGACGAACGCCGTGTAAAATCGTGGTATGGTCCTTCCCGGCAAATTCACGGCCGATCATGGGAAGCGAAGCGCCCGTGTGGGTCTTGGCAAGGTAGTAAGCGACCTGACGTGGACGGACCACGGCACGGGTTCGGCGGCTGGCGATTAGATCAACCAAGCTCATATTGTAGTGAGCGCAAACCGCGTGGCGTATTTCCTTGATCGTGGGGATATCGTCTTCCGATCGCTCAATGCAAAATGAGTCCAGCAGCCGCCATGCCGTTTTGAAAACAGCGTTAGGAACATTTGGTTTTGGCGACCTGCGGGTCGCGGTAAGCGACGGGCGAGGAATGGCGCCTAGACGAATTAACCTGGCTTGGCGCTCGCGATATGCAGCCGGGTCCAGAATGATTTCCCGGTGAAGATTCATGGCCCGATCACCCCGAGAATTGAAAGCCAGCCAAGAAAGACCACGGTGAAAACAAATCCCAGCGGGACAACGACCGCCGCAAAGTCCCATGCGTATTGTCTAAGCGGAGGCATTGGTGTTCTCATTTTTCTGTAATGGGCGGGGCGGCCGTTGCGGCCTCGAAGTATTTACAGGCTGGCGTGGCGTGGGGGATGAGACCCCCCGCTTGACTGCAAAGCGCCGAATACTTGGTGCAACGCGCCGGCTTCAAAGAGCCGCCATTCATGCCGCGCTTGGCGTAGTAGCGCTTGGCATGATCAAAGAAAGTACATTCGCGGCAGGTTGAATTCTTAGGGCCAGTACCGGCCCAATAAGCCATCCCCGCTGGCGTCCTAGAGACGTATTCTGCGAGCTTTGGATTGGGGCGCGTAAGATGCATCGAAATGGAGTCAGACATTGTGCATTTCCCCCTTCTTCAATTCAGGAGCGATCCACGTCGCCAATAATGCGAGACGCGCGCTGCAACACATCAATTTCGTCCCGGTAGCGATCCTCATTGAGGTCCGCCAATCGCTCCGAAGCCACGCGATAAATTTCGATGGCAACCGCAGCATGTTTTCTCCCCCGTTCAATGCGGGCCTGATTGGCCGCGCTGAGAATCTTTGTTGCCACGCTGTGCTTTGGATCTGTGACGTGGCCGTAGTAGATCGACGTGACGTGCCTCAATGTCAGACCGCATTGCCGGGCAACACGGTTCAACCAGGATTGCTTGGTGTCGGTCGGCTCGAATGAACCGGCGATATCTGCAATCTCGTTTTTCCAATCGATGACGGAACTCATCAGTTTTCTGTCCTGATCCATCAACACTCTGATCTCTCCATGCGTTAGGTTCGAAGCATGGAGAGGATCGACAACACTCACATAGACGACGCATGGCAGACGCTGTTCAGAGCGTCAGCCGAATTAGAACGCATGCTCCGGCGGCAACCGGCGCAGATCATTGACTTGGAAGTTGAGAGACAAAAACGCGCTCATCCGAGCCTCCATGAGGCAAGAAAAGCGCGATAGGAGCGACGGAAGCGGCTCAAGAATGGCGTTGAGATTTCAAAGGGGACCATGCATCCTTTGTCATTGTCCCATTTGAAAAATTTAATGGAGCCGTCATGAGCGATACACCCATGAGCGAAATCATTCCCGGTGTAGAAGACGGGGTTAGCGCTATTGCTGGCGCCAATGCCCCATTCATATTCGTTGACGGATGTCCGACCTATGGTTTCTCCAGCGGAGTTGGCAACATTACCGTTGAGGCTCTGCGATTTCAGGGCGTTGGCGGGAAGGTAGTTAGAGATCGCGTTATTGTGGCCCATCTTCGGATGGGCATTCATGGCCTGCTGAGTTTGAAAAGTGCCTTCGATGCGATGCTTCTTCAGGCCACTCCCGCTGCTAACCAGGAGACGAAGCCCTCGTAATGCACGCAGCCACACCGGCCCTCGTTTCAGCGGGAGAAGGATAAACGGCTCTGGATCGTCAAATGGCGCGAGCTTCATGCCGATACCTCAGTATCGGAGGGGGCTATTTCAATTTTAGGAGGAAGGAAGTCTTCCGCTGAGAGCGGGATTCCGTTTCGTTCTGCGAAGTCGAGAAGCGTGCGATGATGCGATTGGGGGATCAGCCCATCCGTACCGCCCAGCTTCCTAGGGCGCTTCCAGTTTGAGACGCGCGTGCGATGCACGCCGACGATACCGGCCACCAAGCCCGTTCCGCCAAGTAGTTTGATAACTGTCTGCGCTGGCTCCATGCGAAGCATAGTAGCGATTATCGCTACAATGTGCAAGCGGCGTGTAGCGATTTCGTCCACAGACAGGATGTAGCGCAAAACGCTACATTACAGCATGGCGACTAAACACAAAAAGTCTGACTTAGCCCTTTGGCTGGAGGGCGCTCTTGCTCATGCGGGCATGTCGCAGGCCGAGCTGGCCAGGCGGCTTTCGCAGCATTTGCGCGCTGAATACGAGCGGTCGCAAGTTAATAAAATGGTGTTGGACCGCCGCGTGATGACTGCTCCAGAAATGATCGCAATCGAAGCGATCACTGGATATAGGCTTCCTCAAGGACTGAGACCCGCTGAAGCTCCCATTGAAGCCCCTACCCTTGTCCACGTACCGCTGCTTGATCGGGTTGCCGCTGGCAAATTAAAGCAGCCGCTATCTCAGCTCCCCGTCGAAGACTTGCCTCTTTTGGCTTTTTCCGATCTCGGGCGTGGCGACTGGATCGCGCTGACCGTAGAGGGCGATTCCATGGATTTAATTGCCCCGGAAGGTGCGACTATCATTTTGAACCGCGCCGATCAGACCCTCGTATCCGGCAAGCCATATGTGTTTTCAGATCGCGGAGAAATGGGTTTCAAAGTTTGGCAATCAGAGCCGCCCAGGTGGGAGCCTCGCTCGACTAACAGGTCTCATTCGATAAAATTTGTAAAATCCAAACGCGATGCAGAGCGCATGGTTGTAGGTCGCGTTAAACGAACAGTATTGGATTTATGAAATAAAGGAGGGGCACATGTCCGCGCTCGGATATGAGAACGGGCTTTATGATAAAATCGGCGGCTGGCTTATTTTACCGGCATTTTTGCACCCCGTGATCGGAATGATAGTTAACATTAAAGAAGCCGTAGATGACTTCTCTGTTCATGCCGAGAAACTTACCTCTGAAGTACAAATCTTTTTAATGGTAAATGCGATCCTTTGCTTGATAATGGCTGCGGCTTGGGGCTGCTCTTTATATTTCGCCTCAACTTTGAATCGTATATTCCCCTCCTTCTATGCTTGGCTAAACGCAATCAACGTAGTCGTTGGTGGCCTGATATTATTATTTATTGTACAGAAGTTCGGCGCGGCACCTACCCCAGAAGACTACGCCGATTTTTCCAAGAACGTTTTGGCTGCGATTATTTGGATTCCTTACATCCTGGTTTCTAAAAGAGTGAAGGCTACGTTTTACGGGATCCCTATGCCGGCGAGACCGATTAATAGTCACGTAGGATATCTTGCGCGGACGCCGGAATACATTGAGCAGAAAGAACAAAGAAAAATGGAGTTGAGCAATCTCAGTATGCTTCAGCGCTTCGGAATGGTCGTCTATTGGTTCTTTTGCGTGGTGGCCGCGCTGTGTGTCGGAATTGGGGTATTCGCAGCGGCGAATACCAATCAAGCAGCCCCATTTTTCCTTTCGATCATTTGCGCCTTTATTGCGTGGCTGATCGGACGCGCTGTAAAATTTATTATCTTGGGGAAGTAGATGGATTTCACCGAAAGAGTGATGAATTTAACGTTCTTCATCACCTTCATATGGTGGTGGAGCAGCATCAGGGTTTGGCGCCGAGCGCGATCAGAGGGAAATTTCTCTCTCATATAATAAGCCCCGCAGAAGCGGGGCTAAATTGGGTCTAAATAAAGCTAGCTCATAATGAATAAATATAAGGGACCGAAAACACCCGATCTTATTATCGGCCCCATGCCGGCGGATGTTATAAACAAAACCTTAGGGACTGAGATCGAGGCCGGAGATGTGATTCTGACGCGCGGCGCTCAACGCCATGCCTATAGGAGGCATCCAGAGGATTATCCGAAGTGTCTTCCCCATCTGGCGAGTGTTGTTGCCGATCCTAGATATATAGGAGACGATGATACAAATTCTGGAATCGAAATTTGGGGCTATGCCATAGCGATTCAATCGCTTGTTCTGGTCGCGGTAGAATTGATGCCAGATGCTAATGGCCGGTATCAAATATCGAGCTTCTATATGGTGTCGGAAAAGAAGGCCCAGAGCCGCCGGCAGAAGGGCTTTCTGAAGGTTGCAGTTCGGTAAAATCAAAAGGCCCCGGCAAATACCGGGGCCTTCGGATCAGTTTGGGAAATTTGATTTGGCGGGGTGCCCACACCCGCATCTCTTCGCCAGTTCCCCGGCTACTTTGCCTGATGAACGTTCGATCACCAGGCGCGTGAGGAGGCCGTTCTCACCTCAAAACTCAAATTCCCACATGGGAAACTAAACCAGAACGCTCGCGTTCCCGCAAGTTAAATCGATAATATCGAGGTATTTTCGGGGGGTTATTGGGGGTTCTGTTCCTCTTTTGTTCTATTAATTGATAGCCGCCCGATTCCGGCGGCTTCCCCGGAGGCTGCAAAATAAATGTTTCGATTATCGCTACATCCCACTTGACGTGTAGCGATTAGCGCTACATACTCCCTCCATCAACCAACTGCATTGCAGGGAGTGATGGGGATGAAGGATTTGGAGAACCGCGTTGAGAGCCCCGAGCGTCCCGCTGGCGCTCTTTCCTCAACCAAGCCCCGCCGTCTGGATCGGACACTCTATTTCGTTGAGAACGATTTTGGTCCCCGCCTCGGTCGCGCCTTCGTCGAGCTCGACCGTGACACCAATTCCCGCCAGTCGGTCATTAACCAGATCGTGTCCGGCGAGCTCACCCCCGTCAAAATCCTTGAAGTGATCGAGGATGAAAACTCCTGTCGTGACGTGACGGAGGACATCGCTTGGGAGGTCTGTCACGCGCTGTCACGCGAGCCCGATCCTATCACCTACCAGCAGCGCGATTTTCTGGAACAGGTGCTTGGCATCGAAGTCGCCAACACCTTCATGGCGGCCGCGTGATGAACATCACATCCGATTTCTGCATCGTTGGCGCGAAAGAAGGCCGTGAAGAACTCGCCACGCACATCGCCACAGGCGGCAAGGCATTGGTCGAGGTTCAGGTCTGGATAGACACCGTCCACTCTCGTGACGATGGCGCCAGCATTGAATTCAGCGGCTCGGTGCAGCGGATCATTGGGCCTGTTCTGAAATTCGCGGAGCCCGCCCTCACCGCAAAGGTGCAGCCATGAGTGGGGGCAAAGAAGTGGCGGGAACTTACGTGACGACGCGAGACATCTCAAAGAATGAGTGTTGTTGGTTAGAGAATGACATTCAATCCGGCACGACTGTGTATCGCTATGACGGTTACACGTATGGCTGTGTGAGCGCCGCTGGGATGGCTTGCACATTTCAGCCTAATGAAACGCCGTTCTTTGAACTCCCGCGTTCCTCCCTCACCGCGAAAGGACAAGGCTGATGAACAGGCTCACCGCCAATCAGCTTTGCGATCTGGCGCGCACCAAGCCGCCGCGCTCGGCAGCCCGCCACGATTACCTCGTTCGCGCTCAAAAAGAGCGTCTGAAAGAACTCAAGAAAGCAATCCGAGACGACCGAAAGGCATCACGCAAATGACCGGCGAACCATCGACTCCAAAGGAAATCGCGCAGGACAAGATCGCGCGGGCCGTGCGGGATGCGTACTTGGCCATGGGCGAGCTTGTAAAGCTTCGCTCTGACCGCGTTGCCGGGCCGCTGTTCTCCGCAAGCGATGAGGCCGACTTGTGGGCCATCAAGCTTCGTGCAGATTTGTTGGTGTCCGATCTGCGTGCAGATGAATCGAGGGCGGCATAATGGGCAAGCCATCGAAACAGATTCTCGATTTCATGGAAAAGCACGGCGTGGAATCCGATGAGATTTGGGAAGTCCACGGCAGTACCTGGGTCATCAAACACAAGGCACTTGAGCGCATCGCCGCCGAGCGCGGCGTTGAATGGGATCGACCCGCCATCATTGAACACGATGCGGCGAACAAGATTGCCGTGGTTTGCGTATTCGGGAAGCTTGGCGATCGCACAGAGTGGTCCATTGGCGAGGCGGCCCCGCAGAATAACAAAAACGCATATTGCTACGCGATGGCAGAGAAGCGCGGCAAGGATCGCGTCATCCTCAAACTGCTCAATGCTCATGGGTCGCTCTACTCTGAAGATGAGGCAGACGACTTCAAAGAGCCCGCTAAACGCGAAAATCCGCACGTCACCAGACCGTCCGACATAATGCCAGAGACGGAATACGACAAGTACGGGCAGCCCGTGGACAATATCCCTCTGGCCGATCAGGTCGTGGCGTCACTCCCCAAGAAGAACTCGAAACCGATATTCGAGGATTTGCAGAAGGAGATTTGGGAAACGGTGACACCAGCGGCGCTAACCTCATGGGGCGAGCGCAACAAGAACAGGGTCGCATCTCTGCCGCACGATTGGCAGGAGATTCTTCGCGGCGTCTATCGCGAACACATGGATGCTCTCCGCAACCAGGATGAGCAAGATAACAGGAGGCTCGCAAGCTAATGGCAGGCAAATACGATAACAGTGGCGCTCTTTTCAAGAACGACCGCAAGGAAAAGGACAGCCACCCCGACTACAGCGGGAACATTACCGTTGATGGCAGGGATTATTGGCTTTCCGCTTGGGTCAAGGACGGCGGCAAGGGCAAGTTTTTTTCCCTAGCGGTCAAGCCGAAGGAGGCCAAGCGATCAGAGCGCAGCGATCCGATTTCAACCGGTCGCCCGCGCAACGACGACGTGAACGACGACATTCCCTTCGCACCAGAGGTCCGCTGATGACGCGCGCGGTTCTCATTCTCAATGGTGCAGACGACAGAGCGAAGGCCGTTCATTGGGCGAATATCGCTCCGGTCGGCACACGCCTTGAGTTCAAGAAGCCGCGCAGGACGCTCCCGCAAAATGATCGGATGTGGGCCATGCTGACGGATATCGCTTCACAGACCGATCACAACGGACGCCGGTACTCGCCGGACCAATGGAAAGTTCTGTTTCTTCACGCCTGCGGCCGCGAGGTTCAGTTTCTTCCCGCGCTCGACAATTCGACGTTCATCCCATGGGGTCAATCGTCTCGCGATTTGTCGAAAGAAGAAATGAGCGAACTTATCGACTTCATGCATGGGTGGGGCGCTGAGAACGGAATCGTCTTTCATGATCGCGCGGAGGCCGCATGACCTCTCTTCGCGGCAAAGAGCGTCAGGAATTTCCCGCAGCGGTCAAGCGTGCAGCATTCCGCCGATCCTGCGGCAACAAAGGATTCCCTCATTGCGAGGGCTGCGGCAAGCCCCTGCGCTCCGGTGAGATCATTTACGAGCATGTCCAGCCGGACGGTCTCGGCGGCACGCCAACGGCAGACAATTGCAAGGTATTCGGCCTGAAGTGCTGCGCCGCTCCGAAAACCAAGGACGACAATGCGCGCATGACGAAAGCTGATCGCGTATTGCGGAAGAATTACGGGCTCGTGCCGGCTAAGCGCAAGATTCAATCACGAGGCTTCCCGCGCTCACCCAAGCAACATATGGCAACAAGACCGATAGAAAAGAGATCGTAATGGCCAAGAAAATTGACAAGCTTACCCCAGAACAGGCCGCGCGTTTCAGTGAGTGGTCGAAACGGTGGATTGATATTGGGCTTTCGACTGAGCCGGCTGATTTCGACAAGGCCACAGCGGCGGCGCTTCGCGGGTATGCCTATGCCAACCTCAAACGTCCAATGGTCATTCTGCGCATGTCATCGCCGTATGGCGCGGTTCTTGGTGGCGCATTCGCTTGGGCGATGTTGCGTGGATCTGGCGATAAAAAATTAAAGGATCAGGTCGGGGCTCAGGTCTGGGATCAGGTCAGGGCTCAGGTCGGGGATCAGGTCAGGGCTCAGGTCAGGGCTCAGGTCGGGGATCAGGTCTGGGATCAGGTCAGGGCTCAGGTCGGGGCTCAGGTCTGGGATCAGGTCAGGGCTCAGGTCTGGGATCAGGTCAGGGCTCAGGTCAGGGATCA
>RXJJ01000023.1 GCA_003963145.1 Bradyrhizobiaceae bacterium
ACACCCAACCGTCTCGTCATTTAACATCCACCTTTTGGTCTGTTGAAGGTTCTCGCCGATGAAGGTCAAGTACGGCGGTTCGTTTTGCGGATGACGGTGGCCGGTCCAGCGAACGCGACCAGTTCCGGTAGAAAGCGACGCACGTCATGAGCGCCAAGCCGCCCGCGCTGACCGCGACTTGAGCGGCCAACCCATCCGAATACATTTCAAGGACGAAGTGGCCGACGAACGACAGAAAGATACCGACGCAGAATACTTCGAGGGACCGCTGGCCGCAGACGACGACGGGCCGCAGCGCCGCGGATCGCAGCCCGCTCCAATCAGCCGGAACGAAACGGACCACGATGACGGAGAGAGCGAGGAAGTGCAGTACCCGGTACGGCGCGAGGTTCGTCTTGTCGTTCGGGACAAACCATTCGAGTACGCCGGTCGGCAGAAACGCTGTCGTCCCGAGACGGTCAGCGAGCGTCACGACAGCGGCAAAGACGACGAAAACGACGCTCGCAGCGAGGGCGGCCCGGGACCGAGCCAGTGCCTGCATACGCGCGCGACCGCCCAAGGCCGCCCACGCACCCAGCGTGAACAGAAGCTGCCAGGCGAACGGATTGAAGTACCAGCCGCCGGAAGGATACGCAGAGAAGTTCCAACCGAAGAGACGTGCAGACAGGTAAACCGAGATCGAAGCCGCCAACGCCGCATTCGGCCACCGCATCATGACGATCAGCAGCGGCGGGAAACCGGCCATCAGAACGATGTAGAGAGGAAGGACATCCAGGTTCAGCGGCTTGAACTTCAGCATCAACCCTTGCGTAAGCGTGGCGACCGGCTGCTCGATGAGGCCGGCGACATTGAATTCGTCGAGAAGGTGCGAATGCCCGTAGCGCTGTGCCACGTAGCCGATCGCCGCGGCGTAGAAGACGAACAGCAGGACGTGGGCGACGTATAGCTGCCAAACGCGCCGCATCAGCAGAGCCGTTCCGGCGAGCATTCCTTGCGCGGATATCCTTCGAGCGTACACGAACGCCGCCGTGTAGCCGGAGATGAAGACGAAGATGTCGGCGGCGTCGCTAAAACCGTAGTTTCTCGTCGTCAGCCAAGCGATCGAGTTGTTGGGAATGTGATCGAGAAATATCGCCCAGTTCGCAAGGCCGCGAAATAGGTCGAGACGCAGATCCCGCCCTCTGGGAGACGGCATCGTGGTCCTCGTCATATGCGGCGGGAAATTCGGGAGAACGTTCATTTCGCCGGTCGGGCTGGAAGGTCGGGCGCGTTCGACGACGGAGGATTTCCGGAAAGTTCGACAATCAACTGCTTCATCTCCGTGATTTCCCTCGCCTGGTCGTCGATGATGTCGTCGGCCGGTTTGCGGACGCGCGGGTCGTGGATGTGGGCGCGCTCGCTGGTCAAAATCGCAATCGAATGATGGGGGATCATCGCCGCGAACCGGGCATAGGCCATCGTTCGTGTTCCTTTCCGTCGGGAGATCGAGGCGAAGGGGCCGGCTCGCTGCCGGCCCCCGGCTTTCAGGTTGCCATCGCCTTGCAGCTTTCGGCGCAGCTCTTGCAGGCCACGACGCAGTCGTCCATTCCGCCGACGCGCTCGCAGTCCTTGGCGCATTCGGTGCAGATCTCGGCGCACTCCCGGCAGACATGCTTGTGATGGGGACTGCCCAACAGCATGAAATGGGCCGCAGTCCGGCATATCTCGGCACATGCCATCATCAGCCTGAAGTGCTGGGGCTCGACGTGCTTTCCGCCCGTCTCCAGGCAGTGCGTCATGGCCATCCCGAGACAGGTTCGGTAGCACTGCAGACATTCGTCGATGCACGTCTGCGTATCTTTACTCATCTTCATCGCGCTCTCCTTTGTTTTCCCGCCCTATTGCACGTTTAGAACCAGCATCAGGCCGCCACCGCCCTTGTGTTCGACGTTGTTGTTGGCCGTGTGATGCGGGATGTGGCAGTGGACCAGCCATTTGCCCGGCTTCCGCGCCGTCCAGACCACGTCGTAGCGCTGTCCGGGACCGACGTTGACCGTGTCCGCCTGGTATCGCGCGCTTTCCTTGAGGTTTATACCGTCCACTGCAACGACTTCGAACGGTCCGCCATGCACATGCATGGGATGTACGAAGTTGTTGTTCGTCCCGATGAAGCGAAGTTTGATTGTCTGTCCGACCTTCATCCCGACCGTGTCGGTAGATGGGTATGCCTTGCCGTTGATCGTGAAGTAGTTCGGAAGCGCGCCTTCCATGAGCATCGCCGGATACGTCAGCCATTCGCGCTTCAGCCACTCCTGTAGCTGAATCGTGTAATCGAGGTCGGCCTTCACCTCGGCCGAGGGATCCTTCGGCGCGATCAGCAGCGCCCCGTAGAGCCCGAGCGCCTGCTGGCGGTCTGGATGATCGTGGCTGTGATAGAAATACGTCCCGCTCTGCGCGACGTCGAATTCGTAGGTGTAGGAGCCGCCCGGCGGCACCGGATCTTGGGTGACGTTGGCCGGCCCATCCATCTCATTCGGGACGATCAGTCCGTGCCAATGAACCGTGGTGCTCTCCGGAAGCGCATTACGGAAGTTGATGCGGACATGATCCCCCTCCGTTACCTGCAGGCGCGGTCCCGGGACCTGACGATTGTACGCGTAGGCCTCGACCGCCACGTCCGGAAGGATGTTCCAGCGGATGATCTCGGCTTTGATGTCGAAGACCTTGACCCCGTTCTCGATGCGCGGCGCAAGGACCTTGTCGCCCCTCGCGTCGGGCGCCGCCACGTAGGCGACCTGCCGCGGCTTCACGGCGGCCATGTCCTTCATCGCCTCGCCGGGCAGATCGAAGGTGTTGATCATCCCCGGCGGCATGATGGAGCCGTCGACGTCGCGGGCGCTGAGACCCAGGTTGACGGAAAACCCCGGTATCACCATTCCGGAGATCAGAAGGAACGACGTCACGCCGGCGAGCGCCGCCAACTGTGGCGTCGTCGCGTCGCCGCCCATCTGATGACCCCCGCCATGGGACACTTCGCGTTCGCCCGACTTTTTGGCTTTCTGTTGTCCCCCATGTCCCTCCATGTGGCTCATCTGCTCATCCGACATCTGACCCGTCTCGGACTTCATTCCGGACATGTCGCGTTGTTGGCCGGGTGCCTCCAGCCGTTCGGTCATCAGGCCGTGCTTGATCTTCTTCTTCACCATCCAGACGTTGAACGGATAGGCCGTCGTGAATCCGACCATGACGCCGAGAGACATCACGCCCCAAAAGACGAATTCGAGCGGATCCATGGCGCGCATGTCGCGGCCCATCATCAGCAGGCTCATCGTCGGCGCCATTCCCGCCATCATCGCGTTCATGCTGATGAATTCCGGCATGAAGCTCTTGCGGACATTTTCCCAATAGGTGCCGCCCATCATCTTCTTCATGAAGAGGGACTGGAAAATGAACAGACCGAACGAGAAACCGGCAATGTATTCGACGATAAGGTCGATCCACATCGGAAGGCCCAGCAGTGCCGTGACGGTCGCCGCCAGAATGATGCCAGTGGCATCCCCCGCAACGCAGTGAATGGTGCTCCCGACGCCCTGTTTCCAGAGCGGCGATGTGAAGTGTTCATGCTCCCCTGGACGGGGCTCCTTGTCCGCGAGCACGTAGAGCAGCAGTCCGAACGGACCCATGTAGAGGGTGACCAGGATGAAACCCCACTTCATCACCGTCGGCTCGGGATTGCCGTTGAACTGGTCGAACGCGACGTAGGCCGTAGAGCCCGCCGCGAGGACGAACCATGCGATCAGAAAATAATCGTAGGGAAGTGCGATCATGGAGTCCTCGCGGTCAGGTGTTCAGGCTGTTCAGCCGCCGTGCTTGCCGATCCATTCCTTGAGCATGGTCTGCTCTTTGGTCTGATCCTTGACCGTCTTCTCGGCCATTTCGCGGATCATCGGGTCCTTGGTCTCCTTCAGCACCGTCTGCGACATCTCGATCGCGCCCTGATGGTGAGCGACCATCATCTTCGCCCACGCCTTCGTAGGGTCGGGATCCATTCCCTTCTTCATGTCGGCATTCATTTTTTCCATGGACTTCGTGTAGGCCGGACCGGCGTCGTCGGCGTACGAAGGCATCGATAGCGCAAACAGCACCGCGACAGACGCGGCCGAAATCTTCAGGATGTTCCGTGTCATCTCATTCTCCATTGTTTGAAAACACATTCGCAAACGGCCGGCACAAATTGTTGTTCCGCGGATGTGGCGACGACATTTCCGGCTTTGGCGACGAGCGTTTGCACAAGCGCGAGCACGCGCTGTCGACAGGACCTCGCCGGCCTGAGCATCTTCTAAAAAACCGGGTTCATGGCCGACGTGCGCGGCAGACCTCCTGCAATTTCAGGCAACGGCATGTCGCCGCGGCGGACGGAAAAGCACTCTCCGGACAGCCTGGGTATTTGCTAAGCCTGCCGTGCTGCGGCGGCGATGCGCGCTGGCTCGAACCGATCATCGGTACCTCCACGTCGCAGCGAGCAGTCGCTCTTCCCACAATGCGCTGGAGGTAGCGAAGACATTGTAGCCGACCCACGGATGCCTCTTGATCGAATCCAGCCGCTTGATTCCGTCGAGACGGTTGAACCGGCACGCCCTGGGATCGAACACAAATACTCTGAGCGACATCTCTTCGAGGAGGTGACGCGTGATGCCATGCGTCGTGTCGGATCCATGCTCCTCGCAGATGACCACGCAATCGCGTTGCATCAGCCGTTCCGCGCCGGTCAGCGCTTCGATTTCCACGCCTTCCACATCGAGCTTGACCACCACCGGAAGCGATGCATCGATGAGCCCGCCGGCAGCCAGGCCGTCCAGCGAAACGACAGGTACGGCGTCCGGCTCTTCCTTGGTCAGCCTGAGGGTCTGTAGGGCTTCATGCCTTGCGCCTGTGATCCTCGCAAAACCGCCGACCGCGGCATTGAGCCATCGGAAACGGTCGCCGTTCAGGAGCGCGTTCGCGCCAAGCCGTTTGGCGTTTTCCGGAGACGCTTCGATGGCCAGCGTGGGTTGCCTACCGAACGGGCGGCTGGACGCCAGCACGGACCAGTAACCGAAGTTCGCCCCGCAGTCGACGAAGGAGTACCTGAGGTCCGCCGCACATCTTAAAAAAGCTTCGATCTCCTCTTCGTAATCGTATCTCGGATTGAGCATTCTGCTCCAATATCCGTCGCAGAACGGGATGGCGAAGTCGGCATCCTCGTTCAACCGGACGATGATGTCGCGATCGGCAACGACGGTCGCGACCGCCTTGCAACCGTGCCTGTAGCCGCGATGTCCGTAAGGTCGCGTGATGACGGATCCGGCCTGAAGCGCCAGCACCGCAACGCGGTCGGTCACGCCGGCGCCGCTCAGCCTTCCGCTCTTGCGATCGAAAGCGAGCGGTCGTTCGGACGCAACTCCGTCGGCCTGGCGCAACCTTGCTTCCATCCATTCCCTCCAAGATCCGCTTCTCGACCCGGTGCCGCCGGCTCACGCAGCGGCGGCACGGGCCGTTCCGGGGTTACTTGCCCTTCTGCATCTTCGTGATCGTGATGCCGGCGGTCGCCCGTTCGGCTTCGAACTGGACCTTGTCGCCGACCTTGACCTGCTTGAGCATCCCCGGGTCCTGCACCCGGAAGACCATAGTCATGCCGTCTTCGTCCATATCGAGATTCTTGATGGGGCCGTGCTTCAACGTGATCTTGCCGGCGGTCTCGTCGATCTTCTTCACCTCGCCGTTGACCATTGCGTTCTGGGCGAACGCCGCGGTCGAAATTGTTGCCAGAACGACGGCGAAAACTGCTGCTGCAAGTTTGTTCTTCATGATGTTTCCCTTGTTTTTGAGCGGATCACTTGACGACGATCGTGCCGACCATGCCGGCTTCGCGATGACCCGGGATCAGGCACGAATATTCGAACTCTCCGGGCTTGCTGAACTTCCAGACGATCTCGTCGGTCTTCTTGGGGGCAAGCCGCTTGCCGTTCGGGTCGTCGTGCTCCATGTCGGGGTTCTTCTTCATGGCCTCCGCATGCTTGAGATTCTCGGCGGTCGTCGCCAGGATGAATTCATGGTCGAGTTCACCGTTGTTGCGGAGCATGAACTTGACCTGCTCGCCCGTCTTGATCTCCAGTTTTGCGGGCATGAACATCATCTTCCCGTCCATCTCGCCCATGGTCACCTGAACGATCCGGGCGGGCTTCTTGGCATCGCCGGGCTCGCCGGCGGAGAACGTCTCGTCGTGGCTGTGGCCGGCCGGACCCTCGCCCGCCCAAACGGCGGTACCGCCTGCGAGCAGTAAGCCCGCGATTGCCGAAGCGACGGCTTGATTGATGGTCTTCATTAGTCTTCTCCTGTCTGATGTTAAGTTCGAAAAGGCGTCTGGATCACATGCCCTTCATGCCTTTCATTCCTTTCATGCCCTTCATTTGCGTCGTCCCGCCTTCCTCCTTGCCGCCGTTCTGGCGGGGAGCCGCTGAGGCGGGCGCATCGACTTCGTATGCGACCGTGCCTTGCGGATTTTTGTAGGGGCCCGGGTCCTTGTAATCGTCGCGGGCCATTCCTTCCCGGATCTTCATGACGGAGAACATGCCGCCCATTTCGATGGGGCCGAACTGGCCGGAGCCCGACATCATCATCAGCGTGTTGTCCGGCATCGGCATCTCCATCTCGCCCATGGCCATTCCGGTCGAACCCATCACCATCGCGTCCGGAGCAAGCTTGCCGACAGCCTTGGCGAGATCCTTCTTCGACACACCGATCATGTTGCGCATGTCGTGCCCCATCGAGTTCATGGTGTGGTGCGACTTGTGGCAGTGGAACGCCCAGTCGCCGGGATTGTCCGCGAGCACGTCGAAGGCGCGGACCGCTCCGACGGGCACGTCGGTCGTCGTCTCCGGCAACTGCGCGCTTTCGGGCACCCAGCCGCCGTCGGTGCAGGTCACCGCGAAGCTG
Source organism: Bradyrhizobiaceae bacterium (assembly GCA_003963145.1). Lineage (GTDB taxonomy): Bacteria > Pseudomonadota > Alphaproteobacteria > Rhizobiales > Xanthobacteraceae > Afipia. Next base: position 6,955 of record RXJJ01000023.1, read on the forward strand.
TGCCCGTGCAGATGGATCGGATGGTTGGTCATCGTGAGATTTCCGATGCGCACGCGCACCTTGTCTCCCAGGCGGACGGGCAGCGGATCGATGCCGGGAAACACACGGCTGTTCCACGTCCACATGTTGAAGTCGGTCATCTCGTTGACCTTCGGCAGGTAGGTGCCGGGGTCGATCAGGTACGTGCTCATGATGAAAACGAAGTCGCGGTCGACGGGCCGGAAGGTCTGGTCTCGGGGGTGGACAATGAACATGCCCATCATGCCCATCGCCATCTGCACCATCTCGTCCGAGTGCGGGTGGTACATGAACGTCCCGCTCGTCTTGATCTGGAATTCGTAGACGAAGGTCTTGCCGGGCTTGATGTGAGGCTGGTTGAGGCCGCCCACCCCGTCCATGCCGTTCGGGACGATCATGCCGTGCCAGTGCACGGTAGTGTGCTCGGGCAGCTTGTTGGTGACGAAGATCCGGACCTTGTCGCCCTCGACCGCCTCGATGGTCGGACCGGGCGATTGCCCGTTGTATCCCCACAGGTAGGCCTTCATTCCTTCGGCGAACTCGCGCACGACCGGTTCGGCAACAAGATGGAATTCCTTCCAGTCGCCGTTCATCCGCCACGGCAGCGACCATCCGTTCAACGTCACGACCGGCCGATAGTCCGGACCGGACGTCGGATGCAGCGGCGGCTGCATCACCGCCTTTTCCATGAAGGGCGCTTCCGGAATGTTGGCCGCCTGTACCCGGCCGCTCACTGCGCTCGCGCTTATCAGCGCGGCCGTTCCGATGAATCCTCTTCGCGATAGCATGCTTGTCTCCTTAATGGCCGCCGCCCCCGCCGGCCTGGGCGGTGGTGGTCTGACGGGGTTGGTTCTGGGACTCTCCGGAGCCGCCGCCGTTGACGACCGTCTGCAGGTCGGACTGGGCGAACCAGAAGTCTCGCTTGGCCTCGATCCCGGCGCGCAGCGATGCGATGCGCTGGCGCGCCTCGGTCAGCAGCGCGAACACGTCGATCTGCATGCTTGAGAAGCGCAGCTGCATCTCTTCGGTGATGATCTTCCGCAGCGGCAGCACTTCACGCTGGTACTGGCCGGCGATTTCGTAGGTCGACCTGTAGACGCGGTAGGCGTCCCTTGCCTCAGAACGTACGTTGATCGCCTTTTCGGTCAGGCGGTTGAACGACTGGTTGTAGGTCTCGGTGGCCTGACGGACCCGCACCTCGCCGCCGTCGAAGATCGGAATCTGGAACTGGATGTCGAAGCCGCGTTCGCGGAAGGGCGCACTTTCGGGATCGCGCGTCTTGCGGTCGATCCCCGCCACGTCGAGCAGGGTCACGAACCGGCTCGCTTCCGTCAGATTGAGGGATTTTGCGAGCGCGTCGAGTTCGATCCGCGCGATCTGAAGGTCGATGCGGTGGCTGACCGCATCGACCTCGATCAACGGGAGCGCCGAGGGATGCCGGGGCAACGCCGGCAACGTGCCGGGAATCCGGAAGGCCAGGTCGCTTCCCCAAAGCCCCATCAGGCGCGCGAGGCGTTCCCGCGAGCTCGCCGCCTCCTGGCGTATCGATCCGAGTTCGGCCGTGGTCTCGGCATAGAACACCTGCTCACGCGCCTGGTCGAGCTTGTTGAGCGATCCGGTCTGGCCGAGTTTGAGGGCTAATTGGGCCGTGGATTCCGCGGTGGATTTGGCGTCGGCGAGAAGTCCGATGAGTTCGTTGGCGGCGACCGCGCGGTAATAGGACCGTCTGACTTCCGCGGCGAGCCGCAGCGTCTCGAGGGCGGCCCGCAACTGCGCCTGCCGGAAGCGCTGACGCGCGATTTCCGAGCGGAACGGCAGGGTGGCGAGCGCCAGAATGTCGCCGACGACCTGCCGTTCGATCTCGACGGCTCCGTTGCCCGATATCCGCGAAATCGAGAACGTGGGATTGGGCGGCAGACTCTCCTGGACGAGGTCTGCTTCCGCCAGCGCCAGTTCGTTGTAGGCCGCCTGGAGGCCCCGGTTGCTGAGGAGCGCGACCTGGACCGCGGTTTCGACGTTCAGGGTCCGGCGCAGCAGCCGCTTGACCGCATCGTTCGCGACCACGACGTCGTCGTCGGTCCGGATCGAGATCACGTCCTTCTTGATGGTGCCGCCGGCGATGTCGGCCACCGCCGTCATGCCGCCGTCCGGAGAAAACGTTGCGCAGCCCGAGAGCAGCAGCGCGGCTGTCAGAGACGATAGCGCCGTTCTGGCCCCGGTGGCGCCCGTCGCGCGTCGCAGTCGGATGAAAAGCTTTTCTGTCATGGCGTCCTCCTACTGCTCGGATTTGGGCGTGGGAGTTACGCGCTGGTTCTGTTCTTTCCAGCCGGAGGGTGCGGTCGGCCGCATGCTTGTGTAGGGCGCGATGCCGGAACGGTAACTGACGCCGGCGACCGGCACGTTCGGGTCGGCCGGATCCGCACCGACGAGCGGTACGGTCGGAATGCATCCCCCCAGCGACAACGCCGCGGCGGTCACCCCCGTGATCGCCCGAAATCTATTGCCTAATATCCTCTTCACCACCGACTGAACGGCGGCGAGAATCGCCCCAAGCTGCGCAAACATTATTTTTTCCTGAATTGACGATGGTCCACAGGCGCGCGAGCCCTCGACGGGCACGGCACCGCGTAGCTTCGATCAGGTCAGGAAATGGGGGGGCGATAGTGCCGGGGAGGAGCCTTGTCGGCGACGTTCAGGTAACCTTCGACTTCGCAAAGCGCCGTCGGAGCGGAAGGCGTCACGATGTCGACGACCTTCGCCGGAAGAGCGGTCACGCACATCAGCCCGCAGCACTCCCCGCCGGATTTATGCGGAGCTTTTTCGGGAGCCGACTTCGAATCCGATGCCACCGACATCGAATGGTCACCGCCGCCGGAATGTGCCGGCGCAGCGGCATGATCATGGATCTGGCCGTCGTCGTGCAAATGTTGCGGCTCGGAATGAACATGAACCATTCCGGGAACGTGGTTCTCGTCCGTTAGGCACGGCGCGGGCGCGTGGACGCCGGGCAGCGCGTAGGAGATCGTCGGCGCCAGCACGCAAAGCAGATAGGCAAGGGCTATCAGCCACCCTGCCCTTGTTCGCTTCGTTCTGGTCAACCGGACGAACATGCAGACATCAACGCCTTTTCGCACCAAGACTCGGGAGCATAGCGGCGAAGATCGCAGCCGCCAAGATGGAACTTTTGGTGTCGCTCATCGGTCAGCCCGGCCGATGACCGCCATTAATTCGGCGATCTTCTTCCTCTGGTCTGTTTTGTCGCCGCTCGCGATGGCGTGTTCGACGCAGTGGGAGACGTGGTCCTTCAGGACTTCCTCCTCGACCCGTCGCAGCGCGGCACGGACCGCCGAAATCTGCGTGACGATATCTATGCAGTAGCGCTCCTCGTCCACCATTTTGGAGAGGCCGCGCACCTGGCCCTCGATCCGGCCGAGGCGTTTCTGACAGGATACCTTGATGTCTTTCCGCATGGGTCTTATATACCCCTACACGGTATGGGTTGCAAGTAGGCAAGGAGCTCGAAATGGCCAGCGAACAGAAGGTGATGTCCCGAGGCGGATGCGGATGCTCGTCAAAGGCGGTCGCCGCCGGTCCTGAAACGCCGGTCAAGAAGAGCGGGTGCTGCGGGGGCGGAGATGCGCACGACCATAATCATCACGCTGCGGGCAGAGCCGGCGTCGTAGACCCGGTCTGCGGCATGACCGTCGATCCCGAAACCAGCAAGCATCGCTTCGACTTCAGGGACGTCACCTACCATTTCTGCTCGGCCGGCTGCCAAACCAAATTCGCCGCCGCTCCGGAGCAATACCTCGATAAGGCGACCGCAGCGCCGCAGCACGCCGACGTCCCGGAGGGCACGGTCTACACGTGCCCCATGCATCCGCAGATCCGACAGATCGGCCCCGGAAGCTGCCCGATCTGCGGGATGGCGCTGGAGCCCGAACTGGTCAGCCTCGACGACCAACCCAACCCCGAACTGGCCGACATGACCCGGCGCTTCTGGGTGGGGCTCGCGCTGGCGCTACCGGTCATTGTACTCGAGATGGGCGGCCATCTGGTCGGCAACCACGGCTGGATCGACCAGAACCCCTCGAACTGGATCCAACTCGCTTTCGCGACGCCGGTCGTGCTCTGGGCCGGATGGCCGTTCTTCGTGCGCGGCTGGCAGTCGCTGGTCACCCGAAACCTGAACATGTTCACCCTGATTGCGATGGGCGTGGGCGTCGCCTTTGCCTACAGCGTCGTCGCCACCATAGCGCCGGGCATCTTCCCGTCCGCATTCCGAAGCCACGGCGGCGCGGTGGCGGTCTATTTCGAGGCCGCTGCGGTGATTACCGTTCTGGTTCTGCTCGGCCAGATGCTGGAGCTTCGAGCCCGCGAGGCCACCTCCGGTGCGATCAAGGCCCTGCTGGATCTGGCGCCCAAGACCGCCCGCCTCGTCGACGAGAACGGGGCGGACCAGGAGGTCCCGCTGGACGGCCTGAACGTCGGCGACAAGCTGCGGGTCCGGCCCGGGGAAAAGGTGCCGGTGGACGGCGTCATCATCGAAGGCCGCTCGTCCCTCGACGAGTCGCTGGTGACCGGCGAGTCCATGCCGGTCTCAAAGGAGAGCGGCGCCAAGGTGATCGCCGGCACCCTGAATCAATCGGGCGGGTTCGTGATGCGGGCCGAAAAGGTCGGCCGTGATACCCTTCTTTCCCAGATCGTGCAGATGGTGGCGCAGGCACAGCGCTCCCGCGCTCCCATCCAGCGCCTCGCCGACCAGGTCGCCGGTTGGTTCGTGCCGGCCGTGATTGCGGCGGCTCTCGTCGCCTTTGGCGCCTGGACGCTGTTCGGTCCGGAGCCGCGGCTCGCGTTCGGACTGGTTGCGGCCGTAAGTGTCCTGATCATCGCCTGCCCTTGCGCGCTCGGACTTGCGACCCCGATGTCGATCATGGTGGGCGTAGGACGCGGAGCCCAGGCCGGCGTCCTGATCAAGAATGCCGAAGCTCTCGAACACATGGAAAAAGTCGACACGCTGGTCGTCGACAAGACGGGAACGCTGACCGAAGGCAAGCCGAAGGTGGTCGACATCATCCCTGCGCAGGGATTCGACGAAGCGAAAATTCTGAAGCTTGCGGCGAGCGTCGAACGGTCCAGCGAACATCCGCTCGGCGACGCGATCGTGCGGGCGGCGGAAGAACGGAATCTGCCGCTTGCCGATGTTCAGGAATTCGATTCCCCGACCGGCAAGGGAGTGACCGGCAAGGTCGCCGGCAAGGCGGTGCTTCTCGGCAACGCGAATTTCATGACGTCGTCGCACATCGACACCCGACCGCTGGAAGAGAAGGCAGAAAGGCTGCGCGGCGACGGAGCGACGGTCATCAATATCGCGGTCGACGGCAAGCTTGCCGGCATCCTCGCGATCGCCGACCCGGTCAAGCCGTCGACGCCCGAAGCGTTGAAGGGACTGGCCGCCGAAGGCATCAAGGTCATCATGCTGACCGGCGACAACCGGACGACCGCGAATGCCGTCGCGGCGCGTCTTGGCATCTCCGAGGTTGAGGCCGAGGTGCTGCCGGATCAGAAAAGCGCCGTCGTCGGCAGGCTGCAGAAGCAGGGAAGGATAGTCGCGATGGCCGGCGACGGCGTCAACGACGCGCCCGCGCTCGCGGCGGCCGACGTCGGAATCGCCATGGGGACAGGAACGGACGTGGCGATGGAGAGCGCGGGCGTGACCCTCCTGAGGGGCGACCTCGGCGGCATCGTCCGCGCCCGTCGTCTTTCCCAGGCGACGATGCGGAACATCCGGCAAAACCTGTTCTTCGCCTTCGTCTACAATGCGGCGGGAATCCCGATCGCCGCCGGCATCCTGTACCCGACGTTCGGATTGCTGCTGTCCCCCGTCATCGCCGCGGCTGCCATGGCTCTCTCCTCGGTGAGCGTCGTCGGCAACGCGCTACGGCTTCGGACCGTCGAAATATAGGCGACTGCGAGTTCGCGGCGTCCGCGATCTCTTGCATGAATTACTGCGGAAGGGCCGTCACAACATGACAGGCAAGTACGAAAAAGACGTGGAATGCCTGATCGTCGGAGGTGGCCCCGCCGGATTGACCGCCGCGATCTATCTGGCGAGATACCGCCGAAGGATTGCGATTGTCGACGGCGGCAGCAGCCGCGCGGCGTTGATTCCCGTCAGCCATAATTATCCCGGCTTCGCGAACGGGATTAGCGGTCCCCACCTCCTGAAGACGCTGCGGTCCCAAGTGCGCGAATTCGGCGTCTCGATACACGACGGCCAGGTGACGGACCTTCGCCGCTCGGACCGCGGTTACGTTGCGACCTTCGACGGATCGGAAATCCGGGCAAGTCGCGTACTGCTCGCCACGGGCATCGTGGATAAGACTCCGGAGTTGTCGGGCCTCGACGGGGCCGTATCGGATGGTGCGATACGCTATTGTCCGGTCTGCGACGGTTACGACGTGCGGGGCCGCAAGGTCGCTGTGCTCGGTCGTACGCGGGATTGCTTTGAAAAGGCGCTCTTCATGCGCACGTATTCCCGCGACGTGACGATGCTCGATACCGGCGACCCGTCGGATGCCGGCAATGAAGCTGCTTCGGCGCTTGCGGCGGCCGGCGTCCGTCGCTCCAACGCACCGGTAGTCGGGCTGCAGCGCGACGGGCATGGGATCGCCGCCCTATTTCGGGGTGGCCATCGCGAGAACTTCGACACGCTCTATCCCGCGCTCGGCTGCGACGTGCGTTCCGAACTGGGGCTGCGGCTTGGAACGCAGCATAATGCGTCCGGCTGCTTCAGGGTCGACGAGCACCAGCGAACCACCGCCGACGGGCTGTATGCCGCAGGAGATGTCGTCTCGGACCTCCACCAGATTGCGGTCGCTACCGGACACGCTGCGATTGCCGCCACGCACATCCACAATTCATTGCCCCGCAATTTCTGCTGATGGCGACGGTGCGCGGCCACCCAAGGTACGCGCAGGCTCACTGGACCGGGCGTCCGCAAGGGTCTCCCAACCGTGCCCCAACAAACTTGTGCAGTTCTTGCAAAAAGCCATGCGCTCTCTATTCGGCAAGCATCCGCTGCACAACGCGATCTCGGAAGATGAAGGCATGCGTAATGGCCGCGATGACGTGGACGCCGATGGCGAAGAGCAGACCCCAACCGGCTGCTTGATGCCAACCGCCGACCATGCGGCCGGCGGCCGATCCGGGAGCGGTCAGCACAGGCAGGAGCACTCCGGAAGACAGCGATAATTGCCAGCCCCGGAACGAGGCAAAGAACCAGCCGCTTAAGGCGGTTGCAAAAACGAGTCCGTAGAGTAGCCAGTGAACGCTCGCCGAAGTGAGGCGCTGCCAAGGAGGCAGCGCGTCCGCAGGCGCGACCGGGTGGAAGCGCCGCCAGACAACGCGCAGAACAATGAAAGTCAGAATGACAAGCCCGATGACGATATGCAGTTTCATCGCGTTTCCGGGAGCCATGCCCCGCCGTATGTCGGGCATCAGCCAACCGATCGGAAACTGCACTGCGAGCAGCGCGGCGATCAGCCAATGCAAGACCTTCGCGGTCTTTCCGTAAGCGGTTTGTTTTAGCATGCGTGATACTGGTCTCGGTAATGAAGTGGATCGGCCGCAAGCCTAGTCGGCATGCTTCTCGGCCTTTTCTGCGGCCTCGACGATATCGCCGTCGGTGAACAGAATGCCCTTGAGGATTTCCCGCCATTCCTTCTTACGCCGAAGCAAGAATTCGAGATACATGCCGAAGTGCTTGAACTCTTCTTTTTGCGCATTTTCCATGATCGCGCGAGCTTCCTTGTCCTTCTCAAGCGAAATGCGCTGCTCATACCAGCCGATCGCCTCGGCTTCTTCGACGAGTCCGGTGATCATCCGCGCAAAGGTGCGCGTCTCCGAAGAGAGTTCTGCAGCAGGTTCATGATACTGTTCAGTCGCCATTTTTCGTTCCTACGTCTGGTTTGTGAAGGTGAATGTTGGTCTTTGCGTTGCCCGTTTGCGGCGGCTCAACCGGCTAGGCCGGATGTCGTCCTGCCCGCTGAGGCAAAAACGCGATGGATCCGACGATGAATACCGCGAGCACGGCGGACGCCGCATATCGACTCAATGCCAGCCCGCCGTTGGATAGCGGCTTGTCCAGGAAATCACCGACCGTTGCACCGAGCGGGCGCGTGAGGATGAAGGCGGCCCAGAACAGGAGGGTGCGCGACATGTTCGTCCAAAAGTAGGCCGCGGCGACGATCGCCAGCGCGGCTCCGAACACGACGGCGCCGCCGCTGTAGCCTAGTCCCGTGGAGTCCGCCATCCAGTCGCCGAGAGCGGTGCCGAGGGTCTGGGAGAACATGATGGTCGCCCAGTAGAACACTTCTGCCTTGGGCGTGGTGACGCTTTCCACCGAGACGG
>RXJJ01000010.1 GCA_003963145.1 Bradyrhizobiaceae bacterium
GTCAGGGCTCAGGTCAGGGATCAGGTCTGGGATCAGGTCAGGGCTCAGGTCGGGGATCAGGTCTGGGATCAGGTCAGGGCTCAGGTCGGGGCTCAGGTCTGGGATCAGGTCAGGGCTCAGGTCGGGGATCAGGTCAGGGCTCAGGTCGGGGATCAGGTCTGGGATCAGGTCAGGGATCAGGTCTGGGATCAGGTCAGGGCTCAGGTCGGGGATCAGGTCTGGGATCAGGTCAGGGCTCAGGTCGGGGATCAGGTCGGGGCTCAGGTCGGGGATCAGGTCTGGGATCAGGTCGGGGCTCAGGTCGGGGATCAGGTCAGGGCTCAATTTCGCGATACTGTTTACAATTCACTTTACGGTCAATTTGATGCTGGATTCTGTTCTTGGGTTTCATTTTTCCGTGACGTATGCGGTTGGGATGGAACTACGTTAGAAAAATTTGAAGTCACTGAAACACTCGTCAAGAGTTGCGGCTGGACTTGGTGGCACGAAAACGTGCTAGCGATATCTGATCGCCCTCACCTCATTAATCGCGATGAGAACGACCGACTGCATGGTGAAAACGGGCCGTCCATTGCTTATCGCGATGGTTGGTCACTCTACCATTGGCATGGCGTGCGCGTGCCGGCGCACTGGATTGAAAATCGCGCGAACCTTGACCCGGCGGAAGTGCTCAAGGCTGAGAACGTCGAACAGCGCGCAGCTGGCGCCGCCATTATTGGCTGGCCGAAGATGGCGAGCAAACTCAAGCGCAAGATTATCGACGGTGATCCGAATTCAGATATCGGCGCTCTCGTAGAGTTGACATTGCCTGGCCTTCGCGAACCCGGCCGGTTCTTGATGGCTATGTGCCCGCGTAACGGTCAGATCGCGGAAGGCGTTCCGCGCATCAGCGATATAGACAATCTTCCGATTGAAACAGCAATTGCTGCGCAGGCATGGCGGGATGGCCTTCCTGCGAGCGAATACGACCATCCTCTAATACGGAGTTGAAAAATGGCGCCTCCGTACCTTGATCTTACCGGCCTTAAATTTGGGAACTATATACTTGACTCCCTCGCTAGAAAACGCTAGATTTTGGTGACGAAAGGGAGTTTCTGTCATGAGTAAGTCCACCATTTCTACGTTCGAACTGTTCAAGATGTTTCCGGACCAAGACGCCGCCCGCACGTATCTTGAGGGGCGGCTTTGGCCGGAAGGGCCGAAATGCCCGGTTTGCGGTTTGGGCGAGCGGATTACGGCGCGGGCTGGCGGTTACTACCGCTGCAACCAATGCAAGGAAGACTTTACGGTGCGCACTGGGACGATATTCGAGCGAAGCCACGTTCCCCTGCACAAGTGGGTTTACGCGATGTACCTGCTCATGACGGCCCGCAAGGGTATCTCTAGCCTGCAACTCGCCAAGCAGATCGGCATCACGCAAAAGTCGGCATGGTTCGTCCTGCATCGCCTTCGCGAAGCTTGCGGCGGAAACCTTGAGAAGCTGCAAGGCATTGTCGAGATCGACGAAACCTATGTCGGCGGGATCGAAGGCAACAAGCACGAACACAAGAAGCTCAAGGCTGGTCGCGGTGCAGTCGGCAAAACCGCCGTTCTCGGTTTGCGCGAACGTGGCGGCCGAACCCGCGCTAAGGTCATCAAGGCCACGGATGCCGGAACCATCACGGACGTTATCGTGCAGAACGTCGAAGTCGGCTCCATGCTGCACACCGACGAAGCTGCGGTCTATGGCGGCATCGGCGGGCTGTTCTTTAGCCACGACACGATCAACCACAGCGCGGGCGAATACGTCCGCGACGACGTAACCACGAACAGCATTGAGAGCGTCTTTGCCGTTCTCAAGCGGGGCCTGATTGGCGTTTACCATCACGCCAGCGCGAAGCATCTGCCCCGCTACGTTGACGAATTTTCGTTCCGCCTCAATGAGGGGAACGTCAAGCACCATACCATGACGCGCCTCGACAGCTTCGTTAAGGGCGCGGCTGGAAAGCGCCTGACCTACAAAGCCCTTATCCACTAAAGGAGACGAGCAATGCACCCGATGGCCACCGACATGATTGTGAAGCAGGTTTTCCAACGGCGCGACGAGGGGGACTGCCCCACCATCCCGGCCAAACCTACTGGAGTATTGGAGGACGTGATTATTGACCTCGCTTCTAGGCTTCAGGCGGGCCGAGGATCGAATTACGAGGCCCGCCACCCGTCCGACGAAAAGATGGTTCTCCATCCCTTGTCTGACATCTGCGATCTGGACGACGTTTGCCGCGAACTGGGGATTCAGGATAGCCACGTCACGCCCGCCGAAGCGGTGCGGGAACTCAATGCCGAGATCGAGATTCTGAATGAACGCCTGAAGCCACAGCGGCAGCTTGCCGACGAGCTTGAGGCTTGGATTATCCCCCGACGCCATGACGCGGCGCGCGGCCTGAGTGACATTCACGGTCCTGTATTTGATACGTTGCTTGAGAAGATTGTTCTCACCCTTCGCGGCGTTCAACCATGAAAAAGCCAAAGCCCCCGAAGGCTCTAGACGTAATGACGGACCTGGTTCTGGCCTATCGCCCCAAGCCCAAATCGAAGCCTGCAAAGAAGCGCAAGCGCCGCGCAACCAAGGTGGGGAAAGAAAATGAGGCATAGCCGTGGAAAAGGGAGTCAAGTATATAGTTCCCAAATAAAACTCATGGGAAGACGGGCACGAGACTGCACCGAATTTGGAAGGGCATATTGAGTCGCACACGCAATGAGAACCGACGTAACTACAGTGGATATGGCGGTCGCGGCATTTCGGTATGTCGTGAATGAGAGAACTTTGCCTCGTTTGAGGCGTGGGCAAAGGAAAATGGTTACTCGGATGAGTTGTCTATCGACCGCATTGATAACGACGGGAATTATGAACCAAGTAACTGTCGGTGGGCAACCGCTAAAGACCAAGCCGCCAACCGGCGCATACGCAAAGATTCTTTGAGTTTCCGAACCTAAACAGGAGAGACAAATGAAGCGCACTATCATCGCGGCCCAAGGCGAAGTTCGTATCTATAAAATCGACGCATTGCCGACTGGCATGCAAACCCGCAAGCCCGAGCTAACCAAATCCGGCGCCGCGATCATTTCGCACAGTGAGCAGGGTCATCACCACTGCGTTGCCGGCGCAGACGTCATGGAGCGGACTGACAACGTCCCTGCTGGCATGCAGGTGTTTTACGCCATCGTGAAGAACGCGACGAAGCTTGAGCAGGACGCCGCCGTTCCCCACAAAAGCATCCCACTTGAAGCGGACAGCATTTACGAAATGCGAGTAGCTCGCGAGTTCGACCCGTTCGCAGAACAGGCTCGCAGGGTGGCGGACTGATGCTCACCAATTCTGCCTCAACAAGGCCATTGGATCGGAGAACGTAGTCCCATGACATCAACCTCATCAAACGCGGTGGCGGGACGGCTGCGTGAAGAAGCGTTGCGGCTATCTGGTCATAGCATTGATCGCGGATGCGTCGATAGCGGAATCGCGGCTAACCTAGCCGACGAGTCCGCCGACGAAATCGACCGCCTCACTGCGGAAGTAGAGAGGCTGAGCAAACTGCTGCGCGACATGATCGAATGTGTTGATGGCGGAGCCATCGAAATGAATAGCCAAGAAATCGACCGTGGCGATGGTACGCGGCCTTATCCTTGGCATGAAGAATGGTTGCACCACGCCCGCGCCACCATCTCTCACGGAGATTCGAAATGAAGCCCGTTCAAATGCACGAACGTAAAACACCGTATATCTTCTTTCGGGACGGTTCGTTCTACCCCATCAACATGAAAGATGATGACGATGCGCGCCGTAATGCCGAGTGCAACCCTGGCACTTTGCGCGTCGAGGACATTAACGGGCGCGTCGTTTGGAGTCTTCAATGATGACCCCTCTCGTATCCCTCGCGCGCCGAGTTGAGACGGAAGAATCGAGCCGGGAGTTGGATGCGGAGATTGCTGTCGCCGTTTATGGCGGCAAAATCGACTGGATCGTGGACGGCAATGTTGGCGAGAGTTACCCCGTGCGTGTCTATGCGGACACCAGTGGAATTTCTGCAAGTGGAGAATTGCAGGCTTCAGTCCCACGCTTTACCTCCTCCCTCGACGCCGCTGTGAGCTTGGTGCCGAACGACCTGTACTGGAAAGCAGGTCGCGGTCGCATACATCATGAAGAGCCGCTTGGTGGTTGCATCATTTATCGTGCCGGCAACCACACAGACGAGATCGCATGTGGCGAAGGAGCGAATGTTCCGTCTGCAATCACCGCCGCCGCTCTGCGCGTAATAGAAGCGAAAGGAAAGATGTGATGAAGGTCAACGTGACCGACCTACCTTCATTCTCACAGCCGGTTGTCGGCAATGTGTATGCCATTGGCGGCGGTTACGGTCGTCGCGAGGGCCATTGCATGGTGTTGCTGGCGGTGACGAAAAAGCAGTCATGCCTCTTGATGGTTATCGATAAGGAAGGCGAGCCGGTCGGCGTTACATCATATGGACTTCACGCCATCGAGGAGCGCGCTCCTATCGCCTTCGTGCGAGGGCTTGATGATTTGAACCTGAACATGGAGCCGCTGTCATGACCCTCTCACCATCAGAATTGGAACGGCTGGCGGATGAATGCGAAAAATACGCAGTTATAATCCAAGGCATTGAGGTTGCACCTGATGATTGGCAGCCCGGTGACGATACGAAGCGCGAACCCTGAGGCGGCGGAATGAGCCGAACGGTACCCTTCACCAAAGCCAGTATTCGCCGCGCGATTGATGCAGCGCGCGCGGCCGGCATGACGGTGCGGGAGATATGGCCTGACGGCTCATTGATCCTAGGGGAAATCGCGGATTGTTCCCCTAACCAAACCGGCTCAAATGTGCATCCTGACCCATATATAATGGCGGCTGAAAGGGTCGGGAATGCCAAAGCGCAGAGGAAGCGGCATGGTCGGCCTTCCTGAAGGCGTTACCGCCGTCAAAACCAAGCGCGCGACATATTACTACTGGCACCCCCATAGGGGCACAGACCGCGCAGGGAAAAGAATTCCGCTCGGCAAAGATCCCACAGACCCAGAGTTCTGGAACAAGCTGAAAGAAGTTCGCGGGTTCTGTGAGAAGTCCGCGGAAGGTACTTTCAACAGGCTCGTAGACGATTATCTGGCTTCCAAGAGCTTCGAGCGCCGCCGGCCGCGAACGCAGGAAAACTACCGCCTTCATCTTGAGCGGATCAAGGAGGCTTGGGGCACGATGCAAGTGTCGGGGCTGACCGTGGCCGGGATTTACGCCCTTCGCGCGCAGTACGAAGCTACGCCGGTTGCGGCCAATCACCTGGTATCGGTCTTGCGCACCCTTTTGAAATGGGGCCTTCAACACGGCTACGGCACAACCAACCCCGCGCGCGAGATCGAGCCAATCCAGATCGAGGATGAAGAAAACGCAAAGCCGTGGCCGGAATGGGTTTACGACTTCATCGTCAAAAACGCTCCGGAAGATATTCGCCGCGGCACAATCCTGGGACGCGCCTGTGGTCAGCGCATTTCGGATTGGGTGAAGTTCGGAAAGAAAAACCGCAAGGACGATGGTATCGCCATCAAGATCGGAAAACTGCGCGACAAGGACCACATCATCCCTCTGATGAAGCATCAGCTCGCAGAATTGGATTCCTGGTCCTGTTCCGACACCGGACCATGGGTCATATCTGTTGCCAATCGTACTATGACCGCAGACGCGTGGCGGGCAGCGCTGAATCGCTATATTGCGCGGACGCCAGAACTGAAGAGCGCTGAAATTGCTCCACACGGGCTTCGCGCCATGGCAGCCATAGACCGGAAAATGGCCGGCGGAGAGAACCGCGCGATCGGCGCCAACCTTCGAATGTCAACGCAGATCGTTGAGCGCTACATCAGGCACATCGACGAACTGAAGCTCGCGCGCGGCGTCCGCGATCAGATGGAAGATTTTGCAAGAGCGGGAAAAGTTTAAAGTTTTCAATGGCCGTTTTGGGACTATTTGCAAAACGAGAACAAGCGTATTCAACGCTTTACGCTGAAAACGCCTGTCCTACCATTAGACGATCCCCCAATGACGCGCCGATCGCAGGCAAGCCCGCTGAAAGAAACGGCCCGCGACGTGATGCGGGCCTCGGCAAATCATGGTTGCGGGTTCGATATAAAGCGGGCGCGGGCCAAGGTCCACCCCTGATGCCGGTTTGAGGTGGATCGCTCGTCCGGCTGCGTCCAAATCCTGACAGATGTCTTTCACCGACGGGCTTAAGCCCTTGGTAAACAAGGGGTTTATAAAAACACTTTATAATCTGCTGCAAACACTCTCCACCGGCCTCGAAAAACAAACAAAATCAATTAATTGGCTTCCAAAACGGACATACGCAGAAAGAGCCGTTCCTTCGGCCCATAAATACCGCTTAAACAATTTTGCAGCTTGCAACGGCATAGTCCGCACCGGTCCATGAGCGAGTTGCGTATGCTGACATCCTCCCCCTTTTCCCCGCTTGGTCGCGTCATCTCCGTTCGCGGGTCGCAGGCCCGTGTCGGCCTGCTGCCGAGCCCCGGACTGACCCCGGCCCATATCCGGGCGACGGTCGGACAGTTCTTCGGCATCCGCGCTGGCGCGATCATCATCGTCGCGATCATCACCGAAGTGTCGTGCGAGCATATGGACACGGTGGACGACTACATCGCGGTCGCCTCCGTCGATCTGCTCGGCGAAATTTCGGCGGGCACGGCTGGCCGCTTTCAGCGCGGCGTCACGGTCTATCCCACCATCGGCGACGCGGTGGAGGTTTTGACAAATCAGGAACTGCGCACGGTCTATGCGCCGCCATCCGGCAAGGACCAGATTTATGTCGGCGCCCTGCAGCAGGACCCCTCGGTTCAGGCCTATGTCGACATCGAGGAAATGCTCAACAAGCATTTCGCCGTGCTCGGCTCCACCGGCGTCGGCAAATCGAGCAGCGTGTCGCTGCTGCTGAACGAAATCCTGCGCGCGCGGCCCAATTTGCGCGTCTTCCTGCTCGACGTGCACAACGAATACGGGCGCTGTTTCGGCGAACGGGCGCTGGTTCTCAATCCGCGCAATTTGAAGTTGCCGTTCTGGCTGTTCAATTTCGAGGAAATCGTCGACGTGTTTTTCGGCGGACGTCCCGGCGATCCCGACGAGGTCGAGGTTCTGTCCGAAGTCCTGCCCATCGCGAGGGCGGTCTATACCCAGTATCAGGGCGAGCGGCATGGGCTGAAGCGCACCGAGCCGCGCGTCGCGGGCTTCACCGTCGATACGCCGGTGCCTTACCGCCTTGTCGATCTGATCGCGCTGATCGACGAGCGCATGGGCAAGCTGGAAAACCGCTCCTCGCGCATCGTCTATCACAAGCTGATCTCGCGCATCGAGACCGTGAAGAACGACGCACGCTACGCCTTCATGTTCGAAAACGCCAATGTCGGCGGCGACACCATGGCGGACGTCATCAGCCATCTGTTCCGCATGCCGGCTAACGGCAAGCCCATGACGATCATGCAGCTCGCGGGATTTCCGGCCGATGTCGTCGATTCGGTGGTGTCGGTGCTGTGCCGCATGGCGTTCGATTTCGGCCTGTGGAGCGACGGCGCCTCGCCGATGGTGTTCATCTGCGAGGAAGCGCATCGTTATGCCTCGGCGGACCGCAGCATCGGTTTCGGCCCGACCCGCAAGGCGGTGTCGCGCATCGCCAAGGAGGGCCGCAAATACGGCGTGTTCCTCGGCCTCGTCACCCAGCGTCCGGCCGAACTCGACGCGACGATCCTGTCCCAGTGCAATACGCTGTTCGCCATGCGTCTCGCCAACGACCGCGACCAGGCGCTGCTGCGCTCGGCGGTGTCCGACGCCGCCGCGAATCTCTTGTCCTTCGTACCTTCGCTCGGCACGCGCGAAGTGCTGGCCTTCGGCGAAGGCGTCGCGCTGCCGACACGGCTGCGCTTCAAGGAAGTGCCGCCGCACCAGCTGCCGCGCAGCGAAGCGACCACGGCCACCTCGCCTTCGATGCATGGCGGCTTCGACATTCAGTTCGTCAGTTCCGTGCTGGAGCGCTGGCGCGGCTCGACCACGCACCGCGACGCACCGAACGACCCGCATGTCAGCGATCGCTTTGCCGACAAACTTGGCGACCATCCGTTGCAGCGCACAGTCGATTCGCCGATGCTCGCGCCCTCGCTCGGTCTCGACCCGGATCGCTTTTCGCTTCTGAAAAAGCCGCTGCGCTAAAATCACCTCCCAAGTGATTTTGCGACGCGCAAAAGACGCTGTAGGATCGCGCCGTCTTTTGCGTGAAATCTGCCATGACCGAAACGCCCATCAGCCGCTTTCCCGTTCCTCCGCTCGGCGCGCTTCCGGATGACATCCGCGAGCGCATTCTCGCCGTGCAGGAAAAATCCGGCTTCGTGCCCAACGTATTTCTCGCGCTGGCGCACCGGCCCGACGAATTCCGCGCATTCTTTGCCTATAACGACGCGCTGATGGAGAAGGACGGCGGCCTCACCAAGGCCGAGCGCGAGATGATCGTCGTGGCGACATCGAGCGCCAACCAGTGTCATTATTGCGTTGTCGCGCACGGCGCGATCCTGCGTATCCGCGCCAAGAACCCGCTGATCGCGGACCAGATCGCCAACAATTACCGCAAGGCCGATATTACGCCGCGGCAAAAGGCGATGCTGGATTTCGCTCTCAAGGTATGTGAGCGCGCCTATGAGACCGGCGAAGACGATTTCGCGGACCTGCGCTGCCACGGCTTCAGCGATGACGATATCTGGGATATCGCGGCCATCGCTGCTTTCTTCGCGCTGTCCAACCGCATGGCGAGCGTGACCAACATGCGGCCGAACGACGAATTCTATCTGATGGGCCGCGTGCCCCGTACGTAAGAGGCTTCATCTTGCTCGACTGGAGTGAAATTGTCCTGCGCCTGGGAGTCGCGACGCTGGCCAGCGGCGCGATCGGGCTCAACCGCGACCTGCACGGCAAGCCCATCGGGCTTCGCACGCTCGGCCTTGTCGGACTGGCGACGGCGCTGGTGGTCGCGCTGGCCAACCCGCAGCCGATCCAGCCGGGACATTTTTCCGACGGAACGAGCCGGGTGATTCAGGGCGTTCTCACTGGCATCGGCTTTCTCGGCGCCGGAGTGATCGTCCACATCAGCACCCACGGCAAGGTGCATGGCCTCACCAGCGCCGCCTGCGTCTGGTTTACCGCCTGCATCGGCGTCGTGTGCGGCGCGGGGGAATGGCGGCTGGTCGCGGTTGCGCTGGGGATTGCCTTCTTGCTGCTGGCTTTCGGAGGTCCGGCGGAGCGGCTGTTTCACCGTGTTTTGCGCATGATACAGCGAGAACCGCCGCCGAATGACGAGCCAAACACGCTTCCCGAATAACGCTCCTCAATCGTCGTCGGCAGGCCCGCACCATCCCGGCAGGTAAATCGCGTCCTGGCTTTTGCCGAGTGTCAGCGCCTTTTCGATTGCCTTGGAGAAGTCGTCCTCGACCGCCTTGCGTGCCATCCGCCGGCGCAAAAAGTCCGCCCACAGAAATTCGCTGAAAGGCGTCGTGTCCTTGGCGAAGCCGCCGACGCGCCGCAATTCTCCCGCAAGACTGCGGAATGGATCGTCCTTGAGGCCGCGAATATCCTTCGGCAGATCCTTGTAGTGACAGCGCTCGCCGCGCGCGTCATACGGATAGACCCAGCGGTGATTGTCGAGCACGGTCCAGAACGCCTTGCTGTCGACCATGGTCAGATCGGCAACCACCGAGACCAGAACTTCCTTCTCGCCTTCCTCATGCAGGGCGCGGGCAAGATGGTGATGATCGATGACGTAGTTGCGCTTGTCGGGACCCACCACCACCGGGATCATGTGCTTGCCGAGCAATTCGGCCTTTTTCTTCGAGCCGTGCTTGCGCCAGCGTTTGCGCTTTTCCTTCACCTCTCGCAGGCCGACCGTCATTTGCGTTGGGCGAAGCGATAGAATGGAAACCGGCTTGAGCACAGGTTCGCGAATATTGGCCATGACTGCAATCTCCAAAGAAATCCGGGCAAGGACAGGCGGGGGAAAAGGAGTTCTGGGCAGCCCGGAAGGCCAGCGACTTTAGGACGTTCGCTAGCCAAAAGCGTTCACAAAATCGCGTGTCCGGACGGGTTCAGTTGTTGCGCAGGGCTGCCATGGCGTGCCCCGGGATGTGTGTGATCCACAAGAGCGATGTGCTACATATCGCGACGATAGGTGAATTACGTTGCAGCGGATGCCTGTACAGAAACCGCAAATGACGAATGACGACGAAAAGCGCGTTGTGCCGTTTCGCCCCCGGCCGGCGGAGCCGCGCGCCGCGCAGTCGGGCACGAGCGCGCCGGACACGCAGGCCGATTCGCAGAATCGTGCCGATGCCCACCGGCGCCGCCAGATTGCCAATCTCGCCGCCGCTCTGTTCGCCGTTTTCCTGACCGCCGTCGGGGTCTGGCTCGCCACCAGCCTCAACCACATGCGGCAGGTGCAAGATTGCGTGGCCATGGGCATGCGCGATTGCTCGAATGTTTCGGGCTCCGCGCCCCATAGCTGAGGGACTCACCGTCCAGCGTCCCCCGATAAGCGGCTAAGGCCTTCCACCAAGGGCCAAAACCGCGCCGTCAGCGCCATTGAACTGAACCGCCCGCTCCGTTATACGGGCGTGAAACCGAGGGGCCTGGCTGGCAACGGTTTTGCCGCCCGTCGCCCATTCCCCATGCCCATCCGGCATAATGCAAGACAATTCAGAGGCTTAAGCGAATGTCGTCAACCTTCGATCAAGTCGCCACGATCATTGCTGAAACGTGCGACATCCCGCGCGACACCATCACGCCGGAAAGCCACGCCATCGACGATCTGGGGATCGACAGCCTGGACTTCCTCGATATCGCCTTTGCGATCGACAAGGCGTTCGGCATCAAGCTGCCGCTCGAGAAGTGGACCCAGGAAGTCAACGACGGCAAGGCGACCACCGAGCAGTATTTCGTCCTGAAGAACCTTGCCGCGCGTATCGACGAACTGGTCGCCGCGAAGGGCACCTAACGCCCAGCCATGCGCCTCGAATATTTTCAGCTCATCGACCGCATCCTTTGCATGGATGCCGAGAAACGCACGATCAAGGTCGAGGCGCAGGTCCCGAGCCAGAGCACGATTTTCGAGGGGCACTTTCCCGGTCATCCGCTGATGCCGGGCGTTCTTCTGATCGAGACCATGGCGCAAAGCTCGGGCTGGCTGCTGATCGCGCTATTGAACTTCGAGCGCATGCCGTTTCTCGCCGCCGTGAAGGAAGCCAAGATGCGCGACTTCGTTACGCCCGGCGAAGTGCTCACCGTCGATGTGGATGTGGTGCATGAGGGATCCGGCTTTGCCATTACCGAAGCGAAGATCAGCGCGGGCGGCAAATTGAAATGCAACGCCACCCTCACCTTCCGCCATACCCCGTTCCCGAACGCGGAAATGCGCGGACACATGGAAGTCGTCGCCGAACGCATCGGTTTCCACAAGCAGGCTTAGCCTCATGACTGACAAAAAGACGCCCCGCGAGGCGTGGATCACGGGCATCGGCCTCGCCTCCTCGCTTGGCGAGGGCAACGATCAGCATTGGGATGCGCTCACCGCGAAACGCGTCAATGCCGACGAAACCACCTACGCGCCTTACATTGTCCATCCGATCGTAAAGCTGTCCTTCGACGCGCAGATTCCGAAGAAAGGCGACCAGCGCCAGATGGAAGCCTGGCAGCGCATCGGTACCTACGCAGCGGGGCTCGCGCTGGAATCGGCTGGCGTCAAAGGCAATACCGACATTCTCTCGCGCATGGACATGATCGTGGCGGCGGGTGGCGGCGAGCGCGATCTCGACGTCGACTCGGCGGTGCTCAACGCGCAGGCGCAGGGCAATGCCAATCCCGGCCTGCTCAATGACATGCTGATGAGCGGATTGCGCCCGACACTTTTTCTCGCGCAGCTATCGAACCTTCTCGCCGGCAACATCGCCATCGTCCACGGCGTCACCGGCTCTTCGCGCACCTTCATGGGCGAGGAAGCCGCCAGCGTCGATGCCGTGCGGATCGCGCTGGCGCGTATCGAGGACGGCAAGAGCGACATCGCGCTGGTCGGTGCCGCGCATAATGGCGAGCGCAAGGATCTGCTGATGCTCTATGAGTTCGGTGGGTTCAATCTGAAAGACAAGTACGTGCCGGTTTGGGAACGCACCAGGGACAACAGTGGATTCGCGCTCGCATCCGGCGGCGCTTTTCTGGTGATCGAATCGAAGGAGCACGCGCTGGCGCGCGGCGCCAAGCCCTTCGCGCGCTTGACCAACGTCGTCGCCGACCGCGCCCGGCGTGGCGAGGATGGCGCCGTGACCGCGACGCTGGAGAAATTGTGGAACAAGCTCGGCGTCAAGGACGGCGCAGAGGCGATCGTCACCGGCGCGACCGGCGCGGCTGACGTCACCGAACAGGAACGCGCCTTTCTCAAGTCGCACAGCGGAATTCCGGTTCGCGCAACCGGCACGGCCTTCGGCCATGTGATGGAAGCGCAATTCCCCATCGGCCTTGCGCTCGCAGCTTTGTCCGTCTCGAAGGGTGCGCTGTTTCCGCCACATGATTCGACGGGCACCGAGATTGAAATGTCCAAAACGCCTACCCAGATTGTGGTGATCGCGGCGGGCCACTGGCGCGGCGAAGGCATGGCGCTGGTGGAAGCCGTTTCAGGTTGAGACGGAACGACAAGCGGGGAAACACATGACGGCGCACACAGACAAGTTCGGCAGGCCCATCGTCGTCGTCACCGGAATGGGAGTGGTTACCTCGCTCGGCGCGGGCAAGACCGACAACTGGGCAAAGCTGACGGCCGGCGAATCCGGCATCCGCACCATCACACGCTTTCCGACCGATGGCCTGAAGACCACCATGGCGGGCGCGGTCGATTTCATCCCGCTGGAGCCGTTTTCCTCCACCGAGCTGGCGGACAGGCTGGCCGATCTCGCCGCCGAGGAAGCAGTGGCGCAATCCTCGATCGGCGCCAGGGGCGATTTTCCCGGACCGCTGTTTCTCGCGGTCGCGCCTGTCGAGGTGGAATGGTACGCGCGCGAGGAAATGGCGCAGGCTACCGGACTCAAAAGCGGCATCAATTACGATTCCCTGCTCAAGATGAGCGGCGACGGCAAGCACGCCCCCTTCCATCATCGTTTCGTGTTCGGCTCGGTCGCCGATTTCCTGGCCGACAAGTTCGGCACCAAGGGATCGCCGATCTCGCTGTCCACTGCCTGTGCTTCCGGCGCAACCGCGATCCAGCTTGGCGTCGAGGCGATCCGCCGCGGCGAGACCGATGCGGCGCTGTGCGTTGCGACAGACGGCTCGGTCAATCCTGAATCGCTGATCCGTTTCTCGCTGCTGTCCGCGCTCTCCACTCACAACGATCCGCCGCACAAGGCGGTGCGCCCCTTTGCCAAGAACCGCGACGGCTTCGTGATGGCGGAAGGCGCCGGCGCGCTGGTGCTCGAAAGTCTCGAGGCCGCGACCGCGCGCGGCGCGAAAATTCTCGGCGTGTTGGCCGGATGCGGCGAGCTTGCGGATTCCTTCCACCGCACCCGCTCCAGCCCGGACGGCAAGCCGATCATCGGCTGCGTGCGCAACGCGCTCGCGGATGCCGGCATGGGCGTCGAACAGATCGATTACATCAACGCGCACGGCACCGGCACGCCGGAAAACGACCGCATGGAGTATCAGGGCATTTCCGCCGTGTTCGGCGAGCGCGCCAAGCAGATTCCTGTCTCGTCCAACAAGTCGATGGTCGGGCACACATTGTCGGCCGCGGGCGCCGTGGAAGCGATCTTCTCGCTACTGACGCTCGAGCATCAGCGCATTCCGCCGACCATCAATTACGACGTGCCCGATCCGACCATTCCCTTCGATGTCGTGCCGAACGTGGCCCGCGATGCCAAGGTGGATGTGGTGATGTCGAATTCATTCGGCTTCGGCGGCCAGAACGCCTCGCTGATTCTGACCCGCGAGCCGATCTAAATCGCTGATAAAATTGGCAATTCTGCCCGGTTGACGCAGCCGCGCCAACCAGCGATACCGTCTGCGAATTTTCCCGGGACTTATTTCCATGCGCGCGCTGACCCTTGTAGCCGACCGCCAGCTGGTGATCGAGGACGTTCCCCCTCCGCCGCCGCCAGCGGCCGGAGAAGTGCAGATTCGCGTGAAAGCCGTCGCACTCAACTATCTCGATGTATGGGGCTATCGCGGCATGGCCTTCGCCAAGCGCAAGATGCCGCTCGTCGTCGGCGTGGAAGCGTCCGGCGAGATTGTTTCAAGCGGCGAAGGCGTTACCCGCTTCAAGCCGGGCCAGAAGGTCGTGATGTATGGCGCGCTGACCTGCGGCGTCTGCAAGGCCTGCAAGGAAGGCCGCGACAATCTTTGCGAAAACGTCGCCGGCATCATGGGCTTCCATGTCGATGGCTTCGCGCGCGAACTGATGAACCTGAATGAACGCCTCGTCATTCCGGTGCCGGACAATGTCAGCCTGCGCGACGCCGCCTGTGCGCCGATCGCCTTCTCCACCGTGCAGCATATGCTGTTCGATAACGCCAGGCTTGAGCCCGGCGAAACCGTGCTGGTCCATGCCGGCGGCTCGGGCATCGGCACGGTGGCGATCATGATGGCCAAGAAAATTGGATGCACCGTCATCACGACCGTGGGCGACGATTCCAAGATCGAAGGCGTGAAAAAGCTCGGGGCCGATCACGTCATCAACTACCGCAAGGACCGCTTCGAAGGCGAGACGCGCAAGATCACCAAGAAGAAAGGCGTCGATGTCGTGTTCGAGCATGTCGGCGCGGACACCTTCAACGGCTCGCTGCTCTGCCTGAAGAAAGGCGGACGGCTGGTGACCTGTGGAGCGACCTCGGGCCCCACCATCACGTTCAACCTGATGCAGCTCTTTCAGCAGCAATACCGCATCATCGGCTCGTTCGGCGCCTCGATGCGCAATATCGCCCAAAGCCTCGACAAGATGGCGGCGGGCATGCTGCCCGTGATCGACACCGAGGTGCCGGTCGAGAATGTCGAAACCGCGCTCAAGCGCATGGAAAGCCGACAGGTGTTCGGCAAGATCATCGTCACGCTCTGATGGTACCGCCCCGCTCCGTTCTCCGCGCCCGGGCCATTCTCCGCGATGCGTTCAAACCGGCATGGGATGCGGTGTCCGGCAATCTCGTCGTCGCCGTCATGAAAGCCACGCGCTATTTCAGCGCCGACAAGACGGCCAGCGCCTTCGCACGCATCACGCGCGCCATCGGCCCCCGTCTGTCGGAGCACAGGATCGGACGCGACAACCTCGCCGCCGCCTTTCCCGAAAAATCGCCGGAGGAGATCGACGCCATTCTTGGCGAAGTGTGGGCCAACCTCGGACGCGTCGCGGCCGAATTCGCCCATCTCGATCACATCTGGGATTACGAGCCGTCGCACCCGCAGGACAGCCGTATCGAACTGACGCAGGACACCATCGACAAGTTCGCGGTGCTGCGCGAGGACGGCAAGGGCGCGCTGGTGTTCGCAAGCCATCTGGCGAACTGGGAGCTTCCGGCGCTCGCGGGCCCGGCGCACGGACTCGATTGCGCGATCCTGTTCCGGCGCCCCAATGTCGCGGCGGTCGATCGCGCGGTGCAGAACATCCGCCGCGTCAATATGGGCACGATGATCGCGACAACGCCGGACGCACCCTACAAGCTGGCCGAGGCTCTGAATAACGGCGTGCATGTCGGCATGCTGGTGGATCAGTATTTCGGACGCGGCGTGGACGTGACCTTCTTCGGCCGCACGACCAAGGCCAATCCCCTGCTCGCGCGTCTGGTGCGTCAGGTCGATGTCCCGATCTACGGCGTGCGCGTGGTGCGCCTGCCCGGCCATCGCTTCCGCGCCGAATTGTCGGACGAGGTCAAGCCGGTCCGCGACGCCAGCGGCAAGGTCGACATTCAGGGCACCATGCAGGCCGTCACGTCCGTGATCGAGGGCTGGGTGCGCGAGCATCCCGAGCAGTGGCTGTGGCTGCACCGAAGATGGCGGTGAAATTCCAGGTTTAATAACAGCGATTTAAAAAAGCCCGTCATGCCCGGCTTTATGCCGGGTATCCACGTCTTCCTTCAGGACTGTAAGACGTGGATGGCCGGGACAAGCCCGGCCATAACGCCGCCGGGTTTCACTGCCCCGTTTTTACCCGCGTCCACAGGCGATTGATGATGCGCTGGGTCGCAGGATCGCGTGCGGTGATGACGAACAGCGTTTTCATGATTTCCGCATCCGGATAGACGCCCTTGTCGTTCAGCACGGACGGATCGATCAGTTTCTGACTGGCCAGATTGCCGTTGGCGTAGGACAGGAAGTTCGAGTTCTTGGCGGCGACATCCGGACGATAGAGATAGTTGATCAGCTCATAGGCCTCCGCGACATGCTGCGCGTCCGCCGGAATGGCGAGATTGTCGAAAAACATCTGCGCGCCTTCCTTCGGTATAGAATAGCCGATCTCGATGCCGTTCTTGGCTTCCGCCGCCCTGCTCCGCGCCTGCATGATGTCGCCGGACCAGCCGACCACGAAACAGATTTCGCCGGTGGCGAGCGCGCTCAGATATTCGGAGGAATGAAATTTACGCACGTAAGGCGTGATCTTCGCAACCGCCGCTGCGGCTTTCTCAAGATCGGCCTGTTTGGTCGAATTCGGATCGAGCCCCAGCCAGGTCAGCGCGGCGGGCAGAATATCATCCGCCGAATCCAGCATATGGATTCCGCAATCCTTGAACTTCGAAATCTTGTCGGGATTGAAAACAATATCCCATGAATCGATCTTCGCATCGGGGCCAAGAATCTTTTTCACCGCAGCGACGTTGTAGCCGATTCCGGTCGTGCCCCACATGTAATTGGCGGCATAGGTATTGCCGGGATCGTAGGCCGCCAGACGCTGCGTCACCTCGGGCCATGCGTTGGCGAGATTCGGCAGCTTCGACTTGTCGAGTTTCTGGAAAATGCCCGCCATGATCTGGCGCTGCAGAAAATAGGCGGTTGGCACAACGACGTCATAACCGGATTTGCCTGCGAGCAGCCGCGTCTCCAGAGTCTCGTTGGCATCGAAGGTGTCGTACACGACCTTGATGCCGGTCTCCTTGGTGAAATCCTCGAGCACGCCGGGCGCGATGTAATTCGACCAGTTGTAGAAATTGACGACGCGATCCTGCGCGCGGACCGCGCCGGATGACGCGATGGTCAGCAAGGCAACAGCAAAAATGCAAACCGAATGAAATGCCCGTTTCATAATCGTCCCATCGTCCTTTAATGGCGCAGCACTCTGGAGAGCCGTTCCAGAGCCGCGTCTATTGTCGCATCCTGCTTCGCAAAGCAGAACCGGACCACCGACGTCACCGGATCGTCCTCGTAGAACGACGACACCGGGATCGACGCCACCTTGTGCTCCAGCGTCACCCGCTTGCAGAACTCCTCGTCGGTCTCGTTCAGTCCGAGCGGTGCGAGATCGACGGTCAGAAAATACGTTCCCTGCGATTTCAGCACCGGGAAACCGATATTGGCAAGGCCGTCGGACAATCGATCACGGCTGCGCGCCAGCTCGGCACGCATCTGCGTGAAAAAGGGATCTGACTTGCCGAGGCCGTAGGCCACGGCGACCTGCAGGTTGGGCGCGGTGGTGAAGGTCAGGAACTGGTGCGCCTTGGCCAGCACCCGCAGAAGCTTCGGGGCGGCGCAGACGAAACCGACCTTCCAGCCGGTCAACGCGAAAATCTTGCCTGCCGAACCGATCTTTACCGTCCGCTCGCGCATGCCGGGAATGGCGATCAGCGGGATATGCGCGCGGCCGTCGAATACGATGTGCTCCCAGACCTCGTCGCAGATGGCAACGGCGTCGAATTCCTGACAGTAGCGCGCCAGAAGCTCGAGGTCCTCGCGGGGATAGACCACCGCCGCCGGGTTGAGCGGATTGTTGAAAATCACGTATTTCGTTTTCTGCGTGAACACACGGCGTAGTGCCTCGTCGGTCAGCCGCCAGTGCGGCGGTTCCAGCCGCACGAAGCGCGGAATGCCCCCGGCGCGGCGGATCAGCGGTACATAGGCGTCGTAGAACGGCTGGAAGACGACAACCTCGTCGCCTTCCTCGATCAGGCCGAGCAGCGCGCCCGCCAACGCCTCGGTCGCGCCCGACGTCACCATGACCTCGCTCATCGGATCGAAATGGACGCCGTGCCAGTGAGCGTAATGAGTTGCAATTGCCTGCCGCAGTTCGGGAAGCCCCATCATCGACGGATACTGGTTATATCCGTTCAGCACCGCATCCGCGGCCTTGCGGCGGATATCCTCGGGGCCCGGATCGTCCGGAAAGCCCTGTCCGAGATTGATGGCACCGGTGTCGCGGGCGAGCTGCGACATTGCCTCGAATATCGTGACCGGCAGATCCCCGAACGTCCGGTTCATGATGTCAGGTCACGGCGCGTCGCTAACCGGCCTTGGTCGGAAGGCCCGCGGCCTTCCAGCCAAGCATACCGCCCGCCAGATGCTGGTCGTAAGGCTTGCCTGCGGCCTGCGCGGCGAGCGAGGCGGTTACCGAACGCTTGCCCGAGCGGCATGCGAACACGATGGTCTTGCCATTCGGATCGGGTATCGCGGCCGGATCGAATGTCGAAAGCGGCACCACGACGGCGTCGGGATAGGCCTCGGCGGCGACTTCATTGGGTTCGCGCACATCGATCAGAAGATAGCGCCCCTCAGTGATACCCTTGGCGACCTCTTCGGGAGTCAGATCGTGAACCTGCTGGGTGGTATCGGCCAATGACGCCTCCGTTGGATAAGTTTGCCGGCGCAAACTCTCTTGTTATGCGGGCAAAATCAATACTTGCAAGATCGCGACTGTTAAATCCACCTATCGGATGATGTTTAGATCGTAACCTGCGTGCCGACTTCGACCACCCGCCCGGTCGGGATCTGGTAATAGTCCGTCGCATCATTCGCGGAGCGGCTGAGCGCGATGAACAAAAGGTCCTGCCAGCGCGGCATTCCTGAATGCGCCGCCGGCTTCAGCGCACGCCGCGACAGGAAAAATGAGGTCGACATGATGTCGAATTGCCAACCGAGCTTGCGTGCGATCGCGAGCGCCTTTGGCACGTTTGGCGATTCCATAAAGCCGAAACGCAAGATCACACGCGAGAAATTCGGACTGACCTCTTCCATCCTTACCCGCTCGCCGAGATCCACGCGCGGCGTCGGGGCACTCTCGATGCTCAGAATGACATTCTTCTCATGGAGCACCTTGTAGTGTTTCAAACTATGCATCAGCGCCGTTGGAGCAAAATGCGGGTTGCTGGTCAGAAACACGGCCGTCCCCGGCACGCGCAGCGGCGGCTTTTTCTCCAGTATCGCCACGAGATCAGGCAACGGAATTTCCTGCTTGTGGGTCTTTTCATAAAGCAGCTTGCTGCCGCGCCGCCATGTGTACATCAGCAGCATCACCACGCCGCCGAGCAGCAGCGGCACCCAGCCGCCCTCGAACACTTTCAGCAGGTTCGCGGCCAGGAAGGTCAGATCGATCAATAGGAACGGCGCGATCAAAGCCGCAGCGGCCGCCGCCGGCCATTTCCAGACTTTCCAGATCACCACGAAGCCCATCATCGCGGTCACGACCATGGTGCCGGTGACCGAGATGCCATAGGCCGAGGCCAGCGCACTGGATGAGCGGAACAGCACCACCAGCAGCACCACCGCGATCAGCAACAACCGGTTGATGCGGGGTATGAAAATCTGCCCGGCATGGCTTTCCGACGTATGCCTGATTTCGAAACGCGGCAGCAGGCCGAGCTGGATCGCCTGCTGGGTCAGCGAATACGCGCCGGTGATCACCGCCTGGCTCGCAATCACGGTCGCGACAGTGGCAAGAATCACCATCGGCACCAGCGCCCAGTCGGGGAACATCAGGAAGAAGGGATTTTCGATGGCCTTCGGGTCGCCGATCACCAGGGCGCCCTGTCCAAGATAATTCAGCGCGAGCGACGGCAATACGATCCCCAGCCACGCCGTCTGGATCGGACGCTTTCCGAAATGTCCGAGGTCCGCATAGAGCGCCTCCGCGCCGGTGACGGCGAGGAATACCGCACCGAGCGTAATAAGACCGATCACGCCGTGATGAAGGAGAAACGACACCGCGAGCATCGGATTGAAGGCGAGAAATACCTGCGGATGTTCGGCGATATGCGGAACGGCGCCGACGGCGAGGATGACGAACCAAACACTCATCACCGGCCCGAAAAAAGCGGCGACGCGCGCGGTGCCGCGTGACTGTACAGCGAACAAGAGAAACAGCACGATCAGAGTCAGCGGTACGACATAGGGATCGAGCGACGCGGTGACGATCTTGATGCCTTCGATGGCCGAGAGCACAGACAGCGCCGGGGTAATGACCGCATCGCCGTAGAACAGTGCACCGCTGATGATGCCGAGGAGAATGATCGCGCCGCCGCCCGGGCCGAGAGCGCGCTGCGCCAGCGCCATCAGTGCGAGCGTGCCGCCCTCACCGTTGTTGTCGGCACGCAGAAGAATGATGACGTATTTGAGCGTCACCACCACGATCAGCGCCCACAGGATGAGCGACAGCACGCCGAGTACGGCGAACTGAGACACACCGCCGTCAACACTCGCGGCCGTTACGGCTTCCCGAAAGGCGTACAGCGGACTGGTGCCGATGTCGCCGTAGACCACGCCAATGCTGCCCAGCATCAGCGCCTGGAAGGATGCCGTTGAATGGGTTTCACCATGCCCATTCGCCACCGTCGTCTCGGCGGCGGCGATTGATCGTTCGGACGTCATGGGATGGCCTCGGCCGTCAGCTCCGTTGGCATGACCGCAGGCGTATACGCCCGCCCCTAATACATTTCAAGAAAGGTGGATGGTCCCGGTTTGCCTGTTACAAAGCCCGTGACGAAACGAGTTTTTTTATAAATAAATATTATAAATCAAATAGTTACCTGAGTTCCGACTTCAACGACGCGGCCAGTCGGAATCTGGAAATAATCCGTGGCATCGTTCGCCGATTTGCTCATGGCGATGAAAAGATGATCCTGCCATTTCGGCATTCCCGATTGCGCGGCAGGCTTGAGCGAGCGGCGCGAGACGAAGAACGATGTCGCCATGATATCAAACTGCCAGCCAAGCTTGCGCGCGATCGCAAGCGCCTTCGGCACATTCGGCGATTCCATGAATCCGAAATTCAGCCGCACGGTGGCAAACTTCTCGCTGATGCTCTCGAACTCCACACGATCAAGCTTGTCCACGCGCGGCGTCTGCGCGGTGCGGATGGTCAGGATGACGTTGTGTTCGTGAAGCACCTTGTTGTGCTTCAGATTATGCAGCAGGGCCGTGGGTACATATTCCGGATCGCTGGTAAGGAACACCGCCGTGCCCTTGACGACGTGCGGCGGACGCTTTTCGAGACTCTTGATGAGTTCCTGCAGCGGGACTTCGGTCCGGCGCGTTTTCTCGATCAGGATCGCCGCGCCGCGCCGCCAGGTCCAGATCAGAACCACGACCGCAAGGCCGAACAGCAGCGGCACCCATGCGCCCTCGAACAGCTTCAGCAGGTTGGCGCTTAGGAAGGTCATGTCGACAAAAACAAACGGCGCGATCAGCGCCGCCGCGGTGGCCGCGCGCCAGTTCCACAATTTCCAGATCACCACAAATCCCATGATGCCGTCGGCGACCATGGTGGTTGACACCGCGATGCCATAGGCGGAAGCCAGCCCGCTCGACGTACGGAACATCAGGACGAGCAGCAGCACGCCGATCAGCAGGAACGTATTGACGCGGGGCAGATAGATTTGTCCGGCGTGGACTTCGGACGTGTAGCGCACCTCGAAGCGCGGCAGCAGCCCGAGCTGAACCGCCTGACGGGTCAGCGAGAACGCCCCGGTGATGACAGCCTGACTCGCAATCACGGTCGCAGCGGTGGCGAGCACGATCAGCGGCGCCAGAAATGTCTCGGAGACCATCGAGTAGAACGTGTTCTCGATCGCGGACGGATGCGACAGCACCAACGCTCCCTGCCCGAAATAATTGATGAGCAGGGATGGCAAAACGAAGAAAAGCCACGCCGTCTGAATCGGCCGGCGTCCAAAATGTCCGAGGTCTGCGTAAAGCGCCTCGCCGCCCGTCACAGCGAGAAACACGGCGCCGAGCGTCACCAGTCCGATTTCGCCATGCGTCAGCATGAACGAAACCGCATACCAGGGATTGATCGCCGCCAATACGGACGGATCGTCGGCGATGTGAACGGCGCCAAGAACTGCCAACACACCGAACCAGGCGATCATCACCGGGCCAAAAGCCGCCGCGATGCGCGTCGTACCATGACTTTGTACAGCAAACAGCACAACTAGAATGAAGACCGTCAGCGGCACGACGTAATGCTCAAGCGCGGGCGCCGCAAGCTTGAGGCCCTCCACCGCCGAGAGAACCGAGATCGCCGGCGTGATCATCGAATCGCCGATGAACATCGCCGCGCCGACGACGCCAAGCGCGAGCAGGAAAAATGTCCGGCGGCCCATCGCACGCTGGCCGAGCGCCATCAGCGACAAAGTGCCGCCCTCGCCATTGTTATCGGCGCGCAACAGAAGAAGAACGTATTTGGCGGTAACGACGATCAGCAGCGCCCACAGGATCAGGGACAACACGCCGAGCACGATCGGCCGGGTCACCTCGCCCGCTCCCGCCGCGCCGTGGACCGCTTCACGGAACGCGTAGAGCGGAGAGGTTCCGATATCGCCGAATACGACGCCGACGCTGC
Source organism: Bradyrhizobiaceae bacterium (assembly GCA_003963145.1). Lineage (GTDB taxonomy): Bacteria > Pseudomonadota > Alphaproteobacteria > Rhizobiales > Xanthobacteraceae > Afipia. The sequence continues at coordinate 22,869 of RXJJ01000010.1, forward strand.
CCAGCGTCAGGCCCCAGAAACCGGCATGGGTCGTGGTTTCACCCTGGATCTCGGGAGATGTCTCGCTGGCGGGCATGACGATGGAAAGCGCCTTACGTCTCGGTTTTGTTCCGCACTGGCAGGACGCCGGAGCTATAGCACGAGCTAATGGTCGGCAAATCCATCCCACGTGCGCCTTCCCATATTACAGGGGTCAGCGTCCACCGCCACGAATGGTACTATAGTACAATTTACGGCTTGAGATTGGGTGGCAGCGCGGGGTCTTCCCGCATCAAGGTGATGGTCACTCGGCGGTTTGCGGAAAGCGTGGGATCATCCGGAAACAGCGGCTGGGTGTCCGCCTTGCCCGACACAGCGTAGATGTGCGCATCGGGAAGCCCTTCCCGCTCCAGAATCTGGCGCACGGTATTGGCGCGATCAGCCGACAGATCGAAAGCATCATAATCCGAACGCGCAGGCACAAAGCCGGACGAGGTGTGGCCGACGATCGAGACCCGCAGCGGCGTCTGGCGCAGCGGCGCGGCGAGACGGCGGATCAGCGCCTTGGTGCGCTCATAAGGCTCCCTTGAGCCTTCGGCGAACATCGAGCGTCCGTCCTGATCGACTATTTCGAGATTGAGCCCCTGCTTGTTCTCCTCGAACAGGATGTGCTTGGACAATTCAGCCATCTCCGGCATGTCCTGCAGCGCCTGCCGCAGCGAGGCGGACGCGAGCGCGAATTCGCGATCGGTCTTCATCCGCGCGCCGGTGATCTTGCTGTCCTCGCGCTGTTCGGGGGTCGGCGTATTCGATGCTTCCTCCGGCGGAATATGATCGACATTCTTCAGCCTTGGGCGCGTCGGCAATCCGTCGGACTCGATCACGCCCGAATAACGCGCGACATTCTGCACACCGAAAGCGTCGCGCATCGAACCGGCGACGATTTTCAGTTTCTGCTGGTCCTGATTGGAAAAGGCGACGAGCATCACGAAGAAGCTCATCATCAGGCCCATCAGGTCGGCGAAGGTCACGAACCAGCCGTGCCCTCCTGCATGCGCGCCGCCGCGTTTCTTTTTTGCCATGGTCTATTCCTGGACCTTCACCTCCGCCGTTCAGGCGGGAACCGGCTCACCCAGCTCGTCGCGATGCTTCTCGGGCAGATAGGCCAGCAGCATTTCGCGCACCAGCGTCGGACTCTTGGCGTCGCGGATCATGAGGATGCCGTCGATGATGATGGTGCGGTTGGTTTCCTCGTCGAGCAGCTTGCCGTGCAGCTTGTCGGCGATGGGCAAACAAAACAGGTTGGCAACCAGCGCGCCGTAAAGGGTGGCGAGCAGCGCGGTCGCCATGAACGGGCCGAGCTTGGAAGGATCGGTCATGTTGGCGAACATCTGCACCATGCCGATCAGGGTGCCGATCATGCCAAAGGCGGGAGCGCAATCTCCGATGGCGCGGTAGATCTTGCTGCCCTCGTCCAGATGCATCAGGAAGTTGTCGCGGTCGCGCTCGAGATTGTCGCGGATGAATTCCATGTCGTAGCCGTCGGCGACGTAGCGGATGCCCTTGGCCAGAAAGGGATCATCAGTCTCCGCCTTTTCCAGACCCACCGGACCCTGCTTGCGGGCGATCTCGGCGAGGCGCGCCAGTTCATCGACCAGGCCGCGGGGCGTCGAGCGGCTCATGGTGAAAGCGAATTTTGCGCCGAGCGGCAGGCCGTGCAGAATCGAAACGAGGGGAAAGCGAATCAGCGTCGCGGAGATCGAACCGCCGAAAATGATGATGATGGCATGTTCGGAAATGAACATGTGCAGATCGCCGCCCATCAGAACCATTGCCGCGATAACGATGGTTCCGGCGGCCAGGCCGATACCGGTGGTGATATCCATTGAGCACTCCGACGCAACAAACGCGCGGCCTTTCTGGGCCACGTCGGCAACCGTAGCGTCGGCGCAATTAAGGTCCGGTAAAGGTTATCGAACCGCCAAGCAAAAACTGCGCGCCATTTCGCGCGTCAAGACTTTGCTAACTTTTGGCGTGGCGCGCGATGGAGACGGATCAGTTCAGCCGCTGCGGCCGCTCATCGGCTGAAGACGCAGCAGAGGACGGCGTCGGGGTATAAGGCGCGCTGCCCACGCCCGGCGCAACGGCCTCGGCTGCGGCAAGGCGGCGTTCGTTGTCGCGATAGGCTTTCCAGCCGAGCGGCAGGCAGGCGAGATAGATCAGCGAACCGACGCTGAGCAGGTGCCACGGGTAGCTGACCAGCACCGCGATGAACAGCACGACGAACACCACGACCGGCACGACCATGTCCGGCGCGACGCGCTTGCCCACGGTCTTGCCTGAGAACACCGGCAGGCGCGACACCATCAGGAACGCGACCAGAAGGGTGAACAGCGCCGTCACCGTCGCGGGCAACTGCGGCAGGCCGATCAGGACCAGATACATCGGCAGCAGCACGCAGATTGCACCCGCCGGGGCCGGAACACCCGTGAAGAAATTGGCGGCGAAGGCCGGCTTGTTGGGATCGTCCATGGTGGCGTTGAACCGCGCGAGCCGCAGCCCGCCCGCGATGGCGAAGATCATCGCGCAGATCCAGCCGAAATTGTTCAGTTCGCGAAGCTGCCAGAAATAGAGAATGAGCGCCGGCGCGACACCGAAGTTCACAAAGTCGGCAAGGCTGTCCAGCTCCGCGCCAAAACGCGACTGGCCCTTGATCATGCGCGCAACACGGCCATCGATGCCGTCGAGAATGGCGGCGAACACAATGGCGCCGAGCGCGAGCTCGATCCGGCCTTCGATCGCCATACGGATCGCGGTCAGGCCGGCGCAGATCGCCAGCAGCGTGATGACATTCGGCACCAGCATCCGCACCGGAATCTGGCGGAAGCGGCGACGGCGAAAATCAGGCACCTTGGAGTCGGGCAACATCGTCGTGCGACCTCATGAAGCGGCGGCTGAAGGCGCCGGCGACCATCACAGCAACAGATATATAGCGCTTTGCGCCGCCAATGTGGGGAAAGTGCAGCGGCCGGACGGCCAAATAGTTAATCCGTGCGATAGGAGCGGCCGCCGTCGCCGAGCCTGAAATCGGCCAGAACCGTCTCACCCGCGATCGCGGTCTGCCCCACTGCGACCAGCGGCTTGGCGCCTTCCGGCAGATAAACGTCAAGCCGCGAGCCGAAACGGATCAATCCGAACCGCTCGCCCGCGCTGACATTCTGCCCCTCGCGCACGAAACACACGATCCGCCGCGCCACGAGGCCGGCGATCTGCACCACGCCGATGCGGCCCGAGGGCGTCGAGATCACAAGCGCGTTGCGCTCGTTATCCTCACTCGCCTTGTCGAGTTCGGCGTTGATGAACTTGCCGGGCCGGTAGGCGATGCGATCGACCCGGCCCTGAACCGGACTGCGGTTCACATGGCAGTTGAACACGCTCATGAAGATCGACACCCGCATCAGCGGCACATCGCCGAGACCCATTTCGGCCGGCGGCACCGCCTGCGCGATCAAGGAGACCTTTCCATCGGCCGGCGAGACAACGATCCCTTCCCGCGTCGGCGTGACGCGCACCGGATCGCGGAAGAACAACACGCACCAGATGGTGAGCACGCAGCCAAGCCAGCCAAGCGGGGTCCACAGCCAGAACAGGATCAGGCTGATCAGCGCAAACACGCCGATGAAGGGATAGCCCTCCTCGTGAATGGGCGGGATCTGCGCGCGAATGGAATCGGTGATCGACATTGATAATCCAACCTCGAGTATAAATTATTCCGCCGCGTCGGACGTCAGTTCCGGATCGACCTGCGGCGGGTTGCGGTTCAGCGCGACATCCTCATCGGCCATCATCGCCAGCTTCTCGCGCGCCTCTTGCGCCTCACGTTGCCTGTTCCACATGCTGGCGTAAAGACCGCCCGCCGTCAGAAGCTGTGCATGGGTGCCGCGTTCGACGATGCGACCCTGATCCAGCACGATGATCTCGTCGGCGGCCACGATGGTCGAAAGCCGGTGGGCGATCACCAGCGACGTGCGGTTGCGCGAAACCTTCTCCAGTTCGTTCTGGATTTCCTGCTCGGTATGGCTGTCGAGCGCGGATGTCGCCTCGTCGAGCACCAGAATCGGCGGCCCTTTCAGGATCGTGCGCGCGATCGCCACCCGCTGCTTCTCGCCGCCCGACAGTTTCAGGCCGCGCTCGCCGACCTCGGTCTCATAGCCATGCGGCGCCATGCGGATAAAGCCGTCGATCTGCGCCATCGCCGCGGCTTCCTCGACCTCGGCGTCGGTCGCGTTCCAGCGGCCATAGCGGATGTTGTAACGGATGGTGTCGTTGAACAGCACGGTGTCCTGCGGCACCATGCCGATGGAGGCGCGCAGCGAGGTTTGCGTGACGCTGCGGATATCCTGCCCGTCGATGGTGATACGGCCGCCGCTGACATCATAAAGGCGGAACAGAAGCCGTGAAATGGTCGATTTGCCGGCGCCAGACGGGCCGACGATGGCGACCGTCTTGCCGGCGGGCACCTCGAAGGACAATCCCTTCAGGATCTGGCGCTCGGGATCGTAGGCGAATTTGACGTCCTCGAACCGCACCACGCCCTGCGCGACATGAAGCGGCTTTGCGCCCGGCGCATCTTCCACTTCCGGCTTGCGCGATAGCACGCCGAACATCTTTTCGATATCGATCACGGCCTGCCGGATTTCGCGATAGACAAAGCCCATGAAATTCAGCGGCTGATAAAGCTGGATCATCATGGCATTGACCATGACGAAGTCGCCGATGGTGTGCGTGCCGTCGTGAATGGCCATGGCGCACATCACCATCGTCGCGGTGAGACCGATGGTGAAGATCACCGCCTGGCCGGTGTTGAGCAGCGCCAGCGAGGTGTAGGTCTTGACGCTGGCCTGCTCGAAACGCTCGATCGAATGATCGTAGCGTCGCGCCTCGCGCTCTTCCGCGCCAAAATATTTCACCGTCTCGTAATTGAGCAGCGAGTCGATCGCCTTGGTGTTTGCCTCGGTGTCCGACTCGTTCATCTTGCGGCGAATTTCGATCCGCCACTCGGTCGCGACATAGGTGAAATACATATAGGCGATAACGGTAACCAGCGTGACCAGCACGTAGCGCCAGTCGAACTGCCACAGCAGCACGCCCATCAGCAGAACCGTCTCGATGATGGTCGGTATCAGCTGCAGGATCACCATGCGCACGATGGTGTCGATGGCGGTGCGCCCGCGCTCCAGCACGCGCGTCAGTCCGCCGGTCTTGCGCTCCAGATGAAAGCGCAGCGACAGATCGTGCATATGGACGAAAGTGCGGTTGGCCAGCTTGCGCACCGCATGCATCGCGACACTGGCAAAGATGCCGTCGCGCCACTGCGTGAACACCGCCATCAGGATGCGCATGCCGCCATAGCTCAGCGTCATGATGACCGGCGAGGCGATGAGCCACAGCATCCAGTTCGACGGCTGCACGGGAGCGCTGCCCTGCCCGTTCAGCACATCGATGGCCCATTTGAAGGTGAAGGGCACCGCCAGCGTCGCCAGCTTTGCGACGATGAGAAGCACCATCGACCAGACCACGCGCATCTTGAGATCGAAGCGGTCGCTCGGCCACATGTATGGCCAAAGATGGACCAGCGTATCGATGATCGAAGCGCGTTCGGCCTTGAGGTCCTGCTCGTTAGAACCTGCCTTTGCGGCAGCGTTATCAGTAGAAGTCATTCATCGTCCAATGCAGTCCGTCCGGCGCGGCGGCAAGCCTCATTCGGGCCGTTAATATCCTCCCGTCATATAGAATGTTCCGTCCTCCTCCGCATCCTTTTGAATTCAAATCTTTTGCCTTTTGCCGCTGCGCGGAATCAGCGTCACGGCTATAAGATCGGTGTCTTGACGATGTCGCAATGCGATGCCACATCGGCCTTATGACAATTAAGACAATTTGCGTTTACTGCGGTTCCGGCCCCGGCACCGATCCCCGCTTCATTCAGTCCGCGAGCGCATTCGGCAAGCTCCTGGCCGAACAGGGCATTGGCCTTGTCTATGGCGGCGGCTCCATTGGCCTCATGGGCGCGGTCGCCAACGCGGTGATCGACCATGGCGGCCACGTCACCGGCATCATTCCCGACTTTCTGACGGCGCGCGAAAACGCCATGACCCGCGCGCAGGAAATGATCGTCACGAAAGACATGCACGAGCGCAAGCAACTGATGTTCGAGCGTTCCGATGCGTTCGTGGCGCTGCCCGGCGGCGTCGGTACGCTCGAGGAACTCGTCGAACAGATGACATGGGCCCAGCTTGGGCGGCACAGCAAGCCGATCCTGATCGCGAACGTCGCGAAATTCTGGGAGCCGTTGCTTGGCCTGCTCAGGCACATGCACGAGACCGCGTTTATTCGTCCGGGCCTCTCGGTCGATATCCTCACAGCCGATCGCGTCGAGGACATCATCCCAAAACTGCGCCAGGCCAACGGTGGAAATACCCAGCCGACGAAAAGGCTCGAGCCGAGCGTGGCTGAGAAGCTGTAGCCTCTCGTTACGCTCCTTTCACGCCGGCGCGCCGGACTTCACCAGCTTGTAGACCACTGAATCCATCAGCGCCTGAAACGAGGCGTCGATGATATTCGGCGACACGCCGATCGTAGTCCAGCGGTTGCCGGTTTCATCCTCACTCTCGATCAGCACGCGCGTCACGGCCTCGGTGCCGCCATTGAGGATACGCACGCGGTAGTCGATCAGCTTCAGTCCCTCGATGTATTTCTGGTACTTGCCGAGGTCCTTGCGCAGCGCCACGTCGAGCGCGTTGACAGGGCCATTGCCCTCGCCCGCGGAAATCAGCTGCTCGCCGCCGACATCGACCTTCACCACCGCCATCGCCACGGTGACACGCTGACCGAGCGCGTTGCTGCGTTGCTCGACGTTGACGTCGAACTGCAGGACACGGATGTAGTCCGGCACCTTGCCGAGCGTGCGCCGCGCCAGCAGATCGAACGATGCGTCGGCAGATTCATAAGCGAAACCCGCCGCCTCGCGCTCCTTCATTTCCTCGATCAGCCGGGTCAGCTTCGGATCGTTTTTCTCGAAAGGAATGTTCGCCCGCTCCAGCGCGGCGAGAACGTTGGAGCGGCCCGCCTGATCGGACACCAGCACCTTGCGGTGATTGCCGACCGCCTCGGGCGCGATGTGCTCGTAAGTGTGCGGGTCCTTCAGCACGGCCGAGGCGTGGATTCCCGTCTTGGTGACGAACGCGCTTTCGCCGACATAGGGCGCGTGCATGTCCGGCGCGCGATTGAGGATGTCGTCGAGCGAGCGCGACACCTGCACCAGTGTCTTCAGATTTTGATCCGATACGCCGATATCGAATCTGTCGGCGAATTCGCCCTTCAGCTTCAGCGTCGGGATCAGCGAACACAGATTGGCGTTGCCGCATCGCTCGCCAAGACCGTTCAGCGTGCCCTGGATCTGGCGCACGCCGGCGCGCACAGCGGCAAGCGTGTTGGCCACCGCCTGCTCGGTATCGTTATGGGCATGGATTCCGAGATGATCGCCGGGGATGTGCCCGACGACCTCCCGGACGATTGTTTCGATCTCGTCCGGCATGGTGCCGCCATTGGTATCGCACAGCACCACCCAGCGCGCGCCGGACTCATACGCAGCCTTCGCGCAGGCCAGCGCGAAGGCCGGATCTTCCTTGTAACCGTCGAAAAAGTGCTCGCAATCCAGCATCACCTCGCGGCCTGCCGCCTTCGCGGCAGCAACGCTGTCGCGGATCGAGGCGAGATTTTCTTCGTTCGTGGTCTGCAGCGCGACACGCACCTGATAGGCGGAAGCCTTGGCGACGAAACAGATCGCGTCCGCCTTCGCCTCGAGCAACGCGGCAACGCCCGGATCGTTCGACGCCGAGCGGCCTGCGCGCCTCGTCATGCCGAAGGCGGTGAACTTCGCATGTCCGAATTTCGGCTTGCGCGAGAAAAAATCGGTATCCATCGGGTTGGCGCCGGGATAGCCGCCCTCGATGTAGTCGATGCCGAGTTCATCGACCATCTGCGCGATCAGCTGCTTGTCGTGCAGCGTGAAGTCGACGCCATGCGTCTGCGCGCCGTCGCGCAGCGTGGTGTCGAACAGATAAAGGCGCTCGCGGCTCATGACGGCCTCTCGCCCGGCTGGTCGTTGGCTGCCAGCATTTTCTTCATCGTGGTGTTGGCCAGCCACTCATCGCCGACGGTGACGGTGTTGCGGCTTTCTCCGGCATAGCCCCGCTTCTTGAAAAAAGGTTCGGCGGTGTCGCTGGCATCCACGGTCAGCCGCGTTGCGCCGCGCGCGCCGGCCAGCTTCTCGATGGCATCGCAGAGCGCGCTCGCCACGCCCTGCCGCGCCGCGCCGGGATGAACATAGAGCATGTCGAGGTGATCGGCGCCCTTGAGGGACACGAAGCCGACCGGCGAGCCCTGCAGGGTCGCGACCAGCGTCAGCTGAGAACCAAGACGCTTGCCGAACGCCTCTTCGTCGTCGGCGACGGCGGCCCATGCGTCGCGCTGGTTCTCGGAATAATCGTCCTCGGTCAGCCCTTCGACGCTCGCGGCAAAGATCGCCGCGAGGATCGGAACGTCCGCCGGCAGGAATGGCCGCAGCCCGATTTGTGGAAATGCCTGCGCCATCATCGCGCGACCTCCCACGTGGTCACGGGCTTGCCGTCGGCGTCTTTGCCGTCCTTGATCGCGATGCCCATCGCAGCGAGTTGGTCGCGGATGCGGTCGGATTCCGCAAAATCCTTGCGAGCACGGGCGGATTCGCGAGCCATAATAAGCGGCCCGACCTTTTCCATTAGATCGCGGCGGCGTGCATTTGCCGGATTTGATCCGTAGGGGCGGGAGAATTCGATGCCGAGCAATCGAAGAGTAGAAATCAGGAAAGGTAACCTCTCGGGTTCCCGTCTCACTTCATTAGCTAAATGATGCACGCGGTCTAGCGCGCGATGGGTGTTGAGATCGTCGGCCAGCGCCTCCATCACCTCTCGGTCTGGTTCACCAACCTTAAGCATGAGCGACGGATTGTTCAGGGGCTCGATAATTCGGTCGACAAGAAGCTCCCATTGAACAACTTGGTCTTCTGCTTCCCATAGTCTTTTGATTGTCCAGTCTATCGGTTGCCGATAATGTGTCTTTAGCATCGCGACGCGAACAACGTTTCCCGCCCAAGTCTTTTTTCCAAAAGTATCCATTGTAAGCAATTCGTTGATGGTGACGAAATTGCCGAGGCTCTTCGACATCTTCTCGCCTTCGACCTGCAGGAAGCCGTTGTGCATCCACACATTGGCCATGCGGCTCTGGTGAAACGCGCAGCAGGACTGCGCCATCTCATTCTCGTGATGCGGAAACACGAGATCGATGCCGCCGCCGTGAATGTCGAACTGGTGCGGATAGTTCTGCCCCGACGACAACGTGGCCTTCACATCTTCCCATAAAAGTTTGTCGGCCATCGCCGAGCATTCAATGTGCCAGCCCGGACGGCCCGGCGCCCCGATGCCGGCTGGCGAGGGCCATGACGGCTCGCCCGGCTTCGAGGGCTTCCACAAAACAAAGTCCATCGGCGCGCGCTTGTACGGCGCGACATCGACCCGCGCGCCGGCCAGCATTTCATCGAGCGTGCGCCGCGCGAGGCTGCCGTATTTCTGATCGGTGGCGACACTGAACAGGACATGATCCTGCTCGACATAGGCGTTTTTATTCGCGATCAACTTTTCGATGATCGCGCGCATCTCCCCGATATGCTCGGTCGCGCGCGGCTCGGCGCTGGGGCGCAGACAACCCAGCTCATCGACATCGGCATGGAATTGCTTCTCGGTCTGCTCGGTGACCTTGCGAATCGCCTCGTTCAGCGGCAGGCCGGGAAAGTCGCGCGCCGCGCGATCGTTGATCTTGTCGTCGACGTCGGTGATGTTGCGGACATAGGTGACGTGTTTCTCGCCGTAGAGATGCCGCAGCAGGCGAAACAGCACGTCGAACACGATGACCGGGCGCGCGTTGCCGATATGGGCGAAGTCATAGACCGTCGGCCCGCACACATACATACGCACGTTCGAAGCATCGAGCGGCACGAAAGCGCGCTTTTCCTTCGTCAGCGTATCGTAGAGCTTCAGCTCCATCGCGGCTGTCCCATAACAAAAGAATCCCATCCCTTGCGGCCGGGTCGTCAAATCATCTCTTTTGAGAAAAGACGGCTCCAGCCAGCGTTTAGCTAGCGAATAATCCCACGGCAAATGCCGAAAATGGAGAGAGAACCGTTCATGGCCGGCACAATGGTCCGCGCAGGCGGGCGCGTCAAGCGCGATGGCGGCCTCTGGTAAAGGGAATTTAGGCTCATTTCATTGTGACCGCAAAAGCCGGTTAAGCAATCTTAACACATCGCCCGTATCGGTATAAAGCCTCCGCTCCCTCCCGTCCGGTGCCTTATGCGACTGATTCCCGCGATTCTTGTTTCCGCGTCCCTTGGCTGCGCTCTTCTTGCCGCTTCCGTGTCTTCCTCACTCGCCGACAGCGAGGTTTTCATCGTCGCCAATCAGCCAGACGGCTATGGCATCGACCATTGTCTGGCCAATGGCGAACGCTGCGGAGCCCCGGCGGCACGCGCCTATTGCCAGTTGCACGAATTCTCCCAGGCCAGCGCCTATCGTCGGGTCGATCCCGACGAGGTGACAGGCTCGGTTCCCGTCTCCGCCGGTACATGCAAGGGCAGCGGCTGCGACGAGTATGTCGCCATCACCTGCCAGCGGTGAATCCGGCGGCCTTGGCTGCCTTTAATGCGCCCTGAATCGGACGTGACCTCGCCGCCGGAAGCCTGTATGTGAAGCGGCGTCGGCCGCCATGCGGCTGGATTTCGAGCCGGATTCAGCGTGCCAATGCCCCCCCGTTCGTTCCCGAAATACGTCCTGCTGCTGGGCGTTGCCCTGACGGCCAGTTCCACAGCTTTTGCGCAGGTAATCTCGCAAGGCCCGGGCAGCCCGATGTGCCAGCGCCTTGAGGGCCAGCTGGCCAGCATCAATAGCGGCGCGGGCAGCGGCGGAGACCCCGCGCGCGCCGACCAGATCAGGCGCTATCAGGATGCCGCGACAAAACAGCAGGCCGAACTGGAGCGTGTTCAGGGCCAAGCAAGGCGGCAGGGTTGTGAGAGCTCCGGCTTCTTCTCGATGTTCACCGGCCAGTCCGCGCAATGCGCCCCGATCAACAACCAGATCCAGCAGATGCGCGCCAATCTGGATCAGATCACGACCAGCCTTCAGCAGTTGCGCAACGGCGCCTCGACCGTGGACGATAACCAGCGCCGCTCGGTGATGCTTGCGCTGGCGCAGAACAATTGCGGCCAGCAATACGTCAATGCTGTTCGCTCCACCGGCGGCTTCCTCGACACGCTGTTCGGCGGCGGCGGCAATAATCCGGGAATGAGCGATCCCAACGCTCCGAATGCAGGCACCTACCGCACGGTCTGCGCGCGCAGCTGCGACGGCGCGTATTTCCCGATCTCGTTCGCGACCGTCCCGAGCCGCTTCCAGGACGACGAGCGCACCTGCAAGGCGCTGTGCCCGAATTCGGAAGCGACATTGTTCACCTATCGCAATCCGGGCGAGGATATCGGACAGGCCGTGTCGCTGAACGGACAGCCCTACTCCCAGTCGCCCAACGCTTTCCGCTTCCGCACCCAGTTCGACAAAACCTGCAGCTGCCGCGCGCCGGGCCAGAGCTGGGCCGATGCGCTCAAGAATGTCGACGATTCCAGCGCTGCGGCGCAGGGCGACATCATCGTCACGCCGGAAAACGCAAAGAAACTATCGCAGCCGGTGGCGACACCTGCCTCGCGCCGTCAGCCGGCGACGGCATCACCGGCCCCCGCTGCGCCGGAGACCGCCGATACCGCCACATCAACGGGCGACAAACCGATCCGCTCGGTGGGACCGACATTCGTTCCCAATCAACCGTCGCCCAGCCGCCCGAACTGACGGCCTCGCGTTTGTGACCTAGCGGCTCGCGGCCTCCAGCCGGCGCAGCACTTTCGCACGGCCGATCAATGGCAACAGCGCCTTCAATTCCGGTCCCTGCTCGCGCCCGGTCAGTGCAAGACGCAGCGGATGAAACAGGGCCTTCCCTTTCTTGCCGCTCGCAGCTCCCACAGCCTTCGTGAATTTCGACCAGGTTTCTGTATCCCACGGCTCGGATGGCAGATGCGGAATGGACAGCGCGACCAGATCGGTATCGTCCGAAGTGAACGTATCGCTGCCGGAAACGACCTCCCACCACTGGCGCGCATCGTCGAGACGCTCGAGATTGCCGCGAACCGCGAGCCAGAACGCTTCGGCATCCCGATTGACGCCGAGAACGCTCAAACGATCCGCGACATTCGCAAAAGGCAGGATATGCAGCGTGCGCGCGTTCAGGCCGTTCAATTCCGCCGGATCGAATTTTGCCGGTGAGTGCGAAATGTCGGACAAAGCGATTCGGGTCATCAGATCGTCGAGACTCACCACCGGCTCGACATTGTGCGAGGTGCCGACCAGCACCGACAGCGCCGCGACCGCCTGCGGCTCGAACCCCTCCTCGCGCAAGGTGCCGAGCGACAGATGCCCGAGACGCTTCGACAGGCCCTCGCCACTCGGCAGCGTCAGCAGATTGTGATGCGCGAAGCGCGGCGGCTTCGCACCGAGCGCCTCGAACAGCTGAATCTGCACCGCGGTGTTGGTGATGTGGTCTTCGCCGCGAATGATGTCGGTGATGCCCATGTCGATGTCATCGGTGACTGATGGCAGCGTGTAGAGATACGAGCCATCGGCGCGGATCAGCACCGGATCGGACAACGAAGCCGTATCGATGCTGGTTTCCCCGCGCACGCCGTCGACCCAGCCGATGATCTTGTGGTCGAGCTTGAAACGCCAATAAGGCTTGAGGCCTTCGGCGGCATATTCGGCGTGACCCTCCGGTGTGATCTTCAGCGCCGCGCGATTGTAGATCGGCGGAAGATGCCGCGCCTGCAATCGCTTGCGCTGATATTCCAGTTCCTCTTCCGTCTCGTAGCACGCGTAAAGAAGACCGGCGTCGCGCAGCTTCTTCGCCGCCGCATCGTACAGCGCCACCCGTTCGGACTGCCGCTCGACACGGCCCGGCACGACGCCCAGCCAGTCGAGATCGATCGCGATGGCGTCGGCGAATTCCTTTGTCGAGCGCGCGCGGTCGGTATCGTCATAGCGCAGCACAAACTGTCCGCCATGCCTGCGCGCGTGCAGATAATTGAACAAAGCGGTGCGCGCATTGCCGATATGAATGCGCCCGGTCGGTGAAGGCGCGAAGCGGACGACGGGTTTCTCAGCCATCAATGGCCTCGGCCGAACCGCTGGCGCGAGAGACGAGAGCCTGATCCGGCTCGGCGGGACGTTCGCCCGCGTCGCGGAATTTGTTGACGATCGGATAGCGGCGGTCGCGGCCGAAATTCCGGCGCGTCACCTTTACGCCGGGCGGCGCCTGACGGCGCTTGTATTCGGCAAGATTAAGCAACCGGTCGATACGGACCACGGTGTCGCGGTCATATCCTTCGGCGATGATGGAGGCGAGCGGCGCCTCGCGCTCGACCAGCCGCTCCAGAATGGCGTCGAGGACATCATACGGCGGCAACGAATCCTGATCGGTCTGGTTCTCGCGCAATTCGGCGGTCGGCGGACGCGCGATGATGCTGACCGGAATGACCTTGCCGGACGGGCCGAGCGCGCCTTCCGGCTTCCATGAATTGCGTAGCGATGACAGACGGAACACCTCAGTCTTGTAGATGTCCTTGATCGGATTGAATCCACCGTTCATGTCGCCGTAGAGCGTCGCGTAGCCGACCGACATTTCCGACTTGTTGCCGGTTGTCACCAGCATGTTGCCGAACTTGTTGGACATCGCCATCAGCAGCACGCCGCGCGTGCGCGCCTGCAGATTTTCCTCGGTGACGTCGCGGTTACGGCCCGCGAAGGTGTCCTTGAGGATCGTCTCGAAACCGCTGATCGCGGCGGCAATCGGCAGCACGTCGTACTGGATACAGAAATTGCGCGCGATCCGCGCTGCGTCATTGATCGATTCCTTCGCGGTGAACTTGAACGGCAGCATCACCCCGCGCACGCGCTCGGAGCCGATGGCATCGACCGCGATCGCAAGGCACAAGGCCGAGTCGATACCGCCGGAAATGCCGAGCAGCACGCCCGGAAACGCATTCTTGGTGACGTAGTCGCGCAAGCCCAGCACGCAGGCGGCGTAATCGCCCCGGTCGCCGTCGAGCACCGGCGAAACCGGGCCCTTGCAGACCCAGCCCCCCTCGCTTTTGGTCCAGCGCAAGGTGGTGATGTTTTCGACGAAACCCGGCAACTGAAACGCCAGCGACCGGTCGCCGTTCAGACCGAACGAAGAGCCGTCGAACACGAGTTCATCCTGTCCGCCGACCTGATTGAGATAGACCAGCGGCAACCCGCTTTCCGTCACCCGGGCGACGGACACCGCCATCCGCATGTCGTTCTTTTCGCGCGTATAGGGCGAGCCGTTCGGCACGATCAGGATTTCAGCGCCGGTCTCCAGAAGACATTCGACGACGTTCTCGTACTCGTCGGATTCCTCCATCCAGGTGTCTTCACAGATCGGCACGCCGACGCGCACGCCGCGCACCGTCACCGGCCCGGCAGCGGGGCCTCGCGCGAACACGCGCTTTTCGTCGAACACGCCGTAATTGGGAAGATTGGCCTTGAAGCGCAGCGCCGCGATCCGCCCGCCATCGAGCAGCGCGCAGGCGTTGTAGAGTTTGCCGTCATCGACCCAGGGGGTGCCGATCAGGACCGCAGGCCCGCCATCGGCGGTCTCGCGCGCGAGATCCTCGATAGCCGCGCGGCAGGCGGCCTGAAAAGCCGGTTTCAGGACGAGATCTTCTGGCGGGTAGCCGGCGATGAACAGTTCGGACAGAACCAGAAGATCGGCCTTGTCCTTCGCCGCGCGCGCCCGGGCATCGCGCGCCTTCTGCGCATTGCCGGAAATGTCCCCGACAATCGGATTAAGCTGCGCCAGCGTGATCGTGAAATTTGCAGGATCGGCCATGCGAAGGTTTTAGTCCGCTTCGCGAGTTCTTCGCAATATCGCGCGCAACGGCGCGGGATTTAAAATCCCGCGACCGCCGGTATCGGTTTCACCTTGCCGTCACGCTCGTTCTTGAGGAGTTCGGCGATCAGGAAAGCCATGTCGATCGACTGCTCGGCGTTCAGACGCGGATCGCAGGCCGTGTGATAACGGTCGTTGAGGTCCTCGTCGGTGATCGCACGCGCGCCGCCGATGCACTCGGTCACGTTCTGGCCGGTCATTTCCAGATGCACGCCACCCGGATGGGTGCCTTCCGCCGCATGAACCGCGAAGAAGGTCTTCACCTCCGACAGGATGCGATCGAACGGCCGCGTCTTGTAGCCGGTGGTCGACGTGATGGTGTTGCCATGCATCGGATCGCACGACCACACCACGACCTTGCCCTCGCGCTTCACCGCCCGGATCAGATGCGGCAGATGCTCGGCCACCTTGTCCGCACCGAAACGATTGATGAGCGTCAGACGTCCCGGCTCGTTTTCCGGGTTAAGGATGTCGATCAGCTTGAGCAACTCGTCCGGCTTGAGCGAGGGACCGCATTTCAGCCCGATCGGATTCCTGATGCCGCGGAAATATTCCACGTGGCCATGATCAAGCTGGCGGGTGCGATCGCCGATCCAGAGCATGTGGCCCGAGGTCGCGTACCAGTCGCCGGTCGTCGAATCGACGCGCGTGAAGGCCTGCTCGTAACCGAGCAGCAGCGCCTCATGACTGGTGTAGAAATCGGTCGCGCGCAGTTCGGGGTGGCTTTCGAGATCGAGGCCGCAAGCGCGCATGAAATTCAGCGCGTCGGAGATGCGGTCGGCCAGTTCCTTGTAACGGCGCGACTGCTGCGAATCCTTCAGGAAACCGAGCATCCACTGATGCACGCTCCCGAGATTGGCGAAGCCGCCCGTCGCGAATGCGCGGAGCAGGTTGAGCGTCGCCGCCGACTGCCGGTAGGCCATCAGCTGGCGACGCGGATCGGGAACACGCGCTTCCGCCGTGAAGGCGGCGTCATTGACGATATCGCCGCGATAGCTCGGCAGTTCGATGCCGTCCTTTTTCTCGGTCGGCGAGGAACGCGGTTTGGCGAACTGCCCCGCGACACGGCCGACCTTCACCACCGGCAGCGCGCCGGCATAGGTCAGCACCACCGCCATCTGCAGCAGCACGCGGAAGAAATCGCGGATGTTGTTGGCGCCATGCTCGGCGAAGCTCTCGGCGCAATCGCCGCCCTGCAACAGGAAGGCCTCGCCGGCGGCGACACGCGCCAGCGACTTTTTCAGGTTGCGCGCCTCGCCTGCAAAAACCAGCGGCGGAAACGTCGCAAGCTGCGCCTCGACATCCGCGAGCGCCTTCGCGTCGGGATAATCCGGCACCTGAAGCACCGGCTTTGAGCGCCAACTCTCGGGTGTCCACCGCTCGGACATGACCTGAAACTCCTGAAACGAATAAGGAAGCGCGGGTTATACACACCCTGCCCCGGTCCTGAAAGCTGCCAATTCGGCCTTTTTTGCCAATAGCTTAATCAGGCACGCGACGCGGGCGCGAAAAAAACCGCCGGCTCCTTAAATGGGCCGGCGGCTCGTCATCTGCAACTGGCTCTCGCGTCTCAGCGTTCGGCGACGCCGATGCCCGCCGGCCCCGTCGCCTTGATCGCGCCCGAGCGCTTCAGAGCCTTGCCGTCGAAATCGAACACCTGGATTTCGTTCTCGACCATGCACTGGACCAGGATTTTCTTGTTGTCCTTGCTGAATGCCACGCCCTGGCACCAGTGGCCGACACCCGCTTCGGCCACCGGGGTCAGTTTTTTGTCCTTGAGGCTGAACACTTTCAGGATGCCGCCATCATTGTAGATCGGCGAAGCCTTGGCCTTGTTCGAACCGTTCATCACAGCCAGAGCGAGATACTGGCCGTCCGGCGACAGCTTCATGCCTTCCGGTGTCGGGCCCACCGAGACTGTATCGATCGTGCGCGGCGGCTTGGCCTTGACGTCGATAACGCTGACCGTATCGGTATCGCCATTGCCGTTGTTGAGGCCGAGATCGGCCACGATCGCAACATCGCCCTTCGGCGACATGCTCAGGCCATAGGGCCGCAGACCGGCGCCGACATCGCGCTTGGTGTATTCGACCTTGTCCCCGTCAACCGACAACACCGACACCTTGTGATCGCCGTCGCGGGTGACCAGAGCCATTTTTCCATCGGGCGTGAAAGCAACGGCGCTCGGTCCGGAAGCCGGTGCGCCGAAATCGATCTTGCCGGCGGGGGTGAGCGTTTTGCCCTCGGCCTTGAAAACAGAAACCGTGCCTTCGGCCCGGTTGGCGACCAGAACCAGATTTCCGGCAGGGCTGATCGCAACGCCCGAAGCTCCCGCTCCAGCTTCATGCGTGGCCACGACGGCAGGCGGTTTGGCCTTGATGTCGATGACGGACAGCTTGTTGTCGGGCACGGCCTTCTTGGGATCGGCGGGATCGATCTTCATTGCGCCGGTCACAAGCGCGAAAGATTCGTCCCTCGAAACCGCGACACTCATCGGCGGGCCGACCGCGCTGGTCGGGACCTGCACCTCGCCGATGACCTTGGGCGGGGTCTGATTGAGGTCGATCACGAACACGTTGTCGGGCGCGACCGTCGCCGGCACTTCAGGCTTTCCGTCGTTCAAGGACGATTTTCCGTCGTTGGCGGAGACAGCGATCTGGGCTCTGGCGAAACCTGGAAACAGCGATGCCAGCGAGACAGCAAGCATCAGCGCGCAAACGCGCGGGGCATTGACAAGCATTGGACGTTCTCCCACCCGATTTTTTGAATTTGTTGACCGGGCGCGCAGCCGGGCAACGGCGCGTCCATGCGCACGAATTAACACCGGCGATCCGGGATTAGTCCAATGGATTTGTCTGAACGCGGCGCAGCAAAATCGCCGGCGATCGTCTATTCCGCCGCCTGACGCACATGTCGCGAGGTCGGCGCTCGCATTGTCACGAGTTCTTCCGCAGAGGTTGGATGCAGCGCCATGGTTGCATCGAAATCGGCTTTGGTGGCCTTCATCTTCACCGCAATGGCGACGATCTGAATGAGTTCGGCGGCATCGGGACCGATGATGTGGCAGCCGAGAACGCGATCGGTCTCACCATCGACCACAAGTTTCATCAGCAGGCGGCTCGTGTTGCCCGAGACGGTCGATTTAAGCGTGCGGAAATCGGTCTTGTAGATATCGACATGGGTGAACTGCGCCATCGCTTCGGCTTCAGTCAGTCCCACCGTGGCCACCTGGGGCTGCGAGAACACCGCCGTGGGGATGTTGCTGTGATCCACCTTGGTCGGCCGGTTACCGAACACAGTGTCGGCAAAGGCGTGGCCTTCGCGGATCGCAACCGGCGTCAGGTTGATCCGGTGAGTCACGTCGCCCACGGCATAGATATGCGGGACGCTGGTCTGCGAACGATCATTGACCGCGATGCCGCCATTCATGGGGTTGAGCGCGACACCGGCCTTCTCCAGCCCGATCCCCGCGACATTGGGATGGCGGCCGATTGCGAATATCACCTGATCGGAAGCGATGCTTGCCCCGCTCGTCAGATGCGTCGTGAAAACATCGCCATGGCGCTCGACCCTGTTGATGGTGCAGCCGGTGATGATGGTGATACCGGCCTTCTCCATTTCACTGCGGACATGGGCGCGTACATCCTCGTCAAATCCGCGCAGGATGTTGTCGCCGCGATAGATCACGGTGACGTCCGAGCCCAGTCCGGCGAAGATCGAGGCGAACTCCAGCGCGATATAGCCGCCGCCCTGGATGACGATGCGGCGCGGCTGTTCTTTCAAATGGAAAATCTCGTTGGACGAGATGACATGTTCGATACCGGGAATCGCCGCGCCGTGGTTGGGCGTCGAGCCGGTAGCGATCAAAATGTATTTTGCCCGGACTGTCCGGCCGGTGGATAAACGCAGCGTATGCGGATCTTCGAAAACAGCGCGCGCCTTGACGATTTCGGCTCCCGATTTCTCGACATTGGCGGTGTAGATCGACTCGAGCCGGGCGATTTCCTTGTCCTTGTTGGCGATAAAGGTCGTCCAGTCGAACTTCGCCTCGGGGATTGTCCAGCCAAAGCCGGCGGCGTCCGCGATTTCCTCGTGAACGTGCGAGGCATAGACCATCAGTTTTTTCGGCACGCAGCCGCGAATGACGCATGTCCCTCCCATGCGGTATTCTTCGGCGATCATGACACGGGCGCCGTAACCGGCGGCGATCCGCGCGGCGCGAACACCGCCCGAGCCGCCACCAATCACGAAAAGATCGACGTCCGTATCAGCCATCTGGTTGTCCTCGGACGCGGCCTAGCCGCGTCCGGCAATCGCCGCGATCAGATGTCCTTGCCGCGGGCCTTCATTTCGAGACGGAACTTGGTGTTGATTTCGCCCGACATCTTGGCCGCCCATTCATCCATGAACTGACGAGCCACCTCAAAAACCTGCGGCTCCTGCTGGAGCGACTTCGTGCCGAGCGGCGACTTGTAGAACGCCAGCAGATCCTTCAGCTCCTGTTCGGTGAACTGGGTGGCATAGATCTTCGCAAGCTGTTCGCCGATCTCACGTTCGCGTCCGGCAAGGTCCGTGGCGACCTTGAGCGAGACGTCGTTCAGGTCCTTCTGATAGTTCAGGTTGTTCTGGGTGAGAACAAGCTTGACCCGCTCGACCAGATTGGGAACGGCGTCCTTGTAAAGAATATCGACGTGCTTGAGAGCAAGAATTTCCTTGGCATAGCCGATGCCGGCAGGCGTCGGGGCGTTTTGCGCCTGGGCCGGGGCGCTCGCAATCACCAGCGCGGCGAAGCCGGCGATCAACATCGAATGAACTAGTCGCTTCATTTCTTTCTCCTCAAATCCGGCCCTCAGGACCGATCAACGACACGAATTCCTTGGGATCCGGCGAGAATCGCCGTTGCCGCGAGTCCGATGAAAAGCCCGTGCTCCATGACCCCAGGCACCCCGTTAAGCAACGCCGCCAGACGGGGCGCATCGGGGATGCGTCCCAAATGGGCATCCACGATCCAGTGGCCGCCATCGGTGACAAAAGCATGGCCGTCGACGCCCTTGCGGATGGTTATTTCACCGGCAACCCCGGCCTGTTTGAAACAACCCTCGATGGCGCTGCGCGTCGCGGCGAGACCGAACGGGACCACCTCGATCGGCAAGGGAAAGCGACCCAGTGTCTCGACCCATTTACTGTCGTCGGCGATCACCACCATGCGCGATGACGCCGTGGCGACGATCTTCTCGCGCAAAAGCGCGCCTCCGCCCCCTTTGATGACATTCAGCCGTACGTCGATTTCGTCGGCGCCATCCACGGTCAGATCGAGATGGTCGATCTTCTCAAGCGTTGTCAGCGGTACACCGCAGCGCTCCGCATCAGCCCGGGTGGCTTCGGACGTCGGTACGCCGATGACTTTCAAGCCGCCGCGCACGCGCTCGCCCAGCAATTCGACAAAATGCTTCGCGGTCGAGCCGGTCCCGAGCCCGAGCCTCATGCCATCCGCGACATATTCAACCGCGCGGGCGGCCGCCTGTCGTTTCAACTGGTCCATCGACATTAAGGGACTTTCGATCCGCCGCGAGGTCCTTGCGGCGGGGCATATCTAGCGTTGTTCGCCGCCAAGGAACAGGCCGTAAAACGAGGTTTTTCGTGTTTTGACAGGTCCTGCTTGCATCGCCATCCGGAGCACGATAGCGAACGGACATGACAGCCCCCCCTCTTATTGTGTTCGATCTCGACGGCACGCTGGTGGACAGCGCGCCCGACCTGATCGGAGCACTGAATTTTGTCCTCGGCCGCGAAGGTCTCGCCCCGGTACCGGTCAAATCCGCGCGCAAGCTGGTCGGCGCAGGCGCCCGCGCCCTGATCGAGCGAGGTCTCGAACTCGAGGGACGCACGATGTCGCCGGACCGGATTTCGCAGCTCACCGGAGATTTCATTTCCTATTACGCCGACCATATCGCGGACGAGACCCGGCCTTTCGATGGCGTTGAAGCGACGCTCGACGAATTGTCGGCGCGTGGCTTCAAATTCGCGGTCTGCACCAACAAGCTCGAATGGCTGTCGAAACGCCTGCTCGACCGGCTCAGCCTGGCTTCGCGGTTTGAAGCGATTTGCGGCGCCGATACTTTCGGCGTCCAGAAGCCGGATCCGATCATCCTCAAACAGACGATCGCCCAAGCCGGCGGCACAGTATCCGCCTCCATCATGATCGGCGATTCCGGCCCCGATGTCGGCGTGGCCCGGCGGGCGGGCGTGCCGGTGATTGGGGTCGATTTTGGCTACACGCCCGTCTCGATCGCCGAGCTTGAGCCGGATGCAATGATTTCACATATGCGAGACCTGCCGCACGCGGTGGACCGCGTTCTGGCGTCACGGCCAATCGCCTAAACCACTGATTTTGCACAATAAAATTACAGGCCGCTTTCCGCAGCGGCGTTAACCCTTTGTTAAGAAAGGCCCACCCGTGGTTGCGTCGGTTTGGCGCGGCCCGTATGGTCCGCCGCGGGGGCTAAAGGGGACGAATGCGGATTTATCCGCATCGAAACGACAGGTTTATCATGCGTGTCTTCTTGCTTGTTACGGCGAGCGTGCTGCTTGCCGGGTGCTCCTCAACATCCATGCCCTCCATGGATTTCTTCAAGTCCAAGCCTGTTGAGGTCGCCCTCCAGCTTGAATCCACCCCACCGGGCGCCACCGCGACAACCTCGCTAGGCCCAAGCTGCAAGACACCGTGCTCGGTTTCAGTCGCGGCGTCCGAGAACTTCTCGGTGACCTACGGTCTCGCCAAATATCAGACCGCGACCGTGCCCGTAACGGTGACAACCCAGATGGGCTCGCCTCCGGTCCTCGACCCCAACCCCGCGGTCGCCGAACTCCAGCCGCTGACTCCGACGAGGAAAACAGCCTCGAAGAAGCGCGCTGCAAAACCGAAAGCTGCCGCGCCTGACAGCGATGATTCCTCGCCCTTCCCGCCGCCGCCCCCGGCGCAATAACAGGCGTTGTCATAATTACGTTGTGCAGGCCCTTGCGAATGCTTACATAAAGCAAAAGTGGCACCCGGACGTGGGGCCACGCTTCGGGTTTTGTGCATGAACGCCCATCCGACTTCACCGATGACCGGGAATACGGTGATGACCGACCCCTTCGGCCGGAACATCTCGTATTTGCGGGTGTCGGTGACCGATCGCTGCGATCTGCGCTGTTTCTATTGCATGTCCGAAGACATGACGTTCCTGCCCAAGGCCGATCTGCTGACGCTGGAAGAACTTGACCGGCTGTGCTCGGCCTTCATCGCCAAGGGCGTGCGCAAGTTGCGCCTGACCGGCGGCGAGCCCCTTGTGCGGCGCAACGTCATTTCGCTGTTCCGTTCGCTCTCGCGCCACCTCGAATCCGGTGCCCTGAGCGAACTCACGCTGACCACGAACGGCTCGCAGCTTGCGAATTTCGCGGGACAGCTTGCCGAGTGCGGCGTGAAGCGCATCAACGTGTCGCTCGACACGCTCGATCCGGACAAGTTTCGCAGCATCACCCGCTGGGGCGATCTGCCGAAGGTGCTTGCCGGCATCGAGGCCGCGCGTGAAGCGGGCATGAAGGTGAAGATCAACGCGGTGGCGCTGAAGAACATCAACGAGGACGAAATTCCCTCGCTGATGGAATGGGCGCACGGCAAGGATATGGACCTTACCCTGATCGAGGTCATGCCCATGGGCGATATTGCCGGCGGGCGCATTGATCAATACGTGCCGCTGTCGATGCTGCGCTCGCGTCTTGCCGCGAAAT
Organism: Bradyrhizobiaceae bacterium; assembly: GCA_003963145.1. GTDB lineage: Bacteria > Pseudomonadota > Alphaproteobacteria > Rhizobiales > Xanthobacteraceae > Afipia. The sequence goes on from RXJJ01000010.1 coordinate 45,777, forward strand.
ACACTCTCACCGACCTCAGTGAAACCACAGGCGGCCCTGCCCGCTATGTCAGCGTCAGTGAGACCGGCGGCAAGCTCGGCTTCATCACGCCGATGACCCACAATTTCTGCGAATCGTGCAACCGCGTCCGCATCACCTGCACCGGCACGCTGCATACCTGCCTCGGCCACGAGGATGCCGCCGACCTGCGCAAGCCGTTGCGCGCCTCTTCCGACAATGAATTTCTCGCCGCCGCGATCGACCGCGCCATCGCCCTCAAGCCCAAGGGCCATGACTTCATCATCGACCGCCGCCACAACCGGCCGAGCGTCAGCCGCCATATGAGCGTGACAGGCGGCTAGGCCAAAAGCGGGGTTTTCGCCACAGTTGGCGGCTTCGACCAAAGTCAAAAACTCTCCGATTGACGCCAGCTTTGCGCGCTGGTTTTGTCTTGCCGAATCCGGGCGATGACTGAAAAACCGACACGCGGCAGGCGTGATAATAAAGTCCGACACAATCGAGGGGGAAGCGGGTCTTGCAGGCTCTTTTAAAGCTTAGCGGCAAAATCGACGCGTTCACGACGTTTGTGGGACGATGGGTATCGTGGCTGATCGTGCTCGCCGTGATCATCTCGGCGGGCAATGCGATCATCCGCAAGGTTTTCGACGCCTCCTCCAACGCCTATCTCGAACTGCAATGGGTGCTGTTCGCCATCGTCTTCCTGCTCTGCTCGCCGTGGACCCTGCTCAGCAACGAGCACATCAAGATCGACATCATCAATCATACGCTTCCGCTGCGGGTTCGCAGCTGGATCGATATGCTTGGCCATATTCTGTTTCTGGTGCCGTTCTGCGTGGTGCTGATCTGGACCTCCATTCCCTTTTTCCTGACGTCGTTTCATCAGAATGAGCAGTCCTTCAGCGCCGGCGGCCTGCCGCAATGGCCGGCCAAGTCGTTAATCATGATCGGCATGGCACTGCTCCTGGTGCAGGCCGTTTCGGAAATCATCAAGCGCGCGGCGGTGATGCGCGGAATTCTGCCCGATCCCAACAAGCTGGCACTCAGCACGCACGAGCTTGCCGCGCTCGAAGCGGAACGACTCGCCGAAGCCATTTCGTCCGAAAAACCGTGATCGCCATCCGCAAAATTTTCAAACCGGGGACACCGCAAGCATGATCGCTATGTTCATTCACTACATGGCGCCGATCATGTTCGTCTCATTGGTGCTTTTCCTTTTGCTCGGCTATCCGGTCGCGTTCTCGCTCGCGGCCAACGGCTTGCTGTTCGCCTTTATCGGCATCGAACTGGGACTGTTCAGGCCCGATTTTCTGCAGGCCCTGCCCGAGCGCGTCTATGGCGTGATGAACAACGAAACGCTGCTCGCGATTCCGTTCTTCACGTTCATGGGGCTGGTGCTCGAACGATCCGGCATGGCTGAAGACCTGCTGGAAACGATCGGACAATTATTCGGCAGCATCCGGGGCGGCATCGCCTATGCCGTGGTGTTCGTCGGCGCATTGCTGGCTGCGACCACCGGCGTTGTGGCGGCGTCGGTGATTTCCATGGGCCTGATCTCCTTGCCGATCATGTTGCGCTACGGCTATGACCGCCGGGTCGCCACCGGCGTGATCGCCGCCTCCGGCACGCTGGCGCAAATTATCCCGCCATCGCTTGTGCTGATCGTCATGGCGGACCAGCTCGGCCGCTCCGTCGGCGACATGTATGAAGGCGCGTTCATTCCCGGCATCGTGCTGTCGATTCTTTACGCGACCTATATTTTTCTGGTCACGCTCATCAAGCCCGCCGCCGTTCCGGGGCTGCCGCTGGAAGCGCAAACGCTGCGCGAACCGGAAACCGCCGAACACAAGGCGATCCTGCCCCTTGCCGCGCTTTCATCAGCGGCAACGGCCTATTTCTTCGTGGTTAAGCTGGGGCTTTTCGACTGGACCTCGCCCGTCTTCAACAAGATCTCGGCCAATCCGCAGGTTCTTCACGGATTCTGGTTCCTGATCCTGTTCGTTCTGTTTGCCAAGCCATTCATCGGCATCATCCGCACGATGACCATCTCGCTGTATCTCACGCTTGTGGGCGCAACCGCGATCGCACTGGTCGCGATGAGCTTCACCAGCGTCAAGGCCGGCGCGGATTATGTCGTGCTGACGATGTCGATCGTGGTGGCCATCTCTTTCGTCCTGGCCGTCATCAACAAACTGCTTGGCCTCAGTTTGCTGTCCAAGCTTGCCGAGCAGGTCGTCTTTGTCATGGTGCCGCCGCTGGGCCTGATCTTCCTCGTGCTCGGAACCATTTTCATTGGCGTCGCCACGCCGACCGAAGGCGGCGCCATGGGCGCGGCCGGCGCCATGATCCTGGCGGTCATGAAACGGCGCCTGTCGTGGGATCTCACGCGACAGGCCGCCGAATCCACGGCCAAACTTTCCGCCTTCGTCATCTTCATCCTGATCGGCGCGCGCGTTTTCTCGCTGACATTCTACGGCGTGGACGGCCACCGCTGGGTCGAGGAACTGCTGGTTTCGCTGCCCGGCGGACAGACCGGGTTCCTGATCTTCGTCAATCTCTTCGTGTTCATTCTGGCGTTCTTCCTCGATTTCTTCGAGCTCGCCTTCATCGTCATTCCGCTGCTCGGCCCCGCAGCGGAAAAACTCGGTATCGACCTGATCTGGTTCGGCGTCATACTCGGCGTCAATATGCAGACCTCGTTCATGCACCCGCCATTCGGATTTGCGCTGTTCTATCTGCGCTCAGTCGCGCCCAAGGAGCCCTATACCGACCGCGTCAGCGGCAAGCGGATGGAGCCGGTCACCACAGGTCAGATCTACTGGGGCTCGGTGCCTTTCGTCATCATCCAGGTCATCATGGTCGGCCTCGTGATCGCCTTCCCCTCCATGGTGATGCACTACAAGGGAACGCTTTCCACCGTCGATCCCAACAAGGTGGACTTCCAGATCCAGACGCCCGACATGCCGCCGCCACTCGATCTCGGTCCGGTCCAGATCAAGTAAGCAAAAAAAACCGGCCTTCTGACGAAGGCCGGATTTTTCATTTGTCTGTTCTCGATCAGGTGCGGGTACGCGAGCGGATCTGAAAACTGTCGAAAGTGTATTCGGCGACCTGCCACCACAGATAACCGTCACCGCGAAATGCTTGCATCGCCTCGATCGATGTCTTGAAGTCCGGATTCTTCGCCGAAATTTCCGTCCACAATTCGTTTGTGGCCTTCAGGCTTGCTTCCAGAATTTCGTTGCTGAAGGGCCGCAGCTGCACGCCGCCGGCGACAAGGCGCTTGAGCGCCGCCGGATTTTGCACGTCATAACGCGCCGCCATATAGGTATTGGCGTTCGCCATCGCATTGGCGAGGATCGCCTGATAATTCTTCGGCAGCGAGTTCCATTTCTTCAGATTGGTGAAGGCATGGATCATCGGACCGCCTTCCCAGAAACCGGGGTAATAATAAAACGGCGCGACCTTGTTGAAGCCGAGCTTCTCGTCGTCATAGGGACCGACCCATTCGGCGGCGTCGATCGTGCCCTTCTCCAGCGCCGGATAGATATCGCCTCCCGCCAGCTGCTGCGGCACGACGCCGAGTTTCGCCAGCACCTGCCCTGCAATGCCGCCGATCCGCATTTTCAATCCCGAAAGATCGGCCACGGTCCTGATTTCCTTGCGAAACCAGCCGCCCATCTGGGTATTGGTATTGCCGCACGCGTGCCCGATCACACCGTATTTCTTGAAAAACGCGTTGCCGAGCTGCTCGCCGCCGCCCTGAAGCCACCACGCATTCTGCATCCGCGCATTGAGGCCGAACGGCACCGAGCCGTAGATCGCGAAGGTCGGGTCCTTGCCGACATAATAATAGGCAACCGTGTGGCACATCTCGACCGTGTCATTGGACACAGCGTCGAACGCCTGAAGCCCAGGCACGATTTCACCCGCCGCAAAAACCTGAATCTGAAATTTGTTGTCGGTCATCTCGGCAACCTGCTTGGCCATGTATTCGGCCGCGCCGTAGATGGTATCGAGCGATTTGGGGAAGCTGGACGTCAGCCGCCACTTGATCTCGGGCGCGGACTGGGCGATCGCCGGCGACGCCACGGCGGTGGCCGCCGCTGCGCCGGCTGCCGACACTTTCAAAAAATCACGACGTTTCATAAGGGCATCTCCTCATGCCGGCTTTTTTTGAAGGTCCGGCGTAAGGCGCAGCATGCCGCAGGCCCTCGAAATAGCAAGAGACCCGGCCCTCTTGCGAGAGCCGGGTCCCATCTAGACATTCCGACGAAGTTTGGATCAGCCGCGGGTGCGCGAACGAATCTGGAAGCTGTCGAAGGTGTATTCGGCGACCTGCCACCACAGATATGCGTCGCCGCGGAACGATTGCATCGCTTCGATGCCCTTCTTGAAGTCCGGGTTCTTCGCCGAGATTTCAGCCCACAACTCGTTGGTGGCCTTCAGGCTGGCATCGAGGACCTCGTTGCTGAACGGCCGCAGCTGCGTGCCGCCGGCGACGAGGCGCTTGAGCGCGCCCGGATTCTGCAGGTCGTAGCGTGCCTGCATGTAGCTGTTGGCGTTGGCGTTAGCATTCACCAGCGCCGCCTGATAGGCCTTCGGCAGCGAATTCCACTTCTCGAGATTGGTCAGGGAGTGGACCATCAGGCCGCCTTCCCAGAAGCCGGGATAGTAGTAATACGGCGCGACCTTGTTGAATCCGAGCTTCTCGTCGTCGTACGGGCCGATCCACTCGGCCGCGTCGATGGTGCCTTTTTCAAGCGCCGGATAGATGTCGCCGCCGGCGAGCTGCTGCGGCACGACGCCGAGCTTGGCCAGCACCTGACCGGCAATGCCGCCGATCCGCATCTTGATGCCGTTCAGATCGGCGACCGTCTTGATCTCCTTGCGGAACCAGCCGCCCATCTGCGTGCCGGTGTTGCCGCAGGGATGACCGATCACGCCGTACTTCTTGAAGAACTCGTTGCCGAGCTGCTCGCCGCCGCCCTGATACCACCACGCGTTCTGCATGCGTGCGTTAAGGCCGAACGGAACAGTCGCATAGATCGCGAAGGTCGGGTCCTTGCCGACATAATAATAAGTCGCGGTGTGGCACATCTCGACGGTGCCATTCGATGTCGCATCCAGTGCCTGCAGGCCGGGAACGACTTCGCCCGCCGCGAACACCTGAATCTGGAATTTGTTGTCGGTCATCTCTGCGACCTGCTTGGCCATGAATTCGGCCGCGCCGTAGATGGTGTCGAGCGACTTCGGGAAGCTCGAGGTCAGCCGCCATTTGACCTCCGGCATCGACTGGGCGATCGCCGGGGAAGCCACGGCAGTGGCGGCCGCAGCACCAGCTGCAGATACTTTGAGAAAGTCACGACGTTTCATGAAAGACATCTCCTCACGTTGGGATTTTTTTATGGGCCGGAGAGTGCGTCGTAACTTGGAACTTTCCAAGCCAAAACGCAGGCAAACGGGCTAAACCATAGTCGCATAAAGAAAATCGGCGGCGCAGCTTTAACCGGGCGTGGTTTTATGCTGCGGATGGCTGGAGCGCGAGACGCTCCTTGATGCGCTCACAGATCGCCCGATAGATCGCGGCGTGCGGGCCATCCGGATCGCTTTCCACGACCGGCGTGCCGGCATCGGAGGTTTCCCGAATCGCCATATGCAGCGGAACTTCGCCGAGGAACGGCACCTTCAGCCGCTCCGCTTCATGGCGCGCGCCGCCATGGCCGAAAATGTCCGACCGGGTGCCGCATTCGGGACACTGGAAATAGCTCATGTTCTCGACAATGCCGAGGGTGGGGACGCCGACCTTGGCGAACATCGCAATGCCGCGTCGCGCATCGATCAACGCAAGGTCCTGCGGCGTGGAGACAATGATCGCGCCTTTCAGCGGCACCTGCTGGGCGAGCGTAAGCTGGGCGTCGCCAGTGCCGGGCGGCATGTCCACGATCAGAACGTCGAGCGTGCCCCATGCCACGTCCCACAACATCTGGCGAACCGCCGACATTACCATCGGGCCGCGCCAGACCATCGGCGTCTCCTCGCCGACCAGAAAGCCGATCGACATCAGCGGCATGCCGAATCGTCGGATCGGAATCATCTTCTTGTCGTCATCGACCGTCGGCTTCTCGTTGATGCCGGTGAGACGCGGAACCGACGGCCCGTAAATATCGGCATCGAGCAACCCCACACGTAAGCCGAGATCGCGCAGCCCAAGTGCGATGTTGAGTGCGGTGGTGGATTTGCCGACCCCGCCCTTGCCGGAAGCAACCGCGATGATGGCGCCGATGCCGGGAATCGCCATCTGTTTGCCCATCGGGGAATCGCCTGGAACGGCCTGTGGCTGGTGCGACGCCACCGGCTTCACGCCCGATCCGGGTGCATGATGCGTATGACCCTGATGCGGCGCAGGCGTTGCGCCGGGCTTGCGTTCGGCTGTCAGCGCCACCATCACCGTGGTCACGCCGGGAATGCCGCGCACCGCCTCCTCGGCTCGCGTTCTGACATCTTCCCACACACGGGCCTCGGCTGCATCGACGTTGATCGAGAAGAACACCTTGCCGTCACTGGCCGTGATCTCGGAGAGCACCTTGGCGACGCTGAGCGGCACACCGCGCGGGGTTGGGATCTTGCCGAGGCTGTCGAGGACCTGCTGTTTCGTTACGCTCAACCTGCTGTCTCCTTGCGGACATCAAACGATGGAGAGGGCCGAAGGCCACTTGCACCGCACCAAGGGGGTTTCATGGAATTTATCACTCTCCCTATATGTGAGTCACCTTTGCCTTTGCCAATCTATTGTTGTCGAGGGAGTCTAAGCCCGCTTTAATGCTGCGTTTCAGCCGAACGCACACGGAGCCGCCATGATTTCGCACACCGAAATCCTTCTCAGACTGGTGTCGGCGGCCGCGCTCGGCAGCCTTGTCGGATTTGAGCGCGAACGTCTGCTCTGGGCGGCGGGGATTCGCACGCATATGCTGGTGTGTGTCGGCTCGTGCCTGATCATGATCGTGTCCGCCTTCGGCTTTGCGGATGTCCTTGGTCAGGAGCACACGGTCCTCGACCCCTCACGCGTCGCCGCCCAGGTCGTGTCCGGCATTGGCTTTCTCGGAGCGGGTTCGATCCTGGCGCGCGGCGAAATTGTCAAAGGTCTGACCACCGCCGCAAGCATCTGGACCGTCGCCGCGATCGGACTTGCCATCGGCGGCGGGCTCTATTTCGCAGGCATCGCCTCCACCATCGTCATCCTCATCATTCTGGCGGGCGTCAAACCGCTTGAGGAGGCGTACCGCGCGCGCAACCAGACCTGCCAGTTCAGGATCACCGCCGAGCAAGGCGGCCTCACCCTCGATGACATACGGCAGACACTGGAGGTGCGCCCCGCGCAGATCAAAAGATTTGTGATCGAAAATCGTAACGAGGACGGCACCGAAGATATTCTTGTGCTTCTGACCAAGGTGTCCTCGCAGGACATCGCGGGTTTCAGAGGCAAACTCAACGATCTGACGGCCGTGCGGACCGTCGATCTCCTCAGGCGCAGCGCTGACAGTGCTGCAGGAGGCACCTGACAACCGATATTCATCGGTTTTGTGCCGCCAACACCTCCAGTCTTAATGTGAGCCGCCGCCGGCAAATTTACACTTCGTTAACCTGATTAATTTGAGGTTTAAGCCACCTCTTAATGTTTTCACGCCAGAAATAGAGCGCCGGAAAATCGGCCTCGCGTTGCGTTTGGGATTTTCGTTCGTTCATGAGTGACCTCGTACCGCTGCCTTCGGACACTGCAGCCGGCGCGCCGGCTCGTCATCGGCGGGCCGCCACGCAGCGCGTTCGCGAAGCCCGCGATCGGCTGACATCGACCAGCGGCACACGTCCGGCTTTCGACCACGAATTGCTCCGCCAATACGCGCAAACGAGGCTCTCCGCTTCGCTCGTCGTGATGCTTCTGGTGATCGCGACGGGAATCCTCGCCTCCCTGTGGATTTCGCCGCTCAACGCCGGCATCTGGACCTGCGGCATCCTTATCATTCACGCGCTGGTGATCCGCTACTGCAATAAATTTCTGGGCATTCCCTCGTCCGCGCCCGACATCACCCGCAAATGGCGGCTGCGCTTCGTGCTGCTCGATCTGCTTTACGGTCTTGCCTGGACCGTGATCCTGCTTCACCCCTCCGGCGTCGATGCGGTGTCGAACACCCTGATGCTGTTCGTGATGCTGCTGGTGGTCGCGGTTTCCAGCATGCTGGCGGCGAGCCTGCCCATCGCCGCCTTCGCAGCGACGATACCCGTGACAGTCGCGGTCGCCGTCAATTTCGTGATGCGCGGAACGCTCGACGATTATATTCTCGCGGCGCTGGCCGTGACCGCGGAGTGTTACTTCGGTCTGCTCGCCCACAGGCTGCACTCGAACACACTCGCCACGCTGCAAGCGCGTGCCGAAAAGGACGCCTTGATCGGCGAGCTTGAACAGGCCAAGGCGATTTCCGACGAGGCACGCCACCGTGCCGAAGCGGCGAACGTCTCCAAATCGCGCTTCCTCGCGCAGATGAGCCACGAACTGCGCACGCCGCTGAACGCCATTCTCGGATTTTCCGAAGTGATGAAGAGCGAAATCTTCGGCGCGCATGCGGTGCCCGTTTACAAGGAATATTCCGCCGACATTCATAATTCCGGCGTTCACCTGCTCAATCTCATCAACGAGATTCTCGATCTGTCGCGCATTGAGGCGGGACGTTATGAATTGAACGAGGAGCCCGTGTCGCTCGCACATGTGGTGGCGGACTGCCATCATCTGCTCAAGCTGCGCGCCTCCAGCCGCAACATCGTCATCCATGAGATGTTCGAGCAGGACATGCCGAAGCTGTGGGGCGACGAGCGTGCGGTGCGCCAGATCGTGCTCAACCTGTTGTCCAATTCGATCAAGTTCACGCCGCAGGGCGGCGAAATCTGGCTCAAGGTGGGTTGGACCGCGTCCGGCGGACAATATCTCAGCGTCAAGGATAACGGTCCGGGCATTCCCGAAGACGAAATCCCGATCGTGCTCGCCTCCTTCGGCCAGGGCTCGAACTCGATCAAGTCCGCCGAACAGGGCGCGGGGCTTGGCCTTCCGATCGCGAAAAACCTCGTGGACATGCATGGCGGAACTTTCACCATAAAGTCCAAGCTGCGGATCGGCACCGAGGTCATCATCACATTCCCGCCGGAGCGGGTGATGAGCGCGCTGGCGCCAATGTCGGACGATTCTCCCCCGCTTCAGCCTGAACCCCTGACCAGCGAGAAAAGCCGCCCCCGGCACAGGCCGATCATGAGCGCCGGCACCGGACTTTAAGAACGAGCAGTCTGATGAAATGCATAGTTAGTGCGGCAGGTGCGGCGTGACACGTTTGCTGATGGCGATGGCGATACTGGTGGCGAGCGCGGGCTCGATCTTCGCCGTGCAGGAGCCGGCTGTCTTCCACGGCGTGGCGCGCTCGATGCTCAAGACGATCAGCCTGCATCTGAACCGGAACAATATCCGCGCTGTCGAAGTCGCCCGAGCCGCGAGTGGCGATTTCATTCTGCACGCCAAGGTCAATGGCGTCGGCACGCCGATGGTGATCGACACAGGCGCGACATCGGTGGTGCTGACCTACGAGACGGCAAAGGCCGTGGGGCTGCCCATCGAGCTTGCGGATTTCGACACAGAGATTGAAACCGCAGGCGGCCGCGTGAAAGCGGCGCGGCTGACGCTCGACCGCCTCGCGGTCGGCAAGCTGGTGGAATTGTCGGTGCCGGCGCTGGTGGTGCCGCGCGGGCAGATGAAAACCAATCTGCTCGGCATGAGCTTCCTCAACCGGCTGGAAAGCTGGGAAGTGCGTCCCGACAAATTATTGCTGCACGGCTATCCGTAACACCGTTCAGGCGGCTTCGGATTCCATATCCGCGTCGCCGATCCGCCCGATCGCATCGCGCAAGGCCTCGAGACTCGCGTCCGCGCCGGTGCAATTTTCGGCCAGGGCCCGGCGGAAAGCACGCGCACCCGGCACGCCATGAAACGCGCCGACCAGATGCCGCGTGATAGCGTGCAGCCGCACGCCCTGTTCACGCTGCGCCTCGATATAAGGAAACAGCGCCTCCAGCGCCGCGCGCATCGAGGCGAAAGGCGCTGGTTCGCCGAAAACCCGAGAGTCGACATTGATCAGCCGCCACGGCTCCTGATAAGCGGCGCGGCCGAGCATCACCCCATCGACGTGATCGAGATGCGCCCTCGCCTCCTCGAGGCTGCCGATGCCGCCATTGATGGCGATCGGCACATGCGGCATCGCCGCCTTGAGACGATAGACGCGCTGGTAGTCGAGCGGCGGGATGTCGCGGTTCTGTTTCGGCGACAGGCCCTCCAGCCACGCCTTGCGCGCATGCACGATCAATCCGTCTGCCCCCGCATCGACAACACCGCGCGCCAATGTGTCGAGGGCGACTTCCGGGTCCTGATTGTCGATGCCGATGCGGCACTTGACCGTCACCGGAACGCTAACGGCCCACTTCATTGCCGCGACGCATTCGGCGACAAGCTGCGGCTCCGCCATCAGGCACGCGCCGAAGCGGCCGTCCTGCACCCGGTCCGACGGACACCCGACATTGAGATTGATTTCGTCGTAGCCGAAATCCTCGCCGATCTTCGCGGCTGCGGCGAGGTCCTGCGGGTTCGAGCCGCCGAGCTGCAACGCCACCGGATGTTCGCTCGGATCAAACCCGAGCAGCCGCGCGCGGTCGCCATGGATCACGGCACCCGTCGTCAGCATCTCGGTATAAAGTCTTGCGTGGCGGCTCAGCAGGCGATGGAAAACGCGGCAATGACGGTCGGTCCAGTCCATCATCGGGGCCACGCTGAAGCGCCAGGACGGGCCAAGCCCCTCCTGATCTGTTAAATCAAGCGTTTTCAACGTCTTATCTGACACTCTTCGACTCAATCCAAAACGCGGCGCGCGTCGAGATGTAACACGGATATAGCGATGCGCCGAGCCTCCACCATCACCCCGGACTATCCGGCAAGATCACAACGCCCTCGGCACCACGCAGAGTGAAATCGATCGGGACGGGGCAGTTCAACCTGTCCATGAAGTTGGACAGCAGAATTTGCCCGTTCAAATCCTTTGGCAACGGAATGATGTGGCTGCCGAAGTTCAACGCGACGATGAGACCGCGGCCCTGATGTTCGCGCTGGTACACGAGCAGATCGCCGTCCTGCAAAATCCGCCTGTAGCTTCCCACCGCCAGTTCGGGACGCTTGCGGCGCAAGTCAAGAAGCGCGCGATACAGATTCAGCATCGAGGTCTTGTCAGCGGTCTCCGCCGCGACATTGCGCCGGGCGAAATCATCTCCCAGCGGCAGCCAGGGTTCGCCATTTGTAAACCCGGCATGGCGTGATTGATCCCATTGCATCGGCGTGCGGCAGCCGTCGCGGCCAAGGCCCCTCCCCGGCAGATTCTTCTCCCACGGATCACGCACGCGATCCGGCGGGATCGTCACCTGCGTCATGCCGATTTCGTCGCCGTAATAAAGCGTCGGCGTGCCGCGCAGGGTCAGCAACAGCATCGCGGCCAGGCGCGCCTGATCCTCACCGATCCGGCTCGCCAGACGCATGCGATCGTGATTGCCGAGCACCCAGTTCGGCCATGCGCCCTGCGGCAGAACTTTCTCATATCTGTCGATCAGATCGCCGACAGACTGCGCGGTCCAGGGCGTGCCGATGAGCGAGAAGTTGAACGGCAGCTGCGCGCCGTCGAGATTCTTTCCGTAATACGCCGTGAGCTTTTCCGGCGGCAGATAAATCTCGCCAATCAGCACGCGATCCTCGAATTCGTCCATCACGCGCCGCAGGCCGGCGACGATGTCTTGAACCTCCGGCCGGTCGGTCGAATGGATATGCGACAGCTCCTGATAGGGCGGCATGCCGGCCATAAAATCGGGATTGGGCGGATCGTCGCGAAACTGCGCGTCCTTGATCAGGTGCCACATCACATCGACGCGGAAGCCGTCGACGCCGCGCCGCAGCCAGAACCGCATCACCTCATGCATCGCCTCGCGCACGTCGGGATTGCGCCAGTTCAGATCCGGCTGCGAACGCAGAAAGGCATGATAATAATACTGACCGCTCGCCTCATCGAACTGCCAGGCGCTGCCGCCGAATTCGGACAGCCAGTTGTTCGGCGGCCCGCTTCCCTGCCCATCGCGCCAGATGTACCAGTCGCGCTTCGGGTTATTCCTCGAGCTCCGGCTTTCGATGAACCACGGATGCCGGTCGGAGGTGTGATTGGGAACGAGATCGAGAATGACCTTGAGGCCCTGCGCATGCGCCGCGGCGACCAGCGCATCGAAGTCCGCCATCGCGCCGAACAGAGGATCGATGCCGGTATAGTCGGAAATGTCGTAGCCGAAATCCGCCATCGGCGAGGGAAACACCGGCGACAGCCAGAGCGCATCGACGCCGAGCTCGCGCAGGTACGGCAGGCGCGCGATGATGCCGCGCAGATCGCCGACCCCGTCGCCGTCGCTGTCCTGAAACGAGCGTGGGTAAATCTGATAGAGCACCCCGCTCTGCCACCAGCGGAAATTATCGATCATGCGCCGGGCCGCTCCTCGCGGACCTGTGCCCGCCAGACAACCTATGACGCAATCCCGCAAATAAAAAAAGGCCGGGGCTACTGCCCCGGCCAAGGTCATCCTCGGGGGAGACTTACAAGTTACTCAGCAGCGGCCAGAGGCTGGTCGCCGATCGCACCCGATGCGCGAACTTCGCCGATCTGAGCATCGGAGAACTTCAGCACATCGCGCAGGATTTCTTCAGTGTGCTCGCCGAGCAGCGGCGAGCGTTCCACGACTGTCGGGGAGTCCGACAGCTTGATCGGGTTGCCGACCGAGATGTACTCGCCGCGCACCGGATGATCGACCTTGACCAGCGTGCCGGTCGCGTACAGCGACTGGTCCTCGGCGATTTCCTTCATCGACAGGATCGGGCCGCACGGAATGTCGAACTTGTTGAGAATGTCCATCGCCTCGAACTTGGTCTTGGTCATGGTCCACTGTTCGATACGCCCGAAAATCTCGTTCAGGCGCGGCAGGCGGGCCGCCGGCTTGGCGTAGTTCGGATCGGTCTTCCAGGTCGGCTCGCCGATCACGTCGCAGATCTTCTCCCAGACCGGAGCCTGGGTGATGAAATACAGATACGCGTTCGGATCCTGCTCCCAGCCCTTGCACTTGACGATACGGCCCGGCTGGCCGCCGCCGGAATCGTTGCCAGCGCGCGGGGTGGCGTCGCCGAACGGAATGCCCTCACCGAACTGGCTGTATTCCTTGAGCGGACCGTGCGCGAGGCGCTGCTGGTCGCGCAGCTTGACGCGGCAGAGATTGAGCACGCCGTCCTGCATCGCAGCGGTGACGCGCTGACCCTTGCCGGTCATGGTGCGCTGATAGAGTGCGGTGACAATGCCGAGCGCGAGGTGAAGGCCGGTACCGGAATCGCCGATCTGCGCGCCGGTGACCAGCGGGAAGCCGTCACGGAAGCCCGTGGTGGAGGCTGCGCCACCGGTACACTGGGCGACGTTCTCGTAAACCTTGCAATCCTCGTAGGGACCGGGGCCGAAACCCTTGATCGAGGCAACGATCAGCTTCGGGTTGATCTTGTTGATGGTCTCCCAGGGGAAGCCCATGCGGTCGAGCACGCCGGGGCCGAAATTCTCGACCAGCACGTCGCACGACTTGATCAGCGCGGTGAGAACTTCCTTGCCCTTGGCGTTCTTGGTGTCGAGCGTGATCGAACGCTTGTTGTGGTTGAGCATCGTGAAATAGAGGCTGTCCGCGTTCGGAACGTCCTGCAGCTGGCCGCGGGTGATGTCGCCCACGCCCGGACGCTCGACCTTGATGACGTCGGCGCCGAACCATGCCAGCAACTGGGTGCAGGTTGGGCCGGATTGAACATGCGTGAAGTCGAGGATTCGAACACCCTGTAGCGCCTTGGTCATAACTTCCCTCCGATTGATTCTTGTATTTCCCGTTTGCTCTGGCTTCGCCGCCCGCGAAGGCGGGCGGCGCGCCGTTCGATCACTTCTTTTTCTTGACGACGCTTTGCGGATTGAGATTGCCGATGCGGCCGCTCTCGCTGCCTGCGCCCGGATCAATCACAGCGTTGATAAGAGTCGGCTTGCCCGAATCCATCGCCTCGTTCACGGCCCGGCGAAGTTCGTCCGGGGTGGTCACGTTGGCTCCGATGCCACCGAAAGCTTCCATCATCTTGTCGTAGCGGGCACCCTTCACGAACACGGTCGGTGCCGGATCGCCGCTACCCGTCGGATTGACATCGGTGCCGCGATAGATGCCGTCATTGTTGAAGATGACGATACAGACCGGCAGGTTGTAGCGGGCGATGGTTTCGACTTCCATGCCCGAGAAACCGAAGGCCGAGTCGCCTTCCAGAGCCAGAACCGGCTTGCCGGTCTCGATCGCAGCCGCGATCGAATAGCCCTGGCCGATGCCCATGATGCCCCAGGTGCCGACGTCGAGACGCTTGCGAGGCTTGTACATATCGACAACGCCGCGCGCGAGATCGAGCGTGTTGGCGCCTTCGTTCACGAAGATCGCATCCGGGCGCTCCTTGATGACATCGCGAAGCACACCCAGCGCGCCATAGTAATCCATCGGCGTGTTGTTGTTGCGCAGCTTCGGCGCCATCTTGGTGATGTTGTCGTTCTTCTTCGTCGTCACCGCGGTAGTCCAGTCGGACGCGGCGGGCGTCCACTTGTCGCCCATGCCGTTGAGAAGCGCGGTCACGCAGGAGCCGATGTCGCCGACAACCGGCGCCACGATCTCGACGTTCGAGTCCATTTCCTTCGGCTCGATGTCGATCTGGATGAACTTCTTCGGAGCGTCGCCCCAAGCCTTGCCCTTGCCGTGACTGAGCAGCCAGTTCAGGCGCGCGCCGATCACCATGACGACGTCGGAATCCTTGAGAACGGTCGAGCGCGCAGCGCCCGCGCACTGCGGATGGGTGTCGGGAAGAATGCCCTTCGCCATGCTCATCGGCAGGAATGGAATGCCGCTCTTTTCAATGAGTGCCTTGAGCGCGTCGTCGGCCTGCGCGTAGGCAGCGCCCTTGCCGAGAATGATGAGCGGCTTTTTCGCACTCTTGAGCACGTCGAGCGCGCGCTTGACCGACTCCGGAGCCGGAATCTGCGCCGGAGCAGCGTCGATGACCTTGACCAGCGACTTCTCGCCGGCTGCGGCGTCCATCACCTGGCCGAACAGCTTGGCGGGCAGATCGAGATAAACACCGCCGGGACGGCCGGAAACCGCGGCACGGATCGCGCGGGCGACGCCGATGCCGATGTCCTGCGCGTGCAGCACGCGGTAGGCCGCCTTGCACATTGTCTTGGCGACGGCGAGCTGGTCCATTTCCTCGTAGTCGCCCTGCTGAAGGTCGACGATCTCGCGCTCGGACGAGCCGGAAATCAGGATCATCGGGAAACAGTTGGTCGTGGCGTGAGCCAGCGCGGTCAGGCCGTTGAGGAAGCCCGGCGCAGAAACCGTGAGGCAGATGCCCGGCTGTTTTGTGAGAAAGCCAGCGATCGACGCGGCGTAGCCGGCGTTCTGCTCGTGGCGGAATGAAATGACCCGGATGCCCTCGGCCTGCGCCATGCGGCCGAAATCCGTCACCGGAATGCCCGGCACGCCATAAATGGTTTTGACGCCGTTCAGCTTGAGCGCGTCGATGATAAGATGGAAGCCGTCTGTCAGCTCCTGATCATCGGTGTTCTGTACGACTGCTGCGACTGACATAGTGTTCTCTCCCAGGATATCGCCGCTTGCCGCGGCTTCTGTGTAACGTCGCTCGCTTGCGATGTGCTCGGCAAGCGGGCTTCAAGATCATTCCCTAGTGCGGCATTGAAACGTAGTTACGGGCCGGCGCATCTGCCTGGAGAATCCCGGTGCCGAAAGCGCATCCTTCGCCGCCAACTGGCTTGGCTTTTGCGAAATGACTGCGCTTGAACTTCATCGGCCGCCCCGAATACTCAATGCGGAAGACAGTGATTGCGACAAACAGACGCGCTTCGCACCACTCTCCCTTCAATGGGAAAGCAGCACGGCAAAACTGAGTGGCATACCAAATACCAACTGTCAATAATTCTGAAATGTCGCATTGTCGTTGCAGTGCAACGAGAAAATGCCAACACGACAGGCGAGAAATCGCATTCAAACAAAATGGGCGTTTGCCACTCGCGAGTTAAACGCCGGACGATTCACGACGCAGCTTTTGGTGCACTGCAGCTTGGCGGGTTTGCCCGGAAAAGATTTTCACAAGCATCCTCCTAACGCCTTGTGCTTCATCGTCCTGACTTAACAGCCGACTCTTAATCTTGGCGGTCTTGTTCATTGCGGTCTGAAAACGAGGGTTCTGTGCGGTCCGACTTTTCCCTCTTGCCTATTGGCATATCATATACCAAAATCCTTCCTTACGCGCTCCATAAGAGAGTGCGATTGGGAGGAACGATATGACGGTATCGGCGGGTAATGACGCTACGCGCGTCAACGACAGCTATCGATGGATGCAATTGGCCATCGGTGTCGGCTGCATGGTGATGATTGCTAACCTTCAATACGGATGGACGTTCTTCGTCCCCGACATTCAGAAAAAATTCGGCTTCGATCGCGCTGCGATTCAATGGGCCTTCACTCTCTTCGTATTGTTCGAAACCTGGCTGGTGCCGATCGAAGGCTGGTTCGTGGATAAATACGGTCCGCGTCTGGTCGTCCTTTTCGGAGGCGCGCTGTGCGCGATCGGCTGGGTCATCAACTCCTACGCCACCTCGCTCAACGCTTTCTATATCGGTCAGGTGATCGCAGGCATCGGCGCGGGCGCTGTGTACGGCACCGCCGTAGGTAACGCCCTGAAGTGGTTTCCCGATAAACGCGGTCTTGCCGCCGGCATCACCGCCGCGGGCTTCGGTGCAGGTTCGGCTCTCACGGTCGCCCCGATCCAGGCCATGATCAAGGACTCCGGCATTCAGGCCGCATTCTTTAACTTCGGCATCGGTCAGGGCCTGATCTGTATGGTTCTGGCGCTGTTCCTTGCTGCTCCGAAGAAGGGTCAGGTCCCTGCTCCGGTTCAGAACGAAAGCATCCAGCAGACCCGCCGCGATTACAGTCCCGGCCAGGTTGTGAAGACACCGATCTTCTGGCTGATGTATCTCATGTTCGTGATCGTCGGCGCGGGCGGCCTGCTTGTGACCGCCAACCTCAAGCCGATTGCAGCCGACTGGAAGATCGACGCCATTCCGGTGACGCTGATCGGCCTGACGATGACGACGGTGACATTCGCTGCGACCATCGACCGCATCCTCAACGGTTTGACCCGGCCCTTCTTCGGCTGGATCTCGGACAAGATCGGCCGCGAGAACACAATGTTCATCGCCTTCGGCATGGAAGGCATCGGTATCTATCTGCTTTACCTGTGGGGCCAGAACCCGGTTTGGTTCGTCATCCTCTCGGGCTTCGTGTTCTTCGCATGGGGTGAGATTTATTCCCTCTTCCCGTCGACCTGCACCGACACGTTCGGTTCGAAATTCGCAACCACCAACGCGGGCCTGCTCTATACCGCGAAGGGCACGGCTGCGTTGCTCGTTCCGTTCGGAAACTATCTGCAACAGTACACCGGCAACTGGGACACCGTGTTCCTGGTCGCTGCCGGCGGCAACATCCTGGCATCCTTGCTGGCTCTGCTTGTGCTCAAGCCATGGCGCAAAGTGGTTGTCGAGAGGAGCCACGCCACGATGCCGGCAACCGCCGGACAATACGCAACCTGACGATGGATCAGCGGGCCCGCCGGCATCCCCGGCGGGCCCGTTGCCTTTAAGTGAAGACCCTCTTTTACGAAGAAGACGCAACGAGCAGAAACAGCGAACGATCCGATCGAAAGACAAAGTCTGCCCGGTCGGCAGCACCACCACCGCCTGATCCCCGCAGCGTGACGGATGCTGCCGGAGCCGATCAGGGTTTTCGAACCAATCTCAACCGGCCCGATTGCCGAGTTTGAAACCAAACCATTCCCGGAGCATGTCCGGTCTCACGGCTTAACGCTGAAACATTGGAGTTTGACTTATGGCCACCGATAAAGCTTCCGTCCGCAAGATTCTCGACGCTGTCAAAGCCGACGGCCGCACCAGCCTCACCGCCCCCGAAGGCAAGCTGGTTTGCGATGCGTACGGCATTCCCGTCCCGGGTGAAGGCGTTGCCAAGTCCGCCGCCGACGCCGCCAAGCTCGCGTCCGGCATGGGCTATCCGGTGGTGATGAAGATCGTCTCGCCGGACATTCTCCACAAGACCGAGGCCGGTGGCGTGATCGTCGGCGTCAAGGACGATGCCGCCGCGAAGGCCGCTTACGACACCATTCTGGCCAACGCCAAGAAGTACAAGGCCGACGCCAAGATCGAGGGCATCCAGGTTCAGCAGATGCTGATGGGCGGCACCGAGGTCATTATCGGGAGCATCACCGACGGCTCGTTCGGCAAACTCGTGGCCTTCGGCCTCGGCGGCGTGCTCGTCGAAGTTCTCAAGGACATCACCTTCCGTCTCGCGCCGACCGACAAGACAGAAGCGCTGTCGATGCTCGACAGCATTCAGGCCAAGGAAATGCTGCACGGCGTGCGCGGCGGCGACCCGGTCAACCGCGACGCGCTGGCTAACATCATCGCCAACGTTTCGCAGCTCGTGACGGACTTCCCAGAAATCGTCGAGCTCGATCTCAACCCGGTGTTCGCAACCAAGAAGGACGCGATCGCAGCTGACGTGCGTATCGTCGTCGACTTCGACTACAAGCCGAAGCCCGCGCCGCGCTCGAACGAAGAGATCGTCAAGCAGATGAACCGCATCATGCAGCCGAAGGCGCTGGCCGTGATCGGTGCGTCGTCGGAGAACGGCAAGATCGGTAACTCGGTGATGAAGAACCTCATCAACGGCGGCTACAAGGGCAAGATCTATCCGATCCACCCGAAGGCTGACGAGATCATGGGCCACAAGGCCTACAAGAGCGTTCTCGACGTGCCGGGCGAGATCGACACCGCCGTGTTCGCGATCCCCGCGAAGTTCGTTGCCGGCGCACTGAAAGAGTGCGGCGAGAAGAAGATTCAGGGCGCGGTGCTGATCCCCTCGGGATTTGCCGAAGCGAACGAGCCTGAATTGCAGGAAGAGATCGTCGAGATCGGCAAGAAGTACAACATTCGCCTGATGGGGCCGAACATCTACGGCTTCTACTACACCCCGGCCGATCTGTGCGCCACGTTCTGTACCGCGTACGACGTCAAGGGCTCGGCGGCGCTGTCGTCGCAGTCCGGCGGCATCGGCATGGCGATCATCGGCTTCTCGCGCTCGGCCAAGATGGGTGTGTCGGCGATCGTCGGTCTCGGCAACAAGTCGGACATCGACGAGGACGATCTGCTCGCCTTCTTCGAGCAGGACCCGAACACCAGGATTATCGCGCAGCACTGCGAGGATCTGAAGGATGGCCGCGCGTTCGCGGAAGCCGCCAAGCGCGTCTCCAAGAAGAAGCCGGTCGTCGTGCTCAAGGCGGGCCGCACCTCGGCCGGCGCCAAGGCCGCGTCGTCGCACACCGGCGCGCTGGCCGGTAACGACAAGATCTACGAGGACGTGTTCAAGCAGTCGGGCGTGATCCGGGCGCGGTCGCTGCGCCAGCTTCTCGAATTCGCGCGCGGCATTCCCGTGATGCCGACCCCGAAGGGCGAGAACGTGCTCATCATCACGGGCGCCGGCGGTTCAGGCGTGTTGCTGTCGGACGCGGTGGTCGATAACGGCATGTCGCTGATGACCATGCCGCCGGACCTCGACGCGGCGTTCCGCAAGTTCATTCCGCCTTTCGGTGCCGCCGGTAACCCGGTGGACATCACGGGCGGCGAACCGCCGATCACTTACGTCAATACCGTCAAGCTCGGCCTGACCGACGATCGCATTCATTCGCTGATCCTCGGTTACTGGCATACCATCGTCACACCGCCGATGGTGTTCGCCAAGAACATGGTCGATGTGAAAAATGAGATGAAGGCCAAGGGCATTGAAAAGCCTATGGTGGCTTCGCTGGCGGGCGACGTCGAGGTTGAGGAAGCCGCTGAATATCTGTACCAGAACGGCATCCCGGCCTACGCCTACTCCACCGAGCTTCCGGTTGAGGTTCTTGGCGCAAAATACAAGTGGGCGCGCGGCGCCGGCCTCATCAAGTAAGGGTCTAAACTGATGAATATCCATGAGTATCAGGCGAAGGCCGTCCTGAAGGAGTTCGGTGTTCCCGTCTCCAAGGGCGTGCCGATCTTCAAGGCGTCCGAAGCGGAAGCGGCGGCCAAGGAGCTCGGCGGTCCGGTGTGGGTGGTGAAAAGCCAGATTCACGCCGGCGGCCGCGGCAAGGGCAAGTTCAAGGAAGCTTCGGCCGGCGACAAGGGCGGCGTTCGCCTCGCCAAGTCGGTCGATGAGGTCAAGCAGTTTGCCGACCAAATGCTCGGCAAGACGCTTGTGACCATCCAGACCGGCCCGACCGGCAAGCAGGTCAACCGCCTCTACCTTGAGGAAGGCGCGGACATCGACAAGGAGTTCTATCTGTCGGCCCTGGTCGACCGGGAAAGCTCCAAGATCGCGTTCGTCGTTTCGACCGAAGGTGGCATGGACATCGAAACCGTGGCCCATGACACGCCCGAGAAGATCGTCACCTTCTCGATCGATCCGGCCACCGGCGTCATGCCGCACCACGGCCGCACCGTCGCGAAGGCGCTCAATCTCAAGGGCGATCAGGCGAAGCAGGCGGAAAAGCTGGTGACCCAGCTCTACAACGCCTTCGTCGCCAAGGACATGTCGATGCTCGAGATCAACCCGCTGATCCTGTCCAAGCAGGGCGAGCTGAAATGTCTCGACGCCAAGGTGTCGTTCGACTCCAACTCGCTCTATCGTCACCCTGAAATCATGCAGCTGCGTGACGAGACCGAGGAAGACGCCAAGGAAATCGAGGCGTCCAAATACGATCTCGCCTACATCGCTCTCGACGGCACCATCGGCTGCATGGTCAACGGCGCCGGCCTGGCGATGGCCACCCTCGACATCATCAAGCTCTACGGTGAATCGCCCGCCAACTTCCTCGACGTCGGCGGCGGCGCATCGGAAGAAAAGGTAACCGCAGCGTTCAAGATCATCACCTCCGATCCGAACGTGAAGGGCATTCTGGTCAACATCTTCGGCGGCATCATGAAGTGCGACGTTATCGCGCGCGGCGTCATCGCCGCGGTGAAGGCGGTCGGCCTTAAAGTGCCGCTGGTGGTGCGCCTCGAAGGCACCAATGTCGAAGAAGGCAAGAAGATCATCCGTGAAAGCGGCCTGAACGTTCTGCCAGCCGACGATCTGGACGACGCCGCCCAGAAGATCGTCAAAGCCGTGAAGGGATCCGCGTAATGTCTGTGATGATCGACAAGAACACGAAGGTCATTTGCCAGGGCTTCACCGGCAAGAACGGCACCTTCCACTCCGAGGCCGCGATCGCCTACGGCACCAAGATGGTCGGCGGCACTTCGCCCGGCAAAGGCGGCTCGACCCATCTCGGCCTGCCGGTGTTCGATACCGTCAAGGAAGCGCGGGAAAAAACCGGTGCCGATGCCAGCGTCGTGTACGTGCCGCCGCCGGGCGCCGCGGATGCGATTTGCGAAGCCATCGATGCGGAAGTGCCGCTGATCGTCTGCATCACCGAGGGCATTCCGGTGCTCGACATGGTGCGGGTGAAGCGCGCCCTCTCCGGCTCGAAATCTCGCCTGCTCGGACCGAACTGCCCCGGCGTCGTCACCGCCGGCGAATCGAAGATCGGCATCATGCCGGCCAACATCTTCAAGCCGGGCAATGTCGGTATCGTGTCGCGCTCCGGCACGCTGACCTACGAAGCGGTGTTCCAGACCTCGCAGGTCGGCTTCGGCCAGACCACCGCGGTCGGCATCGGCGGCGATCCGGTGAAAGGCACCGAGTTCATCGACGTGCTTGAGATGTTCCTCGCCGACGACAAGACTCACTCGATCATCATGATCGGCGAGATCGGCGGTTCGGCCGAGGAAGACGCCGCCCAGTTCCTCAAGGACGAGGCCAAGCGCGGCCGCAAGAAGCCGATGGTCGGCTTTATCGCGGGCCGCACCGCCCCTCCCGGACGGCGCATGGGCCATGCCGGCGCGATCGTCGCTGGTGGCAAGGGCGACGCGGAATCCAAGATCGCGGCGATGGAATCGGCCGGGATCGTGGTGTCGCCGTCGCCTGCACGGCTCGGCAGCACGCTGGCCGATCTGCTCAAGGGCGCTAAGCCTGAAAAGCGCTCGGCGTAGTTCTTTAGAAATTACAAAGATATGACCAAGGCCCCGACCGGGGCCTTGGTTTTAAGAGACAGACACGATAAGGCTGGGATATTAGTGTTATACGAAATGCCAGCGCATTTAACGTAGTGTGCCGCCGATGCCGGATCAGACCAGAGAGGCTGCCCTCGTGAAACCCCGCGTCCAGCGAGCGCCCTCAGCCAAGACGCCAGCCAAGTCCACACCCGAACTCGTGGTCGGCCGGTTCGCACCGGAACAGACTTTCAAGACCCGTGCCTATGAGGCGCTCAAGCACGCCATCCTCGAGATGGATATTTACTCTTCGGCGGAACCGACCTGGATCGACGAGCGCCAGCTCTCCGAACAGCTCGGCGTCAGCCGCACCCCGGTGCGCGAAGCCATCGTCATGCTCGAGCATGAGGGACTGGTGAAATCGGTCGCGCGCAAGGGCGTGATGGTCCTGAAAAAGACCCGCCGCGAAGTGATCGACATGATCCATGCGTGGGCAGCGCTGGAAAGCATGGCGGCGCGCCTCGCAACGCTGCATGCCAGCGACGAGTCCATCGCGGAACTCCGCAAATTGTTCGAGGGCTTCAACGAGGGCCACAAGCCCGCCGATCACCTCAGCGAGTATTCGACCGCGAACATCAAGTTCCACCAGAGCATCGTCAAGCTCAGCGGCTCGCAGGTGCTGGTGGACATGACCGAGCAGGTGCTGCTGCATGTGCGCGGTATCCGCCGCATCACCATCGGCCGCGACGACCGCGCCTCGCGCTCGATCGTCGATCATCTTGCGATCATCGACGCGATCGAAAAGCGCGACACCGAGCGCGCGGCGAAACTCTCGCGCGACCATACGCTGGGCCTCGCCGACTATGTCGAGGCGCACAGCGAAGGCATTTTTGACTGACGCTTCCGCGTTCTGTCGTTTCCCGCGGGTCAAGCCCGCGTATGACAAGCTTGTGAACCTTACTGCACAAACGTGTTGTGCAGGCTGCCGATCCCCTCGATCGCCACTTCCATCTGATTGATCGGCTCCTTGATCGTGCCGACGCCCAGCGACGTGCCGCAGCAGATCAGATCGCCCGGCAGCAGCGTCATGTCGTGCGAGATCATGCTCACCAGTCTGTGCGGGGGGAAGATCATGTCCGAGAGCGGATAGTTCTGCCGCTCCTCGCCGTTCAGGATCATACGCACATGAAGCGTGGTCGGATCGATCCCAACGGCGATGGCGGGACCGAACGGGCCGAAATGATCGAAGCTCTTGGCGCGCACCCATTGCGCGAAGGTGGCATCCTTCGAGATGATGTCGGCGGCGGTGACGTCGTTGACGCAGGTGTAACCAAAGATCGCCTTCGCCGCCTCGTCCTCCGACGCGTTGGCGCAACGCTTGCCGATCACGATTCCAAGCTCGGCCTCGAACACCACGCGCCCGTCATAGGATTTCGGCCGCGGGATCGACGCGCCCGGCGAGGCGATGCTGGAATTGGCCTTCATCAAATAGAGCGGCTCGGCCGGCTCGGCGACTTTCAGCTTTGCCGCCAGCGCGTGGAAATTGTTCCACAGCGCAATCACCTTGGTGGGCTCCGACGGCGGCAACAATTCGACGCCTGAAAGCTCAATCGTCTGCCCGGTGGCCTTTGGCGAGGTGTACATATCGCCGCTATGTTCGGCGATGTGACCTTCCTTCAGCGTGCCGAAGCCCGTCTTTCCGCCCGCGCGATAGCGCACCCATTTGGTCATCGTTCCCTCACTCCACCTGGTTTTATTTTTTAAACGCTGATAACGCGAAGATTGTTGGTCGATCCCGACTTGCCGAACGGCACGCCGGCTACCACGACGATGCAGTCGCCCGGTTTGGCGAGGCCGCTGTCCTTGGCGTGGCGTGCCGCCTCGCTGACCATCTCGTCATAGTTGGCGATCTCGGGCGTCACCATGCCCTGCGATCCCCACAAGAAGGCAAGCCGGCGAGCGGTGGCCTCGCTCGGGGTCAGACTCAGAATGGGAATGCGCGAACGCTGGCGCGCAATGCGATACGCCGTCGTGCCGCTCGAGGTGAAGGCCACGATACACGCCGCGTTGATTGAGTTGCCGACCTCCGCGGCCGCAGCGGCGATCGCATGCTGCGGCAAGGGTTCAATCTCCGGATGCAGCGCCTCGACAATCTGCCGGTAGGCCTTGTGTTGTTCGGTGCGCCGGATGATGCGGTCCATGGTCGAGACCGCCTGCACCGGGTACTGGCCCGAGGCGGATTCCGCCGACAGCATCACCGCGTCCGAACCGTCATAGATCGCGGTCGCGACGTCCGACGCCTCGGCGCGTGTCGGCGTCGGCGTGTGGATCATCGATTCCAGCATCTGGGTGGCGATAATCACCGGCTTGCCCGCGAGACGGCATAGCCGGACCAGATCCTTCTGCGCGCCCGGCACGTCCTCGGGCGGAATTTCGACGCCCAGATCGCCGCGCGCCACCATGATCGAATCCGACAGATTGACGATGTCCTCGATCGTCGTCATCGCGGCGGGCTTTTCGATCTTCGACATCACCCCTGCCCGGCCATTCACGAGCGAATGCGCCTCGATCAGATCGGATGGCCGCTGCACGAAAGAGAACGCAACCCAGTCGACGCCAAGATCGAGACCGAATTTCAGATCGGCCCGGTCCTTCTCGGTGATCGGCGACAGCTTGAGCAGCGTATCGGGAAGATTGACACCCTTGCGATCGCTGACGACGCCGCCGGTCACGACCTTGGCCTCGATCACGTCATTCGTTCCGCCCGTCGCGGACAGACGAACCTTGCCGTCATCGATCAAAAGCTGGTGACCCGGCATGATCGCTTCGAAGACTTCCTTGTGAGGAAGCGGCAAGGCGCCGTCCCTGGCCGCGGCGGAGAGAATGAATTTCACGCTGTCGCCGGTCTTCAACTCCTTCTTGCCGCCCTCGAGCGGCCCGAGACGGATTTTCGGGCCCTGCAAATCCTGCAGCACTGCGATCGGCGTGCCGACCTCCTTCTCCAGAGCGCGGATCGCGTTGTACCGCGCGCGATGATCCTCATGGGAGCCGTGGCTGAAATTGAGGCGGAACATATCGACGCCGGCCTCGAACAATTTGCGGATCATCTCCGGCGACGAGCTCGCCGGTCCCAGTGTGGCAACGATCCTCGCGCGCCGATTGCGCCCCATCATGATATCCCTTTCCAGCGAATCGGTACGAATGCACCGGGCGACATGTATCAAACCCGAATTTCGTATCGATCATTTGACGCGCAGCCGCAAGACCGCAGCCGCAGCACTGGCGTGCTTTTATGCGTGATCGCAGCCGGATGCGAGAGCCGGCTGCGAGAAAAAGACGTCAGGCCGTCGCGGCCTGGGGGACAGGCGCTTCTTCGGGAAACGTCGGATAAACGCCATTCGAGCGGCCCATCTGCTGGGCCAGCGCGAGAACGGTGTCGATATAGGGCGTCTGCACCTTCGCCAGACGGCCCATTTCCTGCACCGCACTCAAAAGCGCGTCGATCTCAAGCGGGCGCTTCTTGTCGAGGTCCTGAAGCATCGAGGTGCGATGCGCGCCGACACCTGCCGCGCCGTTGATGCGGCGCTCGACATCGACCCGGAAATTCGCGCCGAAATGATGGCCGATCTGCTGGGCCTCCAGCATCATGTTGCGCGCGATCGCGCGCGTGCCGGGATCGGTGGCGACGATATCGAGCGTCGCATGGGTCAGCGCCGAAATCGGATTGAAGCACAGATTGCCCCACAGCTTGATCCAGATGTCGTCGCGGATGTCGTCATAGATGCGCGGCTTGAGGCCGCCCTTCGCCAGCGTGTCAGCCAGAGCCTGCAGACGCGGGCTCTTGGTGCGGTTCGGCTCGCCGATGCCGAACTGGTCGCCGTAGATGTGCTTGATGACGCCCGGCTCGGTGATTTCGGTCGCGGGATATACTGTGGCACCGATCACGCGCTCGGGACCGATCGCGTTCCACTGGCGATTGCCCGGATCGACGCTCTGCAAACGCAGTGACAAAAATTTGTCATCGAGGCCATAGAAGTACCACCACGGCACGCCGTTCTGCGCGGTCATCACCGCCGTGTTGGGTCCGAACAGCGGCTTCATCTGCTCGGCCGATTCCCAGGCCTGATGCGCCTTGAGGCCGACAATGATGAAATCCTGCGGGCCGAGTTCTTTCGGATCGCTGGTCGCGCGAATATCCGCGATACGCTCTTCGCCGTTGATGAGGAGCTTGAGCCCGTTGGCCTTGATCGCTGCGAGATGCGCGCCGCGTGCCACGATCGACACGTCGACACCGCCCTGCTTCATCATCACGGCCATATAGCCGCCGATCGCGCCGGCACCGAAAATACAGACCTTCATGAACCCCTCCGCATTTTAAATTCTGACCGGCCGCCCGAAGCCTCCACCACGAGCGGCCGGCCGTTTGATTTAACCCTTCGCAACCTCGTGTTTCGCCATGATCTCGAGCGCGCGAACCATTGCCGAATGATCCCAGGCCTTGCCGCCATGCGCCGCGCAGGAGTTGAACAATTCCTGCGCCGTCGCCGTGTTCGGCAACGACACGCCGAGCGCGCGTGCGCCCTGCAAAGCCAGGCTGAGATCCTTCTGGTGCAGTTCAATCCGGAAGCCCGGATCGAAGGTGCGCTTGATCATGCGCTCGCCGTGCACTTCGAGAATTCGCGACGCCGCAAAGCCGCCCATCAGAGCCTGCCGCACCTTCGCGGGATCGGCGCCGGCCTTGGAAGCGAACAGCAGCGCTTCCGCCACCGCCTCGATGTTGAGCGCGACGATGATCTGGTTGGCCACCTTGGTGGTCTGGCCGTCGCCATTGCCGCCGACATGGGTGATATTCTTGCCCATCAGTTCGAAATAGGGCTTCACCGTCGCGAAGTCCTCGGCATGACCGCCGACCATGATGGTCAGCGACGCCGCCTTGGCGCCGACCTCGCCGCCGGAGACGGGCGCATCGAGATAACGCGCGCCGAGCTTTTCGACCTTCTCGGCGAACTTCTTGGTCTCGATCGGCGAGATCGAGCTCATGTCGACGACGATCTTGCCCTTCGACAGACTCTGCGCGACGCCGTTTTCGCCAAACAGCACGGCTTCGACGTGCGGTGTGTCCGGCACCATGATGATGATGATATCGGCGTGCTTGGCGACCTCTGCGGCGTTGGCTGCCACTTTTCCCTTCGACTTGAGATCGGCGGGAACGCCTTCGATGGTATGAAGATAAACCGTGTGGCCGGCGGCCAGAAGATGGCTTGCCATCGGTGCACCCATGGTGCCGAGACCGATAAAGCCGAGCGTTTTAGACATTCGATAACTCCCCTACGGATCGGTGCGCATTTGCGCGGATTATTTCGGCAACCAGCCAAGTCCCGCGAAGGTCTCGCCCCTGGGCTTGTACTCGGCGCCGATCCAGCCCTTGTAACCGATCCTGTCCAGAAAAGCGTAGAGGAACGGGTAGTTGATTTCGCCGGTGCCCGGCTCGTTGCGGCCCGGATTGTCGGCCAGCTGGATATGGGCGATTTTCGGCAAATTCGCTTCGATGGTGCGGGCGAGATCGCCCTCCATGATCTGCATGTGATAGATGTCGTACTGATCGTACAGATTGTCCGATCCGACCTCCGCGATCAGCGCGATGGCCTGCTTTGTCGTCGTCAGGAAGAACCCCGGAATGTCGCGGGTGTTGATCTGCTCGACGAGCAGCTTGATGCCCTCGTTCTTGAGCGCCGCGGCCGCGAATTTCAGGTTCGACACCAGCGTGTCGTGATGCTTTTTCGCATCCGCGCCTTGCGGCAAAACGCCCGACAGGCAATTCACCTGCGTACATTTGAGCGCCTTGGCGTAAGAGATCGCCGTCTTCACGCCTTCCTTGAACTCGTCAACACGATCCGGAAAGATCGCGATGCCGCGCTCGCCCTTCTCCCAGTTGCCCGCAGGCAGGTTATGGAGCACCTGGGTCAGGCCATGCGTCGAAAGCTGCTTGGCAAGCTCCTCGGCCGGAAACGGATAGGGAAACAGATATTCGACGCCCTTGAAGCCGGCCTTCGCCGCGGCGGCGAAACGCTCCATGAACGGCACTTCGTTGAACAACATCGTCAGATTGGCTGCAAAGCGCGGCAAGGCGCCCTCCTTATCGCTTGAAAGTTCTCGCTATCGCGCGCGTCAGCCCTCCACGGGCTGAAGCTTGCGGGTGTTTTCCGCCGGCACATCGTCGAGCGGCAGATCGAGAACTTCCTCGAATTCCACGATGTTGTCGATCTCTGTTCCCATCGCGATATTGGTGACGCGCTCCAGAATGAACTCGACCACCACCGGCACGCTGAACTCGGCCATCAGTTCGCGCGCCTTTTTAAAGGCCGCCTGCGAATCTTTCGGATCGCGCACCCGGATCGCCTTGCAGCCGAGCCCCTCCGCCACCGCTACGTGATCGACGCCGTAAGCGCCAAGCTCGGGCGCGTTGATGTTCTCGAACGACAGTTGCACGTGATAATCCATGTCGAAGCCGCGCTGGGCCTGACGGATCAGGCCGAGATACGAGTTGTTCACGACGACGTGGATGTAGGGCAGCTTGAACTGCGCGCCGACCGCAAGCTCCTCGATCAGGAACTGGAAGTCGTAGTCGCCTGACAGCGCGACGATCTGCCGGTCCGGATCGGCAGCACGCACGCCGAGCGCCGCAGGGAGCGTCCAGCCCAATGGGCCCGCCTGACCGGCGTTGATCCAGTTGCGCGGATGATAGACGCCGAGGAACTGGCCACCCGCGATCTGCGACAGGCCGATGACGCTGACATAACAGGTGTCGCGTCCGAATGCCTTGCTCATCTCTTCATAGACGCGCTGCGGCTTGATCGGCACGTTGTCGAAATGGCTCTTGCGCAGCATGGTGCGCTTGCGGTCCTGACACGCCGCCGGCCACGCCTGACGCTCCTTGAGCCTGCCTGCCTTGCGCCAGTCTCTTGCGACGGCAACGAACAATTCGAGCGCGGCCTTGGCGTCGGAGACGATGCCGAGATCGGGATTGAACACGCGGCCGATCTGCGTCGGCTCGATGTCCACATGCACGAACTTGCGGCCCTTGGTGTAGGTTTCGATCGAGCCGGTGTGGCGATTGGCCCAGCGGTTGCCGATGCCGAGCACGAAATCGGATTCCAGCATCGTGGCGTTGCCATAGCGGTGGCTGGTCTGCAGGCCGACCATACCGGCCATCAGCACGTGATCGTCCGGAATCGCGCCCCAGCCCATCAGGGTCGGCACCACGGGGATGTTCGCGATCTCGGCGAACTCGACCAGCAGGTCCGACGCGTCGGCGTTGATGATGCCGCCACCCGCCACGATCAGCGGCTTCTCGGAGGCGTTGAGCATCTCCAGCGCCTTCTCGGCCTGCTTGCGGTTCGCGGACGGCTTGTAGACCGGCAGGCTGGCATAGGTCTCTTCGTCGAACTCGATCTCGGCGAGTTGCACGTCCAGCGGCAGGTCGATCAGCACCGGGCCGGGACGGCCCGAGCGCATGATGTGGAACGCCTGCTGGAACACACGCGGCACCAGCGCCGGCTCGCGCACGGTCACGGCCCATTTGGTCACGGGCTTGGCGATCGATTCGATATCGACCGCCTGGAAATCCTCCTTGTAGAGCCGCGCGCGGGGCGCCTGCCCGGTGATGCAGAGGATCGGAATGGAATCCGCGCTGGCCGAGTAGAGCCCGGTGATCATGTCGGTCCCGGCCGGGCCGGAGGTGCCGATGCACACGCCGATATTGCCGGATTTGGCCCGGGTGTAACCCTCGGCCATGTGGGCGGCGCCCTCGACGTGGCGGGCGAGAATGTGGCCGATCGAGCCACGCTTCTTCAGCGCCGAATACAGCGGATTGATCGCCGCTCCGGGAACCCCGAACGCCTGCGAGATTCCCTCTTTCTCAAGAACGATGACGGCGGCGTCGACTGCACGCATGCGGGCCATTGAACTTCCCTCCCAATATTTTTTCGTTGGCATACCAGAGGGCACATCCGGGCATGGGTCAAGTTATTCCAGAATATTTTTCCATTTTTGTTGCATAAGAATTTATATCGTATATTCATATACTTGAATTTCCGATCAGCTTTCTTGATGAGCCATTCAAAAAAATATTTCAAACTTCATGGGAGATGATCCGTCATGAAAACGCTGGAGCTGAGCCGCAAGCGCGGCAGACCCCGGGCCTTCAATCCGCAAAACAAGGCGGGGTCCATTCAGGCGCTCGACCGCGGCCTGACCCTGCTGCGGGTGGTGGCCGAATCCGACGGTCTGACCCTGACCGACCTCGCCCAGCGCACCGGCATCGCCCCCTCCACCGTCCACCGCCTGCTGTTCACCCTGCAGGCCCACCGCTTCATCGCTCACGACGAGGAGCGCGGATTGTGGTTCATCGGCGTTGACGCCTTTCAGATCGGGACGGCCTTCCTGCGCAATCGGCGCCTCGCCGGTATGGGACGCGAGACCATGCGGCAGTTGATGGAGCAGACCGGTGAGACCGTGAACCTCGGCATCGAGGATGACGGCGAAGTGGTGTTCATCTCGCAGATCGAGAGCCACAACACGCTGCGCGCGTTCTTCCGCGCCGGATCGCGCAGCCTCATGCATGCCTCCGGCGTCGGCAAGGCGCTGCTCGCGGGATTGTCCGAAGCCCGCGTGAGGCAGATTCTCTATTCGAAGGGGTTGCTGCGTTTCACCGACAGAACATTGATCGACCCAGCGGCTCTGTTCGCCGAACTTGCGGAAAGCCGGCGGCGCGGCTGGGCGGTGGATGACGAGGAGCGCACGCTCGGCATGCGCTGCGTCGCCGCGCCGATCTATAACGAACTCGGCGAAGTCATCGCGGCTGTGTCGATGTCCGGACCCGCGGTGCGTATTACCTCACCGCGCCTCGGCGAGTTCGGTCCCATCGTGATGCGCGCGGCGGACCAGATCACGGCGTCCATCGGCGGGATTTTGCCGAAACGCGCCGATCAGCTCAATTGATCTGCCTGAGCGCCTGCCGCATGGTCGCACCGACAAGATGCGAGCTTGGCGCGACACGCACGCCGGCTTTCTCAAGCGCGGCGATCTTGCTGCTGGCGTCGCCGCGCCCGAACATGGTCAACGTGCCGGAATGGCCCATGCGGCGCTCGGGCGGTGCATGCTGTCCGGCGATCAGCGCGACGATCGGCTTGGTCACCTTGCGTCCCTGCAGGAATTCGGCGACCTCCTGCTCTTCCGTGCCGCCGATCTCGCCGATCAGGACGATGCCCTGCGTCTCGGGATCGGCGAGGAACAGCTCGACGCACTGAACCATGCTGACGCCGTGGATCGGGTCGCCGCCGACGCCGACCGTGGTGGACTGGCCCATGTTCTCGGCCGATACCTGCGCGACCACTTCGCTGGTCAGCGACGCCGAGCGCGATACGATGCCGATGCCGCCGGGCCGCTCGCTGCCGGTCGCCATCACGCCGATCATGCAAACGTCGGGCGCGAGAATCCCTTGAGAATTCGGACCGATCAGCCTTGTCCGCGAGCCGTCAAGCGCCTGACGCACCCGCACCATGTCGAGCGCGGGCACGCGCTCGGTGACGACCACGACCAGCGGCACCTCCGCCTCGATCGCCTCGATCATCGCATTCGCCGCGTTGGCGGGCGGCACGAAAATCATGCTGGCGTTGGCTCTCGTGTCCGCGACCGCTTTTTTCAACGTGTCGAAGATCGGCAGGTTGAGATGCGAGCGGCCGCCCTTGCCCGGCGTGACGCCGCCGACCACGGTGGTGCCGTATTCCATCATGCGCGCGGTGTGGTGCGTGCCGGCCCAGCCGGTCATGCCCTGGCAGACAACGCGGGTGTCCTTGTCGACGAGAATGGCCATGTTCAAGCTCCCTTCTGCGCGAGCGCGACGGCCCGTGTCGCGGCTGTCCACATGTCCGGGCAGTTTTCCACCTTGCAGCCGAAGCTGACGAAACGCTCGCGCGCGAACTCGGCATTGTTGCCGGCGAGCCGCGCCACCACCGGAAGCGAACGCCCGGTGCGGCGAATGGCGATGCCAAGACCTTCCGCGATGGTGTCGCAGGGTTGCATGCCGCCGCCGTGGACATTGAGGAAAATCGCCTTCAGCGACGGATTGTCCAGAAGAAGCCCGAAGCCGTAGGCAACATCGAGACTGGTTGCGGTGGTGCGGATATCCATGAAGTTGCCCGGACGCCCGCCCGCCGCGCTGACGAGATCAACGGTGGCGAGGCCAAGCCCCGCGCCATTGGCGACGAGCCCGATATTGCCGTCCATGCTGACATAATTGAGCTGATGGCGCTGCGCCTCGACTTCGCGCTGATCGATATCGTCCTCGTCGCGCAAGGCGGCGAGATCCGGGTGGCGGAACAGGGCATTGTCCTCCAGCACCATTTTCACATCGAGCGCCTGGAAGCTCCCGTCGCGCAGGACCGCAAGTGGATTGATCTCGATCAGGCTGGCGTCGAGTTCGACAAAGGCGCGGCGCAGGCCGTCGATCATCGTCTCGAAAGCGTCAACCGATCCGGCATCGACACGGATTCTGTTGGCGAACGCCTTGACCTCGTCGGCGCGCCGCGTTCGCCCGTCGCCGAGACCGAGACGCTCCAGCTTCAGTTCGCCGCGCGCCGCGCGTTCCTCGATGTCGTCGCCGCCTTTGGCCGCGCCGAGCAGCGTCACCTGTCCGGTCGATCCGTCGACCAGCATCGCGACATAAAGATCGCGCACGCGCTCGACGCCGACCTCAAGATAAAGCCGCTTGACGACACGGCCCGCCGCGCCGGTCTGCGCGGTGACAAGCTTCTTGCCGAGCAATTTTGCGGCCGCGGCCTTCGCCTCGCTCGGCGAATGCACCAGCTGGACACCGCCGGCCTTGCCACGCGCGCCGGCGTGGACCTGTGCCTTCACGGCGATGGTAGGTGAACCAAGTTCGGCCGCGATGGCGCTGGCCTGATCGGCGGTAATGGCAACCTTGCCGCCGGGCGTCGGCAGCCCGTAGCCGGACAGAATCTCTTTGGCCTGAAACTCGTGCAGATTCATGCGCAACCTCCCTCGCCTGTTCAATCCGGCTGTTTGGTTGCCACGCAATCTGCGATGCCCGTGCTCTGTCGGCACTTAATGTGAGGCACCGGTCGCGAAGCCAGCTTCGGGATCGACGGCTGGTATACTAAATACCAAAATCTCGCTGCGCGCAACGTGACAAATGCAGCGGGCAAAAATCAGCCTATCACGACCGCGCGCGCGAGGCCTGTTCTGCTGTGTCGCAGCTTTTCATTTGCATTCAATTCGCCTATTTCGCACGGCGCCTGCCCTCAAATCCGAAAGCACCGCAGCATGAAAGCCTTTGTCTATGGCGCCAATGGCGCCGCACTGACCGAGATCGACAAGCCCAAGCCCACCGGAACGCAGGTGCTGATCCATGTTCGCGCTTGCGGCATGAACCGCGCCGACCTCGGAATGATCGCCGGCCATGTCCATGGCGCAGCCGGCGGCCCGGGCACTGTCCTCGGTATGGAGTTTGCGGGCGAGGTTGCCGAACTCGGGCCCGAGGCGAAGAACGTCAAGGTTGGCGACCGCGTGATGGCTTCGGGAAGCGGAGGTTATGCGGAATACGCCCTCACCGATCATGGCCGCCTGCTTCAGATTCCCGCGGGCATGAGTTTTGAGGACGCCGCGACGCTGCCGATCGCGCTCTCCACGATGCACAACGCGGTTGTTACCGTGGGCGGACTGCAAGGCGGACAATCGGTGCTGGTGCAAGGCGCAAGCTCGGGCGTCGGCCTGATGGCGATGCAGATTGCCAGGCTCAAGGGCGCGAAACTGGTGATCGGCTCGTCGACCGACGCCGCCAAGCGCGCCAGGCTGTCGGAGTACGGCGCAGACCTTGCCATCGACTCGAACGACAAGGGCTGGGTCGGTCAGGTCTTGAAGGCAACGGACGGCAAGGGCGTCGATCTGATCATCGACCAGGTGTCCGGCAAACTGGTGAACCAGAATCTCGCGGCGACCAAGGTGCTCGGCCGCATCGTCAATGTCGGCCGGCTTGGCGGCACACACGGCGATGTCGATTTCGATCTGCACGCCGCGCGGCGCATCAGCTATATCGGCGTCACCTTCCGCACCCGCACGATCGAAGAAATCCGCGACATCTTCACGGGGATAAAGGCGGACATCTGGCCGGCCGCCGAAACGGGCAGGCTGAAATTGCCGATCGCGCGCGTGTTCCCCTTCAATGAGATCGCCGACGCCGTTGCCTTCATGTCGGCCAACAGGCATTTCGGCAAGATCGTTCTCAAGCTTTGAAAAACATGCGCGCGACACGAAAATCTCTTCGCGCCTCTCGCTGCAAAGAGTCCGAAACGTGTCTGTTCCCGGTTCGGACTCATTTTCTGAGTCACGGATTCACGTGGACAGAAATTATTTTCAATTAAGGATTCGTTGACTCTCGACAGGGCGTAAAAACTGGATTCAAATCGAATCGATTCGAAATGACACCACGACGTGTTTTTCGGGCGGGGCGATGGGAAGACAGGGGGCGAGAGCATGGCGCGCGCGCAAATAGCGGGCACCTGCGTCCAATCCGATTCGATCAAGGGATTGGCGCAGTCGATTGCGAAGCCAGCCTATCATCGACTGGTTGTCGCCGAGCCCCTTCTGCGCCGCGCCGTGCCGACGCTCATCATCGCCTTCCTGCTCACCATTTTCGTCGGCGCCGTCGTTCAGATCGCCGACCAGACCCGCCAGAAACACACCGCGATCAAGCGCGAAGTCTCCGCGCTCGCTGACGTATTGTCCGAGCGTCTCGACCGGATCGGCCCGGTGCATCAGGATCGCGATACGGTGTCGGGCCGGCTGCAGCTCGTGATGCCTACCCTGGTGCCTGACTGGGCGAACGTTGCAGGACGTCATATTCTTATCGCCGGCGCCGGACAGCAGGTGCTGGCGCGCTATCCGGCGGACGGCCTGTCCGCAAATCCGGACACCATTCTCGAACTTGCAAGCGCGGCGCAATCCTTGCCCGCCCAATCCTTTCCTGCGCAGGACGCCGTGATCGAGGCGACGCTGCCGAATGGCCATCAGGCGTTCATCGCGCAGCGAACGGTGAAATCCCTGCCCGGTCAGATCGTGGTCGTCCAGGAACGATCCGAATCGGTCTGGCGTTCCGATGCCGCTCTTCAGATGACGCTGTCCGCCACCACCGGATTCGTCGTTCTCATTCTGGGCTTCGCGTTCCACTGGCAATCGAGCCGCGCGCGCGAGGGCGATCTCATCAACGACGCCGTGCGCAGCCGCATCGATACCGCCCTCAACCGCGGCCGCTGCGGATTATGGGACTGGGATCTGTCGCGCGGGCGGATTTTCTGGTCGCAATCGATGTTCGAGATTCTCGGGCTGGAAAGCCGCAGTGATCTGCTCGCCTTCGGCGAGATCAACGCGCTGGTACATCTCGACGACATCGACCTGTTGCAGGTCGCCGATCAGCTGGTATCGGGGAACATCACCCAGATCGATCAGACCTTCCGCATGCGTCACGCGGAGGGTCACTGGATCTGGTTGCGGGTGCGCTGCGAACTCTCGCCCGCCAATGGCGACAGCGGCGATCATCTGATCGGCATCGCCGTGGACATCACCGAGCAAAAAAATCTCGCGGAAAAAACCATCGAGGCCGATCTGCGGCTGCGCGACGCGATCGAGACGATCCCCGAAGCGTTCGTGCTGTGGGACGCCAATAACCGGCTCGTGCTATGCAATTCGCATTTCAAGCGCCTGCACAAACTGCCCGACTCGGCGGTGGTGCCCGGCACGTCATACGAGACCGTGATTTCCGTCGGCAGCATGCCGGAGATACGCGCCCGGCTTGCCGAAAACGGCGCGGCGCCCGGCGCGCGCACCTTCGAGGCACAACTCGATGACGGCAGCTGGCTGCATATCAGCGAGCGCCGCACCAAGGACGGCGGCTATGTGTCGGTCGGCACCGACATCACCAAGATCAAACAGCACGAACAGCGGCTGATCGACAACGATCTGCGCCTGACCGCGAACGTCATCGACCTGAAGCGCTCGCAGGCCGAACTGGAGCGTCAAGCCAGCGAGCTTGCCGACCTCGCGCTGAAATACGCCGAAGAAAAACAGCGCGCCGAGGAAGCCAACCAGACCAAATCGAAATTCCTGGCGAATATGAGCCACGAACTTCGCACGCCGCTCAACGCCATCATCGGTTTCTCGGAAGTCATGGGCAGCGGCATGTTCGGCGACCTCGGCTCGGACAAGTATCAGGAATATTGCAACGACATCCTGACCAGCGGCAATTATCTGCTCGAGGTCATCAACGACATTCTCGACATGTCCAAGATCGAAGCCGGCCGCATGACGCTCGATCTCGAACCGCTCGATCTTGCCGATACCCTCGACGAATCCCTGCGCGTCGTCTCCGGCCGCGCCGAGACGAAGAGCCTTATCGTCGAATCCGATATCGAGGGCAGCATTCCGGTGGTCGCCGACCGCCGCTCGATGAAACAGATCGCGGTCAATCTGCTTTCAAACGCGGTGAAGTTCACGCCGGATGGCGGACGAGTCATCGTTCGCACCCGTCTTCTGGAAAATTCGGTGATGATGATGATCGCGGATACCGGCATCGGCATCGCGCCGCACTCGCTGAAGAAACTGGGGCGGCCGTTCGAACAGGTCGAAAGCCAGCTGACCAAGACTTATCACGGCTCCGGGCTCGGGCTTGCCATCGCCAAGTCGCTTGTCAATGTGCATGGCGGCTCGATGAAACTGCGCTCGCGGCTCGGCGTCGGCACCGTAGTTGCGGTGATGCTGCCCCGTAACGCCCGCACCGACCTGCTCAGCGAGGTCGAGGCGATGACGCCTGCGCTTCGAGCCGTTTCAAAAAAATCGCGCGCACGTCGGCCTGACTTTCCCGAAGGCGCGCTTGCAGCGAGGAGAAGTCTGGCGCGTCAGCGGCCCGCGTCATCACGCGCAGCAAATCCTCCCCCGCGCTTTCTGGTTTGAACGTCCCGCTGACGCACAACCGCAGCACCTGCGTCAGATCGTAGAACAGCCGCGCCGCCGAACGCAGCGTGTCGGCTTCCGATGAATCCAAAAGACCCAGCCTGACGGCGGTATCGATCACCTCGATCGTATTGACGCTGAGAATTTCCGGGTGATCCGCGGCATGGACGAGCTGCAGATATTGCGCGAGAAACTCGATATCGACGATTCCGCCGGCGGCGTATTTCAAATCCCAGATGTTGCCGTCGCCCTTCTCCTCCGCGATGGCATGCCGCATCTCGAGCACGTCACTGGCGATGATCGCCTTGTCGCGCCGCCGCGTCAGCACCTCGCGGATGATATATTCGATATGCCGCACAAAACCGGGCGAGGACGAAATCACCCGCGCCCGTGTCAGCGCCATATGTTCCCACGTCCATGCCTCGTGATCCTGGTATTCGCCGAACGAGTCGATGCGTGTGGCGACCGGCCCGGCGCGCCCCGACGGACGCAGCCGCATGTCGATGTCGTACAAAACGCCGTAATTTGTTCGCGTGGTAAAGGCGCTGATGAGACGCTGGGTGTAGCGCGCGAAATATTGGCCGCCATGCAGCGGCTTTTGACCGTCGGAATCGGGATTGTCGTGGTCGAAATCGTAAATGAAAATCAGATCGAGATCGGACGACGCCGTCATCTCGCGGCTGCCGAGCTTGCCCATCGCGACGATGGCGCTCTCCTGCCCCTTGATGCGGCCGTGCAGGGATTCGAACTGCTCGCTGACCAGCCGGTGGACGGTCTGCACGATGCCTTCGGCGACGTTGGCGAACGCGGTGCTGGCTTGTTGGGCCGACACCGTGCCGGACAAGATCCGCGTGCCGATCAGGAACAGGCTTTCCTGCCCGAAAAGACGCAGCCGGTCGAGAAACTCCTCGTATGAGTTCGCATCCGCCAGCGTCGCCGCAAGACGTGCCGAAAGCTCCTCGCGATCCGGCATCGCGCCGAAGAAACGCGGATCGACCAGACCATCCATGATCTGGGGGTGCTGGGCCAGCATGTCTGCAAGACGCGGCGCGGCGCCGAGGATAAGCGCGACCAGCGCGACCAGATCCTTGTTCTGCGCCAGAAGCGAGATGAGCCGTCCGCCACGGGTGAGCGCCTGCAGGAAGCGATCGAAGGCGATGACGGCGGCATCGGGCGATTCAGCGCGCGACAGGCCGCGGATCAGGTCGGGAACGAACTCCTGAAAGGCGGCGTGCGTGGTGTCGACACGCAGCGCGCGATACTCGCCTTTCAGCCAGCGCTGCAACGCCTCGGCGACCGTTTTGGGCGACTTGAATCCGAGTCTCGCGAGATACGCCAGCAGCCGCGCATCGTCGGGGCCGGCGGCATAATCGGCGTCGGGAAGTCTGACGGTGCCTGTCGGGTCGCCCTCGAACAGCCGCTCGTAATGACTTTGCACGCAGTTCAGATGCGTGAGCAGATCGGCGGCGAACGCGGCGCGGTTGTCATATCCGAAAAAACGGGCGAAGCGTTCGACGGCATCGGACTGTTCGGGAAGCGTGTGGGTCTGCTCGTCGGCGACCATCTGCAAACGGTGCTCGACCCGGCGCAGAAATTCATAGGCAGCGGTAAGCTCATCGCGAGCCTGAAAGGTGATCCAGTTGCTGGACGCCAGAGCATCCAGCGCCTCGAGCGTCTGCCGCGCCCGAAGCTCGGGATGCCGTCCGCCCGCAATCAGCTGCTGGGTCTGTGCGAAGAACTCGATTTCGCGGATCCCCCCGCGCCCGATCTTGACATTGTGGCCTTCGACCGAAATTTCGCTCTGTCCGCGAAACGACTGCATCCGCCGCTTCATGTCGTGAATGTCGTTGAGCGCGGCGAAATCGAGGTGCTTGCGCCAGACGAACGGCGCGATATCGGCGAGCATCGCCTCGCCCGCGGCAGGATCGCCAGCGCAGGGCCGCGCCTTGATCATGGCGGCACGCTCCCAGGTCCGGCCTTCCCGCTCATAATAACCGAGCGCGGCAGCTGTCGAGATCGCGGGCGGTGTCGACGACGGATCCGGCCTCAGCCGCAGATCGACGCGAAACACATAACCATCCTCTGTGCGCTGCTGGAGCAGCCGGGACAGCCCTTGCGCGATCCGGACGAAGAACGGCGAAGGCTCGACGCCCTCGGCCAGCTTCGCCCGCTCGCGGTCGTAATAGACAATGAGATCGATATCCGACGAATAGTTCAGTTCGTCCGCGCCCATCTTGCCCATGGCGAAGACAATAAGGCCGCTACCCTCTTCCGGCCTATCCGGCGAAGGAGCCAGCAGGCGTCCGCGCGCAACTTCCTGCGCCAGCAGAAAATGCACGGCGCATTGCACGGACGCCGCCGCAATGTCGGTCAAAGCGCGCGTCACCTTCATCACCGGCCACACGCCACCGATGTCGCACAGCGCAATCAGCAAAGCGGCTTCGGATTTCATGTGCCGCAAACGGCGCATGAGGCCGGCTTCATCGGCATCGTCGGCCGTCTCACGCGCCGTCCGCGCGATCAACTCAGCCAAATGCAAGTCCGGATCGCCGGACAGCAGACGAATGGCGCGCGCTGGATCGGCGCGGATCAGATCGAAAAGATAGGGAGAGGATTCGGCGATGCCTTCAATGACGACCTTCGTCTGCGCATTCTGCGCCACGATGGCCTGCAAGGCGCGCGCGTGATCGGCAGAGCAATCGGAGAGCCAGTCCGCGACGCGACGGCGCGCTTCGTCCGGCGCGAACAGCTGCGGTCCGGTGACAAAACGCGCGGCCAGGGAGATGCCATTAGCATCGCTGGTCGCAGTTGGAATCATGTGGGATGTTGTTCCACGCCGCGGCGGGTGCTGGCAAGCGGAACGAGGGGAACCGACAAGATTGCGCGCAACCCCGGATCGGCGTCGGCCAGTTGCAGTTCGCCGCCATGCAAGGTGGCTACGGCGGATGCGAGGCTGAGCCCAAGACCGGAGCCGGGCTGCGTGCGGCTGGCTTCAAGGCGCACGAAACGCTCCATCGCACGCGCGCGGTCGGCGGCGGGAATGCCCGGGCCGTGATCGGTGACACTAAAATGAAAATTGCCGCCGTCCGGCCGGGCCTCGATCAGAATATCGGACGGCCCGGTTTGCCGACCGTTCTGCCCCTCAACCGGCTTGCCGTACTTGATCGCGTTCTCGACCAGATTGGCCAGCGCCTGACTGATCAGTTCGCGGTTGCCATGGACGGTCGCGGGTTGCGCCGTCACTGAAAGCGTCAGTCCCCTGTCCTCGGCGAGCGGTTCGTAAAGCTCCTGAATGCCATGCGCGACCTCGGCGGCGTCGAAATCGACCATGTTGTCGCGCGCCTGCCCCGATTCGGCCCGCGCGATCATCAGCAATGCATTGAAAGTGCGGATCAGGCTGTCGGATTCGTCAATGGTGCCCTCAAGCGCCGCGCGATACTCGGTTTCATTGCCGCCCAGAGCGAGCGCCTCCTCGGCGCGGTTGCGCAGCCGCGTCAGTGGGGTTTTCAGATCGTGCGCGATGTTGTCGGAGACTTCCTTCAATCCCGCCATCAGCGCCTCGATGCGGTCGAGCATGGCGTTGAGATGTTCGGCAAGACGGTCGAGCTCGTCGCCGCTGCGACCCACCGGCACGCGCTCGGACAGATCGCCGGCCATGATCCGCTGCGTGGTGCCGGTCATCGCATCGATGCGGTAAAGCACGCGGCGCGCGACGAATACGCCGCCGCCGAGGCCGAGCAGCAGCACGATCACCACCGACCACTGCGCCGCCTTGGCGACAATGCCGAACAGGCGGCGGCGCTCTTCCAGATCGCGGCCGATCAGAAGACGAAACCCGCCGGGCAATTGCGCGACCCGGACCAGCGCGAAATGGCTGCGCGTATCGGTTTCATCGAGCCGACGATAGAAGGTTTCGGCCCAGCCGGGCTTGTCCATCACGCCGGGCTGCAGAGAACCGACATTGCCGGCCACCGCCTGCCCTTGCGGCGTGGTGACGAGATAAAGATTCGCGCCGGGCCGCAAGGCACGGTTCTCGATCGCGTAGACCAGACCGCGAATGCCGCCATGGTTATATTGATCGGTCAATTCGACAAGTTCACTCTCGACCGTCTCGGTGATCTGATCGGTAATCATGCGCCGCGTATTCCAGGCGAAATAGCCCAGCAGCGACGCCGCGAACAGCGCGAACAGGAAAAGATAAACCAGCGTCAGACGAAACGCGGTGGTCCGGATCAGCTTACCGAATGCCGTCACGGATCATGTACCCGGCACCGCGAATGGTGTGCAGCAATGGGCGTTCCTGGCCCTTGTCGATCTTCGAGCGCAGGCGCGAGATATGCACGTCGATCACATTGGTCTGCGGATCGAAATGATAATCCCAGACATTTTCCAGCAGCATGGTGCGCGTTACGACCTGCCCGGCGTGCTTCATCAGATATTCGAGCAGGCGGAATTCGCGCGGCTGCAGCGTGATCTCGGTCTTGCCGCGCGTCACGCCATGCGACAGGCGGTCGAGCTCGAGATCGCCGACGCGATAGACGGTATCTTCGCCGGGACCGCCATGGCGGCGCGACAGAACCTCGACGCGCGCAAGCAATTCGGCGAAGGCGTAAGGCTTGGGCAGATAGTCGTCGCCGCCCGCACGCAAACCCTTGATGCGGTCATCGACCTGACCGAGCGCGGACAGGATCAGCACCGGCGTCCGGTTACCCTTGTCGCGCAGCGCGCCGATCAACGACAGTC
This sequence comes from Bradyrhizobiaceae bacterium, assembly GCA_003963145.1. Classification (GTDB taxonomy): domain Bacteria; phylum Pseudomonadota; class Alphaproteobacteria; order Rhizobiales; family Xanthobacteraceae; genus Afipia. Next base: position 87,917 of record RXJJ01000010.1, read on the forward strand.
CGTCACGCTTGGGCAGCATCCGGTCGACCACCAGCACGTCGTAGTCGCCGCTCTCGGCGAGAGACAGGCCCTCTTCGCCATCGGCGGCGAGTTCGGCGACATGACCGACCTCGCGAAAGGCTTTTGCGAGGTAGTCAGCCGATTCGCGGTCGTCTTCGATGATCAGGAGGCGCATCTTCGATTCAGCCGGAGGAAAAATAATATCGGTATTCATCACCATGGCGCGGACACCACCTGGAATGCAAGTCGGCAGGGACCCCTAAAAAAACGGGCGACGAAGCTGGGGAGACCTCGCCGCCCGCCTATTACCTTTCGACAGAGGGGGGCTTATTCCATCGAAAGGGCGGATATGGGAACAGACCTCTCAACCTGTCCCCGGAAGACGCCGCCGGTAGGGGCCTGAAACCGGCGGCATCGTCCAAACGTGTCAGCCCTTGTTGACGGGCACCGCGACGAAGCGTGACGAGTCGCCGCTACGCACCCGCATCAGGACGCTGTTCTTGTTGTCGGCCTTCGCGGCGGTGATCGCGTCGCGAATCTCGGCGGGCGTGCCCACCAGCTTGCCGGCAACCTCGAGGATCACATCACCCTCCTTGAAGCCGCGATCGGCAGACGCGCCCTTCGGATCGACGTCGGTCACGACCACGCCTTCCTTGCCGGCACCGGCAACCGATTTGGCGGGCGCGACGGTGAGACCGAGGTTGGGCAAGTCGGCGCCTTTGCTCAGCTTGCCGTTGTCATCGTCCGAGCGCAGGTCGGCCTTCGCGGTCTTGGCATCCGGCAATTCGCCGAGCGTCAGGCTGAAATTCTTGTCCTGACCCTTCCGGAAAATCGCGAGCTTCACCGTCGCGCCTGGCGCCATGCCGCCGATGGTGCGGGCGAGCTCGCGCGCATCCTTGACCGGCTGGCCGTTGACGGCGGTGATGACGTCACCGGATTCGACCCCGGCCTTCGCCGCCGGGCCGTTCGACTGCGGTTCGGCGACCAGCGCGCCTTCGCTCTTCTTCAGACCGAGGCTGTCGGCAATCTCCGGCGTCACCTGCTGGATCTGAACGCCGATCCAGCCGCGGCTGACCGTGCCCTTGTCCTTGAGCTGCGCGACGACGGTTTTCACAGTCGAGGCCGGGATCGAGAATGCGATGCCGACACTGCCGCCCGACGGCGAGTAGATGGCAGTGTTGACGCCCATCACCTCACCCTGCGTGTCGAATGCCGGACCGCCGGAGTTACCCTTGTTCACGGGCGCGTCGATCTGAATGAAGTCGTCATACGGACCGTTGCCGATGTCGCGGCCACGCGCCGAGACGATGCCCGCCGTCACCGTGCCGCCGAGGCCGAACGGATTGCCGACCGCCAGCACCCAGTCGCCGATGCGCGGCTGGCCGTCGGACAGCTTGGCGAACGGGAAGTCCGTGCGGCCCTCGACCTTGATCAGCGCGACGTCGGTGCGCGGATCGGTGCCGATGACCTTCGCGCTGTAAGTCTTGCCGTCGTCGGTGGTCACTTCAACGGTGTCGGCGCCGTCAACAACGTGGTTGTTGGTCACGGCATAGCCGTCAGCCGAAATGAAGAAGCCCGAACCCTGGCCGGTCACGACGCTGCCACGGCCGCCGCGCGGACCGCGGTTACCCGGGAAGCCATCCGGACCGCCGAAGCGGCGGAAGAAGCGCTCCATCGGCGAGCCGGGCGGGAACGGATTGTCCATTTCCGTATCGCTGGAATTCTGCTTTTCGGTCATCTTGACGCGAACCGAAATCACCGACGGCTTCACGCGCTCGACGATGTCCGCAAAGCCGGCAGGCTGCTGGGCCTGACGCAGGTCCTTGCTGACCTGCGCGTGCGCGGCGGTGGTGAAAACGTTGAGGTCGCCCTGCTGCGCGCCAAAGCCATAGACGGCGACGCCAAGGCCGGCGACGACCGACGCCATCAGCGCGAATTTACGTGCCGAAAACAGCGAACGGCGCGGAGCGACGTAAGAAGGAAAACGGGAAAAGTCGGTGTTCGGGTCGGACATGAAAATCTCCAGGCGGGGACTGACGAATCTCGCGATGCGAATCTCGTGGTGCCACTGCGGCACCTGATGACCTGAAGATGGAGAGCGCGGCCTTACCGCGCGCTGACAGGGGAATTAATGTTTTGTAATAAAGGCAGATATTGTCAGATTGACTTGTCCGCTGGCGGCTCGGCCGCAATCAGCTTTTCGAGCCGCGCCTCCTCCTCGGGGGAAAGCCGGAGCAGGGTTTCATCCCCCGCGTTGCGGGCTCTGCGCCGATAATAGAGCCACAGGCCAAGGCCGCCGCCGAACAGCACAACGGGCGTCAACAGCCATAGCGGCAGCGTGTATCCCTCGACACGCGGCTTGAGCAGGACGAATTCGCCATAGCGCGCCACCAGAAAATCGATGACCTGCTGATCGCTGTAGCCCGCCGCGATCCGCTCCCGCACCAGCAGCCGCAGGTCGCGCGCCAGCGGCGCATCCGAATCGTCGATCGACTGGTTCTGGCAGACCATGCAGCGCAATTGCTGCGACAGAGCGCGGGCACGGTGCTCCTGCGCCGGGTTGGACATGATCTCGTCGGGCTGCACCGCGCGGGCGGACGAAACAAATATCGTCATTGCGAGGAGCATCGCGACGAAGCAATCCAGCAAGCACCGGACTATCCATGGATTGCTTCGCTTCGCTCGCAACGACGGTTTCATCCCCCTACTCCGCCGGCTGCAGCATGCGGGCGGTCTTTGCGGGCTTCGGCGCCCCGACGCGCAACCTGCGATCGGACAGAGAGAGCAAACCGCCAAACGCCATCATCACCGGGCCGAACCAGATCAGCAGCACGAGCGGCTTGTAATAGACGCGCACGGCGATCGCGCCGTCCGCATTGCTTTCGCCGAGCGAGATATAGACCTGGCTTGCGCCGCGCGTGAGAAGCGCAGCCTCGGTGGTCGAAGACCCGCGAGCCGGGAAATTGCGTTTCGAGGGCGTCATCGTGCCGACGACTGACCCATCGCGGGACACGGTGAAGCGCGCGACCTGTTCGCGATAGTTCGGGCCCTGCTGCTGGGAAATGCCGTCGAGCCGCGCGGAATAGGCCCCGACCTGCGCGATATCGCCGGGGCGCATGGTCGCGATCTTCTCGGCGTTCCATGTCGATTCGCAAACAATCCCGATCAGCGCGATGCCAAGCCCGGCATGGGCGAACATCGCTCCCCAGCTCGCGCGCGGCAAACCCTTGGCGCGGGCCCACGACGTCGCCGGCGGCGCACCAAAGAGATTGATACGCTGGACGATATCGGTCAGCGCGCCGAGAATGACGAAAATCGCGACGCCGATCATCAGCGGCGCCAGTGCGCTGCCACCGCGCATCCACGCCCAGACGATGGCGAACGAGACCAGCGAAACGATGCCTGCCGCCGTCAGGCGCTGCGAAGCGGCCAGAAGATCGCCGCGCTTCCACGCCAGCAGGGGGCCGAACGGCACCGCCAGCAGCAGCGGCAGAAACAAAGGCGCGAAGGTGAGATTGAAGAACGGTGCACCGACCGAAATCTTGTCGCCGGTCAGAATTTCCAGCGCCAGCGGATAGAGCGTGCCGACCAGCACCGTAGCGCAGGCCGTAGTGAGAAACAGATTGTTCAGCACCAGCGCGCCTTCGCGCGAGATCGGCGCGAACAGCCCGCCCTGTTTCAGCGTGCCCGCCCGCCATGCATAAAGAGACAGGCCGCCGCCGATGAACACGCAAAGAATGAGCAGGATGAAGACGCCGCGCGTCGGATCGGTCGCAAAGGCGTGAACCGAGGTGAGAACGCCCGAACGCACCAGAAACGTGCCGAGCAGCGACAGGGAGAACGTGAGGATCGCAAGAAGAATGGTCCACACTTTCAGCGCATCGCGCTTTTCCATCACCAGCGCGGAATGCAACAGCGCGGTGCCGGCGAGCCATGGCATCAGGGAAGCGTTCTCGACGGGATCCCAGAACCACCAGCCGCCCCAGCCAAGTTCGTAATAGGCCCAGTACGATCCCATCGCGATGCCGAGCGTCAGGAATATCCACGCCATCAGCGTCCACGGCCGCACCCACCGCGCCCATGCGGCGTCGATGCGGCCTTCGATCAGCGCGGCAATCGCAAACGCAAAGGAAATCGAAAAGCCGACATAACCGAGATAGAGCATCGGCGGATGCACCGCGAGGCCGATGTCCTGCAATACAGGATTAAGGTCGCGCCCCTCGATCGGCGGATTAGCAATCCGCAGGAACGGATTCGAGGTCAGGAGAATAAAAAGATAGAACGCGGCCGCGATCCACGCCTGCACTGCAAGAACATGCGCTTTCAGCGACAGCGGCAGATTGCTGCCGAAGGCCGCGACCAGCGCGCCGAACAGGCCGAGGATCATCACCCACAATAGCATCGAGCCTTCGTGGTTCCCCCACACGCCGGTGATCTTGTAGATCAGCGGCTTGAGGGAATGCGAATTCTCGTAAACGTTCACGACCGAAAAATCGGATGTGACGTGCAGCGTCACCAGCGCCGCGAACGACCCCGCGACAAAAACGAACTGCGCCAATGCCGTCGTGCGCGCGACATTCATCAGGGCGGCATCCTGCACGCGCGCGCCGATGATGGGAACGAACGACTGGATCAGCGCCAGAGCCAGCGCCAGCACAAGCGCATAATGTCCCGCTTCCGCGATCATTGGGTCGTCCGCGCGCCGGAGGACGTTTTCATGTCGCCGGCGCTCGACTGCCTGCCGTAATCGTCCTTCCAGTGGCCTTCCTTTTTCAATTCATCCGCCACGGCCTTGGGCATGTAGGTCTCGTCATGCTTGGCGAGCACGGTATCGGCACGAAATACGCCGTTGGCGTCGAGCGCGCCTTCCGAAATCACGCCCTGCCCTTCGCGGAACAGGTCGGGCAAGATGCCCTGATACGTCACCGGCACACGCGCGCTGCCGTCCGTCACCTCGAAGCGCACCTGCAGCTGGTCGCCGCGCACCAGCGACCCCTTCTCGACCAGTCCGCCGAGACGGAAGCGCTGGCCCGGCACGATATGCTGTTCGGCGATCTTTCCGGGGGTTGCAAAAAACGTGATCGAGCTGCGCATCGCATTCAGCACAAGGCCGACGGCTAGCGCCAGCACCGCCAGCGCGCCTCCGATCATGGTCAATCGCCGCTGCTTGCGCGTCATCAAGAATTATCCAGTCCAAGGCCTTTCAGGCCGTCATTCAACTGTTTCAGCCGTTCGGGATCTTTCGCCACGGCCTGCCGCGCCTCGGCGAGCGCGGCCTTCGCCTTGCCGGTATCGCCGAGCACCATATAGGCCCGCACCAGCCGCAGCCAACCCTCGACGTCATCGCCATCAGTTTTCAGCCGCATTGCGAGACGATCGACCATGCCGCGGATCATGGTGGCGCGGTCATCGGCGGCCATGCCGTTTGCGCTCGCGATGGCCTCATCGGACAGCTGCGGCGCGCCAACGCCTCCAACACGCGCCAGCGCCGCCTGCACCAGCGGTTTCCATGGCGCGTCCTGTGGCGCTGACGTCAACATCGCGCGCCAGATATCGCCAGCCTCCTTGAGGCGGCCATCCTGCTCGGCGGCCAGCGCCGTGAAGTAACGTCCCTTGATGTCCTGCGCGTCGAGCGCCAGCG
>RXJJ01000001.1:0-53872 GCA_003963145.1 Bradyrhizobiaceae bacterium
CGCCCTTCACCTCGTTCCACAGATTGACCGGCACGCTTTCGGGATGCGCAGGCAGGTTCGCCAGCAGCACCAGCATGCCGAGCCGGTCTTCCACCGCTTCGCCCATGCCGACAATACCACCGCAGCACACTTTCAGTCCGGCCTCGCGCGCCTGCGCCAGCGTGTTGATGCGGTCCTGCATGGTGCGCGTGGTGATGATGTGGCCGTAGAATTCCGGCGAGGTGTCGACATTGTGGTTGTAGAAATCAAGCCCCGCCTCGCGCAGCCGTGCCGCCTGATCGCGCGTCAGCATGCCGAGCGTGGCGCAGGTTTCCATGCCGAGCTCCTTCACCGCGCTGACCATGTCGCACACCCGGTCGAGATCCTTGTCCTTCGGGTTGCGCCAGGCCGCCGCCATGCAGAAGCGGCTGGCGCCGGCTTCCTTCGCTCGCTGTGCGGTCGCGACCACCGCTTCCCGGTCCATCAGCTTGGTCGCCTTCACGTCGGTCTGGTAATGGGCACTTTGCGAGCAATAGCCGCAATCTTCCGGACAGCCGCCGGTCTTGATGCTGAGCAGGCTCGCGGTCTCGACATGATTGGGATCGAAGTTCGCGCGGTGAACGCCCTGCGCGCGAAACACCACATCCATGAACGGCAGATCGTACAGCGCCTGCGCCTCGTCCCGCGTCCAGTCGTGGCGCAGGTGTGTTGCGTGTTTCCGACTCGTTATAAAAACCGGTTTATCCATATCCGTTCCGAATTTCCTGAGTACATCCGCTGGCGACGCATCAGCGCTCGCCAACTTCATCATGAATAAGATCGCGAAGCTTGCGTTTCAGCGCCAGATACCTGTTGTCGTCCTCGTCGCGCGGCCTTGGCAGGTCTACCTCGATGAATTCCTTGACCCGGCCGGGCCGCTTCGTCATCACAGCAATGCAATCCGACAGCTTGATCGCCTCATCGATGCTGTGCGTCACGAGCATTACCGTCTTCGGCTCTTTTTGCCAGATCCTCACAAGCTCTTCCTGCATGAAGGTCCGGTTCTGCTCGTCGAGCGCCGCGAACGGTTCATCCATCAGCAGGAGATTCGGCCGTACGGCCAGAGCACGCGCAATCGCCACGCGCTGACGCATGCCGCCCGAAAGCTGATGAGGATATTTATTCTCGAAACCTTCCAGACCCACAAGCTTGATGAAGTGGCTGGTCGTGGCGGAACGGTCGCCGCTACCGACTCCCTTCATTTCCAAACCAAAAACAATGTTCTGGAACACGCTCATCCACGGAAACAACGCGTATTCCTGAAAGATCATCGTGTTTCGCCAGCCGGGCGCCGATATCTGCTCACCGTCGACCATGATCTGCCCGCCGGTCGGCTGTTCAAAGCCGGCGGCAATATTCAACAACGAGGTTTTGCCACAGCCGCTATGGCCAAGGATTGAGCAAAACTGATTGTCCGGCACTTCAAATGAAACATCGCGAAGGGCAACAACCCCGCCTACCCCCGCCGTCTGGCCGTAAACTTTTGAAAGTCCCTTGACCGTCAATTGACCCATTGCACCAATCCTATTTGCCAAGAGCCAACGACCACGGCATGAGCTGCCTCCCAAGAATCCGGATTGCAACATCGATCAGCAATCCCACGATTCCGATTGTCAGCATGCCCACGATAATAACATCAGTCCGCAGCATGCTGCGGGCGTCGTTGATCAGGAATCCCAATCCGGAATTAGCGCCGACGAGTTCGGCCGCGACCAGCGCCATCCAGCCGACGCCAAGACCGATTCTTATGCCGGTAATGATCTGCGGCATCGCTCCTAGAAGCACGACGCGCCCGAGCACCTTGTATTCCGGCGCGCCGAGACTGCGGGCAGCTCGGATCAGGCTGGGATCGATATTTTTCACGCCAACGATCGTATTGACGAGGATTGGAAAGAAAATTCCAAGAAAGATGATGAACTCGTTCTGTGCATCACCTAGGCCGAACCACAGGATACTGAGTGGGATCCACGCCAGCGGCGGTATCGGGCGCAATATTTCCATAACTGGCGACACCTGGTTGTAAACAACCTTCCACCAGCCCATCGCGATACCGAGCGGAATGGCCGTGGCCGCAAAGACAAATGCAACTGCTTCGCGCCTTAAACTGTCCAGCAGATTGGACAAAAGCTCGCCAGATCTGATCATGCTGATGGCCGCCGATGCGATCACCGTCGGCGCAGGCATGAGCACCGCCATATGTGGATCGATGCTCGGTATCCAGACCGTGGATGCGAATTGCCAGGCAAGGATAAGCAGGCCCAGCAGCGTGAAATTGGGGATCGCGGCAATAAAACGAAACAGCCACACTTTCAGGGCGATCCCTAAACCGGTCTTGGCCTCGGGTCCGGCTGTGGTGGAATCGCTTAGTGGCACGATGCGGTCACTCGACATAATTCTGAATCCAGTCATGCTTGAACCTCATGTGAGGACCGCAACGCGGCCCTCGCCGTTCCGCTGCAACGCGCTACGGCTGATAGGTCTTGCCGTTGAAGGTCCACGCCCTGGTCAAGTCGCCGGGCTCCGGCCAAGGCTGCGGCGCCTTGAGCGTCGTGACGTTGTAGAAAGGCGGATAAGGCAGCTCGCCTATCTTTCCTTTCCAGTCGGCGGGAATGAACGGCGGACGATCAGGCACCTTCCAGCCGAGCTTTTCGTACGTCTTTTCCATGAACTGCGGAGCGAAAGCCGCCTCATAATCCTTCGCCGTCAGCGCCCTTGTGATGCGATTGCGCTCTTTCAGCCACTTGGCAATCCGCGAGTTTTCCTCGCTCCATAGCTTGGCATACGGAAAGCCCGCAGTCGGCTTGTACAGATTGTTGTAGTATTCGATCTGTTTCAGCAGCAAATCCTTGCCAAAGACCTTCAGCGAGGGTTCGGCCGCGAGATAGTCGGCGGCCTTGTCAGGATGCAGCCTGATCCACAATGTCGCTTCCATGAAAGAGTCGCTGATCGCCTGTACGACATCCGGAACATTGTCGATCAATTCCTGCCGGACATAAAACATGCCCGCAAACATGTTGTACGGGAAGATGGTATCGACCTCACGCCCGGTCTTGCGGATATCCGTCAAAATCGTGACCGAAGGCTCCCAGGGAACGACGCCGCCGATTCCCTTGGGCATCAGCATCTGTTCGGCGGGCGGCATGTTTTTCAGGATGACGTCCTTGCCGATCTGAAGACCGACGACTTCAGCCGCCTGCGTAAAATAAAATTCGGACGACGAGCCGGTGACGATCCCGATGGTCACCGCCGGGTTGCTGCCCTTGAAGTCAGCGAGTTTCTGGACCGGAGAGTCCAGCGGTACAACCGTCGAATGCTTCAGATTGGGCGCAACGGTCGCAAGAGCACGGACCGGCACGCCGCGATCGAGCAAGGAGGTAAAAGGAAAATTTCCGCCGTTGCCGACCTGAACGCGTGTCGAGGCAATGGCTTCGTTCACATCGGGGCCGGCGACGAATACGTTAAATTTGACGTCCAGCCCGCGTTTTTCGAGAAAACCCTCTTTCTCCATCACGGCGTTGATCGTGTTTTCCCCGGAGAACGGAGCCTGCCAGCCGATGCCAAGCGGCCACCATCCCTTTTCTTTTAGCCACGCGATCGATTTGTCGGAAATCTTTTCATAGGGCTGAGGCCAGCCCCATTCGGTCGCATTTTGCGCTGTCGCCGGGCTGGCACCGTACAGCACCGCAACGAGAGCAATTACGCTCAGCCCAGCGGCTGCCTTCAATCGCATTCGCATTTTCCATCCTCCCATTTTAATTTTGGCTGTCGCTTTATGCGATCTTGGCCCGTTTTTTTCAGGTCACCTCCATTGTCAGTTCATTCCACCTTCGCGATCAAACCGGTTCGATCACGAAGATGACGCGGCCATATTCAACAAGCTCCGCGTTCTCCGCGGCGATCTGAACGATGCGGCCGTCAAATTCGGCATTGATTGTCGTGAAAAGTTTCATGACTTCGATGACACACAACGGATCGCCGGCGCGAACCATGGTGCCGACCTCGACAAAGGCTGGCTTATCGGGGCTGGGCGCGCGGTAGAACGTGCCGGTCATTGGCGCGATGACTTCCTTGCCACCCGGAACCGTTTCCGTTTTCACGGGCGCGGCTGGTGTAGCAGCGCGACTGACGCTCTGGGCAGGCGGCGCGGCGTTATTGACCGGGCGGGAGGGCGCCGACGAAGATACCGGATCGTGGACTGTAGAACCGCCGCGCCGGACGACCAGTTTTATGTCGCCGGTCTCGACGATGACCTCATCGCACGAGCTGCCGTCGATTATTTTCATAATCTCCGCTATTTCTTCGTATCGCAAACTCACAGGCGTCTTCCTTCCCTATTTTATTTCTTCTTGGTCAAACGTCTCGGTCAGCCGGCTTGCCGACACCCGCAACAGCGGTACGTGGCTTAAGCCATTCTCTACCGACATGCGCGCCAGCGGAGCGGAGATCGCGATGGCAGCCACCGGCTCGCCGCTTGAATCAAAAACGGGTACCGCGACGCAGATCACGCCGGCGAGAAATTCCTGATTATCGATGGATATTTTAGAACTGCGGATTTTCTCGAGTTCTTTTTCCAGGTTTTCAGGATCGACGATGGTGTTTTCGGTGTAACGATGCAGCGGCATCGAGCCCAGCAAGGCCGCGCGCCGCGCCTTAGGCAACCAACTCAGAAACAGCTTGCCCATCGCCGTGCAGTACATCGGCACGCGCGAACCCGGCTCGAAACGCAATCCGAGCGGCCACTCCGATTCAACGCGGTCGAGATAAACGACATGCCGCCCATTCATGACGCCGAAATTGCAGGTCTCGCCGACGTTCTGGGAAAGCGCTTCCAGAATTGAATGGCGCGGCGCGCTCAGCATGGCCGCGCCCACGATATCCAAACCAAATTTGACCAGCCGCGCACCGGGCACGAACCGGCGCGTGCCCGGCTCATGCTGCAGCAATCCCTCGCTTTCCAGCATCCGCACGATGCGATGCGCGGTCGGCTTCGGCAGACCGAGAAGAACGCCGATTTCGGACACACCAAGCGGGCGCCTCGCGCTCGCGATCGCTTCCAAAATCCCGACGGCTTTAACCGTGGGAAACGCCTTGCCGGATGCGTCGGCGGTTTCGGAACCGAAACCGCGGGACGACACAACCTTTTTGCCCCGACGGGGGGAATCCTGGGGTATCTGCATTCCAGTATCAAAAACCGAAACAAAAAGTCTTGCAATATGATTTTATTCGATGCGACACTTGAACCAACAGCTCCCGGCAGAGGAGCGAAAGTCATGGGAGGTCGTTTTGAAGCGGGTTCTGATCGCAAACCGCGGGGAAATAGCGCTACGGGCTATCAGGGCCTGCCGGCAGCTCTCCCTTGAAAGTGTTGCGGTTTTTTCGTCTGCCGACGCCAATTCGGCGCACCGCTTTGCCGCCGATCATGCGGTTTGCATCGGGCCTCCCGCGCCCAAGGCCAGCTATCTGAGCGCCGGAACGCTGATCGAAACGGCTCAATCGCTCAAATGCGATGCCATCTATCCGGGATACGGATTTCTCGCGGAGAACAGTGCGTTTGCGCAAAAATGCCTGGACGAAAACCTGATCTTTATTGGCCCTGATGCCGAAAGCATCGTGCAGATGGGCGATAAGGTCGCGGCCCGGCAGGCCGCCGCCAAAGCCGGCATTCCCGTCGTGCCCGGCTCCGAGCACGGTTACACCTCCGTCGAGGCCGCAGAGCCGATCTCACGCGAGATCGGATATCCCCAGCTTTTGAAAGCGAGCGGCGGCGGCGGCGGGCGCGGAATGCGCGTTGTCAACCGGCAGGAGGAGTTCGTCAGCCAGTTTGAGCAGGCAACCGCCGAAGCGCAGGCCGCTTTCAATAATGGCGAGATCTATCTCGAAAGATTCTTTCCGAAGGTTCGCCATATCGAAATTCAGGTCTTCGGCGACAAGCACGGCAACTACGTTCACCTCGGCGAGCGCGATTGCAGCGTGCAGCGGCGTCATCAAAAGCTGATCGAGGAATCTCCCTCGCCGGTCATTAGCCAGACAACGCGACGGCAGATGGCGGAAGCCGCCGTCGCACTCATTCGCGCCCTGAAATACGTCAACGCCGGCACCATCGAGTTCATCTACGACGTCGCGAGCCAGAAGTTCTTCTTCATCGAGATGAATACAAGGATACAGGTTGAGCATCCTGTCACTGAGATCGTGACCGGCACCGATCTTATTATTGAACAATTCCGGGTGGCCGCCGGCGAAAAGCTGTCATTCGGCTCGATTTTTTCCCAGGGACGGACGGCGATCGAGTTTCGCGTCAATGCCGAAGACGCCTCGCAGAACTTCCGTCCCTCTCCCGGTGCGGTCAAGCGATGGCATCCGCCAACCGGAAAAGGCGTGCGTGTCGATAGCCACGTCTATGAGAATTACGTCGTGCCCCCTTATTACGACTCGATGCTGGCAAAGTTGATCGTGTCCGGCGAGGACCGCGCGGCGGCGCTCGGTGCAGCCAGAGCCGCGCTCGCACAGTTCAAGGTGTCTGGCATCACCACCACCATTCCCTTCCACGCACAATTGGTGGAGCGGCCGGAATTTCAGCGTGCGGAAATCCACACGCGCTGGATCGAAGAACAACTTCTAACAACGGCGCACTGATGAGTAAAAAAACCGTCCGGCTTGTCGACGTCACCCTGCGCGACGCGCCTCAATGCCTGTGGGCCACCCGCATGACCACGGCGATGATGGCGGATATCGCACCGCGGCTTGATCGCGCCGGATTCGAGGCAATCGATCTCGTCGGCGGAGCGGTGTTCGACGTTTGTGTCCGCTATTTGCGTGAAGATCCTTGGGAAAGGATGCGCATCCTCAGCAGTTGGGTGACGCAAACGCCGCTTATCGTCATGACGCGGAGCCAGAGTCTTTTCACCTTTGAATTCTTTCCGGACGACATCGTCGCGCTGACCGCCGAACGGATTTTCGCGAACGGCATTCGCTATCATACGCCTTATGACGCGCTGAACGACATGCGCAACATGGAAGTGCCTGTCCGGGCCGCGAAAGCCGTCGGCCTCTATACGGCAGGTGGCGTGGTCTATACACTCAGTCCGGTTCACACCGATGAATATTACAAGCGCAAGACGCGCGAACTCGTCGCGCTCGGCGTCGATGCGATTTATTTGAAGGATGCCAGCGGGCTGCTGACACCCGAACGGGTCAAGACCCTGGTACCCGCGATCAAGGAAGCTTGCGGGAAACTGCCGCTGCATCTGCATTCGCACTGTCTGACAGGGCTTGCCCCCTATACCGCATGCGGCGCCGTGGAACTGGGCGTGGACGTGGTTCACACCGCGACCTCGACCCTCGCCAACGGTGCTTCCCATCCCTCAACGGAATGGTTCACCCACAACATTCGCCGTGCGGGATTCGACGTCCCGATCGATCTGGCGCCCGTCGAGGAAGTCGCTGAACGACTCCGTTACATCGCCAAACGCGAAGACAAGCCGCTTGGCGATATCGTCGAATACGACAGGTTTCATTACGACCACCAGATGCCAGGCGGCATGATCTCCAACCTGAAATCACAGCTTGCTCCGCTCGGTCTGTCCGATCGTCTGCCGCAGGTTCTTGAAGAGGCCGCACGGGTGCGGTGCGACCTTGGCTACCCGATCATTGTCAGTCCCTTCGCTCAGTTCGTCATGACCCAGGCGGTTCTCAACGTGGTCGGCAAGGAGCGCTATGCCACGGTCCCCGACGAGGTCAGGAAGTATGTTCTCGGCCATTACGGCGAGATTGCCGGACCGATCGATCCCAATATTTTCGACCGGATCACGAAAGGAGCCGAGCCGACAACGGCCCGCCCCGGCGACTTGCTCGAACCCGCGATAGCAAGGCTGCGCCGCGAGCGCGGTCCCTTTGCATCAGACGATGATCTTCTGCTCGCTGCGTTCTATGCGGACAAGGAATACAAGGCGCTGAAGGCGGCTGGCCCAATCGATACAAAATATCCTCTGGCGTCGACGCCTCTCGCGACCCTGCTCAAGGAGGTCGCGCTTCGCCCTCAACTCAAGTCCTTTCACTTCGTTCAGCGTTCCGGGGGTTCGAAATGACGACGCCTGCCATCATTACGGTTGCCATTACAGGTGCGATCCCGCGCAAGGCCGACAATCCAGGTCTTCCGGTCACGCCGTCAGAACAAATCGAATCGATTCACGAATCTTTCGAGGCTGGTGCCAGCGTCGCACACATTCACGTTCGCGATCCCGATGAAAGCCCAAGCGCAGACCCCGCTCTTTTCGCCGAAGTGCAGGAAGGCGTCATCAAACACTGCCCCGGCATGATCGTGCAATTCTCGACAGGCGCGCGGGGGCGCGATCACGCATCACGCGGCAGCATGTTGTATCTACGGCCCGAGATGGCGTCGCTGGCGACAGGGTCGACCAATTTCGCCAAGCTGATTTACGAGAATACGCCGCAACTCATCGAGACGCTCGCAAAGTCGATGCTCGAATACGACGTCAAACCTGAGATCGAAGCCTTCGACGCAGCCATGATGTACAACGCCAAAACTCTGGCCGACAGAGGATTTCTGAAGCGTCCCTGTCAGGTTCAGTTTGTGCTGGGAATTCCCAATGCGTTGCCGGCACGCCGAGGACTGCTGGAATTTCTTGTTTCCGAACTGAAGGACATCATGCCTGACGCGACATGGTCGGCGGCGGGAATCGGTCGCTCGCAGCTGGACGTTAATCACTGGTGCCTCGAGCTCGGAGGACACGTCCGCACAGGCCTGGAGGACAACCTGAAATTCGACCAGCACCGACTCGCCAAGAGCAACGCGGAGCTTGTTGCCCGCGTCGCCGACCTTTGCGGAAAATACGGGCGCCATCCCGCAACCGCCGCCGAAGCCAGACAGTTACTGCAGCTGCCCGCTGCATAAAAAGAATATCAAGGGAGGATGACATGCGAAGCTCATCGACTGGGGACGATGCTGCAATTTCCCCCGCAACCGTTGCCTTTGCCAGCGCGATCGGTACCACGATCGAGTGGTATGACTTCTTTCTCTATGGTGTGGTCACGCCTCTCGTCCTGAACAAGATATTCTTTCCGAATTTTGATCCGGTCGCGGGCACCCTGCTCGCCTATACGACCTTTTTCGTCGGTTTTATTTCCCGTCCCATCGGCGGCATTATCTTCGGCCACTACGGCGATCGCATCGGCCGCAAGACCGTGCTCATCCTCACCCTTCTGATCATGGGCATCGCGACATTTCTGATCGGCACGCTCCCAACCTACGCCTCGGTCGGCATCTGGGCCCCGATTTTACTGCTCTTGCTACGCGTCTTCCAGGGCATCGGGATCGGCGGAGAATGGGGTGGTGCGGTACTGATGGCGGTGGAACATTCGCCGACCGGACAGCGCGGTTTCTACGGAAGCTGGCCCCAGATCGGCGTGCCGGCGGGATTGCTGCTCAGCGCGGGCGTCGTCTATCTGCTGTCGTTTCTGCCTGAAGCGGATTTCTTCGCGTGGGGATGGCGTATCGCGTTCCTGCTCAGTGCGCTTTTGGTGGCGCTCGGTCTTTATATAAGGCTGAAAATCCTGGAAACGCCTGCTTTCATGCAGGCGAAAAAGGAAGAAAAAGTGGTCGCCGTTCCAGTTGTCGATCTCTTCAAAACCCACGGAAAGAACACACTGCTGGGACTTGGCGCCCGCTACATCGAGGGCGTGACATTCAACATTTTCGGCGTGTTCATCGTCGGATACATTACCGGCACGTTGCATCTACCGCGCCAGACAGCACTCGCCGGCGTGATGATCTCATCGGCAATGATGATTCTCATGCTGCCAATCTACGGCTATATCTCCGACAGGATCGGACGGCGCAAAGTCTTCGCAATCGGCAGTCTATTGATCGGCGTTCTGACCTTCCCGTCGTTTTGGCTGATGCAATCGGTGTCTCCCATCCTGATCTGGATCGCGATCGCAATACCCTTTGCGTTCGTCTATCCGGCGGTTTACGGGCCGCAGGCTGCGCTGTTCTCCGAACTGTTCGATACCCGCGTGCGCTACACCGGCATATCGTTCGTCTATCAATTCTCGGGAATCTTCGCCAGCGGGCTGACTCCGATCATTGCCACGATGCTGCTGGCAACTGGAGACAATCAGCCGTGGTTGATCTGCCTTTATGTTCTGGCTGTCAGTGTCATCAGCGCGATCTCTGTCTTCCTGATGAGAGAAAGCAATCAGCGTGACATGACGGTCGACAGCAAGGCAACGAGCCCGGTCTAGTTCACGCAATATCCTTGTTACGAAAGAATTCCGGGGCAACACATGGACCTCAACCTGAAAGACCGTGTCGCGCTCGTCACCGGCGGAGGCGCCGGTCTCGGCGAGGCCATTGCACGCAGCCTTGCAGCCGAAAACTGCAAACTCTGGATACTCGACCGCAATGCGGGTGCGGCCGCAGGTGTTGCAGCTTCTATTGGAAACGGGACAAAATCGTACGCAATCGACATCGGTGATGCCGCCGCTGTCACCGATGCTTTCGCAGCCATTGCAGCCCAGGGCCGGATCGACATTTTGGTGAATGCCGCCGGCGTTCTCTCAACCGGCTTTGTCGCGGACCTGCCGGTGAATGAATGGCAGCGCGTGTCTCAGGTCAATCTTGCGGGAATGCTTCACTGCATTAAGGCCGCATTGCCGACGATGAAGCAGCAGCATTACGGGCGCATTATCAACATCGCCTCAATATCGGCCGCTCGTGGAGGCGGATCGGTCGGCAACACGATCTACGGCGCAACCAAGGCGGCCGTGGTGGCAATGACCATGGGGTTGGCACGCGAACTGGGCCCCGAGGGGATAACTGTCAACGCAATCTCGCCGGCCATTGTGGATACGGCGATGACTCATGAGTTGCTGTCGGAGGATGCACGACTGAAAATTCTCACCCGTATTCCTCTTGGCCGCATGGCAATTCCGTCCGACATTTCAAATCTTGCTGTCTTTATGGCGTCGGATCGTGCAAGTTTTATCACCGGCATTGCAGTTCCCGTCGACGGCGGCATTCTGACTACATAGCTGAAAGAAAGCAAAATTCAATCGATGTTCGTATCGCGCGTTTGCCGCGAATAGGCCTGCACGAAATCGCTGTCGGCTTTCTTGTGATTCCGGAACGATTTTAACGCCTCCTGATACAGAATTTCCAGCGCCTCGCGCTTGAGATCGTTGGCGACATCCAATTCGAAAAGAGTGGATGCGGTCCGCGGCTTCGGGATATCGACCTCAATGCACCGCCGTAACGACGCCGGACTGTTGGACAGGATGATGAGCCGGTCCGCCAGCAGGATGGCCTCATCGATGTCGGTTGTGACAAATACCGCAGTTCTTGGATTTTCAGCGTAAAGCTGCAGGAAATACTCCTGCATCAGTCCCTTGGTCATTGCATCCAGACCGCGAAAGGGCTCATCCAGCAACATTACCGCAGGATCGTTGATGATCGCGCGCGCAAGTTCGATACGCCTCTGCATCCCCCCGGACAGTTGCGGCGGATATTTATCCCGGAAAGAACCGAGACCAACTCGTTCAAGAACCTTCTGCGCCTTTGACTTCAACGGCCCAGGCTTGTCTCCCCTGGCGCGAGGACCGAACGCGATGTTGTCATATGTCGTCATCCAGTCGAAAAGTGCACTTTCCTGAAAAACGAGAAGCCTGTCTGCGCCCGGACCGCTGACCTCCTTGCCGTTGCAAGTTATCGTCCCGGCATCGACCCTATCGAACCCCGCAATCAGATTCAGCAGCGTCGATTTCCCGCAACCGGACGGACCGATGATGACATTGAGTTTGCCGGGCTCGATCGTAAAGCTGCAGTCCTCAACGACCGCTTTCTCCGATTTCGCGTCTCCGAAATATTTGGTAACCCGATGCAGGACGATCCGGCCGCGGCCAGCCTCGTCAGGATGGATGCTGCTGTCGGGCGTCACGGCTCTCATTGCTTGCGGGACCATGGCGCCATGTACTCCCCGATTTTTCTCACCACAGCGCTGCAACAATATCCGGCAATGCCAATGCTGATCATGCCGACAATGATGTTGTCATAATTGCCGCCGAGGTAAGAGCTCCAGATGAAATGACCAAGCCCTCCACCCGCAGAGCCGAGCGCTGAAGAGCCGGATATGATTTCCGCCGCCACAACGACTTCCCACGTCAATCCGATGGCGACGGACGCTCCAACCATGATCGATGGTATCGTTGCCGGCAGAATGATCTTGCGAAACACGTAGGACCTGGAAGCACCGAGCGATGTGGCCGCCTGCAGATATCTCAAATTGATGCTTCGCGCGCCGGCGAACACATTCAGGACGATTGTGAAAAACCCGCCGAGAAAAGTGATGAAAATAATCGCCAGTTCCTGAGTCGGCCAGAATATGATCGCGGCCGGCACCCAAGCGAGTGGCGGGATGGGCCGGATGATTTCGAAGACCGGAAAAGCGATATCGCGGAATGTCTTGTTGGTCCCCAACACCAACCCGATCGGAACGCCGCACGCAAGCGCGATCAGAAACCCGCCCAGCACGCGCATGAAACTCAAACCCCAGCTCACCCAATAGCCAGGATCCCTGACGATCTGCATCCATGCAGAAAGGACCATGAACGGTGAAGGCAATTTTCCGATGCCAGGCACCTTAATTCCCGTCCAGTGGTGCAATTGTGTACCGACTTCCCACAACAACAGACAGAAAACGAGAGCCGTAACGGCACGCCGCGCGGCGAACGGACTTCTGGGTACGGAGATGCCCAATCCACCAGCGGCCATTTAGCCCTCCTTGTCTCCGGCGCGGAACGCGGCCATGGCCTCTTCCCTTACCAGGACGTTCGTCTCCTCCATGATTTCGCGGAAACGCCGACTTGTCACAACGGTGTGGTCACGGGGATGAGGAATGTCGACCGGGATGATCTTTTTGGGTCGGCACGGCCGCGAGGTCGAAATCACGACACGGTGCCCCAGAAACACCGCCTCTTCCAGATCATGCGTGATGAAGAAAATCGTCACGCGATTGCGATAATAGACATTCAGAAGGGCTTCATGCATCACCGACTTTGTCAGCGCATCGAGGGCCCGATAAGGCTCATCGAGCAGCAAAACCTTCGGATCGTTGATAAGCGCGCGCGCGATCTCGACGCGGCGACGCATACCCGATGAAATTTCGCCGGGGTAATTGTCCTCAATGCCCGACAGGCCGACATCCGCCAAAAGTGCGCGGCCCTTTTCCTTCGCCTCGGATTTGGTAACGACGCCCTGCCGGACCGGACCGTAAATGACGTTGTCGAGTATCGTTTTCCAGGGAAACAGCGCGCCGTTCTGAAAAACAACGACACGATCTGGTCCTGGACGCGCCTTGAGTTTGCCGGGACCGCATATTTCCTCGCCGTCGAGCAATATCCGTCCGGAGGTGATGTCGTGGAAACCCGCAATCGCATTGAGCAATGTCGTTTTCCCGCATCCCGACGGGCCGACGATCATGCAAATCTCGCCGCCAGGAATATCGAGCGAACAATGATCAACCGCGAGAACCTGCGACTCGCCCTTGCCGTAGCTCTTGACGACATTATCGATCTGAATGGCGCCGCGGACGGGGTTCGGTTCAGGTTTGCGCAACGGAGCCGTCATGACGAAGCTCCGATCTCGCGCATGCGCCACTTCATCAGCCGGTTGCCAAGCAGCCGCACGAGGCTGCTTGACAGATATCCCACGATGCCGAGCGTGAACATACCGATCGCGATCGTGGGATACTGGATTTTCGTGTAGGAAGTGTTGATCAGATATCCGAGCCCGTATTCGCCGGAAACCATCTCGGCGGCGACGAGAGAAAACCACGCGACACCGATCGAGATTTGCAATCCAGTGAAAATGCTCGGTAATGCTCCGGGAATAACGACATCCATGAATATCTGATTGGGCGTTGCGCCAAGGCAAGCGGCGGCTCGAATATAGGTCTCGTCGATCGAGCGAACGCCCTGCATCGTATTCAGCGTTGTGACAAAGAAGGCCGCGATGAATGTGAGAAAAACGACAGATACTTCACTGCCGTTGAACAGAATGATCGAGATCGGAACCCATGCCAGAATCGGAATCGGACGCAGCGTCTCAAAAACGGGAAAGACGTATTCACGAAACCGCTCGGACCAGCCGAGCATCAGCCCGAGCGGCACTCCTAAAATCGTCGCCGCGACGAAGGCCGTGCCTATGCGTACCAGACTTACGAATATGTGCTGATAATACTCTGGCGTGAATATCGAAATCCCGTAGACGGGATTGGGGCTCAACCACTCAGTGATGACATCCCGCAAACCAGGCAGTTTTGAAAACCGGGGAAGTTTGAAGATATCGACAGCCAGATACCAGGCGCTTAAAAAAAGGACGAAGCCCAGCAACATCAGCAAAATCTGCTTTTGACGGGCGCTTCGGCGCGCCCGCGCTCGAACGCTCACTATTGTAGGACTCGCGTATGTTGCCTCTTGGCTAAGCTCAACCATGATTTGGACGCTTGTCTTCACTCACTATATTTTGCCGGCACACCGCCAAATAGACGCTGTGCCGGCATAGCAAGAGCGTCAATTTGACGCCTGTGCCTTCACGAGCCCGACGGGCGATTTCAAACCCCGTTCCTTCAGGATTTCCTGAGTGAACGACGGCTCAATCGCGTCGTCACGCAACTTGTCGACGTTAATCACCTTGTTGGCTTTCAGGAAGTCGACTCCCCGGCCCACGAGGTCCATCACTTCGGGAGTGAAAGTGTATGGAAGGTAGAGCCGAACGTCATTTCCCCCATCCTTGGCCGGATACAGGCCGTAAATCGCATTGAAGAGGCCCTTGTCCGTGAACCCGGTAACTTTGGCCTTTACGATGTCGATCATTTCCTTCGCGTTTGCCGGATTGGCCATCCACAGCTGCGCGTCGAGTTCAGCCTGCAGCCAGGCCTTAACCACATCGGGTCGCTGCTTGATGAGATCGGCCTGCATGACGACAAAGCCGCCGCCCTGCTCGCCAATCGTCTTTCCTGAGGCAACGCGGCGTGCAAGGCCCTCTTCGACGAGATTGCTGGCATTCGGCTCCCAGACCGCCGCCGCATCGAGACGACCCGACTTGAACCCGGAGGAGATGACTTCAATATTCTGGTTCAGATAGGATTCAGGCGTCGTGTTCGTGCGCTTGAAGAGCTTCTGCACGAAGTCATCGGTACAGCTTCCTTTCGGCGTTGAAACCGTCTTTCCGTTGACCCACTTCAGGGCCTCATCGCTGTCTTTGAATTCGGGCGCATCCTTTCGGACAATGAACACGTAGCACTGATCATACGACATCGCGGTCGAGGCGACGATGCGAACGTCCGATGCCTGCGTCTTCGTGGTCGCCGTAAAGGCAGGAAGGTCTCCCATGTATCCGATATCCGCCTTACCAGCGAGCATCTGATTCACGACCACTGCGCCCTGAAGACCGATGAGATAATCGACGGTCGATCCCGGCGGGAGATATTTCTTCCACAATTCCTTGCCGGAGTTGGCGAAGACTGACCAGACTTCGGCGTAACAGCATGGATGAGCCACCGTCAGATGAATTGGCTCGCCAGGCTTGCCGTAATCAGCTGCTTTTGCAGTGTGCGGAACCGCCACCGCGAATGTGAAAAATAGGCAAGCGATCCATTTGGCCCATAATTTCAGGTTCATCACGTAGCTCCTTTGCACTGGGTGTAACCGATCTGCGGCACTTTCACGACTTTCGCAGCGAATAAATGCGGCCGCTTTCCTGAGAGTCTTCCCTTGCAGCAAGGGACGCGGCAGCATCGCGTGTGTTTTCATCTCCCTCGAAAATCGCCGGCTGATTGGCAGACCGGTCGATCGTCAGCTTGAAAACATCAAAGCGATTGTAATAACCGGACAGATCGTGAAGCTGCTTGGGCTCGACGCATTCGGCCGTATCGATGTCTCCGTAGACAATGGCTTCTTCGTTTTGTGCCGGACCCGCAATAACAGCCCCGGTCGGCGAAACGATCATCGATATGCCGCGGGGACTGTCTTCCAGAATGCGCCGGGATTCAGCGTTGCCCGCGCTCAATTGCTCTAGCATGGGGCCGTCCATGAACGACGCCGCGACCAGATTGAAAACCTTAGCCTCAAGCGCGTGCGCGTTTGCACGAATTCGGATGCCCTCCGCCACGCTGTAAGACGACTCTTTGGGATCGTGAGCCGGCCACACGGGCGGATAGGATGACAGATGAATCTGTTCGCCCTGCGCAATCATGGCGAAGCGAGCCAGCGGGTTGAAATTTTCGCCACAAATCAGCATTCCGATCTTGCCGATATCCGTCTCAACGACTTTCAGCCCTGCTCCGTCGCCGTTCGCCCAAGCCATCTTTTCCCAGAAAGTCGGCACCAGTTTGCGGTGGTGATTGAGGATTGTTCCGTCGCTGCCGATCAGGATATTGGAATTCCAGATGCAGCCCACGCTGGCCTGCGAGCCCTCATTGATTCCGATCGAGACAATTGCGCCGACCTTGCGGGCGGTTGCGGCGATTTTATCGATCTCCGGACCCGGCACCATGATCGCCGACGCCGCGAGCTTGCGGAACCAGCCATGATTATGGATCGGTGCATTGAGCGCACTCCAAATCGGAAATGCCGAGATGAAGGTCTCCGAAAACACCATCAGTTCGGCGCCGTTTCCTGCAGCCTCCTCGATGAGTGCACAAACCTTGTCCACGGTCCGGGCTGTGTCGAGAAACACGGGCGCGACGTGCATCACAGCCGCCTTGAACTTCGGATATTTCTGCATGGGCTGACCTTCTGCTCTTTTCTCAAGCTTGAGTGAGGCAGCTCCACATGTAAAATATTAAAACCGTGGATTATTCATAGGCCTATCCTATGAATGGAGGGAGTTGGTGAAATGACACTCAATTACACACTTCGTCACCTCAAATACTTCCTTGTTGCCGCCGACACCGGTTCGATTTCTCAAGCGGCACGCGATCTGAACATCTCGCAGCCGTCGATCTCGGCGGCGATCAATCATCTCGAACGCGAAATCGGCGTCGAGTTATTTCTGAGAAAACGGCCTCAGGGCGTGGCGCTTACGGCAGCAGGAAGAGACCTGATCCGAGCCACGCGGCAACTTCTCAATCACGCCAAGGAGTTCGAAGTTTCAGCCGGAAGCCTGGTGGACGCCTTGGCCGGGGAAATTCACATCGCGTGTTTCGTCAACATCGCCTCGACCTATCTGGCAGCGATCCTGCGGTCGTTTTATGCTGCCCATCCCAACGTGACGGTGCGCTGTCACATCGAGGACCAGAGCGAAATCCTGTCCGGAATTTCGAGCGGACGCTACGAATCTGCGATCACGTTCGATCTCGATCTGACGAACGATTTCAATGTCGAAGTGGTGCGCGAGTTGATGCCACGCCTGGTGATTTCAAAACATCATCCGCTGGCGAAGCGTTCGCGCGCATCGCTGGAACAGGTCATAGCGGAGCCGTTCATCGTTCTCGATCTGCCGCACAGCCGGAACTATTTTCTTTCGCTGTTTCACAATCAGGGACTGCGCCCCAACCGGATCATCCCCGTCTCATCGTTCGAAACCATTCGAAGCCTGGTCGGGAATGAACTCGGATATTCCCTGCTGAACATCGAGACGCGCACCGCAATGAACTACGATGGAACGGAGGTGAGGTACGTCAACCTGAGAGAAAAGCTGCGGCCTTTGAAAATCTGCATGGTGACTCTGAAAGGCTCTTCACCCCGGCGGGCGGTGACAGCCTTCAACAAGCACGTGCAGACCTTTTTCAAGAAAATGAATTGAACACCTAATCTCAGGACACCGGGGCTCCTGGCAGCGGCACCGGAATGTTGTGTTTGCTGGCCCATTCCATGGCGGTTTTCGTCCGCTTTTCAGTGATGTCATGGGCCGTCTGCTTGGCCGCCTGATACACCGCTGGCGGCGCGGACGCAGGCGTCCCACTATCGAACGGCGGTTCAGGCGCATACTCCATATAGAGCTGGATCGTCTTGGCCGCGTCTTCGCCCCGAAGAGCCGCAGCGACACGCAAAGCACCATCGATGCCGGCGGTAACACCGGCAGCCGACACCAGATTTCCGTCCATCACAACGCGTTCGTTCACGGGGATCGCACCGAAATAGGAAAGCAAATGAATGGCCGACCAGTGTGTCGTGGCGCGCTTTCCCTGTAAAAGACCGGCCGCGCCGCAGATCAGCGCGCCCGTGCAAACAGAAAAAATGAAACCGGCGCTCTGCGCCTGCGCGCGGACCCACTGAAGGGTTTCCTCGTCGTTCATCACGACTTCCTGGCCGTAACCGCCGGGAATGTGCAGCACGTCGAGCGCAGGCGCTTCAGCCAGCGTGGCATCCGCGCAAAGCTTGAGATTGCGGACGTCCCGGACGGGCTTCGTCGTCTTGCCGTAAATCTGATATGTCGCGTTCGGAAGGCGGGACAGAACCTCGAAGGGACCCGTAAGATCGATCTGATCAAGTCCGGCGAACAACAGCGACCCAACCTGCAAGTGCTTGTCCGTGGGCACGATCATGTCTTAATTCCTCCGCCTGCCGTGCTACTCGGCAGGAAATCCGATATCGGACAAATCCTCAACCTCGCGCAAATCTCCATGACCGTTGAGCGGACGCGAGGAACGATCTGCCGATTCACCCGCAATATGTTCCACAAAGTGAGCGGGTTCAAGCGCCGTACGGTTGACCGTGACGTCAAAAATATCAAATCTGTTGTAGTAGCCGACAACATCGTGAAATTGCTTCGGCTCGACGCCCTTGGCCGTATCGATGTCGGCGTAGAGAATACCCTCGTGTTCCGACAGCACGTCGCCGATGACATTGCAGGACGGATCCAGCACCAGCGAAATGCCGCGCGGCGAATTGTCGATGATATCGAGGCTCGCGCGGTTGGCGCTTCCAAGCGCCTCGCGCATCGCGGCATCGACGAATCCCGATGCAACGATGTTGAAAACCTTCGCTTCGAAGGCATGCGCGCCGGCGCGGATTTCGATAGCGCGACGAAGGTCGTACGCGCCCTCTTCGGACGGTGGCCGCGTCGGCCAGATCGGCGGATAGGACGACACATGCACCTGCTCGCCCTGCGCCATAAGCGCATAGCGCGACAGCGGGTTGGTGTTCTCGCCGCAGATCAGCATGCCGAGCTTGCCGAGCCGGGTCGGCGTTACACGCAGGCCGCGCGCATCGCCATTGGCCCAGATCAGTTTTTCATAGAAAGTCGGAACCAGCTTCCGGTGGTGATTGAGGATCGAGCCGTCATCGCCGATCAGGATGTTCGAATTCCAGATGCATCCCACGCTGGCATCTGTGCCCTCGGTGAATCCGAGCGAAACGAACACACCCTGCCGGCGCGCCGCCATGCGGATGGAGCGGATGGCGGGATCGGATATTTTCTGTGCCTCGGACACCAGCGTACGGAAAAAGGCGTGGTTGTAGATCGGAGCCTGCAACGCCGCCCAGATCGGGAAACCTGGCAGAAAGGACTCGGGAAACACCACGAGTTCGGCACCGCCGCGAGCCGCCTCGGCTATCAGGTCGCATGCTTTTTCCGCTGTCTTCTCGGCATCAAGAAAGACCGAAGAGGTGTGGCACGCAGCCGCTTTAAAGGCAGGATACTGGATCGTCATGGAATGACCCCGGGTTGCAAAAAAGGCGGTAGCGCCCAGCGATTGGGCTAACCATCCATCACACTAGGTTTTTCGAGAAGCGCAGAATTACGCAAGGGCGTCTGCATCTGTGCCTTACTTTCGCTGACGCCAGAATAGACAATATGCCTTGTCTTGAAGCATGCCTTTTACGCAAAGCCTCTTGCATGTTTTCTTGCTGGAAATGCCGGCCAAGTGTTGCAAGCCTGCTCCCGACAGGGACGGAGGCAGATGGATCTTTTTATCGCGTTGACGGTCAACGGCCTGGTGTGGGGGCTCATTGTTGCGCTGATCGCTCTGGGTTTATCGATCATCTTCGGATTGCTCGACATCATTAACGTCGCGCACGGCGATTTCTTCATGCTTGGAACAGTTCTCGCGCTGGTCATCACTGGCGTGACGGGCTTCTGGATCGCCATTGTCCTTGTTCCGCTGCTGGGGCTGGCGATCGGCCTCGTCATCGAACGCCTTGTCATCCGCCCGACCATCAATATGGCATCGCTGACCATCGTGACCACGTTTGGCCTTTCGATGATCCTGCAGGAAACGGTGCGTGCCACCTATGGAGCGCAAGCGCACCGGATGGCGGCGCCGATCCAGGGTACGATCCCGCTTTTCGGAATCGAATACGACGTCTATCGGCTTTTTGCCGCTGCTTTTGCCGCTCTGTGCATCGTGGCATTTTTTCTGTTTCTCTCCCGTACCCGGCTCGGCACCTGGATACGAGCGGTCCGACAGGACCGTGAAACTGCCACGGCTCTCGGCATTCCGGTCACCCGTGTCTGCGCGTTCACATTCGGGCTCGGCACGGCCATGGCGCTATTAGGAGGCGCGATCGCTGCGCCGATCACTACGGTCGAATTCAGAACCGGCATCGACATTCTGCCCGTCAGTTTCATGGCCGTTATCATCGGCGGACTTGGCAATCTCAAAGGCACGGTTGCAGCTGCGGTGCTTCTCGCCGTGCTGGAGGGCATGATCTCCAGCGTCGCCGATCCCACGCTGGCGCGCATCACATCCCTCGCCGTGATGTGCGCGGTTCTGCTGGTCAAGCCGAACGGCTTGTTCGCCGGAGCGATGCGATGACGGCCGGAGCCTGGAAATGGGCAGGAGTAGCCATCTTCGCCATAGCTATCGGCCTTGCGCCGTTCTGGATGAAATTTGTCGGAAGCCCGTTCTGGATCGACATCATCAGTGAAATTCTGATCTGGTCCCTGCTCGCGGCAAGCGTCAATCTTCTGCTCGGCTATGTCGGTCTGCTGTCCTTCGGACAGGCGCTTTATTTCGGCTTCGGCATGTATGGCGTGGCCATCGGGATTAGCCACTTCGGTCTTGGGCTCTGGCCATCGCTTCTTCTTGGAATTGCCGCATCCGGGCTAATGGCGGCCTTTGCCGGCGCATTCGCCGTCCGGCTCTCGTGGCATTACTTTGCCATCATCACCGTGGTCTTCTCGCTGATTTTCTATTTCGCAGCCATGTCGGCCAAAGGCATCACCGGCGGCGATGACGGGCTTTCGTTCAGCACACCCGTGCTCTGGAAAGCCGCCGGTCTCACCCTCTCCAACAAGACGACACAGTTTTATTTTATCTATACCATCTGCTTCGCCTGTTACGCGGCTGTCGCCCTGCTGGTAGCAAGTCCGCTCGGCATGCGGTTCAGAGCCGTCCGCGACAACGAAAAGCGCGCGGCACTGATCGGCATCAACGTCTATCTCACACGCTGGATCGCCTTCGTGATCGCCGGTCTGCTGGCCGGAGTTGGCGGCGCGCTATTTGCCCTGTTCGGACGATACGCATCTGCATCCTACATGTTCTATCACGTCTCGGGGGAGGCCGTGGTGTGGGCGATCGTCGGCGGCCTCGGCACGTTGATGGGACCTCTGGTCGGCACCGCCCTGCTCATCATGTTCCGCGAAATCGTCTCGGGCTACTGGGAAAACTATCTGATCGCCGTCGGTGTTCTTGTCATCCTTGTAATCATGCTTGCGCCGCGCGGCATTGTCGGCAGTTTGGATGAATTTCTGAACTGGACAAAGCCGGACCCGGACGCTCCGGAAGACGCCATTGAGGCTCTCGCTGAAATGGAGAAATCGCAATGACCGCGATCCTGTCAGTGCAGAATCTGACGAAACGCTTCGGCGGACTGACCGCGGTTGACAACATCAGCGTCGATTTTCCGCAAGGCATCCTCAATGCTGTAATCGGCCCAAATGGCGCGGGAAAAACGACTCTCTTCAATCTGATCACGGGAATGACCCCCGCAACCTCGGGGCGTGTCCTGTTCGACGGAGACGACATCGTCGGCAAACCGACGCACGAGATCGTGTCGCGGGGATTGTCCCGCACGCTTCAGATCAAGAGCGTGTTCGGCGGCATGAGCGTAATGGACAATATCCGCATCGCCGTGTTCGCGCATCAGGGCATCTCGAATCCCCTGCGTTCGAGCCAGCGTTATCCATCCGTCACCCAACGTGTGCAGGAAATTCTCGAAGACACGGGGCTGCATCGTCTCGCTCACGCGAACGCCGGTGCGCTGTCATATGGCGACGTGGCGCTGCTCGAGATTGCGCTGGCGCTTGCAAACAAGCCCCGCCTACTTTTGCTCGACGAACCGATCTGCGGCATGAGCCCGAGCGAAACCGAACGTACGGTGGAACATATCGTCCGGCTCGCCAAGACCACCAATATCATTCTGATCGAGCACGATATGGAAGTCGTGTTTGCGATCTCCGGATTGATAACCGTGATGGCTCAGGGGCAGCTCTTGATGCAGGGCGCGCCGGACGACGTTTCAAAAGATGGCCGTGTTCAGGAAGTCTATCTTGGCGTTCCGGAGGATGCAGAATGACCGCGATGCTGGAGGTCTCCGGCCTGCGGGCGAGCATCGGGCGCGTCCCGATCCTGCGCGGAGTCAACCTTCGCGTTCAGCCGGGCGAAACGGTCGCGCTTCTCGGCCGTAACGGCGTCGGGAAAACCTCGACCTTACGTGCGATCCTGGGTCTTTTGCCTCGCTCGGACGGCTTTGTCCGCTTCGACGATACGGAGCTGGCGACAGTCCCCGCCTATCACGTCTCGCAACTTGGCATCGGATATGTCCCGCAGGGACGAGGCATCTTCGCTAATCTGACGGTGGAGGAAAATCTTTTCCTCGGTTTGCGGCGGGCGCCGGACAGCAGTCTCATCGATTATATCTACACGCGGTTTCCGCGCCTGCACGAGCGGCGCGGCCAGAGCGCGGGCACATTATCCGGCGGCGAACAGCAGATTCTGGCCCTGGGACGCTGCCTGCTGCGCTCACCGAAACTCATTCTGCTCGACGAGCCGACCGAAGGCATCATGCCGAAGCTCGTCAACGAAATTCGCCGCGAGATCGCAAACTTCGCTCAGAGCGGCGTCGCTGTTTTGCTTATCGAACAGAATTTCCGCACCGCGCTCAAGCTGGCGACGCGGATCTACCTCATGGAAAAAGGCGCCATCGTTCACGAAGCGACGCCCGAAAGTCTTTCCGCCGATCCATCCACCGTCCACCGCTATCTCGGCGTATCGCTGTGATGGCAAAGCAATGGAGTTTGACATGAAGACGAAGTTTCACATGAGGACACATGGCTTGAATCGCAGAAGTTTTCTTTCTCACGCCCTTGCGGGCGGTGTCGCCGCAGGAACGTCCTATCTCGGCCTTTCGGTGCGAGCCCATGCTGAAAGCGGTCCGATCATTCTCGGCAGCCATGTCGAATTGACCGGCGGCTTCTCATCCTGGGGCTACTGGCACGACAAGGCCGCGCAGACCGCCGTTAAGATCGTCAACGAACAGGGTGGCATCGCAGGCCGTAAAGTTGAACTTGTAACAGAAGACACCGAATCCAACCCTGCCACTGGCACACGCAAACTGCGTTCGCTGATCGAGCGCAGCGGTGCGAATTTCGTTCTCGGCTCGGTCCACTCCGGCGTGATGCTTGCATCGATTCCGGTCGCGACCGAACTGAAAACTGTCTATTTCTCCTGCGGCGAAGCAACCGAGGCAACGGGCTCGAAAGGCACGCGCTATTCCTTTCGCACGGGCACGGACACTTACGGTCTCGCGGCCGCAGGCGCGCCGTGGGCTTTCGCAAACCTCGGCAAGAACTGGACGATGATCTCGCCGGACTATGCCTGGGGGCACAGCCATTACCAGGAACACAAGGCGATGATCGAAAAGCTCGGCGGCAAGGTCAACGACCCGATCTTTGTGCCGCTCGACGCCAAGGACATGGTGCCGTATCTCGCCAAGGTCCCGCAAGATACCGAGGTTCTATTCTCGGTGTTCTTCGGCGCGCAGTCGATCGCGTTCTACACCCAGGCCAAGTCGATGGGTCTGGAAAAGACGATGAAGATGTACTCGATCTGCGGCACCATGGAAGCCATCGCTCCGGTGGACCTGCAAGGCGCGGGTGAAGGGGTTTACATCGTTGAAAATTTCCCGCGCGTCCTCGAATACAAGGACGACGAATTCCACCGCGAGCACAACAAACGGATCGGGATTGACAATGTGGACGCCCGTGAGGTCGATTCCAAGCGCGTGATGGCCAAGAGCCACGCGTGGCAGTCATGGGAAAATGTGTTCGCTCTGAAGCAGGCGATCGAAACCTCTGGCTGGAAATCAAAGGACGACGACAAGGGGGTCATTGAGGCCCTTGAGGGCATGAGCCTGGCCAATTCGCTCGGCCATCCACAGGGCAACAAGATTCTACGCAAGGAAGACCATTCCGGCATCATCGACTGCTACATCTCGCATGTCGAAAACGGAAAATTCGTCGTGAAGAAAAAAGTCACGAAGGAAGAGCTGGTCAAATCGCTCCCGCCCCGCGTTGATTTCTCGACACAGGCGATCTGACCTTTCGGAAGATGACGCGGCGCGCCTGCGCCGCGTCACAGAACGTTAAGATAGTCGCGGTCCCGCACGAAGATATCGGTGAGATGGCGCGTGACATGACGCACGCGCGCCAGAAATTCGAGGTCCTCGTGAACGGACAGATAGATGTCCCGATAGACCGGTATTTCGTCGGCGAGAACAGGAATCAGTTTCGGATTCCGCTTGGCTGAGAACAGCGGCAGCAGACCAAGGCCCGTTCCGGCCGCTATCGCATTTTGCTGCGCGTGCATGCTGGACGAGCGAAACGCCACATTCACCGGATCGAGAATATCCAGAAGCCAGCGCACCGGCTGAATCGCGATAAGATCCTCGACATAATCAACGAACGTATGGGCAGCAAGCTCCGAACGGTCTTTCGGCAATCCGTGACGCGCGACATATTCGGGACTGGCATAAAGCGCCAGCCGGAACGATCCGGCTTTCTTTATCATAAGGCGCTGTCCTGAGGGTGGAACGAAGCTGATGAAAATATCCGCTTCGCGTTTTGTCAGGCTGACAAGATGCCGCTCGGTGACCAGTTCGACCTGAATGCCCGGCTCCCGCGCGGAAAGCTCCGCAAAACGCTCGGCGAGAAAGAATGCGCCAATTCCTTCCATGGTGACGACGCGCACGCGTCCGGCCGCTGCCATTCCTTCCGCGCCCAGCGCCTGCGGGATATTGCCAACTTCCTGTTCGATGCGCTCGGCGATTCCGAACAGACGATGCCCCTGTTCGGTGAGAACAAAGCCATCCGGCTTTCTGTCGAAAAGCTTGATCGATAGATCCTTCTCGAGCTCCGCGATCCGGCGGCTGACCGTGGTGTGATCGACGCGAAGGCGGCGCGCGGCCGGGGCAAGCCGCGTTTGCCGCGCCAGTTCGAGAAAAAAGGTCAAATCGTTCCAGTTGAACATCGATCTCCCAAAGTCTTCGGAGTGGGATCGCGTCAACCGGTATGCAAAACCCGCACTCAAAACCTGAATATGGTTTTAGATGACACCGGGCGGCTTCCGCAACATGAAGACGGCGTCCGGCAGGCGCCGTTGGCCCCCTGACAGTCGGCTAATTCAGCCTTTCACCGTCAAAATACAGGGAAAGTCCCGTTCCCGGCGCGCAATTGACATACTCCGCATTTTGCCCCTTCGGCAGCACGAAAACCTCGTGCCAGGTCCGAAGCTGATTGGACTTGCCATATCTCTTGTAACGCGAGATCGCGGCCTTGAAGATGGCGTCGTGAGACGCGTGGTTTTCCGCCCAGTTTTCGAGATGGCCCAGCGACAGGAAATATCCCAGCGCGTGAGTTTCCATGCGCGGCGCACCCGTGATGTCGCAGGTCTGCTGGAAGCGCAGGGACGCGCAACCGGTGACAGCGGCATTTTGGCGCAGGAAATCCATGCCGCGATCCAGAGGCGCGCGAAGCTGCTGCATATAATCGTCGGTCTGCTCCGTGTCGCATCGCTCCCAGGACGCTGCTGAGCGAATGACGGCGACATTCGAAGGCATGGTGATTTTCCAGCGCGCCCCTTTTGTGTCACGCACAGCCGGAGCGGGAAGTTCGGGATAGTCCGGAACAAGATCATCGACGCCGGCGATGGGAAGACGGTCGCGCATCGCGCCATAATAACCGCAGTACGGCGTCGGATAAACCGAGACATCCGGCGAGAGCATCATGGCAGCGGGATAATCCTGCCAGTAAATGGTCTCCTGCCGTTCGACCGGAACCATCATCGTTTCGCGGAAATATCCGGTGGCTTCAGATAGGCGGGCCTTGTCGTTCCACCACTCCGTCACCATCGGGTCATTATCCCACGCGGCGCGCTTTTGCAGATCGATCCAGTACATCGCGACGATGTGCGTATAAAGGCCGTTCTGATCCACAAGGGCTGCGTGATCGTGGACGGACGGCCCGTTCGGCAGACCAAGTACCTTTTCAATCCAGCCGAAGAACGCCGATCCGTAAACGGCAGCAGCGTCGCTTCCCTGCACGCCGTAAAACGTCACGCCGAATGCGGCGCAGTTGTTTGGAAAGCCGACCGACCAGCGCTGAACGATCGGCTCGAATCCCTTCGGCTTCCGCAGCGGATTTTTTCGTACATATTCGTAGGCCGGCATTCCTCACCCCGATTTTTTTAATGGACGCCGAAATAGGCTTCGTGCAGCTCGGCGTTCTGTTTCAATTCAACCGATGTCCCTTCGGCAACAACCTCGCCCTGAACGAGGACGTAGCCATAATCCGAAATGTTCAGGGTCTGGCGCACATTCTGCTCGACCAGCAGAACGGTGACGCCGGCCTCTTTCAACTTTCCGACGATGTTGAAGACCTCGGAAACAAAAAGAGGCGACAGTCCCAAAGAGGGCTCGTCGAAAATGACGAAACCGGGATCCGTCATCAAACCACGCGCGATCGAAAGCATCGAACGCTCTCCGCCCGACAGCGTGCCCGCAAGCTGGTTCTGGCGCTCCTTCAATCGCGGGAAGGTTTGGAACATCTTGTCCATCTGCTGGAGGACCTTGCGTTCGTCGCGCACAAGAAGACCGCCGACCCGCAGATTTTCGAGAACGGTCATTTTGGGGAAAACCTTGTTTCCCTCCGGGATCGTCGCGATACCGAGCGTGGCGATTTGATGGGTCGGAATATTCGCAATCGACTCGCCGCCGAAAAAGATCGAACCGGACCGCACACGGTTGAGACCCACAATGGCCCGGATCAGCGTGCTCTTTCCCGCGCCGTTGGCGCCGAGAATGCACGTCACCGTCCCGGGCTTGACCTCGATCGACACGGATTTGAGAACATCGGCGCGATCGTAGCCCGACGTTATACCGATCACGGAAAGCTTTCGCGGGGCCTCGGCGCTCAAGACGCTCATACGCTTTCCCCCAGATAAGCCGTTTGCACGGTCGGGTCGGCGATCAGGTCATCGAACGTGCCCTCGAAGATTTTCCGGCCGAAATTCAGCACCACGCAAATTTCGGATACGCGTCGTACGACATCCATTTCGTGCTCGACAAGGATGATGGCGAGATCCGGCATTTCGTCGCGGAACATCAGGATTTCGTCCATCAGACGCCGTGTTTCCTCATGGGTCATGCCGGCCGACGGCTCGTCGAGCAGAAGGAGCTTCGGCTCCCCGATCAGGGCACGGCATATTTCCACCCGCCGGCGGTCGATCATCGATAATGCGCCCACCGGTTCGAAAATCCGGCCCGCAAGCTGCGGGTTAAAGCGGTGGATCAGATCGCCGACACGGTCCTTGAGATCGGCATATTCGTTCCAGAATGTTTTTCTGAAAAGAAGATTATCGGTCAGCCCGAGATGCAGCTTGGAAAGAAGCCCAACCGCAACATTGTCGAACAGCGTCTGGTCGAGCATCAATCGCGCTCTCTGGAATGTGCGCGAGATGCCGGCCAGGCTGATACGCTGCGGCGATGCGGAGAAGACATCTTCGCCCTCGAACGTCACCACGCCCGCGCTTGGTTTGTAGAGACCCGTGACGACGTTGAAGAACGTGGTCTTGCCCGAACCGTTGGGTCCGACGAGACCTACGGTGCGCCCCTTCCCGATGCTGAAATCGACGCCGTCGAGGGCGGTCAATCCGCCGAAACGCATCGTCAGATTTTGGCAGGACAACAGTTCATGCGCCATGGCGCTCTCCGCCCGGCATGGCCTCGTTCCGGAAAAGGCGAATTTGACGTCCCAGAAGACCCGAGGGACGGAAGCGCAGGATCGCAATAACCAGCACTGCGAAGATCAGAAGACGGTATTCCTGAATAGCCTGAAGCTTCTCGGGGATGACGAGGATGATGATGGACGCAAGCACCGCGCCCCAGATGTTTCCCATTCCGCCCAGAATGATGATCGACAGCAAGATCAGGGAATCGCCCAAGCCTGCTCCGTTCGGATTCACAAATCCGTTCATCATTCCATAGAGCGCGCCGGCCAGCCCGATAATTGCATTGCCAAGGCAGAAGGCTGTGATTTTCCAGCGCGCGGGAGAAATGCCAAACACGGATGCCGAGGTTTCGTCGCAGCGCACAGCATCGAGCGCAACGCCGATCCACGATTTTTCAAGCCGCCGGCAAAGCGCAAACAGCAGCGCGAACAGAAAAATCGCCAGAAGAACGTAGGGCACATAAAATGAAACGGGCGTTCCCATGATGGATTTCACACGGCTGAAATCCACGCCGAAAATCCTGAAGCTCATGATCTTCATGCCTTGCGGACCGCCGAGGACGTCATTCACCTCAAGAAAAGTCCGCAGCAGAATGCCGAAGGAAATGGTGACAAGCGCCGCGTAATGACCCTTGGTCCGCAGCACTGGCAAAAGCAGCAGGCCGCCAAGGATCGCGGCGGCCGCGCCACCGGCCAGCAGCGCAACGACGGACGGCACTGACGCCGCTGAACAGATCGCTGCGGTGTAGGAGCCGACGACGAAAAACGCGGCCCCGGCAAAATTCGGCACTCCGGCAAACGCCATCTGGATGGTCAATCCGATCGCAGCCATTCCGTAGATCGCCACCGTGGCCGTCATCAGCAACGTGTAATGCTCGCGCCTGAAATACCAGACCAGAAGCAGACAACAGACCAGAGCGACGCAGTTCGCTAAAGATCCGTGGCGCTGCACCAGCTTAAAAATATCGCGCCCGATGGTGGTGTGCTCCGACGCGACGAAAGCCATGGTGAACAGGGCCAGGATGCCCGCGATCTGCCACTGGGATTCCGCATGCATCAGATAGCCGCCGCCGAGAAACAGCACGGCCACCAGCGGTATGACGAGGAAGCGTGACGGGCCCGCCACGACCCCTTCGACGCGCGTACTGACAGGCACGCTGGTCATGTCAGACCCTCTCGCTGCGGCGTTCCGCCAGCAGTCCGGTTGGGAAAATACCGAGAAGGACGATGATGACCGCAAACACGATCACATCCTTGTATTCGCTCGAAAACGGCATCAGCACCACGACGAGCGTCTGAACGCCTGCGAACAAAAACCCCCCGATGATGGGGCCGACGAGGCTGCCGAGACCGCCGACAACGGCGGCCGCGAAACCGATCACGCCGAGCAGCACGCCCATGTTGAAATTGATTTCGCGATAGTAAAATCCCAGCATGCATCCCGCGAGCGTCGCAAGAACCGAGCCGATCGCGAATGTTCCGAGCACCGTTTTCTGGAAATTGATTCCCGACAGGCGCGCGGTCTCGCTGTCCTGCGCGACAGCGCGGATGGCCAGTCCGAGCTTTGTCTTGCTGATGACGAGATGCGTTCCGAACACCAGCACGAGACCGAACAGAAGGATGACAACACTATCAGCGCCGACGCTGAACGATCCGAGACGATAAGTGACGTTCGAAAACAAGGAAGGAAACGGCTTCGGATTGCCGCCATTCGGCACGAAAAGACGAATGACCTCGTGCATCACGGTGCCGGCCATCAGCGTGCCGAGCAAGACATTGACTGGCGGCGCAAAACGCAGCGGAAGAATGAGCGAGCGTGCCATTCCTACGCCGACAAGACAGCCCGCGGCAATCGTTGCGATCAGCCCCAGCAGCAAACCCAGGGCCGCCGGCACATGCAGCCACTCCGCGCCAACGAGAGCGCCCAGCATGGCGAAAGCGCCGACCGTCACCACATCGCCGTGAGAGAAATTGATGACGTCCAGCACGCCAAAGAACAGCGAGAAGCCGACAGCCACCATCGCATAGATGACGCCGAGCATCAGGCCGTTGAACAGGTGCTGGGCGAGAATGCCGAAATCCATCTATCGACCGTCAGATGTTCCGATTGATCTGTGCGCCAAGCCGATACTCTGGCACCGCTCCTCGGGGTATCATGCACCCAGATATTAAAGAGAAGCGGCAGCCGGATCGGCGAGACGGTGCCTGCGACACTATGTGTACAGGCACCGCGCCTCAACGTCCTATGGCTTCTTCAGTTTCTTTTTGCCAGCTGCATACTGGCTGTCCGGCCAATAAACCCATTTTCCATCCTGAACCACGTAGACATTGGCGTTCATGATGTTCTGCCGGTGATCGTCGAAATTGATTTCGCCGACGAGGGATAGATAACCCTTCGTCACATTGAGAGCCGCCTTGACCTTCTCGCGATCTGGGCCAACCTTCTCGATCGTGTCCATGATCAGGTTTGCAGCCGAATAGGCGAATGGGCCATAGGCATCAGGATCTTCCTTGAAGCCCGCCGCCTTGTAATCGGCGAGAAATTTGGCACCCTGGGCATATTTCTCGATCGGCGCACCATTGTGGAACGAGATGGTCCCCTCCGCGCCTGCACCAGCGCCGTCGATAAATCCCGTGTTCATGATGCCGGACACAGCGGCAAGCTGAACGTCAAGCCCGACGCGATCCATCTGATTGCGCAAACGAACACCAAGCGGCGTCAGACCTCCCAAAAACACGATATCAGGTTTGAGTTCCTTGATCTTCGTGAGCTCGGCGGAAAGGTCCTGCTGATCAGGGCTGACAGGAAAGGTTCCCAAAATTTTTGCATCGGTTTTTGCCAGAGCATCGGAGAAAAACTTGTTCTGGCCTTTGCCGTAATCCGTCGTGTCATGGACGACGACAAAGGACTTGTACCCCTGGCTTGTCAGGAATTTCGCGGCGAGGTTGGCTTCATTGATCATCGTGCCGTTGACACGATGAATTTCGTGATAGTCGTTTCCGTAGGTGATGGCGGGCAGGACCGCGCCCCATACGACGACAGGAAGTCCGAACTTGGCATAAACGTCAACAGTCGCTATCGCCACAGCCGAGCAATAATGGGTAATGCCGGCAATAATCGATTCATCGGACGCGATCTTGGTTGCAACCTGAATACCGACATTCGGCTTGCACTCGTCGTCGAAAGCGTCCAGATCGAACTGATATTTCGAAGCCGGGTTGGCGTTGTGAAGCTGCACGGCGAGCTGCGCAGAGTTTCGGCCCCCCAACCCTGTTGCGGAATTTCCGCCCGTAAGCGGCCCCACGAAAGCGATTTTCACGACGTCCTTTGAAGACGCCGGTGAAGCAAGCGCCACGATCAGCGCACCTGCCAACAGAAATGCTAGGCTCTTCTTTCTACGCATGAGTAAGTCCTCCATGCGCAAACGTTAGCTCCGCATCGGCGCGTGGTGGATTGCAAATCTGCGCAAGAGAGCGTGCGAGAAAATACACAAGAGCAAGGAAACTGCACTCCAGTTAAGCTGAGAGTGTAACAAAATTAGGCAGACACCAAACGATCATGCCGGCCGGTGTCTTTCCAGTTTGACGAAGGCACCATCGGTATGAAGCAAGGGCGATCCATCATCCTTGTCTGTGTTCACCACGCGACCCACGAAGATCGAATGCGTTCCGGATCTTGTTTGCGATTCCACCACACATTCGAGACTGGCCACACACCCCGGCAGAAGAGGAACTCCGGTCATTCCATATCGGTACTCCACCTCCGCGAACGGATCGTCGGACTTCAGCGCAAAATGTTGCGCCAGATATTCCTGATCGTCGGACAGCACGTTGACCACGAACGTGCCGGTACGCTCGATCAGGGCATGGGACCGGTTGGTCTGGTTGATAACGACCAGGATGCAGGGAGGCTCCGCCGACACGCTGCACACCGCTGTCGCCGTCATTCCATTCATGGCGACACCGGACCGGCTCGTAATGACCGTGACCGTATTGGCGATCCGCCGCATCGCCGCCTTGAACTGCGTCGGCCCGATCGAGGGTAGCGATATGATTTCACGTGCCGGGCACATCGCCATCAATCCCGCGTCCCGGACATGCCAAGATGATCTCGCAGCGAATGCCCTTCATACTCGCTGCGGAACAGTCCCTTTTCCTGCAGGATCGGCACGACCTTGCCGACGAAATCCTCGAAAGTATCCGGCAGAAATGCCGGCGAAATGACAAAGCCGTCCGTCACCCCCGAAACGACGATCTCTGCCATTTCCTCGGCGACGTCCTTCGCTGTGCCGACAAGCCGGGGGCACATGACGCCGCGGCCGTAAATACGTCCCGCGTCGGCGATCGTCATGGATTGTCCGGCAGCAATGCTTTTGAGGGCTGCAAGATTTCCCTGGCTACCCGACGATTGAATCGACTCGACCGTCTCATCGAGCGAGAAATGGGAGAAATCTGCATTGGCATGAGCCGCCAGCGTTGAAAGACCAACCAGCGGATTGATCAGCGAATCGTGCAGATCCCTTTTTTCCTCCGCTTCGGCGCGGCTCTCCCCGATGAAGGGCATGATCGCCATCATGACCTTGCTTGCATCCGCTGGCCGGCCGCTATCCGTCAATGCACGGCTGACATCTTCCTTGAATACACGCATGCGCTCGAGATTTGGCTGAAGCGCGAAAATAACATCGGACCAGCGCGCAGCGAACGCCTTGCCGCGGCCGGATGAGCCGGCCTGTATGATGACGGGGCGGCCCTGAGGGCTTTGCGGAATGTTGAGTGGACCGCGCGACTGAAACCAGCGACCCTTGTGATTCAGGTAGTGCACCTTGTCGGGATCGGCATAGACACCCCCTTCCCGGTCCAGCACGAGCGCGTCTTTGTCCCACGTATTCCAGAGACCGAAGGCGACCTCCATGAATTCATCCGCGCGGTCATATCGCTCGTCGTGCCCCAGATGCGGAACGCTGCCGAAATTCAGCGCCTCTCCATCGTTCATCGAAGTGACGACGTTCCACGCGGCACGTCCCGCTGAAATGTGGTCGAGCGTGGCGAATTCGCGCGCTATGTTGTAGGGTGCGTCGTAAGTTGTCGAACGCGTGGCCCCGAGGCCGAGCCGGGTTGTGACCGCGGCAATCGCGCCGAGGATCGGGATCGGGTCCATGCGCGTGGCGTCCTGATCCGCGTACCGGATGCCGGTGCGGTGGCTGTCGCCGTAACGATCCGCGATCGCCAGCCGGTCCGCGAAAAACATGAAATCGAATTTTCCGCGTTCCAGCAGCCGTGCGATCTCGACATAATGTTTGATGCTAAGGAAGTCGGTACGGTGTTTTGGATTTCGCCAGACCGCATGGCTATGGGCCACGGGACCCGCGATCATGAACCCGCAAAGATGCATCTTGGCTGATTTTGACATGCGTCTCTCCCTTGGGCGCAACCAGCCGGCTGCGCCCCTGTTTTAACGGCTTGCTTGAATGCGACCCGAAACGTCAGGTCATGATATAATGTCGACGATCTGGTTCTTGCCGTCGTGAATCACCTGATGAACGAACGACCGGTTGAGCTGATCGCCACGATCGTTGAAGTCCACGGTCGCGCCGGCACCCACAAAGTTGATCTTCTTGCCCGCGCGCACCATCGCGAGCGCCTTGACGATGTCATCGACCTCCTCGCCGGGTGGA
The DNA here is from genome assembly GCA_003963145.1 of Bradyrhizobiaceae bacterium. Classification (GTDB taxonomy): domain Bacteria; phylum Pseudomonadota; class Alphaproteobacteria; order Rhizobiales; family Xanthobacteraceae; genus Afipia. Next base: position 33,934 of record RXJJ01000001.1, read on the forward strand.
TTGCAGACCTCCCGGACGGATTTCGACCAGACAGCGGAATCTTGCGACTTGGCGTGCTCCATCGCCAGCGCGGTGACGCACACCTGATCGTGTGTGTTACCGGCGAACAGGAACACCGTGCCTTCCGGCGCGCCCATTTCCTTGACGAACTTCTTGTAGGATTCCGACTGTAGCGGCGGGCCCGGCTGGATATGGTGGATGCCCTCGGAGACTTCGTTCGGCACGCTCTTGATGAACGCCCCGTCCGCGTCCGCGCCCGTGCCAAGTGCGACAATTTTGGATTTGTAGCCGCCGCGGAACGCTTCCTTGGCGATTGCGACAAAGTCGGTGAGCAGCGAAGCACAGAACACGCCGTCCGGCTCCGAGCCGAAAGCCTTCTCGACCTCGGCGCGATAGGATGGCTGGTTGGGATTATAGATCACGACGTCGACGATGGTGCCATTGAGTTTTGCCAATGCATCCTTGAACGGCTCGATCATTGAAATGACGAATGGGTTCTGCTGCGCCAGCACCGAAACTTTCTTCAGCTTCAATTCGGTGACGAGTTTGGCGACCGCCGGCCCCCACTGCGAACTGCGGGCCTGAAAACGATAGACCAGGCCCTTGCTGTCATCGGTGATACTGTCAGCGGACGCCGACACCATCTGCACCTTGTTGGCGGCAAGGATCAGCGGTTTGGAAGCGAGCGCCTCCGGGCTGCCCCAGAAACCGCCGACCACTTCGACTTTGTTGACATCGAGCAGTTTGCGCGTGGCTGTCACGCTGGTCGTCGCGCTTGTTTCGGAATCTTCGATAAAGAGCTGGATCTTGCGGCCGCCGAGAATTCCACCCGCATCGTTGATGGTTTTCACCACGAGATCGGCCGACTTCTTCATGTCGGGTCCATAAGGGCCGGTCGCCCCGGTGAACGGCAGCACCATTCCAATCGGGATATCGCCTGCCGTCTGGGCGAATGTGGGTCGAACACCCAATCCTGCCAGTGACACGCCTCCGAGCAGTCCAACAACCTGACGCCGGTCAAGCATTCCATTCGATTTGGTCATGAATTACGCCTCCTGTGCACGAGATTCAAAGTCCGCCTGGGCCGCCGCGGCGCGGCCGTCGTCAATCTGCAACGCGTCATTGAAACGGTTGAAGAACCCTGCGAGGGCGATGCGCAGCGTCAGCTCCACGATCTGGCTGTCGCTGAAGCGCGCATGAAGCCTCTCAAATACATTGTCGCGAATCTGGCCGGCCTTCTGGGTCACCAGCGTCGCGTATTCGATCACAAGACGATCCGTCTCGTCGAAGTCAGGATGGCTGCCGGCCGGCAACGTCGCGATTGCCTCATCCGAGACACCCTCCACCTTCAAAACCGGGGAATGGCTGCCGATACAGAAGGCGCACTCGTTCAGCTTCGAGGTGACGACGATGCCGAGTTCAATATACCGCCAGGGCACCCCACCCCGCCCCTTCAGCTCCATCAGCATCCGGTAGAGATGATCGAGCGCGGGTGGGACCTGCGCGAGAACCGCTGCCTGATCCTTAAAAGGACCGAACTTGACGAAGCGCTCGTAAACATCCGCGATCTGCGGCGGCAACGCATCGGGCGAAAGTGACTGGACGCGGGGCATCAGGTCGGCTCCTTACTGTCCGGAAAAAAATCACTGACGCGCTTGTGGGGTTCAGCGAACAGTCCCTGCGGCCGGAACAGCAGAAGAAGAATGATGCCGATGCCGACCAGACCCAGCCGCAGCGCAAAGAGCTGCACGCCGTCGATCGCGTAAAGCGCGTCCTTCAGGAATCGTGTGGCTTCGATCAGGCTAATAATCGTGCAGGCGCCGACCAGCAGTCCGAAGTTCGATCCCCGGCCACCGAGAATAACGGCCATGAACGCATAGGCCGTAATAATGGACGTGAACTGGCTGGGATCGATATAGGTAAGATAGAAAGCGTGAAGCGAGCCAGCGATGCCCATTACTGCGCCGCCGATCGCAAAGGCTTTGATCCGCAAGATCAGCACCGGCTTGCCAAGAGCACTTGCGGCTGTCGGGTCGTCGCGAACCGCACGCAAGGCGCGCCCGAGAGGCGAGCGAACCAGCGCTTCAAGAACCAGGAAAGTTACAGCGACGAGGCCCATCGCAAACAGAGGCAGAAAGTTGTCGTATTGAGCAGCCGGAATGATCGTTGCGAACGGACGCGGGATATTGGCGATGCCGAGCGCGCCACCCGTCAGCCAATCTTCATTCAACAGAAGGATGTTGATGACCTCGCCAAACCCGATGGTGACGATCGCGAGGTAATCCTCTTCAAGCCGCACGGACAGAAACGCAAGGATCGTGCTTGCCGCCGCGCTGATCGCGGCGGCAAGCGCCATTGCCAAGACCCAGCCGAGATGAGGAACGGTAAGGGCCGTAGCGTAGGCGCCGAGCGCGACAAAGCCGACGACGCCAAAATTGACGAGTCCCGCGACGCCCCATTGAAAATTCAGCCCGAGGCCAATCAAGGCCGCGACCGAAACCAGAATGGCGAGCGTGGACAGATAGACCATCATTTGCGCACCGCCCTCGCTCCAAACAGTCCCTGGTTCCTCACCAGCAGCAGGAAGAGAATGACGACAAAACTGACGATCTGGCGGTCGTTGGTCGGCAGAACGAGCGTCGATAGTTCCTCGGCAAGACCGATCACGAGCGCGCCGACAACGGCGCCAACAGGACTGCCGAGACCGCCGAGAATAGCTGCCGCAAACACGGGGATTTGATAGCTCCATCCCAGCAGCGGATCGATGGCGCGGTCCATGCCGGCCAGTACGCCCGAGATCGTGAGTAACACCGCTGACAGCGCCCAGGTGATATACGAAATCGTGTTTCGTTCGATACCGCGCACCGCGGCGAGCGAAGGGTTGTCCGCCGTCGCGCGCATCGCCCGTCCGAGCGGCGAGGCATGGAGCAACAGCTGCAACACGATGACGCAGGCTATCACCGTGATCGCCGTCGTCAGCTGTTCGTGGTTGATTCTGATCCCGTGCCAGCGCATCGGCCGGGCGATCTCGATATCGAAGTTGCGAGTCGAGTTACCGAACGAAAACCGGCAGATGTTTTCCAGAACCAGCGATAATCCAAGCGATGCGACCAGAAGTGTAATCGAGCCGGCATCGCGCAGTTTTTCAAAGATGAGTTTGTCACAGATGACCATAACACCGGCCACAACCAGCGACGCGATCGCAGTGGCAGCAACCAGCGGCAGTCCGAGAAGATGATTGACAACCCAGGCTGCGTAAGCTCCGAACGTCAGGGTCGCGCCCACCGCGAAATTGGGGAATTTAAGCACGCCGAACACGATGGTGAGTGCTAGCGAGGGCAGCGCAAGCAGCAGTCCGGTTACCAGTCCGTTGAGTATCAACTGGCCGAGCATCGTCACTGCGCCTTTCCAAAAAACAAATCGGCCAGATCGGCACTCGAAATCGCAGAAGGACGCGTCATCAGACGCTTCATCCCCGCAACCAGCACCATGACCTCATCGGCAATGCGGGTGGCAGCGGCGACATTCTGCTCGACCAGAAGCACGGTGACTCCGGATTCGCGCACGCGGACCACCGCCTCCATGGTCTCGCCGACAAACTTCGGAGACAAACCTGCGGTTGGCTCGTCGAGCAGCAACACTTCGGGATTGGCCAGCAGCGCGCAGGCGAAGGCCAGCATCTGTCGCTGCCCGCCAGATAAATTTCCCGCCAGTGTCTTGGGGCGTTGGCCAAGTTCGGGAAACAGCGCCATCACCTGTGCTTCCTGCGCGAGGCCAACTCCGGTTCGCCCGCGCAGAAACTCGGTCGCCAGTTTCAAATTTTCCCGGATCGTCAGGCTACGAAAGACGTTCGCTTCCTGCGGGACGTAGGCCAGACCCGACATCACGCGTTTGGCCGGCGACAGGTCCGAGACTTTCTTGCCCGTCACCTCGATCGTGCCCTCGCGGGTGCGCAGAAGACCCGCAAGTGTTTTGACGAAGGAGGATTTGCCCGAACCATTCGGACCGATCACCGCCAGAATGGTTTCCGGCGCCTGATCGAGCGTGATGCCGCGCACGATATCGCCGCCACCCGGATAACCGGCGCGCAAATCCTTCATCGACAACGCTGGTATCGGGGCGCCGATGGTCATATCGCCATTCCAAGATACGCGTCGATGACGCGCTGGTCGGCTGTCACGTCGGAGAATGAGCCTGAGACAAGCGCCGTGCCCTCCGCGAGGACATGAACGTCGTCGCAAACCTCATTGATCAAATGCATGTCATGCTCGACGATGCCGAATGAAATGCCTTCGCCATTCAGTTCCTTGACGATCCTGATGATATCCTTCAGCAGCGGCGGCGACACGCCGGCCGCCGGTTCATCGAGAAGAATGAATTTCGGATCAAGCAGAAGCACGCGCGCGAGTTCGAGCAGCTTCTTTTGTCCACCCGACAAGGCCGCAGCGGATTGATCCGCAACGCGCCACAGCCCGAGACGCTCGAGTATTTTTCTGGCTTTCGTCGCGTTCGCCGTATCCTGCCTGTTCACGAGAGAGCGCGCGAACAAGGCTCCTCCCACCTTTTCACCGATCTGATGTGGCGGACATAGAAGCAGGCTCTCAAGCACCGTGAGGCCGCGCAACTCCCGCACGATCTGAAATGTGCGAACGAGCCCTTGCGCCGCAATGCGATGCATCGGCAATCCGGTAATATCCTGCCCGTCGAATTCGATCGAACCGGCATCGGGCTTCACGAGCCCGGTCATCGCGTTCAGCAAAGTGGTCTTGCCAGCGCCATTGGGACCGATGATACCCGTGACATGCCCCCGCTCGAAGAACAGCGAGCATTCGTTGAGCGCAGCAATGCCACCGAAATGCTTCGTCACGTCCTTAACAGTCAGCACCTTACTCACTCGGTGGTCCTTACAGCTCCTGCGGCCGGAGAGTGTCTTGCCGCGTGCGCCGCGCCGGCTCCATTTGATTATGGATTGAACAGGGTCGCCGCTATTCTAAGCACGCGCTTCGTCTAGCACTGGAGCGACGTTAGTTTGCAGGTTTTTCATAAGCAAATTTATTGTGCTTCGCGAGAAGCTAAATTCTATTTATGTTTTCTCCATGGGTCGCCCGTTCGAGATAAATCTTCTCCGTACATTCGTCATGCTGGTCGAAGAGCAGAGCGTGACGCGTGTGGCGCGTCGACTCAACCGGACACAACCCGCCATCAGTCTGCAGCTTGGTCGCCTGAGTGACGCTGCTGGACGCCCTCTTTTCGAACGCGATCTTCGCCATCCGCGTCTCACCCGGCACGGAGAGATGCTACTTCCCTATGCGCGGCAGATGCTGAAGATGCATGACGACGCCTATTCTCGACTGTCGAGTGAAGACATTGCCGGCCGCGTGACACTTGGCTGTCCGGATCTCTATGCGGCGTTCCTGTTGCCGCAAACGCTTGCGAGTTTTCGCGCGGCCTATCCCGGAATCGAAGTGACGGTGCGCTGCGCGTTGAGTGCGCAATTGTCCGAGGATGTTTCAGCGGGCCGCGTCGATGTTGCGCTGGCAACGCGAATGTCGCATGTGCGGCCCCAGGGAGCGAGCATCACCGTTCTGCGCAAGGAGCCTCTGGTCTGGCTCGGCGCGAATTCAGGAACGGTGTTCAATGAAGAGACCCTGCCCCTCGCCCTGCTCCCGGAGGGAAACCTTTATCGGGATTACGCCCTGCAGTCTCTCAATAATATCGGGCGTTCGTGGCGCATAGCCTGCGTGTCCGAAAGCATCGCTGGCATGGAAGCAATGGCGCTCGCCGACGCAGCCGTCATCGTGCTCGCCGAATCGGTCAAGGTCTCGGGACTGCGACGTCTGAATGAACAGGACGGCCTGCCGCCCTTGCCCCCGGTCGAACTCGTCCTGTGGGTCCGCGAATCCGGTGCTTCACCGGCGGCGGATCATCTGGCGGCTCACATTAAGCGAGACGTCGGAAAAACCATCAACGGTTAGGTCTCTGCCACAGCGGGCCCATTCCAGGCTTTCCGCATGGCACATTTTGTGCTTTAGAAAAGCTTGAGTTGGTTGCTAGGGTTCCGGTCTTGCCCATCAAGACGCTGGTCCGAGAGCAGCCGCCTGCGGCGGAAAAATCCCGCAGGTGCACGGCGGGACAAAAGCCCGGGAGACCTCGTGAAGCCAAGGGATTGGCAGCGATGGTCGTTAGCCGATCCCTGTTTGTAATGCGGCAAGAGGGATCGATGACATGACATCTCACAGCAAATCCGAATGCAATTTCCTTAGGGCCTTGCGGGCGAACCCGTTGATACGCGGTCTTTGGGATGCACCTCGCCTGTCGCGACAATCGGCATCTCAGGCCCTCTAGCCGTTTGCGCCGGTGGGGACGACCTCACCGCCACAGCAGTATGAGCCGGGACGGCCCGGCACATTTGTCTGAAAGGGCAGACCATGATCCTCACAGAGGACGAAAAGGCCGAAATCGCGGCTCACACCAAGAGATATAATGAGTTGAAAGCGGCGGGACAGGACAATGCGCCTCGCGCTTTGCCGCCGCCCACACCCCTTAAAGGGGCTCCGATCGCGGACAACTCCATCATTCGCCGCGAGGTTATCCCGGGCGGCTGGTATTGGACCACACGCCTGGATCGCGGCGACACGCTGCGCATCGTCAATACAAGCGGCAAATCTGCCGTCAGTATTCTGGCATGGAACAGCGATGATCCAAGCGAGCGGCTCAACCACGCCGACACCATCAAAGTGCAATGGGCCGCGCGCCTGCAGAAAGGCCGCGTTCTCTTATCGGATATGGGACGCGTTCTGCTCAGTATCACTGAAGATACCAGCTTCGCGCATGATGCCGTGGTCGGCGGCTCGACCGCAGCTACCAACGAGGCCAAATACGGCAAGGGAAGTTTCCGCAATACGCGCGACAACTTCATACTCGCGGCGGGAAAGCTGGGGCTCGATCGCCGCGATGTTAACCCGTGCATCAGCTTGTTTGCGCCCGTCTCGATCGATGCGGACGGCAAGTTCTTCTGGCGCGCGGAAAAGAAACAGAAAGGCGACTTCGTCGACCTGCGGGCGGAGATGGATCTGCTCGTGGCCCTGTCGAATTGCCCTCATCCGCTCGACCCCGCAACCAGCTACCCGCAGACCAGCGTCGAAGTAATCCGTTATCGGGGGCCATCCCCCACCGATGACGATTTGTGCCATACCGCCAGCGCTGAATCCATCCGCGCGTTCGAGAATAACGCCGCCTATTACGGCAATGCCCGGATGGGAGCCGCGAAGTGACCGCTCATCCCATTCCTGCCGGCTCCCGCATCGTCATCGACGCCGAAATTCAAGCGCGCAAACCATGGTCCGCGATTGTCCGAAAGGGCCAGACGCTTCGGATTATTGACAGCCACGGTCAGCAGGCCGTCGACACATTATTCTATAATGCCGACGACTATCAGGAGCGCTACAGCGGACAGGATACCCTGCGTGCCCAAGGCTCGGCCTATGTCGGCAAGGGGACGAAGATCATGTCCAATGAAGGCCGGGTGATGCTGTGCGTCACCGCCGACAGCTGCGGACTGCACGATACGTCCGCAGGCGCCTGCTCGTGCGAAAGCAACACGGTGCGGTTCGGACACGAAACGAGATACCAGCACGCCTGCCGCGAGAATTTTCTGATCGAAGCGGCAAAATACGGCATGTCGAAACGCGACATCGTGCCGAACCTCAACTTTTTCATGAATGTGCCGATCGACCCGTCCGGCAATTTCACGGTGGTCGACGGCGTCTCCAAGCCAGGCGACTATATCGAACTTGTCGCCGAGATGGATGTGCTCTGCCTGATCTCGAATTGTCCGCAGATCAACAATCCCTGCAACGGGTTTTTCCCGACACCGATTCAGGTAACGATCTACGAGCCGCATAAGGACTGATGCATGTTCAGCAAAGTCCTTATTGCCAATCGCGGCGAAATCGCCGGACGGATCGGCAGAACGCTCAGACGCATGGGCATCAAATCCGTCGCGGTTTATTCGGATGCGGATCGTTTCACCCGGTCGGTGCTCGATGCCGACGAAGCTGTCCGAGTCGGACCGGCTCCGGCGGCGGAAAGCTATCTCAATATCGATGCGATTATCGATGCGTGCCTGAAAACCGGGGCGCAAGCCGTACACCCGGGTTATGGCTTTCTGTCCGAGAACCGGGCCTTTGCCGAAAGGCTGGCAAAGCACGGCATTGCTTTTATCGGTCCGCGTCCCGAGCATCTCGACGCCTTCGGACTCAAGCACAAGGCGCGCGAATTGGCGCAGGCGAGCGGCGTTCCTTTGCTGCCGGGCTCCGGCCTGATCGATTCTATCGACGAAGCTATCGGCGAAGCCGAACACATCGGCTTTCCTGTGATGTTGAAAAGCACGGCAGGCGGCGGCGGCATTGGAATGCAGCTCTGTCATGACATGGCGACGCTGCGCGAACGGTTCGAGACCGTGCAGCGCACCGCGCGCGCCAGCTTTGGCGATGCGCGTGTCTATCTCGAGCGGTTCGTCGCCGAAGCACGCCATATCGAAGTGCAGATTTTCGGCAACGGCAAGGGTGAAGTCGTTGCGCTCGGTGAGCGTGATTGTTCGCTGCAGCGTCGCAATCAAAAGGTGTTCGAAGAAACCCCTGCCCCGGGTCTGGCAAACGATGTCAGAAAGCGCCTCCACGATGCGGCTGTCGCGCTTGGCCGCAGCGTATCCTATGAATCGGCCGGCACGGTCGAATTCATCTACGATGTTGCACGGCAGGAATTCTACTTTCTCGAGGTCAATACCCGCCTTCAGGTCGAGCATCCTGTCACCGAGGCGGTGTTCGGTGTCGATCTTGTGGAATGGATGATCCGGCAGGCAGCGGGCGAAGACGTCCTGACGCGGGCGAGACCACTGAAGCCAACCGGCGCCGCCATCGAAGTCCGCATCTACGCAGAAAATCCGAATGCAGGTTTTCGCCCGAGCGCCGGACGACTGACATCGGTCGTATTTCCGCCGAATGCGCGGATCGATGGCTGGATTGAAACCGGCGACGAAGTGACGCCATTTTACGATCCGATGCTGGCAAAGGTGATCGTGTCCGCGCCAACGCGCGAGGCAGCAATCGGCAAGCTCATCGATGCTCTTGATGCAACGACAATCGCCGGTATCGAGACCAATCTCGATTATCTGCGCGCCATCGCCGCGTCAGACGTCTTTCATGATGGGCGCGTGGCGACCAATGTATTGGCCAATTTCACTTGCCAGCCACGCACCGTCGACGTCATCGCGCCGGGGGCGCAAAGCGCCGTTCAGGAGCTACCCGGGCGCCTGCATCTGTGGCATGTCGGTGTTCCACCGAGCGGGCCGATGGATGAGCTGTCATTCCGGCTCGCCAACAAGATCGCCGGTAATCCGCCCGCGACAGCCGCGCTCGAACTGACTGTCAACGGACCGACACTTCGCTTCAACACCGACGCAACAATCGGACTTGCCGGAGCGCGGATGAAGGCGACGCTGGATGGCGCCGAAATTTCCAACAACGCGCCGATCAACGTGCGAGCCGGCCAAACACTTGCGATAGGCCGCATTGAGGGTGCGGGCCAGCGCACCTATCTCGCGGTGCGCGGCGGTTTCGACGTGCCGCAGGTGCTCGGTTCGCGAGCGACTTTCACGCTCGGCATGTTTGGCGGTCATGCCACCGGCGCACTCAAGGCTGGAGACGTATTGCATATCGGACCGCAAAGGCCGGATCTGAGGCTACCGCAACCGCTTTCGAAGGAAGAAATGCCGGCGATGTCGCGCGAATGGCGACTCGGCGTCGTCTACGGTCCGCACGGCGCGCCGGATTTTTTCCTCGACAGCGATATCGAGACGCTCTTCGCCTCAGATTATGAGGTCCATTTCAACAGCGCCCGCACCGGAGTCCGGCTGATCGGCCCCAAACCTCAATGGGCGCGGCCCGATGGCGGTGAGGCCGGGCTTCATCCTTCGAACATCCACGACAACGCCTATGCCATCGGTGCCATCGATTTCACCGGTGACATGCCGATTATTCTCGGGCCGGACGGTCCAAGTCTTGGCGGCTTTGTCTGCCCCGCTGTCGTGGCACGCGACGAACTGTGGAAAGTCGGCCAGTTAAAGCCGGGCGACAAGGTCCGTTTCATTCCGGTGAAACGCAACGATCCCATCGCCGGACCGATCGTGGCGAAGGCGCCCGACCTCGGCACGGCCATTGTCGGCCGCGACGACAACGGCCAGATCCCCGTCGTCTACCGGCGGGCCGGTGACGATAATCTGCTGATCGAATACGGGCCGATGGAGCTCGATATCGCGCTGCGTTTGCGCGTGCATGTACTCGCGCAGGCCGTCGAAAAGGCCGGGCTGCCCGGACTGATCGATCTGACGCCGGGTATCCGCTCGCTGCAGATTCACTATGACAGCACCGTTCTGCCGCGGCAGAAGCTGCTCGGCGCGCTGCGCGATCTTGAACGTGGACTGCCGCCTGTCGATGCCATGAAAGTGCCGAGCCGTACCGTGCATCTGCCGCTATCGTGGAACGACCCGCAGGCCGTGCTGGCGATGCAAAAATATCAGGAGCTGGTGCGCCCTGATGCGCCGTGGTGCCCGTCGAACATCGAATTCATCCGCCGCATCAACGGCCTCGGCAGCGAGGACGACGTCCGGCGCATCGTGCTCGATGCAAGCTATCTCGTGCTTGGCCTCGGCGACGTTTATCTCGGCGCGCCGGTGGCAACACCGATTGACCCGCGCCACCGTCTTGTCACCACTAAATATAACCCCGCCCGCACATGGACGCCGGAAAACGCCGTCGGCATCGGCGGCGCCTATATGTGTATCTATGGCATGGAAGGCCCGGGCGGATACCAGCTGTTCGGCCGCACAATCCAGGTATGGAATACGTGGCGCACCACGCCGGTTTTCAAGCCGGGGCACCCCTGGCTGCTGCGCTTTTTCGACAAGATCCGTTTCTTCCCGGTCAGCGCGGAAGAACTGCTCGACGCGCGCGCGGCGTTTCCACATGGGCAATACGACATCCGGATCGAGGACGGTGATTTCTCCTACGCCGATTATACACGGCAACTTCAACTCGACCGCGATTCCATTCATGCTTTCAAAACAAGGCAGCAGGCGGCTTTTGAGGCGGAGCGGCAGCGCTGGAAGGACATGAAACTCGACGAGGCGCCCGCGGATACGGGCGGCCCTGCCCCGGTCGAGGACATTCCGGATGGCCATGCCGGAGCCTTTTCGGAAGTCCCCGGAAATGTCTGGAAGATCGTCGCCGGGGAAGGCGCGAAGGTCGCGCCGGGCGATGTTCTTGCCATCATCGAGTCGATGAAAATGGAGATCAGCGTGCTTGCGCCTCACCCAGGCCGGGTGACGTCCGTCCGCGTCAAGCCCGGCCAGACCCTGCGGGCGGGCGACGTGGTCGCCATTATCAAGCCGGACGCATAGCCATCAGAACAGATGGCTATAGCGCGCCGTTTCCCAGTCGCTGATGGTGAGGTGATACTCGTTCCATTCATCGGTCTTGTAACGAATGAACTCGTCTGTCAGCGCCTTGCCGAGAGTTTTCTCGACAAGAGGATCCCCGGCAAAGGCTTCGACCGCCTCATGCAGGTTTTGCGGCAGGAATTCGATTCCTCGCGCGCTGCGCTGTTCATCGGTGAGATCGTAAAGATTGTCCTCATTCGGCTGGCCGGGGTCGATTTTCTCCCGAACCCCTTCAAGACCCGCCGCGAGTACCAGGGCAGCAGCGAGATAGGGATTCACCGAGCCGTCCGCGTTACGGCTCTCGCATCGCCCGCCACCCATCGGGACGCGGATCGAGTTGGTCCGGTTGTTCGAACCATAGGAGTTGAACACGGGCGCCCATGAAAAGCCGGCCATCGCACCCTGCCTGACGAGACGCTTATAGCTGTTCACGGTCGGCGCGAAGGCTGCGCACAAAGCGCGCCCGTGCCGCAGAACGCCGCCGATGAAATAGTACCCGGTCTGCGTCAGACCGAGGCCGCGCGGATCGTCTTTTGGATCGCAGGCAAAAGCGTTCCTGCCGGTCTTGAGATCGGATAGCGACATGTTGAAGTGCGCGCCGTTGCCCGTCCGGTTGGCGAAAGGCTTCGGCATCATCGTCGCGAGCAGGTTCTCCTCGGCCGCGTAGTGCTTCGCCATGAACCGGAAGAAAGTCAGACGATCGCACATGGTCAGCGCGTCGCTGTATTGAAAATCGAATTCGAACTGCCCGTTGGCATCCTCGTGATCGAACGAGTAAAGGTCCCAGCCCAAATCGTTGATGGTGGTGGCGACCTTGTCCAGCCATTTGAAATTGTCGACGAAGCCGCGCACGTCGTAACAGGGCTTCAGCAGCTTGTCGTCCTCGATCGGAACCTGCAACGAACCGTCAGCGGCTTTTTTCAGAAGGAAAATCTCGCACTCGATTCCGAGATTGAACCCGTAGCCCATGGCTGCGGCTTCCTTCAGGACGTTCTTGAGCGCGACGCGGGTTGAGAGCGGATAAGGCGCTCCCTTGAATGCAATGTCCGCAGGCGTCCAGGCCAGTTTCGATTCCCATGGCAACTGGATGACGTGCGAGAGGTCCGGAATCGAGGCGAATTCATCCTCGTTGGGGGCCTGTCCCAGACCGTCGAGAGCATAGCCAGTGTAAAGCTCCGAGCCGCCCGCCATCTGCGGCAAATGATCGATCGGCACGACCTTGCCTTTCTGCGCACCATGGATGTCGACATAGGCACCGATGACGTATTTCACGCCCTTCCCGCGCAGTTCGTCCTGAAGGGCCTGAATTTTCGGTTCAACACTGGCATGACTCATCGGCTTACGTCCCCTTGGCGAAAACGGATTCAAAATAGGAATGTTGAAGCGGTGGCTGCTCGGAAAGCCCCTTGCGGACAAGAGCGGCAAGGTCTTCGATCATCCACCGAAAAAGTTCCTCGCCCTCATCTCTTGTGGCTGCCGAGGGTCGGCCTGTGACACCGTTGCGACTCGTGCGATTGACCGGATGCGAAAAGACCAGTCCCGCGGTGCGGTCTTCATCATCGGCGTCAGCGATGCGCGCCTCACGCACGAGAGAAGGCGCCGTGGCGAGCATCAGAGCCGTTTCGGCGCGATTTGCGTGCCAGTCATCGCCGTCCTGAAAATGCGCGTTCCGGACGCGCTCGCTGATATGCGGCGTGTTGATAAGCGCAACCATCAGATCGTCATGCGTCGCACGCAGGATTTCCAGCGCACAGCGCAGCGGTGCGGCGTTGGTGACGTGACTGTTGACGATAAACAGACGCCGGACACCGGATACATAGGCCTGACTGCCGATCTGGCTGCACAGCGTCGTCAGCAGCACCGGATCGATCGCGATCGTTCCGGGCCAGCGCCGGCTATGACCCAGCGAGCATCCGTAAGGAAGAGTCGGCAGAGCAAGAACGCCGGTCTGCCCCGAAACTTTGCGTGCCAGCAACTCGGCCAGAACAAAATCCATTCCGCAGCCGAGATGCGGACCGTGCTGCTCGGTCGCGCCAACGGGAAGGATAGCGGCGTGCGCGGCAGCGTCCAGATCTGACGGAATCTCCTCCCAGGTCCGTTCGGACCAGATGACTGCCGCCGGCCCGGTCATTCGACATCGTCTCCGACCGTCGTCATGCGGGTGACGATGTCGTTGTCCGGAATCTCGGCGGCCTGTTCGGAATCGTTACCCGGCGGATGGATCAGCGCATCGAGCCGCGCCCGGGTCGCCTGAAAAACCGGATCGACCATCTGCGAGGGCCGCCGCGGGCGAGGCACCGGGACCTCGATCAGTTCCTGCATTTCTCCCGGATGCGCCTTCAGTACCAGAATACGATCCGCCAGATAAACCGCTTCGTCCAGATCGTGGGTGATGAACACGATCGTGATGTCGATCTTGCGCCATATGTCGATCAGATAGGCTTGCATGCGCGCGCGTGACTGAGCATCGAGCGCGGAAAATGGCTCATCCATCAAAAGAACGCGGGGCCGCATCGCCAGCGCGCGTGCAATCGCCACACGCTGCTTCATGCCGCCCGACAATTGATGCGGATAGGCGTCGCCGAATTTTTCCAGACCGACCAGCGAGAGCCACTGCTCTGCCTGGCGTTTAGCCTCATGGCGGGAGTGTCCGTTTTCCTCAAGGCCGAAGGCGATGTTTTTCACCACCGTGAGCCACGGAAACAGGGTGTAACCCTGAAATACCATTCCGCGGTCGGCACAGGGCCCCGAAACCGGAACGCCGCTCACGCTCACCTGTCCCGACGTTCTGGTTTCGAGGCCAGCGAGAATTCGCACGAATGTGGATTTGCCGCACCCCGAAGGGCCGACCACGCACAAAAATTCCCGACGATGAGTCACGACATCGATATTGCGCAGCGCAACGGTTTCCGTGCCATCGGGGGACTTAAAGGTTTTTCCGAGCCCTTCAACACTAAGCGCGACTTCCCGCCGCTTCAATCGATCGAAGCGCGCACGCACCTCTTCCGACTGATCCAGATAGCTCGGCAATTCGACCACTGGCGTCGTCATGTCTCTGCCTTCGCGTAGGGAAACAAACGGCGTCCGATCAGGGCAAGAAAAATATCGGTGGCGGAGCCGACGATGCCGATGATCAGAATGGCTGCGTAAACATTGTCGAAATGCTGATAGCGCGCCTGCTGCGTGATGAAGAACGTGATGCCGGACGAAGTCCCGATCAATTCGGCGACGATCAGATACGTCCATGCCCAACCGAGCAGAATGCGCTGATCGCGGTAAAGCTGGGGCAGTACCGCGGGCACGATGACGCGCCGGACGAGCCGCAGATTGCGCGATCCCATCGTAAGCGCCGCATCCACCAGCAGCGGATCGACGCGCCGGGTCGTGTTGGCAATGACAAGAACCTGCTGGAACAAGGTGCCGATGATAATGATTGCGATCTTCGGGCCGTCATAGATGCCCAGAATCGCGACCATCAGCGCACCGAATGCCGGTGCCGGCATGTATCTGACGAACTCAATGAACGGCTCGGTTAATCTCGCTAGCGTTGGCTGAGCGCCGCACAGCACGCCAAGCGGCACGCCTATCGCAGAGGAGATGAGAAAGCCCCAGAAGATGATCTGGATGGAGTGCCACAGGCTTGCAGGCAGCCTGATCGCGTCGCGCTCGGCCGACTTTGAAAACAGTCCCGTCCACAGCGCCTTCAAAACTTCGCCCGGCGAAGGAAGATAAACGGGATTGGCCGGCGTTCCCTGCGGGGGCGGCGCGCCTGCGGCACGGGCGTTAGCGACCTCATCGGCGAATATCGTCCGGTCGAGCCGCATTCCCTTTTGCAGATAGCTCACCTCTCCGGGATCGCTGATCAGCACAAGCGGGTGCCACACGAAAGGCAGATAGGACACCGCACACCATAACAACAGCGGCAAGAGAAAAGACAGAAACGCAAGGGTCAATCTTTTCCGCGCGGTATAGGTGACCGGAGTCCCGAGCCAGATTCGCGGGGGCCGTGCTGGACCCGTGATCCCCGTACCCGCAATCGGAGGCTGCAATAGCGCAGCCTCCGATCCGTCGTCATCCTGCTGGTGATTGACCTGATCCAACGGACTACTTCACCAGACTGTTTGTAATCGTTGGATCGATGTAGGTCTTGACGTCCTGATGCTCCTTGTAGACGTCGAACTTGACGTTAAAGGCGTCGGCGTTACGGCTTGAACCGTAAAGCGACCCCAGTCCTTCGGCATCGACAAAGATCTTCTTGCCCTCGGCGAGGGTCAGCAGTTTCGTGCCCCCCAGAAGCTTCGCATAATCCTCCGGAGGCACGCCGACCTTGGCAGCCATGATCTTGACGGCGTCTGCCTGGGTCTTGGGATCGTTGATATAGGCAACGACCTTGTCCCAGACGGCGACGAGCTTGGTCCAGTCAGCTTTGCGCGCAGCGAGGCTGGCCGGAGAAACCGTCACAACGTCGTAGATCAGACCGGGCGCCTTCGCGGACGTATACAGCGGATGCGCGCCCGGAGCCCCCTTCATGGCTTGTCCCGCGATCGGCTGCCACGCGCCGATTGCCGCGACATCGCCGGATGCGAGAACCTGGGGTGTCTCGTTGGTTTTGGTGTTCACCAGCGAAACGGAATCTTCCTTGACACCTTCTTTTTGCAGACCGTTGATCAAGAGAAGATGTTCGACCAGACCAACCTCGATCCCGACTTTCTTGCCTTTGAGGTCCGCAAGACTCTTGATGCCGGGTTTGCCGACAATAATGTCGTTGCCGTTCGAATAATCGGTCAGCATGATCATGACGCTGCGGGCGCCGGTACCTCCCATGACCAGGGCGTCACCGTTCGTGACCGTCACGCCGTCCAGCTTGCCTGCCGAAAAGGCATCCATGGATGCGGAATAGTCAAACCATTCGAAATCGACATCCACGCCGGCTTCCTTGAACCAGCCCTTGTCGATGGCGACCTGCCATGCCACCCATCCTGGCCAATCGCTGTATCCGACCTTGAGAGGTTCGGCCGCCATTGCGGGATTTCCCAATATCAGGATCGAAGCGAAAGATGCAGCGGCTAGTCCCCGCAGCATCCCCCTCCGCGTCGCATTAAGAAGATCAGCCAGTCGCATCGCATTTCTCCTCGTTACTACTAAATAGCGAAATCGTAATACTGACTATCATACAAAAAATATGCCAATTTAGCGGAACGGGGAGACTGCCATGACGCGCAACATCAAATCGGCCGCCGGCGAAAGGCAAAAACGCGAGACGGTAAGCAGGGTTAGTCTGTCGCTTTCCGAGCAATTGCTGTCGGAACTCGATGTGATGGTCGGCGAGCGCGGTTTCGCCAGCCGGTCGCAAGCCGTCGCGACGATCCTGCATCGCTCACTTGTTGAGCATCAGCACAAGGTCGGTGACCGCGTGATGGTCGGCACCATTACGATTTTCTACGATCACACGGCCAACGGGCTCGGTGAACGCCTTGCAAATCTTCAGCGCAAACACATCGATGAGGTGATTTCGTCGCTTCACATTCACCTGATGCATCACCTCACACTCGAGGTCGTGCTGGTTCAGGGGCCTGCCAACAAACTGGAAGCCATTGCCAATGCCATGATTACCGAACGCGGGGTTATTTCAGGCCGGCTTGAACTTGTCGCGGCACTGATTCCGCAACTGCATCCTTTCACAAAGGATGGCAAGCGTAGCCGAAAACCAAAACCATAAACCCGGCAGGTAAACTACCCTGTCAATCAGACTTCGGGTTGGGTTCAACACAAGCCGTCGGGCCTAGCCGATAATTTCCGGTTCACGCTCAAATATTCTCGCAAGACTTGCAGAGGCCTCGTTCAAGCGAGGAATGAATCCTCGCAAATTGCCGATATCGATCGCCGAACGCTGCGAATGAACCGCCAGAGTCCCCAACAAAATATCTGCCGAACTGAAAACAGGAACAGCAACGGCCACCATTCCCTCGATGAACTCCTCTTCGTCCGTGCCGATTTGTTCCTGAGCAATGATCTTGAGGGCTTCTGACAATTGCGTCCTGTTCGTAATTGTACGCGGCGTCAGCCTCGTCAGGGAAATCCCATCCAGGATCGCGTGCCTCTCCTGCTCGCCAAGATTTGCGAGATATAGCTTCCCGCCTGCCGTGCAGTGCAACGGCACCTTGGACCCAAATTTCAGACGAAGACTTTCGGGCCAGTTTGCCTCGATCCGGTCGAAATATGTGCCGATGGATCCATCGTAAACGACGAAGTTGCAGGTCGCGCCGATATCCTTGACCAGACTGTCCAGCACGGGATGCCACAGCGGCTTGATCGGCGAGCCCGCAAGCAACCGGCAAGCCAGGCGCGCAACTCGTGTTCCCACCATGATACGATTGGTCAGGGGATGACGGGTAAGCATCTCCTCCCGTTCCATCATCGCGACGACGCGATGAGCCTGGGAACGAGATATCTGCAGGGCTTGGCTGATCTCACCGACAGAGACCGAACGGCGCGACGCGGCAAGATATTCCAGCACGGCCAGCACCTTCCCTACCGCCGAGCCTTTGGAGGCTGGCGGCAAAGTAGTCGAACTCGGAAGGGTCGTGCCGCTCTTCAATTCCATGACGCCGGAGTGCTTGTTCCGGCGTCATAATATTCGCGAACAGCAAGCGCGCAAAGACATTATGGCGAGGTGACTTCGCGCACCACTCCGCTCGAATCCGGCTTTACCTGCCATTGCGGCGCAGCATTTTTGTTACCCGAATGTCGCGACTGCTTTCGAGCGATAATCAGAGCGCAGACCGTCGACAGAATGCCGGACAAGACGACGTACAGGCAAACGAGCCAAGGCTGGCCGTCATTGAGCTTGACCAGAAACGTCGCGATCAAGGCGGTCATACCGGCAACCGCACTCGTCATCTGATAGACGAACGAAATTCCGGTATACCTCACGCGCGCGTCAAACAGGTCGCACAGAAATCCCGCCACGTTTCCGTACACCGCGGAATAAAAGACACCATACGGGATGATGATAGCGAGCCAGATCAGCAGCTGGTTTCCGCCGGACTGGCTCATCGTGTAGAACGCCGGGAATACACTCAGCGCACTGACAAGCGATGCGATGCCGTAGAGCTTTGCGCGGGACATCCTGTCGGATAGCGCTCCGGCGATCGGAATGCAGATGGACAGAACAAGAGCGCCCGCCATCAAGGCCATAAGCGCATCATTGCGGGATACGTGCACGTTTTGCGTGAGGTAGCTGATACTAAACACGCTGAAGATATTGAAAAACACACCATCGATATGGCGTGCGCCAAGGCCAAGAAACACATTTCCGGAAAATCGCTGGAACAGATCGGCAAGCGGCACCTTTGCTTCCAGCCTCTGCTCCTTCACATCCGCGAACGCCGGTGTTTCGAAGATGTTCAAGCGAATCCAGAGCCCTACGATTACCAGCAGGCACGAGATCAGAAATCCAAGCCGCCAGCCCCAGCTAAGAAACTGAGCATCGGTGAGAAGGTTGGAAAGAATCGCCACCGTTGCAGCCGACAACAGAATTCCGAAGGACAAGCCGAGTTGCGGAATGCTCGTGTAAAATCCACGCTTTTTTTCCGGCGCATACTCGTAAGCCATCAGCACGGCACCGCCCCATTCACCGCCCAGCCCGATGCCCTGAAAAACTCTCATTAGAAGAAGGAGAGCCGGCGCCCAGAAACCGATCTGCGCGTATGTGGGAATCAAGCCGATCAGGAAAGTCGATATGCCCATGATCATGAGCGTAAAGACCAGCATGCTCTTTCGGCCGATACGATCGCCAAAGTGGCCGAAGATGATTCCGCCAATCGGGCGCGTCAAAAAGCCGACCGCGAACGTGGCATAAGCCAGCATCGTGGAGGTCAGAACGTCGTCAGCCGGAAAGTACAGGCGGTTCAGCACAATACTTGCCATGACTCCGTAAAGAAAGAAGTCATACCACTCGATCGTCGCGCCAATGAGGCTTGACGCTACGACTCTATTGACTGTGCGCGTGTCGATGTCCTTCATGCTGTCCTCCCGATTGCGTGTCCTCGCGGATAGTCCTCGCTGATTTTCTCGCGATGGTTCTATCCGTCGATATTTCCAAGACCGGCTTCTGCTTGAGCGCATCGGCACGAATCATGTCAGCGGCCTTTTCGGCAATCATGATTGCCGGAATATTGGTATTCCCCGAAATGAGCGTCGGCATGATCGAGCAATCGATTACACGAAGCCGGTCAACGCCGTGAACTTTCAGACTTGCATCCACCACGGCCAGCCTGTCGTCCGCGCGGCCCATTTTCGCCGTTCCCACCGGATGGAAAATCGTGGTGGCCAACTGCCGGCAGGCATCCAGCAGTTCCTGGTCGGATCGAAATTCAGGTCCCGGGGTAACTTCACGCTTGATGAGATCCGAGAGCGGGCGGGTTTTCGACATCCGGCGCG
>RXJJ01000001.1:53922-132312 GCA_003963145.1 Bradyrhizobiaceae bacterium
CGCCACCATGGTCCGCCTGTCCGTCTCCGTACTCAGATAGTTGGCCTGAATGTGCGGCTTCGCAAAAGGATCGGGCGATGCGATGTGAATCGTGCCACGCGACTCGGGCCGCAACTGGCAAACGGACATGGTGCAGCCCGAAAACGGATCGACCTTTCCCGCCGTACTCTTCGCGGAAAGCGGTGCAAAGTGGAACTGGATATCCGGCGTCGCGCTGACATCCGGCAGGGCCTTGCAGAACATCGCACCCTTGTTGATTCCGATGGCCAACGGGCCGGTCCGCCGGATAAGCCACTTAATGCCAATCTGTGCCCGTCGAAACACCGAATTGAGGTCGTCATTGATGGTGATGGGCTCGTTGATCTCGTACATCATCCGGATTTGCAGATGATCCTGAAGATTTTCGCCAACGCCAGCCAGGTGATGCACGAGCGGAATATTGTTGGCTTTACACAGATCCGCCGAGCCGATGCCGGACAGCTCCAGAATCTGCGGTGACTGTATCGCGCCCGCACTGAGAAGAATTTCCCGATTAGCGGCCGCGCGCTCGAGCTGGCCGTTGCGGCGAAATTCGACTGCCACCGCCTTTCGCGCCTCCAGAACAATCCTCGTGACGTGAGCGCCCGTCCAGACTGTCAGATTTTTGCGCGCCCGTGCGCGTTTCAGATACGAAACCGCAGTCGAACATCGCAATCCGTGTCTCGTCGAAAGCTGAAGATATCCGACGCCTTCCTGATCGCCGGAATTGAAGTCACGCGAGAACGGCACACCGTTCGCTTCGCCTGCCTTGATGAAACAATCGACGAGCTTGTCCCCTCCCGGTACGGACGACGCCCATATCGGACCATCCGTGCCCCGTGTTTCGCTTGCGCCAAGATCGTTGTGTTCCAGTTTCCGGAAATACGGCAGGCACGACTTCCAGTCCCAACCTGGATTTCCAAGCTGAGCCCAGTGATCATAATCCGCACTCTGGCCTCTGATGTAGACCAGCCCGTTGATGGAACTGGAGCCGCCCAACGTGCGGCCTCGCGGCCAATAAATCTTGCGATCCTTCAGGTTGGCATCCGGCTCGGTATAAAAACGCCAATTGTCCAGCGGATGATGCATCGTCTTGGCATATCCGATCGGCAAATGAATCCACGGATTTCTGTCGGGGCGCCCCGCCTCCAACAGCAAGACCTGATACTTGCCGTCTTCACTCAACCGGTCGGCGAGAACACAGCCAGCCGAACCACCACCAACAATTACGAAATCGAAGACCGACATTTCCTGTTCGCCCGAATGCAACGTTCGCACAACGCTAACGAAACAATCCGGATCAATAAAAGCTTTGATTGCTCGGGGCGCAAAACTATGTCGCATTTCCTGCGACATGTCCTTTGACGATTGTGCGGTGCGGCGTATTTTCTAGCGCTTCCTTCCAAAAATTAGAATTTAAGGGATGAACGATGTCCGTGAGTTATCCGAACACGTCGCTGCTCATCAATGGGCGTTGGAGGGACGGCCAGAACGAACGATTGGCGGTGATCAATCCCGCGACGGAGGAGCGGATCGGTTTTGTGGCGCATGCTTCCACAATCGATCTGGACGAAGCTCTGTCTGCGGCTGAGAACGGGTTTGCTCGCTGGCGCCGCGTCAGCGCGCTTGATCGTTCCAGGATCATGCGCAAAGCAGCCGATTTACTGAGGCAGCGTGCGGATCAGATTTCCGTATTCATGACGCTCGAACAAGGCAAGCCGCTGGCCGAGGCGCGGGCCGAGATCGAACTTGCCGCGGATACGGTCGAGTGGTTCGCCGAGGAAGGCCGCCGCACTTATGGCCGCCTTGTGCCTGCGCGCGCTGCAAACGTAACGCAAATGGTGGTCAAGGAAGGTGTCGGACCGGTTGCCGCGTTCACGCCGTGGAACTTTCCTGTCAATCAGGCGACCCGCAAGGTGGCGGCCGCACTTTCCGCAGGATGCAGCTTCATTCTCAAGGGCCCCGAAGAAACCCCCGCAAGTTGTGCCGCTCTTGCGGCGGCGTTCGTGGATGCGGGACTTCCCGACGGTGTCCTGAACCTAGTCTTCGGCGTACCCGCAGAGATTTCCAGTTATCTGATCTCCAGTCCGGTCATCAGAAAGATTTCATTCACAGGCTCGACACCCATCGGCAAACATTTGGCCTCGCTCGCGGGCACTCACATGAAGCGCGTCACCATGGAACTTGGCGGTCATGCGCCCGCGATTGTTTTCAACGATGCCAATGTCGAACGGGCGGCGACGATCCTGGCGGCGAACAAATACCGCAATGCCGGCCAGGTTTGCGTGGCCCCGACCCGCTTTCTTGTTCAGGACGGCGTCTACGAGCACTTCGTCGAAAGATTTGTCTCGGCCGCGAAGGCGTTAAAAGTCGGCGACGGCATGCTGAAGGACACCACCATGGGGCCGCTCGCCAACGGCAGACGGCTGGAAGCAATTGAAGGCCTCGTCGACGATGCGAGGTCCCGAGGCGCCGAAATTGCGCTGGGCGGCGAGCGCACAGGCAACCGGGGCTATTTCTATCAGCCAACCGTTCTCACCGGAGTACCCGTACAGGCCCGCACGATGAACGACGAGCCTTTTGGACCGGTCGCGATCGTCAACAGATTTTCAGCCTATGAGGATGCGATCAAGGAAGCGAACCGCTTGCCGTTTGGGCTTGCGGCCTATGCTTATACGAAGTCCGCCGGAACGATGGCGGCCCTTAGCAACGATATCGAAAGCGGCATGCTGGGCATCAATCATCACGGCATCGGCACGGCGGAACTGCCGTTCGGCGGCGTGAAGGAGTCCGGTTACGGATCCGAGGGAGGTCCCGAAGCCGTGGAAGCCTATTTAAATACGAAGCTCGTTACGCAGCATGTCGAGCCCCTGATGTAATGTCGCTGGCGATCAGCGACGGGCTGTGCCGGCCCACCGCTGATCCCTACACATCTAAATCACACGGATGAACGGCTTGTCGTTATCCGGGCTGATTTCGACTTCCGCGCCGTTCGCAATGGCAAGTGTAATATCTTCATCGAAGCCTGAAATCAGGGTCAGACCCGCCAGGGCCGCACCCTGCACCATGATCGGATTGACTGCGTTGAGAACGAGGGCGGCGGGAACGATCTTGCGCGCCGCCATCTCGTAAAGCATCCATGCTGAAGCGACGCCGCCTTTGGCGGCATCGAGAATCAGGATGCGGCCGTTATAGTTTTCTCCGGCCAGCTTGTGCTCGGGTCGGGAGAAAACGCCTTGGATGCGATCGAGATCGTAGCGCGCGGAAAATCCGTCCTTGGCGACCAGGGCTTTACCCTTGATCTTCGTGCCCATGCCCGACTTTGCGTAAAATGTCTTTCCACTCATTTGCTCAGCCTTCCACCGTCACATGCGACGTCGATACATTTTTCCATAGAAAGCAGCGCCGGCGTGTAGCCGTAGCCGCCGAGAATGTTCGAAAGCTTGGCTGAATTTGTCGCCAGCCGCTTCCAGCCGTTCGATTCCGCCATCTCCCTCGCGTAGCTCTGATAGAAGCACATGCCTGCCAAAACGCTTGCGCCGGCCGACTCGATCTTCTGTGTGATGCCCATGCGATCCGCGTCGGGCTTCACCTGCGGACTTGTCACCGCCAGCAAAGGGATAGTCGTCTGGCGTCCCTCCAGAAGAATGGCGATCTGCTGCAATTCCACGAGACTGAGCTGGGGCGCCGAAAATACGACAAGATCGACCGCATCGATCGTCCCACCATATTTGGCCTGCAGTCCCCGGACATCGGCCTCGGTGACCTTGTACGACCGCAGCGCCTCGGCGTTGGATGCGACATCTTTCAGAGTCGTCGCCTCGGGCGTCACGCCGACAATATGAAACAGCGCGACAGATCCGAAACTCGCCATCGCCGCACCGAAATGTTTCATCTCGTCAGACGTCGGGGAACGTTCGATGCCCACGATCGCCGGTACCTGCCAATAGTCACCGGCAAGCCTGCCGACATAAGCGCCCAACGCGCCCCACTCGTTCAATTCGCGAGGCGTCCAGTTTGTGTGAACGATCAGCGTCGCCTGCCGGTGCCGATCGAGATGAAAGCCGTAGCGCGGAGTGCGCCCCGTCAATCCGGCACTCAGCGCCGACGGACCACCCTCGAAGTTGGAGCGCGCACCGCAAACGCTGTTCGAATAAATAACGACACCGGTATCGCCATACGCCGTATGCTCTCCGCGAACCGGCGGCATGATCGTCTGATAATTGATGCAGGTGTCTGTCATCAATACGCCGAGCGACTGAAACGCGTTGATCGCGCGCCGCTCGAGATCGACCATCCACGATTGCTGCTTGAGCTTGCTCGCCGCCGCGAAATCCGTGCCGCGAGGATCGGTGATCGTGGGAATTTTAACCAGCCGCTCCTTTTCAGGAAGCTTGACCCAGCTTTCCAGCCATTCAACGCCGGCCACGCCGAGCGACTCGGTATCCGCCATGACGTGAGCCTGCATCACGGGAACAAAGTCCGGGGCCTTGAGATATTTTCCCACCTTGATCTGGTGATCGATGGCCCACCGGCGGAGCGGACCGAACTCGCCCGCCAGCATCGCCTTTTCTTCGTCGTTCAATTTCATCGTAACTACTCCAGAGGATTCCCGATGACGCGGGAATTTTCAGTGCATGCTCATATGAGCGGGAAGGAAAAGCGTGAGCTGGGGAATGAAATACAAGAGGTAGATCATGATCAGCTCGATCGCGATGAACGGCAGAATGCTGACCATCATTTTCGTCAACGGAATTCCGGAGATCGACGATACGGTCACGAGATTGAGCCCGGTCGGAGGATGGATCTGGGCGATCTCCTGATTGACGGCGATCATGACGCCGAACTGCACGGGATCGAGGCCGATCGCCTGCGAGATCGGGAAGAAGATCGGAATCGTCAGAATGGTCAGCGCGCCCGATTCCAGAAACGTGCCGAGCACCAGATCGGTCACAATCATCGCCGTAAAGACGACGAGCGGACCACCCGGAACGCCTCCGACCGCTGCAGCGATGTGTTGCGGGAGCTGCAGCATGGCGCTGTAGCGCGCAAAAACGGAGCCGACGCCGAAAATCATCAGCAGCATCGAGGACGTCAATGCGGCCGAGCGCCCTGCCCGCAAGATTTTCTCCAGATTGAGACGCCCGCGTGACAGGCCGAGGATCAGAACATAGAGCACCGCGACGGCGCCCGTTTCCGTCGGCGTGACCAGACCCAGATAGATCGAGAGGATGATGAAGACCGGAAGCACGATGATCGGAAGCGCTTTCCACAAGGAACTCAAACGCTCCTCCATGGAATGCGATCGCGCTCTCACAGCCGGACGGTGAAACACCATTACGTAGATGGAGAACATCGTCATCAGCAGCAGACCGGGAATGACGGTGGCCATGAACAGGCTGCCGATCGATGTCTGGGTCAGCACGCCGTAAATGATCAGAGGCAGGCTCGGTGGAAGAAGAATTCCGAGCGTTCCGCCTCCGGCGATCAATGCGCCGCGCAGACTGTCCGGGTACCCCTCGCGCGCAAGCGCGGGCAAGGCAATCAGGCCCACCGTCACCGCCGTCACGGGGCTCGATCCGGTGATGCTGGCGAAGACCGCGCAGGTCAGAATCACCGCCACGCCGAGGCCATTGGGAATCCCGCCAATCCAGGCCTTGACGCAACTGAACAGTTCATCGCCGATCTTCGATTCCTCCACCAGCATCGCGGTGAGCACGAAGAGCGGAATGGTCACGAGCTCGAAATTGTTGAGGCTCTGCCAAAGGAAGGACGTGAAGTCGACCATGGCGTGCATCGGGCCGAAGATCAGCGCCAGGCCGACGAACGCCGCCAATCCGATGGAAACAAAAATCGGGATGCCGAGCGCCATCAGCGCGAACATCACCAGCGTGATGACGGCAAACGATACACCAGAGAACATCGTCATGACGCTTGAGCCCCCACATTGGGCTTCATGATGTGCGCCACGCCTTGGAGGAAGATACTCAAGCCTCCGATCGGGAACGCGAGCATCGGCCATACAAGAGGAACAGCGAGCAAAGTATCGGATCGCATGTCCTGCTCAAACGCGCCGTAAGCCTGCATCGATCCGGAGATCATCAGGATCAGGCCGAATGCGGTTTCCAGCAGCCCCGACAACGTAGCCAGCGGTATCGCAAGCGAAGGAAAGCGCTGCGCCAGAAGATCGACCTTGAAATGATGCCCGGTGCTCAGACCATAACCCGACGCCAGAAAGGCGATCATGATGATGGCGTAGCCAGTCGTCTCGAATACCCAGATGGGCGGCTGCTCGAGCTGATCCGCAACCACTTCGTAAAGCACTGGCAACGGCAACAGCAAAATCAACGCGATGCCAAAATAGCAAATCCAGCGCGTGATGGACGCAAACCCGGCCGACAGGCCGGGTTGACGCTTCGCCTCTGCATTAGTGCTGGGCATCGAGCACCTGCCGAACAAGTTCCTGCGGGAAGCGGGCTTCCTGTGTTTTCGCAAGCGAAGCGAGCTTATCCGCGAAGGATTTCTGGTCCGGTGTATTTGGCTCCAGCTTGGTCACGGTCATGCCGTGGTCCTGCATCTGCTGAAGCTCTTTGTCGTAGGCGGCGATCATGGCCGTTGTCGCAAGCCGGCTGGCCTTGTATCCGCTCTCGAGCACGACCTTCTGAAGATCGGGAGGAAGGTTCTCCAGAGACTTCTTGTTCATGACATAGCCTGTGAGCAGCAGGCCGAATTGCCCGTTGGTCGCCAGGAGATATTTTCCGACCTCGTATTCCTTGAGCCCGATGGCGCCTTCCAGGCCGCCGATCGCAGCCTGAACCGCACCGCGCTGGAGTGCGGGATAAACGTCGGCCACTTCGATAGTTGACGGCGCGCCGCCCAGCGACTGGACGATTTCGGCAGTCAGGCGATCGAAAACGCGAACGGTTTTTCCCTTGAAGTCATCGGCGGTTTTAAGAGGGGCCTTGGAGACGACGACGACGGGCCCGTTGTAGAGCGCCGCAAGCAGCCGGACGCCGTGACTGGCCATGTCAGCGTCGAGGTCCTTGAACAACGCCGTATCGGGACCGATCACCTTGTCGAAATTCTCGGCGGTCGGCTGGAAGAAAACCGTGTTCAATGCGCCGGCGGTCGGCACGATGGAGGACCAGCTTCCCATGGTTGTGAGGGAAATATCGACGACGCCGGATTGAATGGCCGATGGCACCGCCCGCTCGTTCACCACCGAGCCGGCCGGAAATGTCTGCACCGAAATCCGGCCATTGCTGCCTTTCTCGACCTCGTCCTTGAAGACCGACACGAACTCCGCGACCTGCGGAGCAGTCGGCGCCCCCCAGCTTGCGAGACGAAGCGTATAAATTTGGTCCGCGTGGGATGGAGTGCTTAGAATGAAAAGGGACGCGGCGATTCCCATCCACCCACCAGAGCGGCGGGTGTGCAAGGCGCCCACGATCCGCGTAGCAGCGCTTTGGATGAGGCAAAAAAATCGTTCAGAAACAAGGTGATACATTCCATTCTCCTCCCATGGAAAACCTCTAAGGCGGCCTTTCCGGCTTTTATTGCCCTAAAGAGATGTTATACTACATCTTAGATACAATATGAGACAACTATGAAAAGCGAGTCAATCCCTCCTTCGCGTGAAGCCGCAGATTTACGGAGGGAGGATCCGCGCGCCCTGCACGAACAGCTGACGACGCGCCTGCGCGGCGAATTTCTCTCGGCCTATTCGCCTGGCCATCAAATTCCAACCGAGGAAGCGATCGGCCAGACCTACAATCTCAGCCGTGTGACGGTTCGCCGCGCGATACAAACTCTTGTCGATCAGGGATTGCTTATTCGCCGACAGGGAAAGGGAACGTTTCTCGCCCAGCCGCGTCCGCGCATTACGTATGAAATCGACCGGCTGGGTCCGTTCATGGACGCGTTCGCGACATCGGACGAAAAGGTGAATGCTCACCTGGTCGATTTTTACTGGGGCACGGAGAAACAAGTCCCCAGCTGTTTCGCGCCGGCCAAGAGTGTCCTTCTTTACGAGCGGCTTTATGAAACCGGCGGCAACCCGCATGGCTTTTTGCAAATCGCCATACCGGCGCATCTGGGAGAGCACATCAGTCGGGCAGACACGGCCTGTATCGGCGTCTACCAAATTCTCAAGGAAAAGATCGGGATCGAGCCTTACCGCGCGACGTTCAACATCAGCACCGAATTGCCGGATCAGATATTGGCCGCACGGCTTGGCGTTTCATCGGGCACTCCCCTGCTTTCACTCGAGCGCATATCCTACGATGCCAAGGGAGAGGCGTTGGAGAGGACGTTACATCACCTTTTGCCGGAGGTGTACAGGCTTAGCGTCAATGTTCACGCGCGCCATTCCCAGACCAGAGCTACCGCCCCGCGAAAGAAAAAATAGCGCCTGTCCGGCCATTCCGATCTTGCCGAGCATGGCTGCGTTGTCCCCGAAGTCCAGACGCAAACCGTCAGGCAAGGGATTATTGGAAAACTTCCCCGGTCGCGCGATTGATCTCTTCGACATATCTGCGCCTGGCAAAGCTCTCGCTCACAAACCCGAGGATATGGTCCGTGGCGCCATCCTTGACCGCGAGAATTTCTGCTTCGGCTTTATCGAAATACATCATCGCGATCTTCACGTTCATATCCGGCGTCAGGATCGTGCCGACATACTTGGCGATTTCATGCACCTTGCGGGTATCGGCGCCAACATCATAGTCGCTGGAGAATAAATCGGCTAACAGAACCGTGCCGGCATAAGAACCGTCTTGATCGAGCAGAAAAATCGCCTGGGAGCTTCCGAGAGGATAAAGCTGGCGGCATTCGAGTATTGTTGCATCGCGCGAAACGGTCTTGGCGTCGGTCCGCATGAGGCGTGCGACAGTCAGGCTTCTGATCCAGCCAACGTCATGCGCACCACGGACGGTTTCGCCTCGCAAATGAAGCCGCCAGGTCGAAAATGAATGTCCAAAGAATTGGCGGACAACCATGCTGGTCACGATGCAGGCCGCCAGAACGCCTGCGGTGATTTCCAGATTATGCGTCATCTCGAGAACGAGAAACGACATCGTCAAGGGACCGCCGACGATCGCCACACCAAGACAGGCCATTGCCGTCAGAGCACTGATATGGCTTTCGACATGAAGAAATGCCGGCCCCATGGCAAGCAGCGTAGCGAACAGCTTTCCGGCCAGCGACCCGATAAAGAGCGAGGCAAAGAAGAGACCACCGCGAAAGCCCGATGCCAGCGAAATCAAACAGGCGACCGTCTTGAGTATCATAAGGAACGCGATATGCGTCGAAGTCATGTCGCGAGACAAATTCAGCACCATGGCCCCGTGTCCGGCGGCCAGAACCTGAGGAGTGATGGCTGCCATCCCGGCAACGAACAACCCGCCGATGACAGGACGAAGCCAGATCGGAATGCGGGGATGCCCGAACGCGCGCTCGAACATCGGCGCCGCCCGCATGATGAAAATGCCGAGAAAGCTGATGATACAGGCAAGAATGATCATCAGACCGTACTGGCGCAGATCGGCACCCGGCAGATCGGGTAAATTCAGCGAATAGGTGTTGGTCCCCAGCGATCGGACGACCAGCGTCGCGGACAGCGCGGCCGCCAGAATTGGAGCGGCACTCGCGACCGAATAGGTCCCGACAATCAGCTCGCATGCGTAAAATGTTCCTGTGAGCGGCGCATCGAAAGCCGCGGCAATCGCGGCGGCGGCGCCCGCTCCCACGGCAATGCGAAGATCGGCACGCCGAAGATTAAAAGAGCGACCGACGAGGGAAGAAATGCCCGAACCGATCTGGGTGTAACCCGCTTCTAGTCCGACGGAAGCTCCGACGCCGTTTGAAATCAGGGTTTGCAAGCTCACAACGATGCTGTCGCGAAATGACAGCCGGCCGCCACGCAGCGCGTTGGCCTCGATGGGGTCGACCGCCGGGGAAATCTTCGAACGGCGGCGATACCATTCCATCAATCCGAGCACGAGTCCGCCGCCCGCCAGCGAAAAACAGGCAACAACAACGTCGATCTTGTCGTGCGCGCTCAGGCGAACGTCCAGTTCGATCCCATAGATGACAACATGAGCCAGTTGCGAGAGGATACTCAGAAGGGTGACAACAAGGCCCGTCGCAATGCCCAGCACGAGCGCCAGCAGAACTAGAAAAAATTCGTTGGTCCGGACTTTCGCCCGCAGCCAGTCCTGAAGAAGAAGTCTCATCGAAACCTTAATCTCGTCAAAGATCGCCCGGAAGTGGTGTTCAAACCTGCGGCAGCGCTCATTCACGTCGCAGCTGCGGCCCTGAAACGACAACCGGCAGCGCGAGGCAACTCCCGGAGTTTCCCTGCCTCCCGCTCGATCATTCCGGTCGATCTACAGCCGGAAGAGCTTAACGAAAGCCAGTCTGTTCCTGCTCTGGATGCCCCGATGGCCGCTTCGGGTCAAGTGCGGAGGTCATATCACAATCGCGTTGGGTGGACCGGAGCTGCCCTAAATGACGCACCTGCTGAAGGTCCTGCCGGCATCCCGGCATTTACTCAATCAGAGATAGGAGGGGGCGTGAAGATTTTAACGGGCGGCGACATACCGGCGTATCGCTCGATTTGAACAAGCACTGTTGTCGCGGATGGCGCCTGTCCCAGGCTCGACGTCCCCTTGTCCAAAGTCAGGACATTGGGGTTGCCATGGCAATCGAGCGATCCGATTTCACCGGGCTGCAACGGATCGTACCAGGCGCCGGTGGCAAGCTGAACGACATCCGGGCGGATGGCATCGGACAGATTTGCTGCACATAAACAGGCGCCCCGCGAGTTGAAAACCCGAACGACGTCGCCTTGCGAGATGCCCCGGCTCGCGGCCGCTCGCGGATGCAGAGTGATCTGCTCCCGTCCTTTGACTTTCGTCTTTCTGCTCAGGGCGGCATGATCGTGCTGGCTGTGCAGACGCGATGCCGGCTGATTTGAAATCATGTGCAGCGGATAGCTTTGCGAACCGGGGCTGCCGAGCCATTCCGCCGGCTCCAGCCATGCGGGATGAGCCGGGCAGTCGTCATATTCGAAGGCCGCGATTGTGCGCGAGGTGATTTCGATTTTCCCCGAAGGAGTCGGAAGCGGATGCAGCTCGGGATTTTTCCGGAAGTCTTCAAACAGAGGAGAACGATCCGCTGTTGCGTCCGGCAGGCGGAAGATGCCCTCCTCCCAGAACGTCTCGAAATCCGGCATCGCGACACCCTCGCGTAAGGCGGCGTCCCGCGATTGAGCATACATCGCGCGCAGCCATGCCATTTCATCGCGCCCTTCGGTAAAGGTATCGAGAATGCCGAGACGCAACGCCAGTCCCGAGAAAATATCGTAATCATTGCGGGCGCCGCCAACGGGAGGCATCGCCTGCCGCATGGCAACGACGACAGCCTCACCCGACAGTGCCGCGATATCGTTTCGCTCGACGGGAGACGTTACAGGGAGAACGATATCGGCGTGCCGCGCCGACGCGTTCCACCACAACTCGTTCACGATAATTGTTTGCGGCCGGCGCCACGCCTCAAGCAGGCGGTTGATATCCTGATGGTGATGAAAAGGATTACCGCCAGCCCAATAGACCAGCCTGATGTCGGGATAGCTGTATCGCTTTCCGTCGTAGTCGAACGTCTCGCCCGGGCGCAGAAGCAGATCGGAAATCCGCGCGACGGGAATGAAGTCGGAAACCGGGTTGAAACCCTGCGGCAGGGAGGCCCATGGAATCTTGCGGGCCGGATTCGAAATGTAATTGCATCCGCCATAACCGATCCCGAATCCGCCACCCGGCGTGCCGATCTGTCCGAGCATGGCCGCGAGCGCGATCCCCGTCCAGATCGGCTGCTCACCGTGATCGCCGCGCTGGATCGACCAGCTCAACGAGATGAAGGTGCGTTTTTCCGCCATCCGCCGTGCCAGCGCGCGGATCGTATCCGGTTCAACGTCAACGATCCGCGCCGCCCATTCCGGCGTCTTTGCTATTCCGTCAATATCTCCTCGCAGATAACGCTCGAATTCGGCGAAACCCTCGGTATGGCTTTCCAGAAACGCGCGGTCACACAGATCGGCCTCGATCAGCACGGACGCGAGTGCCAGCATCAGCGCAACGTCCGTATTGGGCCTGATCGCAAGCCACTCGGCTTCGACCATGTCCGGAAGATCATCCCTGATCGGACCGATGTTGATGAAGGACGCGCCGCGTTCCGCGCAGCGTGCGAGCGCACCGGGAACGATGTGAGGACCGGCGACGCCGGGACTGACTTGTGTGTTCTTCAGTGCCACGCCGCCGAACGACACAAAAAGCTCGACATGCTCCGCCAGCACCGGCCAAGGAGTCTGCATGGCATGCAGCGGCCGCAGTTTATGTCCGACGACATGAGGAACGATCACTTCGGCAGCGGCAAAGCTGTAGGCATTGACCGAGGACGTATAGCCGCCGAAGCAATTCATGAAGCGGTGAAGCTGGCTTTGGGGATGATGAAAACGCCCCGCGCTTCCCCAGCCATAGGAGCCTGCAAAAATGGCGCTGTTTCCGTACCGAGCCGCGGTCTCCCGCAACTCCGCGGCGACAAGATCCAGCGCATCGTTCCACGACACCGGCACAAATGGATCGCTGCCCCTGCCGCCGGCGCGTGAATCGCCGGCCCGGCGGCCTTCCAGCCATCCCTTGCGCACATGCGGCTGACGAATCCGGCAGGGATCCTGCAGACCGGCCACCAGCGATGGACCGATCGGAGACGGATCGGGATCGTCTTCGAGCGGCGCAAGACAGAACGAATTACCTGAGCCACGCTGGACTTCGTAGGTGCCCCAGTGAAACGCCGTGTAGCGCCGACCCTTGGTGGAAGATGCAGGCATCACGCGCTCAAGCGAGAGCGCCCGCGTAATTTGTCGCCTTGTCCGTCAATGCGACCGTTTCAAAATATGTGATTTTCGGCACGTTGCCATAACGCGAGATGATCCCGTCGCGCCATTCGCCGGAATAGAATTTCTCGGCGTCTGCCTGCGTCTCCCACATGTAAACGCCCCCGGCGACGCCGCCTTCCTTCATGCAGATAAACTGCTTGCGAACGAAGCCCGGCGCCTTGAGAAAATCGGGCGCGATCATCGTGAAATGCTTGCGGCATTCCTCGAGGCCGATGGAGGGCGGAAGATCGTAAAGAACAACGGCGGTAATCATCGTGGTTTCCCTTGTGTTTTTTGATTGTAGAAGACTACACGGCCGCGGCGCCAAGATAGGCTTCGCGAACCGTGCCATTTTTTGCAAGCTCGTGTGTTAATCCACTGAGCACCATCCGCCCCGTGTCGATGACAAATCCGCGGTGGGCGAGTTTCAGCGCGGTTGCGACATCCTGCTCAACAAGAAGGATGGCGAGGCCGGACTTGTTGATCTCGACAAGAGCCTTGCTCAATTCACCCACCAGCTTCGGCGACAGGCCAAGCGACAGTTCATCGATCATCAGCAGCATGGGATTGGCCATGATGCCTCGTCCTACCGCGCACATCTGCTGTTCACCGCCCGACATTGTCGATGCATCCTGATTGAGACGCTCGGCGAGCTTGGGAAAAATCGTCAGAACGAAATCGAGATCCCGATTGATAATAGCCCGCCCGTCCGTCCTGAGATATGCTCCCATCAACAGATTTTCCCGCACCGTCATTCCAGCAAACAGCCTGCGACCCTCAGGAACATGGACGACCCCGAGCTTGACGATCTGTTGCGGCGCGGAGCCGGAAATATCGCGGTCGAGAAAGGTGATCGACCCCGCGCTCTGTCTGACAACGCCGGACAGTGTGCGCAAAAGCGTAGTCTTGCCGGCCCCGTTCGATCCGATCAGACAGACGATTTCTCCGGTGTTCACGGCCAGATCGACATCGTGCAGCACGCGCACATCGCCATAACCTGAACAGACACCCGACACCTTGAGGAGCTCGGCCATCAGTCGCTCCCTTTTAGGCTGTCGGATACAAATCCACCGCCGAGATAGGCTTCGACCACCATCGGATCGCGTACCACATCGTTCGGAAGCCCGTCGGCGATCAATGCCCCCTGATGAAGGACGACCACGCGCGAGCAGGCGTGCATCACTACCTTCATCAGATGCTCGATCAGAAGAATCGTGATTCCTCGCGCGGCGATGGCCCTGATGAGTTCCAGAGCACCATCGATTTCCGTCGCATTCAGACCGGCATTGACTTCGTCCAGCAGCAACAGCCGCGGATTGGTCGCGAGTCCCTTTGCGAGTTCAAGACGTTTGCGATTGGGCAGGGTCAACTGCGACGCCGGAGTCGCTGACACCGTCGACAATCCGACGAATTCGAGACATTCCGCGGCCCGCTCACGCGCCTCGGCCACGCTGCGCGCCTTGCCGGCGAACATGGCTCCGGCCGCGACATTCTCAAGGACTGTCATACGCGGAAACGGCTGCACGATCTGGAATGTGCGCCCGATTCCCCGTCGCGCGATCCGGTAGGCGGAAACGCGATCAATCCGCTGGCCTTCAAAGACGATGGTGCCTTCGTCAGGCTGCTGCACGCCGGTGATAACGTTGACGAGTGTCGTCTTGCCCGCTCCGTTCGGTCCGATCAGGCCGACGATTTCGCCGGCGGAAAGATTGATGCTCACATCTCGCAGCGCGACGAGACCACCGAAGCGCTTGGTGATGCCGGATATCTGTATCAGGGGCTCCCGTCCCGGAGCCTCATTCAAGGCCGAAACACTCATGACGGAAGGACCCGTGATGTCGCCGAAGGTGCGGCGCCTGTATCCGCCGACATCCGCCCGCTCCTCGCGTAGGACCGCAAAGTCGCAAGCATGCGACCGAGGCTGCCAAGCCCACCCGGCAGAAAGACCAGCAGGACCACGATGATGATGCCAAGGATGCCGGCATGGAAATTGAGGACGTTGCGCCAGACCAGCTCTTCCAGCAAAAGAAAGATCAGTGCGCCCGCCACCGGTCCGAATATCGTGCCGACGCCGCCGATGAACGCCATCACGATCGGCTTGATTGAAAGCAGATCGTCGAAGGCATCGGAAGGATCGATATAGCCGATCCATGTGGCGTAAATCGCGCCGACCAGACCGCCCAGCAGAGCAGACACGGCAAAACCCGCGACCTTCGCGGCCAGCGTGTTGACGCCAAGCACGATGGACGCATCTTCATTCTGTTCGATGCATCGCATCGCCCAGCCAAGCCGGCTGTGCCAGATTGCAGCCGCTATCGCGACGGCCAATAGCGCCGTTGCGAGCATGCTCACATAATAAAGCCTCGTCTGCACATCGACATCACCCATGCCGGTAGCCGGGATATTGAGACCCATGCCTCCACCAGTGATCGAGGTTGCGCTGTTGACGATCTCGCGCAGCACGGCCGCGAGAACAAGGCTCGCCACTGCGAAATAATGACCGCGCAGACGCAGGATCGCCGGTCCCACAACAAGTGCAAAGATCGCCGCGGCGATCGCGCCCGCGATCCAGCCGACAGGAAGCGACAGACTAAATGAGGTCCGCAGGATCGCGGACCCATAGGCGCCGATGCCGAAAAACGCCGCTGTCGCAAAGGATGGATAACCGAGAAAGCCGCCGACAATGTTCCACGACGACGCCAGCGCAATGTACATGAACGCGATGGTCGACAGCCGTAGCACATAGTTCGTTGCCGTGAACGGAAGAACCGCGACGATCAATGCGGACACCAGCAGAACCGCAGCAATGACAACGGGGCGCTTCATACGAATCCCCGTTTTCCCATGATCCCGTTCGGCCTGAAGATCAGCAGCAGGATGAGAACGGTAAACGAGAGCGTGAGAGAATTTTCCGGCCCGAAGAACAGCGCGCCGAAGCTCTCGATGATTCCGAGAATCAGCCCGCCGACAAGGACGCCGGTCACGCTGCCAAGACCACCGAGAACGCAGATCACGAACGCCTTGCCGAGATATGCTGTGCCGGCGAGCGGCGAGATGGGAAAGATCGGGCTGAGCAACGCGCCGGCGGCACCGGCGAGCGCCGCGCCAAGCGCGAAGGTCAGCGCGAACACCTTGCCGGCATCGACGCCCATGAGGACGGCTGCATAGCGGTCCATTCTGACCGCGACGATGGCGCGGCCGATGGCAGTGTGCCGAAGCAGCCAGTACAGCAACAAAACGAACAGCAGCGCGAACATCATGCTGGCGAGACGATCCACAGGCACGATGATGTCGAGCGCAGGGAATGTGTCGGATAAATCGATGATCCCCAGCGATGGGTTAAGGCTGACCTTGCGGAAATCCGCCTTGAAAGCGATCAGCATCAGATTGTCGAGCAGAAGGGTCAGACCGAACGTCGCTGTCATCGTCACGAGAACGGGCGCCTCGATCACCCTGTTGATGATCGAAAGCTGCAGGACGTAGCCGAGGACGAACAGCAGCAGAGCAGCGAACGGCGCGAACACGTACGGGTGCACACCGGCCATGGTGTAGGCAAAAAAAGCAAGATAGGCACCGAGCACGATGAACGATCCGTGGAGGACGTTGATGATGTTCAACACCCCCCACACCAGTGAGAAACCGGCCGCGATGCAGGCATAAAGCCCACCCAGCAAGATGCCATTCACAAGAATCTGGAGATAGAGCACCTCAGCCGGCCCTCCCGGATTTCGCAGCCCTAGCGGACGCCAAGCTGAAGATCGCCACCCTTGATAACGTCAGGATAGATCACCACAGCCTTTCCATTCTGAATCTGGAAAACGGGAGGAACGTAGGAAATAGCCTGCCCGCTCGCGTTGAACGACAGCGGACCGAAGAACGTATCGAAACCGCCGGCGGCAAGAGCTTCGCGCACCTTGGCGCGATCAGTGGAGCCAGCCTTCTCGATCGCCATCTGCAACACTACACCGACCGCGCTTCCGGTCGCGTTGGTGAAGTCCGGCAACGCATTGTATTTCTTCTTGAAGGCATCGGTGTAGTTCTCGGAGCTGCCGAACACATCCTTGCTCTTGTAGCGCACGGCCGGATGCCACCAGGTCGCGCTGGTAACATTGTTCGACAGCGGTCCGGTCGCGTCCACGAATTCCTGATAGGCCGGCGCGTTGATCATGGTCACGACCTGCGCCTTGATCCCAAGATCCGCCATCTGCTTGCGGATCAGGATCATGTCATTGATATAGCCGGTCGCGATGATCCAGTCCGGCTTGGCGGCCTTGATTTCGGTCAGGGCCGATGCATGATCGAGCGTATTGATGGCATACTTCTCGAAATAAACGACGTCGAGACCGCGTTTTTTCGCCGACTTGTCGAATTCCTGTCCCAGCGCGAGCGGATAAAGATCGTTGCGGGCGAGAATGGCAACCTTCTTTACCTCCGGTGCCTTGGCCTTGACGATGTCGGCCATCGGCTCGGTCAGCGTATCGTTGGCCGTAAATGTGCCGAACAGGTTCTTATATCCCTGATCATAAACCTCTACCGAGGACGCCGTCGGCGCGAGTGTCGGAATGCCGTAACGCTCGGAAACGGTGCTTGCTGCTTTCGTCGCGCCAGACCCGAACGGCGAGAACATGAAGTCGACCTTGTCGTCAGTCGCAAGCTTTTCCGCGAGTTGAACGGCTTTTGGCGTCATCGACTGATAGTCATAGTAGATAATCTCGATCGGGACCTTCTTGCCCCCAACCGAGACGCCTCCGCCCGCATTGACCTTTTCCTTCCAGAGTTCATAGCCCTGCTGCAGCTTCAAACCCTCGGGCGACAGCGCACCGGTGAGAGGCAATGGCGCACCGATACGGATCGACGTTTCCTGCGCATTGGCATGGAAAGGCGCGAACAGGATCGCCGCCGCCATGGCCATTCCAAAAATGAATCTCCTGGTCCATGGCTTGCCGCCCAAGAAACCGAACTCAAAATTCGAACGCTCAAAACCCATTGCCCGCTCCTGATCTGGGATGGCCGCTGGCCGTCTGGATTATCAAAGCAAGCCATGTGCCAAATCATATATGATTGTGAATCAGTGACTCAGGGCAGAAAATCTGGAGCCGCAAAGCTCCCGCGCCCTTGAATTGACCAATCACGCGCGAATAATAGGCATTTTCATGCTTCCCGAACAATGGCAGAATATGGCAAGTTTCGAAAGAGGACGCATTAAACGTCCCAGAGAGAACGCGTCCGCAGCAAGAAAATGCCAATTTCATATATGATTTGCCATGATCCTTTTATCGCTCGTTACAGCGCTGCGCGATAACCGTCCCTCCAGTCCGGAGGTGATCGCCGATGTTCTGCGTTCGTTGATACTGCGCGGCCACTTCACGGGCGGCGAACCCTTGCGCCAGGACACCATCGCGAAGTGGTTCGGCGTAAGTCACATTCCCGTCCGCGAAGCCTTGCGGCAATTGACCGCAGAAGGCCTTGTCGAGCTTCGAGACAAGCGCGGAGCGATGGTTGCGATCCTCAAGCCCGATGAGGCCGAGGAGATTCTGGAAGTCAGATGCGTCCTCGAAGCGAAGGCTGCCAGCCTGGCAATGCCGCGCTGGACGGATGCAACCTTCGAGGCTCTGGAAGAAAATCTTGCGGAAGCGGAAAGCTGCACATCCATCGACCGCTGGAACGATCTGAACAGAAGCTTTCACGGTGGTCTCTATCAGCCCTGCGCACGACCGCGGTTGCTGGCGCTGATCGGAAATTTGAATATCCACGTCGAGCGCTATATCCGGCTGCTGGTCAGCCAGTCCGACTATCGTCTTCAGGCACAACGCGAACACCGCGCCATTCTCGCCAGCGCCCGCGTGAAAAACGTGGCGGCGCTGACGGCGCTTATCGAACATCACGCCATGGAAACCGCCGTTCAGCTCCGGCGTTTTCTGTCATCGCATATGGAACAGCCGCCACGGCGCTCCAGGCAAAAACCATAGCAAGACTGCATAATTATCCCGCGCCGGTCAGCGTTCCTGTCAGCCGGCCGTGGAAATTCTGACTTCTATTGTCGAAACCAGTGAATTCGATGGCGCGCCCATACGCCTTATATTTTGTTTCTATCGAGTCCAGCGTGGCCACGCTCGATGCATCCCATATCTGCGAATGTGTAAAATCGACCGTCACGAACGAAGGATCTGTCGCATAAGAAAACTGCTCAGCGAGATCGTTGCTGCTGCCGAAAAACAGCGGCCCGCGCACCTCATACCTGACCGACGCACCATCTGGCGCCGGCTTCCTGTCGACAGTGATGACATGGGCCACCCGGCGGGTGAAAAGCACCATCGCCAGTAGAACACCGCCAGCTACCCCAATCGCCAAATTGCCGGTTGCGACTGTTGCAGCAGTCGTCGAGAACAAGACCAGATTTTCGGAAACCGGCATCCGCCGCAGGGTTGATGGAGCGACGCTATGCCAGCTAAAGGTCCTGATTGCCACGATCATCATGATGGCGGCAAGCGCGACCATTGGAATTTGCGTCATCACTTCGCTTAGCCCGGTGACGAGCAGCAGCAAGGCCAGCGCTGCGGCAGCGGTGGAAATACGGGTTCTGCCGTCGGCGATCTTAACATTGACGATTGTCTGGCCGATCATCGCGCAGCCGGCGATTCCTCCCAGAAACGACGCGACAATATTTGCAATCCCGAGCGCCCAGGCCTCCTGCCCCTTATGCGATTTAGTGTCGGTCAATTCGTCGACCAGCTTCGCGGTCAGAAGAGTTTCCAGAAGTCCGACGAATGCAACACTGAGCGCAGTCGGCCAGACAATCGAAAGCGTCTCGAAACTCAAAGGCACATCGAGCCGCGTGATGCGGAAAAATCCGGCATGAAATGAGCCGTCGCCCCCGACACTTGGAACGTGAAGATGCCCCGTGACGGCAATCACGGTCACGACACATATCGCGATGAGAGGAGCCGGAATAACTTCCGTAAATCGCGGCGCAAGCAGAACAATCGCAACCGTACCCATGAAGAGAGGATACACCGCCAGCGGCACATTGATGAGATGAGGGATTTGAGCGAAGAAAATCAGAATGCCGAGGGAATTCACAAATCCGATCATCACCGATCTCGGAACGAACCGCATGAGGCGGGCAAAGCCCAGCAGTCCCAGCGCGATCTGGATCAGCCCGGCCAAGATAACGGCCGGCAGGATGTAACCGACGCCGTGAACTTTCACCATTGGACCGATAACCAGCGCAACTGATCCCGCGGCGGCGGTGACCATTCCCGGCCTGCCGCCGATGGCCGACATCACCAGTCCAAGCGTGATGGA
The DNA here is from genome assembly GCA_003963145.1 of Bradyrhizobiaceae bacterium. Classification (GTDB taxonomy): domain Bacteria; phylum Pseudomonadota; class Alphaproteobacteria; order Rhizobiales; family Xanthobacteraceae; genus Afipia. The sequence continues at coordinate 74,177 of RXJJ01000001.1, forward strand.
CGCGACAAGCGCGACTTTTGGATCGACACCCGAGATGAAGGAAAACGAGATGACTTCCGGTATGAGCGCGAGCGCCGTCACCGTCCCGGCCAGAATTTCACGGATCAGAATGGCAGGGGACCGTACGGCTTCGAGAACGCCGGACGGATAGACTTTCCTTCCCCTCGCAGCACTGGCGTTCTGATCGCTCATCTCACTCTCGGCCGGTGCGTGACTTCACGTGCTCGGCGGCACATACGGATCGGCCGCGCCTTCCGGCACGGGAGGATATTTCTTGAGGCTGTCGAAAAACTCACGAATGGCCTTCAGACAACCATCCATGGCCCATGTGTTCCGCAGCGTCTCTTCGGGATATTGCTCTTTGGGATCCGTCGTCAGGTTGTAGAGCTTGGGCAAGGTCAGCTTCACCGGTGTGCTGAACCAGTCATGCGTGTTATCGTAGAACGCCAGCTTCCAGTTTTTCCATTTCACCGCTTCCAGACGATCGGCGACGAACGCCAGCACCGAAACGCGATTTGACTTTTCGACCTTGCCAAAAAAGAAATCCGACTGATCGACACCGTCAATCGCCCTGTCGGTGGGAATGGGAACGCCGGCGATGGCTGCAAACGTCGTAAACGTATCCATCTGATGAACGATTTCATTGCTGACTCGTCCCGCAGGAATCTTGCCGGGCCAGCGAATGATGAACGGCACCCGAAGCGATCCTTCCATGTGCGTAAAATAATATCCAGCCCATGGGCCGGACGAGCCCTGCCACGGCCATGTCGGATCCGGACCGTTGTCACTTGTAAAGACAACGATGGTGTTATCCGCAATACCCAGTTCATCGATGGCATCGAGAATCTGACCCAACCGATGATCCGTCTCGACAACGGAATCGGCAAAATCACCGGCTTTCGTAATGCCCGCGAAATCCGGATGAGGAAGGGTCGGGAGATGTACCTGTGTCAAAGGGACATAGGCGTAGAAGGGCCGCTCGGCCTCCACGCTCTCTTTCATAAAGGCGATCGTGCGCCGCGTGATCTCGGCATCCAGCAATGGCCTTTGCTCCAGATCGTAAACGGCAACCTTTTTGCTCTTTTCGCCCTTTTTTCCTTCCATAATGTATTGCGGCGAAACTCCGGATTCCTCGAAACCGGGATTGCCGGGCCAAAACACTTCATCGGTGGTTCGGGGAATACCCCACCACTCGTCAAAGCCCTGATCGTTCGGCAATCGTCCATCGACACTTCCGAGATGCCACTTGCCGTAGTGGGCCGTTTTGTAGCCGGCATCGGACAGCAAATTAGCCAGCGTGACCTCCCACTGGACCATGCCCTGAACGTTTGGATCGCCAACCGCCGGATTTCCGATCGGAACGGTGAGCGTACCTGATCGCATGGCATATCTTCCTGTCAGGATCGCGGAACGGCTCGGCGTGCATTGGGCCTCGACGTTGAAATTCGTGAGACGCAGTCCCTCTTCGGCCAGACGGTCGGCGCGCGGTGTCGGGGCGCCTCGTACCAGGCCGCCGCCGTAACAGCCCAACTCTCCGTAGCCGAGGTTATCCGTAAGGATGAAAACGATATTGGGCTTCATGGCCTCTCCTGCTGGCGCACTGAAATGGACGCTGAATTATTTTCCAAGCGGAGCCTCATTGCAGAAGTCCGATCGCGCAAAACAGGAGGATGCTCACCGATGTCAACGCATAGGAAAGGAGGTAACGTCTGCGGCGGCGATCCTCGCTGCTCACACCGTCGTTTGAAAGATTGCGCGCGGAAACCGAAGGCCACACCGCGACGACGGCAAAAAAGACCGACGCAAGCTTGAGCAACAGTGGAATGCTCACACTTTCCATCAACAGCACCCGCCGCCACCGAGAACCTTGACCCGCTTTACCGATTTCGCGACCAGGGAGATTTCCTGTCCGACATGCCTGACAAAACCGGCAACCTCCACCTGATCGCCTGTTTTAATCGGAGGAAGCGAATGCCCGTCGATCAACAAGGGACGCTGCGACACGTCCTGCAACATGAAGGTTTTTTCCGCTGCGTTAGACCCGACGACGAGGCCGTAGAGTTCGATTTTCTGCCCTTTGAACTCCTCCGGCTGCGACACAATTTGCGCAATGATCGGGCGAAGCAAGTCCGTGTGCATATCGCCAGCCCGCGCGACAGTCATTTGAAGCAGCAGAAACGCTGTGATGACGAGGTAATGTCTATATTGCATGACGACGCTCATACGCCTCCTTGATGTCCGATACCTGGCCGCCGCTTTCGAAGTCGGATACCGCCTCCGTGTAGAGGAGATCGAGCGCCGCCTTCTTTATCCTCGTCGCCTCGTCGCCAAGCAGCATATCCATCTTGCGCGGTCGCGGCAGATCGACGGACATTTCGCAGGCGACACTCGTCGGAGAGCGTTTCAACACCACGAGACGGTCGGCTAGAAAGATCGCCTCATCGATTTCCGAGGTGACGAAAATAGTTGTCGTTCTTGTCTTCTCGAACAGGCCGGCCAGATATTCCTGCATGAGCTGCCGTGTCATTGCGTCCAACCCGCGAAAAGGCTCGTCCATCAGGAGAACCAGCGGATCGTTAATCAGGGCGCGTGCGAGCTCGGCGCGCCGTTGCATCCCGCCCGACAGCTCACGTGGATATCTGTTCTTGAAGTCACCCAAGCCGACCTTATCGAGCAGACTGGAGGCTTCATCCCTAATTTCGGACAGCGATTTTCTTCGCTGTACCATCGGTCCATAGACCACGTTTTCCAGCGTCGTCATCCACGGAAACAAAGCTGTCTCCTGGAATACGAGAAGCCTGTCGGAACCGGGCCCCATGACCGGAACGCCGTCGAGTTCGATCGTTCCTGCACCAGGCGCCAAATAGCCTGCGGCAAGCTTCATCAGTGTCGTCTTTCCGCATCCAGACGGCCCGATCAAAACCGTAAACTCGCCGCGGCGAGCGATGAAACTGCAATCATCGACAAGCCTCGTCGGCTCGCCGTCTCTTTCCAGCGCGGAAAAACACACGCGATCCAGCTTGAGCGAGCCCGAACCACTCAACCTCAAGGATATGGCGCCCATGTCTTCAGCCATGTCCTAGCGCTCCGAAATCCAGGGGGTCAGCCGCCTGCCGATCAGGCGAATGACCGAACTCGAGATGTAGCCCGCGATGCCAATGGAGATCATGCACACGATTACTTGCGCGGTGGCATTGATCTCAAAAGACTGCCAGAGGAGATATCCAAGCCCGGTGTCGCCGGAAATCATCTCGGCAGCGACAACCATCTCCCAGCTGACCCCCATTCCGATAACCATGCCCGTGATGATCGACGGCAACGCCGCAGGAAGAATGATGTATCGAAGCAAATCTACCTTGCTCGATCCAAGCGAAAGAGCTGCCTGTTTGTAAGCTTGCGGAATGACCGACGCCCCGCCAATTGCGTTGATGAGCACGATCCAGAAAGCGCCGAGGAAAATGATAAAAATCATACTCATTTCGCGCGATGGCCAGAAAATAATGGAAATCGGTATCCAGGCCACCGGCGGTATCGGCCGCAGGATTTCAGTGATCGGGAAAATCGTATTGAAGCTGCTGCGGCTCAACCCCATCAGAATTCCCAATGGAATTCCGATCACCTGAGCAAGCAAGAATCCCGACGTGATCCGGAAGAAACTCAGGTAGCACGCGGTCCAGAATTTCTTCGAAGACAACAAATCGATTGAAGCCGAAATAATTTCGGTCGGCGGACGAAGGTTGGAGAGCCGGGGAATTCCCAATTCGCGCGCGAACTGCCACAAAAACAGAAAGATCGCGACGGTGAGCGTGCCCACGATCAATTCGAGGTGGCGGTTCATGAACGGAAGCACGCGAGCTCCATGCCGTGGCGACTGCTCCACAACGCCTTCAGAAGTCTGGCTGATACTCATCGCGCCAGCTCCAGCTCGCCGAGCTTAAAGGCCTGCACGGCCTCTTCGTGCAAGGCATCGTTCAGCGCCGCCTTGATTCGCAGAAACTCGGGCGAGGTGAGAACTTCGTGCGTTCGGGGCTTTGGGATGTCGACCTTGACCGACTGCTTGATACGGCCCGGACGCGAACTGAACACACACACCCGGTCCGCCAGGAAAATGGCCTCGTCGAGATCGTGGGTGATGAAGAACACGGTCTTCGGTAATTTGAAAAGCAGGTCGCTGAGATATTCCTGCATGACGCTCTTTGTCAGCGCGTCCATCGCCCTGAACGGCTCATCCAGCAGAAGGATCTTCGGATCGTTGAGCAGGGCTCTTACGATTTCGACACGGCGCTGCTGACCGCCCGAAAGCTCGTCGGGGTATTTGTTTTCAATCCCGCGAAGCCCTACCCGATTCAAAAGGTCGATCGCCTGAGAACTTGCTTCCTTTACCGAGAGCTTTCCCTGCTGGACGGGTCCGCAGGTCACGTTCCAGAGAACGGTTCGCCACGGAAACAGGGCGCCATTCTGAAATACGACGATCCTGCTTGCGTCCGCGCGCGCGCTCCAGTCCGCTCCGCCGATGACCTTGCCATCCAGGCTGATCGTACCGGATGAAAGCGACTCAAAGCCGGCGATGGCGTTCAGCAGTGTGGTTTTCCCGCAGCCCGACGGCCCGACGATCGCGCAAAACTCATTCTGCCCGACGTCGAGATCGACCCCGGATAAAGCCACGACGCTGCCGCGCTTGGAGCGATAGATTTTGTTGCCATCCCGGATTGAAAGACCGACGCTCATACGTTCCTCATGCTGCTGTTACGCCAGCGCGTAAGGAATCGTCCCAGGGCACGAACGAGCGCGCTCGAGATGTATCCGCAAAGACCGAGCGTGGCCATCATCGCCACCATGGTCTCGAATTGGACGGTGTAGTAGGACTCCCAGACCTTGTAGCCGAGACCATTCGCGCCGGCCACGATCTCCGATGCGACAAGGGAAAACCAGCACGCCGCGATTGCGATCTGCAGGCCGATGAAGATGTACGGCAAGGCTCCCGGCACGATGACGTGACGCAGGATGGCCCATTCGGAAAAGCCGAGCGATCGAGCCGCACGAAAATAGACTTCGTCGATCGATTTCACACCGAGCAGCGTATTCAAGGTCGTTATGAAGAACGCCGCCAGGAAGGTAAGCGTCACAACGGCAAAATTCCGGGTTGGCGCCAGCAATACGACAACCGGAATCCATGCCAGCACCGGAATCGGGCGAGCAATCTCGAGAAGGGGAAAAATTGCGGCCCTGATCAGCCGGCTCCAGCCACAGAGAATACCGACCGTTATTCCTATGAGAGAGGCAGCAACGAATGCGAACAGTACGCGTTCGGTGCTGGCGATCAGGTGGACATAATATTCGTGCGTAAAAATGGAGACGCCGTAGGTCGGGTTCGGGCTCAGCCATTCCCGAACGCTCGGCACGAGCTTCGGCAACTGCTTGAACCGCCAGAACCCGAACTTGTCGACGAGAAGATACCAGAGCAGAAAAAAGCTCGCGATACCGACGACGCCTTGAACAAAGGCGACCCGTCGGGAACCTCCTGATACCGGAACGCTAACTGAGCTGGCAGCCATCGATACCCGCCTCCGTCAGGCGAAGAGCTCAACGTACTTGTCGATTTGCTTCGGATCCTGGACGAGTGGATATCCCTTCTCGAGCGGAATGGCCTTGAGCCGAACCAGTGGCGACGACACCCCCATTTCCTTCATCGCCTGCCTCGCCAGCGAATCGTCGATCGCGCCAGGGAGCAACTCCGCGGAAGGCACGACCTTTTCCTTGGCCAAGAATTCAAGCACGCGCTTCTGTAGCGCGGTCACATCGTCGTTCCAGACGAACAACTTCTCATCCCGAATGGAGCCGCCGAAGTAAGGATCCGGCAACAGTCCGGCCAAGGAGAACCACAACGCCTTATGTTCAAAGCCGGACACATATTTCTGGGCGATGCGCAGCACTTCCGCATGATTGCGGGGATCGCAGTACCAAAGTTGCGCTTCGATCTCGCCTTTCAACCACGCTTTTACGACGTCCGGATTCTCGTCCATGAAATCTTTCCGGCAAACCATGGTTCCCGAGTCGCGCTCGTTCCAAGGTTCTCCCGTCGAAACCACGCGGGCCGCTCCCTCTCCTGCAATCGTGCTGACAGCAGCACCTTGCGGGTCCCAGGTGCAGGCGCCGTCAAGCTGGCCATTCCGCAGATTTGTCGTGATGACACCAATAGAGAGATTCAGATACTCAGCCGGCTTCACGCCCTCCTTTTGAAACACACTTTGGAAAAAGCGGTCTGAACAGCTTCCTTTCGGACTTGCCACCCTTTTTCCATCCAGCCACTTGATCGCCTCTTTTGAATTGGCGAACTCTGGCGCGTCCTTCCGCACCAGGACCTGATAACAATGGTAGCCGGTGGGCGATGATCCAATCAGGCCGATCGCACGAATATCCACGCGCTCCCGCTGAAACGTCGCGATCAGTCCAGGCGCGTCTCCATTATGCCCGATCTGACTTTTTCCCGCGATTAACTCACTCGTCACGATTCCACCCTGGATGGGATGCGTAAAAGTGACTTCGCTGCCTTCAGGAAGATATTTTTTCCAGAATTGCTTTTCTTCATTGATCATGCCGAACCAGCCCTGTGTCCAGTCGGGCCGGATGGCGACGTTGAAGCTGACGGGTTTACCCTTGAGTTGCTGACCGTAAGCAAGGTCTCCCCAAGCGAAGCCTGCAGAACTGAGCGCAGCTGCCGCAACGGTGCCAGCTGTGCGAACCATGAATTGCCGGCGAGAGAAGTCGATTGAACCTGCAAATTTCTTTCCACCATTACGATCAGTCGTCATAAGGTTTTTCCTTCTCCGATATCCGCGAGGATGACGAGCTTCGCTGTCCGGGGTCAGTTAGAACTGCATCCTTTCAGTCCTCAATATGAATTTCGTGCCAACGCAAGTAATTGCCAACATAGCTCTCCGACACCGATTACGTTTAGGCAGGGTGGTTATCTCTGAAGCAAGTTAAGTCACGAAATTAGGCATTTGCATTTCGCAACCCGGCAACACAACTCAAGTGCATCACGCAGAGCTGGTGAGATATCGCAATTCGTACGGACCAATTCTTCCATGAACAGGACATAAGACGCGCAAAAGCAGTCCACTCCTTTTGGGTGTGCAGACGATCCGGACAACCGGTCTTGCTGAGCGAAATGGAGCCTCTGCAAAACGGGCCTGACGGCCATGACTCAAGTTGACGGGCGTTATCCTCATAGGATATATTTTTTCCTGTCAGGAACATGCCTTGTGACCAGCTGGAGGCCGTATGATGCATCTCGGCGGGAATGGATCGCAGCTTTCAGCAGCCTTGGCCGCCGGCAGTGATAACGTCGTGCCGCTTAAGGCACTGAATGATCGCCCCTTTAATAAATTCCTGTCGCCTTTGAACGATCTTGAAACGCGGTTGGTGACATCGCTCGGTCGTCAGGACACCTTTAAAAAGGGCGAGCTGGTGTTCCGGCAAGGAATGCTGCACTCCGGCCTTCACATTATAAAGAAGGGTGGGGTCAGGACTTTCTTCGTCTCGCCCGGCGGCCGGGAAATCACGTTGGCTTATTGGGTCAGCGGCGATTTCGTCGGTACCCCGGAAGTTTTCGGACGCGGAAAACATCTTTGGTCCGGCATGGCCACGGACAATACGGAAGCCTACTACCTGACAGGCGAACAGCTTCAGGAACTGGCCGTCCAAATGCCAAAATTCGCACTGGTCCTGATCGATGTGCTTGTCGCGAAGGGAAAGTGCTTCTCGCGTCTCATCCACACGCTGGGAACGAAAAACGCATGCGCACGCCTCGCCCATACTTTGCTGTTGATGTGCTCACCCGACGATAAGCCCGACTCGTCAGGAATGAGATCGTCGAGCCTAACCCACGATCAGCTTGCGAGCACGATCGGCGTATCGCGCCAATGGGTGAGCGCGTCCCTCAGGGAGTTCGAGAGTGAGGGATTGCTCAAACTCGAAAAAAAGAAAATCACGATCGTCGACTATGAAGGCCTGAAGCAGCGCTCCTTTTAATATCCGGCCAGCACACGCAAACCGGACAGGATCTATTCGCGACTGCTCGTTCGCACAACAATATCCGCCGGATCTAACATGAGACGGCGACAGCCCTTTCAGGCGGCGAGCGACTGCGATATTTGTGCCGACACCAGTTCGGCGGTCGCCGCCGACAGCGTCCATCCCAGATGTCCGTGACCCGTGTTGTAAAACACGTCGCGGCTGTTGCCGGGACCGACGCGCGGCATCATGTCGGGCATCATCGGGCGTAATCCAGCCCATGGGACGATGCGGCCCGTATCCATCTCCGGAAAATGGCGCCGCGCCCAGTCAACAAGCGGCTTGATCCGGTCAGCCCTGATGTCCCGATTGAAGCCATTTAGCTCGGCGGTACCCGCGATGCGGAAGCGCTGCGCGCCGAGCCGGCTGGTGACGATCTTCGCGCGGTCGTCAAGCAGGCTGACCCATGGAGCCGTATTCTGGTCGCGCTCGTTCTGAAGCTCCACCGTGATCGAATAGCCCTTGACCGGATAAATGTTGACGCGATCGCCGAGCATACTGGCAAAGTTGCGGCTTGCTGTCCCCGCGCAGATGACGACGGCGTCGAACCCTGCCCGCTCGATCGCCGGATGCTCAGCGGCAAATTCAAGCGACCATCCGAGTCCGATGCCGCGCCCACTTCTTGTGATCTCGAAAACATTGGCTTCCTGGACGAAAGCAACGCCTTTGCCTTCCAGATAACGCATCACGCCGCGCGTGAATTTGTGGATGTCGCCGGTGAAATCCGATGGCGTGAAGAAGCCACCAACAAAGTTGCCTTGCAGGGCGGGCTCAATCGCACAAATTTCAGCTGCGCTCACCTGCCTGCGCTCCAGTCCTCCCTCCTCGAGCAGGCCGTTCGAACGCTTCGCTTTCTCGAAATCGCCCTGGGTCTCGTAGAAGTGCAGGATGCCGCGATGCTCAGCGTTGAAGTCGACACCGGCTTTTTCCGCCATCGCAAGCAAATGGCTCCGCGCGGCGATTGCCAGCCGCGTCGTCGCTACCGTGTTCTCGCGATATTTCGGGATGCTGCCGATGAACTCGGCAAGCCAGGAATATTTGTGCCAGCTCGGTTTCGGATTAAGCAGTAGCGGCGCGTCGGCGCGGAATATCCAGCGCAGCGCCTTGATGACTGTTGGCCAGTGATTCCAGACTTCGGCGTTACTGGCGGAGAGCTGCCCGCCATTGGCATAGGACGTCTCCATCGCCGCGTAGCGGTGGCGATCGAAGACAGTGACTTCGTGGCCTTTTTCGGAAAGAGCGAAAGCGGTCGTTACGCCGGTGATGCCGGCACCGATAATTGCGATTTTGGACATGAAAGAGTCTCGCGTTCAGATCGAAAACTGGGCCTTGAAATTCAAGGCCGGCGGTCCCCATCTGTTCGCTTTACCTGAGAGCTTCCGGCGCAAGCCGGTTTCCCCTTCGGTGGACGCGCGAGCGTCTCTCTCCAGATTGTCCAACGATGCGGTTCATGGGCCTGAGAGTGTCCGGGGGGTTGCTCCTTCGGCGCCGGCAAACGCCGGTCTCTCCCGCATCGTCCTTTCGGACGTATGTCTTGCTTGTTACTGATATTGCCCTGGTCTTCTCCTCTTGGTCAGATGTTGCGCAGCAGATAGATCGGGCTCGACCACGCCTGATGGCCGTCGGCAAAGGTAGCACAAATCCAGATCGGATTGTCGCCCGCGACAAGATCAATAGCGCGAGTGAGATAGAGCGAGCGCACTGAGTATTGATCCGGTTGTCGGGAGATTCTCAGTTCACGGTCGAGTTTGCCGAGCCGATGCACTACGGGCTCGTGGGTTACCGAACCGAGATCGTGCTGGAACGTGCCAAGCGGCGTTTTGATCTCAATCGATCCACCCGGCCCGCTGAGCGAAAGATCGACACCGGCGAAATTGCCCGTCGTGATCGACGACCAAGCAAGCTCTGTATCGGAAACCCTTTTGAGTTGCCGATCGGGATTGAAAAAGTTGATCGCTTCAAAACCGTCGATGCGCGCGCCGCTGACCTTGAGTGAACCGTCCCACACGGTCTGCCGGGCCCGGCCGCGATATTCCGCGCCGCTCCACTCGATACGGTAACGATTTCCGGGCGGCAGTTCTCCATTCGGCCTGATTGTTTCAAGGACCTCCGTTCCCCGCCGGATCTGCAGGCTCAGGATCGCAGCCTCCGACTCCACATTTACGGAAAACTCCACCCGGGACGGCGCGTCCGAGACGATATCGCCCATCATCGCATTGGATGCCTGATGATGACGCGCGTCCGAAATCCGGGGATCGTCGGTCCAGATCGTGACCGGCGCGCCGAAGTCGATTCCGGTATAAAGATGAACCCGCGAGCCAGTCGTGCCGTAATGATGGCGCGCCTGCATGGCGAGAAACATCTCGTCGCGCGTTAACTCCCTGAGCCAGTAACAGGTCAGGCCGCCGAGGGCGCCGAACAACGAAGCACCCGGTGGCTCCGATCCAGGTCTGCCCTTGTGACCATCGCTGTTGCCGACGATGCCGACGCGATAGCCACTTTCGAACGCATCCGCCGCAAGCCATTCAAACGTGCCCCAGCTCGAATGGATTTCGACCGAGCGTTCCAGCGCATGATCATGGGCATATTTGATATCGGCGTATCGGCCGCCGCAATGCGCCCAGACGATGGCGTCGGGATAATCCGGTTCGAGTGCCGTGAACAGCGCACGAGAATCCCAGCAGTCCGTGTCAATGTCAGAACGGTCCGGCACCAGTGCGTGCGACGAACGACGGATCGGTTTGTCCTCGGTGCGATAGAACACGTTGTGATCGCCGCCCAGTGCGGTGTTTCCCGACCATTCATAACCGGGGATGGTCACGAACCGTCCGGGCTCGTTCCACTCGCGCATCAGCGAATTGAGCACTCGCCAGAACTCGCCAGTGATCTGGAAGTCGTTGCCCTGGTGGCTGACGGCATCCAGAAACGCGCAGTTGCGCGCATATTCGAAATAGGCCTGGGCGGAACCTGAACCGATTGTCTCGCCGGACTGGGCATGCAGGTCGCCCCAATATGGCCGCAGCTCCAGCCTGTCCTTGACAACAAGCGTGTTCGAACGGCACAGCCGCTCGCCTTTCGCGATCACGTCAACGGAAATATTGCCCACCTTCGTGACCGTCAGGCCGCCGACTTCCACGGCGAGACTGCCGTCAAGCTTGATGCGCGCGGGAATGCCTTCCAGTCCTCCGCTGCCGGCAAGTTCGATCTCCTGAAACGGCGTATCTCCTGTCGGATTGCCCCAGATATCGTCTGCGCGAATCTTGAGCGTGACGTCGTCGCCGATCGCACGGCAGGTCGGCAATACCGCGTGCCAGCGGTGCGCGCGGCCGGGAATAATCGGCATGAACGGCACGCCGGGGACATCTACAAAGGTGTAGGTCGCGATCGGATCCGCAAGGACCCGGAAACAAAACTCGGGATCGACAAAGGTCTGCATCCGGATGCCGGGCCCGCGCGGGTCGGTACCGAAGCTGACGACAATACGGTCGCCCTCCTTCATGAAACCGGCGACGACCTTGATGTATATCGTACGATCCCACGGCCGGGTGTTCTGCTTGTAGTCGAAACGAACATCCAGCACAGCGCCGTTGGACGCCGTCACGCCCACCCAGTTCGGCGCGCCCGGGTCGGTGAATTGCGGGCGGCCCATGTCGGACGCGAAACGATAGCAAACTTTGATGCAGCCGGAATCGTCGATGCCATAGCGGCCCGCCACATAGGTCAACGTGAACCGCTGGAAGCTGCCCGCGGCGAACGGACCCGTATTGTCGATAAAGACCGAGCCGGCGTCCGCGACGTCGACAGGTGTTACTTCGGGCATCCAGTTCTCGAATGACGGCTTGTCACTTGAGGATATTTCCGCCGGCTCCGTGGATGGCCGGGACTGTGCTGAATTATGCTTTTGCATTTTTGTGTCTCTATGGAGCGTTTCGATTATTTTTATTGCGAACTGGCATGCGCTACCTTTGCATGCCCCAGCGTTGCACGCTGCGCCGTTCGATGGTGCGGAAGACAATGCTTTCAACCAGAAGGCCGATCAAGATCACGGTCAGCAGGCCCGCGAAAACATTGGCGATCTCGAGCGAATTTCGATTCTCGAAAATGAACCAGCCGATTCCGCCGGAGCGCGATGTTGCGCCGAATACAAGTTCTGCCGCGATCAGCGTGCGCCACGCGAATGCCCAGCCGATCTTCAGACCGTTGAGAATCGAGGGAAATGCAGCCGGAACAAGAATGCCGAAGATATAGCGCAGATTGCGCAAACCAAAATTTCGGCCGGCCATGCGCTGGGTCTCGCTGACGGACTGAAAGCCACTCTGGGTGTTGAGAGCGACCGCCCACAGCACCGAATGGACAATGACGAAGGCCATGCTCGAAATGCCGAGGCCGAACCACACCAGCGCCAGCGGCAGCAATGCGATCGCCGGCAGTGGGTTGAACATCGCGGTAAGCGTCGCCAGCACGTCGCTGCCAAACCGCGTGGCGACCGCCAGCGAAACCAGCACGCCGGCGAGAACGACGCCGATGCTGTAACCGATCAGCAGAACCTTGAGCGAGAACAGTGTCCGCATCAGCAACGGACCGTGCACAATGGCATTATAGAAAGCCTTGATAGTGTCGGCGAAGGTCGGCAGCAACAGATCGTTGTTGAGATAAGATCCATAGAGCTGCCAGATACCGGCCAGCGCGATCAGAATGCAGCAGCGCCGGAAAATGGTGCTCCCCATCAGCCGCTCGCCAAGCGACAAGGTGCGCTTGATCTCGGCAACATTGACCGAACCCGATTCCGGGCTTCGGTAGATATTCGGTCTTGCGGCGACCGCCTGATGTTTCAGCTCAAGCATGATGCTTATCTCCAGCGCCGTGAAAGAGCATTGCCTCGATCTCCCGGTGCAATTCCTGGAAACGGGGTGTCGCCACCGCGTCCGGCCCTAGACCCGTCGCATCAAGCTCAGCGCGGACCTGGCCGGGATGTGGCGTCAAAACCAGAATGCGCGTTCCAAGGATCAGCGCTTCCTCGATCGAGTGGGTGACAAAGAGCATCGTAAAAGCGATGTCGTCCCACAGGCGCAGCGTCTCGAGCTGCATGGCGCGCCGCGTCAACGCATCAAGCGATGCAAATGGCTCGTCCATCAGCAGCATCGCCGGCTCCATCGCCAGCGACCGCGCGATCGCGACACGCTGCTTCATGCCGCCCGACAGCATATGAGGGAATACATCCGTGAATTCGGTCAGGCCAATCTTCTCGATATAGCGCCTCGCCCGCATCTCGATCTCGGCTTTAGGAAAGCGGCGGCTGACCTGCATCGGGTACATCACGTTTTGCAGGACGGTCTTCCAGGGCAGCAGCTGATCGAACTCCTGAAACACCATCATACGATCAGGACCCGGCTCCGTGACCTCGCCGTTGTTGAGCCAAATCCGGCCTTCGACCGGTTGAATGAAGCCGCCGACGCTTTTCAGAAGCGTTGATTTTCCGCACCCCGACGGTCCCAGCAAAACGAAGCGATCGCCCGGATGGACATCGAACGAAACCCGCCAGGTCGCCGTGACCAGATGGTCCGGCGTCTTGTACTGCAAGGTCACATCCCGGGCCGACAGCAGAGGGGCCGCCATCACGGGATGTTTCTGTTCCGTCGAGGCTACGGCAATCGCGGTCATGCACGCTTCTCCGTCATCACAAGGACGGGCCCGGAGAGCCCCGAGATGGAACACTCCGAAGCATTCAGGACGATACCATTATGCGGCTCGATGACCCATGGCGTTCCCAGCGCAATGGCGCGGCATCGCGCATCTGCGCCAGCCTTGTTCAGGAACGCCTTCATCTTTGATGCGGCGCGCCGGATATCGCCACCAACAACAAGCGCGGATTGCGACGGACCCTCAAGCTCAAGGACGCGCTCATCGCCATCTGCCGTCACCGAAACCGACCACGGACCGGCGACGGCTCCAAGATGTGCAGACATGGCCTCGACCGCATGACCGGCCATCGTCAGGTTGCAGCGCCGGTCAATCAGGCCGCTGCGCACGAAATAACCCCGGTCGATATCCATGAAGGTATCGACCACGAAGCCGAGCTCCGGATAGCCCAACCCCAGCGCGAACAACTCGGTGACACGAGCTAGCACATCGGTCTCGCTGGTCGCGTTGCGCGCCGGATTGTTGGCGGCCAGACGGAGGTGGCAATCCACCTTGCGCCCGCTGGCGCGCGACCATCGCGACAGGCCCTCGACGGTCGACGCCAGATCGTCGGTCTGGTCCAGACGGAACACGAAACCATCGACGCCGCGCAGCGGATCCTGCTTCAGCAACGCATCGATGGTTTCGACATCCGCAGGGCGGAAACCATGCGCGACGAACAACTCGATCTTGGAGCCAACCTTGATCTCGTCGGCCGACGTCGCGACGGGAGACAGCAGAACGGGACGTCCCAGATCGCGCCTGAAACTTTCGAGTTCGGCGGCCTTTTCCATGATTGCGTCACGCGGCAACACCACCTCATACCGGTCGATCAGCGCGCTGTTGGCGAGCACGATGGCCCTGGCGTCGCCTTGCGGCAGATCGAAGCCGAACACCGTGAAACGATGACCGATCGCCACCAGGTCTGCCATGCGCTGCCGCGTTGCGTCATCGGTCAGATCGGCCAGCGGAATACGCGCGTGACGGACACCGAGACGCCACATCGCCGCCAACGGATAATCGTTGCGCGCCTGCTTGCGCTGGAATTCATCCATCGGTCCGTTATGCGGCAGCGTCACGATCTCGGTCCAGGGATGGCGCAGGAAAACTCCGAACGGCGTCCCACCCGGCTTTTTCGGGTGCGGCAACTGGACGACCGAATTTCGCGATTCGGGTACCTCGCCCAGTGTGTCGGCTGCGGCCATTTGCCCGTAGCTGCGCAGATAGTGCACGACATGGCCGTTTTTGTAGACATCGACCAGTGCGAAGCCGAGTTTCTCGGCGTCGTTGCGGCCGTTCTCCGCCGCCGCCTCGATGCGAAACATCTCGGAGAAATCCTGACGCACGAACGAGGTGGCCGGCATTACGTAAAATTCGGTGTCCTTGATGCGGTGGTAGAAAATATTGTGAACATGGCCAGCGAACACCGCTTCGACGCCGTGGCGTTTGATGAGATCGAGAAAGTCCGACCGCGCCGGCTCGTCGATGTTGTCGTAGTTGCCAGCTTCCGACGGCGACAGAAGGAACAGCGGATAGTGCATGAAAACGAAAATGCGCTTGCCGCCGGCCGATGCCAACGTCGCCTCCAGCCATTCCCGTTGCTCCCGCTCGATCGGCGAGCCGGAATTGAGTACCGGATTGTTGATCAGGATCATCCGGGTGTCATCGGTATCGAAGCTCGACCAACTTGGTCCAAAGTTCTTTTCGTGAATTTTGATCCACTCGTTACGTACGCTCTTGGCCGGCAGCATGCGATTCGGCTTGTCGCCGATATCGTGATTGCCGGGCAGAACGTGCAATGCGTTGTGGTGCGCCTTGAAAACCTGCTTTGTCAGCGACACCGCCTCGTCGAATGTCGGCAATTCCGGAACGGGGTGAACGAGATCGCCGAGATGAATGACGAAGCGTGGATTGTACCTGGCGATCTCGCGTGAGATCCAGCGTGCCCGGCCCGTGGCTAGCTCGTTGACCTTCCACGGCGCGGATTGGTCTCCGCTTTCCGGTTTGACGTGGGTATCGCCGATGATCGCAAAAGTAAAAAGGTGTTCATTCCGGTCGAGCATTATCACTCCAAAGAAAAAGCCTGAAAGAGAAAGCTGAGCGCGAGCTCAGCTTCCGGATTGATCCTTCATGGTGTCGAAGAAGTAGTCCTTCCACGAAGCCGGCATGGTCTTCAGAACGCCGGTTCGGAACATGAAATCGGCAATCGGCATTGTCGCCTTCGGATAGATGTCGAAGTCCACGTTCTTGCTGCTCAGGATTTGCTCGACAAGAGCGCGGTCCGTCTTGTCGTTTGTGACGGCATAGTAATCATCGATCGCCTTTGCCCGGTCCTTCTTGATCATCTCGACAGCTTCCTTCTGGGCCTCCATGAAAGCCTCGACAAGCTTCGGGTTCTTTTCGACGAAGTCGGACTTGGCGTAGATGAGACTGAGCGTTGCCGGACCGCCGAGAATTTCAAACGAGTCGGTCACCTTGTAGATGCCAGGCTGGGTCAGCGCCCGTTCCTGAAAAGGCGAACTCGCTACGTAACCCGTGATGCCGCCGGCGTGCGAGGTCAGTGCCGCATAGGCTTCCGGATGCGCCATGGCGACCTGGATGTTATCGAGCGCATTGCCCTTGCCAGGTCCGAGCGCCTTCTCGGCGCCGATGTCAAATACAATCGCGTTGATCGAAATCTTGACGCTCGCCACCGCGATCCTGTCCGCGTCGGTGAAGTCCTTGATCGATTTGATGTTGGGATTGTTGGTCAGAATGTACATCGGCGACGCGTTGATCGCCGACAGGGCCTTGACCTTGTAGTTCGACTTGGTGCGATCCCACAACGTCAGCAACGGAGCAACGCCCGCCGAGGCGATCTGCACCGAGTCCGACAGCAGCGCATCGTTGAGCGGCGATCCGCCGCCGAGACGGCTGTATTCGACAGTCAGGGGCAGACCTTTGGCTTCAGCCTTTTTCTCCCAGAGCTTCTCATGCTCCATGATGAGCAAAGGCAGATACGAAAGACCGATCTGGGTCGCGACCCGGACCTGCGTCATTTCTGCGCGCGCGGCCGTAGCGCTCATCAAAGACGCCGCGACCAGAACTCCCAACAACCGCGTGGAATTTGTTTTCACGTTCCCAATCTCCTGCTAGCCACTTCCTGAAAATTAGACTAGTATGCTGGTTAACCAGCACACAAGCCTATATTTGATGCGGACAGAAGTTCGATGAGAATTGTGCTTTTCGATTCGCAGGCAGGGAATGCACTAAAATGAGGCCGCTCTCTCCGCTCAGCAGCGCCGTCACCGCCGAAGGCGCGCGGCATCGTCTCGACCAGGCGCAGCAACCGCTTTATGTCTCGCTGTCGAATCTTCTGGAAACCGAGATTTATGAGGGGCGCTGGCGAAGCGGCGCTCAATTGCCAACGATTGCCGAACTGTCGGATAAATATCAGGTCGCGCGGGTCACGATCCGTCAGGCACTTGGCGTGCTGTCGACAAAAGGTCTGATCGCCTCCGTGCAAGGCAAGGGAACGTTCGTCGCGGAGAACGTCATTCCCAAACAGATGGTCGAGCTGGATTCAGACTGGCATCATTTGCTTGCGATGCTCGACGGCAACCTTCCAGAACCGATCGAAATCAGAAAAACCTGCGATCTGCCTGCTTCGCTGAATGGGACGGGAGCCGGCACTTCACTCGGCGACTACCGTTACATGCGCCGGATACACCGCAACCATGGACAGCCCTACTGCGTCAACGAGGTCTATCTGGCGAACGACTTCTACAAGCGCTCGCCCAAGGCCTTCGACACCCAGATGATCATTCCCAATCTGACCAAGATCACGCGAACCAAGCTCAAGCGTCTCAGGCAGTCGGTGCGGATCACATCGGCGGATTTGTTTATCGCCCAATCCCTCAATGTGCCGCTCAATGCCCCCGTCGCCGAGGTCAAGCGGCTAATCACGAACCGCAAGGACGAAATCGTCTATTATGGCATCGGCCAGTATCGGGGCGATCTTGTCGTTTTCAACACGACCATCGACGTCCCCGATTGATTACTTGGCTCTCTTGAGAGCTTTCGACAAAATCGAAACCATTTCTTCGATGTGCGCTTGCCCGGCAATGAGCGGAGGCGACAGTGCAAGAATATCCCCTGCGGGACGAACCAGCAGGCCGTGCTCGAAACAGTCGACAAACACGTCGTAGGCCCGCGCGCCCGGACTGCCATCGCGAGACGCCAGCTCGATGCCGGCCGCAAGCCCGATGGTACGAAGATCGATGACATGCGGCATCGACCGGAGACTGTGGATCGCCTCTTCCCAGACGCCTTCTAGCTTCCTGCCGCGTGTCAGCAGATCTTCCTGTTCATAGATATCCAGGGTCGCAAGCGCTGCGGCACAGGCCACCGGATGGCCGGAATAGGTGTAGCCGTGGAACAGTTCGATCGCACTGTCCGGTCCCTGAACGATGGCGTCATGAATCTTTCGGCTGACGAACACGGCTCCCATCGGGATCGCTCCATTTGTCAGTCCCTTCGCGGTCGTCACGATGTCCGGAACGACGCCGAAATAATCGACGGCGAACGGAGTTCCGAGCCTGCCGAAGCCGGTAATCACCTCGTCGAAAATCAACAGAATCCCGTGGCGATCACACAGCTGGCGCAACCTCTGAAGATAGTTCTTTGGCGGAACCAGCACGCCCGTTGAACCCGCGACCGGCTCGACAATGACGGCGGCAATCGTGCCGGCTCCGTGCAAAGTGACAAGGCGATCGAGATCATCCGCCAGTTCAGCACCAAATTCCGGCTGCCCTCTTGTGAATGCGTTGCGGGCGAGATCGTGGGTATGGCGCATATGGCTGACTTGCGGCAGTTGCGCGGAAAACGCGCGCCGGTTGTTGCCTATGCCGCCGACCGACATGCCGCCAAAATTGGCGCCGTGATAACCCCGTTCCCTGCCGACCAGACGAGTGCGTTCGCCATGCCCGGTCGCGTGATGATAGGCCAGAGCGATTTTCAATGCCGTATCGACAGACTCCGAACCGGAGTTTGTAAAGAATATCCGGTCGAGGCCCGCAGAAGCGCCACCGGGCGACATATCCGCCAGCTTTTCGGCCAGTTCAAATGCAAGCGGGTGGCCCATTTGAAACGCCGTTCCATAATCAAGACTGACAAGCTGGTGCTGAACCGCATCCGCGATGCTTTTGCGTCCATGACCGGCGTTGACGCACCACAGACCCGCGACTCCGTCCAGAATCTTCCGACCGTCAGTGGATGTGTAGTGCATGCCTTCGGCCGAGGCCAACAATCGCGGCGCCGCCTTGAACTGCCGGTTCGCGGTGAAAGGCATCCAATAGCTGTCGAGGTTCACGGCGTTGCTCAGCGTGTGGCGTGCGGTCATGGCGTTGCTCCTTTTTGTCCGCGCAAGGAGGCATGTTGAACAAATCGCGACAAGCCGTTTTCTGATTGATCTTAAGACATTGATTTTGTTCATACGATTTGTCAGTTTTGCTATATCTCAAACAGCAGAAACAGCACCGGACGGGAGCGATGGACGTCGATATTGGAAACAGGCTGCGATTCCTGCGCATGAAACATGGATTGTCGCAGCGCCAGCTCGCAAAAAGAGCGGCTGTGACCAACTCAACGATTTCATTGATCGAGTCGAACAGGACCAATCCGTCGGTCGGTGCACTCAAGCGCGTACTCGATGGAATCCCGATTGGCCTTGCTGAGTTTTTTGCGATCGAACCGGACGCGTCACCGAAGGTCTTCTATCAAGCCAGTGAGCTTGTCGAAATCGGCAAGGGCCCGATCTCCTATCTGCAGATCGGAGACAATCTGTTCGGGCGCAATCTTCAGGTCCTCAGGGAGCGTTATGAGCCGCGGGCGGACAGCGGCAAGGTTCTGCTCACGCATGAGGGCGAGGAAGCGGGCATTATCCTGAGCGGCCGTCTGGAGGTGACGGTTGGAAAGGACAAACGCGTTCTTGGCCCCGGGGATGCCTATTATTTCCAGAGCAAGCAGCCTCACCGCTTCAGATGCGTCGGCTCGTCGGCCTGCGAGCTCATCAGCGCCTGTACGCCTCCGACTTTTTAGACATCGCTTTAAGCAACGGAGCCTGAACTGCCTGTGCCGGACTTCGGGACCCCTGACACGAACCAGCGCCGGATTTGAAGGCCGGGTGTTTAATGGAAATCGCGTGAAGGCGGCAAAATCCGTACATTGCGCGGATGCCTCGCCTTGGAAATCCCCCCGCCATCGGGTGCAACTGCGGGATGCGGCACGGATGTTTTATTGGAGGGTGCAAACCCGCTTGGGCGCAATGAGTCTTCAGCAAGGTTCATCAAATCGGACGTGCGGTCGATCAGCCGATCGGCGATCAGATGAACGACCCTGTCGGGGCTGCTCTGCACAACGCCTTCCACCATCACCAGCCGCGATCCCATTACTTCTCCGCGAAACCGCTCCATGATTTTCGGCCAAACCACGATGTTGGCGATGCCGGTTTCATCTTCCAATGTCATGAACACCACGCCCTTGGAACTGCCGGGCCGCTGACGCACCAGCACGACGCCCACACAGCGGACACGCCTCCTGTCATTGTCGTGCGAAATATCGCTGCACGAGACGACGCCCTCGCTCGTGAACATCGTCCGCAGGAATTGCATCGGATGCCCCTTCAGTGACAGGCGAATGGTCTGATAATCGGTGGCCACCTGTTCGGGCAGCGGCATCTCGGGCAATGGTTGCGCCGCCTCGTCCGGCTGCTCCCGTGCCTCGGCCGACAGGAAAAGCGGCAGCGGTATGTCATCGGGCAATCGCCGCACCGCCCACAACGCGGCACGCCGATCGAGACCCAACGAGCCGAACGCATCGGCATCGGCCAGAAGAATCAGCGCGCGCTTTGGTAATCCGGTTTCGCGCGCGAAATCCTCCAGCGAGGTGAATGGCTTTCTCTCGCGCGCCTCCACGATGCGCTGATCCCAATAATCGTCGCGCGGCTTCTTCCTGCCTCGTAACTCCGCAGGCTTGCTGCCATCCAGCTTTTCATCGTCCGGATCGTAAACGTCGAAGCCATCGATCTGCCGAAAGCCGAGCCGCACCGCGCAATGGCCACGAGGGCCGAATTTCTCCTCCAGCGTGTTCTGTCCGAAGCTGTGCGATACATCGATCTCGCGGACATCGACGTCATTCTTACGCGCATCACCGACGATCTGCGCCGGCGCATAGAATCCCATGGGCTGGGAGTTCAAAAGCCCGCAGCAGAAGGCATCCGGGTGATAGTGCTTGATCCATGACGAGACATAAACAAGCTGCGCGAAGGCCGATGCATGGCTTTCAGGAAATCCATAGCTGCCGAAACCCTTGATCTGATCGAAACAGCTTTGCGCGAATTTCGGATCGTATCCGCGCGCGATCATGCGGTCGACCATGCGCCGTTCGAATTTCGGCATGGTGCCGACATTGCGAAAAGTGGCCATGGCACGCCGCAATCCATTGGCTTCCTCGGAGGTAAATTTCGCTGCTGCCATGGCGATACGCATCGCCTGTTCCTGAAACAACGGCACCCCAAGCGTTTTACGCAAGACGTCCTTCAATTCGTTCTTGTTGCCATCTTTCGGATAGGGATACTCGATCTCCTCCGGCTTCATCTGCCGCCGCTTCAGGTAGGGATGCACCATGTTGCCCTGGATCGGCCCCGGCCGGACAATGGCAACCTCGATCACGAGGTCGTAGAACGTGCGCGGTTTCAGACGCGGCAGCATGTTCATCTGCGCGCGGCTTTCCACCTGAAACACGCCGAGGGATTCGCCCCGGCACAGCATGTCGAAGACCGGGCCGCTGTCGTCGTTCTCCGCCTTGATATCCGCCAGTTCATAGCGGGTGCCCTTGTGCTGATCGATCAGGTCGAAGCACTTGCGGATACAGGTCAGCATGCCGAGCGCCAGCACATCGACCTTCATCATTTTCAGCGCGTCGATGTCGTCCTTGTCCCATTCGATGAAAGTGCGGTCGTCCATCGCCGCGTTGCCGATCGGCACATAGGTATCGAGGCTGTCCTGCGTCAGCACGTAGCCGCCGACATGCTGCGACAGATGGCGCGGAAATTCGATCAGCTCGGTGGCGAGTTCGACGGCGCGGCGGATCATCCCGTTCTGCGGATCGAAACCCGCCTGCCTGATCTGCGTGTCGCTGACGCCGGTGCCCCAGCTTCCCCATACCGTATCGGCCAGCGCCCCAGTGACGTCCTCCGTCAGGCCGAGCGCCTTGCCGACATCGCGGATGGCGCTGCGCGGACGATAATGAATGACGGCGGCGACGATCGCCGCGCGATGCCGGCCATAGCGCCGGTAAACATACTGCATCACCTCTTCGCGCCGCGAATGCTCGAAATCAACGTCGATGTCCGGAGGCTCGAGTCGCTCCTCGGAGATGAAGCGCTCGAACAGCACATCCGTTTCGGCGGGATTCACCGATGTGATGCCCAGCATGTAGCAGACGGCGGAATTCGCCGCAGATCCGCGGCCCTGACACAGGATGTGCTGCGAGCGCGCATAGCGAACAATATCATGCACCGTCAGGAAGTAATGCGCGTAGCCGAGTTTCTCGATCAGGCGCAGTTCCTTGTCGATCGTCGCCTGTAGTTTCTCGTCGATCCCGCCGGGAAAATAATGCCGAACTCCTGCATTTGTGAGATCAGTCAGATGCTGCTGCGCGGTCTTCCCTCGCGGCACAGGCTCATCGGGATATTGATACTTCAGTTCGTCGAGCGTGAATGTGATGCGGTGCGCGAACCGCATGGTTTCCTCGATCGCTTCCGGCAGATCGCGAAACAGCCGCGCCATCTCATAGCCGGGTTTCATGTGCCGCTCGGCATTCGCCTCAAGTTTTCTGCCAATCGTATGGATGGTGGTCTTTTCGAGAATGCAGGTCAGCACGTCCTGCAGCGGACGCCGCACGGGATGATGATACAGCACCTCGTTGGTGGCGAGCAGCGGCACGCGCGCCGTCGCCGCGATCCGATACAGGCGGGACAGCCGCCGTGTGTCGTCGCCGCGATATAATAGGCTTGCCGCGAGCCAGGCACCCTCGGCCCGACTGCACTTCAGTCGATCGAGTACCTTCAGCGCGGCCGCCGATTCAAACCGATGCGGCAGCGTCAGAACCAGCAACTGCCCCTCGGCAAAATCAAAAAGATCGCCGAGATGCAGAATGCAGTCGCCCTTCTCTGCCCTGAGCTTGCCGCGGGAGAGCAACTGGCAGAGGCGGCCATAGGCAGCGCGGTCTCGCGGATAGACCAGAATATCCGG
Organism: Bradyrhizobiaceae bacterium; assembly: GCA_003963145.1. Taxonomy (GTDB): domain Bacteria; phylum Pseudomonadota; class Alphaproteobacteria; order Rhizobiales; family Xanthobacteraceae; genus Afipia. The sequence continues at coordinate 97,225 of RXJJ01000001.1, forward strand.
CGTGCCGTCGGTAAAGACAAGGCGCGATCCGATCAGCAGCCTTGGCTTATGCTCGACCTCAGGATTTGCAAGCTCATTGTAGGCGCGGACCACACCGGCCAGTGTATTGCGGTCGGCGAGACCGATCGCCGGAATCCGCAGCGCGCTGGCCTGATGCACATATTCCTGCGGATGCGAGCCGCCGTGCAGAAACGAGAAATTGGTCGTGATGCCAATTTCGGCATAGCCATTCATGCGAACAACCCATGCATGAACCACTGCGGTGAAACGACTTCACCATAAAGACCGTCGCGATAGAGCCAGAAGCGAAAACCAAGATCATCTTCCACGCGAAAATAATCGCGGGTCGGCTGATGACCTTTCGACCGCCACCATTCCATCGCGATCCGCTCAGGGCCTTCGGCGCGCACGACGTTATGCGACGCGCGTCGCCAGATGAATTTTTTCGGTGGCCCATCCGGCACTTCGGCGAAAACGGCCTTGATCTCTTCAGGCTTCTCGAACAGCCGCAGCGGCCGCAACGGAATCCCGGCCTCGATCCGCTCAGGCCAGACAGTATGAACCGTTTCCGTCAGATGATGCTGTGCCGGCACGGCGATCTCGGCGCGCTCCGGAATATGAGTGTACTGCGGCAGATGCACGACAACCCGATCGCCGCCAATACGCGCGGCGATGCGGTCGACCAGCGCCGAGACTTCGTCATTGTCCTGCGTGCGCGTATCGAGATCTCGCTGCGCCTGCACGATACTCTCGGTGCGACTGGCGGACAGGCGAATAAGATCGAATCCGAAGCCGGGATCGAGGGGGTCTGACAAGGACTCCAGCCGCTGGCGGAACAGCCGGTCCATCACCTTCATTTTGTTGACCGGCTGCCCGGTCTCGACAGCAATGGTGCGCACCACGCCATCAGTGCGGAAAAAATGCGCCTCCAGAAGCCGCGCGCCCTTGCCCTGCCTGTCCATGACGAAGACAAGACGTTCGGCCAGTTCGAGCAGCGCCGTTACAATGATTTCTTCGGTGATGACCGGCTCGGCAAAACATTTTTCGACGCTGTAGTCCGGCAACGGCTTGCGCGGCGAGATCGGCGCATCGTTCCGTCCGAGCGTCTGCTGCAGCAACGCGGTGAATTCCGCGCCGAACCGCGCGGTGATTTCATGCGGTGCGCGCGCGGCCACGTCGCCAATGATTTTCAATCCGGCCCGGCGCAGGCCCAGAATGATCGCGGCATCGGCGCCAAGCGAGAAAACCGGCAATGGCGAAACAGCCGGTGCCTCGCCCTCCTCTTCAACAACGCATGTATGCCCGGCGCGCGACAGCGCCCGGGCACAGGCCGCTGTCCCGGCGATGGCCGCGCGGACGGTAAAGCCTTGCCGCTCCAGTAACGTGCATATCGTGTGCAGCATCGCCTCCTCGCCGCCGAACAGATGCGCGCATCCGGTCACGTCGAGAAACAGCCCATGCGGCCGATCAAGCGCGACCAGAGGCGTGAAACGGTCGCACCAGTCCGCGATCTGGTCCAGCAACCGGATATCGGCTGCATCGTCGGCATCGTAAACATCGAGACCGGGACAGATGACGCGCGCATTGGCCAGCGGCTGGCCGGTTTCAAGGCCAAGACGCGAGGCGGCCTTGTTCATCGCGGTGATTAGCAGCGCATTATTGACCTTCGCGACGACAGCGCGCGGACAGGCGTCATCCGGCCCGTCGCCGTGATGCGTGAATTGTCGTTCGATGCGGTCGGTCGGCAGGCGCGGCAGCCACAGGCTGAGAATACGCCGGCGCTTCACGGAAAAGGCACTCATCACATTTCCATTCCATGATCCATTGCCCTGTCGGGCCGTGACGGTTGCGGACAAGCTGCGCGTCCAGCACGGGCGATCCCCATGCGCTGATCTCGTCGCCCGGCGGCGAACGCGCCGCGCGGACAATCCATCGCGTCTCCGCCGTGCTCGGCGAAGGCTCGGCGGCTGTGCGCAACACCAATGCGGTGACGCCGGAAGCGCGGGCCGCCAGCGTCAATTTGCGGCTGGCGACAAGATCCAGCGCATGGACATCGCCCCACACTTCCATCACCACCGCGCCCAGCGCATCGCAGGCAAGTCCGTCACCTGCGACGCGCAGCGCTGTCTCCGCATCGGCGGCGCGCACCAGCACGACACGGCGCGGATCGAAACCGAGTTCGGAAAATCCGCTCATCGAGAGCGTGCCGCATTCGGTGCCGATGAAATCCTGCCGCACCCACAGCAAGGGGTGCTGCTTCGAGACACGATGGGCAAGACCGGCGGCAAAACCGGCGGCCGCCGCGCTATGTCGTCCCTCTGGCGCGAAGACCTCGTGCATCGCGCCGCGCAACAGGCCGCCCTGCAACATCGCATCGGCATCGCCATGACCCAGCGCCACGCGCGAAAGGTTGCGACCTTCTTCTCCCGACTCAAGGCGATTGACGCTCCTGCGCAGACGCGCGAGCGCGATTGTGCGTGCGCCGGTCATGCGCCGCTCCTGAAAATTCGTGGCCCGTCACTGTTTCAAGAGAACAAATGACGCGGCCATTTGTTCATGATATGTTCTAGTAAAGCCAACTGACTTGCGAGAGTCAACCCGGACTCGCTGACCGATAACTCTGTCAATGATTCCAAAGGGATGGTTTAGGGAGCCGCCGTGGAAATTCAGCGCAAACTCGCCATTCTGGCCGATGCCGCAAAATACGATGCCTCCTGCGCTTCCAGCGGCACCGAGCAACGCGACAGCCGTGACAAGAAAGGCATGGGATCGACCGCACCGGGCATGGGCATCTGCCATTCCTATGCGCCGGACGGCCGCTGTATTTCGCTGCTGAAAATCCTGCTCACCAATGCCTGCAATTACGACTGTCTTTATTGTATCAACCGCGCTTCCTCCAACGTGCAGCGGGCGCGCTTTACCGTGGAGGAAGCAGTCAAGCTGACGCTCGACTTCTACCGGCGCAATTATATCGAGGGCCTGTTTCTTTCCTCGGGCATCATCCGCAGCCCGAATTACACCATGGAACAGGTGGTTCGCGTGGCGAAAAGCCTGCGCGAGGACCATCACTTCCGCGGCTACATCCACCTCAAGACTATCCCTGAAGCCGACGATGACCTGATCGCCGAGGCGGGCAAATACGCCGACCGTCTTAGCATCAATATCGAGGTGCCGACGGAAACAAGCCTCTCAAAACTTGCGCCGGAGAAAGACGTCCGCGCCATCCGCAGGACGATGGGGCGCATGCGTCTCAAGCTGGACGAAACGGATGCGGCCAAAACGGAGAAAGCAGCCACGCGCTTTGCTCCCGCCGGGCAAAGCACGCAGATGATCGTCGGCGCGGATTCTTCAAACGACCGAACCATTCTGGAGACCAGCGCCAATCTTTACGCCTCCTACAGGCTGAAGCGGGTTTATTATTCGGCCTTCAGCCCCATTCCCGATGCCAGCCTTAAATTGCCGCTGCAGGCTCCGCCATTGATGCGGGAACATCGGCTTTACCAGGCAGACTGGCTGATGCGGTTTTATGGTTTCGGTATCGGCGAGATTACCGACCCGCTGGAAGGCGGCATGCTGCCGCTCGATATCGACCCCAAACTTGCGTGGGCCTTGCGCCATCGCGGTCGCTTCCCGCTCGACGTCAACAAGGCCAGCCGCGAAGATCTTTTGCGCGTGCCGGGCTTTGGCGTGAAAGCCGTGGACAGCATCATCGCCGCGCGCCGCTTCTCGACGGTCGGCATCGACGACCTCGGACGCCTGAACATATCGAGGCGCAAGGCGCTTCCGTTCATCACGCTTGCCGGTCATCGCCCCGCGCCATCGCAGCTCGACAGCAACCGTCTGCTGAACCTGTTCAGGCCGAAAGCCTCTCAACTTGGTTTTGCGTTTTAAAGACTGTCATGAAATATGTCGCAATCGACCATGAGACCGATTTCGAAAGCTGGCGCAATCGCGCCCGGGCGCTGGCGCTGAATGCCATACCGCCGGATGAGGTGATCTGGACCGTTCGCACCGGCACCGCCGAAATTTTCGAAGAATCGCTGTTGCCGACCATCGAGTCGGACGTGACTTTTCGTGTCGCCCCGGCCTTTATCGAACTGGCTCAGGACGCAATCCTGAATCGCAGTCCGGGGCGCTTCGCCCTGCTCTATCGCCTGCTTTGGCGGCTGAGGAGCCAGCCCGGCCTGCTGGAGGCGGCGACTGACGCAGATGTCATGTCAGTTCAGAAGCTTGTCAAGGACGTCCGGCGGGACGAGCACAAAATGCACGCCTTTGTCCGCTTCCGGGAATTCGGTAAAGGCAAGGACGCGCGGTTCATCGCCTGGTTCGAACCGACACATTATATTGTTGAAAAAGCCGCGCCATTTTTCGAGCGGCGCTTTGCGGATTTTTTGTGGTCGATCCTGACACCGGATCGTTGTGCGCACTGGGACGGCCATAAAACCATGTTCACGGAAGGCATCACAAAATCCGCGGCGCCGTCGTCCGATCCGCTGGAGGACATCTGGCGCACTTATTATTCAAGCATCTTCAATCCGGCACGGCTGAAGATCGCCGCCATGCAAAAGGAAATGCCGAAAAAGTATTGGCGGAACCTTCCGGAGGCATCGCTTATTAATTCACTGATTGCGGACGCGGCCCGTCAGTCCCAAACAATGATCGACCGGGAAGCATCCAGTCCACGCGCAGCTGTTCAACACAGGGCATCCGCAGTTCCCATGACGGGACAGACAAACCATTCATCGGAATCCCTGTCCCGGTTGCGCGACGAAGCCGCCTCCTGCCGCGCCTGTCATCTGTGGAAAGACGCCACGCAAACCGTATTTGGCGAAGGCCCGCAGCACGCACCGATCATGCTGGTCGGCGAACAGCCCGGCGACAAGGAAGACATTGCCGGCAAGCCCTTTGTCGGCCCGGCAGGACAAATGCTCGACCGCGCGCTGGAGGACGCCGGCATTGATCGCACGAAGGTTTATGTCACCAACGCAGTAAAGCATTTCAAATTCGTGCCGCGCGGAAAAATCCGCCTGCATCAGAAGCCGAACGCGCCGGAGATCAAGGCTTGCCGGCAATGGTACGAACGCGAGCTTGCCAGCGTCAAACCCAAGCTTGTCGTGGCGCTCGGCGCAACGGCGGCGCAATGCGTGTTCGGCAAGATCACCCAGATCGGCAAGAACCGCGGACACGTCATCGATGTGTCGGAAAGCCTCAAGGCGCTGGTGACGGTGCATCCGTCCTATCTGTTGCGATTACCCGACGAAGACGCCAAGCTGCGCGAATACCGGCAGTTTGTCAGCGATCTCAAGCTCGCAACGGCTTATCAGAAATGAGAGTGCCGTCAGCCGGTAGCTAGGAGATGATCCCGGAAATTACCGCGCCTCCATTCAGCTAGTCACAACCTCAACGTTGGCTTCATTTCTCAACACCTCGCTTTGGACCGCGCCGCGATTGTCGCGATAGAACCCGACATCGACCAGATGCGCGCCGATTTGGAGGTTACGGACGACTGCCTTGTCGATAAAGGATGGAAGAACCGGATTTAAAACTGAAATGCGGTGCTGCCGAACATCGAAAGCAAAACCAAGACAGGCCTGCAGCAAAGCCAGCGGTGTGGCGCTGGCCCAGGCCTGCGGCGAACAGGCCACGGGATAATTGGTCGGCGCCTGCCCCTTGCTGCGTCTGAAGCCGCAGAACAGTTCCGGAAGCCTGTTCAATTCCATGCGCGACGCGGCGCCGCTAAGCGCCTCCAGAACAGTCGCGGCCGCGCCCTTGAAACCGTAGCGGGCGAAGCCGAGCGCCGCCAGCGCGTTGTCGTGCGGCCAGATCGAGCCGTTATGATAGGACATCGGATTATAGCGGCTCTCGCCATCAGCCACGGTGCGCAGGCCCCAACCCGACAGAAACGTCGGCGACAGCATGGTCTGCATCACGCGGCGCGCCCGATCGTGGGACGCCGCGCCCGAATACAAGACATGACCTGCATTCGATGTTTTGACGCGGCACAGTCTCCCCTTGCCGTCGAGCGCGATGCCGTAGATGTTGAGCTCTTCGCTCCAGAAAAACTGTTCGATCCTTGACGCCAGCTCATCGGCGTCCCGCAGCAGCCTGTCTGCTTTTTCCTTAAACCCAAGCTGCCTCGCAACCGGCGCGATGGATCGTTTGGCCGCGACCACGTAAGCCTGCACTTCGACGAGAGCGATGGTTCCCTCGGCCAAACTGCCATCGGCGTGGAAAATCGAATCGTACGAATCTTTCCAGCCCTGATTGACCAGCCCGTCCTCGGAGTTGCGGGCATGCCGCAGAAATCCGTCCGGATCTTTCAGCGAGTGGCTGTCGATCCACTCCAGTGCCGCCTCGATATTGGGCCACAACTTTGAGATCAGATCGAAATCGCCCGTTCGCTCCGCATATTCGCCAGCCAGCAGCACGAACAGCGGCGTCGCATCGACGCTGCCGTAATAGCGTCCGAACGGCACTTCGCGAAGCCGCGCCATTTCCCCCTTGCGCATCTCGTGAATGATCTTGCCGGGCTCGGCGTCGTTCGCCGGATCGAAAGCCGTGGCCTGAAGCGCAGCAAGCTTTCTGAGCACGCCGGACGCAACCGAAGGCATGCACCACAATAACTGCAGGGCGGTGATGAGCCCGTCGCGGCCGAACGTGGTCGAGTACCACGGGACACCCGCATAGGGATAGTTGCCTTCCGGCGTGTGCGTCATCAACAGCCGCAAATCCGCCAGCGATCGTGCGACGATCTGGTTGAAAATGTCACTCGAGGTGTGAACGTCGATATCGCTCTGGCAGGTCCGGACGCGCGCACGCGCCGAGCTGCGCAGATTGAGAAAGAAGTCGGAGCCTCTTTTGTTGTGAATTTTTCCTACCGCAATTGCGATGAAGACGGAGCTGCGGCCTTTCGGGGGAAGGCGAAGCCGGTAGGTGGCACGATGCTCCGATAGCAAATTTGGCGCGGGGTCGAAATGCACAGTCGTCGTGTACGGTACCCCATCGAGCGACGTGTATTGCAATTCCACATCATTCGGATCGAGGACCGCTGTCGCCTCGACACCACGCTTGGCGCGGCGCATGCCCCGCGCCTCGAAAATATCCGCAAAGTCGTTCCCAAATAGCAGATCCATCTGCAGTTCGACATCGCGATCGGCGAAGTTATGGATGCCAAGCCGGGTAAACAGCGTGTCGTTCCAGACAAACAAGGTCCGGACAATATGAATCGAATCCTTCGACAGGAGGATGTTTCCGTGATCGTCGATAAAATCTGGATTGGTGAGATCGGCCCGGACCATCTCGTTGTCGCTGCGCACCCCGGAGCCGAGCAAAAGCGTCGGCTTGTTGTTCACGAGAAGTTCAAGCCGGGACAGAAAGCGCGTGTCCTGATTGAACATCCCGTCCGACTCGCCTGACGCGACTCCGATATCGCCGTGGCTGTCGATCACGGCAAACGTGTCATTATGCTTGAGCGTGTATCGCGGACGCTCGGGCGCATCTTTCGCCGGAATGTAAAACGGCGTCTCCCTCGTCCTCTGGTCGGGCCTAACCACTTCACCGCTCATGCAAAAAACTCCGCCTGATCGGCGTAACGCCGGTTTGCCATAGTGTTGGTGTATCGATGCCGATGGAACCGCCCCCCGCCCGATGCATTGTGCGAACAGCCTTATTCTGGCCTGAGGTACCCCATGCTTGCCTACGAACGTTCAGGTGGAAAATACACCATGAGAAACAACGTCACCGTGCTTTCACTATGCGTCCTGTTTTTGACGGGGCCAACCCAAATCGCACGATCGCAAACAACGGAGACTCCCCATCAGGTTACGCCGAATTCGGATGGCACGGCGAGCCAGCCCCCACAAAACGCGCCGCCACCCGCCGCAAACGATTCGGATAAAAACCCGCAAGCCAAATCCGGTTCCGGCACGAACGGAATTCCCGCGATCGTGATCGATAATGCCCAGGCGCAAGGCATCCTTGGCACGCAGGTCCGCAGCAACACAGGCGAGGACATGGGCCGCATCGTCGATGTCATCGTCGACAAGCAGGCGCAGGCACGCGGGGTCGTCATCGATTTCGGCGGCTTCCTCGGCGTCGGAAGCCGGCAAATCGCCGTCGCGTGGAACGCGATCCGCTTCTCGCCGCAGGACAAGCTCGAATTCCTGGTTGTGGATTTTACGCGCGATCAGTTGCGCGCGGCACCGGCCTATAAATCCGGCGAACAGATCGTTTTGCTTGGACCGCCCAATAACAGCGCCGTAACGCCGGCCAATAATGCAGCGGCGAGTGTGACGCCCGACAAAAAGCCAGCCGCGCAATAGGCGGGCTTTGAGAATGGATGCGCGCGGGCATGTGAAAAAGCCAAAATCAAAAGACGGTGGGACACGCGCAAGCTCGGCCATAAGCGCGAGAGGACTGGACTGGTTCGTCTTCTTCCTCGCCGATGTGCAGACAGGGTTCGGACCCTTTATCGCGGTCTATCTGACCGCGAACAAATGGAGCCAGTCCGATATCGGCCTGCTGCTCACGGTTGGCTCGCTGATCGTCTTGTTTGGGCAAATTCCAGCCGGCGCGCTTCTGGATTCGCTCACGACACCATTGCGCGTCGCCGCGATTGCGGTCAGCGCGATCGGCCTGAGCGCGCTGATCTTTGCGCTCTCTCCGACCTATCTAGGTGCCTATACGTCACGCGTCATGCAGGCGAGCGCAAGTTGCGTGCTTGGCCCCGCCATCGCGGCGATCAGTCTTGGTCTTGTCGCGCGAAGCAAGGTCGCCGAGCGGCTCGGACGCAACGCATCATTTGCCTCCATCGGCACCGCGCTGGCGGCGGCGACCATGGGGCTGTGCGGCTACTACATTTCCAATCGGGCGGTATTCTTCGTCACTGCGGCGCTCGCAGTGCCGGCCCTCATTGCGTTGTACTCCATCTCGCCCGGCGATATCGACGTGAAGCGGGCCCACGGCGGCGATAAGCAACGATTTTCCGGTCTGAAGGACGCGTTAAAATTCGCCGCTCAACACAAGACCGTTTTCGTCTTTGCGTTCTGCGTGTTTCTTTTTCACCTTGCGAATGCCGCGGTGCTGCCCATTATCGCCGGAAACCTGACACAGCGGTCGAGCAATACAGCAACGATCTACATCGCCGCCGCGATGCTGCTGCCGCAGTTTGTTGTTGCGGTGATTTCTCCCTGGGTGGGACGAATGTCCCAGCGCTTCGGCCGCAAGATTTTTCTGCTGATCGGTTTTACCGCTCTTTCGGTCCGGATCGTCCTGACCAGTCATATCACCGATCCAGTGGTTATCGTCCTTATCCAGTCGATCGATGGAATCTCCGCCGCCATTCTCGGCGTTCTGGTGCCGGTCACGGTCGCCGACCTCGCGCAGGGCACCGGCCGCTTCAACACCGTTCAAGGCTTCATCGGATGCGCGATGGGTATCGGCGCATCGGTCAGCACGACCCTTGGCGGATTTCTGGCCGACCGCTACACCACATCAACCGCGCTCATGACGCTGGGGACGGTGGCCGCGGTCGCGACCATCGTGGTCTGGTTGACGATGCCGGAAACGCTGCGCGAAGACGACGACGCGTGAGGGATCGTCTATCGATTAGCCATAAATCAATTGATGTAATCAGGCGCGCACCAGATGTGGACGGTACACGCCGGAGCTGCTCTGCGACGAGATCATGTCGCGGTACAGTGACAGATAATCCTGCGCCATGCGCATCGAGGTAAAGCGCTCCTCGAAACGCTTGCGCACCGCTTCCCTTGAAATCTGAGGCAGGTGATTGATGGCGCCGACAGCGCTGGTCTCATCCTCCACGACAAAGCCTGTCAGGCCATCCTCGATGATTTCCGGAACCGAGCCGCGATTATAGGCAATCACCGGTGTGCCGCAGGCCAGTGCCTCGATCATCACAAGGCCAAACGGCTCCGGCCAGTCGATCGGCACCAGCAGCGCCAGCGCGCCGCTGAGAAAATCCGGCTTCTGCGCGTCGGTAATTTCGCCGATGAAATCGACATGCGGCATGTTCATTAGCGGTTCGATTTCATCCTTGTAATAGTCGGCGTCGGCTCGGTCGATCTTGGCCGCGACTTTCAACGGCAGCCCGGCGCGCTCCGCAATCCTGATTGCCCGATCGACGCGCTTCTCCGGAGAAATGCGGCCAAGGAAGGCGAGATAGGACGGTTTGGCGGGCTGCGGTCTCAGCAGATTCTTCGGCAATCCGTGATGGATGGTCGCCGCCCAATTGGCTTTGGGGATCGGACGCCGCTGCGCGTTCGAAATCGATACCACCGGCACCGAGGAAAATGTTTCGAACACCGGCTGATGCTCGGGCAAATCAAGACGACCGTGCAGCGTGGTCACGAAAGGAACGCTTTGACGCATCATCACCGAGAAAGGATAATAATCGAGATGGAAATGCATGATGTCGAATTCCTCCGTGCGTCGCCGCACCCTTTCGATCATCATCATGTGCAGGGAATAAGGATCGCGCACAGAACCATCGAGACGCAGCGCCTTTGGCCACATCGCCTCAAGCTTCGCACTGGTCGAGGAGTCTCCACTTGCGAACAGCGTCACTTCATGACCCAGCGCCACCAGCTCTTCCGTCAACCACGAAATGACCCGCTCGGTGCCTCCGTAAAGCTTTGGCGGAACGGCTTCGGTCAATGGCGAAATCTGGGCTATGCGCACGGCATCCTCTCTTTCCGATCACAAAATTTTCACGTGCGCGTGAACACGCGCACGTGATCACATCGACCGTTGAAAAGACAACATCGACAAAGTTCAATCGTTCCTGCGACGCAACAATCTCGCAAATCGCGTGTTGTGTTTTTCGCAAACAATCGAAGGACGCACGAATGAGTGATCTCACCCGCCGCGCCAAAAGCCCGATTGCCTATCTTTGGCACTACGTCGTGCGCCGTCCCGTGTCTCACGCAGCCATCCTATGTGCTGTATGCGCGGCTGTTGCCTGTTCCGTGAGCACACAATACGGGATCAAGATGCTGGTCGACGCGCTGACCACACAAAGCTACTCGCCCTGGACCGCCTTCGCCGTGCTGGTATCCCTCATCGCGGCCGACAACATGTTCTGGCGCATCGGGAGCCTGATCGCGAGTTACACTTTTGTGCAGGTGACTGGCGACGTTCGCAAAGATCTCTTCCGCCATCTGACACAGCACTCGCACAGCTATTTTTCGGAAAAGCTGCCCGGTGTACTCACCAGCCGCATTACCGCGACATCCAACGCCACCTTCACCATCGAAAACATGTTCGTCTGGAATGTGCTGCCGCCCTGTCTTGCGTCGGCCGGAGCCATTGCCTTTCTGGCCTCGGTTAACCTGGCAATGGCGGGATTTTTGCTCTGCACAGCGGGCATCATCGTGGTGCTGCTGTTCCGTTATGCCTCGAAGGGAAAACCGCTGCATCACGAATTTGCCGACAAGGCTGCCCGTGTTGACGGCGAAATGGTGGACGTGATCGGCAACATGGGGCTGGTCAAGGCGTTCAGCGGCGTCGGCCGCGAGCATGCCCGCTTCGATCAGACCGTACAGCATGAGCTGAGCGCACGGCGCAAAAGCCTTCTGCATCTGGAGCGTCTGCGTGTCGCGCACGCCATCGCGACCATTGTCCTGACACTCGCGCTTCTGGCATGGGCAATCGATCTGTGGCAGCGCGGGTCGATCAGCCCGGGCGATGTCGTCATGGTATGCTCGCTCGGCATTTCAGTGCTCAGCGCAACGCGCGACCTTGCCGTCGCCCTGGTTGACGTCACCCAGCATTTCGCGCGCCTGTCCGAAGCCATCGCAACCCTGCTTGTGCCGCATCAGCTCTCCGATCACCCGGAGGCGGTGCCCTTCGTTCATCGAAGCGCGGATATTCGTTTCGACAGCGTCAACTTCGCCTATCCCGGCAAGGCCGATTTGTTTCGCCAGTTCGATCTTTACATTCGCCCCGGCGAACGCGTCGGCCTGGTCGGTCCCTCGGGCGGCGGGAAGTCGTCGCTGTTTTCGCTCTTGCAGCGTTTTTACGATGTGCAGAGCGGACAGATTTCGATCGATGGGCAGCCGATCAACCGCATTACGCAGGAAAGCCTGTGGTCCGCCATTGCCACCGTGCCGCAGGATACGGCTCTCTTTAACCGGTCGCTGCTCGAGAATATCCGCTATGGCCGGCCGGATGCGAGCGACGAGGATGTGTGGCGCGCGGCTCTGGATGCGCGCTGCGATTTCATCAGCACGCTGCCCGGCGGCCTCAGCACCGTCGTCGGCGACCGAGGGCTGCTTCTATCCGGCGGTCAACGCCAGCGCATCTCGATCGCGCGCGCTTTCCTGAAAAATTCGCCGATCCTGCTGCTCGATGAAGCGACGTCCGCGCTCGACACCGACTCGGAAGAAGCGATCCGCGACGCCCTGAACCGGTTGATGGAAGGCCGCACCGTACTCGCCATCGCGCACCGGCTTTCGACGCTGCGCAACTTCGACCGGATCGTCGTGATCGAGAATGGCAAGATCCTGGAGGATGGTCCGCCATCGTCGCTGATCGAACAAGGCGGCCATTTCAGCCGTCTTATCCGCAAGGAAGTCGCGGTTTTTAAGTCGGCGGCCTAGCCATGTGATTAAAATCTACCAGACAAATTCGACGCGGAGGCTCCATAGAAAGCCTGTGACCACGGTCACCAAACGTCCGTCACGTGAGCATCGAAAATGCTATATGTTTCAGGCGATTTCCATCCCCCGAATTCTCGCCCTCAAACATGCTGCCGGAATATATTCGAACAGGGTCTTGAAAGGCATTTTGTCCTCGCCGGCGACGCCGTCCTCGAGTTCGAAAGCCGATAGATCCACAAAGCCTTCCAGACGATCGGTGTTCCAACCCCGTCCCTCGTCTGTAACCGAGGCCAGGTGACGGGCCACTGCAATTATGACTGCCTTCTCATTGTAGGTTCGCGCAAACGCGATGACGTGAGCGGCATCCGGCCCGCAGCTTTGAAGCGGCCGATAGCCACCCCGCGTAAACACCTCGGGCGACGATCGGCGCAAATCAAGCAAGGCTTTTGTCCATGCCAGCTTGACCCGTCCGTTGTCCCACGTCGCTACAAGGTTAGCCCAGTCCGGTTGATCCGTAGTGTCGAGAAAAGATTCACGCGCCCGAAAATCCACCGGCCTTCTATTGTCCGGATCGACAAGCGACAAATCCCAGAATTCTGTGCCTTGGTAGAAATCCGGAACACCCGGCATCGTCGCTTTCAAGGTGATTTGACTTAGTGAATTGAGCGCACCGAGCAATGACATGCGCCGGGCGAATGTGGAAAAGGACACGAGAAATTCCGCCGATCGCGTTTCATCGAGTATTGCGCCGACAAATTCGTCAACTCCCTTCTCATAAGCCGCGTGCGGGTTCAGCCAGCTTGTTTCGAGTTTTGCTTCCCGCGCAGCTTTCAAGGCATAGGCCTTCATGCGCATAACAAAGCTCTCATCAATACGCTGTGGCCAGGCGCCGATGAGCGCCTGATATAGCATATACTCGAATGCAGGCGACGGAGCCCGCACACTGCCGTTCGTGAAGACATGGGGCGCATTCAACGTTTTCCATCGCCCAACGAGATGAGACCATTCTCCCGCAACTTCGGAAAGCGCCGCTATTCGCGCACGCGCATCCTCGCCGCGTTTGGTGTCGTGGGTTGCAGTCGAAGTCATGCCGTGAGGCAGCTGCGCGACCCGCGCGCTCATCTGATTATGAAAATCAGCAACAGACAGGTCGTACACCTCAGGACTACCGCCGACTTCATTAAGAGCAATGAGGCGGTGGTAGCGGTAAAAAGCCGTATCCTCGAGCGATTTGGCCATCATCGGCCCGGTGAACTGCTGAACTTTCAGGGCGAACCGGCGGATACGCAGTTTGCCTGTCGCCGTACTTCCCCGCTTTGTGAGGTCCAGCGTCAAAACGTCACGCAGAAAATCGAAAATTCCGTCGTCGGCGTCGAACCAGTCCGCCCGCGCCTTCTCGATTGTTTGCGAAATCAGATCCCGATCTGTCGGCGAGACCGACGTCGCGGTGACATAGGTGCGATAGATCGGAAAATGCAGCACATAAAGTTCGAATGCCCGACGCAGGCTCGCAGCGGAAAAGTCGCGTGTCGTATAATGGCCGCTTGCAATGCGTGCGAGAAGTCGCGCCAGCACCGTGAATTCGCTGGCGAGTAGCGTTTCGAGAACCCGGCGCTTGGACTCGAATAGCACGGGAGAAAAAACAGGCGAGATATTGCTCGCCTGCCGCCACGCTTCGTCGAGAAGCTCCATCCCTTTGTTATCGATGAAAAGCCGCGTAATGACATTGAGCCATTCGTAGCCGGTGGTCCCATGAACTCCGGGAAAACTCTCCAGCTTTTCATCCTCGCCCAGGATTTTCTCGATCAGAACGTAAAATGGCTCGCGCGAGCCGTTGCGCGCATCTTGGATCAGCCGATTTAATTTCAGGCAATACTGCTGCGGATCGCGCAGGCCATCGATATGATCGAGCCGAACGCCCTGAATTTTATCTTCTGCGATAACACGATGGAGGAGACGATGAACGCGTTCGAAGGTTGACGCATCCTCGACGCGCAGGCCGGCAAGACTGTTGACATCAAAGAAACGCCGATAGTTGATTTCGCTGGTCGCAAGTCTCCAATGGCCAAGGCGATAGTGCTGCCGTTCGAGCAGATTGTGAAGCAGACGAATTTGAGCAGTCCGACCGACACCCGTTCTATAAGCGTCGAGGCCCCGTTCGATAATGCCGGCTGTCCCTTTGATGGATTTTAGCGCGGCCTTGAACTGAGGTGCCTCGGTTCGGTTTGGTCTGTGCAATCCGGTATAATAAGCCGCCAGATTGAGAATTTCTTGCCCGGTATTGCTATCATCCGCACCTGCGTCGCTGATCAGGGCACGCAAGATTTGACTGTATCGTTCCGGAGCGATCGGCAAACGGTGCTCGAAATACCATGCCGAAAAGCTTCCTTCTTCCTCGTCGTATCGCAAGGAAATATCGCCGTTTTCAAGCGCAACGCCATATGACGTTCCAAGAATCGGCAACAACACGCCGCCATGCGAACGATGGGATAGCATATCCCAGTCGATGTCGAACGACTTCGCGTAGGGAGACTCCTTTCCCCATTCCAGAACGTCCAGCCACCAGCCATTGTCCGCGAAGTGAACTCCCATATGGTTCGGGACAAAATCGAGGATGAGCCCGAGGTGATTGGCCTTCAAAACTTCGCTCAGCCGGGCAAAGCCGGCTTCCCCTCCAAGCTCCGGATTGAGCTGGTTATGATCGATAATGTCATAGCCGTGCGTGCTGCCCTTGCGTGCCATCATAAAAGGCGAGGCATAGACGTGCGTGATGCCGAGCAATTTCAGATAGGAAGCAATGGCCGCTGCGTCATCGAAGGTAAATTGTGAATTGAATTGCAGGCGATACGTCGACAGAGGAATATCAGACCGCATCAAACGGGAACCTTTTCAATCGCCAGGAAGCATACCGAGTATTGGTCGGCGCTTTAAAAGCGCACCGCCTTCTCGGGGCCCCAACTGAAGAATGGCAATTTCGTAGTTTTGTTCCCAGGAGAACGGAGTCACACTGTCATTCAACCTGACGCTAAAGACTCCGGCGATCAGGCGATCTTTCCGGCGATGATGCTTTCCCGCAAAAGACGCCGGTCTCCTTTGCCTGAACGGCCCAGCGGAATCTCACGTCCGAAGTGATAAATGTCCGGCCGCTTGAAACGGTCCAGCCGCTCGCTGAGCCAGTCACGCAGTCCGCTTTCATCGAGGGATGCACCGGGTTTCGGTACGACCAGAACGTGGATTCTCTCGCCTAGCAATTGATCCGGAACTCCGGCGGTCAGCACGTCAGCCACATCGGGATGACGCATGATAATGTGATCGAGTTCAAGCGGCGCGATCTTGTTTCCGCCGCGCGAAATCAGTTCCTTGGCCCGGCCGACCAGTTCGACCGTTCCGTCATGGCGTTCACGCGCGACATCGCCCGTTTTGAAGAACTTGCCGGAGAAAGCGGATGCCGTCAGTTCCGGCTCATTCAGATATCCGTTCATTATGAAAGGTGTCTTGATCTGAAGTTCTCCCGCCTCGCCCTTTAGAACGTGTTCACCCTGCTCATCGACAATCCGGAATTCGATTTCGGGCGCCGGCAAACCGATGCCGCCCTTGTTTGTATTGCTATCTGCGATTGACATGAAGTCGGACGTGCAGGTCTCGGTTAACCCGTAAATATCCACGATCTGCGCTCCGGGAAACATATCCAGCACCGATCCGATCAACGTATTTGCCAGCGGCTCCCCTCCAGTCAGCAGGCGAGGAGAAGACAAAGGCCGGGGCATTGCCTGGCGTTCGTTCAGCAGACTGCGGATCATCGTCGGTACCACCGCCAGGTTTGCAACCGCGTAACGCGACGATGCGTCCCAAATCGTTGCCGGCGAGAATTTCCGGCGTATCAGAAGATGCCCGCCCTCCTGCAGCGTCAGAAGTGAAAACCAGATCCCGAAGCTGAAGGTAATTTGCAGAACCAGCAGGGACATCGCCGCCGGGCTGAAGCGAAGGCGGCTTTGATTGGCATCGAGCTTGCCGCTGAACGCGGCATGCGACAGAATCACACCTTTCGGTTTACCGGTTGAGCCGGAGGTCAGGACAATCAGGGCAGCTCCCTGAAGATCGGACGACCAGATTTCCGGCTGGCTTGCCAGCATATCGATTGTGTCGCCGTCGACCACGGCGGCGGGCCGAACGGACGATAAAGCTTCCAAAAGAACCTGCGCCGGTGTATCGCGATGCAGAGGGACCACGACGCCGCCGGCAAGCCACACCGCCTGAAAGGCAACGATATCTCTGGCCCTGTTGGCGACTTTGACAATGACAGGCGCATGCCGAGGAAGGCCGCTTGCACGAAGCTCACGCGCCAGTCCCTCTGCCCGCTGACCGAATTCGGCATAGGATAGCGCGTCGTCTTCATCGCTGACGGCAGTCAGCGCTGCAAACCGCTGGCAGGATAATGCGAGTCTATCGGCCAACGAATTAGCCACGTCCCGACTCTCCCGACGTAAATCTGGCATCGCGCCAGGCGAGAGCCGCACGCAGACCTTTCTGCCGCGCAATGTTCAGAAACTGGATCTTGTCAGAGCTTCCCTCGCCCTCGATGCGCAGATCGATCTCCAGCGCACTCTCCAGCGCCTGGACCAGCCCCATGATTTCATAGGTCCGGTTGATGGCGCGCTTGGTTTCCTGCATCAGCATCGGATCGACCACCGCGATGTCTCGCGCCCACGCGAACGCCTTCTCAAACGCCGTGCCGGACGGAACGACACGATTGACGAGACCGAGCCGTGCAGCCTCCTCGCTCGTGATATGATCCAGACCCCTCAGGATGATTTCCTTTGCGATCTTCGGTCCCACCATCCACGGCAGAAGCATCACCACGATTCCGGCGCCGAATTTCAGTTCTGGCTCGCCGAACAGCGCATCCTCCTCCGCGATGGCCAGATCGCAGGCCATCGCAAGCTCGAACGCGCCGGCCAGACAATAGCCCTGTATCGCGGCGATGGTCGGCTTCGTGCAAAACCAGAAGCGCATCACGGCTTCATAGTCCTGATCGAGGATGCGCTTCCATTCCTTAACGCCGCTGAACGGCTTCTCTATCTGCTCTTTCAGATTGAACCCGGAAGAAAAATTCTTGCCCGCGCCCCGCACCACCAGCGCCTTGATCCCGGCATCGGTTTCCACGTCGTCCATCGCCAGATTGATCTCGGAAAGCATGGCGCGGTCCATCGCATTCACGCGTTCGGGCCGGTTCAGCGTCAAGACGGCAACTCCGTCACGCCGCTCGAATTGGATCGTTTCAAAGCTCACCTGGCGCCTCACTTATTTTCCGATGTGATATCGCGTTGCTGCGCTTGACTATGCGCGGG
The DNA here is from genome assembly GCA_003963145.1 of Bradyrhizobiaceae bacterium. GTDB lineage: Bacteria > Pseudomonadota > Alphaproteobacteria > Rhizobiales > Xanthobacteraceae > Afipia. The sequence continues at coordinate 115,190 of RXJJ01000001.1, forward strand.
CCGCTTTGAGGCAAAAGCCACGATCGCCGCAATGTCGTCATCCCCGAGGCCCGACCGGACCGCAGCCCCATATTGCCCGAAGACCGACTCGCCCATCGCCCCCTGCACGTCGAGCAGACGAGCATGATCCCGAATAACTTCGAGATCTTTTTGCGCCGCGGATATTGAAAACGCCACGTCCTTTTCATCGCCAAGGATCGCAGGAAGTTTCCCGCGCAGCGCGCCCAACGCGGCAGGCGTATCCGCTAAAACTTCCAAAAACTCCTTGATCGGCAAACCGGACGAAGACGCGATTGCGGCCGCCTCGCCCAGCGCGAGCCAGTAGGAATAAGTCAAAAGCTGCACGCCAAGCTTTGCCGCCATGCCACGGCCTATCGGACCCATATGCACGACACGGCGCGCGAACAGGTTGAGGATCGGTGTGACAGCACAAATTTCGTCCGGCGCACCGCCGGCCAGCACAAGCAGAGAGCCCGCACGCGCCGCTGCGGTGCTTCCGGAAACCGGCGCCTCCACAAACGCCGCCCTACGCGCCAGGGCGGCGCATGATATTGCCTCGATGGTTCGCGGCTTTATCGTACTCATTTCGATAAAGGTACGACCCTCGCAACTCTCGGAGAATAATCCGGACGGACCGAGATAGACTGCTTCGACTGCCGCATCGTCGAACAGAAACGACAGCACAACATCGCAATTCTTGACAACTTCAGACGGAGAGGAAGCCGGAATTGCTCCGGCTGCCTCGATTAGTTTTGTTTTATCCGTCCTGTTCCAGACCATGACCGGAGCGCCGCTCTGAACGAGGCGGGGCAGAATTGCCTGCCCCATCCGACCAAATCCGACGAGTCCGATCCGAGCCATAGGTTGCCGTCAGAGATAAGAATGTCAGACGTATTTTTTCATGAATCGCTCGACCAGCGTTGCCAGATAGACCGGCGTTTCCTGCATCGGGCAGTGCCCGCAATTCTTGATGACGGTGAGCTCCGCCTTGGAGTGCCACGCCATGAATGTGTCGCGCATTACCGGCTCGAGGAATGCCTCCTGGTCCCACTCGCCGGCGATAACCAGAAGCGGCACCGATGGACGCGCATTGCGAACCTCCTCGGAAAAATCGTCCTCGGTCCACATCTTGAAATAGCCCGGAATGGCCGCGTTGTTGCGGCCGGTCCGCGCCAGCATCAATTTGTAATCGAGCCACTGGCGTGAAAGCTTGTGGGCGCTGATGCGGGCGGCAAGCTCGCGGACCGAGTCGTCGTTGGTCAGCGTGCTCAAAAAGAACTCGCGATCCTCCGGCGACATCTTCACCGCCCGCGCGGACACGGGACCCACCGCGATTTCACTTTTGATCCGCTGGGGCCGGTCAAGCACCATCCGTTCGACAACCATGCCGGTCATCGAAAACCCGATAATGTGAAACCGGTCCCATTTGAGGTGGTCAGCGACGTCGAAGGCGTCGTTAGCCGCTTCCTTGGCGTTATACTCGCCTTTCATGTCACGGGAGCCGCCATATCCGCGAATATTGGTGAAAGCGTAGGTGAACTTCTCTTTATCCAGATAAGGATGCATCGGAATCCAGCTTGAGCAGTCGGCAAGCCAGTCATTGAAAACAATGACACCTTCTTTTCCAGACCCTACGAGTTCATGCGACAAAACCATTTTTTTCTTCCGTCCTTATTGCTTACTTCGGATTCATCAAGGCGTGACGATCTTGATCGCCTTGAGGTCGGGCAGCTTGCCCTCGGCGATCTCCTTCTGAGCCTGCTTAAGCGGGCCGTCGTCGTAGAAAGAGGCGACATCCATCTTGCTGCTCAACAATTTGCGTTCATAAAGAAAGTCCATGACCTGCTGCGTGCCTTCGATATCGGCCTTGGTGATGGACAGATCGATCTTGTTGATATCGCTGATCGGCGTAGCCAGATTCCGGTCATAGTCCGTTGCGAGCTTCAGAACGTCCGGCGACAAGCGCGATGTTTCGGCAAACCACTTGTGAGCCTGATCGATGTTGTTCGACGTCCACCAGGTCGCCATGATCCACGCCTTGATGAAGCGGTTCAGATCGTCGGCTGTATGCGACTTCAGCCACGGACCGGTGATGCCCATCTGTCCGATGTTTTCACCCTTCGGTGCTTCCCACAGGATCTTTCCGATTTTCTGATCCAGCATGCGCTGCATCGTCGGATCCCATGTGGTCACGGCGTCCACGAGCTTGCCCTGCATTGCGCTGACCTGCTCGGCGATGTCCTGATTGACGATCTTCATGTCGCTGAAGGGCTCGTTGATGCCGGCCTTGACAATAGCCCGCATGGCGCGCGGAAACGTCGTCGTGCCGAACGGACCCGATAGCGATTTGCCTTTCAGGTCGGTCAGCTTCGTGCCATCGAAGTCCGAGCGGACGACAATGCCGAAACGCGCATCATGGGTACGAAAGAAGATCTTCGATCCGGGAATACGCGCAGCGGCGCGCAATACCGGAGCATCAGCCGCGAAAATATCATCGATGTTTCCGGCAACGGCGGCTTCACCCAAAGGACCGCCGAATGTGAAGGTCTTGAAGTCGGCCTTGAGACCGTTGAGCTCGAGAATATTGGTGTGGCGCAATGTTTCGAACACCTCACCGCCGCCGGCCCAGAGCGACTGGTACCCCAGCGTCATGCTGGCCGGCTCGGCCGAGTTTGCCGGCGTTCCGATAGCGGCCAGCAATATCGCCGCAACAACTCCGCCCGCCATGAACTTGCGTCGTATCATTGATCTTTCTCCTAATGCTGCTGCCAAGTGATGAGATGACGTTCGATCCAGAGCATGATGGCATTCATCAAAAATCCGATAATGCCGATGACCACCATTCCCGCGATGACCTTCTCCGTCTCGATCGTGGTACGCGCCATCTGAATCATGTACCCAAGCCCGGACGTCGCGGCGATCAGCTCGGCCGCGATCACACACATCCAGCCGACGCCGAGTCCGACCCGCAGGCCGGCAACGACATATGGCAGCGCCGACGGAAACAGAACCTGCCGGATAAAGAGCCACCGGCTGGCGCCGAAACACTGCGAAACCTGGATGTGTATTTTCTGGACCGATTGGGCACCGAGATAGGTGTTGGTAAAAATCGGAAAGAACGCACCGAGAAAAATGATGAACCATGCGGACCCATCGCCAAGACCGAACCAGAGGATGGCCAGCGGAATCCAGGCGATGACCGAGATGGGGCGAACGAGATCGATCAGCGGCATGAGGTAAGCGGCAAGCCGGGGCGACCGGCCCAGCAGCATGCCGAGCGGAATTGCGGCTGCCGCCGCGATGAGGAAACCGATGGTGACGCGGATGACACTCGCCTCGGTGTCGCGAAACAGCAGTCCCGCCTGAGCCAGATCGACCAGAGCCTTGACCACGGCACTGGGCGCGGGCAGCAGATTTCCGTTGATGAAGCCGGCCCTTACACCCAATTCCCAGGCGATAAAGAAAATCGGGATGCCGATCAGATAACGCAGACTTGCGATGAAGTGCGTCACTCTGGAGAGAACCGTATGCTCCTTTCGGACCTCGCCCGAACTGACAGCCATATGCTCGACCTGACTCATGCGGTCACCCTCCTCGCTCATCGCGACGCTGTTCGGACCACTTCGCTTCGCAACATCTGGGAGAGATGCTCTCTCAGCTCCGCAAAGCGCATGTTATGACTACGAACGGCAGGCTCGCGCGGACGCGGCAGATCAACACGCAATGTTTCCTTGATCCGGCCCGGACGGGCGCTCATTGCCACAACGCGATCGCCGAGAAATATGGCTTCGTCGATATTGTGCGTGATGAGAACGAAGGTCTTCTTCGTCTTCTCCCAGATGCGCAGAATTTCCTCCTGAAGGATGTCGCGCGTCAGAGAATCGAGAGCCGCAAACGGCTCATCCATCAGAACTATGTCCGGATCTGGTGCAAGCGCTCGCGCGATACTCACCCGCTGCTTCATGCCGCCGGATATTTCAGCGGGAAACCGATTTTCGAATCCCGTAAGCCCGACCATGTCGATGTAATACCGGACGACATCGGCGCGCTCTGCCGCCGGCATCTTCTTCGCCCTGAGGCCGAACTCGATGTTTTGGAAAACAGTCAGCCACGGAAAAAGCCCGTATTCCTGAAACATGATGATGCGGTCGGGGCCGGGCCCGGTAATCGGCTTTTCGTCGCTCAGTGCCATGCCCTGTGAAGGGAACGAGAAACCTGCGATGGTGTGAAGCAGAGTCGTTTTTCCGCAGCCCGACGGTCCAATGATGCAAACGAATTCACCGGCTTCGATTTCGCAGCTGACATTATCAAGTGCGAGAGTCGGTCCGCTTCCGGTTCGGCCTTCAAAAACCTTGGAGACGTTGCAAAGGCGGACAGACATCCGACAAACTCGCTATGAATACGTTTTCATAACGCTATGGAGAGGTTTTCATCGTGTCAACACAGCAAAAAAGAAAGAGACATCAAAAATGATGGATTGACCTTTATTTCTGCTTATGTGCCAATATTTTTGCAGAGAAAGCTCAATTTGGGGTCAGGATATTCTGTTCATGAATACGGTTTCATCTCTACGCGCCCAGCCCGACACCGGCCGCCGCCGGCAACCAAGCGTCAAGGACATTGCGCGCCTTGCGGGCGTGTCGGTCGCAACCGTATCGCGCGCCCTTACCCGCCCTGAACTGGTCGGTGCAGAAAAGCTGCGCGCGGTTCAGGACGCCGCCATGCAGCTCAACTACGTTGCGCACGGCGCCGGTCGTGCCCTGTCGTCCGGCCGAACCCGAACTATCGGCGCCATCCTCCCGACGCTCGATCACGCCATCTTTGCCAACACAGCTTTCGCCCTGCAGAAAAGACTGGCACAGGATAGCTATCTTCTTCTGCTTTCCTGCAACGAATTCGACAGCGCCACCGAACGCGATACCGTGCGCAAACTGATCGAAAGAGGCGTCGATGGCCTGGTGCTGCTCGGGCGCGAACACGAGCCGGACGTTCTCGCTCTGCTGGAGCGGCTCAACATTCCCTACGTGCTGACCTGGACATTTGACTCCACGAGCCGCCGCACCTGCATCGGCTACGATCACCGAAAAGCGGCGATGCTTGTGGTCGAGCACCTCCTCGGTCTCGGCCACCGCAGCTTCGGGGCGATTTTCGGACCGGGCGAAAGCGAATGGCAGCGGGAGCGTCTCGATCTTGTCCAGAAGGAGATCAAACGCGGCAATGGTGTTCTCCGGGCGGACCACATTGTGACCGGAAAATTGAGTTACGATAACGGACAGCGCGGAATCGAACATTTGATGGGAAGCGAAAATCCGCCGACCGCCATTATTTGCGGTCACGACATTATCGCGGCCGGCGCCCTCACAGCCTGCCGCAGACTCGGCGTCCCCGTGCCAGAACGGGTTTCAATTACCGGCTTTGAAGATCTTGAGATTACCGAACATCTCGATCCGCCTTTGACAACCGTGCATTTCCCTGCGGATGAACTCGGGCGCCGCGCAGGCGATCAGATATTGCAAATGGTGACGCAATCTGATCTGCACCGTCCGATCGAGGTTGCGATTGATTTGCGCATACGCGGAACCACAGGCCCCGCACCAGAAACATGATCAGGCTGATCAGCGCATGACGTTATCGATCAGCGCACCTGGTAATCGCGGATGACATTCAGGTCCGGTTCGAGTCCAAGTCCCGGTGCCGTCGGCACCGATACTTTTCCCTGGACCGGAAGATTCAGTCCGCCGAAAAGCTCGGCCTCGAAATCGCAGTAAAGCCGCTCGAGAATAGGGGTCGTCCGCACCGCCGCGTTGATATGCATGGTGGCGATCTGTCCAGGTCCGAACAGCGCGCAATGAGGAACGAATTCGATTCCATGCGCTTCGCAGAGCGCGGCAATTTTTAAAAGTTCGGTCACGCCACCTGTCTTGGCAACGTCGGGCTGTGCGATATCGATCGCGCCCGCCTCAATCATCGCGAAGAAATCGTGAAGGCTTCCGGCGTTTTCACCCGCCGCGATCCGGTGACGGCCCGTCGCGCGCACCTGCGCAAGGCCGATATAATTCTCCGGCGGCCAGACCGGCTCCTCGAACCACAGCAAGTTGAGCGGCTCCAGCTCTCGATCGTAACGAAGAGCTTCCGCGACCGACCAGGGGCAGTTGACGTCGAGCATGACGCGGGCATCCGGCCCGGCCGCCTCCACTGCAGCCTTGATTTCAGGAATCGTTATTTCGTGCAGCTTGATGAAACGATAGCCCCGATCGACGGCCTGCTTGGTAATGCGCGCCACATCTTCGCAGTTTCCGTAGCGCATCAGGCTCGCATACACCTCCAGTTCGCCCGTAAACGCGCCGCCGAGCAAATTCACGAGCGGCATGCCCGCTTTCTTCGCTGCGATATCCCAAAGCGCGGTGTCAACGGCCGAGACGCCGTACATGATCGAACCGACGCGTCCGAAGTTCTGTAGCTGAAATTCCAGATCGAACTTGATACGTGCGATCTCGCTGGCGTTTCTTTTGAGCACCAGCGGCAAAATCCGTGTGTCGATCAGCTTTTTTAAGGCCACATCCTCGTTGCGCGAGAATGCCTCTCCCCATCCGACGACGCCGCTCTCGGTCTCGAGGCGCACCATGAGCGTGTCGAATGCATTGCGCGGCCTGCCGCCAAAACTCCAGGGCGGCACACCGCCGGATTCGAACGGGATCGAGACCAGAATGGTTTCCGCTTTCACGATGGGATCGGGCAGCAGCCCCGCGCCGTCCAGCTTTGCAGTCTGAGCCAATTTCATTTACTCACGCCCGTTTCGGTCGATTGATAATTGTCAACAATCATGTATGAGTCAAGTTCTGTCAATAAGTCCCGGCCGGCGATTCTTCCCGCCGCTCCGATCCCAGAACGGCACGATCACCTGAGGAACATCATGTCCGTGACAGCACTCTCGGTAGCGCCCGTGGCCAGGCAAAGCATGGATACCGTCGTTGCGGACCGGCTGAGAGAGGCGATCCTAGGCGGAGTTCTTCCGCTCGGCACACGCCTGACGGAGGCGGACCTCGCAGCCAAACTGTCGGTCTCGCGCGGCACCGTCAGAGCCGGCCTGCACCGGCTGCTGTCGGAGGCATTGGTCGTGCTGAAGCCCTATACCGGCTGGCACGTGCTCAACCTCGAGCCGAAAGATGCTTTTGAGCTTTATACGCTGCGAGGCTGCATGGAGCCGCTTGCCAGCCGATTGGCCGCCCAGAACATCGACGACGCGGGACGGGCTCAGCTACGGGCCGCGTTCAAGGAGCTCAAGGCGGCGGTGCGCAAGTCCGACGCGCGCGCGATCAACGACGCCGATCTGGCGATCCATAAAACGATCGTTGCTCTCTCAAAGCATCAACGCCTTGCGGCACATTATGAATTGGTCGAGCAGCAAATCCGGATTTACATCGCCTCATCGAATTCGATGCTGCGCAAACGCGCGACCGTGGTCGAGAACCACCAGGCGCTGGTGGAAGCGATTTGCGCAGGCGACGCGGACAAAGCGCAACTGCTCGCCAATCAGCACGGCGCAAAAGCGGCGGAAGACCTGTTTGCGGCTCTGCGTTCGCATGACAAATCTCCGCCGGGAGCCGTGTGATCGCACGCGCCGGTCCTCACGGCGCCTGACAAACCAGTGCCGGATTTGAAGGCCGCGTATTTAATGAACATCGCGTGAGGGCGAAAAATCCGCACATTGCGTGGATGGCTTTCCTTGGAAATAAAGCCGCTCGCAGATGAATATGCTGCCGCGCCTCAAACAGCGCACGTTGCAAGGGTGATCGAGGTTGCCACTGTCCCCGTTCTTCTTTGCGCACGAGAACGGAGCCTGACATTTGCTTTCTTGTAATTCAAGTTACTTTCCTATACTGTCCAGCATTGATCTTTCCTGAGGGGCATTAGCGGAAAATGGCGCGCACGATAGCAGGCATTCGAATCCCGGACAGCGTGATAGCGCGTCAGGCGGAGGAGCTGATTAAAGACAACGAACCGGAATTCCTGTTCAATCATTCCGTGCGGGTTTATCTGTTCGGAGCTCTGCGCGGCCAGCATCTGAAGCAGTCTTACGACGAGGAGCTGCTGTATATCGCCTCCCTCTTCCACGATCTTGGCCTGATCGACTCCTACACCAGTGCGGCCGAGCGTTTCGAGGTCGATGGCGCCAACGCGGCAAGGGATTTTCTGAACGGTCACGGCATTGCGCCAGACAAGATAAGTTTGGTGTGGGAAGCCATCGCGCTGCACACCACACCCGGGATTCCGCAACACATGCGGCCGGAAATCGCTCTCACACGAGCCGGGGTACGAATGGACGTGGTCGGCACCGACTTTGAAAGCTTCACCGCTCAGCATCGCGACGAGGTCATCGCAGCCTATCCTCGCCACGATTTCAAAAATGCCTTTATCGATATCCAGGCCAGTTCCGCGCGTTCCAAGCCGATGACGACTTTCGGAACCATCAATTCCGATTACATCGAATGGGTGGACCCGGGCTTCAAACGGGTTAACCAGTGCGAAAACATTCTGAAGGCGCCGTGGAAGGATTGAGAGGAAGGACTAAACAGTTTCAAATCATGCCCGCTTACGACTATCAATGCAGTGACTGCGGACCCTTCACGGTCACTCGACCGATGACTCAAAGCGACCGGACTTGCCGATGCACAACATGCGGGAAGCCCAGCGACCGCGCGTGGCTCAGAGCGCCGGCCGTTCAACACCGGTCGACATCCGCGATGGCGGTCAACACGCCATCGGCGGCGGCCTCTGCGTCAAAGACACAACCGTCGCCGGCGGCGCATATAAGCGGATGTCCCTGCTGCCGTGCCTTCAAGGGATTGCGAAACATGAAGGCCAGCGCAAGAAGAGGCTAGCCATCGCCCCATCGGTTCTCTGGGCTAGGCCGAGACCTTCTCGCCGAAATAGGCGCCTCGCACTTCCGGACTTCGGATCAATTCGTCGGCCGTCCCCGACGTGATGACCTTTCCGTTGGAAAATACATACCCGCGGTGTGCAATCGCCAGCGTCTGACGAACATTCTGCTCGACCAGAAAGACCGATATGCCGGTTGCGCAAATCTTCTCGACAACGCGAAACGTTTCGCTGACAAACTTCGGCGACAGGCCCAGCGACGGTTCATCGATCAGCAACAGCTGCGGCGCGCCCATCAGTCCGCGCCCGATCGAAACCATTGCCTGCTCGCCGCCCGACAGCGTTCCCGCCGGCTGCGTCTTACGTTCCTGCAATCTCGGGAATATCTCGTAGACCTCCTGCACCCGTTGCGCGATGCGGGACCGGTCATTGACCAGATACGCTCCAATATAGAGGTTCTCCTCAACCGAGAGCTTGGAGAAAACCTTTCGTCCCTCGGGGATACAGGCAATGCCCGACGCGACGATCTGATGGGTCGGAAGATTCGTAATATCCTTGCCGTTAAATCTGATCCTGCCACGCCGCGCGCGGGTCAGCGACAGAATGGTCCTGATCAGCGTGGACTTTCCCGCTCCGTTCGATCCAAGCAGACATGTGATCTGGCCAGGCTCGATGACCAGTGACACATTCTCGAGCACATCGGCGTTGTCGTATCCCGCATAAACGCCTTCGATTTCCAACGTTCCTGTCACGACGCAAGCGCCTCCGGCGCGGACCCGAGATAGGCTTCCTGTACCTGTTCATTTGCGATGACTTCGGAATATTTGCCTTCGCAAATTTTCTTTCCAAAGTTGAGGACGACACAACGATCGGAAATGCGTTCGATGACGTTCATTTCATGTTCGATGAGAACGATCGACAGTCCTTCAAACTGCCGCTTGACTTCGATGATATTCTCCATCAGCTGCCGGGTTTCCCATTCCGTCATGCCGGCGGAAGGCTCATCCAGCAGCAACAATTTCGGTCCACTGATGAGAGCCCGGCAAACCTCGATCCTGCGGCGGTCGATCATCGGCTGATTGCCCACCAGGTCGTGAATGCGATCGACCAGATCGGGATCGAAGATCCGGACGAGTTCCCGGCATTTCTCGACCTGTTCCTCCACTTCGGAACGCAACGCCCGGCGTTGAAAGAGATTGAACGCGTATCCCTGATTCAACCGCGTGTGGTTGCCGATCATCAGATTGTCGAAGATCGACAGCCCGAGGCACAAACGCGACCGCTGGAATGTCCGGGCAATTCCCTTGCGGTGAAGCAGCTGCGGCGCGGCGTTGGTTACGACCTCGCCGTCGTATCGCACCCAGCCGGAGGTCGCTGGAAAAATGCCGGTGATCACGTTAAAGAACGTCGTCTTGCCCGAACCGTTCGGTCCGATAATACCCAGCACCTCGTCGCGCAGAATATCCATCGTCAGGCCGTTGAGCGCGACGACGCCGCCAAACCGCTTGGTAAGCTCGCTGCAGCTCAGCAAAGGATTTCCGTGGCCCTCTGCCATCACGCCTTTCCTCCGGGGAAGTAGCTGCGGAGCGACCGGGGGATCAGTCCCGATGGAACAAAGCGCAGCACAAGCAGAACGACAATCGAATAGATAAACAGCCGGTATTCCTGAATGGCCTGTAGGCGCTCGGGCAAAATGAAGACAATCGCCGTTGTCACGATCGTTCCCCAGATACTTCCGATGCCGCCCAGCAGAATGATCGTGATCAGGATCAGCGAGTCAGCAAATGAAAAATTATTCGGCGCGATATAACCCAGCATCATCGCATACAGCGCACCCGCCACGCCGACAATGAAGTTGCCTACCGTGAATGCAAAGATTTTCGCGGACCCGATATCGATGCCGAAACAGCTCGACGCCGTCTCATCGATCCGCACCGCATCGAGCGTCAGGCCGATCCATGATCGCTCGATCCGGCGCACCAGAATCGCGGCGCCGATGACCATGACCAGCGCAAGCACGAGATAATTCATGTAAAATGCAAATTTAAATCCGGCGATTGTGATGGAACGCGCGAAACTCCATCCGAAAATCGTCATTGTGGGAGAAGCGAGGCCCTGCGATCCGCCGAACGGCTGAAACGAATCGAGGAAGGTGGTGAGCAACAACCCGAACGCGATTGTCACGACAGCGCTGTAATGACCCTGCGTGCGCAGCATCGGCGGAAGCAGAAGCGAGCCGACGATGACCGCGCAAAGACCGCCCAGCGGCAGCAACAGAATCGGAGGAATGATGTCGCTCCGGCCGACGAGCGCCGCCGTATAGGCGCCGATACCCAACATCGCGCTTCCGGCGAAATTCAGCATGCCGACATAACCGAACTGAATGTTCAGACCGAGGCAGGCCGTCATGTTGACCAGAATCGTCGCGAGCAGAAACAAAACGAACGAGCTGTCATGAAACAGCACAGCAAGCGCCAGCACGCCAACGACACCAAGTGCGCCCGCGGCGCTCTCGTGAGCGTTAAACGAACGCTCAGCGTAATTCAGCCAGCCGAGCCGCGAGCCGGCCCATACGGCGCCGATGGCGCCAATGACGAGAACCAGAACGCTCCATTGCTGATCGGCCTTCAGGACCACGGCCAGATAGCAAAAGCCGAGAACCATGCACGCGATCATCGCCAGAGCTGAGGGGCGGCTTGGTCTGGGTGAAGATGTCGTCATATCCGCGGCACTTGTCCGGGTCGGCGATAGCGGGCCGCTCATACCCGCTCGCTCACGCGTTCACTGATGAGCCCGGTGGGCCGCCATGTAATCAGAACAATCACGACGGCAAACATGAAGACGTCCTTGTAGGCGCTGGAGAACGGCATCGCCACGGCCCCGAGCGTCTGCAGAAAGGCGATAACGACGCCTCCCAAAATCGCGCCATAGAAATTTCCAAGTCCGCCGATGATGGCCGCGCTGAAACCGATCGCCCCGGTCATCAGGCCCATCGAGAAGCTTATTTCGTGATAGTAGAGACCGCTCACCATCGCCGCGATGGCAGCCAGCGACGACCCAAGCGCGAACGTCACCAGCACGATCAGCGTATAGTTGATCCCCATGGTTTTCGCCGTCTCTTCGTCCAGCGCGACCGCCCGCATCGCAAGACCGATACGAGTGCGGTTGAACAGGATGCTCACACCGACGATTGTCAGGGCACCTGCCACCAGCATGATGCAGTTGTCGATACGCAGGGCGAAGTTGCCCATCATGATTTTTTCAGCCGGCAACAGAGCCGGGAATTTGTGCGGGTTCGCGCCTTCCGGATAAAACAGGCGGATTCCCTCCCGGAGCGCGGTGCCGAGCATCATCGTCGCAAGAAGGACGTTGAGCGGCGGCGCACTTTTCAACGGCATGATGATGCCCTTGGCCATCAGCATGCCAAAAATCGAAAGAATGAAAATCGAGCCGAGCGCCATGAAAGCGATCAGCAGAACCGGCTGGCTGATCCCGAGGCCAACAAGGGCGAGATAACACACCAGGGCCGCGAACGCGCCAAAGGTAAAGACATCGCCGTGCCCGAACTGAATCACATCCAGCACGCCGAAGAAAAGCGTGAAGCCCAGAGCCAGAAGCGCATAAATCATCGCCAGCATCAGGCCGCTCATGAAATATTGGGCCAGCGTCGACAGGTCCACCCTTCGCTCCTTTTCTTGACGACGTGAACAACCATAGAGGCGGGCGGTCGCCTGGGGTCGCGACCGCCCGCCCCATTTGCCCCACTTCCTACGGCAAACGACTCAACTTGCGCTTTCCTGTTGCGTACTCGCTCTTGTCCCAGCCGATCCACTTGCCGTCCTGAACCACGACGACACTAGCGGTGCTGTTGATATTCTGTCCATGATCGTTGAACGTCACCGGCCCGAGCAATGTCGGATGTTCCTTGACGGCCCGCAGACCCTTGACGATCGCATCGCGCGACGGGCCCACCTTCTCGATCACATCGAGCAGAAGGGACATTTCAGCATACGCGAAATGGCCCCACACGTCCGCCGGCTGATCGTATTTCTGCGCGGCATATTGCTCGATAAAGGCCTTCCCGCCCGCAAGGTCTTCAAGCGGCTGCCCGTTGCGGCGGCTCAAGGAGCCCTCCGCCAGCGGCCCCAGCGTCTTGATGTACTCGTCGGAAAAGACACCCGACACAGAATCGAACTGGGCGTTGACGCCAAGCTTGTCCATCTGCAGTCGAACGCGCGCGGCGACCGGAGCCAGGGTCTCCAGGTAGATCACCTGCGGGTTCAATTCCTTGATCTTCGTAAGCTCGGCGGTGAAATCCTGCTGATCCGGCGAGACACCGAATTTTGCAAGGACCTTGCCGTCCGTCTTTTCCATGAACTGGGTAAAATATTTATCGTTCGAGGTTCCGAACGCCGTTGTGTCGTAAATAACGGCCCAGGTCTTGTAGCCGAGATCGGCCATGAACTTCGGGCCGACGCGGTTTTGATCGATTGCACTCGGGCCGACGCGATTAACTTCGTCGAATTTCTGATCATCGGTGATCTCCGGCGAGATCGCCGTGAAAATCAGCATGGGCATGTTGAACTTGTGAAACACGCCGATGGTCGCCATCGCCACCGCCGAACAATAATGGGCGAGCGCGGCGGAAATGCTGTCGTCGCTTGCGACCCGCGTGGCAACCTGCACACCGACGCTCGGCTTGCATTCGTCGTCATACGAAACGAGTTCGTATTCGTATTTAGACTTCGGATCGGCATTTCTCTGGCGAATGGCGAGATCTGCCGAGTTACGGCCGCCAAGTCCGATATGTGACCCTCCTCCGCTCAGATTGGCGATAAAGGCGATCCTCACCTTGTCCTTTGCCATCGCCGGCGCTGTGCCGAGGAGTGCCGCCATGGCGAAGAATGCTCCCGCCAGACCTGAAAGATACTTCACTCGATTAGCCCGCATAATCCCACCCTCTTAATCGAAATCCACACTGACTTGACTTAGAAAGCAATTCATATGCCACCATTCATATCATTGTTTTTACAATATTTTTTGAGACATCCGATCGCCGATAGCAAAAATAAAGGGCACGTTAATTAACTTTTATGCAAGTGACTTTCATAAATTCCCCACGCTTGCCCGGCTTTCCATCTGCGAAAGTAACTTTCTTATACATCATTATGTTTTCAGGCGCCGGAATAAATCGCTACACTGGTCCAACCGTGGAAATGGAAGTCCATATGCAGCAGCGAATGAAACATTGGGGCTGGGGTTTCGAAGACAAGCCGGAAACACCTCCCCTCGTCGTCAGAAATGTCGAGAGCTATTTTTCCAGCCTTTTCGGCATTCGCGAGTTTAAGCCGGTCCCCATTCCCGACCTCAATGAGGCAATCATCGGGGCGCCGCGACTAAATGTCCCGCATCGCTTCTCCGGGTTCTGCACCACCGACAAGATCGAACGCATACGGCATGCCGTCGGCCGATCGTTTCTCGACTATGCGACGATCTACTCCAACCGCTACGATTATGCGCCCGACGTCGTGGCCTTTGTCAGGTCGGAAGAAGATATTCAGGAAATCTACAATTGGGCGGTGCAAGTCCGCGCCGCCGTCATCCCGTTCGGCGGAGGCACCAGCACATCGGGCGGCGTTGAGCCGATCGTCGGCCCGGATTTCGCGGGTGTGATCGCGGTCGATATGCGGCGCTTCAACCGCATTCTGGAAACCGATCATGTCTCGCAATCGGCCCGGATGCAGGCTGGCGCGACCGGCAACGAAATCGAGGCGGCATTAAAGACGAACGGCTACAGCCTGCGTCACTATCCTCAGTCGCTTCAGCATTCCACACTCGGCGGCTGGATCGCCACGCGCTCGGCGGGGCATTTCGCAACGCTCTTCACCCGGATTGACGATTACGTACAGAACATGCGGGTGGTCACGCCGGCCGGCGTCATCGAAACGCGACGCATGCCGCCCGACGGAGCCGGCCCCGATCCGGACCGGCTGTTCATGGGCAGCGAGGGCGGGCTAGGCATCATCACGGAGGCGTGGATGCGAATTCAGAAGCGGCCGCGCTTCAGGGCGTCGATCGCCGTGTTCTTCGACGACTTTCTGAAAGGCTGCGAGGCAATCAGGGTCATCGCGCAATCGGGCCTGAACCCCTCGAACCTGAGGATCATCGATGCGGAAGAGGCTCGCGTGAATCATGTCTCCGCGCGAAACCAGAGCATCCTCTTTTTGGGATTTGAATCCGCCGACCATGCCGTTGTCGGCCAGATGGATCGTGCGCTGGAAATCTGCGCAGATCACGGTGGCCAGTTCGATCGCGAAGTGCTCGGTCATCCCGACAGCAACCGGCAGGCCGAACAAGGTCGATGGCGCGATATCTTTGTCGAGACAGGTTACTATCGGGAAGTCACCACCCCGCGGAACATCATTTACGGCATTATGGAAACGTCCATCACCTGGGACAAATTTCCGACCGTTTATAACAGCGTGATGAGCGCGGTTCAGGCAGCGATAAAGGAGGCGACCGGACGGCCAGGGTCGCTGAGCTGCCGTTTCTCCTACGTCTATCCAGACGGTCCCGCACCTTACTGGAGCTTCTATTGTCTCGGAAGCCGCGATGAAATGAAGCAACAATGGAAGCACGTCAAAACCGCGGCGACCAACGAGTTTCTGAAGCATGGCGGCAGCGTCACCCATCACACGTCGATCGGACGGGACAATATGCTGTGGTATGAAAAGCAGACCGATCCGCTGTTCAGAAAGTCGCTGGCGGCAACGCGAAAGGTTTTCGACCCCGCGGGGATCATGAACCCCGGCGTGATCTATCCGTCCACCCGCTAAAGCAGAAAGGCGCGCCGTCGGCGCGCCTTTTCTCTCACGAACACAGAGCCTGCATTTGCCAGCAATAATCAGCGAAGCGTTTGCCGGATGACATTCTTCTGCAGCTTGCCGGACGCATTGCGCGGCAGGCTTTCAACGAATTTCACCGATTTCGGAATCTTGAAGCCACCCAGTTTGCCGCGGCAGAAATCAATCATGATGTCTTCGGACAGGCTGGCGGAGCCACGCAGCACAATCGCGGCGGTCACTGCCTCTCCCCATTTCGGATGCGGCGTTCCAAAAACCGCGACGTCAAGAACGTCCGGATGGGACGACAACACGTTCTCGACCTCCACCGGATAGACATTCTCGCCGCCGGAGATGATCATTTCGCTCTTGCGGTCCACCAGATAGATATACCCTTCCTCGTCGCGCCATCCGAGGTCTCCCGTCAACAGCCAGCCGTTGACCAGTGTCTTGGCGGTCGCCTCCGGCCGTTTCCAGTATCCGCGCATCAGTGTGCCGGAGTGAACGGCGGCTTCACCGACAACTCCGACAGGAACTTCGTTCAGATTGTCGTCGAACAATTCGACGCGGTATCCGATGCCGGGGCGCCCTGCCGATGTGAGCAGAGACGGCTTGCTGGACTTGCCGCGCCGATGGTCCTTCTCGTTGAGAAACACCATCAGGATTCCGCATTCGGTCTGCCCATAAGCCTGACGATAATCGGCGGGAATGATGTCCATGATCGCCGAAAGACGATCCGCCGGAATCGGCGACGCACCGTAGATGATATTCTTGAGCGTACTCATGTTCGCGCTCTTGAGCTCGGGTGCTTCCAGAAGAGCCATTAGCATCGCCGGGACAAAGCTCACCGCGCTGACCTTGTGTAGCTCCACCAAACGGAAGACTTCGGTGGGCACAAATTTCGGCAGAACGACAATCGTGGCGCCGACCGCAATGAAACAGAGCTGGTAGATCTGCCCGCCCGCATGGAATTGCGGGATCGCAGCCATCTTGACGTCATCCTCCTTCGCGTTCAGCGAAAGAGAGCTGTAAACGGTACCGTTGTAGAAGGCTTCATGCGTGAGCATGACTCCCTTGGGCCTGCCGGTCGTCCCGCTCGTGTACATGATTGTGAAAAGATCGTCAGGCGAAGGCGGCTGCGGGTGAGGATCTTCGGAAGCGTCGGCCAGAAGTTCGTCATAGGACAGGCCCCCCTCGATTTCGCCGCCGACGCCAATCCAATGTGCCACACGAGAACATGAAGGCCGCGCTTCATCGACCGCCGCCACCATGTCCGCCGAATAGACAAGAGCGGTCGCTTCGGAATCGTCGACGATGAAATTGATCTCCGGCACCGCCAGCCGGGTATTGATGGGAACCCAAACCGCGCCGATCGATACGATCGCGAAGACAATTTCGACA
>RXJJ01000001.1:132362-194085 GCA_003963145.1 Bradyrhizobiaceae bacterium
GTGTTTGTCGAAAGCACGGCAACGTGATCGCCCGCTCCAATTCCGAGCTTCTTCAAGGCATTTGCAAATCGCCGCGTCCTTCGGGCAACCTCGGCATAGGTGAATTGCCGATGGTCGTGAATGACCGCAATCTTGTCCGGCCGGTACCGTTCATTCTGCCAAAGAAAATCGGGGACAATCATGGGGCCTCGTCGCCGCGAAGGAAAACCCAATAACTGTCTTGTATTTTTCTTATAAGTCAAGTTACTTTCATGATGGATGATATTTCTGAATTTGTATGAAAGTAATATGCATGATAATTATTTATGACCTACGATGAATTCCGCTCAATCGAAATTCAAATGATTGAACCATGAGAAAAACAGCGACAAGAAACGTCATTGGAGCGCAAGGGCCGCAATCTGCCGCAACGGCGCGCAAATCGCATCGGACCAAAACCGTTTCTCGAAAGCCTTCGTCAAACTCAGAGGCAAATTCCGAAATCAAGATCGGAGGACGTCTCAAACACGCCCGGCTCATCAAGGGGCTTCGTCTTCAGGACCTGGCCGACAAGCTCGATTGCTCCGAAAGTTTTCTTTCCAAGATCGAGAATAACAAGGTTCGCCCTTCTCTTTCGATGTTGCACCAGATCACGGTCGCTCTGGATATCAACATTTCCATTTTGTTTGCCGACCAGGCTGATCAGAACTTCGAACAGATCCAGATCATCCGCGCCAAAGACAGGCAGACCATCAAGACCAATCCGTCTCGCAGCGGCCCGGGAATTACACTTGAACGTCTTGTCGCCATGGAGCGCAGCAGCCTTATCGAGGCTAATATCCACTGCATAGACCCCGGCGGCCATACCGACGGCGTGATCAATCATGAGGGTGAGGAAATCGGGTTTCTACTGGAAGGACAGCTCGATCTCGAACTCGACGGGGTCTGGTATTCACTCTCAGAAGGCGACTCTTTCTTTTTCCGCTCGACGTTACCCCATGGCTATAAAAACCCCGGCAACAAGCTGACCCGCATATTGTGGGTGAATACGCCGCCCACGTTCTAGGGCTCAGAGGAACTGGCGATTTCAGCGATCGTCGCCGCAAGCACGCGCGCCCCTGCCGCAAGCGCATCGGGCTCCGCCTTCTCTTCAGGACTATGGCTGATGCCTTCGGCGCAAGGCACGAAGATCATTCCTGTCGGGCAGATGGTGCTCATCGAGAGCGCGTCGTGAAACGCTCCCGATGGCAACACCATGTTGGGCATTCCGAGGGCCTGCGCCGTATTGGCTATCTTCTCGACAATCCACGATGGAAAGGTAATTGGAGGCGACGTCAGCGTTTCCTGGATATCGATCCCGCATTCCCCCGCATTCTCGCGGCAGATTCTGACGACCTGATCTCCCAGCAGGGACAGAACCACCGGATCGGGATGCCGAAAATCGACAGTAAATGTCACCGAGCCTGGAATCGTGTTGGGTGAATTTGGTTGAACGACGACGCGGCCGATCGTGAATCTTATGATGTCCTCTTTGTCGATCATGATTTCCGACAATGCATTGATCATCGACAGCGCGCCGCGGAACGCATCCTTGCGCATCCTGCTCGGCACCGTACCCGCATGCATGGCCTTGCCCGTGACCGTCACGGTAAACCATCTCGTTCCCTGAATTCCGGACACGATGCCGATATTGCAGTTGGCTTTCTCAAGCACCGGCCCCTGCTCGATATGGGCCTCGATATAACAGCTCACCGGAAAGCCAAGCGGCCTGCGCGGCAGGTCCGCAAACACCTTTTCGACATCGGCAAGCGCCTCACCGAAACAAACGCCCGACTCGTCGGCGATCGTCATCATGTCCTTGGGATCGAGTTGCCCGGCGAATGCGAGAGAACCGGTCATGCCGGGCGAGAAGCGCGAGCCCTCCTCGTTGGTCCAGACCACGACTTCGATCGGCCGGTCGGTGACGATGTTGCAGGCGTCCAGAGCCTGGAGCACCTCCATGCCGGCGAGAACGCCGAAGACGCCATCGAATTTTCCACCGGCAGGCTGCGAGTCAAGATGACTGCCCGTCATGATCGGCGCGAGCTCCGGTCGCTGACCTTCCCGCCGGATGAACAGATTCCCGACCGCGTCGGTGAACACACGGTAGCCCAGCTCTTCAGCCCAGCTGATCAGCTGCTTGCGGGCGGCAATATCCTCGCCCGACAGCGCCTGACGGTTGACGCCACCATCGGTTCGGCGGCCAAACGCAGCAAGATCCATGTGCCGGCTCCAAAGCCGTGCCTGATCGACAGCCGACGCAACCTCAGATCCGATGCTTGTCAAAACTCCCGCATCCATCGTCCGCATTCCAATCAACAGCGCTCCGTGCTTGTTCAGGCAGCAAGCACAGCCGACCTACCAGCCGCAAAAACGAAACATCCACTGCCGTCGACCTCCAGCGACCATCCCGGCATCACGCCATAGGTCGTGTCGTTACCCTCGACCATCGCGGGCCCTTCGATCAACGCTCCGGGCGTAAGTTGCGCGCGGTCGAACACCGGCGTGTTAATCGACGTGTCGCGTGCCCAGAATATCGGCCGCATCGATTTCGGCGACAGTTTCGCCGGCCGTTTTGGTCCGGTCTTCAAACGCCAATGCGGAACCTGCCGCTCGGAAATCATCTCGACAGCCAGCACGGGCTCGTTCTTTATCAACGCCAGCAGCTGTTTGGTCATCGCGCCAACATCGTCGATGCTGCCATCGACGGCGAGCGTCCGGTTGGCCAGTTCGACTTCAACGCGCACCCGCACTCCGTCGGAGAAACCCTCGCCTTTCATGTCCCGCCGCGCCTGCAACGATAGCGAGTCGATCGCGGCTTCCAGGGCCGAGGCCTGAGAGCTTCCAACAAATGTCTTGCGGTAGCGATGCTGCACGTCGGTGTTGCTTCCGCCGAACGCGCTGAATACCGAACCGAACGGGAAAGCCAACGCACCCCCCAGCTTCGCCGCGTCGGCGATCTGACAGGCATGGAGCGGGCCTGCGCCTCCGACGGAGAAAAGCTTCACCGCTTCGGATTTCAAACCGGCTTCTTTAACGCGTTTGGCCAGCTCGGTGCCCATCATCTGATCAGCCAGCTGGCGGATGTCGAAAGCCGCCTGCTCGACGCTGATCGACAGTTTGCGGGCGATGCGCCGTTCGATAGCCCGGCGCGCAGCCGCAACGTCGAGTTTCATTCGTCCGCCGAGGAAATAGTCTGGATCGATAAAACCCAGCACGACATTGGCATCGGTGACTGTCGGTTCGCTGCCGCCCTTGCCGTAGGCCGCTGGGCCCGGCGCCGAGCTCGCGCTCATCGGACCGACCCGCAGCGTGTTGGTTTCGTCCAGCCACGCGATGCTGCCGCCGCCGATTGCAAAGGAATCGACCCGGATCGTCGGAGTGGCGATGAGAATTTCCTCGATACGGGGCGTGGGATCGAGATCGGCCTTCCTATCCACCACGAGTCCGATGTCGAAGCTCGTTCCTCCCATGTCGGCGCTGATGACGTGATTGAGCTCGAGGCTGTCGGAGAGAATGGCCGCTCCCTTCACCGCCACGGCCGGACCGGAGTGCAGCGTGTTCAGAGCGACGGTTTTGGCGATCCGCGCGTTACCGCCGCTGGCGTGCACGATCAACAGCGGCTTGTCGTAACCGGCGCTGCGCAGTTTGTCCTCGGCCCGGAACAGGGCCCGCGCCATATCTGCATGAATATAGGCATTGAGGATTGCCGAGTTGGTGCGCGCGTGATCGTTGCGGTCATTAACGATCTCCGAACTGAGCTGCACCACCACCGAGCGGAGATAATGGATCGGATAACGCTCACGGATGATATCGCGGACGGCGCGTTCGTTGGCGTTGTTCAGCCATGCATTTGCGAAACTGACGACGATGATCTGGGCCCCGTTATGAATGAGATCGCGCACCGCGATCAGAACGTCGGCGGCGGCGGGAGGCGCCGTCACAACGCCCTGGTCATCCACTTTCTCGGATATGCCGACGATCATGTCCGGTTTGACGATGCTCGCGACGGCCTCGGACAATTCGCTGCCATACAGCTTTCCTTCCTGTCCGGCGCTTACGAGCAGACCAATCCGCGCTCCCTTGCGTTGCACGAGCAAATTCGTTCCGATCGTGGTGGATAGCCGTGCGACGCTCGTCCGGCGCAGGAATTCGTCCAGCTCAAGATCGAACTGCTGGCAGCCGAAACGGATGCACTCCATGAACCCTTCAGTGACATCGTGCGGCGTCGTCAGAACTTTCGCCGTTCTCGTTTCCGAACCGTCGGTGAAGAAGCCATCCGTAAAGGTGCCTCCGATGTCGATGTCGATGCTGTACATTAACTTCTCCAGAACCAGCTTGGGTCAGGCGCGAAAGCTGCTTTCGCGCAATTTGTGAATGATCGCCGGCTCGCTGTCCGTGTCGTACTCCCAGCGTGAAATCCCGAGCCATCCCGAGGATTCGACCGTTTCCGGCGAGGGCCCCGATGGAAGCGCAGTGATGTTCTTTGACTGAAATGCCGGCGAAACATAAAAATCCCCTGCGACCTGCTGCAGCAGACCGAGACCGGCATCGTCAACGTTCTTGCGGCACATCACGACCGCCGGCACATCGTAATAGGACGCCAGATTGAACAGCGCCGCAAAACTTCGCAACTCCGGCAGGTCGGGCTCGTTCTCCTCATGCAGCAACAACAAACCTGTCGCACCCGCTTCAAGATATCCTGTCGCGATTTCGATCGTGACGTCGCGGACGTATTCGAGCTTCGAATTCAAATCCTCACTGCTCTCGCCGTTCCGCAGGGCAACCAGAAGGCGCGAGGTTTCTTCATTTCCATAAAGCCGCGCCATCAGGGTCGAACCGAAGGCAAGACTCGCCAGCGGCAGCGCCGAATTCGACTCCTCGGAAAGACGGCGGATCACTTCGACGGAGTGAGCGATCCTGTCGGCCTTTGCGAAGGACTTCGGTTCCGGCAGCGACGCGGGATGCGCCGCGCAACCGGTCACATGACCAAGATCGTCGCGCACGAGCTCAGCGCCCGCCGATTCGGCCTCGAGCCAGGTATCGAAATTTGTGCAAACAGCGTCGAGCTTGAAAAGACGCTGCGCCGCGCGTGAGACGAACACGACTTCAGACGCCGATTCCGCGACCTCGGACCATGTGATCTGCTCGAGCCGCAGGGCCAGACGAAAAACGAGCGGCGCAAATACCTTATTGGAGTTTCTTGCACGATTCCAAAGCTTGCCCATCAGTCATACAGGCCCCAGAACGGCTTATTGTAAGTTTCGAGCTGCGGCTCCGGCCAATGGCCGTAGTGCTCAAGAATGTGGTCTTTCGGCTTTTTTTTCAGCCACTCCTTGATGAAGACATCGAACGGCTGTCCTTCACGCTTGCGCTCTTCCCGGACAGCCGCGCGGCGCGCCGCCGTCTTCTCCTCGTCGATCAGACGGGTCTCCGGATCGATATGCACGCAATAGATCTTCTCGGCCACATCGGTGGTAATGAGGTTGTCATCGAGATCCGCCTGCACGAGCTGCGGATCACGCTCAAGCACGTCACCGTAACCGCCCGCAGCGCCGACACTCGAAACGATCAGATCGCCAGGATCGAAGTTCTCGGCATCCTTGGAGCTCGAGCTCAGGATGTATTTGCCTTTGACATTCATGTTCGCCAGCAGCTGATGCTGACCGAGATCGATGTCTTCGCCGGCTTCAATTTTCTCCATCACATCCGTACAGCGGATCACCACGCGCGGATTCGGCGGACCGGCGTAGCCGCCAAACAGCCCGAAATTGAAAGACAGCTTGTCACAGCTCCCCCACGAACTCATGCAGCACTGCTGGTGATCGGTGAAGGTCGTGACTTCCAGCAAGGGTGTGCCGCCGCGGAATTTTCCATAGCCATGGAAATTCTTGTCCAGTTTGCGCGATAGCGACAGCTGGGGCATGCGGTCGTCCTGCTCTTCGACCTCGCCCGCATCCGTCCAGGGTCCCCAGTAGAATCCGAGTGCGTTCTCGCCATCCATATCGAAGCGCGCTCCGCCACCGCCGGCGTTGATCTGCCCCGAATAGTTCATGCTGAGATAGCCGCGCCGGTTGGGCCCGGAATAAATCGGCAAGCTGTAGTTTCGCGATTGCGGCGCCTGCACCGCTTCGCGATGCGGGCTGGAGTAGAGCATCTTGGCGCCCGCGACGAAGAGGTTCTGCGTGCCGAAGGAGGCAACCTGGTTGGCAAGGCCGTGCGCGCGCTCGGCCGTGGAGTTCATCAGGCTCGGTCCCTCGATGTAATATTTCACCGGCTCGAGAAGCCCTGCATTGGCCGGCATGCATCCCCGGAAAAAATACGAGAACAGATAGACCGCAGTCGCCGCGCGCGCGAGATGCCATGTGCAGTTGAACGGACCGGTCTCGCATTCGGGCGAAACACCCTGAATGATGACGGCAAGCTCATCCCCTTCCTTGACCAGCGTGAGCGGAACGCGGGTCAGGCCGAAGAACGTTCCGTGTTCGTCGTTGAACAGGACGGAGCGAAAAACACCATCATTGATCTCCTTCAGGCGAGCGCGGGCGTTGCGCTCGCCGTTGACGAGAATCTGACGCATGCCACCGACGACATATTCGACGCCCTTGCGCTCGATCTCGCGCAGAAGACGCTTGCGCATCTGCATCATGACAGCAACTCGGGAGCGCAAATCGGCTTCGAAGACGAAACCGTTTCTCACCGCATTAAACAGATAGTCGAGCATGTCGCGATGCAGAAGGAAATTCGATCCAATCCGCATGCATGGAACATGCAAACCCTCTTCGTAGCGGTTCTTCGCGGTCGGCGCGAAGCCACCGGGCGTGATCGATCCGGTTTCGCCCTGATGGCCGCCGCATTCGACCCACGCGACAAGCTGTCCCTCATAGAACACGGGCATCGCCGTGAACATGTCGAAGCAGTGAATGCCGCCGGCGAGTTCGTCGTTGAAGAAATAGATATCGCCGTCCTTCAGGCCGACCGAAGGATCGTCACGATAATATTTATTGATGTATTTGAGCTGCGCGTTGTTGAGCAGGGTGTGAAAGTAGATACCCGTTCCGACGATGCAGGGATCTCCCGAGGCAGTGAATATGCCGCAATTCATGTCGGCCGTGATCACGCCTTCGGAGATCGACAAATTCATATAAACGTCGCGAGCTTCCTCGGTGATCGACGAAAGCTTGTGCATGAGAAGCTCGAAATCGATCGTCGTGAGCTTATCCATGCCTCTTTGCTCGACATCCGTGACCGGCTCGATACCGCGCGCGATGATGTCGACGTCATAGCCGGGTCTGCTGGCATAAGCGTTCTTTTCGTAGATCAGATTATCGAACAGCTTGATGTGCTTGTCGAAAAGCTTACCCATCGGACTTCCTCACTTCTTCCCGGACGCCGGCGTATCAACGCGCTCGATCCAGCCAACTCCCCAGGTGTCGGTTTTGTAGGCCCAGCCCGGCGGCACCACGATCACCGTATCGTCCGCATCGCACAGCAGGGGCCCCATCAGATCGACGCCTGCACCAAGCTTGTCCCGATCGTAAACCGGCGTATCGACATATCCTGATGCCTCGCCCCAATAGGCCTTGCGGCTGCCGCGGCGCGCCGTTTCAGGATCTGGAACCTTGTCGATCGGTGTCAGCTTGTGTTTCTTGACCGGTCCAAGAGCACTCAGCCGGATATCGTTCAGCTCAATTCCCGCGCTCGAAAACACCGCGCCCTCGCCGAATTGTGCGGCATATTCCGTGTTGAACTGCTCGCACAGCGCCTTGACGCCTCCGATATCGTCGAGACGATAACCCTTGAGCCGGATCGGCAGCGTCTGCCTTTGCTGGCCGTAACAAAGACTGAGATCGACGACGAGTTCGACATCGGAAAAGTCGAAGCCTTCTTCCTCCATATCCCGGCGCGCGACCGCGAGCAGGCTTTCCACGGCGTCGTTGAACTCCCCGATCCGGTCATCGAGATATTTGCGGCTGTCGCCGTCATAGAAAGTGACGTGAAACGTTTTTTCGTAGGTCTGGATGATATCGAGAGCGAGCGTGCTGAACGCTCCGAACACGCTGGAGAACGGAAATGTCGCAACCCGATAAATATCGGCTCCGTCGGCATATCCCGCGGCATGCACAGCACCGGCGCCGCCCATCGAGAACAGCACGAAATCCCGCGGATCCTGGCCCGAAGTGAGCGAGCAGATGCGATACATCTCCTGCCCCATAATGCCGTCGATGATACGCTTGATCTGCCATGCAGCCTCGACGGTACTGATGCCGAGCGGATCGGCGATCTTGCGCCTGATGACTTCGCTCGCCCGATCAAGGCGAAGCTTTACCTTGCCGCCAAGGAAGTGATCGGGGTCGATATAGCCCAGCACGAGATCCGCGTCGGTCACGGTCGGCTCGGTCCCTCCCCGATCGTAGCAGACCGGGCCCGGCTTCGACCCTGCGCTGTCGGGACCGACCTTGAGCTGGCCTTCGATGACGCGGGCGATCGAGCCGCCGCCAGCACCGATGGACCAGTGCGCAACATAAGGAACCTGAACGCGGAAACGGTCGATAACCGGGTCGAGTTCGTAAACCCGGTCACGTCCTTCCACCACCAGACCGACGTCGAAGCTGGTGCCGCCCATGTCGGAGATGATGATGTTCTTGGAGCCAATCGTCTTGCCGACGTGATCCGCGCCGATCACCGTCGCCGACGGACTGCTTCCCAGCAGATGAAGCGCCTGTGCCCGCGACAACGAGGACAGACCGCCTGTGTTCTTGGCGACGAACAACGGCTTGGTATATCCGGCCTGTCTGAGATCGTCGTTAAGGCGCAAGAGATGGCCTTCCGACAGATCGCGCAGGTAAGCATCGATGATAACGGTCATCGAGCGGCGATATTCACCCGACTTCGGAGAGATATCGCTGGAGGTGTAAACCGGCAGATGACCGAGATAACATTCCGGATAATGCTCGCGGATAATCCGCGCGATTTCCCTTTCATGAACCGGGTTCACATAGGAATTGAGAGTCACGACGACGATGCCGCGCACACCCTGGTCAACGAGATACTGCACTCTCTCCAGAACGTCGGATTCCCGCAAAGGAATGATGACGTTGCCGAGATTATCGATCCGCTCTTGCACGCCAACCGTGAGCGAGGGATGGATCAGCGGCGGCGGACGCACCGCGCGGCCGCGATCGTAGCGTTTCTCGATCGGCAACCCGTCGGCCCAGTTGCGGGCGCGCCCGACTTTGACCGTATCCTCAAAGCCCTTTGTCGTGATGAGGCCGAGCTTCGTGCCGCGCCTCTCGATCAGCGCGTTGGTGCCGACGGTCGTCGAATAAACGATGCCGTCGGTCCCCGTCAGCGCTTCCTCGAAATTCAGCCCCGCGCGCTCCGCCGCGATGCGGGTTGCGTTGAAGAAACCGACCTTGAGGTCGTAATGCGTGGTATCGGCCTTGCCGCGAAACAGCTGTCCATCACGCAGGCACACCACATCGGTGAATGTCCCGCCGACGTCCACACCGAAGCGATAGCTCATTGCGCCACCTCCGGTTCGGTAGCCTGTCCGCTTTCTTCATATTTCTTGCGCAGCGCCTCCAGATCGAGCTGGATGTCCCAGGTCAGCGGATGACCGGGAGGCAAATACTCGACCTCGACAAGCACGCCACAGCCCGGGCAGTAAAACTCGAGCAATTGCATCCAGTCCGGATCGAACGAGAAATTGAATTCAGGATCCGGCCCGATCGGAAAGTGCACGTCGTGCGGGTTTCTGGCGCGCACAAGGCAACCGCATTTGTAAGACTGGGCCGCCGGCCCAAGATCGTGTGAACAGCAATGACACTGCCAGCGTTCCGTTCGGGGATTTACATCGAGATATTCGGTGATGCGTACTAACAAGACGAAGCCCCCACGCTTTCAAATGCCGACAAGCCAGCCGACTGCGCCAAGCCGCAGCCCAGTCCGCTCATCCAACATTTGCAAATATCATTCTTGTTAGTCAAGTTACTTGAATAAATTTGGTGCACCAATTTTTTGCACCCAAAGAAGCGGCTGCGGGACCTCCGGCTGCCATGTGTCGGCTCGATTCAAACTCTCATATGCTCAAATTCCCCCGACAAATCGCATTAATTTGCGATTTCGCGGATGTCGCCGTCGCCCGTTTCAGATAGCCGGAATATGGCTTGGCAGGTTCACATTGGCCGTCTCAGGCACAGATCAATCTTGTCGCATACGCCGCTTAGATTTGAGGCTTGCGAACAAGGCTGCGCGCCTTAAGCTTAAAGAAAGTGACTTTCTTATTTTCAGGAGCTTTCCAGCCGGGAGACCGGTGGCAAAAGTTTTTGGAAGGATGATGTCCTGTGCAGCCAGTTTACAAAATCCAGCAAACGCGAAGGCCACAACTCATCGACAATGATGAGATTGCGATCTTTGGCGTCATGCCCGACTTCAATCTTATATCTTCGCCAGCCAAAAGACTGGTGGAACATATGCGGGCGATCGCTCGGAATTTCAGTGTTAAGCAGACAGAGCCAAACCGCCGCGAAGACCCGGCATTGCTTAAGACTGATTTGTAAGGCGCTGTGAAACCTGTCTGGAAAAGACAGCGACGCTGATATCGCAGATTTGTGCTCGCGCAGGTGCGCAATAACAGCCAGACCATGCCCTGGAAAGTAGTCAGCTCCTCTGAGCGGCTTGCGTCACGTTTTTAGTGCCGACGATTCCGACCACGACTGTTCCGGGACAAGTTCCAGGAATTCGACGATAATTCCCTCCGGTCCCTTACAATAAAAAACCCTGGCTCTGCCGCCGCGCAAACTCTGAACGTCGGATATCGTCTCATAGCCTTCGCCGAGCAAAAGATTTCGCGCGGCTTGGGCATCGGAAACCTCTATGGCGATGTGAACAATGCCAATATCGTTTTGGCGAATGTCGACATCGCGTCCTTCGGGGCTTATCCATTTGAGAAGCTCGACGTGATACCCCCCGCGTTCAAGCATGGCAAAGCGGCAAACGCCGTTCGGCACTCCCGAGACCACCGAAAGAGCCGGCTCTTCCCGGCGGTCAATTTCACCGATCACTTGAAACCCGAGCAAGTCGACGAAAAACGACTTTGTTTTAACCCAGTCCCGGCAACTCAACGCCGTGTGATGAGGTCTGGCGACCAGCAGGGATAACGGATGCGGCGGGCCCTGACTGTCCTCCGAAGCCAAAGCCTGATCGGTCGTCATTCTAGCGATTCCAACCGCGAGGCATCATTTCAACTTGCTGTTGCAACTTGCGCCTGCGTTTGACGAGGCTGTGCGGAAGGCAATTGTCCCTCTTCTCTCAAAAGATCCGTGATGACCTTCCGATAGGCGCGAATTCCGATATCCGGCTTCAGGAAAACCTCCTGGTAGCCCCGATCGGGATAATCCATCATGGGCTGCTGCATTTCGAGCGCCCATTTGTCCTCTTCAGCGATCTTGGGAAACATTGACGCGATACGTTTGCAGGTCGATATGGTCGGGTCGCCCTTGGACATGTGATCGACGAGCGCACTCAAAACGACTCTCCAGATGAACTTTTTGGCCGTGATAGGCGTAATCAAATGATAAAGTGAGTATCCTCTCTCGATATCGTCATTCCCTTCCTGCCCCGCAGGCCAGCTCCGGGTATCAACGCGTACGCAGCCCGGATTCAATATGATCTGCGAATTGTGCCGATCGACAAAATCATGATGAAACCAGTCGGTATAGTATGCCGACTGCTTGTAATTTTTTGTACGTCGCAAGATCTTTACGAACTTGTTTCCACCTTTTTCGCCCTCTTCGAATTCCGCAGGAATTTTACTTGTTCCTGTGTCGCCGATATTTCCGTCGTGAAGCGGATAGAAATGGGTGATATCGATCACGTTCTCAAGCAGCAGAAAATAAGACGAAGCGATTTCAAGCGGCCCGACTGTAATGCTTTCCAGTTTCGGATCTGCAATCTCGGGCGTTCGAGGCGGCTGGCGCAGATGTGTTTTGTCAGGATCGCCCGGCCAAAGCCAAACAACGCCATCCTGTTCGATGACCGGATAGGCCGCCATGACCGCGGCCGGCGATATGGGACCGGTTGGGTGCGACGGGATCATCACGCATTTACCGGACGTGTCATATCGCATGCCGTGATAGGCGCATTCCAGCGTACCGTCTTTCATTATTCGGCCCTTTGAAAGCGGAAAGCGCTTGTGCGCGCAACGGTCGTCATAAGCGACGACCTCGCCGGCTTTCGTGCGCCAGGTAACGATTGGACGCTCGCAGATAACGTGACCCGCCAGATGCTCTTCGGGAAAGTCTTCCGAGCGGCCGAGGGCGTACCAGCTGTTGAGGATAAATTTATCGAAGATGCTGTCCATTATTTATCCTTTCGATCTTTTACCCGGTTTGTCAGAGATCCAGAACGAGTATCGGGCTTCGGCTTCGGGCGCGGCATACGAGCGCATGCGTTTTGCGTTCCAACCCGCTCAAAACCGTATCGCGATGGACCGGATTTCCATCAACGTATCGCGTGAGGCACGCCCCGCAAAAACCCGCCTCGCATGAAACCGGGATTTCGATTCCCGCATCACCCAGGGCTTTAACGATGCTGCAGTGTGCCGGCACGGGGATGACAAGACCGCTTTTCTTCGCGACGATCTCGAACGGCACCGCTTCCCATTCGTCTTCTTCCATCGCAATCGGACCACCGGCGAAACGCTCGAAATGCACCGTGTGCGGTGCCCATGCCCCTACCAGATTTCTCGCCGAATCCATCATGCCCGGGGGGCCGCAGACATAGACATGCTGTGCCGGCACCGGTTCTTCGAGGAGTTTTGCCAAATCCAGACCGCGGCCGATCTCGCCGCCGTCGAAATGAATCGTTGCAACACCACGTTCGGCAAGCGCGCGAATGCGATTCAGAAAAGGAGCCCTGCCTTCATCCTTCGCACAAAAATGAAGATGAAAGGGCGCGGATCTCGCTTCCAGCTCGTCGACCATTGAAAGCAAAGGAGTCACGCCTATGCCCCCGGCGATCAGCAGATGATGAACGGCTTCGGTGCCCGCCAGCCGGAAATTATTCTTGGGACCGGAGACAACCACAGTCTCGCCCTCCGTCAGCCCGTGCAGGGCTAACGATCCGCCTCGGCCGTTCGCTTCTCGTAACACCGCAATTTTGTAGCGGTCGCTTTCGAACGGCGAGTTGCACAGTGAGTATTGTCTGACAAGATTGCCCGGAAGATGGATCTCGATATGAGCGCCGGCGGCCCTTTGCGGCAAGGCATCTCCCGCAGGATCGACCAAATCGATCGCAACGATATCGTCCGTCTCGGCGCTGATGGATGAGACGACGAGACGGAACTGCTCTCCTTGAAGTTCAACTGAATCCATTGCGACGCCGTCTCTTTGGCCGATAAGCACTGCTGGCATCAGCCTAACGGGAACATGTCGCGGCGTAAGGGAGATAATTCTCAAGCCCAGTTATTGGAAATACTCATACCTGCGGAAAATCCGAACGGGGACGGGGTATCACGAGCGAAATTGAGTGCGATCATTCTCGCTGCATCGGACGGAGATTTTCGTCCACTTTATTCGGACGGTTCATCAACACGCGAACGGCATTACTTCTCGAAATCGCTTGCGAGAGCAGCCAGGTTTGCAACCTCACGAATAAAAGGGTCGAGATTGCTTATTGAACTGAGTGCAGCAAATTTAAGTGCCGGCAAGGGTGGATCGACAGCAATGACCGAAAGCGTTTTCCTTCTGATATCCTGGGCGTAGAGGCGGACGGGCAGCAATGCGACCCCCAGTCCCCGCCGCGCCAGAACTCCGGCGACATGAATGCTCTTGCAGGTATAGGAGCTGCCGGCCTGGGCGCCGCCTTGACCGAACCAATCATTGATCATCGCGAAGATGATCGATTTGTTCGATAAGGTAATGATCGGCCACTTGCGAAGATCGCTTGGCTTGCATCGCCGCTTCGGCACACCGAGCAAAGGGCTCGCCATGAAGGCGAATTCTACACTTCCCAAAGGCACGGCGTGGACATCTTGTCCGGCGGGAATGTCGGCCACAAGAGCCAGATCAATCGAACCGCGCTTCAAACTCGCAAAAACTTCCTCGACCAGGGCTTCTTCCAGAAAAAACGAGGTCTTGGGATATTTTTGCCGGACTGTTTCGACGAATTTCGACAGCCACGTATACGAGATAACTTCTGCAAAACCGATGCGCAGGAAATCCGGCACCAGTTCAGCGCGAGAAACCCGTTCTTGAGCTTCCGTTCCCAACCGCAGGATTTGCTCAGCGAATTTCAGCATTTCTTCTCCCCGATGAGTCATCACGGGGTTTCGTCGCCCTCGGTGAAAGAGCTCGACGCCGAGTATCTGCTCCAGCTCTCCGATACGGAGCGATACAGCGGATTGAGTAACCTTCATCCGCTGCGCCGCGCGCGTAAAATTGCCTAACTTTGCCGCCCAGTAAAAGGCTTCCAATTGGCGAAACGTCAGCACGATTTCATCCAGAAAAGGGATCCTTCGCCGACGTTAACAACGTTGCGACTGAAGAGGAAGCCCGAGTAAGGTTGCGCTGCGAAGCTACCAGGAGCCAGTATTGCTCATCGACGCCCAAGGTTCTTCCCTGGGCAAAGATTTGCCCTTCTGCAACAGTTCGATGGAGATGTCGTCCGGAGACCGAATAAAAGCCATCGTTCCATCGCGCGGAGGACGATTGATTACAACGCCCTGCTCCGAAAGCTTTCTGCACGTCTCGTAAATATTCTCAACCTCGAATGCCAGATGGCCAAAATTGCGCCCGCCTGAATAGGTCTGGTCGCCCCAATTATAAGTCAGCTCCAGCAGCGGAGCCGCCTCCTTTCCGACATCTTCAACGTTTGTTGGCGTATCGTTCGGCGCGGCGAGAAACACCAGAGTATATTTTCCCTCCTCATTGATCTTTCGATCAACTTCCTTCATGCCAAATTTGGTACAATAGAAATCGAGGCTCTCGTCCAAATTTGCCACGCGGACCATCGCGTGCAAGTACCGCATGATTTTTTCCTTACTGTAGACGTTGCTCTTTAAGGTCAGGGAAATCTTAAAGATGCTTTCAGCGCGTTGAAACCGCTAAAAATCTCAAAGAGAGCTATAAGATATTATTATGAAACGTGGCGGCGCCACTTGAAACGATTTTCAGAACCATAGAAAGAAGCGGAAGCCGCCATGTTGGCCTCCGTGGGCAACACCATAAGCTTTCTCGTCGTCGTAAGTTATTCCGCGTTGAAGAATTCCTCCACCATATTCCAGAGCAGATGACGGCTCTTGCCGAGCGTCGCGACGTGCGCCAGATGCGGCAACACGGCAAATCTCTTGTCGCTCGACGGCAGGCGTCCGAAAAATGCGAGAAGATCGTCCATCGTCGCGATGGTGTCGTGCTCACCCCGAACGATCAATGTCGGAGCGAAAATCAGATTTGAATCGACCAGCGGCAGCTTCGTCGTCATGTCCAGATAGGTGCCGGTCGGCACGGAGTCGCCATAGGCCAGTTGTGCGCGCGCGCAGGCGTCGGCGACGGCGGGATCGGTGGTTCCGGGTCCGTCGCGGAGAAAAATTCCCACCACATAATCAAGGTCGATGGCGCGGCGGTTCGAGGCAAGGAATTGCGCAATGCCAGCCTTGCGTTTTTCGAGCGTCGGCGATCCCTCGCCCGTCCAGACAAAAGCATCGAGGACAATACGCGCGCAATGTTGGGGCGCGGCCTGTGCAAATGCCGCGACGCGCAGCGAGCCGGACGAAAGCCCGTACAGATTGAATGCGGAGACACCCGTTTCGGACGCAATCAAGGCAGCCGTCGCCTTGAGATCATCGACGCCGGTAGCGATGTCCGAATTTCCGGATGTGATGGTCGAGCGGCCATAACCCTCGTGGTCCATGGCCCAGGCATCCCACCCGCGCAGCGCGAGCCACTCCATGAAGGAATAATCGGGATGCCCCGGCACCGTGAGGTCGAATGTCGGCAGCGCCGAAGTCGACGAGCCGTGAACGAGAACGACCGGCGGCCGCTTTTGCTGGGCGGCGGGGCGTTCCCGCAACCGCTTGCGAGCCACGAACAGGGACACATCTCCCTTTCTGGCCCAATGTTCCTCGTAAATGAGACGCGAACTCATGCCTGGCTTTTCTTCGGCCTATTTTGAGGGAAGGAATTCGTTGGTGAAGGTTTTCTCGAATTCGATGGTCTTGTCGCCGGGCGGCTGAAGAAAATTGTAGACCTTCTTCGCTCCCTCAAGCGTCATTCGCCCATCCTTGCTCCAGATCTGCGCCAGCAGTTCGTACGATCGCTCGTTGGTCTCGGGCGACATATCCGGAAACTCCTCCGCCATGATCTTCTTGCCGCGCGCCGGATCGAGAAGAATGCCTTGCGCCTCGGAAAATACCGCGGCGACTTTTTTGACCAAATCGGGCCTGTTCTTGATCGTATCCGGATTGGTGACAACACCCATGAATACGAGATCGCGAAACTGTTCGACGTCGCCGTTCATGAGATTAATCAGAATTCCGCCAAGCTTCTTCTGTTCGAGCATGGCGCCCGCCGGTTCGAACGGAATAGCCGCATCGATCATCTTGGCCTGAAACGCGCCGACATAGGCCGGCGCGTCGGCGCCGAGATAAACAAGTTCAATGTCGCCCGGCAGCTTCAGTCCGTATTGCTTGGCCAGAACACCGAGCATCTTCTCGCCCGATCCGCCGGCAGACGGCGTGCCGACGCGCTTGCCCTTCAGTGACAGGATTTTTTGTTCGAGGCTCATATTGGCGTCGGCTTTCATCAGATCGCCGCTGGCGATCATGTTGTTGATGGGCCGGGTCGTGATGTTGAAAATCTGCACCAGGCTCTTGCCTTGCGCCGCCGCGGTAATGACGTGCTCGTATGTGAGAACGCCGAAATCGGCATCCTTGCTCAGTAGCGATTGCAGAACCAGCGCACCGCCCTTGACGAAAGTGACGTCCGCCTTGAGACCATGCTTCTCGAAAAGCTTTTCGCGAATCGCCACATAGAGAGGCCCGGCGTAATAGCCGTGACCGATATTTGTGATGCGGACTGTTTCCTGCGCGCCGGCGCATGTCGCATTAACGACCGCAAGGAATGTCAGTGCTGCTGCTAATCTGGCCGCTATTCTGATCGATCTCATCTCAGCTTTCTCCTCCCGTTCTCGCACTCTTCGTTGCGATTGACGATCTTACCTGCTGACGATTTTCCAACGCTCCAATCGTGTCTGAATCGCTTGAACAACCTCGTTAAGGATCACGGCAAGCAGGGCGATGATCGTCAACGCGGCGAATACGCCAGCGGTGTCGAATTCGCTGCCCGCGCGCTGAACGAGGTAACCCAGTCCCTTGTTCGAGGCGATCATCTCCCCGATGATGACGCCGATCAGCGCGTAAGGTAGCGCCGATTTCAAGCCGGTGAAAATCCACGACGTCGCCGACGGCAGAACAACCTTGGTCAGGATTTGATGACGCTTTGCCTTCATCAGCCGGACGCCGTCGATCAGATCCTGGTCGACCTCGCGCACGCCGGAGAAGGTGTTGACGAAAACGAGGAACACCACCAGCACTGCCGCCAGCGCGACTTTCGACTGGATTCCGAGACCGAACCACAGAATGAGCAGCGGCGCCAATGCCACCTTGGGCAGCGCATTGAAAGCCCAGATATAGGGGTTCAAAAGCCGGCTCAGGAACGGCGACAGGCCGAGCCAGACCCCGCCAGCTACGCCCAAGACCGCGCCGATGAAAAAGCCGAGGAACGTGGCGTATAGTGTCGCCCAGACATGGACGGCAATGCTGCCGTCCTTGATCCAGCGCCAAAGACGCGCCGCGATGTCAAGCGGACTGCTGATAAAGAACGGGTCGAGCAAACGCCCGGATGCAAGCTGCCAGATGATCAGCAGCACCAGACCGAAAGCGACCTGACACGCGATCATCGCAGGCGTGCCCATCGCAGCAAGGCTTCCGCCCGCTTGATCCGTCTGGTCCGCGCCGGCACCGATCTTCGTGCCCTCAAGTGCCGCTGGCTCGCTCAAACCTTTTCCTCATCGTATTCCTGGCGCAAACGGTCCCATATCGAATTGTAGATGTCGTGAAACTCCTTGGTGAAGCGCACTTCGCGAACGTTACGCGGCCGCGGCAGATCGATCGCCATATCCATGGCAACGCTCGCCGGCCGCTTCGTAAAAACGACGACGCGGTCGGCCAGCGTAATCGCCTCCACCAGATCGTGCGTGACGAGAATGATCGTCTGCCGCTGCCCCGACCACAGGCGCAAAAGCAGATCGTGCATTACCAGACGCAGTTGCGCATCGAGCGCTGCAAACGGCTCATCGAGCAACAAGGTCCTGGGACGATACAGCAACATGCGCGCGAGCGAAACACGCTTGCGCATGCCGCCGGAGAGACTGCTCGGATATTTGTCCTCGAAGCCCTCAAGGCCGACCTGATGAATGAGAGCTTCAGCCTGCTTGCAGCGTTCGCTGTGCGAAACGCCCGTCAGTTCGAGCGGCAACGCGATGTTGTCGAGAACGCTGCGCCAGGGCAGAAGATTGTCCTTCTGCGTCATGTATCCGACATCGGTATTGACGTCGGATACACTGCGCCCGCCATAGATGACCTGCCCTGCCGTCGGCCGGTAAAGGCCCGCGACCATGTTGAGCAGCGTCGACTTGCCGCAACCGGACGGACCGATCAGCGCAACGATCGATTGCGGTTCGATCCTGAGGTTGACGTCGGCAACCGCCTGCGTCCGGCTTGCGCCGACGCCAAACATTTTCCCGATGCCTTGCAGTTCGATCATTCCGCCGCTCGCGCCGTTCGATAATGGTGGCAGACTGCCGGCTCTTACCAAAGGCCTTTCAGCCGGCCTCCATCGAGATTGAGCGAAACGCCGGTGATGTAGCTGGCGCGCTCCGAGCACAGGAAGGCAATAGCGTTCGCCAGCTCTTCCGGTTTGCCGAAGCGGCCGAGTGCGTTCTTCTTGGTCGCAAGACGCCGCGCCTCGTCTTCATTGTCAACGCCGAGCTCTTTCTGCAAGCCCTTGGCGTGCTGACGCCAGAGCGCGGTTCCGACCCAGCCGGGGCACACCGCGTTGACCAGCACGTTGTCCGGCCCAAACTCGGTCGACAGCGACTTGGTCATATTGAGCAGAGCACTGTTGGTGATCGCCGAACCGAACATGTAGGGGTCCGGCTCCTTGCCGGCTCCTCCGATCATGGAAACGATGCGGCCCCATTTTTTCTCACGCATGATCGGCGCAACGATGCGGATCGCGCGCAGGAAGCCGAACAATTTGGTGTCGAGCTGCTTTTGCAGGCCTTCGTCGGTCATTTCCTCGAAACGGCCGGAATACATCGTGCCGGCATTGTTGACGAGAATATCGACCGTGCCGAAGGCCTTCACCGTCTCATCGACCAGACGCTGGATGTCCGCGGGCTTTGTCGTATCTGCGACGATGCACTTTATTTTTCCGCCGGTGAGCTTGGCCAGTTCCGCGCAAGTGTTCTCGACTTCATCCTTCGTCCGCGAACAGGTCATGACATTGACACCCGCCTGAAGAAATTCGCGCGCCGTCTCCCGGCCGATACCGCGTCCGCCTCCCGTAACGATGGCCACGCGCCCCTTGATTCCCAAATCCATTGACGACTCCCTGATCGCTTTACAGTTTATGTTTGGCAGCTTGTGACTGGCGCAGACGCGCGCACCGGTCCCGTCGCATGAGACGACAGGAGTGGGCGTAACGCTCAGATGAAAGATCTTGCGAAGTGTTTTGGCCGCGGCCCGGCCCGTTCACGTCCTCTCCCTGGTGTTTCTCTTCCCAGCGCGGCCTTTGGCCTGCGTTTTCGTTTTTATTCTTACAAGATTGTCCTACAATATTTTTGGGCTTTTAAATGTCAAGCTTCGAAAGCAAACTTGGACCTGACCGAAAGATCAATGAGGCCAGCAATGGCGGGCAACGCCGAGCCAATAATAAAGGGTGAACCTGGTGTGCGCCGCGGTCAGACCGTGGACGACATCATAGAGCGGCTGCGGGATGCGATTTTTACCGGCCGCATTGTCGCGGGCCAGCGCCTGATCGCAAACGACCTCACCGAACAACTTGGGGTCAGCCGCGGCTCCGTACGCGAGGCGCTCCAGCGTCTTGCCGCCGATGGGCTGGTCGACATCATCCCAAATCGCGGCGCGATGGTGAGAAGACTATCTCGCGAGCATGTCAGAGAGTTATTTCAGATCCGCATCAATCTCGAAGGTCTTGGAGCGCGGCTCGCGGCGGAGAACATCGAAAAGGGAGACCACCGTCAGCGCTTTGTCACGGTCTGGAACGAAGTCAAGCCAGGCGGTTCGGAACGTGCATGGTCAACATTCATGCGGCAGAACCGGCTCTATCACCGGACCATCGTCGGTATCGGCGCGAACAAGCAGTTGTCGCAGCTGATCGACAATCTTCATCTGCCCATCGTGATGTTCCAGGTCGGCCAGTCGATGCAGTCGGAAAATCTCGCGCACTCACACCAAGACCATATCGACATCGCCCAGGCCATTCTCGCCGGTGACGCCGCGGCCGCCCAGCAGGCAATGGAAAATCATCTGCGGCGATCTGCGGAATGGATTTTACAATTACCGGATTCGGCTTTCCACCTTTGAATATTCGTCGCCGGATTTTCCATTTCGGTCGATCGGTCGTCAACGGCACCGCCGCGCCGTCAATGCCAAAGGCATGTGGATGCGCGGCAGTTCCGGTCCAGCTTTTCGGCCAACGGTCGCAGCTCAAGTCAGGAAGGCCGCCATTTCAGCAGCCGCCCTTCAACGATGCCGACAACGGCGTCCAGAATGAGCGCGGCAATCGTCAATACGGCGATGCCGGCGAATACCGTGTTCACATCGAACACACCTTCAGCCTGAAGAATGAGATATCCGACACCGGCGGAGGAGCCGAGATATTCGCCGACCACTGCGCCGACAAAGGCCATGCCGACGGACGTATGCAGGCTCGAAAACACCCAGCTCGTTGCCGAGGGAAGATAGACAGTTGTCAAAAGCTGCTTTTTGCTGGCGCCCAGCATGCGTGCATTCGCCAGAACGACGGGGCTGACTTCCCGGATGCCCTGATAAACGTTGAAGAACACCACGAAGAAAACCAGCGTGACGCCCAGCGCAACCTTGGACCAGATGCCGAGGCCGAACCACAGCGCGAAAATCGGCGCCAGAATAACGCGAGGCATCGCGTTGAGCGCCTTGATGTACGGATCGGACAGAACGGATGCCGTCGGGCTGAGGGCGAACCAGAGCCCGCAGATCAGGGCGAGAACGACACCGATCGCAAACCCGAAGACGGTTTCCAGCATCGTGATACCGAGATGGTAGAAGATTTCTCCAGATCTCACCCAGTCAACCATCACGTGAAACACGCCCACCGGCTCTCCGAAGAAGAATTTCGGAAGAATCCCGGTTGCTGTGAGCGCGTACCAGAGGGCGATCACACCCACGAAGAGCAGGACCTGGAAAACACGGACCGTTCCAGGCGAACGCTCGGCGAGAGGTATGCTTCTGTTATGAGAGGGCCGGCTAGCCACGTTTGCTTTGAGCATAACCCTTCAAGACCTCTTCTTTCATGACGTCCCAGATTTCGCGATGCAGATTGGCAAATCGCTTGTCATGTCTGATTTCGGATACGTCGCGTGGACGCGGCAAGTCGATCTTGAACTCGGCGATCGGATGCGTTCCCGGGCCTGCCGACAAAACGACAACCCGATCCGACATCGATATCGCCTCCTCCAGATCGTGGGTGATGAAAATCACCGACTTCCTGTTGGCGGCCCAGAGCGCCAGCAATTCGTTTTCCATCAGGACGCGCGTTTGCGCATCGAGTGCGCTGAACGGCTCATCGAGAAGAACGAGCTTGGGATCGAGAACCAGCATCTGCGCCAGCGAAACGCGCTTGCGCATGCCGCCGGACAATTGATGCGGATAACGATCCTCGAACCCGGCGAGACCGACCTTTTTAAGCCAGGCCATCGCCTGCTCGCGCGCATCGTACGAGGAAACGCCGCGGTATTCCAGACCGACCATGACGTTCTGAAGCGCCGAACGCCAGGCCATGAGCGACTCGGCCTGAAACATATAACCCGCGTCGCTGTTCACGCCGTGAAGCGGCTTGCCGTAAATCTCGACGGTCCCTTCGGTGGGGAAAAGAAGCCCGGCTGCGACATTCAGCAACGTGGATTTTCCGCAACCGGTGGGGCCGACCACGGAGACGAATTCCCCGTCGAGCACTTCGATCGAGGTGTTTTCGACCGCGGTATATAGTTTGGCGCTCCCCTTCGAGGAAGCGAACCGGCACGTCACGCTATTGAACGCGACGGCCGGAACGCTCTCGACAGGCCGGGCAACGGTCATCATGTTCTTTTCCATGATACCCATACGTCCTCGCACTTCCTGGCTGGTTAATTGCTTTTTGGCTGCACGGCCTTCACGAAATCATTCGTAAAGGTCTTCGCCAGGCTGGGCTTTGCGGCTTCGAGATTCGGAACGTATGGACCGAGAGCCTTGTAAGCGAGGTCGCCGCTGTTCTCGGGAAACAGTCCATCGGCCGAATAGGTGTCCTTCAGATTGATCAGAATCTTCTTGGTCACCTCGGGATCGGGCTGCGAGAATTGCTTCGGCATGACATTGATAATGTCTTCCGGCTTTGCCTTAGCCATCCAGTGCAGCGTGCGCACCATCGCATTCGCCATTGCCTGCGTGGTCTTTGGGTTGGCCTTGATGAAATCCTCGCTCGCGATCATCGCCGCGCAGGGATAAGGACCGCCATATACTTCCTTGGAGCCTGCGTCGTGACGCCCGTCAGCGATGATCTTGATGTCGCCGGATTGCTCGAGAACGCCGAGCACCGGATCGTTGTTTGCCAGCCCGTCAATCTGACCGGCGCGGACCGCCGCGATCGCGGTCGGACCGAGACCGACACTGATCGTCGGCACGTCACTCGCCTTGATACCATGTTTCGCAAGGAACAGCTTGAGGAACATGTCGCTGCCCGAACCTGGCGATGAGATGCCGAGTTTCATGCCACGCAAGTCTTCCGGCTTTTTGTAAGTTGCGGCTTTTTCCTTGGTCAGGCCGACGGCGTAATCGCAAAGCCGGGCCTGCAGCACGAAGCCCTGCAGGGCGACGTTCTTGGCGCGCAATTGCACGACATGGTCATAAGCGCCGCTGATCATGTCAACGCCGCCCGCGACCAGCGCTTCCAGCGCCTTGCCGCCCGATCCCGCGTCAACGATGTCGACGCTGAGACCCTCGTCCTTGTAATAGCCGAGACCCTCGGCAACCATTGTCGGCAGGAAGAAGAATCCATTCTTGCTTCCGACGCCGACTTTGACGCTGGTCTTTTCCAGATTCGTTGCAGGAGCAGCGACTATAGGCGCCGCTGCAAGCACACAGGCCACGCCGAGCGCGGCCACCGTTGCGGTTCGAAAGATACTCATGGCTGTTTTCCTCTCCGATTTGTTTTGTAATTCGCGTCATTTTTGACGTCGTATTATTAGGCGATGGCTTTCTTCGACGTTCCGGACGTGTCTCCGACATCGATTCCGGCAGATGCGAGCCGTTGCTGAAGAAGCCGAATGTCGAGATGCGAGGGAGACTCTCCGCGCTCCGCGGCGAGAGCCG
Organism: Bradyrhizobiaceae bacterium; assembly: GCA_003963145.1. Lineage (GTDB taxonomy): Bacteria > Pseudomonadota > Alphaproteobacteria > Rhizobiales > Xanthobacteraceae > Afipia. The sequence goes on from RXJJ01000001.1 coordinate 156,070, forward strand.
CCGCGGCACCCGCGACCTGTCCGGTGACAAGACAGCAATATTGAGCGCGCGACCACATATCGGCATCGTGCGTCGCCGACAGCGCGCGGCCGCCGATGGTCATGCCTTCGACCTTGTTCGGCACGAGAACGCCGAAAGGAATTTCGAACCAGGTCAGATGTGTCGTGCCGGTGCGATAAACCTCATCCGTCGCCGCTCCCTCTCCGCCATCGGCCTTGTGCCAGTCGCGCCCGGCCGCCATGTGACGCCAGATGCGCGCGACACTGTCGGGATAGGTCGCGAGCGCCATCATGTCTTCCTGCTGCAGCAGGTGCGGACCGCGGACACGACGGGTTTCGCGCACGCCAACGGTCGGCGAAGAATCCATGACAAACGAATTCTCAAATCCGGGAATGTTGTTTTTAATGACAGCGTAGAGCTGGCGGTTCTGCCGCCGCGCTTCCAGATCGGCGCGCGTCAGATCCCACGCGTTGGTGCCGTCAACATTGTAAACGCGGGAATTGTTGACCGTGACGATTCCGCGATCGACGCTGATGCCTTCGAAACGGATGTAGTGAATCTCGTCCGCCAATTCGCCATTGGCGCGCGCCTTGTCCACGATGTCGAAAAAGCCCGACATTCGCACAAGACCGCTGTCGAGGTCGAGAATGTGAAAATTAGGGTCGGCGGTAAAGTTGGCCGGATTCTTTTTGCAGAACTCGACAGCGCGCTTCACGTCGACGCCGCCAAGACGGAACAGCACGCTCATGGGCCGCATCTTCTCGTCTTTCTCGCGGCCCTTGACGAATTCCGCACCCGCTGCGGAGGCGATATCGGCGTCGCCCGTGCAATCCACCACGGTCTTGGCGAGAATTGCCTGACGGCCCGACTTGTTCTGAACGATGACGCCCTTGATCCGGTTGCCATCCATGATCGGCTCGACAACCCAGGTGTAGGTCAGGATCTCGACCGACTCATTGTTCATGAGCTCCATCGCGAGTTCCTTGAACGCTTCGGGATCGAACGGGAATGTCGGCCCCGACGCGACCCCGGCGCCGCGCTCGGTCAATTTCTCCGCGATTTCCTTTGCCACGCCGGTCATCTTGGCGAGCGGTACGTTCCACGTATTCATGATGACGGCGGTTGCGGCGCCGCCGAGAAACGCATTGCGCTCGATCACCATGGTCTTGGCGCCCGACCGGGCCGCGCCGATTGCGGCGCCAACGCCGGAAACGCCGCCGCCGCAGACAAGCACATCGACTTCGCGCACAACCGGTGTCGCGCGTGCCGGTTCGATGACTTTGCCCGCTTCCAGTTTGATGGCGGCCTGTTCTGACATTTTATCTCTCCCTATCAATCGAGGCTGTACGCCTTCGTTTTGTTGGTGGTTGGACGACGTTAGCGATTTGCCCCCAATCGGAAGGCAAGCAAGGTGCTTTCATAAGAGGATCGGATGTGCTGGCGTGCCTTGCGTTCCGCAAGATCGCCGTCGCTTTTGACGATCGCATCCAGAATGGCGCGGTGCTCGCTCGCGGACTCGTCGCGGCGCCCCTGAAGATCGCGGAGCTGGCTGACGCGCGTCATGCTGATCTGCGCTCTCAACGACTCCAGCATTTTCGCAAGGCGGCGGTTGCGGCTGAACTCGACGATCTTGTTGTGGAATTCATCGCCGAGTTCGACGAGTTTCTCCCAGTCCCTGACGTCGAGATAAGCCTGATACAGGGCTTCGAGCTCGTCGATCTCTTTCGGCGTGATGTTCTTGGCGGCGCATGCCGTTGCGAAGCCCTCGAGACTTTCACGCAGTTCATAAAGCTCGCGGACATCGTGGTGCGACCAGCGCGGAACAAGGAAACCCCGACCCGGCAGCGCATCCACAAATCCTTCGCGCGCCAGAACATGCAAAGCTTCCCGCACGGGCGTGCGGCTCATGCCGAAGCGCTCGGCGATATGGACTTCATACAAGGCTTCGCCCGGCAAATGCTTGCCGCTCAAAATGGCTTCGCGCATTTTGCGATATGCCTTGGTCGCTAATCCATTTGACTTTTGCATCGCGCCGGACTTTATGCATACTCTGTGTATACACACAGTCTACGCAAAAAATTTGAGAGTCAAGCGCAGACGAAAAATAGATGCCTGCGACCGAATGCGGCACACGAGGAACAGGGAGAGACACAATGCGTCAGATCGAAGAGCCTGCGCGGCAGATTCCGGTTTTGCTTGATGTAGATATCGTCGTTGTTGGTGGCGGAACGACGGGACCTCTCGCCGCTATTGCTGCGGCGCGGCAAAACAAGCGCGTGGTTTTGATCGAACGGTTCGGTTCGCTGGGCGGAAATCTGACGCTCGGCTTGAATACCAAGCCATCCGGCGCGCTTCTCGGCGGCCTTCCTCTCGAAATATGGAATCTTGCGCGCTCGACCGGCGCCGCCGGCGCCGACTACATCGCCAAGACGAAAACCGGCGGCGTCAATATCGCCTCCCCGTGCGATCCCGAGATCATGAAAATGCTGCTCACCCGCCTGTGCGCGGATTCCGGCGTGCAGATTCTGTTCGAAACGCTCGTGTCCCGCCCGGTGATGGAAGGAAACACCGTTGTCGGCGTGGTGATCGAGAATAAATCCGGCCGCTCGTTCATCGGCGCGAAGGTCGTGATCGATTGCTCGGCGGATGGCGACGTCGCCGCCGCCGCTGGCGCTCCCTTCATTATGGGGTCGGGCGAAAAAGGTGAAGACCTGAAAATGCAGCCGGTCGGAATGTATTTCACCATGGCAGACGTCGATCTGATCGCGCTGTCCCGATGGGCGCGCACCACGGACGACATTCCCGCGCAAGCCATTCCCGACGACGACGCGCAACTGGATTACGGACTCTGGCTGACCGGCTTCAACAAGACGATCCAGGCATACAAAAAGGAAACCGGCATCACGCTGCCGCGCGAAAACATCACGCTCAAGACGGCGAACGGGCTGATGTACGTCAACGCCACGCGCGTGCTCGACGTCGATGTTTTCTCGCCGACGCAATTCAGCGATGCCGTCATCGAATGCTATCGGCAGATCGATGAGTACGCGGCCTTTCTCATCAAGAAAGTCCCGGGTTTCGAAAAATCACGCATCGCGCAGATCGCGCCGGTTCTCGGCGTGCGCGAGACGCGGCACATCGAAGGCGAATATACCCTTACGACCGACGACGTGATGCATGGCACGCCGTTCGAGGACACGATCGCCGTCGACGTCTCCGCTTTCGACGTTCACGCTCCGAAAGGCGAAGACGTGGATTTCCAGGGTTTGAAACCCTACGAAATTCCCTACCGCTGCATGGTTCCGAAAGGCGTCGAGCAGCTCCTTGTGGCCGGCCGCTGTATTTCAGCCGACCACGGCGCACATGGCCGCAGCCGCAATATGCCGGCATGCATGGCCACCGGTCAGGCCGCCGGCATCGCCGCGAGCATCGCCGTGGGCTCGAACACCACCGTGCGGCATATCCCGGTCGAGAATATGCAGTCGATTCTGAAAAGCATCGGCATGCCGTTGCGGCCGGCCGACCTCGCATCGCCGTAGGACTAGCAGCAACGCCATGATATGACGGGGTGATGGATGGCAGAACCCATGCTTGATCCTTTGCCCACGCGTGTTCTGCCGGCAGGCATTCGCTCCCGCTTCGTGGACAATGTCAACGGCTTGAGAATGCATGTTCTCGAGGCCGGATACGAGTCGGGAGCGCCGAGGCCTTGCCTGCTGCTGCTGCATGGCTTTCCCGAACTCGCCTATTCATGGCGAAAGATCATGCTGCCGCTCGCGGAGCTTGGTTACCACGTGGTCGCGCCGGATCAGCGCGGCTACGGACGAACGGCGACGGGCTCGATAACGTATGACGACGATCTTTCGCCGTTCTACATTCTCAACCTCGTCACCGACCTTGTCTGGCTCGTTGCGGCTCTTGGTCACGACGCCGTCACCGCCGTCATCGGGCATGATTTCGGCTCGAACGTCGCGGGAAGCTGCGCGCTGATCCGTCCCGACATTTTCAAATCGGTGGCGATGATGAGCGCGCCATTCGCTCCGCCGATGACCCTTCCCTTTGCCACGGACGGAAAGCCGTCACCGGCGATCATGCCGCCGGGCAGGGATAAAATTCATGCCGAACTGGCCGCCCTGCCCCGGCCTCGAAAACACTATCACGCCTACTTCGCGCAGCCCGGCGCCAATCGCGACATGACCGAATGCCGTCAGGGCATCCATGATTTTCTGCGCGCCTATTATCATCACAAGAGCGCCGATTGGGCTGGCAACAAACCTTTTCCATTGCGGTCATGGACCGCGGAGGAACTGGCTCAAATGCCGACCTACTACATCATGGATCTCGACAAGGACATGGCCGAGACGTCCGCCGCCGAAATGCCGTCGCCTTCCATGATCGCGACCTGCGGCTGGCTTGGCGAGGCCGAATTGAAAATTTACAGCAGCGAATTCGAACGCACCGGCTTTCAGGGCGGACTGCAGTGGTATCGCACCCGCATGAACGGAAGCCTTCGCACCGGCCTATCGCTATTTGCCGGGCGTTCCATCGATGTGCGATCCCTGTTTATCGCAGGACGGCAGGACTGGGGCGCCTATCAGGTGCCCAACGGCCTGGAGCAGATGCAGCGCGCGGCGTGCACGCGCATGGAAGAGTGTTATTTCATCGACCGCGCGGGACACTGGGTGCAGCAGGAGCAGCCTGAAAAAGTAATCGAACGTCTCGCCGCGTTCGTAACGAAATAGGTGATGTCGAATAGCCAAATCGGGTTGGCGGAAAATCGGCTCTTCAGAAACGGCCTCGTGGAAAAAAACGCCACGCGTGTTTAGAAATCGGGCGGCACGCCAAATGTTCAATGATAGCAGAAATGAATTGCAACCAATCCATTCTTCACCTTTAACGACAATTCAGTGAGCGCGCTTTTGTGCTGACACTCTTCACAATAGAGACCCCTGCTTCGGTCCTTTGGAATGCTTGTGTACCTTCGTTATGTAAAATGATTTATTTTCATATGCTCCCGCAACTTCGTTCAATTCTTGTTCCGCGACCATATCCACCAGCAAAGAGTCTCCCTGACCAAATTCGTAGTAGTGATTTGCTAATTTTAGAAAAAAATCTTCGTCACGAATATCAGCAGCGATCTTGTTTCCGTTCCAAAGAAACTGCCATTTGCGCGGCGAGCCATCTAGAACTGCCGTGAGGACTACAAGAGGAATACGCCGATAAGACTCTTGTTTCTTTTTGGGCAGCTTTGACAATTCAGCTTCAGGAATTTCTCGGAGTACAATAAATTGCTCGCGCGTAATTGGTAATACCGGTTTGTTTGGAGCTTTGACCGTTCGAAAATCTACACCAGTTACATTCGGGTCACCTTCAACAACGCTAAAAAACTTTCTTACATTTCTACGCACCACAGGGTCTCTGTCCACACGGCTTATTGTTCGCGCCGCGTCTTTAGGAAGAACTATTTTTTCGTTTCCATGCTCAACGATGTAGGAGCTGTCATTGACGATGATCTTCACGTCATCTGATGTAATTTTGTTTACGAGAATGCTTAGCAAGATTGGGAAGATAATCATTGTTACGGGCGTTCGTAACAATGTCTGAGTGTCTTTGGCGAATACGCGAAAGACCGCGCGTATACTGCCCTGATCGGAACTGATGAAATCGATTTCGATTTCATGGCCCGGATTCGCAACCGAATTAATGGCGCGATATAATTCGTCGAACGTGAGAAGAGCGTTCCCGAAGGTTTGAGCGTCTAAACCCTGACTTCCAATTTTGAAATAGAGAAGTATTTCTTCGTCACTAGCACCCAGCGAAACGGCGGCTGCCATATTGCTCACCATCTAAAATTGATGACGACTCTGAGAGCCTAAAAACAAACTATGGCATAGGCATTTTGAGCGGTGAAGCGACGTCGCTGTTTATTCGTATAAGTGTTTGAACCTCGCGAATTCGACCAAAGATCGTTCGGAATGGCGTGGGACTCGATATTCGGAGTGACTTGGCGATACCTGCTAAGTCGTTGATATCATGGCTGGGGCGGGAGGATTCGAACCTCCGTATGGGGGAATCAAAATCCCCTGCCTTACCACTTGGCGACGCCCCAACAGCGTCAGGCAAATCATGCGCGGGGCAGCCGATCGCGCTGACGATCCGGCTGCCGATTTAACCGCCGATTTAACCCCTGACCCCGTGGGTCTATAGAGGCCGGGGCGCCGTTTCAACAGCCAAAACAAAGATTTCCTGACCAAAACCGCACGGCCGAAAGGCGAGTTGAGAAGCCGCCGGTTTCGTGAAAACGTGCGCCCGAAACGAACGCCGGATTGCCCCCATGACCTATCGCGCCCCGATCGCCGACATGCTGCTGTCTCTCAATCATGGCGCGGGGTTTCTGGCTGCTGTCGAGGCCGGACATTATAATGACTACGATGCCGGCTTCACCGCCGCCGTGATCGAGCAGGCCAGCCGCTTCGCCGGCGATGTGCTCGATCCTCTTAATCGGATCGGCGACCAAGCGGGCGTCAAGTTTTCGGACGGCCACGTGACCTGCGCGCCCGGCTGGCCGGATGCCTATGCGCGCTGGCGCGAGGATGGATGGAACGCGGTTTCCGCGCCGGAAGATTTTGGCGGCCAGGGCCTGCCGCTGGCGGTGCATGCTGTTTGCAACGAAATCTGGAGCGCGGCCAATGTCGCCTTCGGCCTGTGCCCGCTGCTGACCTCGGGCGCCATCGAGGCCGTCGCCGCGCATGGCAGCGACGATCTGAAAAAGCTCTTTCTGCCAAAACTCGTGTCCGGCGAATGGACCGGCACCATGCAGCTCACCGAGCCGCAGGCCGGGTCCGATGTCGGCGCGCTGCGCACCCGCGCGGAGAAACAGGCGGATGGCAGCTATCGCCTCCACGGCAGCAAGATTTTCATCACCTATGGCGAGCAGGACCTGACGCCGAACATCGTGCATCTCGTGCTGGCGCGCCTTCCCGACGCGCCCGCGGGCACCAAGGGCATCACGCTGTTTCTGGTGCCGAAGTTTCTGGTCAACGCCGACGGCTCGCTCGGCGCGCGCAACGACATTTTCGCCAGCGGCATCGAGCACAAGCTCGGCATGCACGCCTCGCCGACCTGCACCATGAGCATCGGCGACAAGGAGGGCGCGGTCGGATACCTGATCGGCGAAGAGAACAACGGCATGGCCTGCATGTTCACGATGATGAATCAGGCGCGGCTCAATGTGGGAATTGAAGGCGTCGGCGTCGCCGACCGCGCCTTTCAGCGGGCGCTGGATTACGCGCAGGAGCGCAGGCAGGGCCGCGCCGTCGGCAGGAAGGGCGACGGCTCCGATCCGATCATCATGCATCCGGACGTGAAACGGAATCTGATGCTGATGCGCGGCATGACGGCGGCGGCGCGGAGCATCTGCTACGCGACGGCGGTCGCCATCGACATCTCGCACCGAGCCGGCGACGAGAAAATCCGCGCAAAGGCGCATGCCCGCGCCGCGCTGCTGACGCCGCTGGCGAAGGCGTTTTCCACCGACATCGCCAACGAGGTCGCAGCGATCGGCGCGCAGGTGCATGGCGGCATGGGATTCATCGAGGAGGCCGGCGCCGCGCAATATATTCGCGATGCGCGCATTCTCACCATTTATGAAGGCACCAACGGAATTCAGGCTATCGATCTTGTGATGCGAAAGCTCGGCGCCGACAAGGGCGCGGCGATGAACGAATTGCTTGAAGAACTTTCGGCAATCGCCGCGAAGGTCGAGGCGTCGAACGATCCGGCCTTCGGCTCGACAGGGGCCATCCTGCGCGAGGTCGTGAATGCTGCCGGACGCACCGGCAAATGGCTGCTGGAGAAAATCGGCACCGCTCCCAACGACGCGCTGGCCGGAGCGACGCCTTACCTGCGGCTGCTCTCAGCGGCGACCGGCGGCTGCCTGATTGCAAGCGAGGCGCTGGCCGCTCGCGGCGACGAGATGTTTCAGAACGATGTGGCCCGCTACATCGCGCTGGCGCGTTTTTTTGCGGAGAATATCGCCGTGCAGGCCAGTTCTCTTGAGCGCAGCGTGATTGACGGCGCGGACGCCATCAATCACGCGGACATTGTCCTGGCTCATTAGGTTTCACCTCTCCCGGCGGGAAAAGCGAGACAGCGTGGCTTAGCGAACCAGACCGGTGCCGGTGCGCGGACCGCCCTGATAGGCGCCGGCATTGCTCACGCTCGCGGGCGCATCAATGCTCGCCTGCGCATCGTAAACCGACGAGGTGCGCGGGGCGGTCGAGCCCGGGAAGTAGCGGCTGTCCGAAATCAACAGACCGGCGTGAGCGGCACCTGCCGAAGCCAGCAGCGGCAGAGCGATGGAAGTGGCAAGAGCAAGCTTTTTGAAAATCGTCGTCATGGTACTCTCCTGTTGCAGGGCCTGCGACGAGAGCGGAATTGCCCGTCGCCGTGTTGGCCTGTCGATGAGAGTTACGGCTCGCCGCCGCGAACATTACGGCGATCACACACTGGTGAATGACGATCTGCGCAGAAAAAATATTTTCTTCAGACAGAAACATTTCCGAAACGCGTGTTTTGCAGTCACGCACGCGAATAGTGCAAATCACACCAGCGGCTTCAGGCCTGCCTCGATCTGAGCGCGGCGCGATTCCAGAAACGGCGGAAGCGCGAGCCTCTCGCCGAGTTTCTCGATCGGCTCGTCGGCATGAAAGCCGGGTCCGTCGGTCGCGATCTCGAACAGAATTCCGTTGGGCTCGCGGAAATAAAGACTGCGGAAATAGAAGCGATCGACCTCGCCGCTGTTGTGAATGCCGATCTCGTTCAGCCGCGCGGCCCATGCGTGATACTGCGTCTCGTCCGGCGTGCGGAAGGCGACATGATGCACGCCGCCCGCGCCCTGCCGCGCATCCGGCAAATCCTTCTGCGCTATCACATGCAGTTCCGCCGCAGGACCGCCCTCGCCCATCTCATAGACATGGATGCGATGCTCGCTGTCGGGCGAGGCGTAATCGCGCACCCGCCGCATGTTCATGACATCGAGCAGCACGCGCTCGGTGCGCGCCAGATCGGGCACGTTCAGCACGATGGGACCGAGTCCCCTGATCTGGTAGTCCGCCGGAACGGGACTTTTCTCCCAGGGGTGGGACGAACCGATCCCGCCGTCATCCACCAGCACCAGCCGCTGGCCCTCATTGTCCTCGAAAGGCAATGTCAGCCGGCCATCGACCTCCGTGGCGCTGCCGGTATGGACGCCGAGCTGGACGAGCCGATCGCGCCAGAATCCGATCGCCTTTTCGCCGTTGACGCGCAATCCGGTGCGCGACACCGCACGGGTGCCGCGATGCTCTCGCGCCGCCGGCCAGTCGAAAAAGGTCAGATCGGTGCCGGGGCTGCCCTTGCCGTCGGCGTAAAACAGATGATAGGCGGACACGTCATCCTGGTTGACGGTCTTTTTCACCAGCCGCATGCCGAGCGTACCGGTATAAAATGCGAGGTTGGCCTTCGCATGGGCCGAAATCGCGGTCAGATGGTGGATGCCGGTCAATTGCAACATCGGATTTTCCCACAAGCTGAGGGTAAATATCGGTTTTTAAAGGCCAGCCCGATATTGGCGCCGCTCCGGTTCATGTAAGATGGACGGGAACGAATTGCCACATAGATCGATTACCGCCAACAAAAAGCAAGGCCCGGAACTGAACATGCGGACCCCATCATGAGCGGCCACGTCATTGTCACGGACGAAGACGCAACGCGTGTCATCACGCTGCGGCGGCCGGAAAAGAAAAACGCCATCACCCAGGAAATGTACACGGCGATCACCAACGCCATCGACACCGCGCAGTATAATCCGGCAGTCCGCTGCATCGTGATTACAGGCGGTTCGGGCGTGTTCACGGCCGGCAACGATCTCGACGACTTTATAAAGGCGAGCGAGGGCCTCGGTTCGCGCCCGCTCAACGGCGTCAAATTCCTGCATTCGCTGGTCCACAATGCCAAGCCGATCGTCGCCGCGATCGACGGTCCCGCCGTCGGCATCGGCGCGACCATGGTGTTTCACTGCGACTATGTGCTGGCGTCCACGACCGCGACCTTCTCCACGCCGTTCATTCATCTCGGTCTTGTGCCCGAAGGCGCGTCCAGCCTTCTGGTGCCGCATAGCATGGGCTATCAGCGCGCGTTCTCGATGCTGGTGATGGGCCGTCCGGTCACCGCCGAAGAAGCGCAGATCGCCGGCTTCGTCAACGAGGTCGTCCCGCCGGGTCATACCGAGGTCGAGGCCCGAAAGGCGGCGCGGGACATTTGCGCGTTGCCCGCCGAAGCGGTGGCGCTGTCGCGCAAGTTGCTCAGGCCCCCGGCCGACGAGCTGGTCCGGCGGATCGATCAGGAAAGCCACATCTTCGGAGAGCGCATGACATCGCCCGAGGCGGTCGCCGCGTTCAGGGCTTTTTTCTCGCGCAAGAAGCGTTGACCACGCCCGTCACGCCAAAAGGAATTTTAGCTGTCATGTCGACACTTCTGCTGACCCACACCGCCTCGTCGCTCAATCACAAAACATCGGAAGGTCATCCCGAACGGCCCGACCGCATCCGCGCGATGGAAAAGGCGTTCAGCCTCGACACGTTCAAGCCGCTGGTGCGCGAGGAAGCGCCGCTGGGCGACATCGAAACCGTCGAACTGTGCCACAGCCAGGCTTATGTCGATGAGATCCGCGACATGGCGCCGAAAGAAGGCATCGTTTATATCGACGGCGACACCATGATGTCGCCCGGCACATGGGAAGCGGCGATGCGCGGCGTCGGCGGCGCCAACGCCGGCGTCGATGCGGTGGTCAGCGGCAAGGCGCAGAATGTTTTCGTCGGCACCCGCCCGTGCGGACATCACGCCGAAATCAGCCGCGCGATGGGCTTCTGCATTTTCAATCAGGCGGCCATCGCCGCGCGTTACGCGCAGAAGAAGCACGGCATCGGCCGCGTCGCGGTGGTGGATTTCGACGTGCATCATGGCAACGGCTCGCAGGATATTTTCTGGGCCGATCCGAATGTGATGTATACCTCGACGCACCAGATGCCGCTGTTTCCCGGCACCGGCGCGACCCAGGAGCGCGGCGAGCACGACACCATCGTCAATGCTCCGCTCGCGCCCGGCGATGGCGGACCGAAATTCCGTCAGGCGTTCGAAGGCCTGATCCTGCCGCAGCTGAAAAAATTCGCGCCCGAGCTCGTCATCATTTCTGCCGGCTTCGATGCGCACTGGCGCGATCCCCTCGCCAACATCAAGCTCGACGAAAAGGATTTCGGCTGGGTGACGCGCAAGCTGATGGATGTCGCCGACGAGTCGGCGAACGGGCGTATCGTCTCCGTGCTCGAAGGCGGCTACGATTTGCAGGGCCTGCACGATTCGCTGATCGAGCACGTCTCCGCGCTGATGGGACATTGAGATATCAAAGCGAGATATCAAAAGCGGCCCGTCGGGCCCGCCACATTTGCGCCCGCATATCGGTCTTAGATTTTACGATCCCGGCAGCTTCAGGAATTCAACCATGGCCGACACCGCACATGCCGACGTCAAGAAGCTGAGCTTCGAACGCGCGATCGAGGAATTGGAATTGATCGTCAAGCGCCTCGAGGACGGTAAGGTGCCGCTCGAGGAATCGGTTGCGATTTATGAACGCGGCGAAAGCCTGAAGCGTCGATGCGAGGAATTGCTGCGCCAGGCCGAGGTCCGGGTGGACAAGATCGCGATTGATGCGTCCGGCCAGCCGACCGGCACCGAGCCGCTCGACGTACAGTAAAGGCCGTTCATCCGGCCTGCGGGCCGGATCGCGGATCGCCGCAAAACCGCCCTTTTCGGGAACCGCCCCGGCGGCCGCTGCTTATTACATTGGCACGACTTTGGAATTGGTATAAGCCACGGGACGCTCTGGCGGCCCCTTTCCGGGCAACCGGGCTTTTTCGCATTTCAAACAGGTTATTGACGTGTCCTCAGCCAGCAATACGCCCCTGCTCGATACCATCGATACGCCCGACAAATTGCGCCTGCTCAAGCCGGAGCAGCTGCCGCAGGTCGCGGACGAACTGCGGCGCGAACTGATCGATGCGGTGTCCGTTACGGGCGGCCATCTCGGCGCAGGCCTCGGCGTGGTCGAACTGACCACCGCACTGCACTACGTGTTCAACACCCCCGCCGACCGCATCATCTGGGACGTCGGCCATCAGGCCTATCCGCACAAGATTTTGACCGGGCGGCGCGACCGCATTCGCACGCTTCGCATGGGCGGGGGCCTGTCCGGATTCACCAAGCGCACTGAGAGCGAATACGATCCGTTCGGCACCGCGCATTCCTCGACCTCGATTTCAGCCGGTCTCGGCATGGCCGTGGCCCGCGATCTCAAGGGCGGCAACAACAATGTCATCGCCGTGATCGGCGACGGCTCGATGTCCGCCGGCATGGCCTATGAGGCGATGAACAACGCCGGCTCGCTGAACTCGCGCCTGATCGTCATTCTCAACGACAACGACATGTCGATTGCGCCGCCGGTCGGCGCGATGTCGGCGTATCTCGCGCGTCTTCTTTCGGGACGCACCTATACCTCCGCGCGCGAAGCGCTCAAGCACCTCGCCCATCATCTGCCGAAATTCTTCGAGGAGCGCGCGCTGCGCGCCGAGGAATATGCGCGCGGCATGGTCACCGGCGGCACGCTGTTCGAGGAACTCGGCTTCTTTTATGTCGGCCCGATCGACGGTCACAACCTCGATCATCTGCTGCCGGTGCTGACGAACGTGCGTGACGCCGAGCACGGCCCGATTCTGGTTCACATTGTCACCAAGAAGGGCAAGGGCTACGCCCCGGCCGAAGAGTCCGACGACAAGTATCATGGCGTGGTGAAGTTCGACGTCGCCACCGGCAAACAGATGAAGGCGAAGTCGAACGCGCCGTCCTACACGGCGGTGTTCGGCCAGAGCCTTGTGAAGGAAGCCCAGAAGGACGACAAGATCGTCGCGATCACGGCGGCGATGCCGGGCGGCACCGGCGTCGATATTTTCGAAAAATCGTTCCCCAAGCGCACCTTCGATGTCGGCATCGCTGAACAGCACGCAGTGACCTTCGCGGCCGGGCTCGCGACCGAAGGCTTCAAGCCGTTCTGCGCGCTTTATTCCACCTTCCTGCAGCGCGGCTACGATCAGGTCGTTCATGACGTCGCGATCCAGAATCTGCCGGTGCGCTTTGCGATCGACCGCGCGGGTCTTGTCGGCGCCGACGGTCCGACCCATGCCGGCGCATTCGACAACGCCTATCTCGGCTGTCTGCCGAATTTCATCATCATGGCGGCGGGCGACGAGGCCGATCTCGTCCACATGGTCGCCACCCAGGTCGCGATCAACAACGCGCCGAGCGCGCTGCGCTATCCGCGCGGCGAGGGCCTTGGCGTCGAACTGCCCGATGTCGGAATCCCGCTCGAGATCGGCAAGGGCCGCGTGCTGCGCGAGGCGACCGGGAAGTCGAAAGTCGCGCTGCTGTCGTTCGGCACAAGGCTTGGCGAATGCCTCAAGGCCGCGGAAGAACTTGAAAGTCACGGCCTGTCCACCACGGTGGCCGATGCGCGCTTCATGAAGCCGCTCGACGTCGATCTGGTGATGAAGCTCGCCGCCAACCACGAAGTGCTTATTACGGTCGAGGAAGGCTCGATCGGCGGTTTCGGCACCCACGTCATGCAGACGCTGGCGGATCACGGCGTGCTCGACAAGGGCCTTCGGGTCCGCTCAATGGTGCTGCCGGACACTTTCATCGATCAGGACAAGCCTGACGCGATGTACGCGCAGGCGGGCCTCGACGCCAAGGGTATCGTCGCCAAGGTGTTCGAGGCGCTCGGCAAGGACGTGAAGGCCGAGACGGTCAGGACGGCATGACTTCGGCCGGGAGGCGTTGACGGCGATCGCCGCCCGGGAGCCGGACACATGCGCATCTATCTCGCCGGTCCCGACGTTTTCCTCCCCGACGCCGTCGCGATGGGCCGCCGCAAGACAGCGCTTTGCGCCAATTACGGCCATGTGGGGCTATATCCGCTCGACAGCGGTATCGATATCGCAGCGCCGGACGCTTCACTTGACATCTTTCGCGCCAATCAGGCCATGATGGACAGCGCGGATGCCGTCGTCGCCAATCTGACGCCGTTTCGCGGACCGAGCGCCGATGCCGGCACCGTTTACGAACTGGGCTACATGGCCGGACGCGGCAAACTGTGCCTTGGCTATTCCAACGATCCCGAGATCTACGCCGATCGTGTCCGCAAACTGAACCTCACGTCGCCCGATACAGCGTCGTTCGACCTTGACGGGCTGGCCGTCGAGGATTTCAGGCACGCCGACAATCTGATGATCGTTCACGCGCTGGAGGACCATGGCGGCCCCCTGATCGTGCCGCGTGAAGCGCCCGCCGATCTGTGGCATGATCTGACATCGTTCGAAGACTGTTTGCGGATGCTGAATACCATGAAGGGCCATGCGCGATGACCCCGCGCCAGCGCGCCGACCTGCTGCTGGTCGAACGCGGGCTGTTTGAAAGCCGCGCCCGCGCGCAGGCCGCCATCGAGGCGGGACATGTCCTCGCCGACGGCGTGCCGGTGACAAAGGCTTCGGCCCTTTTATCGTCCGACACTGTGATCGAGGCCGAACCCGCGCATCCCTGGGTCTCGCGCGGCGGCGTGAAGCTGGCGGCGGCGCTGGAGCATTACCCCATCGAAATCGAGGATCATGTCTGCGTCGATGTCGGCTCCTCGACCGGCGGTTTCACCGAGGTGCTGCTCGCCAATGGCGCGGCGCTGGTTTACGCCATCGATGTCGGCAGCGCACAGCTCCATCCGAGCCTGCACGGCCATCCGAAAATCGTGTCGATGGAAAATACCGACATCCGCACCCTCGCCGGCAAACGGCTGGATGTGCGGCCGGATGTCGTGGTGATCGACGTCAGCTTTATTTCACTGAAGCTCGTGCTGCCGGCCGTGCTGCCGCTCGCCGCCGCGCCAATGTCGCTGCTGGCGCTGATCAAGCCGCAATTCGAGGCCGATCGCGCGCATTCAAAAAAGGGCATCATCAGGAACGAAGCCGTGCATCGCGCGGTGTGCGACGACATCAAGGCATTCGCGGAAAAGCTCGGCTGCCGCGATATCGAGATTTTCCCCTCCGCGATCATGGGCGGCGACGGCAATCGCGAATTCTTTCTCGGGGCAAGGCGTGGGTAGAACGGAGTTTTTCATTGCATCGTCATTGCGAGCGCAGCAAAGCAATCCAGCCTCTTCCGGCACCCTGCGGAAAAATATAGTGCTCTGGATTGCTTCGTCGGCTTTGCCTCCTCGCAATGACATCTTTGATATCGGCCACTAAAACCAACGATAGAATGACCGAACGCCTCACCATCGATCATGTCGGCCATTTCGGAGATGGCGTCGCCACGGAAGGCGGCGCGAACATCTACGTTCCCTATGCGCTCGGCGGCGAGACTGTGGAGGTACAGTCCTCTCCCGGTCATCCCGACCGCCGTGCGCTTACGCAAATCGTGACGCCAAGCGCGGAGCGGATCGCTCCGTTCTGTCCGCATTTCGGCACATGCGGCGGCTGCGCGATCCAGCATTGGCGCGCGAATGCCTATCGCGCATGGAAACGGCAGATCGTCGTCGATCTTCTCGCGCAGCACGGCATCGCCTGCGACGTCGGTGACCTGATCGACGCCCATGGCACCGGGCGGCGACGCGCTGTCTTTCATGCGCGCGTCAGCCAGCAGGGCGTGCTGCGGGTCGGATTCGCCGCCGCCGGGCGCCACGAAATCATCGCCATCGACCATTGCCCGATCCTCGATCCGAAACTGCATGGCGCGATCTTGGCGGCAAACGACATCGCCGAGGCGCTTGCCTCGATGAGCAAGCCGCTCGACATTCAGGTGACGGCTGCCGACAACGGCCTCGATATCGACGTGCGCGGCTCGGGACCTCTCGACAGTAAGCTGCTCTCGAAACTCTCCGGACTTGCGGACAAACACAATCTGGCGCGGCTGACGCGGCACGGAGAACTCGTCATCATGCGTGCGCCGCCGGTGGTCCAGACCGGAAAGGCGCAAGTGACGCTGCCGCCCGGCTCCTTCATGCAGCCGACGGCCGCCGGCGAGGAAACACTGGCCGCGCAGGTGCTCGCGCGCTGCAAGGGTGTGAAGCATACGGCCGATTTGTTTTGCGGCTTCGGGCCGTTCGCGCTCCGGCTCGCGGAGAAATTCCGCGTTTCGGCCTTCGACAGCGACGCACCCGCGATCCTGTCGCTGACCCATGCCGTGAAGCAGACGCAAGGCCTGAAACCGCTCGCAGCGCAGGCACGCGACCTGTTCCGCCGGCCTCTCGTGGCGCAGGAACTGCGCGATTACGATTGCGTGGTGTTCGATCCGCCGCGTCAGGGCGCGCAGGCGCAATCGGAACAGCTTGCCGCGAGCAAGATCGCGCGCGCGGTCGCGATCTCATGCAATCCGGTGACATTCGCCCGCGATGCCCGCATTCTGATCGACGGCGGATTCAAAATCGGCGAAGTTACACCGGTGGACCAGTTCCGCCATACCCCACATGTGGAGCTGGTGGCGGAATTCAGGCGCTGAGCGATCCGCTCGAGAGGCGCATCTCACCGTCCAAACCGCTCGCGCCACATCTGCTCGCCGATATCGCAGGGAATCCGCGGCTCGGAGGCGGAGACCGGGATGATGCGCGAACCGGGTGAAGGCTCCGGCGTCCGTCCCGCCACTTCCATCACCAGCTTGGTGCGGATCGCCTCCTTGAATTTCTCGCGGTCCTTGATCGGCACCACGAACGACCCCGGTCCTCCGACCACGCAGTCCTCGTAATAATAATCGAGGTTCTCGATATCCATGGTGGCAAGATTGATCTCCTTGACCATGATCGGCAGCCCGTTGATGACAACGCCCTTCGCCAGCGCTGCATCGCGCGCCTCGGTCACTGGCGCGCCGTTATTGTTCGGCCCGTCGCCCGAAATGTCGATCACGCGCCGCAGGCCGTGAAAAGCATTCTGCTCGAACAGCGGCATGGCGAATTCGATCGCGCCCGAAATCGAGGTGCGCGAGGCGCGGCGAAGCGGGGTCTTGAGAATTTCCGCCGCCACGGCATCGGCGGATTCCGGCCCGTCGATCACCCGCCAGGGGATGATGATCTTCTGGTCGCTCGAGGCCGCCCATTCGAAATAGGTCATCGCGACCTTGCCGCTGGGCCCGGTCTTGAGCGCCTGCAGGAATTCGCGCGAGGTCAGGGCCTGCGCGTAACCCTCGCGCTGAACGGCGAGTTCGTCGAGATCCATCGAATAGGAGACATCGACCGCCAGAACGAGTTCGACATCCACTTGGCCAGCATCGTCCTTCTGAACCCCGGCATGAAACGCCGGAGCGGCAACCAGATGGGCCGTGTGCAGACCGGCAGCTGCGCCCAAAGACGCAATCAGCACCAGTCCGGTCAGAACCCAGCGACGCATGGACACTCCGCGATCCCGGCGGCCTGCGGTCCGGCCTATCCGGGACATGCGCGGGATTGTTTCACGCAATGACGGACAAATCAGGCCGGACGCAGCTGCGAAGGTAAAATTTAACCAACATTTCACCCAAAATGCCTAGGATTTGAACGCGGTTGCCCTCTCTCCTTCACATCGGCACCCGACTGGAAATTGCCACTCATCACCGAGCCGGCCACGGCCGAACGCGCGTTCGGCCGGCACGGATTTGCGTCCATTCCGGCCTGAACGGCCGTCCGGGGATTATCAATATGCTCTCCAGGCTCTCCATCAGCACCAAACTGATCGCTCTTGTCTCCATCATGCTGGTCGCTATGGCATCGATGGGTGCTTTTGCCATTATCGAGATGCGCGCCATCAATGCCTCCGCACAGGAGATCCAGAGCAACTGGCTGCCCAGCATCCGCCTGCTCAGCGAACTGCGCGTGCAATCCGCGCGCTACCGGGCGGTGCTGCGCGATTATCTGACCGAACCGGACGAAGCCTTCATGGCCGACATCCAGAAAAATCTGGACGCCCGCGCCGCCGACTACGCCGCCGCCGCCAAGGCCTATGCGCCGTTGATCCGCACGCCCGAGGAAGACGCCCTGTATAAAGGCCTCGATGCGAGCTGGACGAAATTTCTCGGCGCCGCGAAGGACGTGATCGCCGCCGCGCATGTCTACAACACCATGGCCGCACGCGCCGCCAATGCCGACCGCGCGGTTCCGGTCGGGCGAGAAATGGATGCCGTGCTCAAGAAGATGGTCGATCTGAACGACAAGGGCGCGGCCGAGGCCGGGCGCAAGGCCACCGAGGATTATCAGTCCGGCACGATGTTCGTGACCGCGCTGCTGCTGTTCATGATCGCGCTCGGTCTTGTCGCCGCCGTTCTGATCGTGCGCGACATTTCCCACGGCATTGCCTCCGTCGTGACCCCGATGCGCCAGCTGGCCGACGGCAACCTTTCCGCCAGCGTGCCGGACGCCAGCCAAAAGACCGAGATCGGGCGCATCGCCACAGCACTTCAGGTGTTCAAGGAAGCGATGATCGCCAAGAAGGCCGCCGACATTGCCGCCGGGCAGGACGCATCGGCGAAGATGCGGCGCGCCGAGACGCTGGCCACCATTACCGGCAAGTTCGAGGCGATGATCGGGGAGCTCGTCAGTTCGCTGGCCTCGGCCTCCACCGAGATGGAATCCTCGGCCAGCACCATGACCAGCGCCGCCGACACCACGCGGATATTGTCGGACACCGCTGCGGGGACCTCGCGCAGCGTTTCGGACAGCATCCAGTCCACCGCCGCGGCGACCGAGGAAATCACCGCGTCGGTCGACGAGATCGGCCGCCAGGTTCTCGAATCCAGCAAGGTCGCCCGCCGCGCCGTCGAGCAGGCCGAAAAGACCAACACCAGCATCAGCGAACTCTCGCGGGCCGCAGCGCGGATCGGCGACGTGGTGAAGCTGATTACCGCGATCGCCGAGCAGACCAACCTGCTCGCGCTCAACGCCACGATCGAGGCCGCGCGTGCCGGCGAAGCCGGCCGTGGCTTCGCCGTCGTCGCATCCGAGGTGAAGGCGCTGGCCTCGCAGACCGCGAAAGCCACCGACGAGATCGGCGCGCAGATCGCCGGCATGCAGGCGGCCACCGACGATTCGGTGGCGACGATCAAGGAAATCTCCACCACCATCGACCTGATGTCGGAAATCTCCGCCGCCATCGCGGCCGCGGTCGAGGAACAGGGCGCGGCGACGCAGGAGATCGCGCGCAACGTCCGTCAGGCCGCGGAGCTCAGCGCCCAGGTCGCGATCAACATCGACGACGTCAATCGCGGCAACAGCGAGACCGGCGCGGCCTCCTCGCAGGTGTTCTCCGCCGCGCAATCGCTGGCGAAGGAAAGCAGCCATCTCGAACTCGAAGTGCAAAAGTTCATCGCGGCCATCCGGGCCGCGTGATTTTCACCCCGCACCTCTTCCATTGAAAAAGAAACCGGCGGCCGAAGGGCCGCCGGTTTGTTTCGATCAGGGGCAACATCAGTTGCAGACGTTGACCTGATAGGTCCGCCAGCCGCGCCGGGTATGCACGCGCTGCAGCTGGATGCAGCTTGGATCGTTGTAGGCATAATTGCCGTAATAATCGTCGCCGTAATAATAGGCGTCGTCGTAGGGATAATCGTCGTAATAGCCGTAGCCGTATCCCGCGCCGATACCCAGAGCGAAGGCCGGTCCGTACCATCCATGATGGTGATGACCATGCCAGTGCCCGTTATTCCAGTTGCCGTTATGCGCCCACTGGCCATTGCGCACAGCGTTCGTTCCCACCGCCGCGCTGCGGAAGGAATTTCCGTTCACGACCCCGCCGCGATTGACCGATGCGAAACTGCGCATTCCACCGCCGCCGCCGGCGAAACCATGGAAGCCGCCGCCAAAGCCGCCACCATGAAAACCGCCGCCGCCGTGAAAGCCGCCGCCTCCGCCACCATGGCCTCCTCCGCCGCCGCGCGCCAAGGCGCCGTCAGCCGAGAAGGTAAATGCCATTGCAAGCGCCGCAGCGCCAACCATCCATTTCCTGAACATCTCTTTCACTCCACTCCGCTCAACCCCGTGTACATGTAATGTGTCCCCGGCGTTTTCTTTCCGAATATGGAGTAAAAATAATTTTCAGGAATCGAGCGCTCGTGATCGCCCGCAGGGGAATAAAGCATATCGCCCCATGCTTACTTCCCGTGTTTACTTCGGACGAAACAGGCTCCGCTCAGCTCTCGCCCAGAATGGCGAGCCGGCTCTTCTCGGACTCCTCGGCATAACGCCGCAGCGCATGCGCTTCTGTCAGAATGCCGATAACCTGCGCCCGTTCCGCCGTATCGACCACGGCCAGGGACTCCGCCTCGGCCGCGTCGAAGGCCGCGACCGCCTGCTTGACGTCCATCTCCGGCGTCAGCACCGCACCGCAATAATGCAGAATCTCGCGCAGGCTGCCGCCCGCGCCGTCTTCCGTACCGTCCTTTATGCCGTGTGCCTCGGCGACAAATACGATGCCGGCATATTTCCCGCCCGAATCCACCGCGACCACCTGCGTCATGGAGCCGAGCGGGTAGGAGCCGCGGAACGCCTCGAGCGGCATGCCGGCGTCCACGACCGCAACATCGGTCCGCATCATCCTGCGTACCGTCAGATCGCGTATCCAGCCGACATCGGCCGCGCTGCGAATGGTTTCGCCGCGCAAATGAAACCGCCAGGTCGCGAAGGAATAGCCGAACAGCTCCCGCGTCACCTGGATCGAGACGATGACCGCGATCAGCACCGCCGTGGTCAGCCAGAAGTTTCCGGTCGCCTCGAGAGCGAGGAACGACATCGTCATCGGACCGCCGATAATCGACGCTGAGAGCGCCCCCATCCCCATCACGGCATAGACGTTCGGATCGAGATCGAGGGAGGGCATGAGCGCCGCGCAGCCCGCGGCAAACAGATGGCCGCCGAGCGAACCGAGCAGCAGGGACGCGAAAAACAGGCCGCCTCTGAACCCCGATCCGAGTGATACGATCGAGGCGAGCGCCTTCAGCACGAACACCAGAGCCACCAGGTTCAGGGGCATTGCCACCAGGCCGCTGATCTGCAGCGCGCCGTGCCCGGACGCCAGAATGTGCGGTGTCGCCAGCGCCATGACGCCGACCGCGAGACCGCCCAGCGCCGGACGCAGAGGCGGCCATAGCCGCGTTTTCGCCAGCAGCGTGTCGCACAGGGCCACGCCGCGCATGATCGCGATGCCCACAAGGCCCGCGGCAAGTCCGAGCACGGCTGCGATGACAAGGTCCTGCCCGGCCACTTCGCCCACCGGTTTGACCACGACACCCAGCGACAGCGGCGAAAGCGCCTGGCTGGTCGCATAGCCGGTCACGGCCGCGACGCCGATCGGCGCGAGAGTGGCGGGCGTGTAACCGCCGAGAACGAGTTCGAAGGCATAGAAGGCGCCGGCCAGCGGTGCGCTGAACGCGCCCGCGATGGCCGCTGCCGCGCCGCATCCCACCATGACACGCTGATCGGTCCGGCGCAGATGAAACGCCCGGCCGATCGAGGATGCCGCGCCGCTGGAGATCTGGGTGTAGCCCGCCTCGAGGCCCACGGAGCCGCCCACCCCGCTGGACCATATCGTCTGCAGCGTGACGATGACGCTGCCGCGAAACGACATGTATCCGCCATGAAGGGCGTTGGCTTCGATCGGGTCGATCTCGCGTCCCGGCCGCCATCGCTGCAACAGCAGAAACGCAATGCCGAGAACCAGACCGCCGAGCAGCGGCACGACAATGGCGCGCAGCGGATCGATACTGCTCTGGGCGGACAGGCGCGTGCCGGCCGGAATGGCAAAAAAGGCGACATGCAACAGCTCAACCGCCGCGCCCATCGCCGCCACGAACAGACCCGACATCGCGCCAACGCCGGCAGCGACAACGATCAGGCTGGATTCGCGCGCCCTGATAAAGGCTCGCAGCCGTTGCGGGGCTTCGAGATTAAGACCGGAGATCGCCATATGTCGGATCTTGGATTTGATCTTGAATATGAGGCAGGCAATCGGCTTTTACGCGGATGCAACCCGACTCGCCACCCCGCGGCCGTGACAAAATGCGTCAACCAGCCCTGCTGATGCGAAAACCGAAATCGGCGGATGTCTCGTTATGGACGCAGACCCTGTTGCGGCCTTCGTCCTTGGCCCGATAGAGCGCCGTATCGGCGCAGCGGATCAGACCCGATCGCGTCATACCCGTGCCCGGCATGGCGGTTGCGCTACCGATACTGACAGTAACGATCCGATAGGCGCTGGCGCCGTGCGTGATCCGCAAACGGCGGATCGCGGCGCCGATCGCGGCAGCTACCTGGCCCGCCCCGGCCTCATCGGTGTCCGGCAACAGGACAACGAATTCCTCGCCGCCGTAACGCGCGACCAGATCGTCCGGCCGGCGCACTAGATCCCCGATCGCACCTGCAACAGCCGTGAGCGCCTCGTCACCGACCTGATGGCCATAGGTGTCGTTGAAAGGCTTGAAATGATCGACGTCGATCATCAGGAGCGACATCGGCGCCCCCTCGCGGGACGTACGCGCCCATTTGCGTGCCATTTCCTCGTCGAACCAGCGGCGGTTGGCGAGTCCGGTCAGGCTGTCGGTGCGCGCCAGCTCCTCGGCGGCGGCTTCGGCGGCAGCGCGGCGGCGCAATTCGGATTCCAAGAGCCGCATCAGAACCAGAACGCTGACTGCCATGATCGCGAAGATCGTACCCAGCACGATCATCTTGGTCCACCAGTCCTCGAAGATTTGGTGGGTGGCAATTCCCACCACCACCAGCAACGGCAATCCGGGCAGACGCTGAAATGCATAAAGCCGCGAGACGCGATCCATCGACTGATCGCTGATGAACGTTCCTCTCATGCGGCCCGAGAGATGCCGGAATACCTGCGCAATTTTCCAGTCAGAGCCCAGAGCTGCCTTGATAACCGAATTATGGGCGATCAGGGTGCCGTCATCGCGCAGCAGGGCAAGTGAATCCGATTTTCCGAGCGAAACCTTGGCGAACAGGGATTCGAAATAATCGAGTCGGATTGTTCCGGAGACGATGCCGCCGAAGCTTCCATCCGCCTTGCGAATGCGCCGGCTCAGCGAAATCATTGGATCGCCTTCATGCAGCCGGGCCTCGAAAGGCTTGCTGATGTAGAGACCCGGATCGAATTTCGCATCGCGCTGATACTGGAAATACTCGCGATCCGAAAAATTACCCTGACGCGGATGCTCCGACCGCGAATCCATGAAAAGGTCGCCCTTTTGATCGAAGGCGACGATGGCACCCATGCCCGGCGCGGTGGCGGATCTGTCGAACAGGATTTTCTGCCGCAGCCCTGGCTCCTGATACATGATGTCGGGATCGACGACGCCTTCGACCACGGACTGGATCGAAAGGTCGTAAAGCTCGATAGTGCGCGCGACATCCTGCCCGATCAGCGCCGCGATGTTGGCAGCCGACTGCTCATGCAATTCGAGAGTGTTACGATACTGGTTGTAGCCGATGGCCACGAAGAAGCTCAAAAGCAAAAGCAGCGCGAAGGCTGTCGCCGACCAGATAAAGGTCCGGCTGGAACGCATCAGAGCGGATCGGAGCGGGCGGAGCAGCATGGACAAGACCGGTTTTCAACCGCCTCGACCCTGCCTCCGTTTGGCTAACCCGTCGTCAATTCAATTCAGGAGACAGCCTGTTCTCCGCGATGGCGTTAACAAGCCGTCAATACAGGCACTCAACTATTCATCTGGCGCATCAGCCGGCCTGTCCGCGGTGCCGGAGCAGATGATCGGCCAGCACACAAGCCATCATCGCCTCCCCAACGGGAACCGCGCGGATGCCGACACAGGGATCGTGGCGGCCTTTGGTGAGAATGTCCGTCTCGGCGCCGGAACGGTCGATGGTCCGGCGCGGGGTCAGAATGGACGAGGTCGGTTTCACCGCAAAACGCACCACCACCGCCTGTCCGGTCGAAATGCCGCCAAGGATGCCGCCGGCATGGTTCGACAGGAACACCGGACCGTTGTTGCTCATTCTCATCTCGTCGGCATTGTCCTCGCCATGCAGTTCGGCCGCGCCGAAACCGGCGCCGATCTCGACACCCTTCACGGCGTTGATGCTCATCATCGCAGCAGCCAGATCGGCGTCGAGCTTGCCGTAGATCGGCGCGCCGAGGCCGGGCGGCACGCCTTCGGCCACCACCTCGACCACCGCGCCGATGGACGACCCCTTCTTGCGGATGTCGTCGAGATACTCCTCGAAGAACGCGGCCTTCGCTCTGTCCGGACAGAAGAACGGATTGCGCGCGACCTCGTCCCAGTCCCAATTGGCGCGGTCGATCTTGTGCGGCCCCATCTGCACCAGCGCGCCGCGCACCTTCATGTCGGGCACGATCTTGCGCGCGATGGCACCGGCCGCGACACGCGCCGCCGTTTCGCGCGCGCTTGAGCGCCCGCCGCCGCGATAATCGCGGATGCCGTATTTGGCCTCATAGGTGTAGTCGGCGTGGCCGGGACGAAACTTGTCCTTGATGTCCGAATAATCCTTCGAGCGCTGATCGGTATTCTCGATCACCAGCGCAATCGGCGCGCCGGTGGTGACCTGCACGCCGTTGTCGTTGGTCATCACGCCGGACAGGATCTTGACCTGATCGGCCTCCTGACGCTGCGTCGTGAACCGCGACTGGCCCGGACGGCGGCGATCGAGATCGCGCTGGATCTCTTCCACGGCGAGCGGAATGCGCGGCGGCGTGCCATCGACCACGCAGCCGAGCGCGACCC
Source organism: Bradyrhizobiaceae bacterium (assembly GCA_003963145.1). GTDB lineage: Bacteria > Pseudomonadota > Alphaproteobacteria > Rhizobiales > Xanthobacteraceae > Afipia. The sequence continues at coordinate 180,922 of RXJJ01000001.1, forward strand.
CGTGGCTCTCGCCAAAGGTCGTGACGCGGAACATGTGGCCGAAGGTGTTGAAGGACATTGGATTTCTCGTCGTCGAATATGCAAACAGTCAACATATTCTCGCGAAAATCGCAATGTTGACCCGCTTATAAACTGCGGGCCTTAACTATGTTTCTCGACCTTGCCGTCGGCGAACACGTAAACCACGCCCTGCTCGATATAGAGCTCGATCACGCTGGCAGGGGTGTCGACATCGAGCGCCACCATCAGCGCGCGGCACGAGCCGCCATGCGACACCGCCACCGTGTCCTGCAGCAGCGAATCGTACCAGTCGCGCATGCGGATCGCGACCGAGGCGTAGCTCTCCCCGCCCGGCGGCGGCACGCCCCATTTGTCGCGCTGGCGCTGCGCGAACACATCGGGATGCGAGACTTCCATCTGCGCCAGCGTCGAGCCTTCCCAATGGCCGTAGCCGATCTCGCGCAGCCGGTCGTCGAGTTCGTAGCCGTGCGGCGGCACGCCCAGCACGCCGCGCAGCAATTCCATGGTGTGGCGGGTGCGGCCGAGCGGCGAGGACACGAACGGGATTTTGGCCGGATCGTGCCCGTCGCTGCGCAGAATACCGGCGAGCAATTCGCCCGAACGCAGCGCGTGGGCCTTGCCGGTTTCGTTCAGCGGAATGTCCTGCGTGCCCTGAAAGCGGCCAGCCGCATTCCATTCGGTCTGGCCGTGGCGAACGAAATAGACTTTTGGAGATGGCATGGGAATACGATCAGAGTTCAAATGAGTTGTCATTGCGAGGAGCGACAGCGACGAAGCAATCCAGTTTTACCCTCTGCGCACGCGCCGGATTGCTTCGCTTCGCTCGCAATGACGACGTCTATTCCTTCCCGCCGAGCGCGATGTCCGGCGCGTCGGGACGCTTCATGCCGACGACGTGATAGCCGGAGTCAACATGATGCACCTCGCCGGTGACGCCGCGCGACAGATCCGACAGCAGATACATCGCGCTGTTGCCGACCTCTTCCTGCGACACGTTCCGCCGCAGCGGCGAGTTGTACTCGTTCCATTTCAGGATGTAGCGGAAATCGCCGATGCCCGACGCCGCCAGCGTCTTGATCGGACCCGCCGACAGCGCGTTGACGCGAATGTTCTTCTCGCCGAGATCGGCGGCGAGATAGCGCACGCTGGCCTCCAGCGCCGCTTTCGCCACGCCCATCACGTTGTAATGGGGCATCCACTTTTCCGCGCCGTAATAGGTCAGCGTCAGGATCGAACCGCCCTCGGTCATCAGATGCTCGGCGCGCTGGGCGATCGCGGTCAGCGAGTAGCAGGAGATCAGCATCGAATTGGTGAAATTGTCCTGCGTGGTCTCGATGTAGCGGCCGTCGAGCTGGTCTTTATCCGCAAAGGCGATGGCATGAACGACGAAGTCGATTTTGCCCCACTGCTTCTTCACTTCCGCGAACACCGCGTCGATGGTCGAAGGATCGGTGACGTCGCAATGGCCGAGCGTGATCGCGCCAAGTTCGGCGGCGAGCGGCTCGACCCGCTTTTTCAGCGCGTCGCCCTGCCAGGTGAAGGCCAGTTCCGCGCCCTGCTCGCGGCAGGCTTTCGCGATCCCGTAGGCGATCGAGCGGTTGTTGGCCACGCCCAGAATCACCCCGCGCTTGCCGCGCATCAGGCCCGTATTGTCCGCCATGTTTCAGATATCCATGCCAAAAGAGGCTCCTCTTGGCACAGGCGATTTGGCCGTTCAAGGACAAGTGGCGCGCAGGCGGGCCCGCCGCCGCCAATCCATGGGGCCGCAGGCGGAATAGGCGCGTATTCATGGTGTTATAAGGACATGGCTACCAAGGGATCGTCGCCCTTGCGCGCCGTCCGATCCGGGATAAACCGCCGCTGATGACCGATTTCAAGCACAACGTCGAAACCATGATTCCGGCCCTGCGCCGCTATGCGCGGGCCTTGGTGCGGGATACCGATATCGCCGACGATCTGGTGCAGGATACGCTTGTCCGGGCGCTGCGCGCCGAACGGCTGTTTCTGGGCGGCGACCTGCGCGCCTGGCTCTATACGATATTGACAAATCTTAACAGAAACCGCCGCCGATCTCTGGCAAGACAGCCGGTGCTGGCGGAGTTTCAGGACACCACGCCGGACGCCAGCGGCACCGAGGCGGAAGGGCGGGACATCTCGCGCGCGCTTGCGACCTTGCCGGAGGACCAGCGCGCGGTGCTGCTGCTGGTGGTGCTGGAGGGCCTGAGCTACCGCGACGTCGCGGAAATTCAGGGCGTGCCGATCGGCACGGTGATGTCACGGCTTGCGCGGGCCCGCGCGCAGGTCAAATCCGTTCTCGAAGGCGAGCGCCCCGCGCTGCGCCGCGTTAAATGAAGTTGTATTCGGCAAAGAAGATATGACGATGACAGACAGCAACATCCCGGTCACCGAAGACGAACTCCACGCCTATGTGGACGGCGAGCTTCCCGCCGATCGCTTCGGCGCGGTCGAGGCCTGGCTCAGGACGCATCCCGACGCCGCGGCGCAGGTCGCCGCATGGCGCACGATGAGCGATCAGCTGCACGCCAAATATGACGGCGTCGCCGACGAACCCGTGCCCGCGCATCTCAACGTCGACATTCTCAGCCGGCCGCCGCGCCGCGTCGCCTATGCGGCGATCGCCGCCACGCTTGCCGCGTTTCTGATCGGCGGCGGCGCGGGCTACGTGCTGCGCGGCGCGAACGCGCAGCCGACCACCTTCGCCACCTTCACCGGCGACGCGCTGGACGCGCACAAGCTCTATGTCGTGGACGTGCGCCATCCGGTCGAGGTGACGGCCGACCAGCGCGCCCATTTGCAGCAATGGCTGAGCAACCGCTGCGGCTATCAGGTCCGCGCGCCCGAACTGGATTCGTCCGGCCTGAAGCTGGTCGGCGGCCGCCTGCTGCCCGGCCCCACCGGCCCCGCCGCGTTCTTCATGTACGAGACGGCGAACGGCGAGCGCTACACGATCTACGCCTCGCGCGACAATGTCGAAACCACGCAGATGCGTTTTGCCAGCGAGGGCGGCAACGGCGCGCTGTACTGGGCGGACCGCAACATCGGCTATGTGGTGACGGGTCCGGCGGACAAGGACAAGCTGATGCCGGTGGCGCGGCAGGTGTTCGATCAGGCCGATCCGCAGGCCGCGACCCGCAAGCTGTAACGGCGATACCGCGCGTCAATCGCCAGTTATGCAGTCGTCCCCGCGCAGGCGGGGACCCAGCCCTCACATTTCAAGTAAAGCTCTCTTCAGTTCTTTTCCGTCAGTTATTTTCTGGATCCCCGCCTGCGCCGGGACGACATCGAATCTTGTGCCCGGGTTTCCCGCCTTCTCCGCCATCTCACTCGATCACCGTCGGCGTCAGCGCCGGCTCGAACGCGGCGGCCGGATCGTAGGTCGGGCCTTCCTTGATCTGGTCCACCGGAATCATGATCTGATAGCCGCCGAGTTCGACATTGTACTTCAGCGCCGGCCAGGGCAGCGGGTAATGCGTCTCGCCGATGCCGAGAAAGCCGCCGGAATTCATCACCACGAACGACACCCGGCCGCTGATCTTCTCGATCATCACGCAGGCGATGGTGCCGATCCTCGCGCCGTCGGCGTCGAACACCGAGGTGCCCTGCACGCGGTCGCTGCCGATCAGCGCCGATGTCGAGTGTTTCGATAATCCGGCAGACGACAGATCGTGAAGTTCGGTCGGCATGACAAATCCCTCCGCTGATAGAACGTAAGTCAGGCCGTGCTGTTCCGCCACAGCCCTGCGGCGCGAGCGCGCGGCTTTTCGGCCACGGTGGCCGCGCTTCTGCGGTTTTCGCACAAGACGAACCCCGGCGCGCTTCGCGGCGGCGCTGTTTTCCACTAGCATCGGGACGATATTACGCGACGACGTCATTCCAAGCGGCCCTGATGGAATTTTCCGTTCACCGAATTGAACCGCTTCGCAGGAGTTTTCCATTTCGCGGCGGTCCATGGCTTTGCCTGCTGGCCGCGGCATTCCATGTCCTTGCCGCGAGCGCAGCCCTTGCCGGCGGCAGCAAGGATGAAGACGACGAGGACGATGGGCCGTCGCCGCCGAACGTCTATCTCGATCTCTACACATCCTTCGCCACGGTGCCGGGCAACACTCTGTTTCTCGGCTTCCGCAATATCGCGGAGCTGACGACATCCTCCAGCCGCAACATCAACGTGATGGCGCCGATGTCGGTGGACGTGAACGACCACCTGACGCTGATGGCCGGCGTCAATCTGAGCACGACCAGCACCGCGGCCACCGGCTGGCAGGACGTTGCGGTCAATGCGGTGTTCGCGGGCTTTTCGGCCGACGTGCTGCTGCAGACCGGCTGGCTGCCGAAAGTCACCGTGCAGTCCTATCTCGCGCGCAGCGTCGACACCGGCACGCTCGGCGTCGATTCCACCACCTCGACGACCGTCGTCGAGATGGATTACGCGCTCGACAAGGACGAGACGCGCGGCTTTCTCGGCGGCATCAAATACACCAACATCCAGGTCGACACGCGCCTTGCGAATGTCGGCGCGTCGCTGATCGGTTACGCCGGCGGCTATTATCAGTGGCCGAACAACTGGAAGGTGAGCGGGCGTTTCGGCGTGCAGTCGTTCGACGGCGCGAGCCTGCTCAACAAGGTGCACCTGCAATCCTTCACCCAGCCGATCATGCGGCTCGATCTGCAGCGCATGGACGATGACGATAACAAACTGTTCGGCGTGTCATTCGAAGTGGTGTGGGCGCCGAAGCCGGTCTATCAGCTGACGCTCAACACGCCGCTGTATTTGCACAGGGAGTGAGGGGACAATAGGGAAGATTGAACAGATTAGCAGCGCAACATTTAACCAAACAAACCACCCGTACCCGTCGCCGATTTTCGAGTTTCCTTTTCTCGCTCTTCAAGAATTTCAAACCACATCTGGAATGTCTCCTGAATAGCACTGTTCAAAGTTTCGACATCCACGATATCGCTTTCATTTGGCTCGAATAAAAGAATATCGCGAGTTTTGTTTTCTTTATCGATGGGAAAGAGCGCGATTTTAAATTGCGCATCTGCGAAATCTGCTCGAGCGATATGATGGTGCATAGCAGAAAATACAAATTGTCGAGCTGATTTGGTAAGGCCATGCGCCCGGCGTGGATCGGTATAAATCACCGTGGGACGATCTTGTTCGACCGTATAGAAATCAGGCCAGAACTTAACAACGGCACCGTAACCTACTGGCAAAGAACCAAAAGACCATTCCTTAGATTTCAGTTTTTTCGTTGTTACATGTTCGAAAAGAAGCTTGGAAAGTTCTGTGTTACCTTCGATCCAATTTGGATGTTTTTTACATTGCATTTTTATCGCGGCTTCGATGTCGTCCCAAGTGACATCTCTAAGGTCAAAGAGTGATTTACTCGCTTGGAATATTCCAGGCAAACAAGCCCTGAATGGCGACCACGAAAACGTCGGAACAAAATCTCGGATTCTTCTTAGCTGAATTCGGCGCTCATCCTTTCGCAAAAGAGCCGTGCGAGCTAGATCCGTTTCAGGCAACAAGCGGTTCGTCTTCATTGAGTTCCTCGTCGGTCAGCACGCGTTTGGCACCAAACCAGAGATACTTAAATCGCTGTTCAATAAGTTTACTTCCGATTCTTAGTCCGACATTAGCATTTTCGTCTGCGGCCTTAACCACAACATCCCAAGGACCCTCCTCGGCATGTGTTAGCGTGACAAGTTCGGACGGGCTCCATGAGCCGTAAAACGCGACAACTTTGTTTACAACGTCGTGAACATCTTGATCTTCAACCGGCGAGATCGGAGTTTTCTGTTCGGTGATTGGATTAAATTTGACAGCAAGTTCGTTGATCGCACGGCTACCAAATTTCTTAAACGCGTCGTAGACGTCCTGATGAACTGGTCCAAACTTCCACGCTACGAAGTCACCGCGAACTAAATCTTTGTTTTTCTCAACCAGCAAAAAGGCGTGACATAAAAAAAGAAGCTTTTGCAGCTTGAGATTTGTAACAACGAATCTGCGCTCCCACGCATCAAGCAGGATGAGATTAGCTATCGCTCGCGCATCTATTCTTTCAATCATATGCGAGCTCTCAAGTTTAGTTGGAACATAACAGGAACATATGGGCGACTCAAGCCTTAATATAACGCTTTTTCTCGCTCCGTTATTGACGAAGCATCAATTTAGGTTTATATTCCTATTCATCCCGTCCCACAGAGGGGCGGCTCGCGATCGTCACGGACGCGGGGCGGGATGCGATGGACGCGAGGAGACGTTCGAACGCCGGGGCGTGAAAAGCGCGGACGGATGACGACGGCGTCTCACGCGGACGCGGAAGGCGTGGATCGTCCCGGCGCGATAGCCTCGCGCCAGTTAGGGCCGGGCCGGCCCCGCGACCGGGCTCTTCCGAAAGAAGAGTGGTCGTGGCGGCGGTAAGCGACAGCCCGGCAAGCGGCGGCATCGGATCAGCCGCCGGGGGCCCCGCGCGCGACACGCGTCACTCCCATCGCGTGCGGAACGCCGGACGCATCCGGTGCTTTCGTGGTGACTACGGCTCGTGTGCTTTTTTCACTTTGCACGCGAGGCCGCGGACGCATCGCGCGTCCGGCGTTCCGTGCGCCCTCGATTGAGGGCGGGAATGCAAATGAAGTCCGGGCGCGCCCGCGCCTTTCAAACAACAGGGCGGATCGCGCACGGGCTGGAATGGACGTTGAACAGCGATGTCATTGCGAGGAGCGACAGCGACGAAGCAATCCGGTTCAACGCGCCCTGCCGTGCAGTCTGGATTGCTTCGCTCCGCTCGCAATGACGAACTGGCTGTTTGACAATTGAATCAGGATCGAGCGCGCACATACAGCGTCGGCCGCGAGATGAACACAATTGATTCATTGGCTTTTGCCGCGCGGCGTGCTACAAGGGCGGATATTCGATACTTGCATTGCTCTCGTTTAGAGCGCCTCCGGGCAACCTTCACAGACATCGCCGGCGTTGGATTTGATCGCGCGTGTTGCGCGAGGATGCGCGCGTGCGCGCCTGGAGAAACGAAAATGACGAACGGTACTGTGAAGTGGTTTAACGGCCAAAAGGGTTTTGGCTTCATTCAGCCTGACGACGGCGGCAACGATGTGTTCGTTCACATCAGCGCGGTCGAGCGCGCGGGCCTCGGCGGCCTCGCCGAAGGACAGAAAGTGTCTTTCGAGATCAAGGCGGACAAGATGCGCGGCAAGAGCAGCGCTGAAAATCTTTCGGTGATCTGATCGTATTCGGCGGAGCGCGACGCGACCAACCGCAGCGCGCTTTGTCCTGACGGTCACAGACCGCTCCCACGGATGTACTGGGACGGTCGCCTGGAGCCTCATCAGAAATGGTGAGGCTTTTTGCATGCGGGCAAATCGCATGCGGGCAGGTCGCATGCGTGAAAGCCGGTGCGCGTCAGGTGTTGTGGCCGCTGGCGCGCTGGGTGGCGAGATATTCGGCGAGCTTCTGCGCCTTGCTGCGCGGATCGGCCTTCTTCTTTTTCGGCGCGGGCGGCGGCGGGGCGTTCTTCGCCTCTTCAGCCTCGCGGGCAAGCCGAAGCGCGCGCAGGCGCTCCATGTTCTTGCGCACGGCGACCGCGTCCTTCTCGATTTCAGCCATCACCTTGGCGCCCTCGGTGCGGGCGATGCGCTGCTTCTCGGCGCGGGCGATCTGCTGTTCGCTTTGCGGCTTGTTGCTTTTGCTCATGCCATGAATATAGGCATGAATGGCCAAAATGCCACGAAATACCGATAGTTAATGGGCCGGTTCCGAGTTCCAATCCACGCCAGGGTTAACCCATGGGAGGATCAGGCGAACGGGCCGGGTCAGCCCCGCCGGTCAGCCCAGATCGTGGCGCGGATTATAGGGATGGGCCGTGCGCCACTTCTCCATCAGCGCCTCGAGTTCGGCGTCGTTGCCGTCCGGCAGCACGATGCGGACGGTGACGAACAGGTCGCCGCTCGCGCCCTTCGCCGACAGCCCCTTGCCCTTGAGGCGGAAGGTGCGCCCGCTCGAGGTGTTCTTGGGGATCGACAGTTCGACCGCGTTGCCGAGCGTCGGCACCCTCACCTTGCCGCCGAGCACCGCCTCGTAGAGCGTGATGGGCAATTCGACGCGCAGATCGTTGCCGTCGACCTTGAAGAAATGATGCGGCGCGATGGTGACGGTGATCAGCACATCGCCGGGCGGATGACCGGGCGCGGTGTCGCCCTGCCCCTTGAGACGGATGGTCTGGCCGGAGACGACACCGGCCGGGATCTTGACGTTCAGCTCCTTGCCGTTCGGCAGCCGCACGCGCTTCTCGGCGCCCCTTGCGGCCTCCTCCAGCGACACGCTCATGGTCGCGGCGACATCGAGATCGACGCCGACCCCGCTGTCGAATTCGAAGCCACGCGCGCGGCCGCCCATGCCAGCGCCGCCCATTCCCGCGCCCATGCCGGCCGCGCCGGCGCGCCCGCCGAACATGCTGGAGAGAATGTCCTCGAAACCGCCGCCGCCGAAGCCGCCCGCGTCGCCGCCGCTCTGGCGGAAGCTGTATTCGAAGCCGCCGGGTCCCGCGCGCCCGGAGGCGCCACGCCCGAACGGCGAGCCGCCGCCCTGAAACGCATCCTGAAAGCGCGGCTTGCCCTCGGCGTCGATCTCGCCGCGGTCGAACTGCTTGCGCTTGTCCTCGTCGCCCAGAATCTCGTTCGCCGTGTTGATCTCGGCAAACTTCGCCGCCGCTTTCGCGTCGTTCTTGTTGGCGTCGGGATGGTGCTTCTTGGCCAGCTTGCGAAAGGCGCTTTTGATCTCGGCTGCGCTTGCGCTTCGCTTGACCCCCAGAACCTCGTAGGGGTCGCGCATTCGTCGTCTCTCCTTCGGATTGTCGCGGACCGGATGGTCCTTTCGATTATTTGGGGCGGATCGGGCGATTTCGCAACCGCTAACGCCCTGATTGCCGGCCTCTAGGACCGTCTCCACGGCTTCATGTTGCGGATTTCCCAGGAGCCTTCGCCGGACTTGCAGGCCTCGCCCTGCAGCCAGCCCTCATTGCCGCCGCGAACGTAAGAGGCGAGGAAATCCCGGCAGGTGCGCCCGTCGGCGGCCTGATAGCTGGAGGCCAGCGGCGTCACCGAGCCGCGCGCGCCGGTCTGGGGATTTTCCCATGGCTGGCTGACGTCCTTGCCGCCGCGCGTCATGACGTCGGACGCGGCGTTGCGGGTCATCGCCAGATCGCTATCGGTGAGGTTGGTATCGGTGTTGGCGTAGGCCGAACTGATCGAGCCGGTGATGTCGCCGGCGGCCATGTCGTCCTTCTTGCTCCACATGTTGCCGAGCTGGAAGCTGCAACCGCCGCAGGAGGTCCCGACCGCCACCGCCAGCATGGCACCCGCGAAACGGCCGATCGGCGATAGGCCAGCGCTCCGCCATGCCCTATATAGGGGGCGCTGCGGACGATTGGCTGGCGCGGGCGGGCGCAATTGTGGTGACTCCAGACATGAACGGTCCAGAATCGATCAAACACCAAAGTCCGTTAACATCCGGTGATTTCACGGAAAGTGCCGAGCCTTTTGCCCTTTTTGACGCCTGGCTGAAGGAGGCCTCGGCCTCGGAACCGAACGACCCCAACGCCATGGCGCTGGCGACCGTCGACGCCGAAGGGCTGCCGGACGTGCGCATGGTGCTGCTCAAGGGCTTCGACGAGGACGGCTTCGTGTTCTACAGCCACCTCAACAGCGCCAAGGGCCGCGAACTCGCCGCCAATCCCAGGGCCGCGCTTTTGTTTCACTGGAAGTCGCTGCGGCGGCAGGTCCGCGTGCGCGGCGCTGTCAGCCCCGTCACTGACGACGAGGCGGACGCCTATTTCGCCACCCGCCCGAAGCAGTCGCAGATCGGCGCATGGGCCAGCAAGCAGAGCGAACCGCTCGAAAGCCGGATGGCATTCGAGAAGGCGATCGCGCTCAACGCCGCGAAATACGGGCTCGGCGAAGTGCCGCGTCCGCCGGGCTGGAGCGGCTGGCGCATCGCGCCGCAATCCATCGAGTTCTGGCACGACCGGCCCTTCCGCCTGCACGACCGTATTGTGTTCACGCGCGACGGTGACGGCGCAAACCAGGGCTGGCACAAGACGCGACTCTATCCCTGATTTCGTTGTTTCACGCGCATGGCGCAGAAAAGATAAACCTTCATGCCGACCTCCAACGTGTCCACCAATATGCCGCGCCGCACGCTGCTTCTGACCGGAGCAAGCCGCGGCATCGGCCACGCGACGGTGATCCGTTTCTCCAGCGCAGGCTGGCGTGTCATCACCTGCTCACGGCATCCCTTCCCCGAGCAATGCCCGTGGGACGCGGGGCCCGAGGATCACATTCAGGTCGATCTGTCCGACATCGCCGACACCGAGCGCGCCATCGGAGACATCCGCTCGCGGCTTGAGAACGGTGAACTGCACGCGCTGGTCAACAATGCGGCCATCTCGCCCAAGGCCGAAGGCGGCGCGCGTCTCGGCACGATCGAGACCGATTTCGACACATGGGCGAAGGTTTTTCGCGTGAATTTCATGGCGCCGGTCATGCTGGCGCGTGGCCTCGTCAACGAACTGAAAGCCGCGAAAGGCTCGGTGGTCAACGTCACCTCGATTGCCGGCTCGCGCGTGCATCCGTTCGCGGGATCGGCCTACGCGACATCGAAAGCGGCGCTCGCGGCCCTGACGCGGGAGATGGCGCATGATTTCGGGCGCATCGGCGTGCGGGTCAATGCGATCGCGCCGGGCGAAATCAATACGTCGATCCTGTCGCCTGGCACCGACAAGATCGTCGAGGAGCAGATCCCGATGCAGCGTCTTGGCCAGCCCGACGAGGTGGCGAAAATCATTTACGTGCTGTGCACCGAAACATCGTCCTACGTGAACGGCGCGGAAATCCATATCAACGGCGGCCAGCATGTCTGATAGGATCATGGCGCCATAGGCCGGATCGCAGGAACTTCAGACACAGCGGCGGGTTCTTGGTGAAGCGAGGTGTCCGTGGCCAACAAGCTTCTTTCGCTTTACCGAACCAAACGCGATTTTTCCAAGACCGCCGAGCCGAGCGGCACCGCGAAAGTCGCGGCCGCCAAACAGCGCCGTTTTGTCATTCAGAAACACGATGCGACGCGCCTGCATTACGATCTGCGGCTTGAGTTCGACGGCGTTTTCAAATCGTGGGCGGTGACACGCGGGCCATCGCTCGATCCTGCGGACAAACGCCTCGCGGTCGAGGTCGAGGACCACCCGCTCGATTATGGAGACTTCGAGGGCACGATCCCCAAGGGGCAATATGGCGGCGGCACAGTGATGCTGTGGGATCGCGGCACATGGACATCGGATGATCCCGAACGCGGCCTTAAAAAGGGCGACCTGAAATTCACGCTTCAGGGCAATAAAATGCATGGCGAATGGGTCCTGGTGCGGATGCGCGGCGACCGCTACGGCGGCAAACGCACCAACTGGCTGCTGATCAAGCACCGCGACGACGACGCGAAAGAAGGAAAAGCCAATACGCTTCTGGACGAAGACAGGTCCGTCGCTTCAGGCCGCACCATGGAGCAAATCGCACAGGGCAAGGGACGCGGACCGACGCCCTTCATGACTCGTGGCAGCGCCCGCGCCAAGGACAGCGCAAAGGCGAACCGGGTGTGGAATTCCAACAAGGGCGAAGCGGCGGAGAAGCGAGCCCCACTGCGCAAGACCGGACCGGTCAAAACCAAGCGCGTGGCACGCCGCATCTCACCTGCGCGCAAGGCGACGGATCTTCCCGATTTCATCGAACCCGAGCTCTGCAAATCCGTCGCGCGTCCGCCGAGCGGCGAGGAATGGGTTCACGAAATCAAGTTCGACGGCTACCGCGTTCAGATGCGGATCGAGAACGGCGAAGCCGTCCTGCGGACCCGCAAGGGCCTCGACTGGACCGCGAAATTCCCGGCGATCGCCAAAGCGGCGGGCAAATTGCCAGACAGCATTATCGACGGCGAGATCGTCGCGCTCGACCATAACGGCCATCCGAGTTTCGCTTCGCTGCAGGCCGCGCTGTCTGACGGCAAGACGAATGAACTGATCTTCTTCGCCTTCGATCTGCTGTTCGAGAAGAATGAGGACCTGCGCCGCCTGCCGCTTTCGGAGCGCAAGGAGCGGCTGAAAAAACTGCTCGGCGGCAAGAGCGACAAAGGCGTGATCCGCTACGTCGAACACTTCGAGACCGGCGGCGACGCAATCCTGAAATCGGCCTGCCGGTTGTCGCTGGAAGGAATCGTCTCCAAGCGCCTCGCTGCGCCCTATCGCTCGGGACGCAGCGGAAGCTGGACCAAGGCGAAGTGCCGGGCCGGGCATGAAGTGGTGATCGGCGGCTGGAAAACCACCGGCGGCAAATTCCGTTCGCTGATGGTCGGCGTACCGCGCGGTGATCACCTCGCCTATGTCGGCATCGTCGGCACCGGCTATGGCCAGTCGGTGGTGAAGCAAATCATGCCCGCGCTCAAGGCCGCGTCCTCGAACACCAACCCGTTCGGCGGCGCGAATGCACCCAAGAAGACATCCGACGTCCACTGGCTGAAACCCGAGCTTGTCGCCGAAATCGAATTCGCCGGATGGACCGGCGACAACATGGTGCGGCAGGCCGCATTCAAGGGCCTGCGGCAGGACAAGGCGGCGAAGGACGTCGTGGTCGATGAACCGAGCGCCGCAGAGAGCACCGAGCAACCGGATGCCAAGGCGACCAGACCGCGGCGCAAGGCGGCCAAAAAAACGGCGGTGAAAACAGCCGCGGCGGCCAACTCAACCGTGCTTGGCGTTGCGATCTCAAAACCCGACAAGGCGCTGTGGCCCGACGACGGCAACGGAGAGCCCGTCACCAAGCTCGACCTCGCGCACTATTTCGAGAGTGTCGGCGAATGGATGATGCCGCATATCAAGGGGCGGCCGTGTTCGATCATCCGCGCGCCGGATGGAATCCACGGCGAAAAATTCTTCCAGCGCCACGCCTCCGCAGGCATGTCGAACCTGATCGAACAGGTCACGGTGTCGGGCGACCGCAAACCCTATGTGCAGATCGACCGGATCGAGGGGTTGATCGCAGCGGCCCAGATCGGCGGACTTGAACTGCATC
>RXJJ01000001.1:194135-309684 GCA_003963145.1 Bradyrhizobiaceae bacterium
GAAGACGAACCCGATGTGCCGGGGCGTTTCGTGTTCGATCTCGATCCCGCGCCGGACGTCGAATTCTCGGCGGTGGTCGATGCCGCGCGCGAGATGCATGAACGGCTGACAGCACTCGGGCTGGAGAGTTTCTGCAAGACCACCGGCGGCAAGGGCCTGCATGTCGTCACGCCATTGAAGGATGCGAAGAAGGATCGCATCGACTGGAAGCGCGCCAAGGCGTTCGCGCAGAAGATTTGCCAGCAGATGGCCGCCGACCAGCCCGAACTTTACCTGCTCAACATGGCCAAGAAACAGCGCAAGGGCAAAATCTTCCTCGACTATCTGCGCAACGACCGGATGGCGACGGCCGTCGCGCCGTTATCGCCGCGCGGGCGGGATTTCGCGCCGGTGTCGATGCCGCTGACATGGGCGCAGGTCAAACACGGTCTGGACCCGATGGCCTATACGCTGCGCACGGTCCCTGCCCTCCTCAGGAAAACGAAAGCTTGGGCGGACTACAGCAAAGGTGCAAGATCGCTGAAGACGGCCATGGCGAAGATCGCAAAATAAACGGCTCAGCGCGTTTCCTTCTCGATCCACGCAAGATATTTGCCGAAACCGCCGTCCACCGGAAGACGAATGATTTCCGGCGTGTCGTAGGGATGGAGTTCGAGTATTTTAGTCTCGAGCGCGGGATATTTGTCGGCAGCTGTCTTGAACAAGATCAGGAGCTCGGCGTCGTCCACCACCTTGCCGTCCCACCAGTAGCAACTGGCAATCGGCATGGTCTGCGCGCAGGCGGCGAGCCGCGCCTCGATCACGGCAGTCGCGATGGCCTTCGCCTGCTGCTCGCCGGAAACGGTCGTCATGACGATACAGGCGCCGCTCATGCCGTGCTCCGCTGACTGGCGTTAAAGCCACCGCTTCCACTTGAAGAACATGTAGGGCAGGATCGCCGCGAACAGCATCGCGATCAGCGCGAGCGTATAACCGTGCTGCCATTCCAGCTCCGGCATGACCTTGAAATTCATGCCGTAGATCGAGGCGATCAGCGTCGGCGGCATCAGCACCACGGCCATCACCGAAAACAGCTTGATGATGTTGTTCTGCTCGAGGTTGACGACACCAAGCATGGCGTCGAGCACAAAGGTGATCTTGTTCGACAGATAAGAGGCGTGGTCGGTGAGCGACTGAACATCGCGCTGCATGGTCTTGAACTGCGCCTTTTGTTCCTTGCTCCAGCGGCTGTTGGTATCGATGTCCACCGTCACGAAGGAGATCAGCCGTCCGATCGAAACCAGGCTTTCGCGGACCTTCGAGGTGAGGTCGCCCTTGCGTCCGAGCGTCAGCAGGATTTGCGAGTATTTACTTGCGTGCCCTCGATCGGCGGACGGTTCGAAAATCTCGGCGGACACGGCATCGATGTCGGCGCCCGCACGCTCCAGAATATCGGCGCAGCGGTCGATCACGCCATCGAGCAGTTCCAGCAGCACCATGTCGCCGGTGATGCTCGGCATACATGAGCGCGCCAGTTTCGCCGCCACCAGCAGAAACGGCTTCGGCTCATCGTAGCGCACGGTCACAAGGCGGTGGTCGGTAAGGATGAAGGAAACGGGCGTGGTGCGCGGGTTGCCGCTGTCGGCCGCACACATCAGGGTCGCGGTCATGTAGCGGGCGCCGTTCTCGACATAGAGGCGGGAGGAAATCTCGATTTCCTGCAGGTCCTCCCGGGTCGGAATCTCGATGCCGACCAGTTTCTCGACCGCCTTGTCTTCCTCCGCCGATGGCGATTTCAGATCGACCCAGACCGCGTCCGCCGGCAGGCTGGCAAGATTTGCACCGTCGAGCTTTTTGAGCGAGGACGCCGAAGGGACGAAAACAGACAACATCGACAAGCTCTCCGGCGGATTCCCAGCCATCCGTAACGCAAATTCAACCGATTCTTGCAACCGTTCCACGAATAACCTGCGCCGTCCCGGAAATTGGCTGTTCCCGGCATGTGACGCACGCCCAATGCCGAACCCGTGATCATATCGGGCCGTGCAGGCCAGGTCCGGACGATGGGTGCGGCAGCAAAGCCACAGGTTGGATGTTGCGTGCCCGACGGAGACTGGAAACGCTGGAAATCAGCCGTCCAGTGGAGTTTATAAATCCCAGCGGCAAGCAGAATCGAGCCGTAAATTCCATGTGACGTCCTGACGCGCCCGATGTGACCTACTGACGCGCGAAAGCCAGATCCCTGGTAACTGAATATCTGACCGGAACCTCGTAGATGCCGTCCCTCGCCTCAAAATTTGCCGTTCTGGCCGCAGGTCTCATGCTCGCTGGCTGCATGCAGGCGAGCACGACCTATGAGGCGACCAATGACGCGGTCTTCAAGCCGCGCGACAAGGAATACCTGTCGAAGGTCACCTACGTGAAAACGCCGGTCGCCGAGCCGTTCCGCCGCGCCATCGTGACCTATCACCGCAAGGAACTGCCCGGTTCGATCGTGGTCGATTCCGACAATCACTACCTCTATTACGTGCTCGATGGCGGCAGGGCGATCCGCTACGGCATCACCGTCGGCGAAGAAGCCATGGCGTGGTCCGGCATCGCCAAGGTCGGCGCCATGACCGAATGGCCGGACTGGCATCCGACCAAGGGCGAGATCGAGCGTCTCGGCGTGCCGACTTTCGTCAAGGGCGGCCCCGACAATCCGATGGGATCGCGCGCGATCTACCTGTACTCGGGCGGCAAGGACACGCTCTTCCGCATCCACGGTACCAACCAGCCGGAATATATCGGATCGTCCATTTCGTCGGGTTGTATCCGCATGACCAATGAGGATGTCATCGACCTCTACAACAAGGTCAAGCTTGGCACGGTTGTCGTCGTGCTCGATCCGAAGCAGGGCGACTCGCCTGTGAATTCGAAAATGGCTCTTCAGATCGGCAGCACGTCGCAGTACTGATGCTCTTCTGAAATTGATCGAGATTTTAGGGGCCGTCCGGCAGATCGGACGGCCCTTTTCCGTTCCGGCAGCCCCGGTTCGCGGCGATGCAGATTTGCGTCAGTCAAACGAGGTCTTGGCCTGCGTCCGAACGCCACAGGCGGGCGTTTCGGGGTCCATCCGGGTTGCCCGGATGCTAGGGAATGATGCGCCGCGAGAGCGCCGAATCGTAATTGCCTGGCAAGCTCCTCAGATCAGACTTGTTCGGCCCTGAAAGCGCCTGCCGCGTTTCTGGCTGATCCCGGAATTCAAGTGATGTCGCCGTTTATTTGCAAAGTATCTATCCTGATTGCCGGCGCTCTGCTCGCGGGATGCATGCAGACGACGACTTACGAGAAGCCTCCAGAGGCAAGCCTGAAGCCGCGTGACAAGGAACTTCTGGCCAAGGCGCGCTACGACAAGGTGACCGTGCCCGAGCCGTTCCGCCGCGCCATCGTTACCTACCATCGCAAGGAACAGCCCGGTTCGATCGTGGTCGATTCCGACAACCATTATCTTTATTACGTGCTCGATGGCGGCAAGGCGATCCGCTACGGCATCACCGTCGGCGAGGAGGCCCTCGCCTTCTCCGGCATCGCCCGTGTCGGCAGCATGCAGGAATGGCCGAAATGGACGCCGACGTCCGACATCCACAAGCGCATCGAGGGGCTTCCGCAATCGGTCCCCGGCGGCCCCGACAACCCGCTCGGCGCGCGGGCCCTGTATCTTTATCAGGGCAACAGGGACACGCTGTTCCGCATCCACGGCACCAATCAGCCGGAATATATCGGTGAATCGATTTCCTCGGGCTGCATCCGGCTGACCAACGAAGACGTCATCGATCTGTATAACCGCGCCAGGCTGAACACCGTGGTGGTGGTTCTCGATCCCAAGCAGGGCGATTCGCCGCTGAACCCCAAGCTGGCTCTGCAAAGACCCAGTGGTCCGCACCCGAACTGACAGCTGAGCCTGTGCCGGCTGAGATGGCCGGCGGCTATTGCGGCTTTCGTGACGAGCGCGTTTTCGATTTGGATTTCGCGCTGTCAGCCGCCGCCGGCTTGTCCGTGTCTTCCGCGGGTGGCTCTTCGCTGGCTGACTGAGGCGCTGCTGTTTTATCTGCCGTCTCCACGGTAGCGGGTCGCGGCGGCGCTTCGGCGGGCCGATCCTCCGGCATCAATGGCGCGATCTCCGGCAAGGGATCGTACACGCCCCACTGGCAGATCTTGTAGTTGTTGCGCCGCTCGGCGAGATCGAGGTGAATATGCTCCTCGTGATACCAGTCCGAACCGGGACCGAGCACCGTCATGAACCGGGTGCAAACCGAGGTCAGCACGGCTTCGCGAGTCTCACGCGCAAGATGCCGGTCCGTCAGCGACAACATCGTGCCGTTGGCGAGTTTGAGGCCGCGCACGTCCAGGGCATTCGCAAGACCATGCTCCGACAGTTTGGCACCGACAATGCGGTTGCGGCCACGGCATTCGTAGGAATCGTAATTATCGATCTCGCTGAGGACGCTTCCCAGTTTGGTCGCCAGAGGCGCGGCATCGTCGCGCACCCAGTTGGCGATGGCCGTGGCCATCGTGCAGCGAAGGATCGCTGGCGGCTTGAGCGCCACGCGCTGCGATGGCGAGACCACCACGGCTTCGAGGCGGACGAGATCGTCGCCGCCGCATCCATGCTCGGCGTGAATTGGCGGGATTGATGGCGCGATGGCGACCGCCTCGGTCAGCGCCAGCCGGCAGGCCGAAGGCTCGGGCGGCTTGGGTGCCTCGGCCTGTTGCACGCCTTGCTCGGGTCCGGCCGCTTCATCCTTCGCTACGTCTCGCGCTGGGGCTTCGGCCGGACGTGGACGCGGCAGCGGCACCTGGGCGGCAAACGCGGATGTCCAAAAACACACCGCCAGCAGCGCTAAGCCAACCCCGATCCGATGAGGCCCCCGACGGAGAGCGGAAGGCAGGAAGTGCTGGCGAACGAACATTCACGACCCGGCGTTGGTGCAGACGGAACACCGGATGCTGTGGCCTGCACCGGCTATTTTTGATAAGCGCGTTATAGACGAATCCTTGCCACAGATACTGAAAGCTGACCGATCAAATAGGGCTGATTGTCGTTCTGGCTGCGGGCCCATGGCGGTATTTTCAACGGCATTTTAGGAACTGCCCTCCGTCTTTAGATAACGTGCGAAGCAGCCGGCATCCCTCCCGGATTGTGGTATGCGCGCATTGAACCTTTCACAACTATGCCGCTTCACACAAAGGCGAAAAATGGGTTAGGTCACGCAGCGCACATTGCCGTGCGCCACGTCCCGGATCGATGATGGCCCGCCGCCGCTTTTCGACGCCCTATCACAAAGAACCCGTCTCCAGCCTCGCCTCATGGGCGCGGCGGCTGGCGGTGTTCTCGCTGGTCGCAACTCCGGCTTCGATTCTTGTCGTCAGATTCGGGTTCCTGGATTTCAAACCTGCGCTGGCGACGTTTTTCGGCGCTCTCGCCCTCGCGGGATTATCCATTCTGCTGAGTTTCGCCGCTTTCGTCGCAATCTGGCGAAATGGTTCGCGCGGCATGACGCGAATTCTGATGGCGCTGTTTCTCAGCGCGCTGGTCCTTGCCTATCCGGCCTACTTCGCCTTCAAATATAAAACCCTGCCGCCGATCCACGATATCACGACCGATCCGATCGATCCGCCGCGCTTCGATGCGCTGGCGCGCCTTCGCACCGGTGAGGGCGTGAACTCGCCGGTCTATGCGGGACTTTATTCGGCCGAACTGCAGCGCGCGGCCTATCCCGACATTGAGCCGGTCATGCTCGACGTATCTCCGCAAAAAGCTTACGATGTGCTGCTGCAGCTCGTCACGCGGCGCAAATGGCTCATCATTGACGAGAGGCCACCGCAGCCCCCTCAGCGCATCGGCCGCATCGAGGCCGTGGCGCGCACGCCGATCATGGGATTTCGCGAGGATGTCTCGATCCGGGTCGTTCCGTACGAGGACGGATCGCGCGTCGACATCCGCTCCTCGTCCCGCTATTTCGAGCACGATTTCGGCTCCAACGCCGCGCGCATCACGAAACTGAGCGACGATCTGAATGAGGTGATCGACAACGCCAGGCCCGAGAAGAAGATGCTGGCGCCCGCTGCACCTCAGGCCAAGGGCGTCAAGCGATAGGGCGTGCCAAACGATAGATGCTGTCGATTGTCGGATCGCCGCCGGCTGTCACAACGCCCCGCGCCACCAGATCTTCCAGATGAGCGAGCACCGAATGGCCGGCGGCGTTTACGAGCCGCGGGTCGATACCGATATAGCTCGCGCGCACGATGGAGGGAATATCGGCCTCGCCCTTCGACAGCCGATGCAGGATCGACGCCTCCCGCGCCTTGCGGTGACGGATCATGAACTCAACAAAACGCACGGCGTCGGGAATATGCGGACCGTGGCCCGGAAAATAAAGCTGTTCGGAACGTCGCGTGAGTTTTTCAAGCGAGGCCATGTAGTCCGCCATCGATCCATCCGGAGGCGCGACGATCGAAGTGGACCAGCCCATCACGTGATCGCCGATGAATGTCAAACCGCGTTCCGGCCATGCGAACGCCATGTGGTTCGCCGTGTGGCCCGGCGTCGTCACGGCCTCAAGCTGCCAGCCATCGCCCGAGACCGTTTCACCATCCTTGAGCATCACATCTGGACGAAAGACACGGTCCGCACCGGATTCGCTTGACCGTAGTTCGCTGGCATATTTCGGGCGCGAGGCGCGGTGCGGTCCTTCGGCATAAACCGTTGCGCCGGTCGCAGCCTTGATACGCGGCACGCCGGGCGAATGATCGAGATGCGTGTGGGTGACAAAAATATGCGTTACCGTCTCGCCGCGCACAGCATCGAGCAGCGCGCTGAGGTGGGTCTCGTCGTCGGGACCGGGATCGACGATCGCCACATTGCCCCTGCCGAGAATGTAGCTGACGGTCCCCGTGAAAGTGAACGGGCTTGGATTGCCGCACAAAAGACGCCGCACGCCGGGCACAGGCTCATCGACGACGCCGGGCAGAAGCGGAAAATCGCGATTGAACGGAATATCGTCGGTCACGCTCACGCGGCTTGTCTTGATTTCAGGAGAACGCCTGAATACCCGTGATGGCGCGACCGAGGATCAGCGCATGAACATCATGCGTTCCCTCATAGGTATTCACGCTTTCTAGATTTTGCGCGTGGCGCATCACATGAAATTCGCTGGAAATACCGTTGCCGCCATGCATGTCACGCGCGACGCGGGCGATGTCCAGCGCCTTGCCGCAATTGTTGCGTTTCATCAGCGAGATCATTTCGGGAGCCATCTTGCCTTCGTCCATCAGGCGGCCGACGCGCAGCGATCCCTGCAGGCCAAGCGCTATTTCGGTTTCCATGTCGGCGAGCTTCTTCTGCACCAGCTGCGTTGCGGCGAGCGGACGACCGAACTGCTTGCGATCGAGCGTGTATTGCCGCGCGCGGTGCAGACAGTCTTCCGCGGCGCCCATGACACCCCACGAAATACCGTAACGCGCGCGATTGAGACAGCCAAACGGCCCGGCCAGTCCCGACACGTTCGGCAAGAGCGCGCTTTCCGGAACGACGACGCCATCCATGACGACTTCGCCGGTAATGGAGGCTCGCAGCGACAGCTTTCCGGAAATCTTCGGCGCGGACAGGCCCTTCGTCCCTTTTTCGAGGATGAAGCCGCGAACCTTGTTGTCATGCGCCGAGGACTTGGCCCAGATGACGAACACATCCGCAATCGGCGCGTTTGAAATCCACATTTTTGAGCCGGTCAGCCGGTAGCCGTCGGCCACCTTCTCGGCGCGCGTCTTCATGCCTTCGACGTCCGAACCCGCGTCGGGCTCGGTGAGACCGAAGCAGCCGACCCACTCGCCGCTCGCCAATTTCGGCAAATAGGTTTTGCGCTGAGTCTCGTCGCCATAGGCGAAGATCGGATACATCACCAGCGACGACTGCACGCTGTTCATCGAGCGATAACCGGAATCGACCCGCTCGATCTCGCGCGCGACAAGACCATAGGCGACATAGCTCGCGTTGGCACAGCCATAGTCTTCCGGCAGCGTCAGGCCGATCAGGCCGAGTTCGCCCATCTCTCGGAAAATTTCACGATCTGCCTTTTCATCGAGATAGGCCTCGGTGACCCGCGGCAACAATTTTTCCTGAGCAAAAGCATGCGCGGTGTCGCGGATCATGCGCTCGTCTTCGGTGAGCTGCTCGTCAAGCAGAAACGGATCGTCCCACCGGAACGAAACCCGGGCTGGCTTGTCCTTGGTCTGGGGGCGTAAGCTCATGATGATCCTCTTGACTGGAGCGCAACGTTACGTCGCCTGTCCACAGTTGCAAGCGATAAACCGGTTCCTCGTCGATACAGCGCTCAGCCCTCGAACGGCTCGCTGGCCACGATCTCGATGCCGAACCCCGACAGGCCTTTGTAGTCATGAAGCGACGATGTCAGATTGCGGATGGACGTCACGCCCAGATCGCGCAGAATTTGCGCCCCGACGCCGACTTCGCGCCATTGCCGGTTGCGATCCGCCTCCGCCGAGCCAACGTCGTCGAGCGGCGCGACCGGCACGCCGGCCGCACCATCCCGCAGATAGACCAGGACGCCGCTGCCATTCTTCTTGAACCGTTCGAGCGCAGCCTGCACGCGGCCCGCGCCGAAGAAGATGTCGCGAATGATGTTCGGCTTGTGAAAGCGGGTCAGCACATTCTGCCCGTTGCCGATGCCGTTATAGACAAAGGCAACATGATGAATGGGATCGAACGGCGAGCGGTAGGCGTATCCCTGCATCGGCCCGATGGGAGTATCGACGGTGAACGCCGAGACGCGCTCGATCAGCTTCTCGCGCGCCTGACGGTAGGCGATCATATCGGCGATGGTGACATGCCTGAGCTTGTGTGCGGCGGCAAATTTGGCGACTTGTTCGCCCTTCATCACGGTGCCGTCGTCGTTCATCAATTCACTGATCACGCCGACCGGCGGCAGGTTGGCCATCTTGCAAAGGTCGACCGCGGCTTCGGTGTGGCCCGAACGCAGCAATACGCCGCCGTCGCGTGCGATCAGCGGAAAGATGTGGCCGGGACGGGCGAAGTCACCGGCGCCGACATTGGGATTAGCCAGCGCTCGGCAGCAGGCGGTGCGTTCTTCCGCCGAAATACCTGTCGTCATGCCGGGCTTGTAGTCGATCGAGACGGTGAAGGCCGTGGTGTGATTTGAATCGTTATGGGTGACCATCGGATCGAGCCGTAGCCGCCGCGCATCCTCGGTCGTGATTGGAGCACAGACGATGCCCGAGGTGTGACGGATGATGAACGCCATCTTCTCCGACGTGCAGAGCGACGCCGCTGCGATCAGATCGCCCTCGCCCTCACGATCCTCGTCGTCTGTCACGACGACGATCTCGCCGGCGGCGAAAGCCTTCAGAACATCGGCGATGGAATCGGGCATATCCGCTCACTTTACTTTGGGTTGCCCGGCGTTTGGGCTCTCACCAGGTCCTTTAAAACGGCTGATCGTATGGCGCAGGCGGGTGCGGCGCGCAACCGCTCTCTCCGCATGGCATCCGGTAAAAACACAGTCGCGGTCTTATGAATTGCACCGGGAACTGCAAGTCGTCACATTGGAGGGGTAGAAAAAGGCAGACAGGCGCACAATTGATCGCGGCTGCCAACCCAACCTTTCTTCTGTGATCGCTGAAAGTTCAACATGATTTTGAGATATATGCGCTTTTGTGCCGCTCTTGCCGTTATCGCCGCTACCATCTCTTCGGTTGCAAGTGCTCAGAACGCCGGCTCTGCTTCGGGAGTGTGGGTCACCGAAAAGGGCGACGCCCAGGTCCGGGTGGCGCCATGTGGATCGGCGCTATGCGGCAAGATCGTTTCCTTGCGCGACCCCATCGATCCCCGCACAGGTAAACCTCAGGTCGACGACAAGAACCCGAATCCAGCTCTGGCGTCGCGGCCCATTATCGGCCTTTCGCTGTTCAACAGCATGAAGCCGACAGGACCCGGGTCGTGGGCGGGACTCATCTACAACGCCGACGACGGCAGATACTATGAAAGCAAGGTGTCCGTGAGCGGACCGACGAGCCTGCGTGTCGAAGGATGCGTCGGGGCAATATGCGGCGGCGAAACCTGGACACGGGTGGGCCATTAGGCTTCCGCTCCGCGGATGTGTTCATCTGGACCCAAAATCTGCTTAAAAGCGAGGTAAGTACTATGGGCACCGCTCATCTGGTGATAGGATTTTCCGTATTGCGGAAAATTAACCCTGTTTGCCTCGGTGCCTTTAGTGAATTACGCCGGACCATTCGCCAGCAACATTTCCAATGATGGGCCCGTCTCGCTGACGGATCATCAGTTCAAGCTCGATTCAGCGGGGCACTTGCAGGGCCATGCGCCTGCCGACCACGATGCTCTTATCGTTCCGGACGCTCAGCTTCTTTTCTCAAGCGATTTCAGCCGCTTGGGTGACGATCTGATTCTTAGCAATGCGGATCGCAAATTCGTTGTTCCGGACTATTTCCATGGCGAAAAGCGCGCGTTTCTGGCCACGCCCGACGGCGCGAGCCTGTCGGGTGACGTCGTCGATGCGTTGACCGGCCACGTCCAGTACGCACAGGCTGGACCGGCTCCGGGTGCGGCGCGGGACATCGGCCAGGTCTCCAAGGTCGTTGGCAGCGCAACCGTGATCCGCAATGGCGTCGTGGTCGAACTGCACAACGGCGACCACGTCTTCAAGGGCGACGTTGTCCAGGCCGGCGTCAACTCCTCCTGCACCATCACCTTCGTGGACGGCTCGGTGTTCGGCCTGTCCGCCAATGCGCGGATGCTGCTGAACGATATGGTCTACGACCAGGCCGGGGCCTCGAACTCGGCCCTTATCAGCCTCGTTCGCGGCACCATCAGCTTCGTGGCGGGCGAGACGGCCAAGCACGGCGACATGAAGGTCGAGACGCCGGTGGCGACCATGGGCATCCGTGGCACGGCTGTACTGGTCGAAATCGGCTTCGAAATTCCATCTGACGGCAAGTCGCCGCCGGTGAATTTCCAGGTCCTTGTGGAGCCGGACGGCACCACGGGCTCCTATATCGTTTACAGCAAGTCCGATCCCAGCGTGATCCTCGGCACCGTCAACAAGGCAGGTCAGGTTTACAGCGTGTCGGGCGACGGCACCTTTTCGAATCTTCCTTCGACCGAGATGTCGCAAGTCGCGGCGACGATCATCCAGCAGGTCTTTACACAGCGGTTTCCGAGTTACGTTCCCACCACTCCGCAGTCCGGAGGCGGCGCCGGATCGACCCCGCCGACACCACCCGGCAGCGACGTTCCGCAACATCACGACGATCCCGGCAACAGCGGCAACCCAACCACGATTCCGATCACCATCAATGTGCCCGACGGAAATGGCGGCACCAAGACCACGACCGTTCCGGTTGGCGTGAGCGTTGTCGATGTCGCACCGACGATTACCGGCGTGACGCTGTCTGTATTCAAGAATGCACCTACTCTTCTCACGCCCTCGAACGTGACTGTTGTCGATCCTGATAATTCCAGCTTTACGTTTTCCGTGACGAACCTCGCTCACGGCCACTTCGAAATTAAATCTGGCATTGAGTCCTGGGCCACCACGACGACGTTCACAACTGCCGATATCCTGCTCGGGCACGTTCGCTTTGTTGCGGATGGCGAAGGTGCTCCGACATTCACGCTGACGGCCAATGACGGACACCTGAGCAGCACGCCGGTCAATGTTGTTGTTGCGGCGCCACCCGCGATCGACGGCGTTTCCTTTTCCGTCTTTCCGGGCGGAATAACCGTCCTCGACTCGTCGAGCATCTATGTCAGCGATCTCGACAGCTCGGTGTTCACTTTCCATGTGAGCAATGTGGAAGGCGGCGAGTTTCAGACCACGACAGACGGCATTCACTGGTCCGACGCCGATACGTTCACCAGCACGGACCTGACCGATGGCCATGTTCGCTTCGTCTCGGATGGCGGTGAAAGTACCCCATCATTCAAGATCACGGCCGAGGACGATACCCACCTTACAAGTTCCACGTTTGATGCAACGGTGGGAGTAAGCACGACCGAACATCTGACCAACGATGCCGGCGTCAGCATCGACGTATCGGACGCCGGCGCGACAAGCGGATTCACATTCCCCGGAGCAGGGAACGTAACGACGCCGGGAACGCCGGAAGATCGGATCGCGCTCGGTTATCACATCGGAGAAAGCCCGTGTGCGATCGTGCATAACAGCGCTCCGCTTGAGGGCGTCGATCAGTTTGGTCACCTCGGCGCAACCGTGGATATAGGCACCAATACCGTTACGACAAATCTCGACGCTGGAAATCACGTCACGCTGACCCAGACCGTTACGCTCGGAGCAGATGCGAATTATTTCACGACGACGATCAAAATCGCAAATGACGGCGATACGGCAATCAACGACGTCAGTTTCCTTCGCAATATCGACCCGGATCAGGACGTTGCTGTTAACGGCAATTACCAGACCTTCAATCAGGTTCTTCAAAATCCTGATTCCGACGAGCATGTCGCCGCTGTTTCCGCGACCGGGCCAACCTCAGGCGTGAATGTCGTTCTGGTTGGCCTCGGAGATGACTGGCATGCGACCTTCTACGGCTCCGGTCTCACGCATTCCGATCCTTATGACCCCGATGCCTTCGGTCAAACGCCAGATCCCACGACCTCGGACCAGTCGATCACGCTGATCGACAATGTCGGGACGATTGCCGCTCACTCCAGTGTCGAAATCACCTACCTGACAACGGCGAATGTTGCCACGAACGGCGACAATGCGCTGATCGGAACGTCGGGCAACGACACCATCGACGGCCTTGGAGGAAACGATCTGCTGATCGGCCTCGGTGGCGCGGACAATTTCGTTTTTGCGAAGGGATCGGGCAATGACACGATCCTCGACTTCAAGCCCGGTACGGATACCATCGAGCTTGATGGTTTGATGTCCGCGCCACAGACGACCGATGCCAATGACCATCCGAGCACTACGGACTTCAACACCTGGAAGGCGTCCGCTTTCGAGACCGTAGGCAACGACCTGCTGATTCATCTGGACGGACACGATACCGTGCTTTTGAAGAATGTGACGTCCGCCAGCCTCACGGCCAACGATTTCATCATTCATCCAGGCACGTCGGCCTGATTGGATACCCGTTGGACCACGACGTGAGACAAGTCATTCACCGCCGCCATACCAGCTGGCTAAATTAACTTTAATCGAGCCGTGGGCTGATTTGACCCGAAAACAGGCCCGATCCGGGTGACTCACCCATGCCGGTGGCCTAAGCTGAAACATGAACCACGCCGAACCCCTTGTTTCGGGCCCAGCGCCCCGCACAGAGCTTGGAGACGCCCTCCACGCGTGCCGCAGCGCGTTCATCGGCGTCGGCGCGATGAGCTTTATCATCAATATCCTCTACCTCACCGGCTCGTTCTTCATGCTGGAGGTCTACGACCGCGTGCTGCCGAGCCGCAGTGTGCCGACCCTCGTTGGCCTGATCGTTCTTGCTGGCGGTCTCTACATCGCACAGGGCATTCTCGATCTGATCCGCGGGCGCATCCTCAGCCGGATCGGCGCGACGCTCGACGAGATGCTGAGCCAGCGCGTCTACGACATCGTGGTGCGCCTGCCGCTGCGCGCCGGTAATCGCGGCGAAGGCCTTCAGCCGCTGCGCGACCTCGATAACGTTCGCGGCTTTCTGTCGGGCGCGGGCCCCGGCGCGCTGTTCGACCTGCCATGGCTGCCGCTTTATCTGGTCATCTGCTTTCTGTTTCATCCGCTGATCGGTCTCACCGCCCTGATCGGCGCGATGCTTCTCGTCTCACTGACGGTTCTGACGGAATATCTGACCTTGAGCCCTGCCAAACGCTCGACGACGCTCGCCGCGCGGCGGCAAAATCTCGCGCTCGCCAGCCGGCGCAATGCCGAGGTCCTGGTCGCGATGGGCATGGCGGGCCGCGTGGGCCAGACATGGGAGCGCTCCAACCGCGATTATCTGGCGAGCAACCAGCGCGCCAGCGACGTCGCCGGCGGACTGGGCGCGGTCGCCAAGGTGATGCGGATGATGCTGCAATCGGCCGTGCTCGGCGTCGGCGCCTGGCTCGTCATCAACCAGCAGGCGACCGCCGGCATCATTATCGCGGGCTCGATCCTGAGCGCCCGTGCGCTGGCTCCGGTCGATCTGGCGATCGCGCACTGGAAGAATTTCGTCACGGCGCGGCAAAGCTGGCAGCGCCTCAACAAGCTGCTCGCCTCCCTGCCGAGACAGACGCTGCCGACCCTGCTTGAGCAGCCGCGTAGCGCCGTTTCCGTGGAAAACCTGACAGTCCACCCGCCGGGCGATCAGAAGCTCGTGGTGATGGATGTCAGCTTCAAGCTTGAGGCCGGACAGGGGCTTGGCGTGATCGGCCCGAGCGGATCGGGCAAGTCGTCTCTCGTGCGTGCCCTGGTCGGTGTCTGGCAGCCATTCCGCGGCCATGTCCGCCTCGATGGCGCCGCGCTGGATCAGTGGTCGCCGGAAATTCTCGGTCAGCACATCGGCTATCTGCCGCAGGATGTCGAACTGTTCGGCGGCACCATCGCGCAGAACATTGCCCGCTTCGAGGAGAACGCCGAGTCCGAGGCGATCATCGCGGCCGCGCGGGCGGCTGGCGTACACGATCTCATCGTCACCATGCGCGACGGCTACGACACCTATATTGGCGATCATGGCAGCGTGCTCTCGGCCGGTCAGGCCCAGCGCATCGCACTCGCCCGTGCGTTGTATCGCGATCCCTTCCTGATCGTGCTCGACGAGCCGAACTCCAATCTCGACAGCGAAGGCGACGAGGCGCTCACGCGTGCGATCCGGGCGACTCGTGCACGCGGCGGGATCGTCATCGTGGTCGCCCATCGGCCGATCGGCATCGAGGCCGTGGATCATGTACTCGTATTGAAGAACGGGCGTGTTCAGGCGTTCGGCGCAAAGGAAACCGTGCTGGGCCAGGTTCTGCAGCGACCGCCCATCAAGGTGGTGGCCGACGGCGGAGTGACCAAGTCATGATGCGACCCAACATGGCGATCCCGAATTTGAAAGCCGTCGAAGGCAGGCTCCGCCGCCTGATCGAAGCGGCGACGTCGAAGCTCGACCGCATCGCCATCTTCAAGGGCCTCGACGTGCCCGGCGCGCGCAAGTCGATCCGGATGCATCTGATCGTCGGGCTCGTTCTCGTCTCTCTTCTTACCTTCGGGCTGGGCGGCTGGGCCGCCACCGCGCAGATTTCCGGCGCGCTGATCGCACCGGGCTCGATTGTGGTCGAATCCAACATCAAGAAAGTCCAGCATCCGACCGGCGGCGTAGTCGGCGAGGTGCGTGCCCGCGACGGCGATAAGGTCAAGGCCGGCGATGTCCTGGTGAGGCTGGACGACACCGTGCCGAAAGCGAGCCTTGCCATCGTCACCAAGGGGCTGAACGGCCTGTGGGCGAGGACCGCGCGGTTGACGGCCGAACAGGCCGACGCCGATCACATCACCTTTCCGCCGCAGCTTCTGGAGGCCAAGGACGATCCCGATGTCCAGTCGCTGATCGACAACGAGACCAAGCTTTTCGAGGTCCGCCGCGCGGGCCGCATCGGACAGAAGGAACAGCTCAAGGAACGTATTTCCCAGCTCAAGGAGGAGATCAGCGGACTTGACGCGCAGGAGATCGCCAAGAGTCGCGAAATCGATTTGATTCAGAAAGAGCTGGTGGGCGTGCGTGACCTCTACGCCAAGAACCTGATCCAGATTTCAAGGCTCACGGCGCTCGAACGCGATGCCGCGCGACTCGATGGCGACCGAGCGCAGTTCATTGCGCAGAAAGCTCAGGCGAAGGGCAAGATCACCGAGATCGACCTGCAGATCATCCAGATCGACAAGGATCTCTCCAGCGAAGTGTCCAAGGATCTACGCGAAGCCAACGACAAGATCGGCGAACTGGTGGAACGCAAGGTGACCGCCGAAGACCAGCTGCGCCGTGTCGACATTCGCGCACCGCAGGACGGCATGGTGCTGCAATCGACCGTTCACACGGTCGGCGGCGTAGTGACGGCAGGCGACGCCATCATGATGATCGTTCCGGACAGTGACGATCTTTCCGTGGAAGCCAAAGTGAACCCGCAGGATATCGACCAGATACGCATCGGGCAGAAAACGCTGCTTCGTCTCTCGGCCTTCAACCAGCGCACCACGCCGGAACTGAACGGCGTCATCAGCCGTATCTCGCCCGACACCACAACCGATCAGCGCACGGGTCAGAGCTTTTATACCATCCGCGTCACCATGCCACCGGCGGAGACCGCGCGTCTTGGGGACATTCATCTCATTCCCGGCATGCCGGTGGAGACATTCGTGCAGACAGGCGACCGCACCATGCTCTCCTACCTCGCCAAGCCGCTCAGCGATCAGCTGATGCGGGCGTTCCGGGAGAAGTAACACCAACCGCCCGCCATTTTCCCCACGCAGACAGGATGGACAAGCCTTCGCCCGGCATGCAGACGTATGGACGCAGCCGTGGCTTTTGATATGCAGGCAACGGCAGCGGGCGGCGGATTTTACAAGAGGACGGGTTTTCGATGACAAAGAGATTTTCGGGGCGGCGCCTTCTGGTGACGGGCGGGGCCGGATTCCTGGGGTCGCATCTGTGCGAACGTCTGCTGGAAGAAGGCGCAGAGGTTCTCTGCGTCGATAACTATTTTACGGGCCGCCGCGCCAACATCGCCCATCTCTTGAACAATCCGCATTTCGACGTCATGCGCCACGACGTGACGTTTCCGCTCTTCGTGGAAGTGGACGGCATCTTCAATTTCGCCTGCCCCGCCTCGCCCGTGCATTACCAGACAGACCCGGTCGCAACCACAAAGGTCAGCGTCATCGGCGCAATCAACATGCTCGGCCTCGCCAAGCGGCTGAAATGCAAAATCCTGCAGGCTTCGACAAGCGAGGTCTATGGTGACCCCTCCGTTCACCCGCAGACTGAAGAATATTGGGGCAACGTCAATACCATCGGCCCCCGCGCGTGCTACGACGAAGGCAAGCGATGCGCTGAAACGCTGTTCTTCGACTACTATCGCCAGCACAAGATGGCGATCAAGGTGATGCGCATCTTCAATACCTACGGTCCGCGCATGCACCCGAATGACGGCCGCGTGGTCTCCAATTTCATCGTCCAGGCCCTGAAGGGCGAGCCGATCACCATCTATGGCGACGGTCAGCAGAGCCGTTCATTCTGCTATGTTGACGATCTGATCGAGGGTGCGCTGCGGCTGATGAACACCGGCAACGACGTCATCGGGCCGATAAATATCGGAAACCCCGTCGAGTTCACGGTGAAGGACCTCGCGCTGACGGTCATCAAGTTGACCGGGTCGAAATCGGAGCTGGTCAACAAACCGCTGCCGACAGACGATCCCCGCCAGCGCTGCCCTGATATCAGCAAGGCACAGAAAATTCTGGATTGGAAACCGACGGTGCAGCTCGAGGAAGGGCTCCTCAAGACCATCGCCTATTTCGACAACCTTTTGCGCGGCGCGGCAGCGTGATGGGCCTGACCGGCGGTCCGGCGCGCCGGAAATCCGGCTACCGCCGATTCCTCAATCTGATCTCGAACGAATTTCGGAAGAATTGGTCGGAGTGGCAGGATTCGAACCTGCGACCCCTGCGTCCCGAACGCAGTGCTCTACCGGGCTGAGCCACACTCCGACATGAGGCGGGTCTTATAACCGGGGGTCTCACGCCCTGCAAGAAGCGGTATAAGGGTCCACAAACCTTTCATGACGCCCGAGAAAACGTCAAAAATGCCCGTCGAACTCGCAACAAGAACAATAAAGGCAGGCCGGGACGCCGCCAGAGCCGCCGCCAGTTGCCTCGCGGGCGGCGGACTGGTCGCATTCCCGACCGAGACGGTCTATGGCCTCGGGGCCGACGCCACCAACGCAGACGCCATTGCGCGGCTTTATCTCGCCAAGGGACGGCCCTCGTTCAATCCGCTGATTGCCCATGTCGGGACCTTGGCGGCGGCAAAGAAGATTGCCCGCTTTAACGAGCACAGCCTGAAACTCGCGCAGTCCTTCTGGCCTGGGCCGATGACGCTTGTGCTGCCCAAGGCAGAGAGCTGTCCGGTTTCGGACCTTGCGACCGCCGGCCTCGAGACCGTCGCGGTGAGAATTCCGGCACATCCCGTCGCGCGGGATATTCTCGAAGCCTTCGGCAAGCCGGTCGTCGCGCCGTCAGCGAATGTGTCGGGCCATGTTTCGCCGACGACCGCGCAGCATGTCAGCGACGATCTGTCCGGCCGTATCGATCTGATTGTGGATGGCGGGCCCGTTGATGTCGGCGTCGAATCCACCATTGTCGGCTGTTTTGGCGAACCCGTGCTGCTCCGTCCCGGTGGCCTGCCGCGCGCCGAAATCGAGCGCGTGCTCGGAGCTCCATTGGCACAGCCGACGGAGGAAGCGGACACAAGCGATGCGCATCCGTTGGCCCCCGGCATGCTCGCCTCGCATTACGCGCCGCATACGCCTGTGCGGCTGAAGGCAAGCCATCTGGAGCCGGGCGAAGTGCTGCTGGCGTTCGGCCCTGCGCTTTCAGGTGCCGATCCTCTGCGCGTCCTGAACCTGTCGCCCCGCGGCGACCTGATCGAGGCCGCCGCCAATCTGTTCGGCCACCTGCGGCTGCTCGATGCCAGAGAGGCGCGCGCCATCGCCGTCATGCCAATTCCCGACGACGGCCTCGGCGAGGCCATCAATGATCGCCTGCGCCGGGCGGCAGTGCCGCGCGGTTGAGTTGATTGGATAAACCATGACAGCGCCGAAACCCATACAACCAGTGCAATCGCCCTCGCCGGACGTGCTGGCGCGATTCCGCGCGATTGTCGGTGACAAGTTCGCCGTCACCGACGCACAGGCGATCGCACCCTATCTCGTGGAAGAGCGCGGACTTTATCAGGGCCACTCGCCGATGGTGTTGCGGCCTGGATCGACGGCGGAGGTGTCCGCGATCTGCAAGCTTGCGAGCGAGACCCGGACCGCGCTCGTGCCGCAAGGAGGCAATACCGGCCTCGTGGGAGGACAAACCCCGCATCACGGCGAGGTGGTACTGTCGTTGCGCCGGCTCGACAAAATCCGCGAAGTCGATGCGCACTCCAACACCATGACCTGCGAGGCCGGCGTCATCCTCGCCAACGCTCACGAGGAGGCCGCGAAGATCGACCGGCTGTTTCCGCTATGGCTCGGCTCGGAGGGTAGTTGCACCATCGGCGGCACGCTCTCCACCAACGCCGGCGGCATCGCCGCACTGGCATATGGGGTCGCACGCGACCTCGCCGTTGGCGTCGAGGTGGTTCTCGCCGACGGCCGCATTCTCAACGCCCTGTCCAAGCTGAAAAAGGACAACACCGGATACGATCTCCGCGATCTTTTCATCGGAGCCGAAGGCACGCTCGGCATCATCACTGCCGCGACACTCAAGCTGTTTCCGAAACCGCAAAGTATCGAGACCGCCTATATCGGCCTTCCCTCGCCGGAGGCAGCTTTGGAGTTGCTGACTTTGGCGCAAAGCGCGGCAGCGTCGAGTTTAACGAGCTTCGAGCTGATATCGAAAATCGCCGTCGAATTTTCCGTCAAGCACGGCCCCTCGATACGCGCCCCGCTGGCGAACACTTATCCATGGTATGTGCTGATGGAAATATCATCGCCGCGCGACGACGCCCGCGATACACTTGAAACAATACTCAGCGCAGGGATGGAGAAAGGTTTTGTCGAGGATGCGGTGATTGCCGCCAGCCTCGATCAGCGCAACGCCTTCTGGAAATTGCGCGAAGTGATCTCGCCGGCGCAGAAGCCGGAAGGCGGCTCGATCAAGCACGATCTGTCAGTGCCGGTCGCGGCGGTCCCGCAGTTTTTAAAGGAAGCCGATGCGGCCGTAACAAAACTGATTCCGGGTGCCCGTCCGGTGCCGTTCGGCCATCTTGGCGACGGCAACATCCATTACAATATCAGCCAGCCGGTTGGCGCCGACAAGGCTGCCTTTCTTGCCCGCTGGCACGAGGTCAACAGCGTCGTCCATGCCATTGTCGCCAAATATCATGGCTCGATCTCGGCCGAACATGGCATCGGCTTCCTCAAGCATGACGACCTGCCGGGCGTAAAGGACCCCGTGGCCCTTCAGATGATGCGGTCGATCAAGCAGACGTTCGACCCGCTGAACATTCTGAATCCGGGGAAGGTTTTGTAATAGGTATTCTTTCACCCGTGAGATGCGCACCAATGTCTATAATTTCTTTCGGCCTCGATTTCTTCAATTCCTTTTAACCGCGAAGGCCGGAAACTGTGAACGATGACCGCCACTCTCACGACAGCAAAATCCAGCCGTTCCCTTACGCGTGAGCCGGACGGGGATAGAGCGGACTATGAGCAATTGCTGATCGACGCCAACGTCAATCCGCGTACCGGACTGGCGACGGACTATCTCAATCATTTCAACGAAGCGATCATGCTTCTCGACATGATTGCGGATTTGCCCGAATGCGCCGATGATTTCATGGACTGGTGTCCGTTGAGTTATCGCGAACATTTTCAAGCATCCCATCTTCAGGCGCAGAGTTTCATCCTTCAGGCCTATGAAGAAGCCGAGCCGTCTCACAGGGCCCGTTTCGATCACGTCACCAGCCTGATGTCCTCCATACTTCTTGCGGTAAACGATGGAATGCGCGCCACCGCGAGCGATCAGACGCGCATCGCGCTGGCGCGGCAGGCGGTGGAGTGGGTCAAGCCGCTTCTGCTCGTGGCGGACGGGCTGATCCATGACAGCCCAATCCAAGACAGCCTTGTCCAGGACAGCCTGATCCAGGACAGCACAGCGACGATCGATGTCGACCGGATCATGAAAAAATAGGAATCGCTGAGTGTCGGATCAAAAGCCGCAACTCGCGGTCAGTGCCGCCATTGTCCGCAACGGCAAAATCCTGCTGGTGCGCCGGGCCCGGCCGCCCGCGAACCACTATTACACCTTCCCCGGCGGCCGCGTGGAATACGGCGAAACCCTCGCAGAGGCCGCGGCCCGTGAGGTCGCCGAGGAAACGGGGCTGACGGTTGAAATTCGCGACATGCTGGGCTGGCGCGAATACCTGCCGTCAAAACATGGCGGAATCGGCCACTTCATCATTCTTCCCTTCGCCGCCCGCTGGGTGAGCGGCGAGGTCAGCCTCAATGACGAACTGGACGACGCCAAGTGGCTGGCGCCCGGCGACCTCGGAGGCCTCCGGCTCACCGAGCGGCTCGAAGAGCTCGCTGCTGCCGCCGTACGGCTGATAAGAGACTGAGCACCCCTCACCAGCGCCTTGCGCCCGCCGCGACGGGAAGGCTATGACCCATCAATGACAAGGCTTCTGCGTGCCCTTCTGGTCGCTTTCCTGATCCTGCCCGGCCTCGCACGGGCTCAGGACGCCGCCGCGCCCTTCGATGCGGAATTACAGAGGCTGGCTGAAATCCTCGGCACGCTGCATTACCTGCGCGGCATTTGCGGAACCAATGAAGGGCAGAAATGGCGGGCCGAGATGCAGGCCCTGATCGACGCCGAGACACCCAGCGGGGAACGGCGCTCGCGCATGGTTGCCGCCTTCAACCGCGGTTATAACGGTTTTCAGCAGACCTACCGGAGTTGCACCCCCGCGGGACGGGTGGCGATCCGCCGTTATCTCGAGGAAGGGGCCAAAATCTCTCGGAATCTGACCTCCAGATACGCCAATTAAAGGCTTTGCGGCGAGCCGGACGGGGTATGTGATTTTATCGCAACTTGGCGCTCCCGCGTTAACCCTTCCTCAAGAACTGGCTCGCCCGGCCTGCTCGCCATGTTAAAGATTTGGTGATTTCAACACGCCTCAACGCGATTGCCTCAGGTCTCCAGTTTACATGTCCCCATATTCCCACCTCGCTCCCGCGCGTGCGCCGCTTCCCGATCAGGACCAGAAAAAGGCTGCGCTGAATTATCTGAACGAGGCATGGGCCGAGGCGCTCCATGACGGCATCGACGGCGACTGCCTTGCTCAGGCAAGCCTGTTCACCGCTCTGGCGGAACTGGTGAATACATACGGCGAGGATGCGGTGGCGACGTTCGCGGAGGGCCTCGCCGGCCGCGTGCGCAGCGGCGAGTTTTCGGTCGTCGAATTCAAGCAATAAACGGCGAGTCTGCCCTTACGGCTTCAGCGTTTCCATGAAACGCACGGTCTCGCCTGTCGATGGCGTGACCAGTTCGCCCTGCCACATCACCCGCCGCCCGCGCACGAACGTGCCGACCGGCCAGCCCTTGACCTTCACACCGTCATAGGGCGTCCAGCCCGCACGCGAGGCGGTCCAGGCGTTGGTGATGGTTTCGCTGCGTTTCATATCCACAACGGTGAAGTCGGCGTCATAGCCCGCAGCAATCCGGCCCTTGCAGGCGATGTTGAAAATACGCGCCGGCCCCGCGCTCGACAGATCGACAAAGCGCGCCAGCGACAACCGCCCCGCATTGACGTGATCGAGCATGACCGGCACCAGCGTTTGTACGCCCGTCATGCCGGACGGTGATGCCGGGTAGGTTTTCGATTTTTCCTCCAGCGTATGCGGGGCGTGATCCGAGCCCAGCACATCGACGATGCCCTGTTCGATCCCCCGCCAGATGCCCTCGCGATGGCTGGCATCCCGTACTGGCGGATTCATCTGCGCCTTGGTGCCGAGGCGTTCGTAAGCCTCGGGACCTGCCAGCGTCAGATGGTGCGGCGTGGCCTCACAGGTCGCGACATCCTTATGTTCGCGCAGGTACTCGATCTCCTCCTTGGTCGAGATGTGCAGGACATGGATGCGCTTGCCGGTTTCGCGAGCGAGAGCGACAAGCCGCTGCGTCGCCATCAGCGCCGCGATTTCGTCCCGCCACACCGGATGCGAACGCGGGTCGCCCTCGATACGCAGATGCTTGCGGTCGTTGAGACGATATTCGTCCTCGGCGTGGAACGCCGCGCGGCGGCGGATGACCTCGAAAATCCTGCGCAGGGAGTCGTCGTCCTCGACCAGAAGCGAGCCTGTGGACGAACCGATGAACACCTTCACGCCGGCGCAGCCCGGCGCGCGTTCCAGTTCCGGCAGATCGCGAACATTCTCGCGCGTGCCGCCGATGAAGAAGGCATAATCGCAGTGCATGCGGTGATGACCCGCCTTGACTTTCGCAGTGAAAGCCTCCTCGGTCACGGTCAGGGGATTGGTGTTCGGCATTTCAAAGACGGCGGTGACACCGCCCATCACCGCGCTGCGCGAGCCGGTTTCGAGATCTTCCTTGTGGGTCAAGCCCGGCTCGCGGAAATGAACCTGGGTGTCGATCACGCCGGGTAAAATGTGGAGTCCCTTGCAGTCGATCACCTCGCCCGCGCTGGCGCCGCCGAGCGGGCCGAGGGCCGCGATGCGGCCGCCGGAAATGGCAATGTCGCGTTGGCCTTCGCCGTCCTGATTGACGACGGTGGCTCCTTTTAGAATTGTGTCAAATGTCAGCGCCATAGCTCTCAAAGCACCGTTTCAGCAAGGGACAAGGCCCTCGCGGGCCTTGTTGCAAGCACTCTACAGCCTTACCTTGACGAGGGGTACCCGCGAGGCGTGTTTCCCCAAGAACCTGAAGTATTTTCCCGTCTGGCCCTCCGATGAAAGCAGCCCTTCTTCCTGAACGCGGCGTAGTAAAAGTCAGCGGCGAAGCTGCGCGGAGCTTCATCAACAATCTCGTCACGACGGACCTCGACAGGCTGATTTCCGGCGAGGCGCGATTCGGCGCGCTGCTGACGCCGCAGGGCAAGATCATCGCCGATTTCCTGGTGACAGAAACCGCCAACGGCGAACTGCTCTTCGATTGCCCGCGGGAACTGGCACAGTCCTTCGCCGACCGTCTCGCCTTCTACAAACTGCGCGCCAAAGTCAGCATTGCAAATGTCTCGGAGGACTATGCGATATTTGCGGTCTGGGATGGCGAGCCTGCCGGACAACATGCCCTCGTGTTTGCCGATCCCCGCGATCCCGCGCTGGGCTGGCGGGTTCTCGCGCCGGCGGACTCGGCGCCGTCTCTGGCCACAACCCTTGGCGCCCAGATATCAGATGAACCCGGCTACGAAGCGCATCGGATCGCCTGCGGCGTACCGCGCGGCGGCGCAGACTTCAGCTACGGCGATGCCTTTCCGCACGAAACCAATATGGACCGTCTGCACGGAGTCGATTTCGACAAGGGCTGCTATATCGGCCAGGAGGTCGTCTCCCGCATGCAGCACCGCGGCACGGCGCGCACGCGCATCCTGCGCGTCACTCTTGACGCCGAGCCGCCGGCACCCGGCACACCGATCATGGCCGGCGACAAGTCCATTGGCACGATGGGCTCATCCACGAAAGATTCAACCGGACAAGTCATCGGCCTCGCCCTGATCCGGACGGATCGCGCCAGCGATGCAATCGATGCCGGATGGCTATTGTCCGCAGGCAGCGCCCAGGTTTCATTTGTCTCGCCGGACGAGGTTCGCGCGCCTGCGAAAGCATCCGCATGAGCGGTGCCAAACGTCACGCCGATGGGCTGCATCGCTGCCCGTGGCCGGGCGAAGACCCGCTTTATGTCGCCTACCACGACACCGAGTGGGGCGTGCCTGAATATGACGACCGTGCGCTGTTCGAAAAACTGATCCTCGACGGGTTTCAGGCCGGCCTGTCCTGGATCACGATCCTGCGCAAACGCGAAAATTTCCGCAAAGCCTTCGACAATTTCGATCCCGTGAAAATCGCGCGCTACGACAGCAGGAAAATCGCGGCGCTGATGAACGATGCCGGCATCGTGCGCAACCGAGCCAAGATCGAAGGGACGGTGAACAGCGCCAAGGCCTATCTCAAGATCATGGACGAAGGGCCGGGCTTCTCCAAACTGCTGTGGAGCTTCGTCGGCGGCAAGCCGATGGTCAACGCCCGCAAGACGATCGCCAGCGTTCCCGCCTCAACGCCTGAATCGGTGGCGATGTCCAAGGAACTGCTCAAGCACGGTTTCAAGTTTGTCGGCCCGACCATTGTCTATGCCTTCATGCAGGCGACCGGCATGGTCGACGATCATCTCGTGTCGTGCCATTGCCACGGCACGACCGGCAAGGCAAAGCGGAGGTCTCGCAATCGCGCGGCAAAAAAGCCGGCAGGCGCAAAGAAGAAACCGGCGAAAAACGCAAAAGCTAGATGACGGTGGCAAAAAAAACCGCGACCAAAACCGGCGCACGCGCCTGGCAGCGCATGCTGTCCGGCCGGCGGCTCGATCTGCTTGATCCTTCTCCGCTCGATATCGAAGTGGAAGACATCGCCCATGGACTTGCCCGCGTCGCACGCTGGAACGGGCAAACCCAGGGCGCGCACATCTTTTCGGTTGCGCAGCACACATTGCTGGTCGAAGCCGTTCTGCGCGCGCAGACCCCGCGCGTGGATCACCGCATCCGTCTCGCAGCGATGCTGCACGACGCACCGGAATATGTGATCGGCGACATGATTTCGCCCTTCAAGGCCGTGATCGGCGGCTCCTACAAGCAGGTGGAAAAACGCCTGCTCTCCGCGATCCATGTGCGTTTCGGCCTGCCTGCTGTATTGCCCGGCGAGATCGAACAGCAGATCAAGGCCGCAGACATGGGTGCGGCCTATCTTGAAGCGACGCGCCTTGCCGGTTTCGGCGAGGCGGAAGCACGACGGTTGTTCGGGCGCGATCCGAAACTGCCGGCGCCGATCGAACACGACTATGTCGCGCCGTGGCCAGCGATCAAGGCGGAGAAGCGATTTCTGGCGCGCTTCAAGAGTGTGCTCGGCTAGCGATCATATGGGCTGAACCCATATGTTCCGGCCTTTCACGCGGCCGTGGCCTGCCGTATATACGGCGTCAACAACAGGAAAAACATGATCTACGTCTGCTCGCTCGCCGATCTTCACGCCACGGTCAAGGCCTCCGGCGCCTCGCATATCCTCACCGTCATGGGCAAGGTCGAGAAGGCCGCACGCCCGGCTTCGGTGCATGAGGCCAACCATATGCTGATTTCCATGGACGACATCACCGAGCCAGCGGACGGTTTCACCGCGCCTTCATTGTCGCATGTCGAGCGGGCGCTCACGTTCGTGCGCGGCTGGGACCGTGCAGCTCCACTGGTCATCCATTGTTTCGCAGGCATCAGCCGTTCCACCGCAAGCGCTTTCATGGCCGCCTGCGCTCTCAATCCCGATCGTGACGAAACCGATATCGCCAGACAGATCCGCTCCGCCTCGCCGAGCGCGAGCCCGAACCGCCTGATCGTCACATTGGCGGATCAGGCGCTCGGCCGCGACGGGCGGATGGTCCGTGCCCTCGACGAAATGGGTCCGGGTGCGATGACCATCGAAAGCCGCCCGTTCCGCATCGACATTCACTGACGCCGCATGAGCGACAAACGCCCCACCCCTCTTGAGATTGGACTGACGGCGGCGATCGTATCCATCGACGGCAATGAGCCTCTGATCCTCACCGCTCCGGGCAGCGGCGACGAACTCGGCGGCCTTCCGTTCGGACCGTTTAATCCGGTCGCGCACCGCACGTTCGAAATCGGGCTGCGGTCCTGGGTGGAGGAACAGACCGGCCTGCAACTCGGTTATGTCGAACAGCTCTACACCTTCGGCGACCGGGGGCGGCACGCCCTTGTTGGCAGCACCGACGTACATGTGGCCTCCATCGGCTATCTCGCACTGACCCGCGCCGCCGACAACACGTCGAAGCCGCAAGTCGCCGGCGCGAGCTTCGAGCCGTGGTATCGTTACTTTCCATGGGAGGACTGGCGCAGCAGCAAGCCCGCAGTCATCGATAAAGATATTCTGCCTGTGCTGACCGAATGGGCCGCCCGGTCGGAAACGCCGAACACCTCACGCGCACTGAGCCGCAAGGATCGAGTCCGGCTCTATTTCGGTTTCGAGGGGGCGCACTGGGATGAGGAGCGCGTGCTCGACCGCTACGAGCTTCTCTATGAAGCGGGCCTGATCGAGGAAGCGCGGCGTGACGGACGTCCTGCCGCTCTGGAGCGCAAATCGTTACCGGTGCTTGGGATGCCGATGCGCTTCGATCATCGCCGCATCCTCGCCACAGCCATCGCGCGGCTGCGGGCGAAACTCAAATATCGCCCGGTCGTGTTCGAATTGCTGCCGCCTGAATTCACACTGACCGATCTGCAGCGAACGGTGGAGGCGATTTCAGGACGCCACCTGCACAAGCAGAACTTCCGCCGCCTTGTCGAATCCGGCGCGCTGGTCGAATCCACTGGCGAGATGTCGACGCTGACCGGCGGACGGCCCGCAGCTCTCTATCGATTCAGACGAGAGGTTTTGCAGGAGCGCCCGGCTCCCGGCCTGCGGGTGCGCGGACGGCGCTGAAATCCCGGCTGCGATCTATTCAGCCGTCGACTTGCGAAGTTCGACCACCGGCTCTGAACGGGTAGCCGGCTCGGTCTTGGCCGGAGCAGCCTCCGCCCGCGAGGCATCCGCCGATTGAGTCGGCTCGCTGGCGCGGGACGCGTGGGGGCGTGACATCGCTCGGGTTAGCAAGGTGCGGACATTGCCCTGCCGGCGGAAATCGCAATAAGCGAACCCGAGGCCGGAGAGCGAACCGCGGAAGCTGATTTCATCGACCTTGTTGAGGTTGAAGCACGGATCGAAAGGCATGCCGCGGATCGATGCGCAGACCGATCCGGAGCGGACCTGCAGCGTATTGCTGGGCAAGCGCATATGGCGGACCTGAGGCGAACCGCCAAACTGCACCGAGCCGACGGCCGAACCGTCGTCGAAGATACGGCCGACGCCACGCGTGCCGTCGAAGCAGTTGAAGGAGAACAATTTGTTGGCGACGAATTTGCGCGCCTGATCGGCATTCATCCAGTCGGCAGACGCCGAAGAGACCGCCGTCACCGCGAGCAAAATTCCAAATCCGAAACGCGCGAACATGCGGAAACTCCAACTCGACTGACCTGATGGCTTGCGATAACCGCCGGGCGGCCTCGTCTTAACCCGTTGAATACCATACCAACCGTGGCAACAATGGAGCAGCATGGTTTGCAAAGTCTGAACGCCTCAGGAGATTTTCACAACCAGGCGTCCGCGAATCTGGCCCGCGAGAATTTTGGGGCCGGTTTCGATAACCTGGTCCAGACCGATTTCATGAGTGATTTCAGCCATTTTTGACTGGTCGAGATCGGTGGTCAAGCGCTGCCAGGCCAGTTTCCGGATCGGCAGCGGACACATCACAGAGTCGATACCCAAAAGGCACACCCCGCGCAAAATGAATGGCGCGACCGAGGTCGGCAGGTCCATGCCACCGGCGAGCCCGCACGCGGCGATGGCGCCGTGATATTTCGTCATCGACAGAAGGTTGGCGAGCGTCGTGGAACCGACGCTGTCGACGCCGCCTGCCCAGCGCTCCTTGGCGAGCGGCTTGGCGGGGCCGGACAACTCGTTGCGGTCGATCACCTCGGCAGCCCCGAGCCCACGCAGATAGTCAGCTTCGCTGGTACGGCCGGTCGAGGCAATGACATGGTAGCCGAGCTTCGACAACAACGCGACCGCGACCGAGCCGACACCGCCGGCAGCGCCGGTGACGATCATCGGGCCATCCTTCGGCACAAGACCCTGTCTTTCCAGCGCCAGCACCGACAGCATCGCCGTGAGTCCTGCGGTGCCGATGGCCATCGCGTCGCGTCCGCTCATCCCTTCAGGCAGTCTGACCAGCCAGTCGCCTTTCACGCGCGCACGTTCGGCGAAGGCACCGAGATGCGTTTCACCAAGACCCCATCCGGTGCAGATCACCTTGTCGCCCGGCTGCCAGTCGGGATGCGCGGACTGAATGACGCTTCCGGCAAAATCGACACCGGCGATCATCGGAAACCGCCGCACCACGGGCGCCTTGCCGGTGACGGCGAGACCGTCCTTGTAATTGACCGTGGACCATTCGACAGCAACAGTGACATCGCCATCCATCAGTTCGGCTTCGTCAAACTGAGTCAGCGTTGCAGTCGTACCCTTGTCGGCCTTGTCGATCCTGATCGCTTTGAAGCTGGACACCACGTTCTCCCCTATTGATGTGGCGGGACACTAATCAGATGCCGCGGCGCGTCAATTTCGATCTCCATCAAAACTGCATTGCAGGTCCTATCGCCGGCTGACGATTTTATTTGCGTACGCATCTGGCGAGGAGACAGAAGACCTGTTATATTACTTATGCTCGTTTTGAGAATAAGAAACTCGGACGGCGCTGAAACCTTCGCAAGGGTGCGGAGTCGTTTCAAAGCAGGATCGAGACGTGCCGGCCCTTGGGCCGGATTTCTCAGACCCTATATATGCTCAAATTGAGTATATATAGCCAGGGAGGCCATCATGGCTGTTGAAACATCGACGTTTGAAAAGACGGCGCTTGCCGGCCTTTACGGACCGGAAGATTTCGGTGGTCTCGCGCATAAGAATGCCAACGCAGCCGTTCGCGGTCGTATCACTGCGGAGGATCGCGCTCGCGCGCTGCCAATGCCATCGCTGGAATGGACGCCGGAAGTCGAACGCGCGACCGCTCACCTCTATGAGAGGGTCAAAGCCGTCATTCCGCCGGTCGAATGGCCGTTCATGGCGCCTTACGTCAAGGCTATCAACGAACTGAAACGCGAGCGCAACGCCGTGATCCTGGCCCACAACTATCAGACGCCGGAGATTTTCAACTGCGTGTCCGACATTGTCGGCGACTCGCTCAAGCTCGCCATCGAAGCCACCAAGGTGAAAGCCGACGTGATCGTTCAGTGCGGCGTGCACTTCATGGCCGAGACGTCAAAAATTCTGAACCCGTCGAAGACGGTGCTGATCCCCGATTCGCGCGCGGGCTGCTCGCTCGCCTCCTCCATCACGGGCGAGGACGTGCGCCTGCTGCGTGAGCGCTTCCCCGGCGTGCCGGTGGTCGCCTATGTCAACACGTCTGCCGACGTGAAGGCGGAGGTCGATATCTGCTGCACCTCCTCCAACGCAGTGCAGGTAGTGGAAAGCCTCGGCTCCGATACCGTGATCATGGTGCCGGACCAGTATCTTGCGAAATACGTCGCCTCGAAAACGAAGGTGAAGATCATCGCCTGGAAAGGCGCGTGCGAGGTGCACGAACGCTTCACAGGGGATGAGTTGCGCAGCTATCGCGAAGCCGATCCCAGCGTGCAGATCATCGCGCATCCCGAATGCCCGCCGGACGTGATCGCGGAGGCCGACTTCACCGGCTCGACCGCTCACATGATCGACTGGGTTCGCAAGAACCATCCCCAGCGCGTCGTGATGGTCACCGAGTGTTCGATGGCCGACAATGTGCAGGCGGAACTGCCCCAGATCGAGTTCGTCAAGCCGTGCAATCTGTGCCCGCATATGAAGCGCATCACGCTGCCGAAGATCTTGGACAGCCTGATCTACATGCGCGAGGAAGTGACCGTCGATCCGATGATCGCTGAAAAAGCGCGCCGTTCGGTCGAACGGATGATCAATCTGAAAAACTGATTGATCCCAAAACTCCTGTGGCCGGTGCCGGCCACAGCCGCCTTCCCGGGCGTTCTTTCCAGAAGCATTGGGGCGAGCCGATGAGCAACATTTCCGATACGCGGCAGATCGACGACATCGTCATTGTCGGAGG
This sequence comes from Bradyrhizobiaceae bacterium, assembly GCA_003963145.1. Lineage (GTDB taxonomy): Bacteria > Pseudomonadota > Alphaproteobacteria > Rhizobiales > Xanthobacteraceae > Afipia. Next base: position 224,858 of record RXJJ01000001.1, read on the forward strand.
CGGACTCGCCGGCCTGTTCTGCGCGCTGAAGCTTGCGCCGCGTCCCGTCACAGTGATCTCGGCGGCGCCACTCGGTCAGGGTGCATCCACGGCATGGGCGCAGGGCGGCATCGCCGCGGCGGTTGCGGAAGGCGACAGCGCCGAATCTCACGCGGCGGACACCATCGCTGTCGGCGGCGGTATCGTCGATGAAACCGTCGCGCTCGGCCTCGCGCGCGAAGCCGGTGCACGTATTCATGATCTCTTGCAGTACGGCGTACCGTTCGACCGCGATCTTGAAGGACGGCTTGCCGTCAGCCGCGAGGCGGCCCATTCCGCGCGGCGCATCGTCCATGTGGAGGGCGACCGCGCCGGCCATGCGATTATCGCGGCGCTGATCGAGACCGTGAGGAAAACGCCGTCGATCCGGGTCATCGAAGGTTATTCCGCCGAGGCACTGCTCACACAGGATAACGCCGTGACCGGTCTGCAACTGCGCAAGGCCGGCGACGACATCGCAAAACCGCTGACCGTGCCCGCGCGCGCCGTGGTGCTTGCCACCGGCGGCATCGGACATCTTTATGCTGTCACCACCAACCCCGCTGAAGCAAGCGGCATCGGCCTTGCGATCGCGGCCCGCGCCGGAGCGGTGATCGCCGATCCGGAGTTCGTGCAGTTTCATCCGACCGCCATCATGATCGGCCGCGATCCCGCGCCACTCGCCACTGAAGCGCTCCGCGGCGAAGGCGCGACGCTGATCAATGGTGACGGCGAACGTTTCATGGTGGCGCTGCATCCGCTCGCCGAGCTCGCGCCGCGCGACATCGTCGCGCGCGGCGTATTTGCGGAAATTGCTGCCGGACACGGCGCATTTCTCGATGCCACCAAGGCGCTCGGCGAAAAATTCCAGCACGAGTTTCCCACGGTTTACGCAAGCTGCATCGCGGGCGGTGTCGATCCCGTTACCCAGCCGATTCCCATCGCGCCCGCCGCGCACTACCACATGGGCGGCATCGCGGTGGATGAACACGGCCGCACATCCATCGCCAACCTCTGGGCCGGCGGCGAGGTCTCGAGCACCGGCGCGCATGGTGCCAATCGGCTGGCCTCGAATTCGCTGCTCGAGGCCGTGGTCTTCGCCGCGCGCATTGCCGAAGACATCGGCGGCCGCAGTTTCGAAACCGCCGGTCCGCTTGAACAGATTGCAGCGCCGCGCAACTGCGCCATGCCGCCTCTGGTCGAAAGCAACCTTCGCGCGATGATGAGCGCCAATGTCGGCGTCATCCGCAATGGCAAGGGTCTGGCGGAGGCGGTGCGGGCTTTCGCCGCGATTGAAAAAGACACCGGCAATATCGCCCTTCGCAACATGGCGACCACGGCGCTGATCGTGTCGGCGTCGGCGTGGGCCCGGCGCGAGAGCCGCGGCGCGCATTATCGCTCGGACTATCCCGTCGAGAAGCCCGCGCTCGCCAAGCGTACCATGACCACGCTGGCGGCGGCGCGCGAGATCGCCGCGCGTCTTTCGGAAGAAACGGACACAACGGCTTTGCCGCTGAGCGCGTGACGATGAGCGATATCGCCGACCCCGCCTCGCTTCAATATCCCGACGCGTTCCTGTCGCCGCTTGTGATCGGCGAGGCCGTGACGCGCGCGCTCGACGAGGATCTCGGACACGCGGGTGACGTGACCTCGATCGCCACGATTCCCACCAAGGCCTCCGCGCACGCCGTGATGGTGGCGCGGCAGGCCGGCGTGATTGCTGGCTTGCCGCTGGCGGTGGCGGCGTTTCAAAAACTCTCGCATGACATTCGCATCCAGGCGCACGCCCGCGACGGCAAGGCCGTCGCGAAAGGCACCACACTGCTGACCGTCTCGGGTCCGGCGCGGGCGGTTCTTGCAGGCGAGCGGACGGCGCTGAATTTCGTCGGGCGGCTGTCCGGAATCGCCACATTAACTGCGGATTACGTCGCCGTTACCTGTAATTCGAAGCTGCGGATCTGCTGCACCCGCAAGACCACGCCCGGTCTGCGCGCGCTGGAAAAATATGCCGTGCGCTGCGGCGGCGGATTCAACCATCGTTTCGGGCTCGACGATGCGATCCTGATCAAGGACAACCACATCGCGGTCGCCGGCGGCATCACGGCCGTTCTGAAACGCGCACGCGCCCATGCCGGACACCTCGTCAAGATCGAGATCGAAGTCGATACGCTCGACCAGTTGCGCGAGGTTCTGGACACCGGCCTGGCCGATGTCGTGATGCTGGACAATATGAACATCGCGACATTGCACGAGGCGGTGAAGATCGCGGCCGGACGGGTGGTGCTGGAAGTCTCCGGCGGCGTCACGCTGTCCTCGATTCCGGAAATCGCGAAAACCGGAGTCGACTACGCCTCCTCCGGCGCCCTCACCCACTCCGCGCCGAATTTCGACGTCGCGCTCGATATCGATGTCTGACGATCAACGGCGGGGAGTCGATTCCGACTGCTCTGCCGTGCTTTTGGCTTCGGCCAAAAGCTGCGCCGAAATCGCCGCTGTGTCGGCGGCGTCGCCCCAGCTCGGCGCTTCATGGCCGTCCCCCCACGCACGCGGCCTGTAGAATGTGTGGACGCCGTATTTCCACATCTTCTTCATTTCGCCGACCCATGACGGGCGGACCCAGTACGCATGATAGTGCGTGGACTTGCCGACTTCAGGCAGCCAGATCAGGCCGTCGAGCATCGCCTTGGAGATTTTCTTGGCGCGTTCCCACATCTCCGGCTCGTCCACGACTTCCTTCACGTTGTCGCAGGCGAAGGTGAACTGACACGCGAGATGACGGTGCTTGTTCTGATAGACCACGCCGCACACCGTGGTCGGGTAGAAACCGGAGAACGCGCGGTTGAGCACGACCTGCGCCACCGCCATCTGTCCGCGCACCGCTTCGCCGCGCGCCTCGTAATAAATGGCCTCGGTCAGGCACTTTTCAGATTTCGCGCGCGACTCCGCGTCAAGCTTAAGCCGCTCGGCCGGCGTCTTCGGGCGCTGGTTCTCGCCGGTCACCTCGCCCTTGCTGGCGATGGTTTCGCCGCCGGATGAAATTTCCGGCGGGGCGGAGGGCAGCGATGCAAGCTGCTTCATGTCCGGATCGGCTGCGGGAGGCGTCACAATGGTCGGCTCCTCGCCCGGGTCCCATCGTTCCAGCGATCCGCCGGAGGAGCCAAGCGACGCATTTCCGAAAAACAGGCTGGAGGTCTTTACGGCGAACGGATCGACCGGAACGGTTTCGACCGGCGCCACGCTTCCATCCGGCGCGGCATGCAGCGCGGCCAGCGCGCTGTCGTTCAGCGTGCCATCCTCATCGGGCTTGGCCGGATCGTATTGCGGCAGTTGCGGCGCGCGCAGCGCGGCCTGCAATTCCTCGTCGAGCGCCGGCCCTGCTTCAGTACCTTGTTCGGCGGTTTTGGCACCTTTCACCGAAGCATTGTCGGTCGGCGAGGCTTCATTGTGATCGGGCGCAGCTGCAGGCTGCTCGATAGCAGGCGGCACGAACACGGGAAGCCGGTCGCCCTTGTTGGTGCGCACGACCTGCGGAAAATCGGCGGCCTTCAGCGGTTTCGTCGACTGTCCGAGCGGATTGCGGTCGATCGAACCGGTAATATCGACACCCTGGCTGTCGAGGCTGGCGAGCCGATAGGACGCCGTCTCCGGGACGCTGGTGCCGATCGGGCGAACGAAATTGAAGGAAGCGACCTGCATCGTGCGCCGCGAGGACGCGAAAATATACTGCTGCCAGCGCTGAGCGACGCCGGGTTGCTGTGCGAGCAAGGCGGCGATGTCCTGGTAACCGATCTGTGTCGGGCAAAGAAGAGCCAGACCGAGAACAAAGCTGAAGGGCGCGAACCGCGCGCCCTTCAACCTGTTACGCAACATAAGCATTATACGCTCACGCAACATACGCTTTACACACACGCGGTCTCCTCGCACGTTCGGTGCAATTCAACCATTTTTGGTAATATCGAATTAAAGTTGCCGGGGCGTTAATCGCGCGTGGCGCGCATGTCGCACGCAATCGCCGTGCGGTTTTCAAGGGAGCACGCAAAAGCCTTGGTAAATGGGCGCTTCCGAAGAGTGGTAAACAGCGCGTCAATAAAGATGATGAATCGCGCGGCACGGTGACGCTGCAGGAATTGCAGCGCGTAATCGATTTCAATGTCGTCCCCGCGCAGGCGGGGACCATTTGCAAAAAACAAAAGAAAAGCCCGCATCGAGAATGATGCGGGCGTTGACGGGTCTGGGTTCCCGCCTGCGCGGAGACGACAGGCCTTATTTTTCTTTCTTGCGTTGGTCTGCTTACGCCTGGCTCGCCACAGCAACGCCGAGCGCGGCCTGCGCCGCCGCGAGACGCGCGATCGGCACGCGATAGGGCGAGCACGACACGTAATCGAGACCGACCTCGTGGCAGAAGGCGACCGATGCCGGATCGCCGCCATGCTCGCCGCAGATGCCGAGCTTCAGTCCCGCGCGGGTCTTGCGGCCGCGCTCGGTGCCGATGCGAACCATCTCGCCGACGCCGTCCCGATCGATCGAAATGAACGGATCGGCGGGAAGAATGCCCTTGGCGATATAGGTGCCGAGGAACGAGCCCGCGTCGTCGCGGCTGACGCCGAGCGTGGTCTGCGTCAGATCGTTGGTGCCGAACGAGAAGAACTCCGCCGTTTCGGCGATTTCGTCGGCCTTCAGGCACGCGCGCGGCAACTCGATCATGGTGCCGACCGTGTAGTTCAGCTTCGCGCCGGTTTCCTTCTTGACGGCGCTGGCGACCGTATCGATGCGCTCACGCACCAGATCGAACTCTTCCTTGGTGACGATCAGCGGCACCATGACCTCGATGGCCGGCGGTTTGCCGGTGCGCTTGGCGGCTTCGACAGCCGCCTCGAAGATCGCGCGCGCCTGCATTTCGGCGATTTCCGGATAGGCGATCGCCAGACGGCAACCGCGGAAGCCGAGCATCGGGTTGAATTCCGCGAGCTCGCGCACGCGGTCGGCCACCTTGCGAACCTCGACATTGAGGCCGCGCGCGACCTCCTCGATCTCCGCTTCGGTGTGCGGCAGGAATTCATGCAGCGGCGGATCGAGCAGGCGGATGGTGACCGGCAGTCCCTTCATGATCTCGAACAGCTCGACGAAATCGGCGCGCTGCATGGGGAGAATTTTCGCCAGCGCCGCGCGGCGCGAGGCCTCGTCGTCCGCCACGATCATCTCGCGCACGGCGCGGATGCGGCTTTCCTCGAAGAACATGTGCTCGGTGCGGCACAGGCCGATGCCTTCGGTCCCGAAGCGCATGGCGGTGCGCGCATCGACAGGCGTGTCGGCATTGGCGCGGACCTTGAGCTTGCGGACCTGATCGGCCCAGCCCATCAGCGTGCCGAAATCGCCGGACATTTCGGGTTCGACCATCGGCATGTTGCCGGCCATCACCTGACCGGCCGAGCCGTCGATGGTGATGACGTCGCCGGCCTTGAGGGTACGATCGCCGACCCGCAGCGTGCCGCTGGCGTAATCGACGCGGACCGTGCCCGCTCCTGAGACGCAGGGCTTGCCCATGCCGCGCGCGACGACGGCCGCGTGCGAGGTCATGCCGCCGCGCGTGGTGAGGATGCCTTCGGCGGCATGCATGCCATGAATGTCCTCTGGCGAAGTCTCGACGCGCACCAGGATCACCTTGCGCCCGTCGCTCTTCAGCTTCGCGGCCTCGTCGGAGGAGAACACGATTTCGCCCACCGCCGCGCCGGGCGAAGCCGGCAGGCCGGTGGCGATCACGTCGCGCTTGGCGGAAGGATCGATGGTCGGATGCAGAAGCTGGTCGAGCGAAGCCGGATCGATGCGGGTGACCGCGTCCTTCTTCGAGATCAGTCCTTCGTTGGCAAGTTCGACCGCGATCCGCAGCGCCGCCTTGGTGGTGCGCTTGCCGTTGCGGGTCTGCAGCATCCACAGCTTGCCCTGCTCGACGGTGAATTCGAGGTCCTGCATGTCGCGGTAGTGCTTTTCGAGCAGGCGGTAGATGCGGGTCAATTCCTTGAACGCCGCCGGCATCGCCTGCTCCATCGACGGCTTGTCGGAGCCTGCGTCCTTGCGCGCCTTCTCGGTGATTTCCTGCGGCGTGCGTATGCCCGCCACCACGTCCTTGCCCTGCGCGTTGATCAGGAATTCGCCGTAGAGGGATTTCTCGCCGGTCGAGGGATTGCGGGTGAAGGCGACGCCGGTGGCCGAGGTGTCGCCCATGTTGCCGAACACCATCGACTGCACGTTGACGGCGGTGCCCCACGACTCAGGGATATCGTGCAGGCGGCGATAGGTGACCGCGCGGGCGGTCATCCACGAGCCGAACACCGCGCCGATGGCGCCCCAGAGCTGATCGTGCGGATCCTGCGGGAAGTCCTTGCCGGTCTCGCGCGCGACGGCCTCCTTGTACTTGCCGACCACGCTCACCCAGTCATCGGCTTCCAGATCGGTGTCGAGCGAATAGCCCTTGCCGTCCTTGTAGGTGTCGAGAATATCCTCGAAATGATGATGCTCGAAGCCGAGCACCACGTCCGAATACATGGTGATGAAACGGCGGTAGCTGTCATAGGCGAAGCGGCGGTCGCCGGACATGTTCGCCAGCGCCTCGACCGTCTTGTCGTTGAGGCCGAGATTGAGAACGGTGTCCATCATGCCCGGCATTGAGGCGCGCGCGCCGGAGCGCACCGACACCAGCAGCGGATTCTTCGGGTCACCGAATTTCTTGCCGACGATCTTGCCGACGCGCTCCAGCGCCTTTTCGACCTGCGCCTTGAGATCCTTCGGATAGGATTTGTTATTGTTGTAAAAATAAGTGCAGACGCTTGTCGGAATCGTAAAACCGGGAGGCACCGGCAGGCCGAGATTGGCCATCTCGGCCAGATTGGCGCCCTTGCCGCCGAGCAGTTCGCGCATGCCGGCCTTGCCTTCGGCCTTGCCGTCGCCGAACAGATAGACCCACTTGCCGGCCTTTTCGCCAGGCGTGACCTTCGTCACGGCTTTTTTCACCACCGCCTTTTTCGCCACGCCGGTTTTCACAGCGCCGCGCGGCGGGGCCGCCTTGCGCTTGTGGGCCGCCGGGCTTTTGACAGCGGTTTTCGCGACGGACTTTGCAACGGGTTTTTTGGACTTGGAAAGAGCTTTTGCCATGACTTCCGATTGCTGCAGGTGGGGGGGTGGAAAGCTGGCGGTTTACACCACGGTTCAAAGCCCTCGCGCAAGGGCGCGAGGGCAGTATCAGCCGGGATAGCTATGAACTTTTGGCTAGGCGAACAGAGGGCCTACTTGATCAGGCCAAGGCCCATCACGCCGACCAGGATCAGATAGATCGCAACGATGAAATTCAACAGGCGCGGGATCAGCAGAATCAGGATGCCGGCGATCAGCGCGACGATCGGCTGAAGGTGGGCGACAGTGAGGGTCATCGAATATCTCCGGAAAGGTGAAAACAAAAACGGCGACAGGATTATCACGGCAAACCGCCGCGCCCGCCGCAGGACGGGACGATAAGAGACGATTGTGAAGGCGGTTTTGTTCCCGCGCGGCATGAAAATGCCGCAATGAAGCCCCGCTTGGCGCAGGAACGATGATTTCCGGCATGGATTGTCAACGCGATTGTCCGGCGTGAGCGCGTCGGGCGTAGTCATGCAGGAGAACGCTATGAATTATTCTATGCGTAAATCAGCCTTTGCATTCATTTTACTGGCTGGCGCCGCCTTGCCGACCGTGGCCAGCGCACAGGCCGTGATCGTGGAGGATCGTGGCGTCACGACAGGGCTGGCGCCGGATGACATCGGCATCGCCGACGATCTGCGTCCGCGCTTCCGTGAATATGTGGTTCAGGAAAATGTGCCCGACTACGATATTCCGGGCCGCATCGTGGTGGGCACCACGCTGCCGGAGACCGGCGTGACCTATTACGATGTGCCTCAGCGTTTCGGTGCGAATCGCTATCGCTACAGCCGGGTCAACGGCCAGTACATTCTGGTCGAACCGCGCACCCGGCGGGTGGTCCAGGTGATCGAGTAGTCTGGATTCAAGAGGCCATCGAGGCCCCCAAAAGGCAAAGCCCCGCTCGTAAAAGCGGGGCTTTTATATCCACGCCCCTGTGGCTATCAGAACGGCGCAGATAAGCCGCTTAGACCCGAAGCCGAAACAAAGATCAATCCTGAATTTTGGAGAAATCGGCAACTAAACGGGTAGCGTTGCGGATTTCACTCAGTAGGCAAAGGCGGTTTTCCCTCACCTTCGGGTCGTCATCGTTGACCTTCACCTTGTCGAAAAAGGCGTCCACGGCGGGGCGCAGCTTCGCCATCGCGCTCATGGCGGCGGCGAAGTCCTCCTTGGCCACGGCGGCGCCCGCTTCGGCCTTCGCCTGATCGATGGCGACGGCGAGCTTTTTCTCTTCATCGAGTTTGTAGAGCTTGGCGTCCGGCGCGCCGCCATAGCTGCGCTTGTCCTTCTTCTCCTCGATGGAGAGGATGTTGGACGCGCGCTTGGTGCCCGCCAGAAGGTTCTTGCCGTCATCGGTATCGAGGAATTTGCCGAGCGCGTCGACCCGGCGGACAACCATCAGAAGGTCGTCCTGCCCCTCAAGAGCAAACACCGCGTCCACCAGATCGTGCCGCGCGCCCTGATCGCGGAGCTGGACTTTGAGGCGGTCGGCGAAGAAGGGCAGCAAATCTCTTACCACTTCATAGCGTTTCGCAAAGGGCGTCATCGTTAGCTCGCCGGGTGCCATTGCCCACGCTTTGCCACTTGTCCAAGCCTTCGTAATAACTCTGTATTTGCGCTCAGGGTCCGATTCCGTTTCATCCGTGATCCGAGGACTTGCCTCAGACTTAAAGCCGGCATCACCAAGCCGTTCAGTTTTTTCTGCACCAAATCTCAGGGTGCCGACCCAAATCTCGATGTAATTTTCATAAGCAAACTCAACTATGCGTCGCAGCTTGAACTCCATGCTGTTATCAAGAATGATCCTAATCACACCCAGCGCCGCACGCCTCAGCGCAAACGGGTCCTTCGATCCTGTCGGCTTCTCGTTGATCGCCCAGAATCCTACCAGCGTGTCGATCTTGTCCGCGAGCGCGACCGCAATCGCGACCGGATCGGTCGGCACGCGGTCGTTCGGACCCTGCGGCTTGTAGTGATCCTCGATCGCCTGCGCGACGCTGGCATCCTCGCCCTGCGCCAGCGCGTAGTATTTGCCCATCAGGCCCTGCACCTCGGGAAATTCGCCGACCACTTCGGTGAGCAGATCGGCCTTGGCGAGCTTCGCCGCACGCTTCGTCTTTTCAACGTCGGCGCCCACAAGCGGCGCGATCTCGGCGGCGAGCCGCTCGATGCGCGCGATCCGCTCGGCCTGCGTGCCGAGCTTTTCGTGGAACACGATGTTCTCGAATTTCGGCAGCCGGTCTTCGAGCCTTGTCTTGAGGTCCGTCTCGTAGAAGAACTTCGCGTCGCTCAGTCGCGCGCGGATCACCCGCTCGTTGCCCGCGATAATCGCCTTCCCGCCGTCGCTCGCCTCGATGTTCGAGGTGAGGATGAAGCGATTGGCGAGCTGATCTCCGCTCCCCCCGCCTGCGGCGGGGAGGGGTCGGGGGTGGGGGGAAGCCGCGGCGAGCGAGGAAGCGCCCCCCACCCTTGATCCCTCCCCACCACTATCGTGGGGGGAGGGAAACTTCACCACGAAGCATTTCTGGTTGTTGCGGATGGTGGCGCGGATCACCTCGCCCGGGATTTTCAGAAAGCTCTCGTCGAACGAGCCCATCAGCACCACCGGCCATTCGACAAGGCCCGCAACCTCGTCGAGCAGCCCTTCGTCCTCGACCAGTTCATAGCCCTGCGCGAAGGCGAGGTTTCTCGCCTCGGTGAGGATGATGTCCTTGCGGCGCTGTGGATCGAGCACGACCTTCGCCGCTTCCAGCTTCGAGACATAATCGTCGAACCGGCGCACCGAGAACTCGCCGGGCGACATGAAACGATGCCCGCGCGTGGTCTGGCCGACTGCGACGCCCGGCATCTCGAATTTGACGATGTCGGGGTCTTCGGTCTCAAGCCCGAAGGTCGCGATGATCGAATGCAGCGGCCGCACCCAGGTCAGCGCGCCGTGACGCGCCGAGAGTTCGCCCCAGCGCATCTGCTTCGGCCACGGAAAGGTGCGCACGACAAGCGGCAGGATGTCCGCGATGACGTCGATGGCGGGACGGCCCGGCTTTTCGATCAGCGCGATGTAGAAATCGCCTTTCGGGTCCTTCTGGATTTTCGCTTCGTCCAGAGACTTCAGCCCGGCGGCTTTCAGGAATCCTTGAATGGCCGCGTCCGCGCCGCCAACCTTCGGACCCTTGCGTTCCTGCTTGAGATCGGGCTGGCGCGCGGGAATGCCGTGCACCGTCAGCGCAAGGCGGCGCGGCGTCACGAACGCCTTCGCGCCTTCATAGACGAGGCCCTCGGCGACGAGCTTGTCGGTGACCATCTTGCGCAGATCGTCCGCCGCCTTCGCCTGCATGCGCGCGGGAATTTCCTCGGAGAACAGTTCGAGCAGAAGATCTGGCATTGGTTTTACTCCCCTCCCCGCACGGCGTCACCCTCCCCTTGAGGGGGAGGGTCGCCTGCCGAAGGCAGGCGCGCTTCCCCTCCCCCTTGCGGGGAGGGGTCGGGGGTGGGGGGCAACGCAGATTGAATAGCTGCCAGCACGCCGTCGATATTGCTCAGCACATCATGATTCCAGAAACGCAAAACCCGGTATCCTCTTTCTTCGATGCGCCGGGTCCGATCCAAATCCGCCGCGTTGTCCGAATGCTGGCCGCCATCCAGTTCGATGACGAGTCCGGCGCGCAGGCTGGCAAAATCGACGACGAAAGCACCGATCACGGCCTGACGCCGGAAGTGCGAACCGCTCAGAACGATGTCGTGTCGAAGCCGATGCCACAACGTCCGCTCGGCATCGGTCGGCTGTGCACGCATCCGGCGGGCAAAATCTTGCAGATGATCGTCCATGGCTGACGATTGAAACACACAGTCTATCGGCTGTGGACCCCCACCCCCGACCCCTCCCCGCAAGGGGGAGGGGAGATGCGGCTGATTTTCCAAAATCATCGGACGCAAAGTCCTTACTCCGCCCGTCCCGCTTCGGTGTGCACCCATGCCTCGCCGCAGGCTTTCGCCAGTTCGCGCACGCGCAGGATATAGCTCTGCCGCTCGGTGACGGAGACCACGCCGCGCGCGTCGAGCAGGTTGAACACGTGGCTGGCCTTGATGCACTGGTCGTAGGCCGGCAGCGCCATCAGATGGCGCTCCTTCTTGCCGGGTTCTTTTTCGTTTTTTTGCCATCCCGCGGCGAGATAGTCGTTGCACGCCTTCTCGGCCATCCTGAACTGCTCGAACAGCATCGCGGTGTCGGAATATTCGAAATTGTGCCGCGAATATTCCTGCTCGGCCTGCAGGAACACGTCGCCATAGGTCACCTTCTCGGCGCCCTCGCGGCCGTTGAAATTGAGATCGTAAACACGGTCGACGCCCTGCACGTACATCGCGAGACGCTCGAGACCGTAAGTCAGTTCGCCCGACACCGGCGCGCATTCGACGCCCGCGACCTGCTGGAAGTAGGTGAACTGCGACACTTCCATGCCGTCGCACCAGCACTCCCATCCCAGACCCCACGCGCCGAGCGTCGGGCTTTCCCAGTCGTCCTCGACAAAGCGCACGTCATGCAGCGCGAGGTCGACGCCGATGGCTTTCAGCGAATTCAGATAAAGGTCCTGGATGTCGGGCGGCGAGGGTTTGAGGATCACCTGAAACTGATAGTAATGCTGCAGGCGGTTCGGATTCTCGCCATAGCGGCCATCCTTGGGACGGCGCGAGGGCTGCACGTAAGCCGCATTCCAGCGTTTCGGCCCCAGCGCGCGCAGCGTCGTCGCCGGATGGAATGTGCCCGCCCCCACTTCCATGTCGTAGGGCTGCAGGATCACGCAGCCATAATCGGCCCAGTAACGCTGCAGCGTCAGGATAAGGCCCTGAAACGATTTTTCGGGCCGCATGTGGCTGGGCAGGGAATCCATGATGTTTTTCGATGTGCCGGGGTCGGATTTGCCGGGACCGTATCGGTGCGGTCCCTCAATATCAAGACACGTCAACCATCGCGAGCCGCGTAAACCATCAATTCCAACGCCCTGTTAACCGCAGTTTCATCGCCGATCAAATGCAACCGATTCCGTTAGGAACTGCGCTGCTATGCCGGACTGATCGAACGAGAAGACCGGCATCAAGCCGGCCCGCCCTTTTCGTCCGCTGCGCGTGGGGCGCCGGACACGGATCAGAAAGGCCGGACCATGTACATGTTTGAAATCATCGGCGCGGGCTTTGTCGCGTTGTCGCTCCTCGCGCTGGTGCGCAACGACGTCAAGATTTCGCGCTGAGCGCATCGCCTCTTTTGCAAACGACCGCCGGCTCGTGACGAAAACCGTCCCGGGCCGGTTTCAATTCGGCCGGTAGGTGCCGGTTTGCGGATCGCGGTGCAGCCTTTGCATCCCGTCCTTATCGAAGTCGCGGCTCTTGCGCGTTTCGTCCAGTTCACGGTTGATCCGCCGCGCTTCCCTTGCCGCCAGCCGCAGCAACGCGGCGCCGCCGACGATCCCCGCCACGATCAGAACGAATGGAGGCATGGCCGTGTTCTCCGCTTGCCTGTTTGCGCGCTGTCCATCATCAAAGTCCGTAACGCGCCCATATCGCGCGTGTTTCGAGCGCCGAGATCAGATCGTCGGCGAATCCGGCGCTGCCGATCATCGCGCCGGCCCCGGGCTTGCGGCCCGCGAGATTGGACAGCAGGCCGGCTGCCGGGGCAATCACGGGCATGCGGACCTTTTCGCCATAGCGCGCGCGCAGGATTGTACGCAGATCGCCGAGGGCGTCGGCGAGGCCGAGCTTCACCGCCCGCTCACCGGCCCAGTATTCACCCGTGAACAGATAATCCTCCTCGCCCTTGAGGCGCGTCCCGCGGCTTTTTTTCACCAATGCGATGAAGCCGTCATGGATGGCACGCTGGATCGCCTTCAGCCGCGCGACGTCATCGGGATTTTCGGGCAGGAACGGATCGAGCTGCGACTTGTTCTCGCCCGAAGTATAGACCCGCCGCTCGATGCCGACCTTCTTGATGAGTTCGGTGAAGCCGAAGGTGCCGCCGACGACGCCGATCGAGCCGACGATGGAGGACGGATCGCAAAAAATCTCGTCGCCCGCGCAGGCGATCATGTAGCCGCCGGACGCCGCGACATCCTCCACGAACACCAGAACCGGAATCTTCTTTTCCGCCGCGAGCTGGCGGATGCGCGAATAAATCTGGTGCGATTGCACGGGCGAGCCGCCCGGCGAATTGATCACCAGCGCCACCGCCTTCGCGCTCCTGGTGGCGAAGGCGCGCTCAAGGGTTTTGGAGACCCCCGCCAAGGACAGTCCGGGCCGCAGCGGAGTCACCGCGCCGATCGTGCCCGACAGCCGCACCACCGGCACCACCGCCCCGCCGCGCCAGCGCGGCGGCAAAAGGCTCCTCAGCCGCCCGATCAAGCCCTTGTTATCGCCGTCGTCATCCGTCATCGGAACGTCCTTCACACTAACTCTTTATTAGCCAACGGGTGCCATCTCATTGGATGGTACGTGTCTTGCTTTGCAGCATGGTGAGGCTGCAATGGCGCAGCCGGAAGGGTGGAAAATGAAGATTTATCTCCTGATGCTGCTGATTGGAGCCCTTTTTACGGCCATCCGCTTTACCTCGGTCCCCGAAACGAAGCCGCAGCGGCTTCCTCAATAAGCACCTGATACCTTTTTAGGCCTCCGTTCCGGTCCTCACACCCGACCGGCCGGCCAGAATCAGCCCCGTCCGCGCCGTCGGTTGCCCGGTGTCATCGTTAAGCACCAAAGGCGGGAAAAGCTCCATTGGCGCGCGGCTTCCCTTGCTGGCGGTGACCAGCACCCGGATCGCGGCCGAATCGGGCCCGGGATGCACCGGCACCACGCCCACGCCGCCGAATCCCTTCTCCAGCGCGGCCAGAACTTCGCCAAGCCCCTCGGCGCGCCAGATCAGGGTCAGACCACCGCCGGGCCTGAGAATACGCCGCGCGGCGTGAACCCACCGCGCGAGCGTCTCTCCCTGATCCACATGCGCCGCCGCCCGGCCCGCGTCGGGCGAGGTCTGATGACGGGACGCCGGGTTGAAGGGCGGGTTCATCAGCACCGCGTCCACGCTGTCCGGGGGCAGCCCAGCCTCCGCAAAAATCACGGCCTGAGCCGTGACATCGAGCACGACGGCATTCGCCGCAATTGCATTCAAAGCCGCATTGTCGCGCGCGAGCGCCGCCAGCGCCTCGTCGATCTCGACCAACACCAGATCGAGACCGCGAATGCGCGTTGCAAGCGCCAGACCCGCGGCGCCGGCCCCCGCGCCGAACTCCACCACGCGTTCGCCCGCTCGCGCGCGCACCGCTGCGGCAAGCAGGATGGCGTCATGTCCCGCGCGATGGCCGCGTTTCGGCTGGCGCAGACGAAGCGCGCCGTCCAGAAAACCATCCTCGGTCAGGTCATGCGGCGAAAACGGCATCACGCTGCTATGTATCGTCACGCAACTCATGGCCGAGCCCGGCCTCGGTCAACAGACGCCGCGCGGCAAGATTGTCGTCGTCATGAACCAGAATGCGGCGGGGAATGATGCCGAGCGAGCCTTCGACAATGCTCATATTGTTGTCGAGCAGGACATGCTCGATGTTCGCGCCGTCGAGCAGCGCGCCCACGGCCGAAACCAGAACCATGTCGTTGGTCCGCAGCAACTCGCGCAATGACCCGCTCCCTTTATGATTCACCACATTGCAGATCAGCAGATGGCGGCCAGCGCGGCCTGCGGCAAGACCGGGTCTTTGTGCCCGTGCCGCACTTGCCGTGCGCCGCCGCAGTTTCTATTGTCGATTATAGTTTCAATGTGCAGCCCAGTAAGCGCTGCGAGGCGTAACAAATGCCGGATACAGGACATTAGCGTGGCAGTCATTGTTCCCTTCGAGAGCCACCCGGCGCCGTCGATCGATCAGCTTGTCGGGCTCGTGGCAGAGGATATGGAGCGGGTCAACGCCACCATCCTGTCGCGAACCGGGTCGGAAGTCACCATGATCCCGGAGGTCGCCAACCACCTGATTTCCTCGGGCGGAAAGCGTTTGCGGCCGATACTCACCCTGGCGATGGCGCAGCTCTCCGGCTACACCGGCGAGGGGCATATCAAGCTCGCCGCCGCCGTCGAATTCATGCACACCGCGACGCTGCTGCATGATGACGTGGTGGACGAGAGCGAACTTCGCCGCGGCAAATTGTCCGCCCGGATGCTGTGGGGCAACGAGGCCAGCGTGCTGGTCGGCGACTTCCTGCTCGGCCAGGCCTTCCGCATGATGGTCGAGGTCGGGTCGCTGCGCGCACTCGACATTCTTTCCGCCGCCGCTGCCACCATCGCCGAGGGCGAGGTGATGCAGCTGGCTGCCGCCAAGAACACCGCCACGACAGAAGACGAATATCTCGCCGTGATCCGCGGCAAGACCGCCGAGCTGTTCGCCGCCGCCAGCGAGGTCGGCCCCGTGATCGCCGGCCGCCCCAAGGCGGAGCAGACCGCCTCCCGCTCCTTCGGCATGAATCTCGGCATCGCGTTTCAGTTGATCGACGACGTGCTGGATTACGGCGGCAAGGCCGCCAAGCTCGGCAAGAACACCGGCGACGATTTCCGCGAAGGCAAGATCACGCTGCCCGTGGTGCTGGCCTTCCGGCGCGGCAACGATGTCGAGCGCGAATTCTGGGTCCGCACGCTTGAGCGCGGCGAGATCGAGGACGCCGACCTCGATCACGCCATCGGGCTGATGACCAAGCACCGCACGCTGGAAGACGCCATGCACCGCGCCCAGCATTACGGCGCGATGGCGGTCGACGCGCTGGCGCTGTTTCCGTCCTCGCCGATGAAAAGCGCGCTGGAGCAGGTGGTCGCCTTCTGTCTGGCCAGATCGAATTAGGACAGACGAATGGCCGGATTCCTCCGCACCGCCATTCCCTTCCTGCTTTCGAATTTCACCCTGACATTCTTCATCATCGGCCTGATCTTTTCCGGCGTCGCCCTGATGCGGTTGCACGCACCGGTCACCTCCGCGTGGATCGCCGAGAAACTTATCGCCTGGTTCGTGTTCTTCAGCGTGGGCGTCTGCAATCTCTATAATTTCGTGATGCATGTGTTCTTCGGCGAAATGGCCGCGCGGTTTATCGGCTGGGCCGACAGTCCCTTCCAGTTCGAAGTCGGCATGGCGAGTCTCGGCTTTGCCGCCGTCGGCTTTCTCGCCGCGTTCCGCAGTTTCGATCTGCGGCTGGCGGCCATTCTGGGGCCCAGCATTTTCCTGCTGGGCGCGGCGGGCGGTCATATCTACCAGATGATCACGGCGCATAATTTCGCGCCCGGCAATGCGGGCATCATCTTCTGGACCGATATTCTGATTCCGCTTTTCGGTTTCGCGTTGCTGTGGCTGCAGCATCGCTACGGCAAGCCCGCGGCGCGATAATCGCGATCAGCTCAGCGTTCCCGCATGCACCCACCAGCCGGGCTGAAGGCGAGCGATTGAGTCGCCGGCGGCCTTGGCCTGCGCAGGCGTATCATAGATCGCAAAGCAGGTCGCGCCCGAACCGGACATGCGCGCAAGCCGCACGCCCTCGGTATCGCGCAGCGTGGCGAGCACCTCACCGATCACCGGCTGGATTTTGAGTGCGGGAGCCTCGAGATCGTTGGTGCCGCCGATCAGTTGCAGAACCCATTCCTCCTGTGAGGCGCCGGGTTTGGGCAGCGTGATCGCCTCCAGCACCTCGGCGACACCGACGCGCAATTCGCCGGCGAGCAGGTGCAGCCCCGCAAACACGTCCTTGGTCGGCACCGCGACGCGCGGGTTGACCATCACGCAGGGCAATACAGGAATCGACAGCGGCGTCAGATCCTCTCCAACGCCTCCCATGACGCAGGCATGCGAAGCGATGCACACCGGAATATCCGAGCCGGTCGCCTTGGCGGCGTCCATCAGCCGCGCATCGTCGGCGGCCATGCCGTTGGCCCTGGCGAGAAGCCGCAGCGCCGCCGCAGCATCCGCCGAGCCGCCGCCAATTCCCGCCGCGACCGGCAGATGCTTGTCGAGGATGAAGCGCCCGGTGCCCAGCCCTTCGACGCGCGCGCCGAGCGCCCGCGTCACGCGAATCACGAGATTGTCCTCGCCCTCGCCGCATTCGCCCGCGCGCGGCCCCGTGGTGACAAGGCTGAGTTCCGCGCCCGGCTCCAGCGTCAGGCGGTCCGCGCAATCGGCGAACGCCACGATGCTGTCGAGGTCGTGATAACCGTCGGGACGGCGGCCTAGCACGCGCAGCGTGAGGTTGACCTTGGCGCGCGCGGTTTCAGTCAAAAGTGTCATGCGAACAACGGCTCACTCGTCAACAGGCCGCCTGGCAGCCTTCTGACGCCAACTTATAAAGACGAAAATGCCCGCGACAAGCGCGGGCATGATGATTTGCGGCGGGCGTGACGACACTAGCCGCCGTTACCGTTGCCGACGCCCTTTTTCTTCTCCGCCGATGCCGCGGCGGCGGGCGTCTCATCCGGCAGGCCGTCCTTCAGCTTGGCCTCGATCTTCGGCAGATCTTCCGGCTCGGGCTTGAGGTCCTTGGCATGCTGCCACTGGAACTTGGCTTCGAGCGTCCGGCCGACACGCCAGTAGGCGTCGCCGAGATGGTCGTTGATGGTCGGATCTTCCGGTTTCAGGTCGATCGCGCGCTCCAGCGTCTTCACCGCGTTGTCGTAATCGGCAATCCGGTAATAGGCCCAGCCCAGCGAATCGACGATGAAGCCGTCGTCCGGACGCTGATCGACCGCGCGGCGGATCATGCCCATCGCCTCGTCGAGATTGATGCCCTGATCGATCCATGAATAGCCGAGATAATTGAGCACATGCGGCTGCTCGGGCTGAAGCTCAAGCGCCTTTTTCAGATCGACCTCCGCCTTCGGCCACTGCTTGGAGCGCTCCTCGCAGATGCCGCGGAAATAATACAGCACCCAGTTCGGCTTCTCGGTGCCGATCGCGTCGATGCCCTGCCCGTAGGTTTTCGAGCAATCCTCGAACTTCTTGCGGGCGCGCTCGATATTGCCAAGCGCGGTGATCGCCTCGACATCCTTCGGGTCCTCGGACGTCACCGTCTTGAGAATTTTCAGCGCCTCGTCGGTGCGGTCCACCGTATCGAGATCGGTGGCGAGCTGAATCTGCGCGTTGCGCTTGAGCGGCGAGTTCGACGGCACGCGCTCATAGACCTTGATCGCCATCTGCGGCTTCTTCACCGACTCGTAAAGGTCGCCGAGCGAAAGCAGCGCGAGCGCATGGTTCGGATTGAGGTAGAGCGCCAGCTGCAGATAGACCAGCGCGAGATCTTCGCCGCCGCGCCGGGTCAGCGATGCGCCGATGCCGTAGAGCGCCTCGGCCGCGCCCGTCTGCGGCGAATCGACCAGCGGGCCGAGCTTCTTGCCGGCCTTGATCTCGCGCAGCGCGTCCTGCACCAGAGGATGGCGGGCGAGCTTCTTGTCGAACTTCTCGTAGACCTCGATCGCCTGGTCCTTCTCCTTGTTGCGCGACAGCCAGCGGCCGTAGGAATCCACCACGCGCAGCGCGCCGTCGTCCAGCGTGTAGGCGCGCTCGAACCGGACGCCGGCATCCTTCTGCCGGTCGGCAAGCTCGTCGATCATGCCGGCATGCAAATCCTTGAACAGCGGATACCATTCCGGCCCGGCCAGCTTGTCGATGCTGGCAAGCGCACCATTGACGTTGCCGGCGCCGTAAGCGGCCCAGCCCGACAACAGCGCGGCGACGAGATCGGTGATCGGCCCGCGCACCGACTGATTGATGTTCTGCTGCGCCAGCGCATATTGCTTCTGCTTGAGCGCCTTGACGCCCACCACAAGCCGCGCGACGCGATTATTCTTGTCGGTGGCGAGAATGCGGTCGGCGAATTTCACCGCTTCGTCGATGTCGCCATCCGCAAGCGTCGAGATGAAGGCGCGGTCGAGCAGATCGGCATTCTTCGGATCGGTGCGCAGCGCCGAGCGATAGAAGGCGGCGGCGGAGCCCGCGTCGCGGTCGACGCTGGCGTGACGCGCAGCGAGGTAACTGCCGGCGGTGGTCAGTTCCTGAAGGTCGCGCGCGGTCGGATAAGGCGCCGATTTCGAATCGGCCTTGGCGTCGGAATCATCCTGCGCCCGGGCGATAGGTGCGAGAGAGACGACCGCCATCGCGGTGACGACAAGGGTGGCAATCGCCTTGCGATTAAATCCGCGCACGGCCTGCGCGGAAGAAAAACGGACTGAAGACATCACGCGCGCCGGCTCCATGATCTTGAATTCGCGGACCGCAAAGCGGGTCCTGCGAGGACGCGACAATGACCCTTTTGGCCCTTGTCCGCAAGGATGGGGATACACCGGAGCCTTCCCGACACTATGGCCTTATCGTGGCGGGGCGCTCCGCTCGCGCAAACGTGCTTATTTCGGGGTCACAAAGCGGGTTACATGCCCTGATAGTTCGGACCGCCGCCGCCCTCCGGCGGAACCCATGTAATGTTGCCGTTCGGATCCTTCACGTCGCAGGTTTTGCAGTGAACGCAGTTCTGCGCGTTGATCTGGTAACGCGGCCCCGAGGATTCCTCGATCCATTCATAAACCCCGGCGGGGCAATAGCGGTTCGAGGGGCCTGCGAACACGTCGTGCTCGGAGGTTTTCTGCAATTCCATGTCGGCGACCTTGAGATGGATCGGCTGATCCTCCTCGTGATTGGTGTTGGACAGAAACACCGAGGACAGCCGGTCGAAGGTCAGTTTGCCATCCGGCTTCGGCGCTGCGACCGGCGCATGATCCTTCGCCGGATCGAGCGTCCTGCGGTCGGGCTCAGCGTGCGGCAGCGTGCCGAACAGCGACACGCCCAGCAGCGACTGCGTCCACATGTCGAGGCCGCCGAGCACGACGCCGACAACCGTGCCGAATTTCGACCACAGCGGCTTGACGTTACGCACACGGAACAGGTCCCGGCCGACCGATGAACTGCGCCACGCCTGCTCATAGGCCACGACCTCATCGTTGGCGCGCGCCTCCTCGATGGCGTCAGCGACATGACGCGCGGCCAGCATGCCCGAACTCAGCGCGTTGTGAACGCCCTTGATGCGCGGCACGTTGACGAAACCCGCCGCGCAGCCGATCAGCGCCCCGCCGGGGAAGGTAAGGCGCGGCACCGATTGGAAGCCGCCTTCGGTGATCGCGCGCGCGCCATAGGAAATGCGCTTGCCGCCCTCGAACACGCCGCGAATGGCGGGATGCGTCTTCAGGCGCTGGAATTCCTCGAATGGCGACAGATAGGGATCGGCGTAATTGAGATGCGTCACGAAGCCGACGGCGATGAGGCTGTCGCCATAGTGATAGAGAAACGATCCGCCGCCGGTCGAATTGTCGAGCGGCCAGCCGAACGAATGCTGGATCAATCCCGGTTTGTGTTTCGCCGGATCGATCTGCCAGATTTCCTTCAGCCCGATGCCGAATTTCGGCGGCGCGCTGGTCTTGTCGAGCGAAAATTTTGCGATGAGCTGCTTGCTCAGACTGCCGCGCGCGCCTTCGGCGAACAGCGTGTATTTGCCGAGCAGCTCCATGCCGCGCGTGAACGAGGGTTTGTGCGAGCCGTCGCGCGCCACGCCCATGTCGCCGGTGGCGATGCCGCGCACCTCGCCATTCTCGCCATAGATGATCTCGGTCGCGGCAAAGCCTGGATAGATTTCGACGCCCAGGGCTTCAGCCTGCGGCGCGAGCCAGCGGCACAGATCGCCCAGCGATCCGATGTAGCAATGATGGTTGTTCATCAGCGGCGGCATCAGGAACGAGGGGAGCCGAAACGCCGCATTCGCCGTCAGCCAGTAAAAGCGATCGTCGGTGACCTGCGTTTTCAGCGGACAGTCCGCGTCATCGCGCCACTCCGGCAGCAGCTTGTCGAGCGCGACGGGATCGATCACCGCGCCGGACATGATGTGCGCGCCGACCTCGGAGCCTTTCTCGACAATCACGATGGACAGATCGGAATTGGTCTGCTTCAGCCGGATCGCTGCGGCAAGACCGGCCGGTCCGGCACCCACGATCACGACATCGAACTCCATGGAATCGCGCGGTGCGAGCGTATCGTCGGTCATTGCTCTTCCATATTTGAACGTTTCCAGTTCCGTTCTTGACGATTTTCCCGGACAGGACAACCCCTTGACGGCTTCGCGTGAAGCAGTCCTTGCCAAAGCAGGAAATTTCTTTCCTTATTTTCGCGGCCTCGGGGCATGCAGCGCGAATGCCGTACGGCGACATTCGGATATACGAGCCGGTTCATCGCGATGTAGAATGGCGCATGCCTCTTCCCGAACCGATGCCTTCCGCGCGCGATCTGCTGGCCTTCTATCTTGAAGCCGGCGTCGACTGTGCGTTGGCCGAAGCGCCGGTGAACCGGCTGTCGGAAATCGCCACCGAGGAACGTCCGGCCGAGCGGGCCGCACCGCGCGTGCCTGTTCCGAGGCCGGCCCCCGCGCCGATCCGGGCCGACATGACTGGAACGATGGCTGCAACGATGGCCGCAGCGCCCGACGCGGCGATCGAGTCGGCCCGCGCGCTCGCGCCCAAGGCGGCGACTCTCGAAGATCTGCGTTCTCTGCTGGAGGCCTTCGACGGCTGCGCGCTGAAAACCACCGCCACGCAACTGGTGTTTGCCGACGGCAATCCGAAAGCTCGGATCATGTTCGTCGGTGAAGCGCCCGGACGCGACGAGGACATTCAGGGCCTGCCCTTCGTCGGGCGCTCGGGCAAGCTGCTCGATCTGATGCTCGCCGCCATCGGTCTCGATCGCACCAGCGTCTATATCGCCAACATCATCCCATGGCGTCCGCCGGGCAACCGCGATCCCTCGCCGCACGAAACGCAGATGTGCCTGCCCTTCATCCGGCGACAGATCGAACTGGTCGATCCCGACATTCTGGTCTGTCTCGGCAAGCCGTCATCGCAGGCCGTGCTGGAGCTGAAGGACGGCATCATGAAAACGCGTGGCCGGTGGTACGACTACAACACCGGCACCCGGAAAATCCGCGCGATGGCGACATTCCATCCCGCCTATCTGCTGCGCTCGCCAATCTACAAGCGCCTGACCTGGCAGGATTTGCGTGCCGCCAGGAAGGCGCTGGATCAGGCCTCCGCGTAGGCGCAGACCCGTCCGCCTCGGCGCGCATGTTCACATGCAACGTTTCAGCGCACGTGCACCGTGATCTTTACGTCCACATTACCCCTGATCGCGTTTGAGTAGGGGCAAAGCTCGTGACCGCGTTTCACATAGGTCTCGCCCGTCGCCTGATCGACGCCCGCCAGCGTCACGTCGAGCGCAGCGGAAAGCACGAACACCTGAGCCTCGTTGCGGCTGATGCCGATTTCGGCGGTGACCGAAACATCCTCGTCGGCGAATTTGTGGCCGGCTTCCCGCGCCGCGCGCAGCACCGCGTTTTCGAAGCAGGCCGAGTAACCGCCGGCAAACAACTGCTCGGGATTGGTGGCGCCGCCGGGACCGCCGAGACTCTTTGGCATCGCCAGGTTCAGGTCGAGCAGTCCGTCGTCGCTGCGGATATGGCCGTGCCGGCCGCCCGTTGCCGTTGCGCGGGCGACATAGAGAGGTGCCATGACTTAAGTCTCCTCAAAAGCAGTAAACACCGGCGAGGAACATTTAATAGCCTCAGGCTGAAATTGCCAAGCCGCGCAGACTTTCAACATCGCGGCGCGGCGGTGCGGGGGCGCGCCGGACGATATCGGCCCGATGATCGCTTCGCTGCTGTCGGAGGCCAATCGCTGGATCACCGGCCAGCGCATTGAGGTCTCGGGCGGCATGATGCTTTAAGCCGCCTCAAGGCGGCCGTAATCGAACAACTCCGCCGCCGGATGTCCGGCGGCGTTTTATTTGAGAATTATTTTGCTGAAGCAGGACGCAGGATGGCCCAGCCGATGCGGAATGGTTCCTGGCGTCCGGCAATCGGACGGTCGAAGGTGCGCGGCACTTCGGGCATGAGACCGGGAAAGCGTTGCGCGATGCCGGGCGGCGGCGCGCCGACGGTATCTGTCGCGCGCCAGACCACGAGTGCGCCATTGCGGTTCACCGCGTCGAAGGTCACCCAGGGCGTCTGTCGCGGGGCGAAATCGTAGAACACCTGCGGGCGGCCCATCGAGCCGTATCCCAGCAAGGCCGCAAGCTGCGGATCTCCCGCCACGATCTGCAGGGGGCGGCCGGTGCGCGCCCGATAAATGACGTCGAAGAATTTGGCCATGTCGGCGGCCGGAAGCAATGTCCTGACCTCGCCGCCGCCGGTCCACGGCAGAACGAACACACCGGCGAGCGCGATGGCGACCGGAGCCATCACCACCAATAGCCACACCATGCGCAGCACTTCCTGCCGGCGCAGGAAAATCAGATCACCCGCCGCGACGACCACGGCAAGCCCCGCCAGCAACAGCACCGCCCCCTGCCCGGCCACCACATCGTCGAGATCGTAAAGGGCCGCAAGCAGGCTCAGCAGCAAGGGCGGCGCCAGCGCCAGCGTGTAAACGAAACTGCGCGCGAATGGGGTGAGCGGCGGGCGGTAGATCACCGGCGCCTGTTCGGGATTGCGGTTGAAACGCCGCAGATTGACGATCACGAGCAGCGCGATGCCGGAAACCGGCAGCGCCAGCCAGCCGAGCAGGTTTCCCCAATGCCTGAGCTTGTCCAGTGCCGCGCCTTGCATCGGCGGACGGGGCAGCGTGGCACCCGTGCGCAGCAGCCACAGATAATAAGGCAGCGCGATGACCAGCACGACCAGCGCGCAGAACAATGGATCGAGCGAGGCCAGCGCCTTGCGGCCCTGCGATGTCGCCAGCGCGAATGCAATCAGGATCGCGACCAGAAGCGGCGCCGATTGCAGAGTAAGAAACAACAGGCCGATCTCGAACGACAACAGGAACCATGCGGTGCGCCTGCCCTCGCCCATCACGCGCCAGCTGTGCAGCAGGGTCAGCGCCCAGAGCGGACGCGCCAGAATCAACGGGCCGAATTCGATGCCCTGATAGCTGAGCGCGGTGATGGTGAGGGTGAGCAGCGCCGCGATAATCGCCTGCTGCTTGCCGACGATGGCCCGCGCCAGCGTGAACACAGCCCACGCCGTGACGATGAAACAGATCTGCGACAGGAAATAGACGCCGAACATGTGGCCGCCGGCGAGGCGGAAGGCGATGTCCGCAAGCCAGAATGACAGCGGCGGCCCCATCACGGTGCCGACCTGATATTCGCGTCCGAAGGCCAGTTCGGCCGCCAGATTTCCCGGCGGGCTGGTGTAGAGCAGGGTCGGCAGCAGAAACCAGATCGCGGCCAGACACAGCGACGCCACCCAGAAGATCAGCCGCGGCCGGGCGCGCAGCAATTCGACGATCAGTGACGTAAAACGCATGTCGCTGCGAAACCGGCTGGCGCGGGGCGCGGAAAAAACGGGTGCTGTTTGATAAAGGGCGAAAGGCGATCAGGCAACTCGCGCGGATACCCCTGCCGCTTCCCCCGTCACGGTTTCGGCTATTGCGTCCGCCGGGCTACACTCGCCGTGCCCCAAATCGCTCAACTCCAGTTCATTGAGCCCCATCACAAGCTGCTCCGCCCGGCCGACATCGACGCCGGTGTTGTGCTTGATATGGGCGGCCGCCACCGGCGCGAAGAACTTGCGGTGATGCACGGTGGGTCCGAGACGGTCGAGCGCCTCCAGATGCACCGGCACCGAATAGCCCATGTGGGATTCGAAGCCATAGCCCGGATGGTCCTGCGCCAGCCTGCACATCAGGCGGTCGCGCGACACTTTTGCGACGATCGACGCGGCCGCGATCGACAGCACGAGCCCGTCGCCGCCGATCACCGCTTCGCAGCCGCAGGTGACGTCGATTTTATCGCGGCCGTCGACGAACACATGTTTGGGCGCCTCGGGCAAGGCGCGGACCGCACGCGCCAGCGCCCACAGCGAGGCGCGCAGGATGTTGTCGCGGTCGATCCGCCAGGGCGGCGCAGCCGCAACGGCGACAAGCGACGTCGCGCAAATCTCGTCGAACAATTCCTCGCGGCGCTCGCGCGTCAGCTTCTTGGAATCGTCCATGCCTTTTGGAATTCGCGCAGGATCGAGGATCACGGCGGCGGCGACCACGGGACCGGCGAGCGGCCCCCGCCCCGCCTCGTCACAGCCCGCGACCGGCCACACGCCGCGCTTCATCATCGCGCGCTCGCGCCGGAAACTCGGCGGGGCGACCGCGATCACCCGGCCGCGTGGCGCGGCGGGTTCTTCCTTTTTCGACCTCGCGGAAGCCTTATTGTTCTTCGCTGGAGCTTCGGCTCGACTCATGCGGCCACAGTGCGGCGATATGGAATGCCGGGCAAGGCGGAACTTCTGCGATTCCCGTAATCAACATAATAGATGATCATCGGGTGCGTTCTTCCCCCTCTCCCCTTGTGGGAGAGGGTGCTGAGCCGCGAAGTGGCGAAGCGGGTGAGGGGTTGTCTCAGCACACGATGGGAATCCCCCTCACCCGGCTCGATCTCGTTCCACTCGATCTCGCCACCCTCTCCCACAAGGGGAGAGGGGAAGAGGAATCTAAAACAGATCGAGCTGCGCGCCGCTGCGTTTGGGCCGATCGAAATGCGCCGTGGTCAGTTTATAGCGGCGCTTGTTCAATCCCAGCCGTTCGCAGGCGATCTCGAACCTGCGGCCGATCATCCAGGCCATCGGTCCGGTTCCTTTCATCCGCGTGCCCCATTGCGAATCGTAATCCTTGCCGCCGCGCATGTCGCGGATCAGCGTGAACACGTGACGATAGCGGTCGGGATAATTCGCCATCAGCCATTCGCGGAAAAGATCGCGCACCTCGAGCGGCAGCCGCAGCAGGGTGTAGCCGGCCTCCTTCGCGCCGGCATGAGCGGCGGCGTCGAGGATACGCTCCATTTCCATGTCGTTGAGCGCCGGGATCATCGGTGCCGACATGACCGTGGCCGGAATACCCGCCTCGCTCAGAAGGCGAATGGCTTCGAGACGTTTCGACGGCGTCGAGGCGCGCGGCTCCATGGTGCGCGCCAGTTTCGGATCGAGCGTGGTGATCGAGAGGGCGACCTTAGCGAGATTGCGCTTCGCCATCCGCGAGAGAATGTCGATGTCGCGCACGACCAGCGCCGACTTGGTGACGATGCCGACCGGATGTCCGGTTTTCTCCAGCACCTCCAGAATGCCGCGCATGATTTTATGCTCGCGCTCGATCGGCTGGTAGGGATCGGTGTTGGTGCCGATCGCGATCAGGCGCGGCTCATAGCCCGGCGCGGACAATTCCTTTTCTAGAAGCTGCGGCGCGTCGGGTTTGATGTAGAGATGGCTCTCGAAATCCAGCCCCGGCGACAGGCCGAGATAGGCGTGGGTCGGCCGCGCGAAACAATAGATGCAGCCGTGCTCGCAGCCGCGATAGGGATTGATCGAGCGGTCGAAGCCGATATCCGGCGAGTCGTTGCGGGTGATGACCTTGCGGGCGGTGTCGATCGCTACTTGGGTCTTGAACGGCGGCAGTTCATCCAGACTCTGCCAGCCGTCGTCGAAGGCAACGCGCGCCTCGGCCTCGAAACGGCCGCTGGCGTTGGACTGCGCGCCGCGCCCGCGCCGCCGCTCGCAGTCGATGGCGACCCCGAGTTCATCGAAATTGTTTTCAGCCGAGTGGGCAGAATCGCCCGCCGGTGAGGAGGGCGAAGACACCGGCGGGCGTTTGAGGGCCGGACCCTTGAAAGCTTGGGATGCTCGACTCATGGCCACAACATAGGCGCGCCACAAGAACAAAACAAGAACAATAAATTTGCCGCAAGCCGGAGCTATTCTGATGCTGCTACGTTCCGGTGATTGCGATTTTTGACTGGAGGATCAGATGACCAAATTCTTGATGACGGCGGCGGCCGCAATCCTTGTGGCCACCGTGCTGGCTCCGAAGGGCGCGCAAGCCGGTCCGGTCTGCATGAGCGACATCACCCCGCCCGGCATGTACCGGAGCTGCGAATATCTCAGTGTCAGGGAATGCCGCAGGAACGCGCTTCACGCCGGCGGCGTGTGCGCCCGGCATCGCTATGTCAATGACGGCGGCTATCTGGATACGCCGAGCTTCGGGCCGATGGTGCTTTTCGACCAGAGCTATTTTTATGCTCCGCCGGTCTATTCAGGTGTCACCGTCCGCGCACGCTACTAAGGCGCCGGTCACGTCGTTCTGAACCGGACCGGCGCCTCGTGACCAGTCCCAGCCCGCCGCCCGTTCATTAAGCTTGCCTCGAAAACCTGCAAATCCGGGCTTTTCTCAATATGACAAAGTGATAACCATTCTCCTGCGGAATATCTGTATGATGCGTGGTGAATGATTAGCATCGTTATCCCTACCGAAGGCCAGGAACAGCCCGTTGTCGCCACCCTTGCCGCGCTCGTCCCGGGCGCGGCGGCGGGTATGGTGCGCGAGGTTGTGCTGGTGGATCGCTCCGACAACGACACCATCGCCCGGGTCGCCGATGTCGCCGGCTGCGACTTTCTGAAATTCGACGGCTCACGCGCAGCCGCGCTGGCGGCCGGCGCGAAACAGACGCGCTCCTCCTGGCTGATGTTTCTTCATGCCGGGGCGGTGCTGGATTCGAGCTGGATCGACGAATCAGCGCAGTTCATCCAGAGCGTGGCGATGAGCGGGCGCGAGCGCGCCGGCATCTTCCGCTACGCTCGCTCTCCTTACGCTGATCTGCGCGTCAGTCACGGCGTGAGGCTGCTGTCCAATTTCATCGCCCGTCCCGGTGCGGATCAGGGCCTTCTGATCGCACGCAATCATTACGAACGGCTCGGCGGTTATGTGCCGACGTCGCGGCGCGCCGAGGCCAAGCTGCTCTCGAAGATGGGCCGCACCGGCCGCGCCATGCTACGGACACGGATTTTCGTCGCGGCGTGAATCCCTTTTGTCGTTCCCGCGCAGGCGGGAACCCAGACTCTTCGACCCCAGACTCATCCTTGAGATTTGGATTTGTCGTTCTGGGTCCCCGCTTTCGCGGGGATGACGGCGACTATCCCCGCGCCTTGCCCCGCTTCAGATGCTCGTCGAGGCGCGGCATGATCTCGACGAAATTACACGGCGTGGTGCGGTAATCGAGCTGATGGGCGAGAATGCCGTCCCAGCCATCCTTGCAGGCGCCGGGCGAGCCCGGCAGGCAGAAGATGAAGGTCGCCCCGGCGACGCCCGCAGTCGCCCGGCTCTGGATCGTGGACATGCCGATCTTGCCATGGCTGAGCATGTGAAACGCGATCGAAAATCCGTCCATGCGTTTCTCGAACAGCGGCTCGACCGCCTCCGGCGTCACATCGCGCCCGGTGAAGCCGGTGCCGCCGGTCGTGATGATGACATCGACGCCCTGATCGGCAATCCACGACCTGAGCTTGCCACGGATCGCCTCGACATCGTCGGGCACGATGTCACGCGCGGCGAGACGATGCCCGGCCGCCGCCAGCCGCTCGGCCAGCACGTTGCCGGACTTGTCGTCGGCAAGCGCGCGCGAATCCGAAATCGTCAGCACCGCGATATTGAGCGGTATGAAGGATTTTGATCGATCCGATGACGTCATGGCTCAATTCCGGCCGCAATAATTGCCGTCATTGCGAGGAGCGGCCGCGACGAAGCAATCCATTTCTTTCACGTGCCTTCTGGATTGCTTCGCTACGCTCGCAATGACGCCTGAGGCTTCCTTACAGATTATCCGTCGCGAAGGTGTTGCAGGCGGACGGCGTGCCCTGCTGATAGCCGATCATGAACCAGCGCTTGCGCTGTTCGGCGGAGCCGTGGGTGAAGGAATCCGGCACCACGCGGCCCTGCATTCGTCTCTGCAAGGTATCGTCGCCGATCGCGGCCGCGGTCCGCAACGCACCCTCGATATCGCCCGGTTCGATGAAACCCGGCCGCTTCTTCGCCTCGCGGTTGACCCACACGCCCGACAGACAATCGGCCTGCAGCTCGACCTTGACCTGGATCGCATTGGCCTCGGCCTGGCTGCCGGCCCGCTGCTGCGCCGCCGTCGCCTTCGGCAGAATGCCGAGCAGGTTCTGGATGTGATGGCCCGCTTCATGCGCGATGATATAGGCAGCGGTGAATTTGCAGGCGCTGCCCTGACACCCGCCGAACTTCGTCTCGATCTCGCGGAAGAAATTGGTATCGAGGAAAATCTGCTGGTCGGGCGGGCAATAGAACGGACCCATGGCCGACTGCGCCATGCCGCAACGTCCGCCATTGGTGGCGTTCCTGAACAGCACGATGCGCGGGCCTTTGTAGGTGCGGCCGGTCTCGGAGAAAATCTCGCTCCAGCGATCGTCAATTTCGCCAAGGATACCGGCGATCATGCTGCCCATGTCGTCGGTCGGCGCGCCGCGCTTGGCCTGCGATTGCCTGTCGGTCTGATAGGTCGGCGCCTGCTGGCCGCCGCCGGTGAGAATTTCAGCGCCGCCGATCAGAATGCGCGGATCGATGCCGACGGCCCAGCCGATCAGGCCGAGGATGATGACGGTGCCGATGCCAAGACCGCCACCGCCGCCCATCGGAAACCCGAAACCGCCGCCACCGCCCATGCCGCCCTGATCGCGGCGGTCGTCGATATCGTCGCTGCGGCGGAAATCATCGTAACGCATTGGCAGTCTCCTGAACCCGGCGCGGCTTCATGCGTCGGCACACGACATTAGAAGCACAAGCTCATTTCGAGCAGTTTCTTAGCGTGCCGGGCAAATTTTGCCTAGTGCCGCCAGCACGCGCGGCCGGTGCGACTTTCAATTCCGGCATGGAACGTTTCGGCGAATTCGCGCGCGAAATCAGACGAAAAGCGCACCGCGTCACATCTCCGAGTCAAGACAAGCGCGCCGGCTCGTCGATCCGCATCACGATACGCGTGCGCGCAAAACATGCGCGCGATTAAGCCGATTTTTACCTTGGACATTCATGGTGATCACAGTCGGATTGTTAGTCCCGCGTCGCCGACTGCGTCGCCTGAGTCAGGTTTGAGTCATGGTTGAGTCGCGTCGCGGGGCGTCTGCAAAGGCGCCCCGCACATATTTTGAGTCCCCCGCCGAAACAACGTCCCGCATTATCGTGGGCGATTGCGTCGCCGAGATGTCGAAGCTGCCGGCCAGTTCGGTCGATCTGGTATTTGCCGATCCGCCCTACAACCTTCAGCTCAAGGGCGAGCTCAAGCGCCCCGACGAATCCCACGTCGATGCCGTCAACAACGACTGGGACAAGTTCTCCTCGTTCACCGCCTATGACGATTTCACCCGCGCCTGGCTGCTCGCCTGCCGCCGCGTGATGAAGCCGAGCGCGACGATCTGGGTGATCGGCTCCTATCACAACATTTTCCGCGTCGGCGCGCTGATGCAGGATCTGGGCTTCTGGATTCTCAACGACATCGTCTGGCGCAAGTCGAATCCGATGCCGAATTTCCGCGGCCGCCGCTTTACCAACGCGCACGAGACCATGATCTGGGCCGCGCGCGACGAAAAAACGAAATACACCTTCAATTACGAAGCCCTCAAAGCCGCGAACGAGGACGTTCAGGCGCGCTCCGACTGGCTGATCCCGCTGTGCACCGGCGAGGAGCGCCTCAAGGGACGCGACGGCAAGAAGGTTCACCCGACGCAGAAACCCGAGAGCCTCCTGGCGCGCGTGGTGCTGTCGTCGTCGAAGCCCGGCGACCTGATTCTCGATCCGTTCAACGGCACCGGCACCACCGGCGCGGTCGCCAAGCGCCTCGGCCGCTCCTATGTCGGCTTCGAGCGCGACAAGACCTACGCCGCAGCCGCCGAGAAGCGCATTTCGCAGATCCTTCCCCTGCCCGGTGCGGCGCTGGCGCCGTTCGTCACCGCTCGCGAAGCGCCGCGCGTGGCGTTTTCGGAACTGATCGAGCGCGGCATGATCCTGCCCGGCACCAGGCTCGTCGATTCGAAGAAGAAGCATTCGGCCCTGGTGCGCGCCGACGGCGCGATCATGCTCGGCGACAAGGTCGGCTCGATCCACCGGATGGGCGCGCTGGCGCAGGGCTCGGGCGCATGCAACGGCTGGTCGTTCTGGCATGTCGAGACCAAAAAGGGCCTGCGGCTGATCGACGAACTGCGCGCGCAGATCCGCAGCGAGATGGCGGCGGGCTAAGCCCGCAGCCATCGCACCCAAAACCTCACGCCTTTTCCCTCTCCAGCACCTTCTGGACCGCCGGGCGCTGTTTCATGCGTTCGCGCTGTGCTGCGATTTTCGGAAATTCAGCAAGATCGACGCCATCACCCTGCGCCCAGCTTGAGACGACGAAAAGATACGGATCGCAGACCGAGTAGGCCTCGCCCATCACCCACGGGCCCTTGATCATCCTGCTTTCGATCATGGCCATGCATGCGCGCATGTTGTCCGGCACCTTGCGCTTCATGTCCTCGATCGAGCTTTCCTCGCTCGCCCAGCGCAGCCCGCGCCCCTTATGCGAATGGAAGACATGCACGGTCGAGCAAAGGTAACTGTTGAAGGCCTGCACCTCGGCGAATGCGAAGGGATCGCTCAGGGGAGCGAGATTCGCGCCGGGAAAACTCTGCGCGACGTAAGCGAGAATGGCAGGTGTCTCGGTCAGGATGCCCCGGTCGGTCACAAGCGCAGGCACGCGGCCCTTGGGATTGATGGCAAGATATTCAGGCGAATTCTGCTGGTTCGCTTTCATATCGACACGATCCGTCACGTAGTCCGCGCCGGACTCTTCGAGAGCGATGTGCGAGGCGAGCGCGCATGTCCCGACCCCGTAGTAAAGCTTAAGCATTCTTATTGTCCTCCCAGACCGTGCGCGATGACCTTGCGCATCACATTCGGCAGCGCCTCATCCTTTAACGCCGCGATTTTCACCCATCGCATGCCCTCTGGCGCGCGGGTGCGCAAGGCCACGTTCGCGGTATAGACGGCAAGCTCAAGCGGAAAATGCGTGAACACGTGCGTCACCACGCCCGCCTTGCGGTGCCAGCGCGCGACGCCGCTCAGAACCGGCGCCTGCATCAGCGCGGCCTTGTCCGTCTGCTCCGCGAGCCAGTCGCTGCCCGGCACCTCGAGCATGCCGCCGAGCAGGCCCTTTTCCGGGCGGGTGCGGACGAGCAATTCATCGCCCCGCGTCACCACGAAAGCCGCGCCGCGCCGGAGCAGGCCCGTCTTTTTTGGCGCCTTGCGCGGAAACGTCTCCTGATCGCCGCGGACGCGCGCCGCGCAATTGTCGTTCAGCGGGCAGAGCGCGCAGGCGGGTTTCTTCGGCGTGCAGATCGTTGCGCCGAGATCCATCAGCGCCTGCGCCGAATCGCCGGCGCGGCTCGGGCCGAGCAGGGTCGCGGCGAGCCTCTGAATCTCGGGCTTCGTCTTCGGCAGCGGGTCCTCGACCGCAAACAGGCGCGACACCACACGCTCGATATTGCCGTCCACTGGCATGGTGCGGCGATCGAATGCGATCGCAGCGATGGCGGCTGCCGTGTAAGGCCCGATCCCGGGCAAAGCGCGCAGACCCTCTTCGGTATCGGGAAACATTCCGCCATATTCACGCAGCACGACGACGGCACAGGCATGCAGATTGCGCGCGCGCGAATAGTAACCGAGCCCGGCCCACATCCGCAAAACATCGTCGAGCGACGCCGCGCCGAGTTCGGCCACCGTCGGCCAGCGCGCGAGAAATTTTTCAAAATAAGGCCCGACCGCCTTTACGGTCGTCTGCTGCAGCATGATTTCCGACAGCCACACCCGATAGGGGTCGGCAGCCACGCCGGGCAGCGCGCGCCAGGGCAGCACGCGGCGATGCCGGTCGTACCAGGCGAGCAGCAACGCGGCGCGGTTATCCGCCGGTTCCTCGCTCCGAAATGCGGAGACTTTGTTTCGCCGCGCCAATGCGCCTGATAAAGTCATGTCCGAGTTATGCAACACAGGCGCGTATGAGCAAGCCCGGTCCTCTCTTCGCCAAGCCGTTATCCGCGCTTTTGGCCGGCGTGTTCAGCGATGCCTTCGCCAAACAGGGCTTCGCCTCGCGCGAACTCGTGACGCGCTGGGCCGAGATTGCCGGCGAGGACATCGCCGCCTATGCCGAACCGCTGAAAATCCAGTGGCCGCGCCCGGTGGAGGGCCAGCCGCAGGAGCCGGCAACATTGATCCTGCGGGTGGAAGGTCCCCGCGCGCTGGAAATCCAGCATTCCTCGACCGTCATTCTCGAGCGGGTCAACCGCTTCTTCGGCTGGAGCGCGATCGGCAAAATCGCCCTGCGGCAGGCGCCATTGTCCCGCCGCGCCGAACGCAAGGCCATCAGGACACCCGACGCTGCGGCGCTGGCGAAAGAAACCGAAAAGCTCGGCGCCGTCGACGACAGCGGCCTGCGCGCGGCGCTGGCGCGGCTCGGGGCCACGATCAAGCGAAATTGACATTTTTCAGTCCGGGAAGCCGAATGTCCCGCAGCAACGCGCCATTGCCACATTTGCAGTTTCAAGCTAGCAGAGCGCCAAAATCGTATCGTTCTTTATTATCTCTGTCGTGGAGCCTCCCGTGATCGTCACGCGCCGCACCTTCTCAACCGCCGTCGCTCTGGCCGCTGCCGCCGCAGCCCTCGGCGTCTCGCCATGGACGTTTCTGACACAGGCCCACGCGCAGTCCCCGGAGGCCATCGCCAAGCCGAGCACGCTCGGCGACATGGCGCTCGGCTCCAAGGACGCCCCGGTGACCATCGTCGAGTACGCCTCGATGACCTGCCCGCATTGTGCGGCCTTCACGCGCGACGTGTTTCCGAAGCTGAAGGAAGCCTATATCGATACCGGCAAGGTGCGCTTCATCTTCCGCGAATTCCCGCTCGATCAGGCGGCGCTGGCCGCCTCGGCCGCCGCGCGCTGCATCGCCAAGGATGACGTCAACAAGTACTACGCCCTCGTCGACATCTTCTTCAAACAGCAGGCCGATCTGGCGACCGATCCGTTCGCGACCATCGTGCGCGTCGCCAAGCAGGCCGGCTTAAGCGAGCAGATGATCAAGTCCTGCATCCAGGAAGACCCGAAGGTGCAGCGGGGCATTCTCGACGACCGCCAGTATGCCAACGACACCCTGAAGGTGAACTCGACGCCGAGCTTCTTCATCAACGGCACGCTGGTGAAGGGCGAGACCTCGTTCGACAGCTTCGAGAAGATCATCAAGCCCCTGCTCAAGAGCTGATCGGGCTATCGCCGGACCGGCATCGGGTTCCGGAAATGAAACCGGAGCGTGCAAGGCGGCGATAACACGTGGCGCGGGACTGGGAAAACACCTGCGAACCGCGTAGAAAACGCTCGGAAAATCCCTTTCGGCCTGTTCCCAAATCTCTTGGGAAAACCTTCTCCGGGCGTTGCCCTTGCTTTGGTCACTGGCCATTGTCGATCAAATGAGGCGTGTTACGCGACTCAGGCCGCGCTGATAAATTCAGCAGCGGCGTTGTTCCGGCGCAGCTTGAAAAGCGCCAAGCGAGACCCGATTGCATGAAACTGACCCGCCTTCGCCTGCATGGATTCAAGTCTTTTGTTGAAGCCACCGACTTTCTGATCGAACCCGGCCTGACCGGCGTGGTCGGGCCCAATGGCTGCGGCAAATCGAATCTGGTTGAGGCGCTCCGCTGGGCGATGGGTGAAACATCCCACAAATCGCTGCGCGCCGCCGACATGGATGCGGTGATTTTCGCCGGTTCGGGCAACCGCCCCGCGCGCAACCACGCCGAAGTGGTGATGACCATCGACAATACCGACCGCTCCGCGCCGGCGGCGATCAACGATCATGAGACGCTCGAAGTTTCCCGGCGCATCGAGCGTCAGGCCGGCTCCGCCTATCGCATCAATGGCAAGGATGTGCGCGCGCGTGACGTGCAGATCCTGTTTGCCGACGCGGCGACCGGCGCGCGCTCTCCCGCCCTCGTCCATCAGGGCAAGATCGGCGAAATCATTCAGGCCCGTCCCGACCAGCGCCGCCGCGTGCTGGAAGACGCCGCCGGCGTGGCCGGCCTGCATGCGCGCCGCCATGAAGCCGAACTGCGCCTGAAGGCCGCCGAGAGCAACCTCACCCGCGTCGAGGACGTCATCGGCCAGTTGGCCAGCCAGATCGAGGGCCTGAAGAAGCAGGCGCGGCAGGCGATCCGCTACCGCGAACTTCAGGCCAAGGTCCGCAAGGCCGAGGCGCTGCTGTTTCATCTGCGCTGGGTGCAGGCGAACACCGACGTCACCGAGGCCGGAAAGACCCACGATCTCACCGTGCGCGATCTTGCCGAGCGCACCCGCGAGCAGGCAGAGGCCGCGCGCATTCAGGCGATCCGCGCCGCCGATCTTCCCGGCCTGCGCGAAAACGAGGCGCGCGCCGCCGCCGGCCTGCAGCGCCTGACAAATGCCCGCGAAACGCTGGACCGCGAGGAAGAGCGCGCCAAGGAGCGCGTGATCGAACTCGACCGCCGCCTGACCCAGCTTGCGGGCGATATCGAGCGCGAGCAGCGCCAGATGTCCGACGCCGACGTGGCGCTGCAGCGTCTCGACGCCGAAGATGCGACCCTGAAGGACGAAATCGCGTCGCGCGTCGAAAAGCGCAGCGGTGCGGATCAGCGCTCCGCCGAGGCGCAGGCGACGCTGGCCGATGCCGAACGCACCTTTTCCGAACTGACCACCGCGCTCGCCGACCTGACCGCGCGGCGCAATCAGTTCGAAGCCAATGTCCGCACCCATCAGGGCCGTCTCGCGCGCATTGATCAGGAGATCGCCGGCGTCCAGCGCGACGTCGAAAAGCTCGACGCCGAAACCGGCAGCCTCGGTGACCTCGCAGCGCTCGCACAGACGATGGAGGCCGCGCAGCAGGCGCTGACGCAGGCCGATACCGCCGCCCAGACCAGCGAGGCCGCCCATGTCGCGGCCCGCGCCAAACTGGAATCGTCGCGTGCGCCCGTGGTCGAGGCCGACAAGCGCGTGCAGCGCCTCGAGACCGAGGCCAAGACCATCGCCAAGCTCGTCACCAGCGAGACCAAGAATCTGTGGCCGCCGATCATCGACGGCGTCAGCGTCACCAAGGGCTATGAGAAGGCGCTCGGCGCCGCGCTCGGTGACGATCTCGACGCGCCGGTCGATGCATCCGCGCCGATGCGCTGGTCCAATCTCGGCGTTCAGTCCGGCGATCCCTCGCTGCCTGCGGGAGTCGAGTCGCTGGCGAGCCACGTCAACGCCCCGCCCGAACTGGCGCGCCGTCTGGCGCAGATCGGCGTGGTCAGCCGCGATCAGGGCGGGCAACTGGCTTCGCAGCTCAGGACCGGACAGCGGCTGGTGTCGGTCGAGGGCGACCTGTGGCGCTGGGATGGCTTTGTTGCCGCGGCTCACGCTCCAACCGGCGCGGCGCGGCGGCTCGCCGAGCGCGCCCGGCTGATCGATATCGAGGCTGAACTGGTTCAGGCCCGCAACGACGCCGCCGCCAAGCGTCAGGCGCTGGAAACCGCCGAAGCCGATCTGAAAGTGGCAGCGGCAAGCGAAACATCGGCGCGCGAAGCCGCCCGCAATGCGCGGCGCGAGGCCGACGCCGCACGCGAGCGCCATGCCGCCGCAGAGCGCGAGATCAACCGGCACGCCGCGCGCCGTTCCGCGCTCACCGAAGCCCATGCCCGCCTCACCGCCGACCGCAGCGAGGCGCATGGCGCGCATGAAGCCGCAACGCAGGCCGTCGCCGAATTGCCGGCGAGCCATGAGACGGAGGAGCAGCTCGCGGGCGCACGCGCGGCGATGGAAGAGCGCCGCAGCTTTGCGGCCCAGGTCCGCGCCGAAGCGCAGGCGCTGGCGCGCGAGGCCGAACTCGCCGACCGCAGGGTTCAGGCGATTCTCGCCGAACGCAACGAATGGCAGAGCCGCAAGGAAAACGGCGCGGCGCAGATCGCCACCATTGAGGAGCGCATCAGCGACGTGAAGACCGAGCGCGCCTCGCTCGACGACGCGCCCGCGCAGTTCGCCGAGAAACGCCGCGCGCTCATCAGCGAAATCGAGACAGCGGAGGCCGCGCGCCGCACCGCCGCCGACGCGCTCGCCGAAGCCGAAAGGCTGATGGCGGAGACCGACCGCGAAGCCCGCGCCTCGCTGGAAGCCTTGTCCTCCGCCCGCGAGGCCACCGCCCGCGCCGAGGAGCGCATGGAAGGCGCAAAGCGCCGGGTCGAGGATATCGAACGCGAAATCCGCGACATGCTCGAGGTCGAGCCGCATGGCGTCGCGGCGCTTGCCGAGCTCACGCCGGAATCCGAGCCCGCTCCCGTCGCGCAGGTCGAGGAGGAGCTTGAAAAGCTGCGCCGCGACCGCGACCGCCTCGGCTCGGTCAATCTGCGCGCGGAGGAAGAGCTGCGCGAGGTCGAGACCCAGCACACCTCGCTCACCACCGAACGCGATGACCTCGTGGAAGCGATCAAGAAGCTGCGTACCGGCATCCAGAGCCTGAACAAGGAAGCGCGCGAGCGTCTTCTGACCTCGTTCGAGGTCGTCAACACCCACTTCAAGCGGCTGTTCACCGAACTCTTCGGCGGCGGTCAGGCCGAGCTGCAGCTGATCGAAAGCGACGATCCTTTGGAAGCGGGCCTCGAGATCATCGCCAAGCCGCCGGGCAAGAAGCCGCAGACGCTGTCGCTGCTTTCGGGCGGCGAGCAGGCGCTGACCGCGCTGGCTTTGATCTTCGCGGTGTTCCTCACCAATCCCTCTCCGATCTGCGTGCTGGACGAGGTCGACGCGCCGCTGGACGACCACAACGTGGAGCGCTTCTGCAATCTGCTGCACGAAATGACATCGACCACCGAAACGCGCTTCATCATCATCACGCATAATCCCATCACCATGGCGCGGATGAACCGTCTGTTCGGCGTCACCATGGCCGAGCGCGGCGTTTCCCAGCTCGTCTCGGTCGATCTCGACGGCGCGATGAAGGTGCTGGACCAGAACGTGGCGTGATTTTCTTTTCCCCTCTCCCCTTGTGGGAGAGGGTGGCGAGATCGAGTGAAACGAGAACGAGCCGGGTGAGGGGTAGGTTGAGCGACTAGTCAGCACCCCTCACCCGCCTTCGCTTCGCTCAGGCACCCTCTCCCACAAGGGGAGAGGGGAAAGAGCACAATGACTCCCGTTCTTCCCGCCGAACTCAAAGCCGCGCTGGCGCGCAAGTCCGAAGGCCTGTCGCAAGGCGACGCCGCGAGGCGCGCGGCGGCGATCTCTGAAAACTACCGCAGCGGCGGGACTTCAAAACCGATCGCGAGCGAAACCGATGCGCTGGCCTATGCGCTGGCGCGAATGCCGGCAACCTACGCCGCGGTCACCGCAAGCCTGAATGCGCTGCGCGATCTATTCCCGGATTTCTGCCCGCGCAGCCTGCTCGATATCGGCGCGGGCCCCGGCACGGCGTCATGGGCCGCGGCGCAAACCTTCGACACGCTCGAAAAATTCTCGGCGATCGACGCCAACGTTGCGCTGCGCGCGCTGGCGCTCGATCTTGCGTCCGGGACATCCCTGTCATCGCTCGATTACGAGCGCGGCGATGCCCTGACGGCGCTTGCGAAGGCACCGCCATCCGACCTCGTGATCGCAAGCTATGTCATCAACGAACTCGACGACGCGCGGCGCGAAAAGCTCGTCGGACTGATGTGGGAAAAAGCCGGACAGGTTCTTGTTGTCGTCGAGCCCGGCACGCCCGACGGCTATCAAAGGATCGTCGCCGCCCGCGCGCAGCTCATCGCGTCGGGTGCGTACATCATAGCGCCCTGCCCGCACGACAAACCGTGTCCGCTGACGCCGCCGGACTGGTGCCATTTTTCCCGGCGCCTGCCGCGCTCGCGCGCGCATAAACACCTCAAGGACGCGGACCTTCCCTTCGAGGATGAGAGATACATTTATGTCGCAGCCTCCCGCTCGCCGCGCCGCGAGCATGTCGCGCGCATCCTGTCGCAACCCAGCGTCACCAAGATCGCGGTCAGCGCGAAACTCTGCACGGATGCCGGCATAAGGGCCGTGGCGATTCCGCGCCGCGACAAAATATCCTACGCAAAGTCCAGAAAATGGAATTGGGGCGACGCAATCGGAGAGCTTGCAGGGGAATAATTCTGCTGAACCGGAGTTCTCCAGTATGACGCGACCGCGTCTCGAATTTCATCAGGAGTAATCTGCATGTTTAAACCAAACGGTTTGGCCGCCGCTGCGGCGCTGACGTTGATCTTCGCCTCGGCGGCCGCATTCGCCGACATGGCGCCCGCCAAGATCGCCGAGACCTCCAAGGGCAAGGCGTTCGTCGATGGCAAGGGCATGACGCTCTACACATTCGACAAGGACAGTGACGGCAAGTCGGCCTGCAACGGCCCCTGCGCCGGTAACTGGCCGCCGCTGGCCGCCCCTGCCGATGCAAAGGCCTCGGGCGACTGGAGCGTGGTGACTCGTGACGACGGCAGCAAGATGTGGGCCCTCAAGGGCAAGCCGGTCTACACCTTCGTCAAG
Source organism: Bradyrhizobiaceae bacterium (assembly GCA_003963145.1). GTDB lineage: Bacteria > Pseudomonadota > Alphaproteobacteria > Rhizobiales > Xanthobacteraceae > Afipia. The sequence continues at coordinate 264,536 of RXJJ01000001.1, forward strand.
GACACCAAAGCCGGCGACACCAATGGCGACGGCTTCCTGAACGGTGCCTGGCACATCGCCAAGCCTTAAGCCGAACCGTAAAATACCTCCAAGGGCCCAAGGCCCGCGATGCACCCGCCAACTTTCCCGCCTTCTCCGGAAGGCGGGATTTTTACCAAGCACCTCTCACCTGCCCATTATGGGCACAGTTCCATGCGGAAAATCGCGATTAAAGCGATTTTCCGCGAACGGCCGTTAACAACGCTCCCATGATTAGCCCGCAAAGGGAGTGTAGAGAATTGAATTATCCTCTTTTTCTGCCATGTTCCGACGCAAGGACAGGCTGGTCCGTGCGGGCGCGTCCGCACGCCACCGGCACGCGTATTAAGGGAAGATCATGGCGAAGCCGGCAGTCATCGTGGTTGGCGCGGACAAAGGCGGGGTGGGCAAGACCACCGTGTCGCGCACCGTTCTGGATTATTTCAGCGCGAACAATATTCCCGCGCGTGCCTTCGACACCGAAGCGCCGCGCGGCACTCTGAAGCGCTTTCATCCCGGCATCACGGAAATCGTCGATATGACGACGACCGCCGATCAGATGAAAATCTTCGACACACTCAACACCGCAGGCGCCAATGTCACGGTGATCGATGTGCGCGCGGGACTGCTGTCCCCGACGCTGGCCTCGCTGCGCGATATCGGCTTTCTCGACGCCGCGCGTTCCGGCCAGATTACCTTCGCGGTGTTCCACATCCTCGGCCCCTCGATCGCCTCGTTGAACGAGATCGCTGAAACCGCCAATTTCATGGAAGGCGCCCGCTATTTCCTGGTGAAGAATTTCATCAACACGTCGAGCTTCTTCGAGTGGGATCAGGCGACCTACAACTCGTATTTCAAGCGCATCAAGAACGCGACCGAGATCACGATCCCGAAGCTCGACGAGATGGCCTATGAGCAGGTCGAGGTCTCGTCCGTGCCGTTCCTCAAATTCGTGGCCAACAAGGGCACGCGTGACGAGTCGGCGAATTATTCGTTCGTGCTGCGCGGCTATGTCCGCCACTGGCTGAGCAATGTGTGGGGCGAATACGACCGCATCAAGCTGACCGATATCGTCGGCGCCACGGACAAGGTGACCGCCCGCGCTACCGAGGGCGAATAGCCCCGCCAAATTTATTTTTCTCCTGTCGTTGCCGGGCTTGACCAAGCAATCCATCCGTTTTGTAGATGGATGCCCGGATCAAGTCCGGGCGTGACGAATATGATACCGCTACAAACGCTTTTTCCCGGGCCTGTTTCCGAAATCCATGAGCCGCACGCCCGTCCATATCGTCTGCTCGCCCCGCCCCGGAGTCGGCAAGACGCTGGTCTCACGGCTGCTCGCGGAATTTCTGCTGCTCAGGCGCGGATCCATCGCCGCCTTCGACATCAGTATCCGCGAACCGTCGCTGGTCGATTATCTGCCGGAATTCACCGAAACCGCGGCGATCAGCGACACCCACGGCCAGATGGCGCTGATGGACCGGCTGATCGTCAATGACGGCGCACCCAAGGTCGTCGATCTCGGCTTTCATGTCTTCGACGAATTTTTCGAGATAATCGAGCATATCGGTTTCGCCAAGGAGGCCATCCGGCGCGGCGTCGATCCCGTGATCATGTTCATTCCAGATAGATCACGGAACGCCATGATGGGGTGGCGAATGCTGAATTCGAGGTTTCCGGAGGCGAGACTGGTTGCGATCGATAACGATCAGGTCTTGCAGGGTGTGCTGCCGACGGGATTTGAAAAGGCGACGTTTCTCAAAATTCCGGCGCTGCCACCATTTCTCAAGTCCATCATTGCGCGAACGAATTTGTCGTTCACGGAGTATCTGCGGACCAATCAGGACAGCTCATCCGAACTTCATCAATGGATCCGCGGAAACTATATCCAGTTCCGGGACATGGACGAGCTGTTTCAGCCGACGCAGAGAGGTCCGCGTCGCTGATCGGGGCTCCTTTTATTGGCGAAGCCGCGCCGTCAGATTGGCCCTCACCGCCGGCCATTCGCTGGCGATGATGCTGTAGACGACCGTGTCGCGAAGCGTGCCATTCTGCAGTATTTGATGATTGCGCAAAATGCCATCATATTTGGCTCCGAGCCGTTCGATGGCGCGGCGGCTCTGATGGTTCAAAAAATGAGTGCGGAATTCCACCGCGATGCAATCGAGCGCGTCGAAAGCATGCATCAGCAACAACAGCTTGCATTGCGTGTTGAGCGGCGTGCGCTGAACGCGTCTGGCGTACCATGTCGATCCGATCTCGACCCGGCGGTTGGGCGCATCCACATTCATGTAGGTCGTCATGCCGGCAACCACGCCTGCGGAATCCTTTACAACAAACGGTAGCATCGAGCCCTTGGCCTGAAGGCCGAGGCGGCGCTCGATTTCGCCGTTCATGTTTTCAGGCGAAGGAATGTTCGTGTACCAGAGCTTCCAAAGCTCTCCGTCCTTCACCGCTTCCACAAGCCCGTCATGATGAGACTGTGACAAAGGCTCAAGACGGCCGTGCGGTCCTTCGAGCGTAACGGGCGCGAGCCAGGTCATCAATCCTCCCCGCGCCAGCCGAGCTAGTGACCTTCGAAGGTCATGAGAGTCCGCACCGGCACATTCATCGCCCGCAGCTTCGCCGCTCCGCCAAGGTCGGGCAGATCGACAACGAAACAGGCCGCGACGACCTCGGCGCCGATCTGGCGCAGCAACTTCACAGCGCCCTCCGCCGTGCCGCCGGTCGCGATCAAATCGTCGACGAGAATCACCTTCTCGCCGGGCTGTACTGCGTCGGCATGCATTTCCATTTCGTCGATGCCATATTCCAGTGAGTAAGCGATCCGCACCGTGGTGTGCGGCAGCTTGCCCTTCTTGCGGATCGGCACGAAGCCGGCGGAGACCTGATGGGCGACCGCACCGCCCAGAATGAAGCCGCGTGCCTCCATGCCGGCGACCTTGTCGATCTTCGATCCGGCCCATGGCTGCACCAGCTCATCGACCGCGCGGCGGAACGCGCGCGCATTGCCGAGCAGCGTGGTGATGTCGCGGAACATGATTCCGGGCTTCGGATAATCCGGGATTGTACGGATCGAGGCTTTCAGGTCGGTTTCAAGGTTCATCGAACGATCTTTCAAATATCCGCTTTGCGCATCATGCAAAAATTCTGCCTAATTCGGTTGTCCGAGGCGGAAGGCGTTCTCGACGATCTTCAGCCCCACATCGCCTTCCAGCGACATCAGCGATTCGGGATGAAACTGCACACCGCCGACCGGCAGACTCTTGTGCTCGATGGTCATCGGGATGCCGTCTTCGGTGCTGGCGGTCACGACCAGAACATCAGGCATCTCGTTCGGAGCGACGAACAGCGAGTGATAGCGACCGATGGTAAGTTCGTTCGGCAGGTTGCGCATCAAGGTGCCGCCGCGATTTTGAATGCGCGATGGCCGCCCGTGCGCGGGGGTCGCCAGTTGTCCGAGTTCGCCGCCGAAATATTCGCCGATCGCCTGCACGCCCAGACATACGCCAAAGATCGGCATTTTCTTTTCCAGCGCCGCGCCGATGAAATTCGAGATGCCGAAATCCTCCGGCCGCCCCGGTCCCGGCGACAGCACGAGCAGATCGAATTTTTCCTTCTTCAACCGCTCGAGCGCGTGGGTGTGACGCGTCACGCTGACGCTCGCACCCACCTGCCGGAAATAGTCCGCCAGCATGTGCACGAACGAATCCTCATGATCGATCAGCAGTACCTTCTTGCCTGAACCCGTGGCATCGGGCTGGAAGGTCGAGAGCGGCTTCGGCGGATCGCCGCGCAGCGCCTGAAACAGCGCCGCGGCCTTGGTCTGGCACTCTTTCTCTTCGGCGACGGGATCGGAATCGAACAGCAGCGTCGCGCCGACGCGCACTTCCGCAAGTCCGTCCTTCATGCGGATGGTACGGATGGTGAGGCCGGTGTTGATGCCGCCGTCGAAACCGAGAAAACCGAGCGCGCCAGCATACCAGCGGCGCGAGGAGCGCTCGTTATCCTCGACGAACTGCATCGCCCACAGCTTCGGCGCGCCGGTGACGGTGACCGCCCAGCAATGGGTGAGGAAACCGTCGATGGCGTCGAAGCCCGGCCGCAGCATGCCCTCGACATGATCGACGGTGTGAAACAATTTCGAATAGGTCTCGATCTGCCGCCGTGCCAGAACCTTGATCGAGCCCGGCACGCAAACGCGCGCCTTGTCGTTGCGGTCGACGTCGGTGCACATGTTGAGTTCGAATTCGTCCTTCTGCGAATTCAGAAGCTCCTGAATCTGCTTAGCGTCGCCGATGGCGTCCGCGCCGCGCGCGATGGTGCCCGAGATCGGGCAGGTCTCGATCCGCCTGCCGTCCGATCGGACGAACATTTCCGGAGAGGCCGCGACGAGGAATTCGCCGTCGCCGAGATTGATCAGCGCGCCGTAGGGCGAGGGATTGATCTTGCAAAGCCGCTGGAACACTTCCGCAGGCGTTCGCTCGCAGGGTTCGGCGAACAGCTGTCCGGGCACCGCCTCGAACAGGTCGCCGCGCGCGAACGCCTCTCGCGCCCTCTCCACCGTCGCCTGATAGACGCCCGGAGGATGGTCGGCGAATCCTTCGCGTTTCGTCTTTTTGTAAATGCTGTCCGGCGTCTTGCGCGCAAGCCCCTGCGTGGAGCGGCCGTCATGCCAGAATTCATATTCGACGCTGACGCCGCGCCCGGTGGCGCGGTCATAGGCGAGAATGCGATCCGGGATGTAAAGCACGATGTCGCGCTGGTCGGCCTCGCGTGCGCGCTTCTGCTCCAGATCCTCGATCTGGAAACGAGATCGTAGGCGAACGCGCCGTAAAGTCCGAGCAGCGGATCCTCGGGCGAGGCCATCGCCGCGATGATCTCGCGCACCAGCGACATGATCGAGGCGCGCCGCGTACGCTGGTCTTCATCGACCGGCGCCTCGCCCCGCTCGATGAATCCCGCAAGCAGCTCCGGCGTCGCCTCGGTGATGGTGACGCAGGGCTCGCTCAGCGTCGCGCCGAGAAATCCGACCAGCACCCGGCCGCGCTCGTTCAACGCCTCGATGAAGAATTTGACGCCGTTCGATTCCAGCCGCAGCGGCGGATCGGCAAAACCCAGATCGAAACTCTCATAGCGTCCCGGCACGTTGGTGCCGGAAGACAGCACCACGCCGCGGCGGCTGTCGAGCAACTCGATCAGTTCATCCAGTGCCGCGCCGCCGGTGAATTCACTGACCTGACGCGCGACGTCGAGGCCGCGCGCGGTGCGATATTCGATGCTCGGGGGAAGCGAAAAGACCGTCCTGTTCATCTGATCCTCTTAAGCAACCTTGATGAGGAACGCCACACAGGACAAACAAAAGGCCGCCCCTGCATGGCGGCCTCACGATTCATTTCACGCAAAATCGTTCCGACCACCTGTTAACAGGTGCGCCACCACAGACGGCTCGGACGGAACGGCTTGCTCATGGCGGGCAAATCATCACCCGGCGCGAGACATGTCAAGGGAAGATGCACGGTGGCTTGCCCGTCCGGTAAACACTCTGCATCCCTTGCCCCGTCATTAATCCGGGCTACATTCCGCGCGGCCCACCCTCTGGAGACGAGAAATATGACATTTGCGGTCGTCAGCGACAGTTTCAAGGACGGCGATTATCTGGCGCAGGATCATGTGCTGTCGGCCGAATTCGGCTTCGGCTGCGCGGGCGGCAACCGCTCGCCGCACCTCAAATGGACCGGCGCGCCGGACGGCACCAAAAGCTTCGCCGTGACCTGCTACGATCCCGATGCGCCGACCGGCAGCGGCTTCTGGCACTGGGTGCTGGTCAACATTCCGCCCAACGTCACGGAGCTTGCACTCGATGCCGGCAATCCGAAAGGCGGCAAGCTGCCCACAGGAGCCCTGCTGACGCGCACCGACTATGGCGCGGCGGCTTACGGCGGCCCCTGCCCGCCCAAGGGCGATCATCCGCACCGCTACATCTTCACCGTGCATGCTGTCGGCGTGGACAAGCTCGATGCAAACGCCGACACCTCGGCGGCGGTGATCGGCTTCCAGCTCCATTTCAAGGCGCTGGCGAAAGCGGCGATCATGGGCCTCTACAAGCACTGAAGACTCCGTCATTGCGAGCCAAGCGAAGCAATCCAGCGAAGCGAACCCGATTGCTTCGTCGCTAACGCTCCCCGCAATGACAACAAAAAAGCCCCGCAAAACGCGGGGCTTTTCAATTACAATCTGGAGTCAGTGCGCGTCGGCCCAGACCTTCTTCTTGGTGAAGTAAAGCAGACCCGCCAGCACGATCAGGAACAGGAAGACCTGAAAGCCGAGGTGCTTGCGCGCTTCGAGCTTGGGCTCTGCCGTCCACATCAGGAAGGCGGAAACGTCGGTCGCGTACTGGTCGACCGTCTGCGGCGAGCCATCGCTATAGGTCACCTGCCCGTCGCTGAGCGGCGGCGGCATCTTGATGGCGTGGCCGGGGAAATACTTGTTGTAGTGCGAGCCTTCCGGCAGCTGGAAGCCGGCGGGCGGCTTTTCCTCGAACCCCGTCAGGATGGCATGAATGTAGTTCGGCCCCTTCTCCTGAAACTGGGTGAAGGCATCGAAGATGAACTGCGGAAAGCCGCGCTCATAGCCGCGCGCCTTCGCCATCAGCGACAGGTCCGGAGGAGCCGCGCCACCGTTGGAGGCGCGCGCAGCCTGTTCGTTCGGGAACGGCGCGGGGAAATAATCCGCCGGGCGGCCGGAACGCTCGAACATTTCGCCCTTGTCGTTCGGGCCGTCCTGAATCTTGAAATCGGAGGCGAATGCCGCCGCCTGCGCCGGCGAATAACCCGGCCCGCCCGGATCGGCAAGGTTACGGAAGGCGACGAAATTCAGCGAATGGCAGGCCGCGCAGACTTCCTTGTAGACCTGCAGGCCGCGCTGCAACTGGCCGCGATTGTACATGCCGAAAGGGCCGGCGAACGACCATTTCAGCGACGGCGGAACAGAGCCGTGGCTATCCTCCGCCCTCGACTGGCTGACGCCACCGATCAGCAGCGAGGCGCCCACGACCAGCGCGATCATGCTGGAGACCATCGGCGGCTTGAGCGAGCCGGTCTTGGCCAGCACGTCGGCCGCGATCGAGCTTGGCAGCGGACGCGGCTTCTCGATGAAGCTGAGAACCGGCAGCACGATCAGGAAGAAGGCGAAATACATCACCGTGAGGATGCGGCCGGCGATGACATAGATGCCCTCCGGCGGCTGCGCGCCGAGATAGCCGAGACCGATGCAGGTCGCGACGAAAATCCAGAAGAACTGCTTGCCGAGCGGCCGGTACTTCATCGAGCGGGTCTTGGCGCTGTCGAGCCAGGGCAGGAAAGCCAGCACGATAATCGCCGAGAACATCGCAACCACGCCCATCAGCTTGTTCGGGATCGAGCGCAGGATGGCGTAAAACGGCAGGTAGTACCATTCCGGCACGATATGCGCGGGCGTCACGCCCGGATTCGCCGGAATGTAGTTGTCCGGATCGCCGAGATAGTTCGGGATGTAGAAAATGAACCAGGAGAAGAACAGCAGGAAGCAGACCATGCCGAACGCATCCTTGACGGTCGCGTAAGGCGTGAACGGCACGGTGTCCTTCTCGGTCTGCGGCTCGACGCCGGCGGGATTGTTCTGGCCCGCGACGTGCAGCGCCCAGATGTGCAGGACGACGACGCCCGCGATCACGAAGGGCAGCAGATAATGCAGCGAGAAGAAGCGGTTCAGCGTCGGATTGCCAACCGAATAGCCGCCCCACAGCCAGGTCACGATGCTGTCGCCGACCAGCGGGATAGCGCCGAACAGATTGGTGATGACGGTGGCGCCCCAGAAGCTCATCTGGCCCCAAGGCAGCACGTAACCCATGAAGCCGGTGGCCATCATCAAGAGGTAGATGATGACGCCGAGAATCCACAGAACCTCGCGCGGCTCCTTGTATGAGCCGTAATAGAGACCGCGGAACATGTGAATGTAGACGGCGATGAAGAACATCGACGCGCCGTTGGAGTGCATGTAGCGCAGCAACCAGCCGAAATTGACGTCGCGCATGATGCCTTCGACCGACTTGAAGGCGAAATCGACATGCGGCGTGTAGTGCATCGCCAGGATGACGCCGGTGAGGATCTGCACGCCCAGCATCATCGAAAGGATGGCGCCGAACGTCCACCAGTAGTTGAGGTTGCGCGGGGTCGGGTAAGCGACGAAGGACGAGTGGATCAGGCCTCCCAGGGGGAGACGCCGCTCGACCCACTTCAGAACTGGGTTTTGCGGGTTATAGGTCGATGGTCCGCTCATGTGGTGCGATCCTGCAAAGTCAAAGTCTGGGCCTGGGGCGACGCAATCGATTTAACGAGAGTTCAGCCGATTCTGATCTTGGTGTCGGAAACGAAGGCGTAAGGCGGGACGGCGAGGTTCAGCGGCGCCGGCCCCTGGCGGATACGGCCCGAGGAGTCGTATTGCGAACCATGGCAGGGGCAGAAGAAGCCGTCGTAATTGCCTTCATAGGCGATCGGAATACAGCCGAGATGCGTGCAGATGCCGATCACGACGAGCCACTGGTCGTGGCCTTCCTTGACGCGGGCCTGGTCGGTCTGCGGATCGGGCAGACTTGCGACATTGACCGAACGCGCTTCCTCGATCTGTTTGGGCGTGCGGTTCATGATGTAGATCGGCTTGCCGCGCCAGAACACCTTGATGTCCTGTCCGACGGCGATCGGCGATAGGTCCACATCGATCGGCGCGCCGGCGGCAATCGTCGAGGCGTCCGGATTCATCTGGGAGATCAGCGGCCAGGCAACGGCAGCGGCGCCGACGGCGGCAAAGGCTCCTGTGGCCACATAGAGAAAATCACGGCGTGTCGGTTCAGCCGAGGAGGAGGACGTCACGATTGCAAACCCTTTCCCAACTTCCACCGGCTGAGCCGTCCTCCAACACGCCGTCAAGCGCGGAGGAAAAAACGCCGGTGCCACGAGCCCCGAGTAGACAAAATGACCACTTGCCCCGCTTAAAACCGGGCAAACCACGCGATCTAGAATCGATCTATTGGCACCCTTGCCGATTGAGCGCAAGCCCGCTATCGGCTCCTGTTAGTGCGATGCGTAAAAACTCCGCACAGTGCAGTTTTTTCTACACAATTTTGGGCCGTCCCCCGATGCAGGTTGCCCTTTATCAGCCCGATATTCCGCAGAACACCGGCACGATTCTGCGGCTGTGCGCCTGTCTGGACGTGGCCGCCCATATCATCGAGCCTGCCGGATTTCCCGTTAGCGACCGGCATTTCCGCCGCGCGGGGATGGATTATCTTGATCGGGTCACTATTTCCCGACATGCCTCCTGGCACCGGTTTACCGAATGGCGTGAAACATCGGGCAGCCGCCTGGTGTTATTTTCGACCAAGGCGGCAACACCATATCTGGATTTCAGCTATCGTGACGCCGACATCCTGATGTTCGGACGGGAAAGCGCCGGAGTACCGGACGAGGTCATGGCCGCCGCCGACGAGCGGGTGGTCATCCCGGTCGCTCCGGGCATGCGGTCGCTGAATGTGGCCGTGAGCGCGGCGATGGCGCTTGGCGAGGCGCTGCGGCAGACCCGGCACGCATCGAATAAACCGTAACGTATCGAATAAACTGTAACGTAAAGGCAGACCCGTGAGCTACGCGGTGAAGGAAATCTTCATGACATTGCAGGGCGAAGGCGCACATGCCGGGCGCGCGGCGGTGTTTTGCCGGTTTTCGGGCTGCAATTTATGGAGCGGGCGGGAGCAGGATCGCGCCAGCGCCGTCTGCAAGTTCTGCGATACCGATTTCGTCGGCACCGACGGCACCGACGGCGGGCGCTATGCAAACGCCGATGCGCTGGCGGACAGGATTGCCGCGGCATGGTCAGGCAATGGCAGCGGGCGCTATGTGGTGTTGACCGGCGGCGAGCCGATGCTGCAAATCGACAGTGAACTGATCGACGCCCTGCATGCACGCGCCTTTGCCGTGGCGGTGGAGACCAACGGGACCATAACGCCCCCGCCCGGCCTCGACTGGATCTGCGTCAGTCCCAAGGCCGGCAGCGAGCTTGTGGTGCGCGGCGGCCATGAATTGAAACTGGTTTATCCGCAGGCAGGCATCGCGCCCGAGGATTTCGCCGATCTGGCATTCGAACGCTTCTCGTTGCAGCCGATGGACGGACCTGACATAGCGCAAAGCACAAAAGCGGCGATCGCGTATTGTCTGCGCCATCCGCAATGGCGCCTGAGCGTACAAACACACAAAACTCTTGGTATCAGGTAGTCTGGATAAACTGATGTGGGAATTGACTAAATCGTTCCGTTTCGAGGCCGCGCATGCGCTGTCGCATACGAGTCTCGGCGAAGCGAGCCAGGAAATACACGGCCATTCGTTCCGCGCCGAAGTGACGATCCGGGGCACGCCCGACCCGGTGACCGGCATGGTGATGGACCTTGGCCTTCTGGAACGCGCGATGTCCGATGTGCAGAAAACCCTCGATCACAAGCTACTCAACAAGATCGAGGGGCTTTCAATTCCCACGCTGGAAAACCTGTCGCGCTTCATCTGGGAGCGTGTCCAGAAGACCGGACACGTGGTGCGCGTCAGTGTTCACCGCGACAGTTGCGGCGAGAGCTGCACTTATTTCGGGCCTGAAAGGAAAGCGTGATGGACGCATCGACCGTCGGTCAGAGAAAGACCGTTACACCTCCGTGGTTTGAAAAACTGCGTGACGATATCTGTGCCTCGCTTGAAAAGCTCGAGGACGACGCTTCGCCGGACCTCTATCCGGGCCCAGCGGGACGCTTTGTCCGCACGCCGTGGCAGCGAACCGATCACACCGGCGCACCGGGCGGCGGCGGTGTGATGTCGATCTTGCGCGGCCGCCTGTTCGAGAAAGCCGGCGTGCATTGTTCGACCGTTCATGGCGAATTCGCGCCTGAATTCCGCAATCAGATTCCGGGCGCGGAAGACGATCCGCGTTTCTGGGCGTCCGGCATCTCGCTCATCATCCACCCGCGCAATCCCAACGTGCCCGCGGTTCATATGAATACGCGCTTTGTCGTCACCACCAGATCGTGGTTCGGCGGCGGCATGGACCTGACGCCCGTGCTCGCCCGCCGCCGCACCCAGGACGACGCCGATACCGCTGATTTTCATGCCGCGTGCAAGGCTGCCTGCGACGCTCATCCCGCTGTCGCGCCGTATGAGAAATTCCGCAACTGGTGCGACGAGTATTTCTATCTGAAGCATCGCGAGGAGCCGCGCGGCGTCGGCGGCATTTTCTACGACTGGCTCGACACCGGCGACTGGGACGCCGAATTCGCATTCACCCAGGACGTCGGACGGGCCTTCGCCAGGATCTATCCGGTCCTGGTGCGCAGGAATTTTGCCACGCCATGGCACCCCCAAGACCGCGAAGAACAATTGGTCCGGCGGGGAAGGTATGTGGAATTCAATCTGCTTTATGACCGCGGCACCATCTTCGGCCTGAAGACCGGAGGGAATGTCGAATCGATCCTGTCCTCGATGCCGCCAGAGGTAAAATGGCCCTAATTTGAGACCGATCGGGTGCGGCGCATTAAGCCACGGAAAAAATTCGGTTTTACGGTTCCACCCTGTCACCCAATCATCACAGTCGCCCAAGAACGGCCGCTGTCCAGCGGTTTCGGTCCGGGTTCCGATTGAGCATTAACGCGCGGCCACGTATCTCTAGGTCCAGACATGCGGCGAGAATCGCCGCTATACGTTTTCAGGGGCCGAAATGCGAAAAGCCGCAATTCTTGTGACCGCCGTGTTTGGCGTGGGGTTGTCCCATGCCGCTTTCGCAGCCGACCTGCCTGCCAAGGTTTACACCAAGGCTCCGCCGCCGCCGGTGACCTATGGCTGGACCGGTTCCTACGTCGGCGGCTATATCGGCGGCGCCTTCAATGACGGGAATGTCACGACCACCGCGCCGGGCGATGTGGCGACCTACAGCCCCGGCTCGAGCTTCATCGGCGGTCTGACCAGCGGCTACAACTATCAGTTCGCGCCGAACTGGCTGATCGGTTACGAAAGCGAAACGGGTTATTTGCAGTACAAGGCCCACGGCAATTTCGCCGGCAGCGGCGGCGCGGTCTATACCCATTCCGATAGCTGGTACAGCTCATGGGCAGGCCGTTTCGGTTATGTCTCCGGCCCCTCGCTGTTCTACGCCAAGGGCGGCGTAACCCTGAGCCGGTTCGACTCGACCGCAACTCCGGCTGGCATCACCTACGACCATCAGCGCTATGAAATCGGATATGCCGTCGGCGGCGGCTGGGAATATATGCTCAACAACATGTGGAGCGTGAAGGCCGAGTACCTTTATCTCGGCTTCGGCGACAAACTTTCCGCCGGTCCGACCAACACCGATCTTGCCGGTGTCCACACCGTGAAGGTCGGCATGAACTACAAGTGGGACCCGCTCTCGCTGCTGTTCCACTGAGCTGCGCAAACAGATTTGAAAAACCCCGGATCGTTCGATCCGGGGTTTTTGTTTTCAGTACCTTTTTATGCGCGGCGGTCGCCGTCTGTCCGCTGCGGATTTGTCAGCGTGTCATGACGCGCCGCTAGAGTGGCTCCATTCGATCACACGAAGGAGCGGATCATGGCACTGAAAGCAGGCGACGTTGTTGTTCTCAAATCCGGCGGCCAGGCGCTGACCGTCGCCTCGGTCGAAGGCGATACCGTCGAATGCGTCTGGATCGGCGAAGAAGGAGAGCTGTTCCGCGAGGAGCTTCCCTCGGTCGTTCTGGAATCGGCAGAAATCGACCTGTCGGATGACGATGAAGCACACGAGGACGAAGAAGAGCACGACGAGGTCGCCTGATCCCCGTGACCGGCGGCTAAAGCCGGTGATCGTGACGAAACCGTGCGATCGCCTGATCGGCGATCGCATCCAGCGCCGCGGCATCGCAAGGAAAATTCGCCGCGAGCCACGCATCCTCCGCCAGTGTCAGGACATGGCCGAGCGCCGGCCCCTCCTTCAATCCCCTTTTCAGAAAATCGGCGGCTTTCAGCGGAAATTCCGGCGCGCTCCAGCGCCGTGGCAAGGTCGCAAGCTCGCGCCAGCGCTTCGAATCGAAATCGCGCCCGGCCCGGGCCCACGCAAGCATGATACGGTCGAGATAGCAGTCCGCTCCCAGGCGATAGATCCGCCGCCGCGCGACCTCTTCATCCATAGCGGACAGCCGCCACCAGCGATGGCCCATCGAATCCAGACGCCTGGTCTCGGCATTCGACAGCCGCAGGCGCTGCGACAGCCGCTTCGCATCCTCGGTGGAGGCAACCGCCAGCGCACCGAGACGGCGCACCGCGTCGGCCTGAAGGCCAAGCGCATGCTCGGCCTCGATCATTTTCGCGAATGGGCCGTGATAGGCGACGCCGCCTGTAATCCGCATCAGCAAACCGCCATCGTCCATCGCGGTCAATGCCGGCGCCGCGCGGCGCGCCACCACCAGCTTGAGCATTTCCATCCGCATCCGCTCGGCCGAAAGCGACCGCAGGCCCTCGCGCGCCTCGATACAGGCCAGCAGCGCATCGCGGTCCGGCTCTCCCTCGCCATAGGCTGCGTGAATGCGGAAGAAACGCAGGACGCGCAGGTAATCCTCTGTGATGCGGCGCAACGGCTCGCCGATGAAGCGAACGCGGCGCGCGGCAATGTCATCGAGGCCGCCGACATGATCGTGAATGACGCCGTCAGATGAAAGCGACAGGCCGTTCATGGTGAAATCGCGCCGCTGCGCATCGCGGACCCAATCGCGGCCGAACGCCACCTTCGCCTTTCGGCCGAAGGTCTCGACGTCCTCACGCAGGGTCGTCACCTCGAATGGCTTGCCGTCGATCACGAGAGTCACTGTGCCGTGCTCGATACCGGTCGGCACACATTTGATATGGGCCGCCCGCGCGCGGCGGACCACCTCCTTGGGCAGCGCCGTGGTTGCGATATCGATTTCGCCGACCGGCAATTCGAGCAAGGCGTTACGCACCGCGCCGCCGACGACCCGCGCTTCCTCCCCGTTCGCGTTCAAGAGCCCGAGGATGCGCGCGGCCGGGCCGGAGGTCAGCCACGGGGCCCTGATGCTGGCATGAGGCACGGCGCTCATTTCTCGCTTCCCGGAACGAGCTTGCCGTTTTCGATATGCGCCGGCGTGTATGTCGAGCCCGGCGGCGCTCCGGAAAATTGCGCCACCGAAACGAGACTGAGGATCACCAGCAGCAATGCGACGACCGCCAGCTTGCCGATGACGTGCAGCGGCCATGTTGACGTATGCAGCACGTTGGAGCGGGTCAGGATCACGAACAGCGCATAGGCGGCAAATGGAATAAGAAAAATCCCGATCTCGGTCAGGACAGGCCGGATCATGACGCGTAGATCCGCTCGTAAAGCACGCGCAGCATGCCCGCCGTCGCGCCCCAGATATAACGCTGCTCGTAGGGCATCTCGTAAAAATAGCGCTGGATGCCGCGGAATTCCTTGGTGGCGCGCTTGTGGTTGAGCGGATCCATCAAAAAGGCCAGCGGCACCTCGAATGCGTCCTCGACCTCGTTGGTGTCGATCGTCAAATGAAAGCCGGGGCGCACCTTCGCCAGCGTCGGCAGCACGCGAAATCCGAAACTGGTGGCGTAAACATCGAGATAGCCAATCGGTTCGATGAAATCGCGCTTCAGGCCGACCTCCTCGTCCGCCTCGCGCAAGGCTGCATCGAGCGGCGTGGCGTCGGCCGGATCGATCTTGCCTCCCGGAAACGAAACCTGTCCCGGATGTTCGGCCAGATGCGAAGCACGGGTGGTCAAGAGCACTGTCGGCAAATCACGCTCGACGATGCCGATCAGCACAGCTGCCTGCCGGATCGGCTTTTCCCGGGCGATGATTTGCAGCATCTGATCGGTCCCGAAATCGCCGGTCGGCGCGATGATCGACGCATCGCCAAGACCGGGCGGGATTTCGAAATTCAGCCGCGCCCGCGCCCGCGCGAAAAATTCATCCGGGCCGAGCAGCTTTGGGGACTGCGCGGTGTCGTCTCGGACATCCGGCGCGCCGCCGATCTTCAATATGCTTTCAGTCAAGCGTCATTCCCGATCAAACCGTGCCGCTGCGGCGAATGGATCAAATTCAAGCGCCACCCCCTAAATCCTCGCCTGCTCCGCATCCGCCATGGGGAAGAAGGTGCTGCCGGAAGCAACGCCGAACTTCGCACGGCCGTCGACAACACGCTCTTCGCCGAGCGCCACCAGATCATAATATACCGCGCGCGTGACCTTTGCCCACAGGTTCGCGCGCACATGCAGATAGGGCGCAAGCCCGCCGCCGTTGGCCGGCTCGAACCGAAGCGGACAATTCGAATCGCAACGCACCCAGTCATCGACATTGGTGCGGAATGACAGGAGGCGAGCGCCGCCCTCCTCAAGCTGGCGCATTTCCACCGCCGCGAACGGCGCGTCATCGACACGGATGCCGACTTTCTCGACCGGCGTGACAAGAAAATATCGTTCGCCCTCACGTTTAAGGATGGTGGAGAACAGCCGCACCAGCGGCGGACGGCCGATCGGCGTGTTAAGATAGAACCAGGTGCCGTCGGCTGCGATTCGGATGTCGAGATCGCCGCAAAAGGGCGGGTTCCACAGATGCACCGGAGGCAGGCTTCGGGCGCCGCTCTGGCTTGCGGCCCGCGCCAGCCCTTCCAGCCGCGACGCGGTGTCTCCCGATGGTGTCACCTGCCCTTGCTTCGCCATGGTTTGCCCTGACTTTGCATCCTGTTTGGCACGATTTAAGCAAGAATTTCCACACATCTTGTGACGAGAAGGCCTCGCTACAAGTTGATGAAGCGGCGATTTCGGACCCGGTAAAGTGGGGACATCCGATTTAACCGCAGATATGGCCGCATACATGGCCCTGACCGAACGGTAGCATGGACACGCGATTTGCAGGTCCGGCGAGTTGAAGGAGATAACGATGACGGCAGACAGTGTCGAGAAGCTCGAGGACGTGATCGTCCGTTCGGCCGAGCAGCTTGCGGGCAATATCCGCTCCGCGCGGCAGGCCATCTCGAGCATCATTTTCGGCCAGGAGAAGGTCGTCGACAACGCGCTGGTCACGATCCTGTCGGGCGGCCACGCGCTCCTGATCGGCGTGCCCGGCCTCGCCAAGACCAAGCTTGTCGAAACCCTCGGCGTCACGCTCGGGCTCGACGCCAAGCGCGTGCAGTTCACGCCCGATTTGATGCCCTCCGATATTCTCGGCGCGGAGGTACTGGACGAGAGCACCAGCGGAAAGCGCTCGTTCCGCTTTATCGCGGGCCCGGTGTTCGCGCAGCTTCTGATGGCGGACGAGATCAACCGCGCTTCGCCGCGCACGCAATCGGCGCTGCTGCAGGCGATGCAGGAGCAGCACATCACGGTCGCGGGCGCGCGGCACGATCTGCCGAAGCCCTTCCACGTGCTCGCCACGCAGAATCCGCTGGAGCAGGAAGGCACCTATCCCCTGCCCGAAGCCCAGCTCGACCGCTTCCTGATGGAGATTGACGTCGAATATCCGGATCGCGACGCCGAACGCAAAATCCTGTTCGACACCACCGGCGCGGAACAGGCCGTGGCCAAGGCGGCGATGAATGCGGACACGCTGCTGAGCGCGCAGCGGCTGGTGCGCCGCCTTCCCGTCGGCGACTCGGTGGTGGAGGCGATCCTCACGCTCGTCAGGTCCGCGCGTCCGGGCGAAGCCGGCGCGAACGAGGCGACAAAAGCGATCGCATGGGGCCCCGGCCCGCGCGCCAGTCAGGCCTTGATGCTTGCGGTGCGCGCCCGCGCGCTGCTCGACGGCCGCCTTGCGCCTTCGATCGACGACGTGCTTGATCTCGCCGAGCCCGTGCTCAAGCACCGCATGGCGCTGACGTTCGCCGCGAGAGCGGAAGGTCAGAGCGTTCGCAACGTGATCGCGCAGCTCAAATCCCGGATTGGCTGATGGCGCAGATACGCCAGGATAATTCCAAAGCCAATTCCAGGAACGAAGCGGTCGACGCCGCCGCCGGCAAGAGCCGCAAGCTCGCGGCGCGCATGCCCCGGCTGATCCTCGAAGCCCGCCGCATCGCCGCGACCGTCATTCACGGCCTGCATGGGCGACGGCGCGCCGGCACCGGCGAGAATTTCTGGCAGTACCGCCATTTCATGAATGGCGAGCCGTCACATAATGTCGACTGGCGGCGTTCGGCGCGCGACGATCATCTCTACGTCCGCGAACGCGAGTGGGAATCCTCGCACACGATCTGGATCTGGATCGACCGCTCCGCATCGATGGAGTTCAACTCGCATCTGACCGAATGGAGCAAGCTCGACCGGGCGCTGGTCGTTGCGTTCGCGCTTGCCGAAGTGCTGGTGCAGGGCGGCGAGCGCGTCGGCATTCCGGGCCTGATGCGGCCGACGGCCAACCGCAACGTGATCGAAACCATGGCGCAGGTGATCGTTCACGACGCCGCAGAACAGCCGAGCCTGCCTCCGAATTTCGCGCCCGCGCCGTTTTCCGAAGTGGTCCTGCTGTCGGATCTGTGGAGCCCGGCCTCCGATTTTCGCGCCATCGTCTCGCAACTCGCGGCCAATGGCGCGCGCGGCCATGTCGTGCAGATCGTCGATCCGGCCGAAGAAACCCTGCCCTATGCCGGGCGCGTCGAATTCATCGAATCCGAGAGTGGGGCGAGCATCACGGCCGGCCGCGCCGAAAAATGGCGGACCGATTATCAGGGCATCGTCGCCAACCACCGCGCCGCGCTGCGCGATGCGAGCGAGAAGTCCGGCTGGAGCTTTACCGTCCACCGCACCGACCGCGGGCCGACTGAACTGTTGTTCGCCGTCCATGCCCGCATGGGCGCGGGTGCGTATGCGGTCTTCAACGATCGGCCCTCCGGGCAAAGCGCGGGCAAGCCGGCATGACGGGCTTTCCTCTCTTCTTCGCCGAACCTCTCTTGCTGACAGGTCTGCTTGCCCTTCCCGCGCTGTGGTGGCTGCTGCGCGTCATCCCGCCGCGCCCGAAGCGCGTGGACTTTCCCCCGACCCGGCTGTTGTTCGAGATCGCGCCGAAGGAGGAAACGCCCGCGCGCACGCCATGGTGGCTGACGCTGCTCAGGCTTCTGGCCGCCGCGCTGGTGATTATCGCCGCCGCCGGACCGATCTGGAATCCGGGCGAAGGCGCCGGCCGCAGTAACGCGCCTCTGGTTCTTCTGATCGATGACGGCTGGAGTGCGGCCGCGAGCTGGGAGGCGCGCGTCCGCAGCGCCGACGAACTGATCGCCAACGCCGATTCCGCGCGCCGCGCGGTGGCGCTGGTGCCGCTGTCCGAAACCACGCGCGACATTTCCCTGATGCCGGCCGGCACCGCGCGCGTCGCCTTGCGCCAGCTTGCGCCCAAACCTTACGCCGTCGAGCGCGTGGATACGCTGCCCGTGCTGGCGCGCTTTCTGGCCGCGACCGGCGACAGCGAGATCGTCTGGCTCAGCGATGGCGTCGATACCGGGCGCGGCAGCGACTTCATCGCCGGCCTGAAACAGACCGTTCAGGATCGTCCGCTCACCATCATCGAAGGCGGCACGCCACCCGCTCACGCACTCACCGCCGCCGAGAACGCCGCTGCAAAGATGACCGTGAAAGTGTTGCGCGCGGCCAGCGGCAATACCGATGCCGGCCGGGTGCGCGCGCTCGATTCCAAGGGCGCGCCGATCGGCGAGACGCGCTTCGCGTTCAAGAGCGGCGACACCGAAACGGACGCCGGCTTCGATCTGCCGGTCGAACTGCGCAACGACATCGCGCGTCTTGAAATCGCGGGCGAGCAGTCCGCCGGCGCGGTACAGCTTCTCGACCGGCGCTGGCGGCGGCGCGCCGTCGGCATCGTCAGCGGCGCGACCAGCGATACCTCGCAGCCGCTGCTGGCCTCGACATTCTACCTGACCCGCGCTCTCGCGCCGTTCGCCGATGTGCGGCTTGGCGAGCGCCTCGCGCCTCAGGAAGCAATCTCGCAATTTCTCGATCAGAACCTGCCGATGATCGTGCTGGCCGATGTCGGCACGCTGTCGCCGGAAATCCACGACCGGCTGAGCACGTGGATCGCGCAGGGCGGCGTTCTGGTGCGTTTCGCAGGACCGCGCCTTGCCGCCGGCGACGACGATCTGGTGCCGGTGAAATTGCGGCGCGGCGGACGCACCCTCGGCGGCAGCCTGAGCTGGGAGAAGCCGCAGCGCCTCGCCTCCTTCACCGCGGACGGTCCGTTCAGCGGGCTGGCCGTGCCGGGCGACGTCACAATCACGCGCCAGGTTCTCGCCGAACCCGATCCGACACTGGCATCGCGAAGCTGGGCGACCCTTGCCGACGGGACCCCGCTCGTGACCGGCGAGCGGCGCGAGAAGGGCGTTGTCGTGCTGTTCCATATCAGCGCCGACATGCGCTGGTCGGATCTGCCGATGTCCGGTACCTTTGTCGAAATGCTGCAGCGAATCGTCGACATGTCCGGCACCACGGCCAAGCCGGGGGCAGGCATCGCAGCCGACAGCAGTGTCGAGACGGTCGCGCCGACGCGCATTCTCGACGGTTTCGGTGCGTTCGGACCGCCGCCGCCGAACGCCAAGCCGCTGCGTGCCGACTTCCGCGACCGCGCCAGTGCCGATCACCCGCCCGGATTCTACGGTCCCGCCGAGGGTCCGCTGGCGGTCAATGCGCTCGCCGCCGCCGACCGCATCGCTCCGCTCGACACCTCGAGCCTGAAGGCCACTCGCGGCACCTACACCAATGCGGAGCCACAGGACCTGCGCGGCATCCTGCTCTCGGCGGCGCTTGCGCTGTTCCTGCTCGACGCGATCATCGTCGCCATTCTCGGCGGCGGACTTGCCGCGCTGCTGCGCCGCCGCGCAGCGCCTGCCGCGATCATTCTTGCTATTGCGATGACTGCGTTCGCGCCGGTCAACATGCACGCGCAGACACCGAAAGCCGCGGCCGCCGCAGCTGCAGCGGCACAAAAGCAAAGCAAGCCTGCCACCTCCACGCAGTCCAGCGACGATTTTGCGATCAAGGCCACTTCACAAACACGCATCGGCTATGTCGTCACCGGCAATGCCGACGTCGATTCCATCGTCAAGGCCGGGGTCACGGGCCTGACGCTGTTTCTGGCGCAGCGCACCGCGCTCGAAGCCGGCGATCCGGTGGGCCTCGATCCGGAGCATGACGAATTGTCGTTCTTCCCGCTGATCTACTGGCCGGTGATCGCGGGCGCGCCGAAACCGTCGCAGGAAACCATCAACCGCCTCGACGCCTACATGAAGCAGGGCGGCACGGTGCTGTTCGACACCCGCGACGCCATCGACGCGCCGCCGGGCCCGGGCGGCGAAGCGAAAACGCCCGGCATGATGACACTGCGCAATATTCTCAGTTCGCTCGACGTTCCCGAACTCGAGCCGGTGCCGCCGCAGCACGTGCTGACAAAAACGTTCTTCCTGCTGCGCGACTTCCCCGGCCGCTTCACGTCCGGTCAGACCTGGGTCGAGGCGCTGCCGCGCGGCGACGACGAGGACGGCTCCGACCGGCCCGCGCGCGGCGGTGACGGTGTTTCGCCGATCATCATTACCTCAAACGATCTCGCAGGAGCATGGGCAATGCGCAGCGACGGACAGCCGATGCTGCCGCTCACGCCCGGAGAGCCTCGCCAGCGCGAATTCGCCTTCCGTGCCGGCGTCAACATCGTGATGTACACGCTGACCGGCAACTACAAGGCCGACCAAGTCCATGCGCCCGCTCTTATCGAGCGGCTGGGACAATGAGCATGATTGCCGTCACCCTGAGGTGCGAGCGTTTGCGAGCCTCGAAGGGCGACGGCGGAATGACAATTCGAAGTCATCCTTCGAGGCGCCGCCATAGCGCGTCGGAGACGTGCGTACACGCGCTTATGACGACGCGCACCTCAGGATGACGATCCTGCGACAGGATAGATAATGAACTACGGTATTGCGTTCGCACCCCTCGTCCCCACGCTCGTGCTCTGGCTCGCGCTTGCGGCGATCATTGTCATCGCAGCCGTACTGCTGTTCGCGCGCGCGCGCGGCGCGGCGGTACGCGTGCTGGCGCTGGCGCTGATCCTGCTCGCGCTGGCCAATCCGTCATTCACCAAGGAAGAGCGCGAACCGCTGACCTCCGTCGCCGCGGTCGTGGTGGACCGGAGCCCGAGCCAGAATTTCGGCGACCGCGCGAAAGAGACGGAAGCCGCGCGCGACGCATTGCTGGCGCGGCTGAAGGACATCAAGGGTCTTGAGGTCCGCGCCGTCGACGCCGGACAGGCCGATGGCGAGACGGACGGCACCAAGCTGTTCGGCGCGGTGACATCGGCTTTATCCGACGTGCCCCCTGACCGCGTTGCCGGTGCCTTCCTCATCACCGACGGCCGCGTCCACGACATTCCGGCGAGCGCCTCGGCGCTCGGCTTCACGGCGCCGGTCCACGCGCTGGTGACCGGACGCAGCGACGAGCGCGACCGGCGGATCGCCATCGTCTCCGCGCCGCGCTTCGGCATCGTCGGGCAGGCGCAGACCATCACCTACAAGCTCGACGATCAGGGCGTCACCGGCCAGAGCGCGCAGGTCACGGTGCGGCGCGACGGCGAAGTCCTGAGCGAGCGCACGCTGACAAGCGGCCAGACCGAGAGCGTCACGTTTGAAATTCCGCACGCAGGCCAGAACATTCTGGAGATCGAGGCGTCGCCGCTGGAGGGCGAACTGACGCCGGTGAACAACCGCGCCGTGGTCTCGATCGACGGCGTGCGTGACAAGCTGCGTGTGCTGCTGGTTTCCGGCGAGCCGCATTCGGGCGAGCGCACCTGGCGCAACCTTTTGAAATCCGACGCCAGCGTCGATCTCGTTCACTTCACCATTCTGCGTCCACCGGAAAAGCAGGACGGCACGCCGATCAATGAATTGTCGCTGATCGCCTTTCCGACCCGCGAGCTGTTTCAGCAGAAGATCAACGAGTTTCAGCTCATTATCTTCGATCGTTACGCCCGGCAGGGCGTGCTGCCGACCTCCTATTTCGACAACATCAACCGCTACGTCCGTAATGGCGGCGCGGTGCTGGTGTCGGCCGGCCCCGATTACGCCAGCCAGACCAGCATCTGGCGCACGCCGCTCGACAGCGTGTTGCCGGCCGAACCGGTGGGCGTCACCGAACAGGCCTTTACCGCACGGCTCACCGAGATGGGCAAGCGCCATCCCGTGACGCGCGGTCTCGAAGGATCGGCCAGCGAGCCGCCGCACTGGAGCCGCTTCTTCCGTATCGTCGATACCCGCAATCCCACCGTGCCTGCGGTGATGGAAGGCAATGACGGCAAGCCGCTGCTGCTGCTGTCACGGCAGGGCGAGGGACGCGTCGCGCTGCTGCTGTCCGATCACATCTGGCTGTGGGCGCGCGGCTACGAGGGCGGCGGACCGCATCTCGATCTGCTGCGGCGGCTGTCGCACTGGCTGATGAAACAGCCGGAGCTCGACGAAGAAGCGCTGCGGCTGCGCGTACAGGGACACGATCTTGTGGTGACCCGCCAGACCATGGCGGACAGCGTCACGCCCGTGACCGTCACCTCGCCCTCCGGCAAGACGAAGCAGCTCGACCTGACGCAGAACGAGCCCGGCGTGTGGCGCGCATCAACCGCCGCCGACGAGCTCGGCCTCTGGCAGGCCAGCGAGGACGATCTGAAGGCTCTCATCAATGTCGGACCGATCAATCCGAAGGAATTTTCGGAGGTCACCTCGACGACCGAGACGCTGAAACCGTTGGCGCAGGCGACCGGCGGCGATGCGCGGCGCATCGCCGATGGCGGAAGCATCGAGCTGCCGCGCATTCTGCCCGTGCGCTCCTCCAGCATCTTTCATGGCGAAGGATGGCTCGGCGTCAAGATGCGCGACGCAAGCGTGGTGCGCGGCATCGGCGCGCTGCCGGTCTTCGCCGGCCTGATCGGCCTGTTGCTGCTGCTCGGCGCGTTCGCAGCGACCTGGCTGCGCGAGGGACGCTAGGACGGCTTTAAGCGTCCGGAACGCCAGAGTGTCGAGCGGGGCACACCCTTCATCAATTTGTTTGAAGCTTCCTCCCTCACCGTTGACACAGGTATCCCGGTTGGCGATGTTACATTGTAACATCCGGTGACACGAAAGTATCCCGGCTGGGGATTTACGTTGCGATGAACTGGGTCAGGACAAGGGCGAAACGACTGTCGCTGCTCGCGCTGTTTGCGCTGGCCGTGCAGTTCGGCCTGTCGTTCGGCCACGTTCACGCCACCGCATTCGGGCCCATCAGCGCCAAGACGGTTTTCACCAGTCCGTCGGCCCCTGACAGCAATACCGACCACGACACCGGCAACGATGTGTGCGCGATCTGCGCCACCATCGCCATGGCCAACACGCTGGTCGATGCCACGCCACCCGTGCTTCCACTGCCGGCGCAAACTCACACAGTGCGCGCCGACGTTACCGCTGTCTTCGCCGTCGCGCAGCCGCAGCACTTCTCCTTCCAGTCCCGCGCTCCTCCCCGATCCTGATTCGACCGAAGTCCGTTCCCGCTCATTGCGGGAGTTTCGAATTCAGTCCGCTCGCTGCGCGTCTTGACACGCAAGGCAGGCATCAGGATCAAACAATGTCAGTTCAATTCCGCACGTTTCTGCTCGGAAGCTCCGCGCTCGCCGTGCTCGTGACCTTCGGCAACGCCTCGTTCGCGCAGGACGCCGCCACGACGCCTTCAACACCGCCTTCCGCTAATGCGGGCACACCTAAAGCAAGCGGCACGACCGAACTTCCCGCCATTCAGGTCACCGCGCCACGCCGCCGGACCGAAGCGCATCACAAGCCGACGCATCCGCAAATCGCGACGACCACGCTTCAGGTGCCGAGCGGCGCGGCCGCCGCACCCACGGGCATCGCCGCGCAGGCGGCCCAGCTCGATATCGCACGCGCGCATATTTTCTCGCCGACAGGCGCAAATTCGGCAAATCTCAGCCGCGAAAACATTCAGGCGATGCCGCAGGGCACGGACGCACCCCTCAACACCGTGCTGCTGCAATTTCCCGGCGTGTCGCAGGATTCGGCCGCGGCCGGCGAATTTCACGTCCGTAACGAGCACGCCAATGTGCAAACCCGCATCAACGGCGTTGCGCTGCCGGACAGCGTCGGCGGCTTCGGACAATTTCTCGATACCGGCATTATCGGCAATATCTCGCTTCTGACCGGTGCGCTTCCCGCGCAATACGGACTGCGGACCGCAGGCGTTCTCGACATCACCACGCGCGCCGACGCCTTCAACAACAGCGGCAGCATCAGCATCTATGGCGGTAGCCATGGCACCATCACGCCGAGCTTCGAATATGGCGGCACGGCCGGCGACACGCAGTATTTCGTCTCTGGCCGCTATTTCGGCAGCGATCTCGGCATCGAAAATCCGACATCGAGCAACAACGCGATCCACGATCATACCGATCAGGGCAAGGGCTTCGCCTACGTCTCGACCAAACTCGACGATTTTTCGCGTATGGTCTTTATCGGAGGCACGTCGACAAGCAGCTACCAGATTCCGAACAATCCGGGACAGCAGGCCCTGCCGAATCTTCCGCCGCCTTACGACTCCGCGTCCCTCAACGAACGCCAGCTGGAGAATAACCAGTTCGGGGTGCTGGCCTATCAGAAATCCTATAACGGGCTGGACACGCAGCTGTCGGCATTCACGCGCTACAGCACGCTGCACTTCACCCCGGACCCGCAGGGTGACCTTGCGTTCAACGGCGTGTCATCGGACGTCTATCGCCGCAGCCTGACTATCGGAATCTCGTCCGACAACGCCTATCGCTGGTCGGACGCACATACGCTGCGCTTCGGATTGCAGGTCAGCAGCGAACAGTCGCTGGTACGAGACATCTCGACGGCGGCGCTGGTCGATCCCGGCACCGGCGATCCGCTCGGACCGGATCAGACCAAGACATATACGGATTCCAGTTCGAAGCTCGGCTGGCTGATCAGCACCTACGCGTCCGATGAATGGAAGCTCACCAATCAGCTCACCCTTACAACCGGGCTGCGCTTCGACCAGATGTATTCCTACACCGACGCCAACCAGCTCAGTCCGCGTGTCAATCTGGTTTACAAACCGTTCGAGAGCACGACATTCCATGCCGGCTATGCGCGGAATTTCACGCCGCCGCCACAGGTTCTGGCCGCCCCGACAAACACGTCCCTGGCGAACGGAACGACGCAGCAACCGAGCGTTCCCCCGCCTTACGGTCAGGTCCAGCCCGAACGCTCGACCGTGTTCGATGTCGGCGTGACGCAGAAGGTGCTGCCGGGTCTCGAACTCGGCGTCGATGCCTATTACAAGGAAGCACGCAATCTGCTCGACGACGGACAATTCGGCGCGGCCTATGTGCTCACCGCGTTCAATTACGATCGTGGACGCAATGTCGGCATCGAGTTCACTGGCAAGTATGTCAACGGCAACTTCAAAGCCTATGCAAACCTTGCAATCGCGCAGCAGAAAGCCACGACAATCACCTCGAACCAGTTCCTGTTCGACCCCGCCGATCTGGCCTATATCCAGTCGCACTATATCTTCACCGATCACGCCCAGCGTTATTCAGGTTCGGCAGGTGCTTCCTATAAGTGGAATGACACGCTGTTTTCGGCGAACATGATTTTCGGCAGCGGCCTGCGCGCCGATCTCGATACGCCGGACGGCACCATCCCCAACGGGGCGCATCTGCCGTTCTACACGCAGGTCAATCTTGGCGTGGCGCATGACTTCGTGTGGCCGGGCTACAAACCGCTGACGGTACGCTTCGACGTCGTCAACGTGCTCGACAGCGTGTACGAAATCCGCGACGGGACGGGCGTTGGCGTTTTCGCGCCCCAATACGGGCCACGGCGCGGCTTCTTCGCAGGCCTCAGCCAGAAACTGTGACGGCGCTCCAATCCGGCCGGATCGCGCCCGACACGCCATCGAAAGCGCCGTCGGCAAGCTCGCGCACCAGAAGACGGGCCGGGTCCACAGGACCCGGCATCGTTGCCGTGCCGCGCGGAATTTTTTTGAAACCGACTCGGCTGTAATAGGGCTCGTCGCCGACCAGAATAACGAGGCGGACGTCTTTCGCCTTGTCCTCCGCGAGCGCTCGTTCGAGCAAAGCTCGCGCGATCCCGCGTCCCCTGAATGGCGGCTCGACCGTCAGCGGGCCAAGCAACAGCGCCGGCGTCTCACCGATACAGACCGGCAACTGCCGCACCGAGCCGACCAGCAGCGTGCCGATCCGAGCGGTGAACGACAGATCGAGAATGTGATCGACATGCTCGCGCAGACGATACGCGCTCAGGACGTAGCGGCCGGGGCCGAAAGTCCGCTCGTGCAGACGTTCGATCGGCTGGGCGTCGCCCGGTGTCTCGGGCAGGATGGTCAGGGAAAGGTCGCTCATGATGGGCAGCGCATTAGCATCTGGCGCGGCGGCGGTCCATCGGGGAAGAGCAGCGCGGTGATCAGCCCCCGCATGGCGCAGGCTGATTCAGATAGGCAAGCAGCTTCATTTCTCGGCGGCCGCGCGTCACGGTGTCGAGGATCAGACCCGAAGCCAGCGACAGAACCGCGAGAATCATCAGCCCCATGGACAACACAGCCGTCGGCAGGCGCGGCACGATGCCCTGCTCGATGAAGGTGACAATGATGGGCTCGGCCAGAATGAGCGAGGCCCCGGTGAACATGGCGCCGATGATACCGAAAAACTGCAGCGGCTTTTCCGAGCGATACAGCTTCAGGATGGTGCCGAGAATGCGGAATCCATCCCGCCAGGTGTTGAGCTTGCTGAAGGAGCCTTCGGGGCGCGCGTAATAAGGCGTCTCGATCTCGGCCACCGGCATCGCCAGCTCGAGCGCGTGAACGGTAAGCTCGGTCTCGATCTCGAAACCATCCGACAGCACCGGAAAGGATTTGACGAAACGGCGCGAGAACACGCGATAGCCAGACAGGATGTCCTGAAAGACCTGGCCGAACACCATCGCAAGAAAGCCGGTCAGCATCGCGTTGCCGGTTCGGTGGCCGGGACGGTAGGCGGCGACCTCCTGATCGACCCGCAGACCGACCACCATGTCGAGGTGTTCGCTAACCAGCCGGTCGATCATGCGCTGCGCGCTCGGCGCGTCATAGGTCGCATCACCATCGACGAGAACATAGATATCGGCATCGATATCGGCGAACATGCGCTTGACGACATGGCCCTTGCCCTGCCGCCGCTCGGTTCGCACCTGCGCGCCGGCTTCGCGGGCCACCTCGATCGTACGATCCGAGGAATTGTTGTCGTAGACGTAGATTTGCGCATCGGGCAGGGCGCCGCGAAAATCCGCGACGACCTTTCCAACCGCGGCCTCTTCATTATAGCAGGGGATCAGAACCGCTATCTGTGGGATGGTCTGTGTCATGGATTTCAGATCGCCGCGGCAACAGGTTTTCTGGACCAGATCAGCCTGTTGAAGAGCAAGGTCCATACGGAAAGCATCGCGACGGGCATCATGTAATACGCCGAGGATATCGGGTGCGTGAAAAAGAAGGCCGCGCTGACCAGAAGATTCACGGTCGTAAGAATCACGATTCGCGTCGTTCCCGGGCCTGGTTCCGAACTCAGCATCCACCCCATCCAGATCAACGACACGATCATGAGAACGCCCTGGTTATCGAAAATGTAGAACCACGCGATCTCCGGGCTGAACACCGGAGCAACGACATCGATGTTTCCATATGTCGTCGAGAATGGACTGCCCGCATTTATCGTATTCGCGATCAGCGTGGGGCTCATGCCCAGCAGGCAAAAAACCGCGAACACCGCACCGGACAGAACCACGCGTATATCCCTTGTCTTAAGAAAGAAAAAAAGGAACACGGAAAAATAGCCCGCGCATAACAGGAGATTTGGAATCCTGAAATTCACCATTAACCCGAGCAATACGGCAACAAGGATACCGGAAGCGCCAATCCGCCGCAGATCGGCCTCGCGAAAGAAGCGCGCCGTAGCCAGCCCCGTCAGCGCTGTCAGAACCATTGTCGGGGCGGAGGAGTAACTGACCTTTGTCGGATTGATCATCAGATAAAGGGCGAATCCGCCCAGCACAGTCGCGGCGAGAACTTCCCCCCAGTCCTTCGCCAGATAGATTCCGAACAGGCCGATGCCAAACAGAATGCCCGTGCAGATCATGTAGAGCGGGACGGCCTGGAATCCCTCCGGGAAGAAGGCCAGCAGAAAGCCCGTTCCGGGCGGATATTGAAGCACCCATTTTCCGGCATTCGATTTGTAGACATGACAGATATACAGGTGGTCCGTGGCCCATTCCGGATGCCCAAGCTGCTCCGCCATCCCCCTGAAATACTTGTCCGTATCCAGCCGCGCATCCGTGTTCAAACCGGCTACGCCGAGTTTCTGAAACAGATGAGCCTGCCGCAGATAACAGATGTCGTCCGGGATACGCCGCTCATTCCAATGCGACATGGACAACAGGACGCTCGATAGTATGAACAGGCACAGGGCAGCGCAGATCAACTTCAAATAGCGCATCAACCGAACCTCAACATCGCAACCAAGCGGTCCCTCATTGGCCCGCACAATAGATCAAGACCGTCAGCAATGCGCTAACGATCTCTAGCTCCAGTCCTCGATAATGGGAGCGTTTTGCAGGACTTCGGCGATCCGACGCCGTGTTCCGGGCGTGGTGTCCGCCGGCAAGTCCGCCGCCGCGTAAAAACCGCAGGCAACGATCTCATGATTGGGCTGCGGCATCCGGTCCTGCCGCCACTCGCGGATCACATAGACCGCGACATGATCGCGGCGCGAGACGCGGCGATTGTAGAAGATCCCGTGCAATCGCGGCGCGCCCGTCAGTTCGATGCGCCCCTCCTCGATCAGTTCGCGCTTGAGGGAATCGAGAATGGTCTCGCCGCTCTCCACCCCGCCCCCCGGCAGGTGCCAGCCGGCCACATAGGAATGCTTGACCAGAAACACCCGGTTTTCGGCGTCGAGCACCAGCGCACGGGTGCCGAGAGTCATCGGCCGGGCAAAGCGCGAATAGAAATGAAAAATCCGCCGGGTCAGCGGCTCAAATCTGACCCGCAGGCGTTTGTCCGTCATTTTCGCAAGCACCTTCGCAGGATCGGTTCGGGCCACCTATAGCGGCAATCCACGCTTGCGGATATTGGCGGGACGGGTAAATCACGCCTATGAATTTCGAATTCCGGATGGCGCCGACGTGACGGATCATTTTTTGCTCGCGCATCTGTCCGATCCGCATCTCGGGCCGATACCGAGGCCACGCGGGCTCGAGCTTTTCGGCAAGCGCGCGATCGGCTACGTCAACTGGCAGCGCAAGCGCCATGCCATCCATCGCCGTGACGTGCTGGCACAAATCGTCGCCGATATTCACGCCCAAAAGCCCGATCACATCGCCATCACCGGCGATCTGGTCAACATCGCCTTGCCCGCCGAATTCACCGAAGCCGCCGCATGGCTGAAGACCGTGGGTTCGCCGCATGACGTCTCGCTGGTGCCCGGCAATCACGACGCCTACGACATCTCCACCCGGCATCATCACGCGCGCAGCTGGAGCGATTATCTGCGCGGCGATGACGGCGCCGCGCCGCCGGCTTTCCCTTATGTCCGGCGACGGGGCCCCCTGGCGCTGATCGGTATTTCAACCGCTGTGCCTACCGCGCCGTTCATGGCAACCGGTCTTGTCGGACGCACGCAATACGAGGCGCTGGAACACATCCTGCCGCAACTGGCGCAGGAAAATCTGTGCCGCGTGCTGATGATCCATCATCCGCCCTATGTCGCTCCGGGCCGCAGGATCGCAAGGCTTCGCGATGCCGACAGGCTGCGCGATCTGCTCAAGCGATACGGAGCCGAGATGGTGCTGCACGGCCATGACCACCGCCACGCGGCGGTGTGGCTGGACGGGCCGCTCGGAAAAATCCCGGTGATCGGAGTGCCGTCATCCTCGGCCTCATCGGGCGGGCATCATCACCCGGCAGCTTACAATCTGTTTTCGATCGCGCATTCAAATCGGGGCTGGCGCATCGAGCAGACCGTGCGCGGCTTCGTCAACGAAACCTCGCCGGATCGCATCACCGACATCGAGCGGAAAGAGCTGACCGCGCCCTAGCGCATCGACGCAATCAGCGCGATCGCGAACAGCGCGACGATGCCGGCGACAAATCCCAGCACAAATGTCCATGGGACGCGGCCGGATTTCTTCACCAGGGGTAGCGCCGCAGCCGGCGTGGGAGCAGACGACATGGGCGCGGATGCCGGCACGGGCTCAGGCGTAAAAACCGTAACCGGCTGCGGCGCGATCAGGGCCTGCTCGCGCTCGATCATGCGGCGGGCGATGTAGTCGGTGATCGCATCCACCATCACCGGCACGTCATGGGATTCGGCGATCAGGGTGCGGCCGAAACGGGTATCCTGCACCAGACGATAGATGCGCTTGTCGCGGCCCATCGCGACATGCGCCACCGAATCGATCCACAGCCGCGGCGTATCGCCCCGGCTGATGCCCCTATCGAACAGATCGACCTGCGCGGGAATTTCTTCGAACAGAGAGTCCAGCGCCTCGTTGAGAATTTCGAGCCGCGCGAGTTCGGCGTCGCGCAGATCGACGACCACGCCGGAACGGTCCGCCGCCTCGATCCGGGCCTTGTGCAGGGCATCGCGCAGCCGCGAAATCTGAACCGTGCCTTTCGCGACCCCGTCCGTCTGATCCGCCATCATACTCACCCTTTACGAACCCCGTTAACCTAGCAGTAACCACGGAGGCCCGCAAAGGCCGCCGCATCGGGGCAAAACGGAAAAAAAGCCCCATCCGGGGACCGGATGGGGCTCAAGTTTAAGGTTCGGCGCGTGAGCGCCTCTCCCTGGGGTAGAACCTTGAAAATCAGGCGGTCGCGCGGACCGGCTCCTCGACGATGGAAAACCGAACGCTGCCGCGATGCCGGTTTTCCTCGGATACCGTGCGCCAGGCGTCCTCGGCTTCCTTGCGGGTCTTGAACGGACCCTCGACCTGCGCCGAGCCGTGCACGAGCTTGTGGAAGTTCATCGAGCCGAACTCACCACCGATCACCCAGAAATTGCTGCCTGTGGTCATGATAACCTCCGTTGGTTAGAACTGGTTCATGGTGTTGTGCGCGCCGCCCGCCTTCAGGGCGGCTTCACCGGCGAAGTATTCCTTGTGGTCGTCACCGATGTCCGAGCCGGCCATGCTCTGGTGCTTGACGCAGGCGATGCCCTGACGGATTTCCTCACGCTGCACGTTCTTGACGTAACCGAGCATGCCCTGATCGCCGAAATACTCCCTGGCGAGGTTGTCGGTGGACAGCGCCGCCGTGTGATAGGTCGGCAGCGTGATGAGGTGATGGAAGATCCCGGCGCGCTTGGCCGAATCCGCCTGGAAGGTGCGGATCAGTTGATCGGCTTCGAGCGCCAGAGGCGTGTCGTCATATTCCACCTTCATCAGGTCGGCGCGGTTGTATTTGCTGACATCCTTGCCGGCCGCTTTCCATTCATCGAACACCTGCCAGCGGAAGTTCAGCGTCCAGTTGAACGACGGCGAGTTGTTGTAGGCGAGTTTCGCGTTCGGGATCACCTCGCGAATGCGATCCACCATGCTCGCGATCTGCTCGATGTTCGGCCGCTCGGTCTCGATCCACAAAAGGTCGGCGCCGTTCTGCAGCGAGGTGATGCAATCCAGTACGCAGCGGTCCGCGCCCGTACCGGGACGGAACTGATACAGATTGCTCGGCAGGCGCTTGGGACGCAGCAGCTTGCCGTTGCGGCTGATGATCACGTCGCCGTTGCCGACCTTGCTCGCGTCGACCTCCTCGCAATCGAGGAAGCTGTTGTACTGATCGCCGAGATCGCCCGGCCTGTGGCTCACCGCGATCTGCTGGGTGAGGCCCGCGCCGAGGGAATCGGTGCGGGTGACGATGATGCCGTCTTCCACTCCGAGTTCGAGGAACGCGTGGCGGCAGGCGCGAATCTTCGCGAGAAACACCTCGTGAGGCACGGTGACCTTGCCGTCCTGATGGCCGCACTGCTTTTCATCCGAGACCTGATTCTCGATCTGCAGTGCGCCCGCGCCCGCCTCGATCATTTTCCTCGCGAGCAGATAGGTCGCCTCGGCATTGCCGAAGCCTGCATCGATGTCGGCGATCACCGGCACGACGTGAGTCTGGAAATTGTCGATCCTGTCGATCAACGCGGCTTCCTTCGCCTTGTCGCCGGCCTCACGCGCGGCATCGAGCTGGCGGAAGATATCGTTCAGCTCGCGCGCGTCGGCCTGACGCAGGAAGGTATAGAGCTCCTCGATCAGCGCGGGCACCGAGGTCTTCTCGTGCATCGACTGATCCGGCAGCGGGCCGAATTCGGAACGAAGCGCCGCGATCATCCAGCCCGACAGATACATGTAGCGGCGGTCGGTCCTGCCGCCGAAATGCTTCTTGATCGAGATCAGCTTCTGCTGCGCGACAAAGCCGTGCCAGCAGCCGAGCGACTGGGTGTATTTCGTCGGGTCCGCGTCATACGCCGCCATATCCGAACGCATCAGCGCCGCGGTGTAGCGCGCGATATCGAGGCCCGTCTTGAAACGGTTCTGCAGGCGCATGCGGGCGACGGCTTCGGCCGTGACGCCGTTCCAGGTGGGCTGGTCCCTGAGCAAGGCTTCGGCCGCCTCAAGCTCGCTTTGATAGGAGGACGGTCCTGGAATCGCATGATCCGCGATATGGCGCGCCTGGTAGTTCATTTGAATTCCTCACATTCGTGACAATGTATTTGCGACGTGATGTGAAGCTAACGCGAAATAACACAAATCGTATAGATAGCTTGCTTTTGAATGGTGACATGCTGTAACATATCGAAATGTAATAAGTGTTAAGTTGTAAATTTTGTAACAAAAATATCATGGCAACGGATACTGGGAAAAAGCTGTTTGTCGGGCCGCGCTTCCGGCGCATTCGCCAGCAGCTCGGCCTGTCGCAGACACAGATCGCCGAGGGGCTCGGCCTGTCGCCGAGCTACATCAACCTGATCGAGCGCAACCAGCGCCCGGTCACGGCGCAGATCCTGCTGCGGCTCGCCGAGAATTACGATCTCGATCTGCGTGATCTTGCGACCTCGGACGAGGACCGCTTCTTCGCCGAACTCAACGAGATTTTTTCCGACCCCCTGTTTCGCCAGATCGATCTGCCCAAGCAGGAACTGCGCGACCTCGCCGAGCTCTGCCCCGGCGTCACGCATGCGCTCCAGCGTGTTTATGCGGCTTATACCGAGGCGCGGCGCGGCGAAACGCTGGTGGCCGCGCAATTCGCCGACCGCAACGAAAGCGCGGGCCAGCGCTACGAGGCGAACCCGATCGAGCGGGTGCGCGACCTGATCGAAGCCAACCGCAATTATTTCCCCGAACTGGAAACCGCCGCCGAGACCCTGCGCGACGAGATCAATGTCGGCGCGCAGGACCTGTTCACCGCACTCAGCGACCGTCTGCGCGAGCGCCATTCGACCACGGTGCGCATCATGCCGGTGGACGTCATGCGCGAGACGCTGCGGCGCTGGGACCGTCACCGGCGGCAGGTTCTGATCTCCGAACTGATCGACGATTCCGGGCGCGTGTTTCAGCTCGCCATCCAGATGGGGCTCGCGGAAGCAGGCCCGGTGTTCGATTCGATCGTCAACCGCGCGGGACCTTTGGACGACACCGCGCGGCGTCTTTATCGCATTACGCTGGCGAACTATTACGCCGCCGCCGTGATGATGCCCTATCAGCCGTTTCTCGCGGCCGCCGAACAACTGGGCTACGATCTGCAGGTGCTCGGTCGGCGCTTCAACGCCGGCTTCGAACAGATCTGCCATCGCCTCACCACCCTGCAACGGCCGAATGCACGCGGCATCCCGTTCTTCATGCTGCGCGTGGACAATGCCGGTAATGTCTCGAAACGGTTTTCGTCCGGCACGTTTCCGTTCTCGAAATTTGGCGGCACCTGCCCGTTATGGAACGTGCATTCCACCTTCGATACGCCGGACCGCCTGCTGCAACAGGTGATCGAACTGCCCGATGGAAGCCGCTTCTTCTCACTGGCGCAGACATTGCGGCGGCCGGCGGCGCCATGGCCGCACCCGCAGCCGCGCTTCGCCATTGGACTCGGCTGCGACATCCGTCACGCGGGAAAGCTCGTCTATGCCGCGGGCACCGATCTCGACAAGGCGCAGGGCACGCCGATCGGCGTCAATTGCCGATTGTGCGAGCGGGAGAACTGCAGCCAGCGCGCCGAGCCGCCATTGACCCGCGCGCTGATCCTCGATGAAAATACGCGGCGTGTGTCGTCATTCGCATTCGCAAGCGCGCGGGAATTGTGACGGCTATTAATTACCCATAAATCGAAAAGTATACTGATGGGATTCGGAGTTTTCATTCATCGTTCGGATTCAATCTATAATGATAGTCCAGCCGAACAATATCAATTTCCCTCTCAATATCTTGGGCGCGCTCAAACCTTCGTCGGTGACTGGATCATTTATTACGAGCCTCGAAAGGTTCCTGATACCCGTGGCTACTTTGCGATAGCCAAGGTTCAACAGATTATTTCTGATCCGAACATACCCAATATGTATCTCGCCCTAATCGAAGCCGGCAGCTATTTAGATTTTGTTCGGCCAGTGCCATTCAATGGCCCTGACGGCGTCGTCGAGCGTGGTCTTCTAAATGAGGATGGACGCATTTCAGGTCGAGCCCAGTCCGCGGTTCGCTCGATTTCTCCGAGTGACCTTAATCGGATTCTTGCGATAGGATTTGACGAGGTTGAGCCGATGCTGCCTCGAGTTGGTGAAATTAGCTCACCGTTTGAACTCAATGAACAGCAAGCAATTTTTCATCACGAAGAGCGCGATCGAATAAACTATATATCATCGCGCGCAGTACGAGACCGAGCATTCCGAAAAATTATACTGAGCGCTTATGATCAACGTTGCGCGGTTACTGGCCTCAAGCTGATCAACGGCGGCGGGCGGGCAGAGGTCGACGCGGCTCACATCCGACCCGTTGCAGCAAACGGTCCCGATATCGTTAGCAACGGCGTAGCCCTGTCCGGCACCGCTCATTGGATGTTTGATCGTGGATTAATTAGCTTCGATGATGGCCTTAAAATCATGATCTCTCGTCAGGTGAACGATGCAGAAAGCATGCGGAATATCATTAACAAAACTGGCCACGCCCTAGTACCCCAACGTCCGTTCCAGCAACCTCATCCAACTTTTCTTAAGTGGCACCGCGATAATTGTTTTAAGCAGTAAGTTACAAATCACTTACGCCGCTGAAATGAGGAATGACTACTTTGATGTTAAAAAAGAGAATCCGGACATTTAAGAAGGTGATTCCTTTCACAGCCGTATTGGTAACAGCTTCTGTTGCCTCACCCGCCCTCGCCCAGAGCGGCGCGCGGTGCCACGACGGCATGAGCTTTCCGCAATTTTTGAACCGGCTTGAAAGCGACGCGGCGGCGCAGGGCGTGTCGCGCCGCGCCATTTCCGCCGCCGCCCCCTACATGGTCTACGATCAGGGCATCGTGAACCGCGACCGCGGCCAGCGCGTGTTCGGCCAGCTCTTCACCCAATTTGCCGGACGCATGGCGGCGGATTACCGCATGCAGCAGGGCCGCGCGAAGATTCAGGCCTACGCCTCGTCATTCGCGCGCGCCGAAAAAGAGTATGGCGTGCCGCCTGCCGTGATCGCCGCGTTCTGGGGACTCGAAAGCGATTTCGGCGTGCAGATGGGCAATCTGCCGACGCTGCGCTCGCTGGTGTCGCTGGCCTATGACTGCCGCCGTGCGCAGATGTTTCACGACGAAACCATCGCCGCGCTGAAGATCATCGATCGCGGCGATCTGTCGCCCGATGAAATGATCGGCTCCTGGGCCGGCGAACTCGGCCAGACGCAATTCCTGCCGGGGCATTATTTCAACTATGCCGTGGATTATGACGGCGACGGCCGCCGCGACCTCCTGCGCAGCGCGCCGGACGTGATCGGTTCGACCGCCAACTACATCGCGACCGCCCTGAAATGGCGCCGGGGCGAACCCTGGCTGCAGGAAATCCGCGTCCCCACGAACCTTCCGTGGGAGCAGGCCGATCTCACGGTCAAGCTGCCGCGCTCGCAATGGGCGCGCTACGGCGTCACCTATGCCGATGGCCGGCCGCTGCCGAATGACGACATGCCCGCCTCGGTGCTGCTGCCGATGGGCCGCACCGGACCGGCGTTTCTGGTTTACGCGAATTTCGGCGCCTATACCGAATGGAACAATTCGCTGATCTATTCGACGACCGCGGCCTATCTCGCGACCCGGATCGCGGGCGCGTCACCCATGCGAAAGCCTTCGGCGGCGGTCGCGCAACTGTCATTTAACGACATCAAGGAATTGCAGCAGCTTCTGGTGCGCGCGGGATTCGACGTCGGCAAGATCGACGGCGTGCTTGGCCAGCAAAGCCGTACCGCCGTCAAGGCCATGCAGATCAAATATGGCCTGCCCGCCGATTCATGGCCGACCGCCGAATTGCTGATGCGAATGCGCGGGCGCTCCGCCGCGCAGAACTTGCAATAATATACCTGCCGCCTAGATGATCCGCGCGCGTTCTGCGCTCTGGCAGGACCGAACCGGAGAATCTTCATGTCGTTCTATCAAGGCACCGCACCTGTCTTTATTCATATGCTGACCGCGCTTTCGGCGGTCCTGAAAAAGGGACAGGCCTATGCCGAGGACAAAAATATCAAGCCCGAAGTGCTGCTGAACGCCCGGCTCTATCCGACGATGTTCTCGCTGACCAATCAGGTTCAGCTCGCCTGCGACTTTTCGGGCAAGGCCTGCGCCCGGCTCACCCAGACCGACGTGCCAAGCATGCCTGATGACGAGACGACCTTCGAACAACTTTATGCACGCATCGACAAGGTGATTGCGAACATCAAGGCCATTCCGCCGGAAAAATACGAAGGCGGCGACACGCGCGATGTGACTTTCCCGACCGGCAAGGACAAGACGAAGACCCTCGCAGGACAAATGTTCTTCAATCACGTCGCCCTGCCGAATTTCTTTTTTCACGTGACCACCGCCTATGACATTTTACGTCATAACGGCGTCGAACTCGGCAAAATGGACTTTCTCGGTGTGACGGATCGCTGACGGCCGCTCAGCAAAACTTTATCGCAGCCGTGTCTCGCCCGCCTTGCATGGCGGGCGAAATGCTTTACATGCAAGTGCATCGACATTGCACGGAAGCCCGGACATGACCTCCAAACTTTTTGAATCCTACAAGCTAGGCCCGATTACACTGGCGAACCGCGCGGTAATGGCACCGCTGACACGCAACCGCGCCGCCGCGGGCTTCGTGCCCGGGCCGCTCGCCGCCGATTACTATGCCCAGCGCGCCTCGGCCGGTCTGCTGATCACCGAGGCCAGCCAGATCTCGCAACAGGGCCAGGGCTATCAGGACACGCCCGGTATCTATTCGAAGGATCAGGTCACCGGCTGGAAGAAAGTCACCGACGCCGTACATGCACGCGGTGGGAAAATCTTCATCCAGCTCTGGCATGTCGGCCGCATCTCGCACACCAGCCTGCAGCCGGGCGGCGGTGCGCCGGTTGCGCCTTCCGCCATTCGCGCCAAGGGCAAGACATTCGTCGGCGGCCAGTTCACCGAGGTGTCCGAACCTCGGGCGCTGGAGCTTTCGGAAATTCCCGGCATCATCGACGATTACAAGCGCGCCGCGCGCAATGCGCGGGAGGCCGGATTTGACGGCGTGGAAATTCACGGCGCCAACGGATATCTGCTCGACCAGTTCGCGCGCGATGGCGCCAACAAGCGGACCGACGCTTACGGCGGGTCCATCGAAAACCGCGCACGGCTGATGCTGGAAGTCTCCAAAGCCGTCGCCGCCGAAATCGGCGCGGATCGCACCGGCATCCGCATCTCGCCGGTGACGCCCGCCAACGATCTGACCGACAGCAATCCGCAAAAGCTGTTCGATTACATCGTCGACGGCCTGAGTGCGGAGAGACTTGTTTACATCCATGTGGTCGAAGGCGCGACCGGCGGTCCGCGCGACAATGTGCCGTTCGATTACGCAAGCCTGCGCAAACGCTTCCACGGCACGTATATCGCCAACAACGGCTACGATCTGAAACTTGCCAATGAAAAGCTGACGAAGAACGAAGCCGACCTGATCGCATTCGGCAAGCTGTTCATCTCCAACCCCGATCTGGTGGAACGGCTGAGGAGCGGCGCCGAGCTTAACCCCTGGGATCAGGCGACGTTCTACGGCGGCGGCGCGAAGGGCTACACCGATTATCCGGCGCTCAAGCAGATCGCCTGACCATTATATCAAACTTGAATCACAAGGCCGGGAGCGACCCCGGCCTTTTCAGTCTCCAGAGCGCTTGTTCAGGCCGCTTCAGGTTCCAGCGTGCCGGCGAGCAGCCGGGTCGCGATGCGCTCGGCTTCACGAGCGCTGCGAAACAACCGGCCCTCGAGCTGATTGAAACGGTGATTGGCGGCGAAGAAGCGATAGCCGCGCTCGTCGCGAACGACGATACCGGCGGCTTCCGAACTGACTTCGATGATGTACGTGTCTGACATGTCCCAACCCGGACGAATTCCGGTCCCTCTGGCGCGTTACAACGTCATGGATTCGAAAAGGTTCCTTGGTTGAGACGACACGCCCCTGTCGCCGCGCAAACATGACGCGAGCAGAAGACGATCATCTGATTCGTCGGCCCGTTGATCTGCGTATGCGTCATAGCCCTGCCTGTAACTGCGTCGTGCAACAGATTTATAACCGTATGATGCGTGGTTCTGGCGTGAAGGAAAGACCTCCGCAAAAAAAACAACGCGGTTGCTGCGCCGCATCGCTTTCGGGGAAGAAAGCTCTGCGGCAGATCACGGATGCTTGAAATTTATTGCCGGCGGGGGTTGCAATTATTGCAGCGTTGTATTCGCACTCGCATCGGTCCGCATATGGACCACGACTGAATCGTCCGCGTAAATGCGGGTCCAGCCGTCTGTGCGATCCAGCAGACGCGCTGCCGGCGTCGTGCGGTGTAAAAGCGTAGCCTCGATATTGTAGGCCTTCAGAAGATCGAACAACGCCTGCGGATTCTTCAGCGAGGCCGCGTCGTCATAGCGAACCATGAAATCTTCGCCGAACAATTCTGTCCTGCCGTCGATGAAGGTCGGCAGCCCGGACCAGATCAGATAGCCGCCATAGTCGTAATCGTTGAAGACGCGCGACACCTTGCGCTCCTTCAATGCCGCGATGGCGGCGCTGGGCGACGTCGCGGCAGGAGGAGAATATCGCCGCATCGGCACGATGGTGAAAGTCAGCACGCAGGCGAGGAGGATGGCGGCCGCACTCCAGCGCAATGACGCCTGCGGGTTTTCGTCCGTTGTGCTCATAACGCCGGTCCGCACCCCAAGCCGCATCGCCAGCGGCGCGGCGAGAACGATCGGCGACAGCAGCGCAAAGACATCGACATTGCGGCTGTGCGACAGCGCCATATAGAGCAGCCCGACAAACAGCAAGACGCGCGGCAGCGTCAACGTGAAGCCTGTCAGCAGCACACCGCCGAGGCCGGCGAACAGGAAAAGCGAAACGCCTTCCCATTTCGACAGATCGACCGGCCGCCACTCCCCGATCAGCGACAGCGCCTGCCCGAGGCTCAGGATCTTTTTCGCGGCCAGAAGCGACTCCCAGCCATAGGGCGTGAGGCAGGACGCCGCAACGGCCGCCAGCAGAAAGCCGAACCAGAGAAGCGCGAGACGCGGACGCTTCTCTGCCTGTGCATTCCAGAGCGCATCGAACGCAACCGGAGCGACAAGGGCCAGACCCAGCACGAAACTGCCGTGCAGATTCGTCCATAGCGCCATCAAGGGCAGCAGCCAGGGTGATGGCGCTGCGCGGCGTTCCGCCGCCGCGACCAGTCCCGCGACCCAGGCCACCATCACCGGCATCGCGAGCGTGTGCGGACGCGCCAGAAAATGCGGAGCGCCGATCGCAAAGCCGCAGAGCAGTAACATCAGCGCGGGCGCAACCGGCAGCCTGCGTTCGAGAAACCGGGCGAGCAGCACGAACGTCAGGGCGATCGACGCGGATGTCAGAACGACAAGCCCGGCCCAGCCGAACGCCCCGTAAACGATGGCATAGATCGCCTGGGCCAACCATTGCGTCGAGATCCACGGCTGCCCCGTCATGGTAAACGAGAAGCCGTCGGCATGCGGCAGCGCACCCGTTTCGATGATCGATTGCCCGATCCTGACCTGCCAGTACGTATCCGGATCGTTGAGCAGCCGCGCGCCGGCCGGCATCAGCAAGCCATAAATCCCGAGCCCGACGCCTGCCGGAAACAGGATGCGGGCCGGAATGCGGGGCCGGACGATATCGGCTGTGGATATGGACATGGCGAGGCGGCGGCCTGGGGTTCCCGGGGCGGTCAGGCTAGGCCGCCGGGCCTCACAGCCGGGTTAACGGGCCGGTAAAACATTGACATGCCGGGGGACGTGCTTAACATAAAGCCGTTCCGAGGGGGGCTCCGTGTGGAGCTGAGATACCGCAAAGCGCGGTGACCCTTTGAACCTGATCCGGGTCATGCCGGCGAAGGGACAGGGATGTTTCAGAAATCAGCGTCTTCGCGAGAAGACAATTCCGTTTTGCAGGATTCGAGTACGCGCGGTTCGACCGGCGGACGTGAGCCGATTCACGTGATCGGCGCGGGCGTCGCCGGCGCGTGGCAGGCGCTGTCATTCGCCAAGGCGGGATTCGCTGTCACTTTATTCGAGCGCGATGACGCAGCGATGACGCAGGCCACCAGCCACTTCGCGGGCGGCATGCTGGCGCCATGGTGCGAGCGCGAGACGTCCGAGCCGCTGATCACCCGCCTTGGCGTCCGCTCTCTCGATCTGTGGCGGGAGGAACTGCCGGACACGCCATTCAACGGATCGCTGGTTCTCGCCCATGCGCGCGACCGCTCCGATTTCGAACGCTTCGCCCGCCTCACCAGCGATTACGAGCGGCTTGATGCCTCGGGCGTCGCCGCGCTGGAGCCTTCTCTCAGCGGGCGCTTCCGCGACGCGCTGTTCTTCCGGCATGAAGGCCATGTCGAGCCGCGCCGCGTGCTGCCGAAGCTGCACGACAAGCTGAAAGCGGCCGGCGGCGAAATCCGGTTCGACACCGAATGCGAAACTGAAGATCTGGCCAAGGACGCCCGCGCCGTTATCGACTGCCGCGGCCTTGCCGCGCGCGACGCGATGCCCGACCTGCGCGGCGTGAAGGGCGAAATGATCATTGTCGAAACCGGCGAAGTGCAACTGTCTCGCCCGGTGCGGGTGATGCACCCGCGCTGGCCGCTTTACATGATCCCGCGCGAAGAAAATATCTTCATGATCGGCGCGACCTCGATCGAAAGCGAGGACGACCGCGTCAGCGTGCGCTCCGCGCTGGAATTGCTGTCGGCGGCCTATGCCCTGCATCCGGCTTTCGGCGAAGCGCGCATTCTCGAGGTCGGCGCGGGTCTGCGTCCCGCGTTGCCTGACAATCTGCCGCGTATCGCCATCGACCGGAACAAGATTTCGGTGAACGGCCTTTACCGGCATGGCTTCCTGATCGCTCCGGCTCTGGCGGAACTCACGGTGAATTACGTGAAGCGCGGCGTCATCGACAACGAGGTGATGCAATGTTCCTGACCGTCAATGGCGAGCGCCGCGAAACCAAGGCCGCCAACGTGAATGCGCTTCTGAGCGAACTCGAATACGAGGGTACGCATCTGGCCGTCGCCGTGAATTACGACGTCGTGCCGCGCGCGAAATGGGCGGACACTCCGCTCAACGACAACGACTGCGTCGAAATCCTCACACCAAGGCAGGGAGGATGACTTTCGTTTCGCCGCCCCTCGTCCGCCCTCGTTTCACCTCTCCCCTGCGGGGAGAGGTCGCGCCACAGGCGCGGGTGAGGGGGATCGGCGTTTTCGATTCGACGCAGAGCTCCCTCACCCCAACCCTCTCCCCGCTAGGGAGAGGGAGAAAGAGGTGTCTTCATGGTGAAATTCTACGACCGCGACTTCTCCTCGCGCCTTCTGGTCGGCACCGCTCTCTACCCGTCGCCGAAGATCATGCAGGACTCGATCCGCGCGGCGGGCAGCGAGATCGTCACCGTCTCGGTGCGCCGCGAGACCGCCGGCGGCAAGACCGGCGATGCGTTCTGGTCGCTGATCCGCGAACTCGGCGTCACCGTGCTGCCGAACACCGCCGGCTGCAAAACCGTACGCGAAGCTGTCACCACCGCGCAGCTCGCGCGCGAATTGTTCGGCACACCGTGGATCAAGCTCGAGGTCATCGCCGACGACGAAACCCTGCAGCCGGATGTGGTCGGCCTTGTCGAGGCCGCGCAGATTCTGACCAAGGATGGTTTCGAGGTGTTTCCCTATTGCACCGAGGATCTGAGCGTGGCGATGCGCCTCGTCGATGCCGGATGCAGGGTTGTCATGCCATGGGCCGCGCCGATCGGCAGCGCCAAAGGCATCGTCAACCGTGACGCACTGAAGCTGCTGCGCGCCCGCCTGCCCGATATCACCCTTGTCGTCGATGCAGGAATCGGCGCGCCGAGCCATGCGGCGCAGGCGCTCGAACTGGGTTACGACGCCGTGCTGCTCAACACCGCCATCGCCAAAGCCGAACATCCGGTCCAGATGGCGAACGCATTCCGGCTTGCCGTCGAGGCCGGACGCATCGCTTACGAGTCCGGCCTGATGGACGCGCGCGATTTCGCCTCCCCTTCAACCCCTGTCGTTGGGACACCGTTCTGGCATGCCGTATCCTGATCCGTTTTATCCCGTCGTCGACAGCGTCGCGTGGGTCGCGCGGCTGACGAAGCTCGGCGTCGGCACCATCCAGTTGCGTGCCAAGGACCTCGATGACGCGAAGGCGAAGGCGCTGGTCACCGAGGCGCTGGCCGCCACCAGTGGCACACCGACCCGCCTTGTCGTGAACGATTACTGGCGCGCGGCAATCGATTGCGGCGCGCAGCATCTGCATCTGGGACAAGAGGACTTGCAGACCGCCGATATCGGCGCGATCCGCCGCGCCGGGCTGACGCTCGGCGTCTCGACCCACGACGAGGACGAACTCGCCAACGCGCTGAAGCACGATCCCGATTACGTCGCGCTCGGCCCGATCTTCTTCACCACGCTGAAGGCCATGCGTTTCAAGCCGCAGGGCGTGGAACGCATCACCGTCTGGAAGAAAGCCGTGGGCGACATTCCGCTGGTTGCCATCGGCGGCATCAAGCTCGAACACGCGCCGGAGATTTTCGCCGCCGGCGCCGATTCCA
Source organism: Bradyrhizobiaceae bacterium (assembly GCA_003963145.1). Lineage (GTDB taxonomy): Bacteria > Pseudomonadota > Alphaproteobacteria > Rhizobiales > Xanthobacteraceae > Afipia. The sequence goes on from RXJJ01000001.1 coordinate 308,030, forward strand.
TCGCGGTGGTCAGCGACATCACCATGAACGCCGATCCGGACGCGCGCACGCGCGCCTGGCTCGGGCAATACGCAGAGATGGTGTGATGAGAGCACAAGTCCATCTCGTCGTTGCGAGCGAAGCGAGGCAATCCGCAATGCGGCAAGGAAAGACTGGGTTGCTTCGTCGCTACGCTCCTCGCAATGACGACATCTTCCTTCACCTCTCCCCGCGGGGGAGAGGTCGCGCCATCGGCGCGGGTGAGGGGGACCGAAATTTCGTCGGGGCATTGAGCCCCCTCACCCCAACCCTCTCCCCGGCGGGGAGAGGGAGCGCAGATCAAGAGATTTAGAGGAGAAACGCCATGAACATCCGCCCCAACCCGGATACCACGCTGCCCGCCGTCACCACCGGCGGACTGCCGTCGTCGCGCAAGATTTACGCGACCCCCGAAGCCGCGCCGGACCTGCGCGTGCCGCTGCGCGAGATCATCCTCAGCAAGGAGGCGAACGAGCCGAATCTGCCGGTCTATGACACCTCCGGCCCCTACACCGACCCCAACGTTATTATCGACGTCAACGCGGGCCTGCCGCGCACGCGTCAGCAATGGGTGAGGGAGCGCGGCGGCGTCGAGGAGTATGAGGGCCGGCAGATCAAGCCGGAAGACAACGGCAATGTCGGTGCCAAGCACGCCGCGGCCGCCTTCAAGGCGCATCACAAGCCGCTGCGCGGCGTCGGCGACGCGCCGATCACCCAGCTCGAATTCGCCCGCGCCGGGATCATCACCAAGGAGATGATCTATGTCGCCGAGCGCGAAAATCTCGGCCGCAAGAAGCAGCTTGAACGCGCGGAAGCCGCGCTCAGGGACGGCGAGAGCTTCGGCGCATCGGTGCCGGCCTTCATCACGCCGGAATTCGTGCGCGAGGAAATCGCGCGCGGCCGCGCCATCATCCCGAGCAACATCAACCACGGCGAGCTTGAGCCGATGATTATCGGCCGCAACTTCCTGGTGAAGATCAACGCCAATATCGGCAACTCGGCGGTGACGTCGTCGGTCGAGGAAGAAGTGGACAAGATGGTGTGGGCGATCCGCTGGGGCGCCGACACCGTGATGGACCTCTCCACCGGCCGCAACATCCACACCACGCGCGAATGGATCCTGCGCAACTCGCCGGTGCCGATCGGCACCGTGCCGATCTATCAGGCGCTGGAGAAGTGCGAAGGCGATCCGGTCAAGCTGACCTGGGAGCTTTACAAGGACACGCTGATCGAACAGTGCGAACAGGGCGTGGACTATTTCACCATCCATGCCGGCGTGCGCCTGCCCTATATTCACCTCACCGCCAACCGCGTCACCGGCATCGTCTCGCGCGGCGGCTCGATCATGGCGAAGTGGTGCCTCGCGCATCACAAGGAGAGCTTCCTCTACACCAATTTCGAGGAAATCTGCGACATCATGCGCAAGTATGACGTCTCTTTCTCGCTGGGCGACGGCCTGCGTCCCGGCTCGATCGCCGACGCCAACGACCGCGCGCAATTCGCCGAACTCGAGACGCTCGGCGAACTGACGCAGATCGCCTGGAAGAAGGGCTGTCAGGTCATGATCGAAGGCCCCGGCCACGTGCCGCTGCACAAGATCAAGATCAACATGGACAAGCAGCTCAAGGAGTGCGGCG